>NZ_QJJJ01000016.1 GCF_003201865.1 Methylobacterium sp. B4 | reverse complement strand
ACCGGCTGACGAACCCCGGCAAGATCCCGCTCGAACTGATCGAGGTGCAGGTCGGCTCCTACACGGGCGAGGACGACATCATCCGCGTCGAGGACGTCTACGGACGCTGAGACCGGGCACGGTCCGCCACGTAGCGTCCGAGCCGCGCCACGGCTTCCCGGCCCGTTCGCAGCCCCAGCTTCGAGCGGCGCCAGAGGATGTCGTCGGGGCTGCGCGCCCATTCGTGACCCACGAGGTAATCCACCTCGCGGGCGCTGAGATCGCCGTCGAAGGTCTCGCCGAGATCGGCGACCGTGCGTGCGTCGCCGAGCAGGCGATCGGCCCGCGTGCCGTAGGCCCGGGCCAGCCGCCGGACGGTCGCCTCGGGCAGGAAGGGCCGCTCGCCCGCGAACTGGCGGCAGAAGGCGTCGAAATCCCCGTCCCCGATATCGCCGCCGGGCAGGGGGATCGTCCCCGTCCAGGCGGGTTGCAGGCCCGGCAGGCTCGGGCGGAGCTTTTCGAGAGCGTGCTCGGCCAGCCGCCGATAGGTCGTGATCTTGCCGCCGAAGACCGAGAGCAGGGGCGGGCCGTCGAGATCGCGTTCGAGCACGTAGTCGCGGGTAACGGCCGAGGCGTTCTCGGCCGCGTCGTCGTAGAGCGGGCGCAGGCCGGAAAAGCTCCAGACCACGTCGTCGGGGCCGACCTGCCGGACGAAGGAGCGGTTGATGCAGCCGCAGAGGTAGCGGGTCTCTTCGGCCGAGATCGCGACCGGGCCGGGGCCCCCCTCATGCACCACATCGGTGGTGCCGATCAGGGTGAAGTCGCGCTCGTAGGGAATGGCGAAGACGATGCGCTTGTCCGGCTGCTGCAGGATATAGGCCTGGGCGCCCTCGTAGAGCCGCCGGACCACGATGTGGCTGCCCTTCACGAGGCGCACCTTGGGCCGGGCCTCGACCGAGAGCGTGCGCAGCAGCGTCTCGGCCACCCAGGGCCCGGCGGCGTTGACGACGATCCGCGCCCGCACGCTCTCGCGGCGCCGCGCCTCGGCGTCGTAGAGCGTGGCGGTCCAGGCGCCGGCCTCGCGCCGGGCGGATTCGACCGTGGTGCGGGTGCGGATCTGCGCCCCGCGCTCGGCGGCATCGACCGCGTTGAGCACGACGAGGCGGCTGTCCTCCACCCAGCAATCGGAATAGGCGAAGCCGCGGGTCAGCCGGGGCTGGAGCGGCGCCCCGAGGCCGTCGCAGGTCAGGCGCAGGGCCTGCGAGCCCGGCAGCGCCTTCAGGCGCGAGAGGTGATCGTAGAGGAACAGGCCGAACCGCAGCATCCAGGCCGGCCGCAGGCCCGCATCGTGGGGCAGAACGAAGCGCAGCGGCCAGATGATGTGGGGCGCGAGCCGCATCAGACGCTCGCGCTCGGCCAGGGCCTCCCGCACCAGCCTGAACTCGTAGTGTTCGAGGTAGCGCAGACCGCCATGGATCAGCTTGGTCGAGGCGGAGGAGGTGTGCTCGGCCAGATCCCCCCGCTCGCAGAGCAGCACGCGCAGGCCCCGCCCGGCGGCGTCGCGGGCGATGCCTGTGCCATTGATGCCGCCGCCGATGACGAGGAGATCGTAGGGCTCGCTCGCTGTCACAGGCGGCCCGCAAGGCTGAGCACCAGCCCAACTAGTACGGCCGCGCCGAGGCAGCGCCGCCAGGGATTCACGCCCCGAAAAATCTCATCCGCCGCCCAGACCGCAAGGCTCACGAGGGCGACGATCCGCAGGATCAGGAAGACCAGCACCGGCAAGCCGGGCATCGCCATCTCCAGCAGCCAGCTCGCGCCCGCCGCCACGGCGAAGATCCAGAGCGGCAGGTTCGGCCACTGTCCGATCACGATGGCGCCGCTGCGCCGATCGCGGAAGAACCAGTCGAGCGCGCGACGCAAGCGTTGCCTCAGATGCGATCGCCGCCCCGGGCGGCACGGATGGGCGCGCAGATCTGCGGGCTGATCCGGTCGAGATGCGGGCAGGCGTTGGTCTCGTACCAGCCGCGCAGCTCGGGCTGGCCCGGTGCGATGTACATCGCGGTCAGCACGAAGCCGGCGCCGACCAGGATCAGAAGGAGGATCAGATTGCGCACCGGTGAGCTCCACTCGGACGGGCTTCGGCCTACGGGCCGGTGTCACCGCAACAGACGCGCGAGGGTCGGAAGAGTTCCGTCCCGCCAGGGCTGCGCTCAGCGGCGCACATCCTCGACCGTGGTCGGCCGCTTGTGGCTCAGCGGCCCCTGCGAGCCCGGCAGCAGCCCGAGATCCTGAAGCCAGATCAGGCCGAGTATCGCGCCGATCAGGCTGGCGAGACTCATCAGAATGGTCAGATGGCGCCGCCGCACCACCATCAGGACTAGCACGACGAGGAGCGCCAGGGAGAGCAGGGCCGTCAGCATGGCTGCGCCCCGCCGCCGCAGGAGCGGCCGGCCGTAGGCCGCGGCCTCCCTGACCTCGCCTCGACCAGCACTCTCTCAGTCACAGGCACGATACCTCAAGATTCCCGCTCGGCGCCCACACGCGTTATCGAATGTTCACGGAACTTCGGCCCGGCCATTCCCTTGTTAGGCCGATCCGGCGTCGGCAGCTCCCGCCACCGAAAGTCCGGTCGCGCCTCGTTCCGGCCCGGCCGTCCGGACCTGAACGGGGCGATTGTGGTGGGCGGACCGCCTCCTGTCCACCGCCCGCGGCGGCTCGGGGAGAGGTCCGGCAGACGTGCCTCACGTTGCCGATCCACCGTGCACCTGAGGTTCGAATGTCCGACGCCGTCAGCTTGGAGGGGCAAGGCTCGGCTGCCTCCGCTCCCACATCGCGCGGCCCCGACCTCGACGGCCGGATGCATCCGGCCGGCCCGGCGCTCTTCGCCCTCGTGCTCGTCGGCGGTCTCGGCTACGCGCTCTACAATCTCATCGCGGACATGCAGGCCGCCGGCCAGCCGCCGCTCGCCATCGGCGCCTTCGTGCTCCTGGGCCTCGCGCTCCTCATCGCGCTGGGCTTCGAGTTCGTGAACGGCTTCCACTGCTCTACGCCGCCCTGCGTCAGCTGTTCTGACGCGCGACCTGCTCAGACGCCCGCATACATCCGGCCGGGGTTGAAGATCCCGGCGGGGTCGTGCGCGGCCTTGATTCCGGCGGTGATCCGCATCAGCGGCTCGGGCAGCGGCTCGAAGACGGGGATCGCGGCGCGCAGGGCGTCGGAGGCGCGCACCAGGGTAGCGTGGCCGCTTCCCGCCGCCTTCACCGCGGCCCGGATCGTGGCGGCGCCGGCATCGTCGGACGCCTCGGTGGCGAGCCAGATCAGGCCGCCGCCCCAATCGTAGAACCAGCGCGCCGGCCGTCCCGCCGCGATCGCGGCCGTCACCGCCGGACCGCGGGTCGGCGCGGTCGAGATGCGCCAGATCGCGGCCTCGCGGGGTTCGGCGAGCGGGGTGGCGTCGCGCACGGCGCGCCAGAGCGCGGCGCCCTCCTCGCCCTCGACGATCCGCGGTTCGCCGTAGCGGCGCAGCAGGCGGCGCAGCTCGCCGAGCCGGTAGGCGACCGACTTGGCGAAGCCCTCGACGCGCATCAGCGTGCGCGCCTCCGGCGCACCGATCCCCGCCGGGAGATGGGCCGCGCCGGTCAGCTCGAAGGGCGAGCCGAGGGCGGCGCAGAGCGCCTCGACCGCTGCCGTGTCGTCGAGCCCCGGCAGCACGAGGGTGGACGTCTGCTCCTGCTTCGGCAGGACCTTGAAGGTGACCTCCGTCAGCAGCCCCAGCGTGCCCCAGGAGCCGGCCATCAGCTTCACGAGGTCGAGGCCGGTGACGTTCTTCATCACCCGCCCGCCCGACTTGATCGGCTGGCCGCGGCCGTTGACGAAGCGCACGCCGATCAGGCTGTCGCGGGCCGCGCCGGCGTTGATCCGGCGCGGTCCCGAATTGTTGGCTGCCGCCACCGCACCGAAGGTGGGCTCGCCCGTCGAGGCCAGGAGCGGGCGATGATCCATCGGCTCGAAGGGCAGCATCTGGCCGCGCTCGGCCAGCAGCGCCTCGACCTCGGCGAGCGGCGTGCCGGCGCGGGCCGCGACCACCATCTCGGCCGGCTCGTAGAGGGTGATGCCGGTCAGCCTCGCAGCGGAGAGTGTCGCCTCGTCCTGCGGCGGGCGGCCGAGCGCCGCCTTGGTGCCACCGCCGACGAGCCGCAGCGGTTCCGACCGGCCGGCGGCCTGCGCCACGATGGCGGCCGCCTCCTGCTCGTTGGCCGGCGCGTATGAGGTCATCGTTTTCCGTCCCGTGGGCTTCTTTTCGGCGTCTTATGCAGCCGCCGGACTCAAACCCCGATTGGAGCGCTCTGGCAAGCCGGCCCTGGAGCCGCATCAGACCCGATCGCCGCAGCTCGGCGTCTCTAGCTCCCTGGTTTCCCGCGCATCTTTCAGCGAGCCGGTGTCCGCTCCGTCGGACAGCGCTCTAGCGGGCCGCCGCCGAGAGCCTCTTTGGGAAACGCTCGCGCAGGGCGCTGCGCAGGCCGGCGATGTCGAGGAGCCAGACCAGCGCGCCGTAGACGGCGACGCCGGCCGCGATGCAGGCCGGCAGGGCCAGGATCGGCTCCAATCCGCGCAGGGGCAGCACGGCCAGGAGCATGGCGAGACAGGCGCCGGCCGTGAGCGAGAGGTCGCGCAGGGGCAGGCGCAAGCGCTGCGATCCCGTCAGCGCCCGAACGGCGAGCAGGGCGACCGCCGCGAGAAGACCGAGGGTCTGCGCGACGGCGACACCCTCGGGACCCATCAGCCGGGGCAGCAGCGCGAGGCCGAGGCCGTTGACCGCGAGACCCAGCAGGGCGGCGGCCACGACCGGGCTCGTGCGGCGGCGGATCTGGAAGATCGGGTTGAGGGCGAAGTTCATGATCGACAGGAAGAACAGCCCCGGGATCAGGAGGTTGGTGTAGCCCGCGAACGGTCCCCGGAACGCCTCGGGCACGATCAGCGCCTGGAGTGCCGGCGTGACCGCCCAGTAGCCGGCGGCGCAGGGCAGGAGCAGGGCCACCACCACGGCGATGTTGCGCGAGACCTGTGCCTCCGCCGCCTCGCGGCCATGGTGCTCCTCCGCCTGAACGGCGATCTGGAACAGCAGCAGGTCGAGCGCGGCGCCCAGCGTCGAGAAGGCCCGCGAGCCGAGATCGGCGGCGAGCGCGAAGTAGCCGGCCTCGGCGAAGCCCGCCGTGCCGGCGATGGCGGCACGGTTGAGGAAGGGCATGATCTGATAGACGGCGTTGGCCGCGATCAGGGGCAGGCCGTAGGCCGCGAACAGGCGCAGCGTCTCGCGGCCTCTCCCGTGGGGACGGGCAGGCGCGTCCCCGAGCACCTTCCGCAGGGGGAGCACCGCCAGGAACTGACTCACGCCGGCCGCGATCAGCACCCAGACCGGTTGGGGAAAGAGATACGCCGTGCCGGCCATCAGCACGAAGGCCAGCGCGTTCTTCCACACCACGAGCCGCAGATAGGCGCCGCCGATGAAGCGGGCGCGGGCGAGCGCGGCGTGATAGTCGAAAAGGCCGATGCCGATGGCCGCGACCATGGTGCCGGCGGTCATGACGAGGTGGCCCTGCGGGGTCGGATCGACGGCGATCCCGAGCCCGGCGCAGAGCGCGGCGGCGGCGAACAGGGAGAGGGCGAGAACGGCGTAGGCCCGGTCGAGCCCCTGGCGGATCCAGGGCTCGGCCTCACGCACGCGGGCGGAGTAGAACCGCGTCGCCGAGAGGCGCAGCCACTCGAACAGAATGGTGTTGAGCACCACCGCCCCAGCCGTGGCCAGCGCGAAGCGGCCGAAATCGGCCGGCCCCAGCATCCGGGCGATGGCGATGCCGAGGACGAAGTTCAGCCCGGCATTCAGGACGAAGGCGGCGATGACGGCCATGGCTCAGGAATTCGCGCGCCCACGGGTCGAGCCCGGGGCTCCTTTTCGTGCCCCCTCATCAGGTTCGAGGGGCTTTCTCAAGGCGCGAGCCTCGCAGCCGGCGGCAAAGGAAGCCTGAAGCGACAGGCTAAACGGATTGCGGCACTCGGATTCGTGATCCGGTGCTCAGAGCCAGCCCTTCACCCGGAAATAGATCAGCGGCATGACGGCCGAGATCGCGACGAGCGCGAGGCCGTAGGGGTAGCCGTAAACCCAGTCCAGTTCGGGCATGTGCTTGAAGTTCATGCCGTAGATCGACGCCACCAGGGTTGGGGGCACGCCGACCACCGAGACGACGGTGAGAACCCGGAAGGCGTTGTTCTGCTCGATGTTGATGAGCCCGAGGGTGGCGTCGAGCAGGAACTGAACGGTTTCGGACATCCGCGTCTCGAACTCGTCCAGCGAGGCGATGTCCTGCGCCAGGGTGTCGAAGCGGGGCAGGTCGTCCTCCGCGAGGATCTGGCCGCACTCGCCCTTGGCGAAGGCCACGACCCGCCCGAGCCCGAGCAGGCTCGCGCGGACCTTCGCCAGCGACTTGCCGTGGCGCCCGACCGCGCGGAGCAGGCGGCGCAGGGCGAGGTCGCGGCGCTTCGGGGCGGTCGCGTCCCCTTTGCGCGCGCCGGGCCGGGCGCCGGCGTCGAAGTCGAAGATGCGCGTGGACAGGGCATCGAGGTCGGCCGACATCTCCTCAAGGAGGTCGGCGAGGTTGTCGACCAGTTCCTCGACCACGAGCAGGAACATGCGCGTGCTCGTGCTGCCGTCACCGTCCCGCTCGTTCACGCGCTTGCGCACGGCGTCGATGGCGCGCAGGTCGTGGAAGCGCACGGTGACGAGGTGGTCGGGCGTGAGCAGGAAGCCGAGAGGCTTCAGGCTGAAATCGGCCCGATCGAAGGTCACCATCGGCGTCGAGAGGGAGAGGCCGTCGCGGTTGCGCCGCAGGCGGCTCGACGTTTCAACCTCGCTGAGCGCCGAGCGCGAGGGCACGCGGATACCCGTCGTCCGCTCGACCTGGGCCGCCTCTTCGGCGGTCGGATCGTTCAGGTCGATCCAGACGGCGTGACCCGGCGAGCCGGCACCGCCGGCCTCGACCGCGCCGTCGGGCCCGTGAAGGCTGATCATCGCGTGCGTCTTCCCCGATCCGGCGCCGGCCGGAACATTCCTGCGACCGCGCAGCCGCCTGGGAGAAGCGGCGCCTTGACTCGCTTCCGGCGCGGGCCTATCTCGCGACCGTCGTTAGCACTCACTCGTTAGGAGTGCTAACAAACTGGGTGGAGCGCGGTCGCCTCCGGCCGCATGAAGACCAACCGCAATTTCGAAGCAAGAGGGCAGCTCATGAAGTTCCGTCCGCTGCACGACCGCGTCGTCGTCCGTCGCATCGAGAGCGAAGAGAAGACGAAGGGCGGCATCATCATTCCGGACACCGCCAAGGAGAAGCCGCAGGAGGGCGAGATCATCGCCGTCGGCCCGGGTGCCCGTGACGAGCAGGGCCGCGTCAACGCCCTCGACGTGAAGGTCGGTGACCGCGTGCTGTTCGGCAAGTGGTCCGGCACCGAGGTCAAGATCGACGGCCAGGATCTCCTCATCATGAAGGAATCCGACATCATGGGCGTCGTCGCCGCCTAAGGCCGACACCCGCTTCACCGCCCTTCGAGGCCGCTCCCGCGGGCTTCAGGGCATCCGACACTCTCATCTGAGGCAGGTACTCACATGGCAGCGAAAGACGTTCGTTTCTCCGCCGACGCTCGCGACAAGATGCTGCGCGGCGTCGACATCCTCGCGGATGCCGTCAAGGTCACCCTCGGCCCCAAGGGCCGCAACGTCGTGATCGAGAAGAGCTTCGGCGCTCCCCGCATCACCAAGGACGGCGTCACCGTCGCCAAGGAGATCGAGCTCGCCGACCGCTTCGAGAACATGGGCGCCCAGATGGTGCGCGAAGTGGCCTCGAAGACCAACGACATCGCCGGTGACGGCACCACCACCGCGACCGTGCTGGCCCAGGCCATCGTCCGCGAGGGCGCCAAGTACGTCGCCGCCGGCATTAACCCGATGGACCTGAAGCGCGGCATCGACCTCGCCACGGCCGCCGCTGTGAAGGACATCACCGCTCGCGCCAAGAAGGTCGCCTCCTCCGAGGAAGTCGCCCAGGTCGGCACGATCTCCGCCAACGGCGACAAGGAGATCGGCGAGATGATCGCCCACGCCATGCAGAAGGTGGGCAACGAGGGCGTCATCACCGTCGAGGAGGCCAAGACGGCCGAGACCGAACTCGACGTCGTCGAGGGCATGCAGTTCGACCGCGGCTACCTCTCGCCGTACTTCGTGACCAACGCCGAGAAGATGGTCGCCGAGCTCGAGGATCCCTACATCCTCATCCACGAGAAGAAGCTCTCCTCTCTGCAGCCGATGCTGCCGGTGCTCGAGGCCGTGGTGCAGACCGGCAAGCCGCTCGTCATCATCGCCGAGGACATCGAGGGCGAGGCGCTCGCCACGCTCGTGGTGAACAAGCTGCGCGGCGGCCTCAAGGTCGCGGCCGTGAAGGCGCCCGGCTTCGGCGATCGCCGCAAGGCGATGCTCGAGGACATCGCGATCCTCACCAAGGGCCAGACCATCTCCGAGGATCTCGGCATCAAGCTCGAGAACGTCGCCCTGCCGATGCTCGGCCGCGCCAAGCGCGTCCGCATCGAGAAGGAGACCACCACGATCATCGACGGTCTCGGCGAGAAGGCCGACATCGAGGCCCGCGTCGGCCAGATCAAGGCGCAGATCGAGGAGACCACCTCGGACTACGATCGTGAGAAGCTCCAGGAGCGTCTGGCCAAGCTCGCGGGCGGCGTCGCGGTGATCCGCGTCGGCGGCGCGACCGAGGTCGAGGTCAAGGAGAAGAAGGACCGCGTGGACGACGCGCTCAACGCCACCCGCGCTGCGGTGGAAGAGGGCATCGTTCCGGGCGGCGGCACGGCCCTCCTGCGCGCCAAGAAGGCGGTCGCCGAGCTGAAGTCCGACATCCCGGACGTCCAGGCCGGCATCAAGATCGTCCTCAAGGCTCTTGAGGCCCCGCTGCGCCAGATCGCCCAGAACGCGGGCGTCGAAGGCTCGATCGTGGTCGGCAAGATCACCGACAACACCGGCTCCGAGACCTACGGCTTCAACGCCCAGACCGAAGAGTACGTCGACATGATCCAGGCCGGCATCGTCGATCCGGCCAAGGTCGTGCGCACCGCCCTTCAGGACGCGGCCTCCGTCGCCGGCCTGCTGGTGACCACGGAAGCCATGGTCGCCGACGCGCCGAAGAAGGACAGCGGCGCCCCGGCGATGCCGGGCGGCGGCGGCATGGGCGGCATGGACTTCTAAGTCCACGCCACCGAGCGCGAAACGAGAAGGGGGGTCGCCGAGAGGCGGCCCCTCTTTCGTTGCGACGGACGGGCCCGGGCGGCCATGCCGGGCACGCCGGACGGTGCCCTGGAAAAAGGTGGGCTCGACCTATCCTATGCAATAGCCGCAGGCCCGGCGGGCAGGGAAGCTGGAACGCTTCTCAGGCCTGATCCCCAGTCAATCCCGTGCCCGACCGAACACCCGTCCCATCCCCTCACGCCTCCTCGTCTCGCCACGAGATGCAGAGCCTGATGCGAACCCTTGCCGACGGGATCCGGATCGACGGCCTGATGGCCGATCAGCTCGCCCTGATCTCGGAGCGGGCATTCCTGACCGGCGAGGCGGAGATGGCCGACGGGCTCCTCGCCGTCGTGCGCGACCACCGGGTGGCGGTGCTGCAGGGCCAAGGCCGGCTCGCGGCCCTCCAGGCGCGCTACGCGATCCTGTTCCCGGACGAACGCTAGAGCGCTTTCCGACGAAGTGGATGCCGGTTCGTCGGGAAATGCGCGGCACAACAATGACTTAGAGCGGCGCCCGCCGACGAAGCGGCCACCGCTTCTTCAAAAGGCGCGTCGAAAACAGGACCTGGGTCGCGCCGGCACGGGCCGGCAGCTTTCAGCCCTTCTTCTTCTTGGACTTCTTGTCCTTCTTGTCGCGCTCCGGCTTTCGCGCGGGCGCGTCGTGGTCCTTGCCGTCCCAGGTTGCCGCGAAGGGACGGCTGGCGAGGGCGCGCTCGGGCTGGGGCTCCCGGGCCGCGGCCGGCTTGGCGGCGGCGGCCGATTCCCCCTTGCGCAGCGGCGCTTCCCCGGCAGCCAGGGCCGTGAGGCGATGCCGATGCCAGCCCGGCGTCGCGGTCTTGAGCGAGGGATGGTGCGGGTCGAGGCGCGTGACGACGCCCTTCACCTCCGCCTCGCTCATGCCGTCGGCGATCAGGGCGAAGGTCTCGCCACCCAGCACCTCGCGGATCAGGCGCAGGGAGGCCGGGCGCAGGGCCCGCGCCTTCAGCTGGCGCACGACGAGGCCGCGGGCGGCCCTTGGGATCTCGGTGCGGATGTCGGGGAACGCCTCGGGGGCGGCGGCGATCGCCTGCAGCACCGCGAAACCGTCGACATCAAGGGCCATGGAGGATTTCCTTCACTTCCGCGACGAGCGGAATCAGCACGTTCGGGACATGGGCGCCATACTTGGCCGAGAAGGTCGGGGGCGCCCCATTCGTCGGCACCAGCGCATCGGCGAGCGCGGCCGCCTGCGGGATGCGGGTTTCGAGGAGCCGGAAGCCCGCATCAGCGGCATCGGCCTCCGCCTGGAGCCGGGCCAGGGTCTGCTGATGCTGGCGCACCTGGGCCTGGAATCGGGTCACGAGGACGTAGGGCGCGCTCTTGGGCGCAATATGGCTCGCCTGCCGCGTCGTGCGCCGCCAGATCGTCTCGACGAAGGCGTTGAGGCCGTAGGTCGAGAGAAAGTCCGGGATCGAGGTCACGAGCACGAGGTCGGCGGCCCGCACCGCCACCTCGGTCATGGGAGAGATGCCCGGGGCACAATCGAAGAACACGTAATCGTAGGATTCGGCCAACGGGACGAAATCCTCGTGGAAGATCTTCCAGAGCTTGTCCTCGATCGCGTGCATCGAGAATTTGCGCTCGGTCAGTTCGTAGATGATCTCACGCTCGATGAGACGCAGATGCGGGCCGGAGGGCAGAAGCGATAGGGTGAGGGGAGCGTTCTTGTGCATCGTCAGGCTGACGCCCGGCTGGATGCGGGCAGCCAGATCCGGCTTGTGCCGAGTGATGAGCTTGAGGGCGAGATAGGCTTCGAGCGTGCGCCCGCGGGTGATCATCTGGCCCAGCATCGCATCGCCCGCGAGGCAGACGGACACGCTGGATTGCGGGTCGAGATCGATCACCAGTACCCGCGACCCGCCCGCGGCCAGAGCCTCGGCGAGCATCACGACGGTCGTGGTCTTGCCGACCCCGCCCTTCATGTTCGCCACCGCAATCAGCTTGCCGCCCACCGCTCGCCCCTTCCGCGCCGCCGCCCCGCCGGATCGGATCGGCCCCGCATGCCTCATCCGATAAGCTCGGGGCAACATAGGTCAGCCGGTATCCAGGCGCCGATAACGGACTTTGCACCGGAGGATGACCGGGTTTCGACGCCTGCGCGACCGGTCGCGGCGAAAGGGCCGTTCGCGATCGCGTGTGGTGCGGAACAAGGCTGGGATGACCGTCTTTTGCGAAACGCCGACGACATCCGCCATTCCGGGGATGCGCCCGCCAGGACGATCCGCCTCATGACGTTTCCGACGATCACCGCCTTCTACGCCGCGATCCTGGGCCTGATCTACGCCGGCCTGTCCGGATGGGTGATCGGCGGCCGGCTCGGCGGCAACGTGCTGTTCGGCGACGGTGGGCAGGACGGGCTGCAGCGGCGCATCCGCTCGCACGCGAATTTCCAGGAATACGTTCCGTTCACCCTGATCCTGATCGGGCTCTACGAGGCGGCCGGCGGCGCGCCCGGCTGGGTCCGCGGCCTGCTGATCGTGCTGGTGATCGCCCGCATCCTGCACCCGATCGGCATGTTCGCCCCGGTCAACTCGCCGCGCCAGTTCGCCTGCCGCGGCGGCGGCATCATCGCGACGCTGGCCGTGATGGCGGTCGCGGCGATCCTGCTGCTGTTCCGGAGCGCCTGACGGTCTTCGAGATCGGGCCGGCCTTCGGCCACCGGGTCAGCGCACGGCGATGGCCGATGCCGCCGGACTTTGCGGCGCGGCCTCGATCGCCCTGTTCCGCTCGAGCGTCGCGACCGAGAGCGGCTGGCCGCGCCCGCGCAGCACCTGGGTGCCCATCGGGCGGACGGTGACGCCCTCGGGCAGACGCGGCAGGCGGGCGAGCAGATCCTCCGAGATCAGGGTGTCGACGCCGAGCGGCCGGCACAGGGCCTCGACCCGGGCGACCACGTTCACGGCATCTCCGAAATAGGCGATCTTGTGCCGGTCGACCCCGACTTCCGCCGTCACCACCGGTCCGCCGTGCAGGCCGGCCCGCAGGCGCGGCACGCTGCCGAACCGCTCTTCCCAGGCCGCGGCCTCGGCCTCGATCCGGTCGCGCACGGCGAACAGGCAGGCGACGCAGCGCGCGTCCTTGAGGCCGCGCTCCATCGGCCAGGTGATCATGGCGAGGTCGCCGATGTAATCGTCCGTCGAGCCGTGGAAGCGGCGCACGGGCTCGGCCAGGGTGGCGAAGACGGCGCTCAGGAATTCCTGCGCCCGAAGGTCGCCGTGCGTCTCGGCGAAGGCGGTGGAGCCCACCACGTCGAGGAACAGGAAGATGCGCTCCTCCTCGACCGGGCGGTGGTAGCGGCCGATGAGGAAGTTGATGAAGACCTCGCCGCCGATTAGGTCGCGCATGCGGATCACGAAGACGAGCAGGGCCGAGACGGCGAGCGCGTAGGCCAGCACCCGCGGCGTCGTCCGCACCGCCTCCTCCAGGCTGTCGCCGGTCAGGCCGAGCAGCCAGACGACGAAGCCGCCGAGCGCGTTCCCGACCACGATCATCGCCACGTAGGAGAGTTCCGCGGCAACGACGTAGAGTCCGGCGGGCAGGCGCCGGATGCGCGACTGGACGCCCGAGAGCAGCACGCCGCGATCGAAGGCGAGCGCCGAGATGCCGACGCAGAGCCCGTAGGTGAAGCCGGCCGCCGGCGTCGCCCCACCCGCGAAGATGACGTTGTAGAGCAGGCCCGCCCCGCCGGCCGCGAGCAGGATCAGCAGCCAGAACCAGCGATGGTGCGGCAGCATCAGCCTCGGCTCCGATGGCGGGCGAACGTCGTGACGAACGGTTCGAGCAGCGTCTCGGCGCCCGGCGCGCGCGCCGGGCCCGGAAAGCCCTGCGAACGGTGTCGGGGCAGGCGGGTCGGCACGGAAGTCCCTCTCTCGGTCGCCCGGCGGCGCGAACGAAACATCCGCGCCGAGCCTCGGGCCGCGCAGGCTCATTCCCGCATCGTGGCGCGAATGTGGCGTGAGCGCCGATGCAGGGTTCGGACCACGCGCCGGCCCCGCCCGAGACCGAAACGGAGCGGGTGGTTTCAGACGCCCGTTCCGGGATGTTCAGGCAACCCTAGTCGCCGATTCCGAACAGCTTCTCCAAGAAGTTGCGGTCGTCCTGGCTCGGGCCGCGCGGCCGGGCGCCGGGGACCGGACGCGGGGGGAGGGCGGAGGCGGTGTGCTCCGGTTCTCCCAAAAGCGCGCCGATTAGGCCGCCGGGGCCGCTCTCGCGCTCGGGCTGCGCCTCGGGGCGCGGGGCGCGCCAGCGGTTCATGCCCGGCAGGCCGACGGGCTTCTCACCCTTGAGCGCGGCGGTCATGTAGGTCTTCCAGATGTCCACCGGCAGGTTGCCGCCCGAGGCCTTCTTGGTGGGCTCGCCGTCGTCGTTGCCGAGCCAGACGCCGGTCACGAGGGTGGCCGAGTAGCCCACGAACCACGCATCGCGGAAATCCTGGCTCGTGCCGGTCTTGCCCGCGAGTTCCCAGCCCGGGATGTCGCCCTTGCGGGCCGTGCCCGCGGTGAAGACCTCGTGCATCATCGCGTTCATCATGCCGACCGCGTTCGGGTCGATGACGCGGCCGAGCCCGCCCTCGCCGCGCTTGTAGAGCACCTTGCCGTTGGCGCTCTTGATGGTCGCGATGACGTAGGGGATCACGCCCGTGCCGCCATTGGCGAAGGCGCAATAGGCGCCGACCAGCTCCAGCGGCGTGACCTCCGAGGTGCCCAGCGCGATCGAGCCGTTGGCCTGGAGCGGGGAAGCGATGCCGAGCCTTTGAGCCGTCTGCGCCACCGCCTTCGGACCGACCTCCTGGCCGAGCTTCACCGCGACCGTGTTGAGCGAGAGCGCCAGCGCCTCGCGCAGGGAGACCGCGCCGCGGTAATTGTGGGAGTAGTTCTCGGGCGCCCAGTTGCCGATCCGCACGGGCGCGTCCTCGCGCATCGTGTCGGGGGTCAGTCCCTTCTCGACGGCGGCGAGGTAGACGAAGGGCTTGAAGGCCGAGCCCGGCTGGCGCTTGGCGGTGGTGGCGCGGTTGAACTGGCTCTGCGCGTAGTCGCGCCCGCCCACCAGCGCCCGGATCGCGCCGTCGGGCCGCATCGAGACGAGGGCGCCCTGGCCGACATTGTAGCGGGCGCCCTTGGCGTTCAGCTCGTCGGTGAGCGCCTTCTCGCCGGTCGATTGCAGGCCCGCATCCACGGTGGTGGCGACGACGATGTCCTCGTCGAACTTCGGCAGGAAATCGTCGAGCACGTCCATGACGAGGTCGGCGACGTAGTTCGGCGAGCCGCCGCCGCGGGTCGAGGCGGGCCGGGCCGGCTGGGCCAGGGCGACCTTCGCGTCGGCGCTCTTGGCAAAGCCCAACTCCTCCATGGCCGCGAGCACCTGGGCGGCGCGCGCCTGGGCTGCCTTGAGGTTGCGGTTCGGCGCCAGCCGCGAGGGCGCCTGCACGAGGCCGCCGAGCATGGCGGCCTCGGCCAGCGTCACGTTCTTGGCGGGCTTGCCGAAGTAGCGCTGCGCCGCGGCCTCGACGCCGTAGGCGCCCGCGCCGAAATAGACCCGATTCAGGTAGAGTTCGAGGATCTCGTCCTTGGTGTATTTGTGCTCCAACCACAGGGCCAGGATCGCCTCCTGGATCTTGCGCGAGGCGGAGCGCTCGGGCGTCAGGAACAGGTTCTTGGCGAGCTGCTGCGTCAGGGTCGAGCCGCCCTGGGCCAGCCCGCGCCGGGTCAGGTTCTGCGTCACCGCGCGGGCGACGCCGACGGGATCGATGCCGAAATGGTCGTAGAAGCGCCGATCCTCGATCGCCACGAAAGCGCGGGGCAGGTAGGGCGGCAACTCCTTGATCGAGACGACGCGTCCGCCGGTCTCGCCGCGATTGGCGAGCAGGCTGCCGTCGCTGGCCAGGATCGCGATGTTGGGCGGGCGCTTGGGGACGCTGAGCTGGTCGATCGGGGGAAGCTGCGAGGCGTGGTAGGCGATGAGGCCGGCCAGCCCGATCGCCGCCCAGATGCCGAGCACCACGCCGGCATAGACCAGACGGCCGAGCCAGGAGCGCCGCCGCGGCGGGCGCCGGCCTCCAGCGCCGCCGGACGATTTGCGGCTCTTGGCCTTGGGAGCGGCGCCCGCGCGCCCGCTGCCGCGCGGCGCGGACCCGCCGCCCGAGCGGTCGCTGCGGGACAGGCGTACGTCGAGGCGCCCCGGTTCGCTCCCTTCCGGGATGTCGAAGGTGGGCTCGCTGCGTGGTTTGCGTCCGCGTGCCTGCGCCATGCGTTCCCAGCGTCCGGGGCCGGCGGTCGATCTGTCGACCGTGGGCCTCCCGCGACCGTGCTCCCCTCAGCGATCATCCGGACGGATACGGCCCGCCGGACCTGATCCAAGCGGGCGTCCCGACCGGTCCGCCCCCCTGCCTCTGAGAGAGTAATTGCGGCGGGTTTAAGGGATCTTAAACCAGCGCGGGCACGGCTCCGGGCCGTTTACCGGATCTTCATGCATGATCCATTGGTGCACGATCAAAGCAGTGGCGCGGCGGCGCGGGACACTCTAACGAGTAGTCCCGCTTTCGCGGCGCCCGCAGCCCGAGAGCCCCGAGCCTCGAACGGACCGAAACCGGGTCCGCCCGGACGCGCTCGAGGCGACGACCCGCCGCGCCCCCGGGGCCGGCGTTCCAGGACACCGGACCCGAGGGTTTGATGGCGCGCGCGCTCTTCGTTCTCCTGCACCGCTGGGCCGGCCTGACGATCGCCGCCTTCCTGTTCGTGGCGGGGCTGACCGGCGCCGTGATCTCGTGGGACCACGAACTCGACGATCTCCTCAACCCGCACCTTCACACGGTCGAGAGCCGGGGCGAGGCGCTGCCCGCCCTCGAACTCGCGCGGCGCTTCGAGGCCCGCGATCCCCGCGCGCGGGTGGCTTACGCTCCCCTGGCGGCCGAGCCCGGTGCGTCGCTCGCGCTGTTCGTGATGCCGCGGGTCGATGCTGAGAGCGGCCGCCTGCACAGCCTGGACTACAACCAAGTGTTCCTCGACCCGGTCACGGGGGACGAACTCGGCCGGCGGGAATGGGGTCAGGTCTGGCCGATCACGCGGGAGACGCTGATCTCCTTCCTCTACAAGCTGCACTTCTCCCTGCACCTGCCGGAGATGTGGGGCCAGGACCGCTGGGGCATCTGGCTGCTCGGAATCGTCGCCATCGTCTGGACGCTCGATTCCTTCGTCGGCTTCTACCTCACCCTACCGGTGCGTAAGGCTGCCAACCCTGCGCGCCCCGCCGCGGTCGAGCGGCAGCTCGGGCGGGGCTGGTGGTCGCGCTGGAAGCCGGCCTGGAAGGTGAAGACGGCGGGAAGCCCCTATCGCATCACCTTCGACCTGCACCGGGCGGTCAGCCTCTGGACCTTCGCGCTGCTGTTCCTGCTCGCCTTCACGGCCTTCTCGCTCAACCTCTACCGCGAGGTGTTCCTGCCGCTGATGTCGAGCGTCTCGCAGGTGACGCCCGAGCCCGCGAACACCCGTCCCTTCGCTTCGCCCCTCAAGCCGATCGAGCCGGGCGTCGACTACGCGCGCATCCTCGACGCCGCCCGCGCGGAAGGGGAGCGCCGCGGCTGGAAGGAGCCGGTCGGCGCGCTGGCCTATTCGCCGCTGCAGGGCTTCTACACCGCGCGCTACTTCAAGCCCGGCGACGACCACGGTGCGGCCGGCGTCGGCCCGGCGGCGATCTATTTCGACGGGGCGGATGGCCGCGTGATCGGTGACCGGCAGCCCTGGGTCGGCACCGCCGCCGACATCTTCGTGCAGGCGCAGTTCCCGGTGCATTCGGGCCGCATCCTCGGCCTGCCGGGACGCATCCTGATCTCGCTCATGGGCCTCGTGGTGGCGATGCTGTCGGTCACGGGCGTCGTGATCTGGTGGCGCAAGCGCGCCGCGCGCCTGTCGGTGCGCCGCAAGGCCGCCCTTCTGCCTGCCGGCCGCATCGTGCCGGCGGAGTAGACCGGAGCGCGGCGCTCAGCGCTCGCGCGCCGGGATGCGGCGACGGCCGCCGGTGCGGACGGGCGCGAGGTCGAGCAGATCGTCGTGGTGCAGGAGCAGCACGCCGGTGGTACCGGCAAGCTTGCGGGCGGCCGGGGTGAAACCTGCATTGGAGACGACGGCGGCCATGTCGCCCGACCAGTGCAAGGCCGCCGCGGCCACCTCCTGCACCGCCGCGTTGCCGACGGGGCGCGTGTAGCGTTTGCACTGGACGACGAGGCGCACCCCCGCCCGCTCCGCGATCACGTCGCAACCCTGGTCGCCGCTCGCCCCGGTTGGCCGGGCCTGCCAGCCCGCCTCCTCAAGGAGATCGGCGCAGTAGCGCTCGTAGGCGACGCCGTCCTCCGGCGTCTCGATGCTCTCGGGAAGCTTTTGGCCGCAGGCCACGCGCTCGACGATCTCGACCATCTGCTCGAAGCGCGCCTCGGCCTCCTCGGCGAAGCCCCGCTCCTCGACGAGGGGCAGGATCGTGCGCTCCACGAAATAGTCCCGCTCGCGCAGCCAGCAATCCTCGATCGTGTTGCCGTAGGCGTCGAGGAAGCGCTCCTGGTGGCGGCGCAGGGCCAGGATCGGCGCGTGCCGCCGGGCGATGCGGCGCACGAGCGAGCGGAACCGACGCGGACGGTCGAGGCGGTGCAGGAGGATCGCGAGGCCGGCGAACGCCGTGGCCGCGAAGGCCGGCGGGCCGTACCAGATGCCCGCGCCGGAGCCGATCACGATCGTCCAGAACAGGCGCGTGGCGGTGGGCGACCGGCCGGACATCGTTTCTCCCGCGTAGACGGGCCCCTCGCCCGGTTCGCGGGAACTGTTTCAGGCAGGCGTTGCCCGAACTCTAACGCCACCGGCCGGCGGAACACCGCCCCTCGGGTGGGACGGCGGATCGCGTGTGGATAAGTGGAAGCCGGGCGATGCCGGCCTCAGGCCACGTCCTAGCTGCCGCTGCGCGTGCGCCGACGCGCTGGGGCCGCGCCCTCGGCGGGCGTCTCGACGTCGGGGGCCTCGGGCCCAGGCGCCGTCTTGGCCGGCCATTTCCGGCGCTGCTGGCCGAGGCCCATGGTCCGGGCCAGCTCCGAGCGAGTGGCCGCGTAGTTCGGGGCAACCATGGGATAATCGGCTGGCAGGTTCCAACGCGCCCGATACTCCTCCGGCGAGAGGTTGTAACGCGTGCGCAGATGCCGCTTGAGCGATTTGAAACGCTTGCCGTCCTCCAGGCAGACGAGATAGTCGGGCTGGATCGAGCGGCGGATCGAAACCGCCGGCGTCGGCGGTGTCTCTTCTACCTCGACGGACACTTGGGACAACTCGGTAAGGGCGCCGTGGACCGAGGCGATTAAGTTCGGCAGTTCACCGGCGGCCAGCGAGTTGTTCCCGACGAAGGCCGATACGATGTCGACCGTCAGGGAGACACAGTCACCGGCAACGCCGTCCTCGAGCGACATTCTGATTATCCTTCCAATATGCGCCGTCGTTCGCAGGCAATACGCTTCATTAGGTCGGCACTGACCCTGCCGAACCCGAACTCGCTGCGCTGAATGAGGTCGGACTTAACCTTTGATTGAATGAACCGCAAGGTGGATTTATGGACTTCCCAGAAATCAATTAGACTTTTGGACGCGTAACGGCTTAATCCGCTCTATGCGGCCCCTGCGGCGCGGTGAAACAAGTCTGACCACTTTGTAATTTTTGGCGACCCGCCGCCAAGATTCCGCGAGTTCAAGCAAAGCCGAATGCGGAAAAACGGGACCGGCCCACGGCGAGTGTCGAAGCGACGCTTCGCCTCCGGCGTCACGATCACGACTTCTCGCGCGGACCGTAGGACTTGAAGCGCTCGACGGTCTCGGCCACCTCGGCATCCGACAGCACGACCGGCGCGCCGACCTGCAAGGCGATGGCGTATTGCCGGCACAGGGTTTCCACCTCGACGGCGAGCCAGAGCGCCTTCGCCAGGGTCGGTCCCGTGGCGATCATGCCGTGGTTGGCGAGCAGGCAGGCGCTGCGGCCGTCCAGCGCCGCGAGGGCGAGGTCCGAGAGGCGCTGCGTGCCGTAGGGGGCGTAGGGCGCGCAGCGGATGGTCGGTCCGCCGGCCATGGCGATCATGTAATGCACCGCCGGAATCTCCCGGCCGCAGATCGCGAAGCCGGTGGCGTAGGGCGGATGGGCGTGGACGACCGCGCCGATTTCGGGCCGGGCCGCGAGGATGTCGCGGTGGAAGCGCCATTCCGAGGAGGGCGCCAGCGGATGGTCGTAGCGGCCGTCGAAATCCATCGCCACGAGATCGTCCGGGGCTAGATCCTCGGCCGGAATGCCGGAGGGCGTGACGAGGAAGCCTCCGTCCACGCGTACGGAGATGTTGCCCGAGGTGCCCTGGCTGAGGCCGAGATCGAGCAGGCGGCACATGGCCCCGGCGATCGCCTGGCGGGTCGCGAGTGTGGACACCGGGGGTTCTCCCTTGGACGCCGGTCCGCGATCAGGCGGAGGACCCGCGTCGGAACGGACCCGTCTCGACGCGGTTGGAGCGGTAATCCCGAGCGCATCGTCATTTTCTGAAGAGCGGCAACCGCATTTCGGGACGATGCCGCGGCATCGCGGACGAACTGTATCCGGGGGAGCGCGCCGGTGAAACAGGCATGGATGAGCCGGGCCGACCTCGCCGAGCGGGCGCAGCGGCCGAAGTTGCTCACCCTGTGCGGGGCGCACGTGCTCGCCGCGGGGACGGACCGGTGAGGGGAGGCGGGCTTCCCCGAAAGGCTGCGCCCTCCGCGCATCCGCTCCGGATGGTATAGACCGCTCCCATGAGCACCTATCGCTTCGAGGCTCTGCTCGCCCCGCGCCGGATCGCGGTGGTCGGTGCGGGCGACCGGCCGGGCTCCGTCGGCCGGGCCATCATCGACGGCCTGCGCGCGGGCGGCTTTACCGGCAGCATCGTGCCCGTGCATCCGCGCGAGGCCAGCGTCGACGGCCTGCCCTGCGTCGCGCGCCTCGCCGACCTCACGCAGGCCCCCGACCTCGTGATGATCGCCACGCCGCCCGCAACGGTGCCGGCGATCGTGGAGGAGGCCGGAGCGGTCGGAGCGGCCGCAGCGGTGATCCTGTCCGCCCATCTCGGGAACGGCGAGGCGGCGCCCGTCGGCGCGGCCCAGGCCGTCGCCCGGCGCTACGGCTTGCGGCTGATCGGCCCCGACAGCATCGGCCTCAGCGTTCCGGCCGGCGGCCTCAACGCGAGCCTGCTGGCGCGTCCGCCGAAGGCCGGGGACCTCGCGCTGGTGTCGCAATCGGGCACCGTCGGCTCGGCCATCGCCGAGTGGGCGTGGCGGCGCGGGGTCGGCTTCTCGGCGGTGATGACGCTCGGCCGCTCCGCCGACATCGACGTGGCGGACTGCCTCGATCATTTCGCGGAGGATTACCGCACCCGCGCGATCATCCTGTCGTTGCACCACGTGGCCGATGCGCGCAAATTCCTGACCGCGGCCCGGGCGGCGGCCCGCGCCAAGCCCGTCGTGGTCCTGCGCACCGGCCGCCACGAGGCGCCGGGCCACCGCCCGGAAACCCATACCGGCGCGCTGGCCCGGCCCGGCGCGGTCTACGAGGCCGCCTTCCGCCGCGCCGGGCTGCTCGCCGTGGACGGGCTCGACGCGATGTTCTCGGCGGTGGAGACGCTGGGCCGCCAGCGGCCCTTCCCCGGCAACCGGCTGATGATCGTCTCGAACGGCCGCGGCATCGGCGCCCTTGCCGCCGACCGCCTGGCCGATCGCGGCGGCACCCTGGCGGTGCCCGAGGAGGCGACGCTGGCGCAGTTGGAGACGCTGCGCCACGGCGCGCAGGCCAACCCGCTCGACCTCGGCATCGATGCGCTCGCCGGGGACTTCGCCCGGGCGCTGGAGCCGCTTCTGGCCGGGCGCGACAGCGACGCGCTGGTCTCCGTCCACGTCCCGACGGCCCGGGCCGGCAGCCACGAGGTCGCCGAGGCCGTCGCCGGCACGGTCGCCAACGCCCGCAGGGCCGGGCGCCGCAAGCCGGTCTTCGCGGTGGCGATCGGCGAGGACGAGGCGATCCGCGCGATCTACGCGCGGGCCAAGATCCCCGTCTTCGCCACCGACGACGACGCGGTCGAAGGCTTTCTGCACCTCGTGCGCTACCGCGAGGCCCAGGACGACCTCATGCGCACGCCCGATGCGCTGCCGCGCGACTTCTCGCCGGACATCGCGGTGGCGCGCCGCATCGTGGATCAAGCTGTTCGAGAGGGCCGCAGCTGGCTCGATCCGCACGCGGTGGCCGAACTGCTCGCCGCCTATCGCATCGACTCCGTGCCGGTGACCCTGGCCCCCGATCCGGACGGGGCCGCCGCCGCGGCCTGGCCGTTGATCGCCAGCGGCAATACCATCGCCCTGAAGCTCGTCTCGCCGGACGTCGTCCACAAGTCGGAGGTCGGCGGCGTGCGGCTCGGGCTCACCTCCGAGGCCGACGTGCGCGAGGCCGCGCGCATCATGCTCGCACGGGTGCGCGCGCTGCGCCCGGAGGCGCGGGTGGCGGGCTTCGCGGTCCAGCCCATGGTCCGCCGGCCGGAGGGGCGCGAACTCATCGCCGGCCTCGCCGAGGATCCCGTCTTCGGGCCCGTCGTGGTGTTCGGCCGGGGCGGCACGGCCGTCGAGGTGATCGACGACCGGGCCCTCGCCCTGCCGCCCCTCGATCTCGCCCTGGCGAGCGAGCTGATCGGGCGCACCCGCGTGGCGCGGCGGCTCGCGGCCTATCGCGACGTGCCGGCCGCCGACGTGCCGGCCATCGCCCTCGTGCTCGTGAAGCTGGCGCAACTCGCCGCCGACCTTCCGGCCGTGCGCGAACTCGACATCAACCCGCTCCTGGCCGATGCCGACGGGGTGATCGCCCTCGACGCCCGGGTCCGGGTCGCCGCCGAACCGGCCCCGGAGGGCCACCGCGGCAACTGGCACCCGCGCTTCGCGATCCGGCCCTATCCCTCCGACTGGGAACGGCATCTCGATCTCGGCGAGCGCCGCGTCCAGGTCCGGCCGGTCCGCCCCGATGACGAGGGCATGTTCCGCAGCTTCTTCGCGCAGGTCGATCCCGAGGATGTCCGCCTTCGCTTCTTCGCCCCAGTGCGCGATTTCAGCCACGCCTTCCTGGCCCGGCTGACCCAGCTCGACTACTCGCGGGCCATCGCCTTCGTCGCCATCGCCGAGGAGGCCGACGAGGAGCACCGCATGCTCGGCGCGGTGCGGCTGCACGCCAACGCCAACCATGACACGGGCGAGTTCGCGATCCTCGTGCGCTCGGACAACAAGGGTACCGGTCTCGGCATCGCCCTGATGCGGATGATGATCGATTGGGCGCGGGCCGAGGGCATCGGCTGCGTGGAGGGCAGCGTGCTCGCCGAGAACAGGCCGATGCGGGCCGTCTGCCGCCATCTCGGCTTCGAGGAACGCCCGGTCCCCGACGATCCGAGCCTCGTGACGGCGACGCTGAAGGTCGCGCCCTGACGATCCGAGGCCGCTTCGTCTCTCACGGTATCCGCCGGATGACTGTGCCGTCGCTGCAAGGCGAAGCGGCGGCAATCCAGGGTTCCGCACGATCCGGAGACGCCGCGACCCCGATCGCCCGCGCCGAGCCTCGCGACGGCGCGGAAGACGTCGACTCGAAAAAAAGACCGCCGGTCTCATGACCGGCGGCCTCCTCACCTCGCTATTTCGGACCGTGGAGGACGGTCAGTGGCCGCCTTCGGTCGCCTCACGGGTCGACTCGTAGAGGAACCACGTCCGCTCCTCGGACTGATCGATCCACTCCTCGAGGAGGCTCGTGGTCGACACGTCGTTGGCCTCGTCGGTCACACTGTGCAGCTCGCGCATGTTGGCGGTCAGCGCCTTGTTGTCGTCCCGCAGCTCCTTGAGCATCTCCAGCGGGCTGACATACTCGGCGTTGTTGTCCGGCACGCGCTTGAGCTGCGAGGCCTGGCCGATCGAGCGCAGGGTCGTACCGCCGATCTTGCGGGCGCGCTCGCCCACCGCGTCGATGATCGCGAAGATCTGCTGCGACTGCTCATCCAGCAGCAGGTGGTAGTCGCGGAAGTTCGGCCCGCTGACATGCCAGTGGAAGTTCTTGGTCTTGATGTAGAGCGCGAACAGATCCGACAGCAGGACCGTCAGGCCCTCCGAGATCTTCGCGACATCGTTCGGATCGAGATCGGTCGGCGTGTTCAGCCGGTCGCTGCCGACGCGCAGCTTAGCCTTGGCCATGGGGATCGTCCTTGAAAGTCTGCAAACGCAATCGAGCCGGCGACGCGCGCCGGCACTCGGTCGGCAAAATGAGGGACGAGGGGGCTTTGTTCCGCCCCGCATGGCTGCGCTGCTGTGGATGCGGCGCCGATCTCAGCCGCGACCGCCCACGAGGCCGGGCGGCAGCAGGACCGGTTCGCCCTCGGGGCCGCGAGCGGGCGGAGCGACCTTGCGGGCCTGCGGCTTCGGTGCGGCGCTCGGCGGCTGAGGCGCGGGCGCGTCCGGGGCGGGGGCGGTCCGCACCGCCGGCTTGGGCGCCGGGGCCTGGGCCGCCGCCGGACGGGACGGTGTGGCCGGGCGAGCGGCCGGCGCCGGGCGGGGCGTGATGGCGCCCGTCGTCGTCACGTCGGGGGCGGGCGGCGTCGCGGCCGCCGGGGCGGGGGGCGTGTCGAGACCGTAGATGTCGTCGCGGAAATGCACCCGGCCGTCCGACGTCGCGTAGCCGGTGAGATAGACGAAGGCGACGGGCGTGGGCTTCACGAGCTTCACGTCGCGCCGCTCGCCCGCGGCGATGGCGGTCTCGATCTCGATCGGCCCCCAAGCCGAGCCGGCGCCGTTCGGCCCCTCGGTGCCCTGGAGCAGCCAGGCGGCGAACTCCTTCACTTGCCCGACGCGCACGCAGCCGTGGGAGTGGAAGCGCACCGAGCCCGCGAACAACGACTTCGAGGGCGTGTCGTGCATGTAGATCGCGTGGCGGTTCGGCATGTCGATGCGCACTTGGCCCAACGAGTTGTCGAGACCGGAATCCTGGCGCAGCGTGTAGTTGGCCGCCTTCTGCGTGGTCCAGTCGATGGTGGTCGGATCGACCTCGACGCCGCCCGGACCGAGGATGCGGATGCGGTTCTTGGCGAGATAGCCCGGATTCTTGCGCATCGTCGGGATGATCTCGTTCTTGATCACCGAGATCGGCACGGTCCAGGTCGGGTTGAGGTTCACGTCGGTGATGCGGGTCTCGACCGCCGGGGTCTGCTTGTCGGGCGAGCCGACGACCGCCACGTAGCGCCGGGTCACCGCCCCGCCCTCCACCGCCTCGACGGTGGCCGAGGGAATGTTCACGGTCACGTAGCGCTCGCCGAAGCCGAAGCTCGATCCCATCAGGCGCTGCGCCGAGGCGCGCAGCTGGCGCTGGCGCACGTCCGCCGGAACGTTGAGCGCGTTCAGGGTCAGGCGGCCGAAGATGCCCGCATCGGGCAGGCCGTGGCGGGCCTGGAACGACTTGACCGCGGCCACCAGCGGGGGATCGAAGCGGTCGGAGGGAGGCGCGTCGGCGGGAAGGTCGCCGGTCAGGGTCAGGTGGTGGCGCAGCGAGGGAATGGCGGCGTGGCTGTCGCCGGGCTTCGGGGCGAAGTCGGCGGGCAGCGCCTTCCAGCCGCCGGCCTCGGCGTAGATCTGGTAGCGCTCGGCGGCCCGCATCGTCTCGACGAAGGTCTGGGCGGTGTAGGTCGGCAGCGGGTCCTCCGAGACCCGGGCGTAGACGACCGGTGGCAGCTCCCGCGACGTCTTCTTCGGCTGCGGCGCCTCGGTCGGAACGGCCACCGTCCCGGCGGTCGGGCGCTCGACCTTCTGCTCAGGCTTGGCCTCCGGCTTATCGGGATTGGGATCGGCCCGCAGCTCGCGCTTGGGCTCGGGCGCGCCCTCGGCCTTCGGCTCGATCCGCAGGTTGATGCGGGAATCGGCGCCTGCCTCGGGCGCCGGCTCGGCCCGGAGCGGGCCGGCGAGCAGCAGGGCGAGGGCGGCGCCGGTGCCGCCGAGGAGCCGGGTGCGGCGGGACCCGCGCGGGGCGGAGGAAACGTTCGGCATCGCGGTTCTCGTCAGAAGCACGGTCCGATCATCCGCGGCCTTGGTTACCAACTCGCTGAAGGCCCCTCGGGCGGCGTGTGCCGCGGCACGTCGCCCCTGCCTCCGGGGTCGATTTCGCCGCGGTGGCCCCGGCGCCCGGGATGTGCAAAACGCCTTGTGAGCCGCCGCCCCGCGAGACCCCCGTGAGCGAAGACAAGCCCTCCAAGCCCGGCAAGACGCTGCTGAATCCCGAGCGGCGGCCGGACGACGTGGATCAGTCGATCCGCCCGCTCAGCCTTTCCGAGTTCATCGGGCAGCGGGCGGCGCGCGCCAACATGAACATCTTCATCGAGGCGGCCAAGAAGACCGGCCAGGCCCTCGATCACGTGTTGTTCGTGGGCCCGCCGGGCCTGGGCAAGACCACGCTCGCGCAGATCGTCGCCCGCGAGCTCGGCGTGAACTTCCGCTCGACCTCCGGCCCGGTGATCGCGAAGGCCGGTGATCTCGCCGCGCAGCTCACCAATCTGGAGGAGCGCGACGTCCTCTTCATCGACGAGATCCACCGTCTCAACCCGGCGGTGGAGGAAATCCTCTATCCGGCGATGGAGGATTACCAGCTCGACCTGATCATCGGCGAAGGCCCCGCCGCCCGCTCAGTGAAGATCGAGCTGCCGAAATTCACCCTGGTCGGCGCCACCACCCGCGCGGGCCTGCTGACGACCCCGTTGCGCGACCGCTTCGGCATCCCGATCCGCCTCGAATTCTACGAGATCGACGAGCTGGAACTCATCGTGCGCCGGGGCGCGCGGGTGCTCGGCCTCGGCATGTCGGAGGAAGGCGCCAACGAGATCGCCAAGCGCGCCCGCGGCACGCCGCGCATCGCCGGGCGCCTGCTGCGCCGGGTGCGCGACTTCGCCATCGTCGACGACGCGCCGACGGTGACCCGGGCCATCGCCGATCGGGCGCTGCAGATGCTCGACGTCGATCCCGTCGGCCTCGACGTGATGGACCGCAAGTACCTCACCCTGATCGCCTCTTCCTTCGGCGGCGGCCCCGTCGGGATCGAGACCATCGCCGCCGCGCTCTCGGAGCCTCGCGACGCGATTGAGGACATCATCGAGCCCTACCTGATCCAGAAGGGTTTCGTGCAGCGCACCCCCCGCGGGCGGGTGCTGACACCGCACGCCTTCCGCCACATGGGCTTCGCCGAACCGCGCCGCGATCCGGGCACGCAGTTCGGCCTGTTCGGCGGCAGCGACGATCCCGATGCCTGAGGCGGACGAGCGCGCTCGCTCCGACAAAGGAAGGCCCGTCTCCGTCACCCGCCGCACCGTCCTGGTCGGCCTCGGCGCCACCGCCCTGGCCGGCGCCGGCACGGGCGCCTACGCCGTCGGCATCGAGCCGATGCGCCTTGCCATCACACGCTACCGGCTCCGGCCGCTGGGCCCCTGGCCCGAGGGGCTGAAGCTGCGGATCGTCGCGCTGGCCGATATCCATGCCTGCGAGCCGTGGATGTCGGCCGCGCGGATCGCCGGGATCGTGGCCGCCGCGAATGCCCTGAACGGCGATGTGACGGTGCTGCTCGGCGACTACCTGTCGGGCATGAACCTCGTCACCCGCACCCTGGAAGCGGCGGAGTGGGCGCCGATCCTGGCGGGACTCACCGCGCCGCTGGGCACCTACGCCATCCTCGGCAATCACGATTGGTGGGAGGACCGATCGGCGCAGGCCCGCGGCGCGGGTCCGACCGTCGCGGGAGAGGCGCTGCGGAAGAACGGCATCCAGGTGCTGCAGAACGAGGCGCTGCCGTTCTCCGTGCGCGGCCACGAGGTGTGGCTCGCCGGCCTCGGCGATCAGGTCGCCTTCCAGCCGAGCGCGAAACAGCGGGGCCATGCCCGGATCGGCATCGACGACCTGCCCGGCACGCTCGCCCAGATCCCGGACGGGGCGCCGGCGATCCTGCTCGCGCACGAGCCCGACATCTTCCCCGAGGTCCCGCCCCGGATCGCGCTGACGCTCTCGGGGCATACCCATGGCGGACAGGTGCGCCTGTTCGGCTACGCGCCGGTCGTGCCCTCCCGCTATCGGAACCGCTTCGCCTACGGCCATGTGCGCGAGCAGGCGGACCTGATCGTGTCCGGCGGCCTCGGCATGAGCATCGCGCCGGTGCGGTTCGGCATCCCGCCGGAGATCGTCGTGGTCGACCTCGGAGCGGAGCTAGGCTCGACCCACTGACGATGCGCTCAACGCATAGCAGTCGGTGCAAAAGACGGCAGCAGCTTCCGAACTTCCCGCGCATCGAAACGTGGCGGGGCTCACCAGCCACAAGGACAAATAGCTCATACAAAACGCTTTTCGCTGGGCGTCGTCGGCATCCGGCTTCCGAGTCGTCCGCCCCGGGGCCTGTGATCACAGGAGCGTGTCGGACGGGAACATGCGTGCAGTGCACAAGTTGAGGCCGCGACCCCGCTCTTCCAAGAGCGCCGGCCCCACACGATCCCAGCACGACCTTCCAAGGAAACCACCGCCATGAAGTCGACCGTCCTGGCTGCCCTCGGCCTGTCCGTCGCTCTCACCGCGCCCGCCCTGGCCCAGGACGCCCTGCCGCTGCGCATCGGCGCCGAGGCTCCGATCGGCCGCGCGGCCACCGACACCCGGGAGTTCCGCGCCGAGGCCCTGCGCTCGGACGCCGCCAGCATCGAGGCGAGCCGGATCGCCCTGGAACGCTCCCGCAACCCGCAGGTGCGCAACTACGCCAACCGGGTTCTGGTCGAGCGTGAGGCCACCACCAAGGCGCTGCTGCCCCAGGGCACGTCGCTGACCGCCAGCGGTCGCGTCGTCTCCGACCAGCAGGGCATCCCGACCCGCCTCGACAATCCGGTCGGCGTGGTGCTCGCTCCCGTGACGCTGGCCGCCAATATCGGCACCGGTATCGTCGGCGGCGTGCTCGGCGGCGTCGGCCTGATCGACAACAGCCCGGGCGAGCCCGGCCGCCGCGTCGCCCTCGGCCCGAACGGCCAGCAGCGGCTGGAGCGCCTGCGCTCGGCCCGCTCCGCCCGCGAGTTCGACCGCACCTACGTCAACGAGCAGGCCCGCTCGGACGCCCGCACGCTGGCCCTCTACAGCAGCTATGCCCGCAACGGCGACAGCGCCGCCGGCCGCAGCTTCGCGGGCGAGGCGCTGCCCTACATCGCCGACGAGCACGCCCACTCGGCCACCCTCGCCAATCGCATCGGCGGCTGAGCCATCGGACTTCCACATGCCGGCAGGGCCGCCCTCGAAAGGGGCGGCCCTCGCCGTTGGCACACCGACTCTCGCCACCGCGGGTCGGAGCCGGTAAAGACCGGCCCTCCTTCGAGACCCGGATACCCATGGATCCGACCCCAGGCGCCGACGCGCACCGCCTCCCGCTGCGTGTCTATTACGAGGACACCGATTTCTCGGGCTTCGTCTATCACGCCAGCTATCTGCGCTTCATGGAGCGTGGGCGCACCGAGTTGCTGCGCGGATTGGCAGGCGACCAGTCTGAGTTGCACGCGGAGGGGGCAGGGCTCGTCTTCGTCGTGCGAAAGATGAATCTCGACTACCTCAAGCCCGCACGCATGGACGACCTGATCGAGGTTCACACCCGCTCGAGCGAGTTGCGCGGGGCCTCCCTGCATCTCGCCCAGGAGGTGCGCCGGGGCGAGGAGGTCTTGGTGCGCGCCGACGTGGTCGTCGCCTGCGTCCGGAACGGGCGCGCGATCCGCCTGCCGGACAGCCTGCGCCGCGCGCTGACGCCGCACGGGCACGGCTCCGTCTGACAGCGGATATTTGCATTGCTATCATCGGCAGCCGGCTTTCTCCGAGCGGTCCTTCTCAATTCGTCCGCCGACCCACGACGATCGACGGCAAGGTTTCGCAACGGTTTCTTAACTCTGAAGCGGGCTTAGACTCGCCTGCGGGAAGTCTCGCCCCGCGCCGCAGCATGGGCCGGAGCCGGTCCCGACCCTTACTTTCGACAGATTCCCGAGTGATCTCAATCCACATCGCTCAAAGGATCAGTCGGCAGTCCGGTGCGCTCCAGCGCGGCCCTGACGACGCGAGGATCGTTCGATGACTCCAGCCGATGCCATGCAGGCCGCGCCCGTCGCAGACATGAGCCTGTTCGGCCTGTTCTGGCAGGCCCACTTCGTCGTGAAGCTCGTGATGATCGGCCTGCTCGGCGCCTCGATCTGGTGCTGGTCGATCATCGTCGACAAGACGCTGCTGTTCCGCCGCACGGAAGCCGAGATGGATGCCTTCGAGGAGGCGTTCTGGTCCGGCCGCTCGCTGGAGGAACTCTACCGCTCCTTCAATGACCGCCAGCCGACCGGCCTCGGCGCCCTGTTCGTCGCCGCCATGCGGGAATGGAAGCGCTCCTTCGAGGGCTCGGGCCGGCAGATCCACTCGCTGTCGCAGCGCATCGACAAGGTGCTCGACGTGACGATCCAGCGCGAGGTCGAGCGGCTCGACTCGCGCCTTCTCTTCCTAGCCTCGATCGGCTCGGCCGGTCCCTATATCGGCCTGTTCGGCACGGTCTGGGGCATTATGACCGCCTTCACCTCGATCGCCGCCTCCAAGAACACCTCGCTCGCCGTCGTGGCGCCGGGCATCGCCGAGGCCCTGTTCGCCACCGCCATCGGCCTGTTCGCGGCCATCCCCGCGGTGCTCGCCTACAACAAGCTTCAGGCCTCGGTCGCCAAGTCGCAGTCGCGGCTGGAGGGCTTTGCCGACGAGTTCTCGGCGATCCTCTCCCGCCAGATCGACGAGCGCCTCTCGGTCGCCGCCTGATCGGCCGTTCGCACAAGCGGGAGCCAAGCTCATGGGCAGAATTCGATGGGCATGACGCACGGCGCGGCGCAGGGCGGCGGCAAGCGCCGCCGCCGCGGACGGCGCGGGCAGGGCGCCATCAACGAGATCAACATGACGCCGTTCATCGACGTCGTGCTGGTGTTGCTGATCGTCTTCATGGTCGCCGCACCGATGATGACGGTGGGTGTGCCCCTCGACCTGCCCCAGTCGAAGGCGAGCCCGCTCAACTCCGACGTGAAGCCGATCACGCTCTCGATCCGCCGCACCGGTGAGGTCTACCTCGGCGAGGTCGAGCTGAAGGACGACGACATCGTGCCCCAGCTCATGCAGACGGCCAAGACCGGGACCGAGGAGCGCGTGTTCGTGCGCGGCGACAAGCGCGTCGATTACGGGCGCGTGGCTCAGGTGATGGCGATCGTGACCGGCGGCGGCTTCAAGAAGGTCGCCCTCGTGACCGAGCCGGAATCGAACTAGCGGGGCGAGGCATCGTGGCTTTGCGCTGGCCCAACGCTCTCACAGAGCCTTTCAAGAACCGCGAACCGGGCGTCTGGATCTCCGCCGGGGCGCATGCCGCCGTGCTGGGTCTGGCCCTGTTCGCCGTGGCCGCGCCGGCCCTGCCGGACGCGCAGGAGGGCGTGCCGGTCGAGGTGCTGACCGAGCAGCAATTCTCGGAGCTGACCCGCGGCGAGCGTAATGCGGAGCGGCCGGAGAAGACGCCCAACCGCGCCGACCGCGTGGCGGAGAAGCAGGAGCAGCGCGAGCCCGAGAACGCCAAGACCGACGCGCCGGCTGCCCCCACCCGCATCGCCGACACCAAGATCGCGGCCGTCGACGCCATGCCCCTACGCACGAACGAGGCCGACCCCGTGAAGGAGGAGGCGGAGGCCGCTGCCGCCAAGGCGGAGGCCGCGAAGGCCGAAGCAGCCAAGGCGGAAGCCGCCAAGGCCGCCGAAGCGAAGGCCAAAGCCGAATCCAAGGCGAAGGCGGACGCCGCCGCCAAGGCCGAAGCTGCGAAGGCCGAGGCCGCCAAAGCCGCCGAGGCGAAGGCGGCCGCGCAGAAGGCCGAGGCCGAGAAACGCGAGGAGTTGCAGAAGCTGATCGAGCGCGAGCAGGCCGAAGCCGACGCCAAGGCGAAGGCGGACGCCGCGGCCAAGGCGCGCGCCGATGCGAAGGCCAAGGCCGACGCCAAGGCGAAAGCCGAGGCCGAAGCGCACGCCAAGGCGGAAGCCGCCAAGGCCGCGGAGGCGAAGGCCGAGGCGGAAGCCAAGGCCAAGGCCGAGGCCGAGCACCGCAAGCAGGTGGCCGAAGCCAAGGCGAAGGCGGAAGCCGACGCGCGGGCCAAGGCGGAGGCCGCTGCGAAAGCCAAGGCGAAGGCGATGGCCGATGCGCGGGCCAAGGCGGATGCCGAGGCCAAGGCGCGCCAGCAGGCGGAGCTCGCCAACAAGTTCAGCCCCGGCGACATCCGCGAGACCCTCGCCCGCTCGCCGTCGCAATCGACCGGCGCCACCGGCCGCGAGGTGCAGCGCACGGCCTCGCTCGGGACGGCGACGGGCAATGCCCAGCGCCTCTCGCCCTCCCTGCGGGATGCGCTCGTCGGCATGCTCCAGCAGCAGATCGAGCGCTGCTACTCGGCTCCGCCCGGAGCGACGCAGGGCGTGGTGCTGCCGATGCTCGACATCCGCCTGAACGCGGACGGCTCCCTCACCAGCGAGCCGCGGGTGATGCGGTCGGGCTCGAACGCGGTCGACCAATCGATCGCCCAGGCCGCGCTGCGGGCGGTGCGGCGCTGTGCGCCCTACAAGATCCCGGCCCAGTACGCGCCCTATTACAACGACTGGAAGGCCATCAACGCCGAGTTCGAGTTCTCGCCCGTGTGAGCCTCGACCGGCCCCGCCGACCGCCTCGCGCGATCGGCTCCTCCCAGCATCCCTTCCCGACGATCCCGGACTTCTCCATGCCTGGAACAGCCATCACCCGGCGCAAGCTCCTGCCGGCGCTCTCGGTCGCCCTCGGCGTCCTCGCCCTGGTGCTCCCCGCCGCCACTCCGGCGCAAGCGCAGCTTCAGCTGCGCATCGGCAGCGGCGCCTTCCAGCCCATGCCGATCGCGATCGCGGATTTCGCGGGCGACGCGAGCCTCGGCTCGCTCGTCTCCAGCGTGATCACGAACAACCTGCGCCGCTCCGGCTACTTCACGCCGCTGGACAAGGGGCGCTTCCCCGAGAACCCGAGCTTCGACGCCGCGCCGAACTTCGAGGCCTGGAAGGGCGCGGGCGTCCAGGCCCTCGTCACCGGCCGGGTCGGGCGCGACGCCTCGGGCCGGCTCACCGTCGCCTTCCGCCTCTGGGACGTGGCCTCGGGCCAGCAGATCACCGGCCAGCAATACGGCACCGATGTCGCCAACGCGCGCCGGACCGGCCACCTCGTCTCGGACGCCGTCTACACCAAGATCACCGGCCTCGGCCCCTGGTTCGACAGCCGCGTGGCCTATGTCGACGAGTCCGGCCCGAAGGAGAACCGCCGCAAGCGCCTGATGGTGATGGATCAGGACGGCGCCAACGTGCGCGCGCTGACCGGCGGCGCCGACGTTTCGGTGGTGGCGCCGCGCTACTCGGCGGCGGGCCAGGAGATCGCCTTCATGACCCAGGCGACCGGCCAGCAGCCGAAGGTGCAGATGATCGACCTCGAGACCGGCAAGCGCCAGACGGTCGGCAACTTCGCCTCCATGAGCGCGAGCCCGCGCTTCTCGCCGGACGGGCGCCGCCTCGTGATGAGCGTGCAGCAGGGCGGCAACGCCGACATCGTGACGGTCGATCTCGCTTCCAAGGCGCAGACGCCGATCACGCAAGGGCTCGCGATCGACACCTCGCCGTCCTACGCGCCGGACGGCAGCCAGATCGTGTTCGAATCCGACCGCGGCGGCTCGCAGCAGATCTACGTGATGGGCGCCGACGGCTCGAATCCCCGCCGCATCTCCTTCGGTGAGGGCGCGGCCTCGCAGCCCGCCTGGTCGCCCCGGGGCGACCTGATCGCCTTCACCCGCCAGCGCAAGGGAGGCTTCGCCATCTGCGTGATGAAGCCCGACGGCTCGGGCGAGCGGGTGCTGACGGAAGGCTTCCACAACGAGAGCCCGACCTTCTCCCCCAACGGCCAATACGTGATGTTCTTCCGCGATCCGGGCGGGCAGGGGGGCGGCAAGCTCTACATGGTCGACATCACCGGCAAGGTCGAGCAGCCGGTGCCGACGCCCTCCTTCGCCTCGGACCCGACTTGGTCGCCGCTTCTGGCGGGGCGCTGAGCGCACAACGCCAACGGCCGTCCGGCCACGCAAAAGACCGCGCGAGCCGGGTCCGGCTTGCACGGCGAGACGGTCTTCGAGGAGAAAAGAACGGCGGCGGAAGCGATCCGCAGGTGGGGCTGATGCGTGTTCGAAGTCGCGCCGTGTCGGCCGCTTCTGCGCCCCTAAGGATCCGCTTCCGCCGTGTGTTCGTGGCGGGCCGCTAAGTCCGAGACCGAACGGGTTCTCAGCCTATCGTTGCGGCTTCGCGCTGCGGTGGAGTCATTCCTGTCTCCTCCAGCTTTCGCCAACAAACCGCGCGAAAACAACGCCGTTTCTTGGCAGATGTGCTTGCGATCGCGAAGCACCCCGGTAGACTGCGACTGTGTTCGCGGCCCGTCAAGCGGGAAAATGCCGCCAAGCCTACTGATTTTGGCCCGAGCGAATTCTTGCGCGACAAAACCGTTCGCCGGCAAGATGTTACGCAAGGGCAGGGAAGAATGTTCTACGGCTGATGGGGCGGGCCGCGCCGTCAGCGCCCTTCCAGGAGCCGGTTCTTGACGAGGTAGCGGATGCCGCGGTCGAAGGACTCGTCCGTGTTGCCGCGCAGATCGACGCTGTAGGCCTGCTCGGGTGCGTCGCTCCTCAGCGGCTTCAGGTAGACGTTGATGTTGAGGATGAGGTTCGAGACCTTCTGCACCTCCCCGGTGACGGCAGCCTGTGCGCCGAGGCGCCGGGCGAAATCCTCGGCGCAGCCGTTGCAGGCCCGCAGATCCGAGCCCTTCGCCACCTCATCCCGCAGGGAATCGGTCGGCACCACGGTATAGCGTCCGCTCTCGGCCAGCAGCGCGCGGAACGTGTCGCTGGTGCGCTTCAGCCGCTCGTGCTCCGCCTCGCTGGGTTCGGTCGGCCCACCCCGGGCGAACTGGAAATCGAAGACCGCGACCTTCTCGGGCTCCGCCTGCGCGGCGCGAGGCATGAGCCCGCCCGCGAACGCGAGAAGGACAAAGGCATGTCTCGTGGGCCGGCGCATCGTATGTCTCCTGCCGGCCGCCATCGGGCGGTCGCTCCCGGACAACCCGAGCCGGACACGATCGTATCAAGGCGCGGGGGCATCGGCCGGATTCGACGTGAACGGGGCCGGACACAAAGCAGCATCAATCGTCGGCGAAAGTGGCGCCCGTCCTCGCCTCGATCCCCCCAGCGGCAGGGCAAGGCGGCGGATCGGCGCGACGCCCCGAGGCGGATGCGCCGGTCCGCCGCTCAGATCGCGCCGAGCCCGCGCTGCACCGCCGGCCGCGCCAGGAGGGTATCGAGCCAGCGGCGGACGTGGGGCAGGTCGGCGAGCGCGATGCCCTGTTTCTCGTGGAACTTGGCCCAGGTCAGCGTGGCGATGTCGGCGATGGAATAGTCGTCGGCCAGATATTCGTGGTCGGCCAGCCGCCGGTCGAGCACGCCGTAGAGGCGCTTGGCTTCTTCCGTGAAGCGGTCGATGGCGTAGGGGATCTTCTCCTGCGCGTAGATCCGGAAATGGTGGGCTTGGCCCAGCATCGGCCCGAGGCCGCCGACCTGCCAGAACAGCCATTGATCGACCGCGGTCCGTGCCCGCTCGTCGGCCGGGTAGAGGCAGCCGGTCTTGCGGCCGAGATATTGCAGGATCGCACCCGACTCGAACACCGAGATCGGCGCGCCGCCCGGCCCCTGCGGATCGACGATGGCCGGGATCTTGTTGTTGGGCGAGATAGCGAGGAAGTCGGGCGCCATCTGCTCGCCCTTGCCGATATTCACCGGCACCACGCGGTAGGGCAGCCCGCATTCCTCGAGCATGATCGGGATCTTCCACCCGTTCGGGGTGCTCCAGGTGTAGAGGTCGATCGGCTGCGCCGTCGTGGTCGCCATGCTGGCATCCCGGAAAAAGCGGGCCCGCGCCCATCCTCACCGACGACGTAGCGCGGATCGCCCCGGGGGCTCAAGCGCAGGGTCAAGCGCGACGATCGTGCGCAAGTTGTGCCGGACGCTTGCTCTTTGAGCGCCGATGCGGCTGTGTTGCCGCGTGGACGGCCGGTGCGCCGAATCCATCCAGCGGAGTTGCCCGATGTTCGCTCGTCTCCTCGCCGCGGCCATGCTGGCCGCGCCGCTCCTTCTCGCGCAGGCCGCCACGGCCAGGGAGGCCGGAGCGGCCGCCAAGGAGACGTCCAAAGAGACGGTCAAGGAGCCGAGCATGGCCCAGTCGGCCGCCCGGGAGCGGCAGAAGAAGTGCGGCTCGGAGTGGCGCGCGCTCTCGGCGACCGAGAAGGCCGCGCAGGGGCCCAAATGGCCGCAATATTACAGCAAGTGCGTCAAGCGCCTGAAGGAGCAGAAGGCCTGACGCGCTCGCGGCCCGACCCCTGCGCCGGCGCGTGGCCCGACCCGCGTGAACCGATCGGCCGCCGCGGTGTTGCCCGGCGGACCTGTCCGTGCCCGGAGCCCGATCTCGATGGAGCGTGAACGCCGCTTCCTGCAGCGCGCGGTGGCGCTCGCCGCCGTCATCCCCGTGCTGGCGGGCCTCTACGGAGTTCTGTTCGGCATCGGCGGGATGGGCGGCGGCACGCCGCTCAACGTCTCGGCCGACAGCCACTTCCGCTATCTCTCCGGCCTGCTCACGGGCATCGGCATCCTGTTCTTCACCTGCGTTCCGGGGATCGAGGGCAAGACCACCCTGTTCCGGTTCCTCATCCTCGTGGTGGTGCTCGGCGGCCTCGCCCGGTTGCTCGGCCTCTACCTCACCGGCGTGCCCTCCGTGACGATGCTGGCCGCGCTGGCGGTGGAGCTCGGCCTCGCGCCGCTGCTCTGCCTCTGGCAGACGCGGGTCGCGGGGCTCGCGCGCGACGCGGCGCTCGATGCGGCCCGCACGGCGGGAACCGCGCGGTGAGCCGGGCGGCGGGGGGCGCCGTGTCCCTCGGTGACCGCCTGCTCGACGCGATCGACCGCCGGGTTCCCGAGCCCTCCGCCTGGGCCTTCGCCCTGCGGATCTGGCTCGCCATGATGCTGGCGCTCTACACCGCCTTCTGGCTCCAGCTCGACAGCGCCTCCTCGGCGGCGGTCTGCGTCGCCATCCTGGCGCAACCCAAGCGCGGGCAGGCCCTCTCGAAGGCCGGATACCGCTTCCTCGGTACGGTGGTCGGCGGTGTCGTCGCCATCGCCCTGATCGCCTTGTTCGGGCAGGATCGGGTGCTGCTGCTCGTCGGTTTCGCGGTCTGGCTCGGGCTCTGCGTCTTCGTCGCGCAATTCCTGCAGGACACCCGCACCTACGGGGCGATGCTCGCCGGCTACACCGTCGCGATCATCGCGGTGGCCCATATCGATGCGCCGCAGACCGCCTTCGACGCCGCCATCGGCCGCATCGCCGCGATCACCGTGGGCATCGTCGCGATCACCTTCATCAACGACGCGCTCGCCTCGCCGAGCACCTGGCGAACCCTGCTTCCACGCCTCGCCGAGGCGCATGAAGCGGCCCGGGCCTTCGCCCGCCAGAGCCTGACGCAGGGTGATCCCGGCCCCGAGCGCGCGGCGGACCTGATCCGGCGCATCGCCCCCATGCGCGCGGATGCCGGCGCCATCGCCGCCGAACTCGACGACGGCCGGCACCGGGCGGCCGGGGCCCGCAGCGCCATCGCCGCGCTCTACGTGCTGGCGGCGGCAAGCCGCGCCCTGGCCGCCGCCATGGATCGCCTCCCCGAACCCGGACCGCTGGTGCGGGAGGCGCGGGCCCTGGCGCTGCGATCGGTCTCGGACGGGCAGGACGCGCGGCCCGACGCGCTCGCCGGCATCGGCGACCGGCTCCGGGACATCGTGGACAAGGGCATGCGGAGGCCCGGCCGCTCGCTGGACGAAATCGTGGCGCTCCAGCGCGCCCTGGACCTCGGCGAGGCCGCGGCCTTCGCCGAGGACGGTCTGCGCGCCCTCGCCGACGGCCACCGGCCGCTACGCGACGTCGCGCTCCCGACCCACCGCGATTTCCAGGTCGCCTTGCGCGCGGCCTTGCGCGTCGTGATCGCCTTCGGCTTGACCGCCGGCTTTCTCGTGCTGGCCGGGCTGCCGCAATCCTCCTTCGCCCTTGTGCAGGTCGCGGCGACCTGCTCGCTCTCCTCGGTCACCCCCGATCCGCGCAAGTTCGCGCAAGGGGTGCTGATCGGGATGCCGTTCGCCGCGCTCTGCGCCGGAATCACGCTGTTCGTGATGCTCGACGGAAACCAGGGCTTTCCCCTGCTCGCCATCGCCATGGCGCCGGTCGTGATCCTCGGCTGCCTCCTGTCGCTGAACCCGCCGACCTTCACCATCGGCTTCATCACCATCGTCTTCTATCCCGTGCTGATGGCGCCGGAGAATCCGCAATCCTACGATCCGCAGACCTTCCTCCTGAACGCGCTGCTCGTGGTGGTCGCGGCGGTGATCCTGTTCCTGACCGTTCGGCTCGTCCTGCCGATCTCCGCCTCGCAGCACCGCGCCTTCGCGCTGGAGGAGGCGCGCCGCGATCTGGCCGAGGCCCTGGCCGGGGAGGGGGGCGATGCGGCCACGCGCACCAGCCTGAACGCCGACCGCCTCTTCCAGTTCTCCGCCTGGAACTCGGGCAGCGGTGCCGTGCGCCGAGCGAGCCTGCACCATGCCTTCGCCGTGGCGCGGCTGGAAGCCGCCGCCGCCCGGGCGCATGCGCAGTTGCGACACTTGCGGGGGCGGGAGGCGCTCGTCCCGCCGCTCGCCCGCGCGCGCGAAGCGCTGGCCGCCGCCCGCCCCCGCGACCTCGACCGGGCCGCGCAGGATCTCATCGCAGCGGCCACCGCGCAGGACCGCGACGGCCGCCTGGGGCTGGCGCGGGCGGTGAGCGACCTCGCGACGGCCTCGCGCGTTATCACGCGACACGGGCGCCTCTTCCGGCGCCTGTCCCTCCTCGATGCCTGACGCACGGATGAACCACGACCTCACCATCGGCGGGATATTGGTCTCGCCCTTCATCGCCCAGGCGCTGGTCGCCTTCGCGCTGCTCGTAGCCCTGCGGGTCGTGTTCCACCGGATCCGCTTCGGGCGCTTCGTGGCCAACCCGCCGCTGGCGGAGGCCGGGATCTACGTCTGCCTGCTCGCGCTCGTCGTGGTGATCCTGTGAGGCGCGAAGACGACGCGCCGGCCCACTCCGAGACGCCGGGCCGCGACCCGGAGCGGAATGCGGGTGGGGAGGCTTCCTCGACCGAGGCGCGCCGGCGGGCCGCCTCGGCCACGGAGCCCGCAGCGGCGCGACGCGGGCGCCGAGGCCGGGTGCTGCGGCTCGCGGCGACGGCAGTCATTCTCGCTTGCGCCGCCGGAGCAGCCTTCATCGTCTGGCAGTTCTACGTCACCGCCCCCTGGACCCGGGACGGACGCGTGCGCGTGCAGGTCGCCAACATCGCTCCGCAGGTCTCCGGCACCATCGTCGCGCTGCGGGTCACCGACAACCAGGAGGTGAAAAAGGGCGACATCCTCTACGTGATCGACCCGTTCGACTTTCAGGAGGCGGTGGTGTCGGCCGAGGCCGAGATCGCGAACCGCGAGGCGGATCTGTCGGTCAAGCAGTCCCAATCGGCCCGGCGCGCGGCACTCTCCACGGTTTCGACCTCCGTCGAGGAGAAGCAGCAATTTGCCGGCACCGCCAAGATCGCGGAGGCCGCCCTCAAGACGGCCACGTCGCAGCTCGCCCAGGCCAGGAAGAACCTGGAGCGCACCGAGGTCCGCTCCACCGTCAACGGCCGCGTGACCAACCTGCTGCTGCGGGTCGGCGACTACGCCACGACCGGCACCGCCAACCTCCAGGTGATCGACACAGATTCCTTCTGGATCGACGGCTATTTCGAGGAAACGAAGATGCCGCATATCCGGGCCGGGGCGCCCGCCGAGGTGGCCCTGATGGGCTACGACGCACCCCTGCGCGGGAGGGTGGAGAGCGTGACGCTCGGCATTTCCACCGCCAACGCGGCGCCGAGCACGCAGGGGCTGCCGAACGTCGATCCGGTCTATACCTGGGTGCGGCTCGCCCAGCGGGTGCCCGTGCGCATCCGCATCGACCGTGTTCCCGAGGGTGTGACGCTGGTGGCGGGCATGACCGCGACCGTGGTCGTCGGCGATGGAAAAGGCCGGCGCCCGGACTGGGTGACGGCCCTGCGCAGCGGCCTGTTCGGCGCGGCCGACACCGCGGCCCCCGCCGCGAAGAACGCCCCCTGACGCGACGCGCCGGCACCGCAGGCGGTGCGGCACCTCGAAAAATTCGGTAGAGCGGCGGCATGTCCACTGCTCCTCTCGTGCGCTTCGCGCCCTCGCCGACCGGCTTCCTGCACATCGGCAACGCCCGGCCGGCGCTCCTCAACGCTCTGTTCGCGCGTCGCCAAGGAGGGCGCTTCCTGCTGCGCCTCGACGACACCGACCGCGAGCGCTCGACGGAGGAATTCGCCGCCGCCGTGTCGGAGGATCTCGGCTGGCTCGGCATCGAGCCCGACTTGTTCTTCCGCCAGAGCGATCGCAGCGCGCTCTACGACGCCGCCGCCGAGCGGCTGAAGGACCAGGGCCGGCTCTACCCCTGCTACGAGACGCAGGAGGAGCTGGAGCGCCGCCGCAAGCGCCAGCTCGGCCGCGGCCTGCCGCCGATCTACGACAGGGCGGCCCTGGCCCTGACCGAGGCCGAACGCGCCGCTCTAGAAGCCGAGGGCCGGCGCCCCCACTGGCGCTTCAAGCTCGATCACCGGATCGTGGCCTGGAACGATCTGGTGCGCGGCGAGAGCCACGTCGATTGCGCCTCGCTCTCCGACCCCGTGCTGGTGCGCGCCGACGGCAGCTACCTCTACACGCTTCCCTCCGTGGTGGACGACGCGGAAGTCGGCGTCTCCCATGTGATCCGCGGCGAGGACCATGTGACGAACACGGGCGTGCAGGTGCAGCTTTTCGAGGCACTGGGCGCTTCGATCCCCGCCTTCGGCCACCACAACCTGCTCACCACGGCGGACGGGGAGGGGCTCTCCAAGCGCCTCGGCCACCTCTCCCTGCGCTCCTTGCGCGAGGCGGGCTACGAGCCGGCAGCCGTGCGCTCGCTCGCGGTACTGACGGGCTCGGCCGAGGCCGTGCGCCCGATCGCCTCCCTCGACGAGTTGGCGGGCCTCGTCGATCTCGCCCATCTCTCGCGGGCGCCGGCCCGGTTCGACCCGGCCGAACTCGACGGCATGAATGCCCGCTTGGTCCACGAGATGCCGTTCTCCGACGTCCGCGACCGCCTCGCCGCCCTCGGCATCCCGGCCGGCGACGCGGAGGCGTTCTGGCTGGCGGTGCGGGCCAATCTCGGCCGCGTCTCGGAGGCTGCCGATTGGTGGCGCGTGGTCGCCGGCCCGGTGACGCCGGTCATCGCCGAGCCGGATTTCATCGCCACCGCCGCGAGTCGGCTCCCCGAGGAGGCCTTCGGCCCCGGGACCTGGAAGGCCTGGACCGACGCGGTGAAGGCGCGCACCGGCGCCAAGGGCCGGGCCCTGTTCATGCCCCTGCGCCTCGCTCTGACAGGGCTCGACCACGGCCCGGATCTTTCCGTGCTGTTGCCGCTGATTGGGCGCGAGCGGGCCGCGAAGCGTCTTGCGGGCGAGACCGCCTAGAGCCCGTCCGGCTCCGCCTCGATCATCATCACGTCGAGGGTGAAGCTGCCGTCGTCCTCGATGGCGAAATGCGCGCGCACCGGCTCCGGCGCGCCGCGTTGCAGGCCGCGGATCGCTGCGGCGCTCGCCTCCGGCGTTCCCATCCGGGCGATCCAGCTCGAAAAGTCCATGCGCACGCGCCAGCGCTGCGCGGCGCCGGGCACGAAGCCGGCCTCGGCCAGCATCGCGCGCCATTCCGCCTCGCCGTAATCGCGCACGTGGGAGGGGTCGCGCAGAAGCTCCGAAGCCTGGAGATGCGTATCGAGGAGCGGCGGGCCGGGATGCACCACATCGACCAGCCCGAGGCGTCCCTCGGGAGCGAGCACCCGGCGCGCCTCGCGAAGGGCGGCCGGCACGTCGCCCCAATGGTGGGCACTGTAGCGCGAGAGCACGCGCCCGAAGCGCCCGTCGGGAAAGGGCAGGGCCTCGACGCTGGCTTGCCGCGTCACGACGTTCGTCAGCCCCCGCCGCTGCGCCTCCGCCGCGACCGCGTCGAGCATCGCCCGCGACAGGTCGAGGGCGGTGACCGAGGCGACGTGGGGCGCCACGGCGTAGGTGACGTGGCCGCCGCCGCAGCCCAGATCGAGCACCGCGGCGCCGGGCAGGGCGCCGAAGCGGGCGAGCGCCGCAAGATCCTCGCCCCCGGCATGGACGGCGCTGGCGACGTAGTCGGCGGCGCGTCCGCCGAACTGCGTCGAGATCTGCGCGTCGTGGCTGATCGGATCGGTCATGAGGCGGGCCCTCCCGGCGGCAGCGGCGCGAGGCGCGCGAGCCTCACGGCGACGAGGAGCGCCGCAGCGTAGAGTGCTCCGAAGAAGGCCGCCACCCCGGTCCAACCGTAATGCAGGAAGAACCATCCGCCCGCCGTGCCGAGCAGCGACGAGCCGAGATAGTACATCGACAGGTAGATCGCCGAAGCCTGGGCCCGGTCGCTCGAGGTGCGCCGTCCGACCCAGCTCGACGCGACCGAGTGGGCGCCGAAGAAGCTCACCGTGACGACGACGATGCCGAGGATGATGAGGATCAGGCTCTGCGCCATCGTCATCGCGATGCCGATCATGCCGAGCAGGATCGCGAGCCACAGCACCTTGCGCCGCCCGAGCACCCCGGCGACGTGGCCGGTGATGGCGGAACTCGCCGTGCCGGCGAGGTAGACGATGAAGATGAGGCCGATCGCCGTCTGGCTGAGCGAATAGGGCGGATCGAGCAGGCGGAAGCCGATATAGTTGTAGACGCAGACGAAGCCGCCCATCAGCAGGAACGGTTCGAGGAAGAGCCAGGGCAGGCCCGCATCGCGGAAGTGGTGGGTGAAAGTGCCCGGCACCTCCCGCCAGCGCATGCGGTGGGCGACGAAGCGGCGCGAGGCCGGAAGGGCGAACTGGAAGGCGAGCGCCGCGAACAGGGCCAGCACGCCGATGGTGCCCAGCCCCCAGCGCCAGGAGGCGTGATCGGCGATGATGCCCGCGAGCAGCCGCCCGACCATGCCGCCGAGCGCATTGCCGCCGATGAGCAGCCCCATCGACAGGCCGATGGCACGCCCGTGCATCTCCTCGCTCAAATAGGCCATCGCCACCGCCGGCAGGCCGCTCGCGGCGATGCCGGTCAGCGCCCGCAGGGCCAGGAAGCCGTGCCAGCTCGGCATCAGCACCGCGCCGATGGTGAGGAGGGCCGAGGCGAACAGGGAGGCCGCCATCACCGGCTTGCGGCCCCAGACTTCCGAGAGCGGGCTGACGAAGAGGAGCGAGATCGCCAGCGTGGCGCAGGGCAGCGACAGGGCGAGGCTGCTCTCGGCGGGCGAGACCGCGAAGGTGTCGGCGAAGATCGGCAGCAGCGGCTGGACGCCGTAGAGCACCGCGAAGGTGGAGAAGCCGGCCGCGAACAGCGCCAGCGTGGAGCGGCGGAACGTCGGCGTCCCGGCCTCGATCAACCGGTCGCTATCGTCCGTCATGCCGCGACGTGTCCCTGCCAACGAAAACCCCTCCCGCCTGTGCGGGGGAGGGTGGCCCTGCCTCGGCAGGGGGCGGAGGCGACGTGACGGTTTCGAACTCTTGTTCGGGCCATTCACGCGTCCGTGCCGCGAGACACCCTCTCCCGCGATCGGGAGAGGGGTCAAGAGTATCGGCTAACGGGGTGCGGGCGGCTGTTGCCCCTCGGCCTGCTGCTGAAGCAGCGGGGTGATCCGGCGCACGGTGACGCGACGGTTCTCGCGGTTGGCCTCCTGGGTGTTCACCTTCAGGTTCTGCTCACCGTAGCCCTGGGTCGTCAGATTCTCCGGCGGCACCTGGAAGTCCTGCGTCAGCACCGCAGCCACGGACTGCGCCCGGCGGTCGGACAGCGACAAGTTGTCGATGTCGGCGCCGACCGCGTCGGTGTAGCCCTCGATCAGGAACACCTCCTGCGGATTGTCCTTGATCGTCCGGTTGATCGCCTCCGCGATGGTCGAGAGGCGCTTGGCCTGATCGGGCGTGACCGTGAAGGAGCCGCTGTCGAAGGTGATCGTGTTGATGTCCACCGACGGCATCCGCGCCCGCAACTGCGGGCTGTAGCGCACCTGATCGAGGGTGTAGCGCCGGTCGAGCTTCTGCACCGGCGGCGCGGACAGCGCCTCGTAGACCGCGCGCCCGTCCGCCCGCTCGTAATCCACGACGTAGCGCTCGCGCGGGATGCGGATGTCCGGCGGCGGCAGTTCCACCACGTCCTCGTAGATCGGCCGGGGCGCGCCGCCATAGGCGTTGTTGATCAGCACGACCTCGCGGCCGTCGCGGTAGCGGCGCGACCGGCGCAGGAGCCGACCGTCATCGTCCACGACGGTGATGATCTGTCCGCCGGCCGGGCTGTCGACGTAGCTGTAGACCTCGCCGCCGCGGCGCTCGCTGCGGTAGCCGCGATCGCCGTAGATCGTGCGGAAGCGCTCGTTCTCGTCGTGGCGGATGAAGTAGCCGTCCCGGTCGCGCACGATGATGCGGCCCGGCTCGCGATAATAGGTGCGTCCGCCGACCTCGTACTCGCGACGGTCCCGGCGCACGGTCTCGTAGTTGCGCCCGCGGTAATCGTCGTCGCGGAAGCCGCCGGGCACGTAGGCCGGCGTGCCGGGGACGTTGAAACGCTCGCGCCGGTCCGAACGGTCGCCGCGCCGGTCGTCGAGATCGCGCCGGTCGTCGTCGCCGCGCCGACGGTCGGAGTCGCGGCGATCATCGTCGCGGAGGCGGTTGGAGTCGCGGCGGTCGTCCTCACCGCGGCGGCGATCCTGATCTCGGCGATCGTCGCCGCCGCGCCGGTCGTCGAGCCCGCGCGGATCGGACCGGCCGTCCGACGGCGTGCCGGGCTGGTCGGCGCCGGGCGGCTGAACGGGACGGCCGGGAACACCCGGCTGCTGGTTCGGCGCGACCGGCCGTCCCGGAACGCCGGGCTGCTGGTTGGGGGCCGCGCGACCGCCGGGCGCCTCGCGGGTGCCATCGGGCTCGGTCGCGGACGGATTCGTCGGCTGAGCGGGCCGTCCGGGCTGCTCCGCGCCGGGCGCGACCGGGCGGCCGGGAACGCCGGGCCGCTGGTTCGGCGGCGTGCCGGGCGCGGTCGGCTGCGCCGGGCTCTGGGTGGCCGGCGGGGTCGGGCGGTCGGGGCGGTCGGCCGAGGGCGGCGTCGGCGCATCCGGGGTCCGGCGCTGGTTCGGCGCGGCATCGGGCCGATCCGCCTCGCGTCCGGCCGGACGATCGGGACGGTTCGGGGCGTCCCGGCCAGGGCGGTCCGGGGTCTGGCGATCCTGCTGGCGGTCGGGCGCCTCACGACGGGAGGGCGCCTCGCGCTCGGGAGCCTCGCGGCGCGATGGCGTCTCGCGCTCCGGGGCTTCGCGGCGGGACGGCGCCTCGCGCTCGGGCGAACGCTCGCGGGCGGCCGGCGGCGCGGCGCGCTCCTCGGAGCGGTCCGGACGCTGCGCGGGGGAGGGTGCCCGCTCGGGGCGCTGCGGGGCGGACTCGCGCTCGGGACGCTCCTGCCGTTCCGGGCGCTCGGGACGGGCCGGGCGTTCGGCCGGTTCCGGCCGTTCGCGGGCCGCGGGCGCCTGTTCACGGGCAGCGGGCGCTTGACGGGGCTCGGGGCGGGACGGGCGTTCGGCCGGCTCGGGCCGCTCGCGGGCCGGCGGCCCGCCGCGCTCCGCACCGCCGCGCTCGGCCGGACCGGCACCGCCGGGCCCACGTCCGCCACCGCGCGGCCCCTCGCCCGGCTCCTCCCGCTGCGCGAGTTCGATTCGCCCGCTTGCGCCGTCTCCCAGAGAGCGGGCGACGGACAGATCCGACAGGACGAGCGCCGGCAGCATCGTGCCGGCCAGGAGCAGGGAGCGGGTGATCCGCATTCAGTCAGCCTCGTAAAACGCGATCGGCGGTTCCGAACACGACGGGACTGATTTGGTTCCCGTTTCAGAGGCAGCGTTCTGCTCATGCCCCGGGAAGGGGGGCGGTCACGCGAGGCCGCGAGTGGGGGGCCTCAGGGCATCGGCGTCAGGGCGAGCGGCGCGACGATGCCGGGGGCGATGACGCGGACGGCGCTGCGGGTTTCCCCGGCCGATCCGGTCCGTTCGGCCGCGTCTGGCGCCGACTCAGGCACGGCCGCGACGGCGCCGTCGCGGCTCGCCGCGGCGGCAGCGAGCCCGGCCGCGGTCCGGTCGGCACGGCCGACCAAGGTCAAGCGCACCTTCGGCGCACGGGACAGAGCCTCGGCCTGCATCGGCGTGACGAAGATGTCGCCCTTGTGCCGGACCAGCATGCTCTCGGCCTTGGCCAGGGACTGCGCCCAGCTCTGCCCCTCCTTCTTGCAGGAGCAGTTGGCGGTGAAGCTCTTGCGGAACTTGAAGGCGGTCGGCAGCGCGGTGTAGGCGCGGCTTCCCTTGATGGTCGCGGCGTATTTCAGGGCCTCGTCGCCGTGCGGCATCGAGTAGGCCAGCGCCTCGGTGCCTGGGCAGAGGGCCTGGCACATCTCGTCGGCGCCACCGCGCCCGTCCGGCAGGTTGGCCATGGGGAAGTAGGAGCCGTCGCAGGTCTTCACGCAGATCACCTGCGCGCCGCCGCGAGCGGTCTGGGCGCCGGACTGCCCCTCATGGCCGCCCTCCGGCACCAGCCCGGTGCAGGCGCTCGACACGGCCGCGACGAGTTGACGGCGGCGGGCGGATACGACCTCCCCGTCACCGCCGCCATAGGTGGCGTTGAGCGAACGGATCCGCGCCTCCACCGCCCCGCATTGCGGGGGCCGGGTGTCGAAGAACAGGAACTTGCCGCCCTCGCAATTGAGGCTGCGATAATAGGTCTGCAGGCGCGCCACCTCGCTCTGGAGAGCGGCGGCGGTCGAGGCGGTGGCGTTGAGGTTGGCCAACTCGCTCTTGTAGCGCTGGCAGGCCCAGACATCCGGCGCGGCGGCAGCCGGAGACGCCCCGCCGAGGCCGAGGCTGATCGCGGCAAGGACGAGGGCGGCGGCGCGGCGAATCTGCGTTCCGATCATCGGCATGGTGCGGATGCTGGGGATTTCAGGCAGGAGAGCGCGGGCGGGGGAAGGCTTTCGGCGGACCGCGGCGAAGCGGAGCCGCGGAGCAGCACCTGTGTTAAAGCCCCTCGACCCTCGGGGACAGAGACACCATGTCTCTCGCGCCAAGCTTTGCGGGGATTGCGTCGACGATGTGGCTCACGAGCACCAATGGACACACGGCCCGGTTGATGGCAGCCGGCCTCGCCACCGGACTGGCGCTGCTCGCGGGCGACGCTGCTCGGGCGCAGGAACCCGACCGGATCTTCGACAAGTCGACGGTCTGGCGCCCGCTCACGCCCAACGACAAGCTCGTGGTCTACGGCATCGACGACCCGGCGGTGGCGGGCGTGGCCTGCTGGTACACCCAGCCCGAGAAGGGCGGCATCAAGGGCACGCTCGGGCTCGCCGAAGACGTGTCCGACATCTCGCTGGCCTGCCGGCAGGTCGGCCCGGTCCAGTTCAAGGACAAGGTCAAACAGGGCGAGGTGGTGTTCAGCGAGCGGCGCTCGCTGATCTTCAAGTCGATGCAGATCGTGCGCGGCTGCGACACCAAGCGCAACACGCTGATCTACATGGTCTATTCGGACAAGGTGGTGCAGGGCTCGCCCAAGAACTCGACCTCGAGCGTCCCGCTGGCGCCCTGGGGCACCGAGCCGCCGCCGAAATGCGCCGACTTCCTGAAATGAGCGGGCTGCGCCTCACTCGTAATGCCAGCGGCACTGGGCGATTTCGAGCGTTTGCTCGGCGCCCGTGCCGCCGACCCGGTAGACAAGCCGGTGCGATCCTGTGATGCGGCGCGACCACCAATCCTTCAGATTGCCTTTCAGCGGCTCGGGCTTGCCGAGTCCCGCGAAGGGCGAGCGCGACGCATCCTTGATGAGTTCGTTGAGGCGCCTCAACGTGCCAGGATCGTTGGCCTGCCAGTAGAGGTAATCCTCCCAGGCTCGATCGGACCAGAGCAGCCTCATTCCTCGATCAGGGAGCGCTCCAAGCCCCCGCCCGCATCGAGCTGGCTTACGCCCTCCCGCAGCCGGGCAGCATTGGTCGGCGTGCTGAGGAGATGCACGGTCTCGCGCAAACTCTCCAACTCGGCGAGCGGGATGATGGCGAGATCTTCGTGGCGCCGCCGGGACACCACGAGTTCGACTCGATCGCTCTCAACCCGGTCGAGATGCTCGGCCAAGTTACGCCGCAGCTCCGTGAAACCGACGTGACCCATGAATCCGCGCCAAATCTGTACCGTTCCTTGTACAGATCGATAGGGACGGCGCGTGTTGCGCGCAAGCCGGGTTTGATCGATGCGGAGAGAGAATCAATCCTGGCATGTGATGCGCAGCGGGCGCGGCGCGCTCTTCACCGGGGCCGCCGGGGCGTCGATGGCGCCGGTATACTCGTCCTGCGCGGCCACGCCGTAGGTGCTGGCGCTGGCAAAGCCCTGCGCCTCGCACCAAGCGTTGGCGACGACCTGTCCGCACTCGCTCGGGCCGCCGCTCAGGCATTCGCCGACGCCGTAGCCCTCCTCGGCCGGGATCAGGAACGTCTTCTCGACGTGCTTGACCGTCGAGGCCTCACTTCCGGCGCGGGCCGGCAGGGTCGCGGTGGCGAGAACGAGGGCGAGGAAGGCGACGGACGCGCGGCGCATGGTGAAAACCTTGTGAACGGGTTCGTTCAGGAGCGAAGGTTCGGACGAGGCGGTAAACAAATCCTTGCCGAACCGATCACGGTCGTCGGAGCGGCGGCGCAGGCATCCGCCGTTCTCGAATTCATCACCGTTTTGAGGTAGCCCAGCCTGGGTGCGATGGCCGTCGCCGCAGCGCAACAGCAAGGGCCGGCGGCTTCGGCGGCAATGTGGCGAAACCGCTTCGGTGCCGGGCGGCGGGCGGTGGAAGCCGCTGCGCCCCAACGACAAACGACGAGGGCGGGGCAGACCGCCAGGGAGGCCGGGCCCGCCCGGCAGGAACGCAGTCGATGACTCCGATGTTGCGGCTCTACAACACGCTGACCCGCGAGAAGGCGGCCTTCACGCCGATCGATCCGGCAAACGTGCGGATGTATGCCTGCGGGCCGACGGTCTACGACGCGGCCCATATCGGCAACGCGCGGCCGATCATCGTCTTCGACCTGCTGTTCCGGCTGCTGCGCCACCTCTACGGGGAGGCGCACGTCACCTACGCCCGCAACGTCACGGACGTGGACGACAAGATCAACGCCCGCGCGGCGGAGCGGGGCATCACCATCCGCGAACTCACCGACGGCACGCTGGCGCAATTCCACACGGATGTCGGCGACCTCGGCGTGCTGATGGCCGAAGACGTGAACCGGGCGGGCGAGCCGGCACGCTTCATCGAGCCGCGGGCCACCGACCATATCGCCGAGATGCACCGGCTGATCGAGGGGCTGGTCGCGGCCGGCCACGCCTACGTGGCGCAAGGGCACGTGCTGTTCGACGTGCCCTCCATGCCCGATTACGGCGCGCTCTCGAAGCGCCCCCTCGACGAGATGGAGGCCGGTGCCCGCGTCGAGGTGGCGCCCTACAAGCGCTCACCCCTCGACTTCGTGCTGTGGAAGCCCTCGAAGGCCGGCGAGCCCTCCTGGCCCTCGCCCTGCGGGATCGATGCGGCAGGCCGGCCCGGCTGGCATATCGAGTGCTCCGCCATGTCGTGGAAGCACCTGGGACAGACCTTCGACATCCATGCCGGCGGCATCGACCTGATCTTCCCCCACCACGAGAACGAGGTGGCCCAATCCCGCTGCTGCTTCGGCACCGACGTGATGGCCAATGTCTGGCTCCACAACGGCTTCCTGCAGGTCGAAGGGGAGAAGATGTCGAAGTCGCTCGGCAACTTCATCACCATCCGCCAGGTGCTGGACGACTGGCCGGGCGAGGTGGCGCGCCTCAACATGCTCAAGTCGCACTACCGCCAGCCGATCGACTGGACCCTTCGCGGCCTGGAGGAATCGAGCCGGATGCTCGACCGCTGGTACGAGGCGGCCGGCGAGGCGGCGCCCGATGCCGAGGTACCGGCCGGCGTGGTCGAGGCGCTCGCCGACGACCTGAACACGCCCGCCGCCATCGGCGAGTTGCACCGGCTCGCCGGCACGAGCCCCGCGGCCCTTAAGGCTGGGGCGGGGCTGATGGGCTTCCTGCCGCGCACGAAGGCGCAGCGCGAGGCGGAGCGGGTCAGCGCCACCGGCATCGACGTGGCGCGGGTCGAAGCGTTGCTGGCCGAGCGCAAGGCGGCGCGGGCAGCCAAGGACTGGGCCGCCTCCGACCGGGTGCGCGACGCGCTCACCGCCATGGGCGTGAGCGTGAAGGACAACAAGGACGGCAGCACCACCTGGACGGTGGCGGGCTGAGACCTCAGCCCGTCAGCCGCCGCAGCCAGCCCGAGCCGTTCGCGTAGGATCGGCCGCCCAGCCGGCGCAGGGCCTCCTCCGTCGGCACGAGCGGGTGCTCGGCATAGACCTGCGCGATCTCCTCCGCCGTGTTGGGCAAGCGCGAGAACTCCTCGACGATCGCCTCGTAGTTCCGTCCGAGGGTGCGCGAGGCGGGATCGAGCCCGGTGACGATCACGAGGCCGGTGGGGGGGGCGTCCACCAGCATCACCTCGAGATCCGGGCGGAAGCGGGCGAGGATCGGCACAACCTTCCAGACATCGCCGGTCCACCAGTTCTCGAACGGCGTGCCGCGGCCGCGGATGCCGGCCTGAACCGGATCTCGGTCGGCCATCGGCTCGGCCACCGGCAGGCAGTCGTGCATCACGATGATCGAGTCGCGACGGCAGATCGCCTCCGTGTTGAGGAAGTCCCGCAGCAGGAACTCGAACAGGTGCATCCCGTCGAGGAAGGCGAGATCGAGCCGCCCGCCGAGGTCGCGGCGCAGGTTCAGGTGCTCGAAGAACAGGTCGCTCATGACCTGGAACAGTGACACGCGGACCTTGTTGGCCGCGACGTTGGTCCGAAGCTGGAATTCGGGATCGACGGCGATGCCGTGGCGGCAGGCGATGCCCGCGAAGATGTCGCCGTGGGCCACGCCGATCTCGAGGTAGCGCTGGACGGCGGCGTTGCGGGAGAGGCGGGCCAGCACCTCCGAATAATGCTGGCCGGTATGCTCGCCCGCGATGGTGTGACCCGTCATGGCCCCGTCCTGCTCCGTCCGCAGCATGGCCGCCCTCAGAATCGCTTCTCGATCAGTGCGTCGGCATGCGGGGCCGGGCCGGCCTCCGCCAGGGCCGCCTCCAGCCGCTCGACCACGCGGTCGGGATCGTCGCCGATGAGGTAGCTCAGATCGAGTCCCTCGCGGATGAAGCCCTGGCCGCGCATGTGGTCGATCAGGGTGATCAGCGGATCCCAGAAGCCGTTGACCGACAGGAGCAGGATCGGCTTGCGGTGCTGGCCGAGCTGCGCCCAGGTCAGCTGCTCGACCAGCTCCTCCAGGGTGCCGATGCCGCCGGGCATCGCCACGAAGGCGTCGGCGCGGTCGAACATCAGCTTCTTGCGGGTGTGCATGTCGGAGACGACGATCGTCTCCTGCACCGCGTCGAGCATGCGCTCGCGCGACTTCAGGAAATCGGGGATGATGCCGGTGACGTGGCCGCCCGCATCGAGCGTCGCGCCCGCCACCGTGCCCATCAGGCCGACATTGCCGCCGCCATAGACCAGCTTGACCCCGGCTCGGGCCAGGGAGGTGCCGAGGCGCCGGGCCGCGTCGGCGAAGGCCGGATCGCCCCCGAAGCCCGAGCCGCAATAGACGCAGACGGAAGTCAGCCGCGCCATCACAGCACTCCCCGGCCGCGGCGGCGAGCACCGCCCACGCGCAAGAATGCTGAGTTCGCGGACGAACGGGGCGCCCCCGCGCGATCGAGCTTTGGTGTTCTTCTCATGTTCGTTAATATGTCACGGGAATTGGACGGGTTGTCGACAAGCGACGTTGCTTTTCGGGCATGCGCACCGACACGGGCAGGACGGGAGTGGACGGTCATGACGGCTGAGCTGCGGCGAAGCATCGTCCTCGCGGCTGCAGGCCTGCTCGGCGGCTTCGCCATGGTCGTGGCGCTGTTCGGGACGGGGGAACTCCTCAAGCGCAACGCGGCGGTCAACCCTTCTGCCGAGACGCCGGCCGCACCGGACAAGCCGAACGGGACGGAAACCGGGGACCGCGCGGGCGAAGCGCCCTCGACGGGCTCTCCTCATGCCGCTCTCCCGGCCCTGCCGCAAGGGGAAAGCGGGGCGGCCGGCCGCGCCGGGCCCGAACCGGACGGGGCGCCGAGCTTCGACATCGTCCGCGTCGAGCCCGACGGAGCGAGCGTCATCGCCGGCCGCACGGTGCCCAACGCCCGTATCGAACTCATGCGGGACGGGCGCCCCTTCGCCGCGGCGACAGCCGACGCGTCGGGCCAGTTCGCGCTCACGCCGCCGGATCTTCCGACGGGGTCGAGCGAGATTTCGCTGCGCGCCACCGCCGCCGACGGGCGGACGCTGGCCGGCCGCGAAAGCGTCACCGTGGTGGTAGCCGAGACCCGCAACACCAAGCCGCTGATCGCGCTGAGCGCGCCGGATCGGCCGACCCAGGTGCTCTCCCAGCCCGACGCGCCGGAGGCGCAGGGCGCGACGACCAAGCCGCCGACGGCCGTCGCCGAATCCCCCGGCACCGCCGCGCCCGCGACGGCCGGAACCGCCGAGGGCGGCCGCGTTTCGGGCGGAACCACGGGCACGGCCCGCATCGTCAGCGTCGATGCCCAGGAGGGCGGACGCCTCGACGTGACCGGCCAGGCGGCGGCGGGCAGCGCCGTTCGTCTCTACCTCAACGACACGCTGGTCGCCTCTGGACAGGCCGGCGCGGATGGGCGGGTCGCCTTCACGATCGGGCGCGGCGTGAAGCCGGGCGCCTACCGCATCCGGGTCGATACGGGCGATCCGGCGGGCGGCAAGGTGCGCAGCCGCGCCGAGGTGGCCTTTGTCTATCCCGACAGCCCGCCGACGCGGTTTGCCGGCGCTGGGCCGGAGGAGCGATCCGCGCCGAGCCAGAAGCGCGACGCCGCAGCGATGCCCGCCGAGCGGCCGGCGACGCACCCGGCGCAGGGAACGCCCGGGAAAACACCCGCGGCCCAACCGATGGCGCCGAGCCTCGCGGCCGCGCCGCTGCGGACGGGAAAGCAAGCCGGCACGGAGCCGGCCAGCCCCGCGCCGTCCGGCACGCCGTCCATCGCCGCGACGGCGGTCCCGACGGTCCCTTCGCCGGAGCGTGACGGCCGGGCGGCAGCCGCCCTCGCGCCCGCCCTTCCCGGCAAGGCATCGGGCGCTCCGGCCTCGGCGGGGCGGGAGCGCCTCGCAACGGCGGAGCCGGGAGGCGCCTCGCCGTCCGCAGCCGAGGCGGGCAGCGTCTTCGTGCCGGAGATCAGCACCGCCCGGATCACCCGCGGCGATAGCCTGTGGCAGATCAGCCGGCGCACCTACGGCCACGGCCACCGCTACACCGTGATCTACGACGCCAACCAGCAGCAGATCCGCAACCCCGACCTGATCTATCCCGGCCAGATGTTCGTGCTGCCGAAGGACGAATCGTCGTCCGGCACTCCGGCCGCCAAGCCCGGCACCGATCGTCGCACCTGAGCCCCGGCTGGCCGGATCGGGGAGGCGCGCCAAGCGCTTCGGCCGTGGCGGGGTGCGCATGACGGACGGTGGGCCTATATGCGGCGGATAACGGCCGCTCCGCGCCGCAAGGTCTTTCCGAACACGACGATGGCACAAGCACCCGCGCCGGCGGGGGAGGGCGCGTCCACGCCTCTCGAACGCCCGGGCCTCCTGACGACCTATCGCCGCCTCTGGCCTTACCTTTGGCCGCACGGCCGCGCCGACCTCCAGCGCCGCGTGTTTCTCGCCTTCGGCCTGCTCTTCGTGGCCAAGGCCGCGACGATGGTGATGCCGTTCACCTTCAAGTGGGCCACCGACGCGCTGGTCGCGGCGATCGGCGCCAAGGACGGCACGGCCGCCGCCGCCTCCGCCGTGCCGGCGGGCCTGCTCTCGGCGCCCTTCCTCCTGATCGGCCTCTACGGCCTGTCGCGCATCGCTATGGCCGGACTCACGCAGGTGCGTGACGGGCTGTTTGCCAAGGTGGCGATGCACGCCGTGCGCAAGCTCGCGCTCCAGACCTTCGAGCATATGCACCGCCTCAGCCTGCGCTTCCACTTGGAGCGCAAGACCGGCGGCCTGACCCGGGTGCTGGAGCGGGGCCGCTCGGGCATCGAGGAATTGTCGCGCCTGATGGTGCTGACCCTGGTGCCGACCATCGTCGAGTTGGTGCTCGTGCTCGGCATCCTCGCCTACGAGTTCGACTGGCTCTACTCGGTCGTCGTGGCGGGCATGATCGCGTCCTATCTCGGCTTCACCTGGAAAGCCACGGAGTGGCGCATCGGCATCCGCCGCCGGATGAACAACTCGGACACCGAGGCCAACACCAAGGCGGTCGATTCGCTCCTGAACTACGAGACGGTGAAGTATTTCGGTGCGGAGAAGCGTGAGACCTCCCGCTACGACGCCTCGATGGAGCGCTACGAGAAGGCCTCGACGCAGACCTACGTCTCGCTCGCGGTGCTCAATGCGGGCCAAGCGGTGATCTTCACCATCGGCATGACCGCGGTGATGTGGCTTGCTGCCCGCGACATCATGGCGGGCCGCACCACCATCGGCGGCTTCGTGCTCGTCAACACGATGCTCGTGCAGCTCTCGATGCCGCTGAACTTCATGGGGATGATCTACCGGGAGATCAAACAGGCACTGATCGACATCGACGACATGTTCCTGATCCTCCACCGCAATCCCGAGATCGCCGACCGCCCGGGTGCGGCCCCGCTCAAGGTGGAGGCCGGAACCGTGCGCTTCGAGGACGTGCGCTTCGCCTACATCCCGGAGCGGCCGATCCTGCGCGGCGTGTCCTTCGAGGTGCCGGCGGGCCGCACGGTCGCCATCGTCGGTCCCTCGGGGGCGGGAAAGTCGACGCTCTCACGCCTGCTGTTCCGCTTCTACGAGCCGCAGGGCGGGCGCATCACCATCGACGGGCAGGACATCGCGGCCGTGCGCCAGGATTCCCTGCGCGCGGCCATCGGCATGGTCCCGCAGGACACGGTCCTGTTCAACGACACCATCGGCTACAACATCCGCTACGGCCGCTGGGATGCGAGCGAGGCCGAGGTGCGCGAGGCCGCTAGGCTGGCTCAGATCGACCGCTTCATCGAGAGCCTGCCGGAGGGCTACGACACGCCGGTGGGCGAGCGCGGGCTGAAGCTCTCGGGCGGCGAGAAGCAGCGGGTGGCGATCGCCCGCACCATCCTCAAGGGTCCGCCCATCCTCGTCCTCGACGAGGCGACCTCGGCGCTCGATTCGTTCACCGAGCGGGAGATCCAGGCCGCCCTCGACCGGGTCAGCCAGGGCCGAACCACGCTGGTCATCGCCCACCGCCTCTCGACGGTGATCAACGCCGACGAGATCCTCGTGCTCGACCATGGGCGCGTCGTGGAACGGGGCGACCACACCAGCTTGCTCGCTCGCGGCGGCGTCTACGCCGCGCTCTGGAACCGCCAGCGGCAGGCCGACGCGGCACGCGAGGCGCTCAAGCGCGCCGAGGACGAGCGCCTGCTGCTGGAGGAGGCGCAGCGCTCGGAGCCGGTCGCCTGAGCCTGCCCTTCGGGTGCGCCGCGCCAGTCGGGCCTTTCACCTTGCGGAAAGCGACGTGCCCGCAGGATGGTGCCCCGTCCCCCGGCACGAGGTCCCCCGATTCGCGCGACCGACGATAGGCTTCCCTCTCCCCTCTCGGCGCCGTCCGCGGGGGCCGAGATCGAGCGCCTGCGGATGCAGCTGCGCATTCAGGCCGCCATCATCGGCGCGCAGCAGGCAGCCCTGAAACAGGTCGAGCCCCCTTTCGCGGCGGCGATGCGGGCCGCCGGCTTGGGAATGTGGACCTGCAGCCTGCCCGACGAGCGGCTGACCTGGAGCGACGGCGTTTACGATCTGTTCGGACTGCCCTCCGGCACCGCGGTCGAGCGGGCGGACGCCCTCGCCCTCTATACCGACGCCTCGCGGCGGGAGCTGACGGCTTTGCGCGACAGGGCGCTCGCCGAAGCCGGCGGATTCTGCCTCGACGCCGAGATCAGACCGGCCAGTGGCGGGCCTCGCTGGATCCGCATCACCGCCACGGTCGAAAGCCGGCACGGTCGGCCCCTGCGGCTCTACGGCTTGAAGCAGGATGTGACCGCGGAGCGGCGCCGGCTCGATCAGATGCGCCTGCGGGCGGAGACGGACGCGCTCACCGGCCTCGCCAACCGCGCCCGCTTCGAGGACCGCTTGCGAGAGCCGATGCGCACGCTCATCCTGATCGACCTCGACGGCTTCAAGACGATCAACGACACCTACGGGCATCCTGCCGGCGACCGCTGCCTTCGCGAAGCGGCCCGGCGAATCGGCCTCGTCTGCCCGCGCGCCGAACTCGCGGCGCGCATCGGCGGCGACGAGTTCGCCGTCATCCTCGACGGCGTCGCGGCCGAGGCGGCAGCCTGCGCCGAGCGGCTGGTCACCGCGCTGTGCCGCCCGTTCGACCACGGGGGACAGCGCTACCCGCTCGGCGCGACGGTCGGCGTGGCGCTCTGCGCAGACGCGCAGGACCCGTTCGCGCTGGCAGACGCCGCCCTCTACGCCGCAAAAGCGGCGGGGCGGCGCACCTATCGCCTGTTCGACGCGGGCGGCCTTGCCGCGGGCTCACCGGCCGGACGCCCGGCACGCGGCGGTTGACGGAACCGCGCCCCCCTGCCATCCGGCGGGTCAGATTTGCCCCGCCGGACCCCTTCGGAGCCCATGACCGACCTCATCGAGACGATCCGCCGGACGCTCGTTCCGATCCACAAGGAGGGCTATCCCTTCATCCTGATCGGCATCGTGCTGACGGTGGTGCTCGGCTATTTCTCGCAATTCTTCGGCTGGATCTTCCTGATCCTGACGCTGTGGGTCTGCTACTTCTTCCGCGATCCCGAGCGGGTCGTGCCGGTGGGCGACGGACTCGTCGTCTCCCCCGCCGACGGGCGCGTGAACCTGATCTCGACCGTGCTGCCCCCACCGGAACTCGACCTCTCGCACGAGCCGATGCTGCGGATCTCGGTCTTCATGAACGTGTTCGACTGCCACGTGAACCGCGTGCCGGTCTCCGGCAAGATCGGGCAGATCCACTACACGCCGGGCCTGTTCCTCAACGCCGAGCTCGACAAGGCAAGCGACGACAACGAGCGCAACGGGATCGTCATGGAGACGACGCATAAGGGCCAGCCCCTGCGCATCGGCGTGGTGCAGATCGCAGGGCTCGTGGCCCGGCGCATCGTCGGCTTCGTCTCGGCGGGCGACACCCGGCAGGTCGGCGAGCGCTTCGGCCTGATCCGCTTCGGCTCGCGGGTCGATGTCTACCTGCCGGTCGGCACCCGCGTGCTGGTCGGGCTCGGCCAGAAGGCGGTGGCCGGCGAGACCGTGCTGGCCGATCTCGGCGGCGGGCCGGAGCGGGCCTTCCGCCGCATCTGAGGAAACGAGCCGCGCGATGGCGAGAGACGACGAGCCGAGAGGCGGCGTGCCGAGAGGCGACGACGCAAGGGGCGACGACGCAAGGGGCGACATGGACGATCTGTTCCCACCCTTCGCGCCGGATGCGAACGACCGGCCGCGCCGGTTCCGGCCGGTGCCGTTCCGGATGATCGCCCCGAACATGATCACCCTGCTGGCGCTCTGCCTCGGGTTGACCGCGATCCGGTTGGCCTTCGAGGGGCGCTACGAGCCCGCGGTGATCGCCATCATCGTCGCGGCCGGCCTCGACGGGATCGACGGGCGCGTGGCGCGCCTGCTCAAGGGCACCTCACGCTTCGGGGCCGAACTCGATTCGCTGGCCGACTTCGTGAATTTCGGCTGCGCCCCGGCGCTGATCCTCTACAGCTTCACCCTGCACAATCTGAAGTCGGTAGGCTGGATCGTGGCGCTGGTCTTCGCCATCGCCATGTGCCTCAGGCTGGCGCGCTTCAACGCGATGCTCGACGACCCCAACCGGCCGGAATGGAAGAAGGACTATTTCGTCGGCATGCCCGCCCCCGCCGGGGCGCTCACCGGCATGCTGCCGCTCTACCTCCACTTCCTCGGCCTGCCCTTCGACCATTGGGGCACGCCGGTGATCCTGGCCTACGTGCTGGTGATCGCGCTCCTCGTCGTCTCCACGGTGCCGACCTTCTCGGGCAAGACCTGGGGCAAGCGCGTGCCGCGTGACCTCGTGGTGCCGATCTTCCTCGTCGTGGTGGTGGGCTTCGGCCTCGTGATCAGCTTTCCCTTCGAGGCGATCACGGTGGTCAGCCTGAGTTACCTCGCGGCCATTCCCTTCGGCGCCGTGCAGTACCGCAAGCGGCTGAAGCAGGAAGCGGCGAACGACGCCACCGACGAGACCGCGGAGCGACCGGCCGCACCCGGGGTGTAGAACCGTCCCGAAGGCGATCCGCGTCGTCGGCAGTGCGAGGAGAGCGGGATGGCGGGACGCACGGATTTCGCTGGGTTGATCGGGATCGCCGCTTCCATCGTCCAGGCACCGATGGTCGGGCCGAAGGCCGCGCTGGCCGCCGCCGTCAGCGCTGCCGGCGGCGGCGGCTCGCTCGCCTGCGCTGCGCTCACGCCCGAGCAGGTCCGCGCCGAGGTTGCCGCCATCCGGCAGGCGACGGATGCCCCTTTCAACCTGAACTTCTTCTGCCACCGGCCGCCGACGCCGGACGCGGATCGCGAGGCGACGTGGCGGGCAGCGCTCGCGCCCTATTACGAAGAGTTCGGCCTCGATCCGGCGGCACCGGTGAGCATGGCCAACCGGGCGCCCTTCAACGAGGCGATGGCCGAGCTCGTGGCCGAACTGCGCCCGCGCGTCGTCAGCTTCCACTTCGGGCTACCTGCGGAGGCATTGCTGCGGCGTGTGCGGGACGTCGGCTGCCTGATCCTGTCCTCGGCCACCACCGTGCGCGAGGCGCGCTGGCTCGCCGAGCACGGCGTCGATGCGGTGATCGCGCAGGGGGCGGAGGCCGGAGGCCATCGCGGCATGTTCCTGACCGAGGCCGCAGCCTCCCAGGTCGGCACCTTCGCGCTGGTGCCGCAGATCGCCGACGCGGTCGCCGTGCCGGTGATTGCGGCGGGCGGCATCGCTGATGCCCGCGGCGTGGCGGCGGCCTTCGCGCTCGGCGCCAGCGCGGTTCAGGTCGGCACCGGCTTCCTGCGCTGCCCCGAGGCCGGCATCTCCGCACCCTACCGCGCGGCCCTGGGCGCGGCGCGGGACGAGGACACCGTTCTGACGAACGTGCTCACCGGCCGCCCCGCTCGCGGCCTACAGACCCGTGTCGTGCGGGAACTCGGTCCCGTCAGCCCGGTCGCCCCCGCCTTTCCCGGCGCGGCCGTCGCGCTCCAGCCCCTGCGCACGGCCGCGGAGGCGCGCGGCTCGGGCGACTTCTCCCCGCTCTGGTCGGGGCAGGCAATTGGGCTCTCGCGGGAGATGCCGGCGGCGGAGCTGACGCGCCTCCTCGCGGCGGCCGTCCCGGCCTGACGAGGGCGACATGGAAAAAGGGCCGCCCCGAGGGGCGGCCCTTTCCGTCTCCGGGCGATACCGAAGAGAAATCTTAGCGCGAGTAGAACTCGATGACGAGGTTCGGCTCCATCTGCACCGGGTAGGGCACCTCGGAGAGGCCCGGGATCCGGGTGACGCGGGCGGTCATCTTGTGATGATCGACCTCGATGTAGTCCGGCACGTCGCGCTCGGCGAGTTGCGAGGCCACGACCACGATCTCGAGCTGGCGGGAGGCTTCCTTCACCTCGATCACGTCGCCGGCCTTGACCTGGTAGCTCGGGATGTTGACCCGGCGGCCGTTGACCTTGATGTGCCCGTGGTTGACGAACTGGCGCGCGGCGAACGGGGTCGCCACGAACTTCGAACGGTAGACCACGGCGTCGAGGCGGCGCTCGAGCAGGCCGATTAGGTTCTCACCGGAGTCGCCACGCAGGCGGATCGCCTCGGCGTAGTAGCGGCGGAACTGCTTCTCGGTGATGTTGCCGTAGTAGCCCTTGAGCTTCTGCTTGGCGCGCAGCTGCGTACCGAAGTCGCTCATCTTGCCCTTGCGGCGCTGACCGTGCTGGCCAGGGCCGTACTCGCGGCGGTTCACGGGGCTCTTCGGGCGGCCCCAGATGTTCTGGCCCATGCGGCGATCGAGCTTGTGCTTCGCCTGGACGCGTTTTGACATCGCTGTTCCTCTGGAACAAATTTATGAGGAACGCGCCCTCCTCTCCCTCCTCGCTGACGCGGCGAGGGCGACAGGGCGGCTGTTACCGCCCGCGGGTGCGCATGAAAGGGTACGGGGCCCCGATCAGGAGCCCCGTCCACGGCTCGCCTGCTAGACGAGAACGCCCGCGCCGTCAAATCCGGAGCCGGCTGCCGGGCCGGCACGACAGGTGCGTCACGCTTCGTTAACCCTCGTATCGCCTGAATCGCACGAGACCATTCCCCGGAATCTGACGGAGCGCCGACCCATGCCGACGCCAGCCACCCGCACGAGCCTGATCGCGCTCGCCCTCGCCGGAGCCCTCGCCGCCGGCCCGGCCCAGGCCGACTTCCAGTCCTGCCTCGCGGGCATCCAGTCCCAGGCCGCCGGGGCCGGGGTCTCCGCCCGGACCTTCCAAGCCGCCACGGCCAACATCGCCTACGACGACAAGGTGATCGAGCTGTCCCAGGCGCAGCCCGAGTTCAAGACGCCGATCTGGGACTACATGTCGGCATTGGTGGACGACGAGCGCGTCGAGGACGGGCGCGCCGCCATGCGCCAGCACGCCCAGGCGCTGGCCAATGCCGAGGCCCGCTACGGCGTGGACCGTCACACCATCGCCGCCGTCTGGGGCGTCGAGTCGAATTTCGGCAAGAACCTCGGCAAGATGCCGCTGGTGCAATCGCTGGCCACGCTCGCCTGCTCGGGCAACCGCCGCCGGGACTTCTTCCGCGGCGAACTGATCGCAACGCTTAAGATCATCGAGCGCGGCGACATCGAGGCCTCGCGGCTCACCGGCTCCTGGGCCGGCGCCTTCGGCCAGACGCAGTTCATGCCGACCACCTATCAGCGCCTCGCTGTCGACGGCGACGGCGACGGACGGCGCGACATCGTCGATTCGGTGGCTGACGCCGTCGCCTCCACCGCCAACTTCCTGCGCGTGGCCAAGTGGTCGAACGCGCAGCCCTGGGGCTACGAGGTGCGGCTGCCGCGCGGCTTCAACGTTGCGGGCGCCGGCCGCAAGAACAAGCACGCGGTCGGCCATTGGGCCTCGCTCGGCGTCACCCGCATCGACGGCCGTCCCCTCAGCGGGGAGGGGCCCGCCGGCATCATCGCCCCGGCCGGCATCAACGGCCCCGCCTTCCTCGTCACGAAGAACTTCGACGCGATCTACTCCTACAACGCCGCCGAATCCTACGGGCTCGCCATCGCCGTGCTCTCGGACCGCCTGCGTGGCCGCCCCGGCGTCCAGGCCGAGTGGCCGACCGACGATCCGCCGCTCTCGCGCGCCGAGCGCCGCGACCTCCAGACCCGCCTGATCGCCCGCGGCTACGATGTCGGCGAGCCGGACGGGAAGGTCGGCTCCAAGACCCGCGAGGCCATCAAGGACGTGGAGCGCCGCCTCGGCATGCCGGCGACGGGCCGGCCGGGCGGCAAGGTGCTGGAGGCGCTGCGGCGGGGGTGATGCCTCTGCCGCGCGATGTCATCATCGATCAGGAACGGTGCGGCCTATCCCGTCGATGAAGGCCTCGGCTTGTTCGATGGCCCAGCCGCCTTCCTCGGCGGCTGGCATGTGACCGAGATCGTCCGCAGAGAGGCGGGGCTTCTCCGGCTGATTCAGTGATCGGCCGAGGGCCGGATCGCATCAGTCATATCGTTTTCGGTCCATCGCCTCGGCCTTCGCCCCGCTCCGTCCCCGCTCCGTCATCGCGAGGCGGAGCCGAAGCGACCCAGAGCGCGACATGTCCGGAAGGGACGGAGCCCTGGATCGCCACGGCTTCGCCTCGCGATGACGGAGGAAGAGGCCGAAGCGATCAGCCGGAAGCCGTATCAGAACCGGATCGCGGCATCACGTTGCGGACGCGCCTCTCGCAACGCAGGACCGACTCTCATCGGGATCGCTACCCGCAACAAAAAACCCGCCCCGATCATCTCGGGACGGGCGCGGCGGTGAAAGCGGCTCCGGGGAGCCGCTTTCCGACGGCTTACTCCGCGGCGGTGGCGGCGGCCTTCTGGGCCTTGGCCGCCTTCTCGGAGCGGTCGGAGCGCTCGACGATACGGGCGGACTTCCCGCGGCGGTCGCGCAGGTAGTAGAGCTTCGCGCGCCGCACCTTGCCGCGGCGGGCCACCTTGATCGAATCGATCATCGGCGAATGCACCGGGAAGACGCGCTCCACGCCCTCGCCGTAGGAGATCTTGCGGACGGTGAAGCTCTCGTTGAGGCCGCCGCCGTTGCGGGCGATGCAGACGCCCTCGTAGGCCTGCACGCGGGTGCGCTCGCCTTCCTTCACGCGGACGTTGACGATGACCGTGTCGCCCGGCTCGAAATCGGGAATGGTCTTGGCGAGGCGGGCGATCTCTTCCCGCTCGAGCTGCTCGATGATGTTCATTGGAAAGCTCCGGCCGTTAGCGCCCGTCCGGTGAGGTCCGGGCGTCAGGATTTCGGCATCCTGTTGTGAGTTGGCCGGGCCTTTACAGGATGCGCGCGGACTTGTCGATGGGCGCGCGCGGGAGGCGGCCGGCTCCGCTCAGTAGCGGGCCGGGACGAACATCTCCGGCGGGATCGGCGCACGGAGGTAGTCGGCGTTGCGCACGCGGTCGGGCAGCACGACGGGCGGGTGGTTCACGGTCTGATAGGGGATCTGCTCCAGCAGGTGGCTGATGCAGTTGAGGCGGGCGCGCCGCTTGTTGACCGCCTCGACCACCCACCACGGCGCCTCGGGGATGTGGGTACGTGCCAGCATATCCTCCTTGGCGCGGGTGTAATCCTCCCAGCGGCGGCGCGATTCGACATCCATCGGCGAGAGCTTCCACTGCTTCAGCGGGTCCTCGATCCGCATGTGGAAGCGCAGCGCCTGCTCGGCGTCGGTGATCGAGAACCAGTACTTCACCAGCAGAATGCCGGAGCGCACCAGCATGCGCTCGAATTCGGGCACGGAGCGGAAGAACTCCTCCACCTCGTCCTCGGTGCAGAAGCCCATGACCCGCTCGACGCCGGCGCGGTTGTACCAGGAGCGGTCGAACAGCACGATCTCGCCCGCCGCCGGCAGATGGGTGACGTAGCGCTGGAAGTACCATTGCGTGCGCTCCCGCTCGCTCGGAGCGGGGAGGGCGACCACGCGGCAGATGCGGGGGTTGAGGCGCTGGGTGATGCGCTTGATGACACCGCCCTTGCCGGCCGAGTCGCGCCCCTCGAACAGGACCACGACCCGCAGGCCCTCGTGCTTCACCCAGTCCTGGAGGCGCACCAGCTCGTGCTGGAGCCGCAGCAGCTCGTGAAAGTAGCTGCGCCGGGTGAGGGATCCGCCGTCCTCCTGGGCCTCGTCGAAGCCGAGTTCCAGCTCCTCGTCGTAGCTGTCGGCCAGTTCGCGGCGGATGGCGTCGAAATCGTAGGCGTGCGGGCGGCTGTCGTCGCGCATGGGGCCGGGTCCGGTCGTCGAGGTGGGCCGGACGCTTAGAGCACTCTCGTGTGACAGGCCGGCGAAGCTTGCCCGGCGAAAACCGCGGTCGGGTCGAGCGCGGCCCGAGGCCGCCGCCCCATTGTCAGTTGCGCACCGAGCCGGTCGTCGTCACGGAGGCGTGCGGCTTCGTCGAGGCGACCGGCGCGTCCTTGATGGCTTCCTTGGCCGCGGGCTTCGGTTTGGCCGGGGCGGTCTCGGCGGCCTTCACGTCTTTCTTGGCGAGCACCTTGCTGAAGGCGCTGACATCGCCGTCCGCATCGGCGACGGTGATGCGGTTCGCCTTGGCGGCCTTGTCGCTCAGCGCCTTGCCGCCGGTCTTGGCCGGGTCCTGCACGGCGACGACGGTCGTCGGCTTCGCCTGCTCCTTGCGGGCGGCGGCCGCCTTGGTCGGGCCGGGGGCGTCGGCGGGCGCGGCGGCCACGAGGACCGGCTTGCCCTTGGCATCGACCTCGAACTCGTTCGGGCCCAGGGCGAGGCTTTCCGGCCGGCTGATCTCGCCGAGATGGTAGCGCCCGTACTCCTTGGCCGTGTAGGCGAGTTCCTTTTCCTTCTCCTTGTCCTTGTCGGTCTCGATCAGGCTGGCGAGGGCCGGGCCCTCCGGCTTCTGCGGGCGGAAGACCGGATTCTGGCTGCCGTCCTCGTAGACCACGCGGGTGGCGGGCGTGCCCTTGGCGATCAGGTCGGCGACGTCGCGGCTGTCGCGGTCGCGCTTCTCCGCCACGAGCGGATCGACCCGCGGCGTGCAGTTGCCGGCGGCCACGTCGGCGCCGCCGAACACGTACTTGGTGCCGCAGGCCGCGACCCGCGGCTCCTCCCTGAGGGTCTCGAAATAGTCCGAGCCCTCCTTGAGGTTCTTCCAGAACGGCGCGTTGGGATCGTTGCGGAACTTGGCGATGTTCGCCGCCGTCATCCGAAAGGGATAGGACTGGAACTGGAAGGCCCGCTGGCCGCCGCTGAAGGCCTCGCGGGCGAGCGCGTAGATCTCCGACATCGAGGCATCGGTCATCGCGAAGCAGCCCGACGACGAGCAGGTGCCGTGCACCATGATGTAGTTGCCGGTGCCGCCCTTGGCCCGGTCCACGGCGTTCGGATAGCCGACGTCGAAGGACAGGTAGTAGCTGGAGTTCGGGTTCATCTGACCCGGCGTGATCGTGTAGAAGCCCTCCGGCGCCTGCCGGTCGCCCTGCTTCGTCTTGGGGCCGAGCTGGCCCGACCAGCGGCAGATCGGGTAGGTTTTGAGGAGCGCGTACTGGCCGTTCGCGCCGCGCTTCCACACCTCCATCTCCGCTTCCTTCTTGAAGGCGCGGATCAGGATCGGGTCGGACTGGCTCATCCCCTTGGTCTGCATGAGCGAGACGACCTGGGGCGGAATCGGGGTCAGGCTGCGGGTCGAGGCGCCGCCGAGCATGGCGCTGTCCTGGCAGGCACCGAGGGTCATCGCCAGAACGACGAGAGCAGTCGCCGCAAACGGACGCACAGCCATGGGGAACCCGTCCTTACGTGTCCTCGCCCGCGAGGCTTCTCCTGCCTCTTGTGCGGACGTCACTCCCCGAACCCAATAGCCCGGGTAGACTTACCCGAACCTTACCGCAATGCGGCCGGACGGTTTGTGGACGAGCGTGGCGGAACGGTCACGGTTCCCCACCAAAGCGCCGTGCGAGCGGCAGCAGACCCTTCACGAAGGCGTCATCGGCCGGGTCAGCGAAGCGCAGGCCGACGGACGGCGAGCGCGTCGTCACCTCGAGCCAGTCGAGATGCGGCTCCCGCGCCAAGCGCTGGACGGAGGGCTCCTCGCCCTGCCGCAGGGTGATCATCGTGAGGTGATTTTCCGCACCGGCCGTGCCGGCCCGCGCCGCCAGCCCGTCGCGGATCGCCCGCACCGTCTCGGGCTCGGTTGGAAGGGCGGTGAGCAGGTAGAGGGCGTTGCGCGCGCCCGGCCGGGCCAGCGCCACCCGCAGCCGCCGTACGCCCTCCTGAAGGAAGCGGTAATCCTCCTCGCTCGTGGCGGGGTCGTGGTGGTTGAAGACGAAGGGGATGGCGTGCCGGTCGCGGTAAAGCCGATGACGGCAACGAGTCTCGTCCGGCGCCACGCGCTCACCGACCGGCGTGCTCTCGTAGTGGCGCCGGTCGAGCAGGTCCGAAAAGTCGTCGGCGAGGCAGTCGCGCACCATCCCCGGCGAGGAGAAGATCCAGTCGAAGGGCGCGGACCACGTGCGCAGGCCAAGCCCCTTGAGGAGCTGCGCCGTGTGGCAGTGGCTGCCCAGGGAGATATGGCTGACGGGCCCGGGCTCGCGCAGGTCCCGCAGGCCGAGACGGCGCAGGCCGCTGAGAAGCCCGGCGGCGGTGGGCCGCTTCACGCCGCGCCGCCGATCACAACTTGCGCCCGATCTCGAGGAATTTCTGCGCCCGCCTGTCGCGGATCTCGTCGCGGCCCAGCCCCTCGAACGCGGCGAGCGCGCGGGCCACGGCCTCGCCGGTCGCGTCGAGCGCGGCCTTGCGGTCGCGGTGGGCGCCGCCGGTCGCCTCGGGCACGATGCCGTCGATGATGCCGAGCCGAAGCAGGTCCTGCGCCGTGATCTTCATGGCGGTGGCGGCGTCGTGGGCGCGGCCCTGGTCGCGCCACAGGATCGAGGCGGCGCCCTCCGGCGAGATCACGCTGTAGATGGCGTGTTCCAGCATCAGCACGGTGTTGGCGGTGGCGATGGCGATGGCGCCGCCCGAACCGCCCTCGCCGATGACCACCGCGACGTTGGGCACGCCGAGCCCGAGACAGGCCTCGGTCGAGCGGGCGATGGCCTCGGCTTGTCCGCGCTCCTCCGCCTCGATCCCGGGGAAGGCGCCGGCCGTGTCGACGAAGGCGATCACGGGCAGGCCGAAGCGGTCGGCGGTCTCCATCAGGCGCACGGCCTTGCGGTAGCCCTCGGGCCGGGCCATTCCGAAATTGTGGCGCAGCCGCGCCTCGGTGGTGGCGCCCTTCTCCTGGCCGAGCACGCAGACCGGCCGGCCGCGGAAGCGCCCGAACCCGCCGAGGATCGCCTCGTCCTCGCCGAAGCTGCGGTCGCCGGCCAGCGGCGTGAATTCCTCGATCAGCCCGGCGCAGTAATCGACGAAGTGGGGGCGCTGCGGATGGCGGGCGACCTGCGTCTTCTGCCAGGGCGTGAGGGCGGCGTAGATCTCGGCCAGCGCCTGAGCGGCCTTGGCCTCCAGCCGCCCGACCTCCTCGCTGATCGAGACGGCGCCGTCGCGCTGGCCCAGGGCCTTGAGTTCCTCGAGCTTCGCCTCGAGCTCCGCGACGGGCTTCTCGAAGTCGAGATAGGAGCGCATCACCGCCATCGATCGTGGGTCCAACTCTTGCTCGGCATCCGCGCGGCTCGGCCCCGCCGCGCGCCCGGGTTCGAATCGGAATCCGCTTCGAGACCAGGGCGCGCGCGAACCCGCGGCCGGGCGCGGTGTTCGGGGAAGCGGGGATGGGTGTCAACCGCCGCGGCGCGTCAGCGACCGCAGTGCAGCGCAATCGACTTCGCGGTCCGGTTGGGGCAAGTCGGTCGGCGCGAGGGTCCGCGCGGCCCGCAACCGGAGGGATTGTGCATGAGCCTGAATGGGAAAGCGGCCGTCGTCACCGGCTCGACCAGCGGCATCGGTCTCGCCATCGCCCGCGGCTTCGCCAAGGAGGGCGCGAACATCGTCCTCAACGGCTTCGGCAAGCCCGACGAGATCGAGCGCACGCGGACCGGTCTGGAGAGCGAGTTCGGCGTGAAGGCCGTCTACTCGCCCGCCGACCTCACCAAGCCCGACGAGATCGGCGGCCTGATCGCGCTGTCCGCTGACAGCTTCGGCAGCGTCGACATCCTGGTGAACAATGCCGGCGTCCAGTACGTCGCGCCGATCGAGGAATTCCCGATCGAGAAGTGGGACCAGATCATCGCCCTCAACCTCTGCTCGGCCTTCCACACCCTGCGGGCGGCGATCCCCCACATGAAGGCGAAGGGCTGGGGCCGCGTCATCAACACGGCCTCGGCGCACTCGATGGTCGCCTCGCCCTACAAGTCGGCCTACGTGGCGGCCAAGCACGGCGTGGTCGGGCTCACCAAGACGGCGGCGCTCGAACTCGCCACCCACGGCATCACCGTGAACTGCATCTCGCCCGGCTACGTCTGGACGCCGCTGGTCGAGAGCCAGATCCCCGACACGATAAAGGCGCGCGGGCTGACCAAGGAGCAGGTGATCGAGGACGTGCTGCTGAAGGCGCAGCCGACCAAGGAATTCGTCACCGTCGATCAGGTCGCGGCGCTCGCCGTGTTCCTGTGCTCCGACGGCGCCAGCCAGATCACCGGCGCCAACCTCGCCATGGATGGCGGCTGGACGGCGCAGTAGCGCCGCCCGTCACCGTGAGCCGACCGCGACGCCGTCGCGGCCGGCCCCTCCGCTCAGCGGCGCGAATGCAGCAGCAGGGCGAGGCCGTAGCCGACCGCGCCGGCGATCAGCAGCGCCAGGAAGGGGTTCTCGCCCACCTGGGACTCGACCCGCTCGCGCCCGTCGCGCAGGTAGGTGCCGCCGTGGCGGCTGATCCGGTCGTAGGCGTCCTCCGCGTAGCCGCCGACATCGTCGGCGATGTCGCGCACGGTGTCCTTCGCCTGCCCGTAGACGCGCTGCGCCCGGCCCTCGGCCTCCCGGTAGCGTCCCTCCAGCGAGTCCCGGTCGGAGCCGAGCGCATCGCCCACGGCACCCTGCGCCCGCCCACCGAGATCCTTGGCGGTGCCGACGATGCGATCCGTATCAACCATGGTGGAACTCCCTTCCTTGTCGCGTCCGCCACCTTTCGGTTTCGGGCGGGCGTCGGACAGGGAAACGTCCGAAGGGCATTTCGGTCCCGCGGCGCAGCAAAAAAGCGGCGCTCGCCGATGCCTGAGTCGGTGTTAGCCCGCCTCGGCCAGCACCATCGCCCGCGGCGGCGGCAGGTTCGCGCGCAGCTCGCGGCTCACCACCGACGAGGTCGCGACGGTGCCGAGGTTGGCATAGGTCTCGTGGTTCTTCTCGATGGCCGAGAGGTCGTAGAGGTAGTTGACCATCAGCCCGTAGGACTGGCGCACGCCCTTCTTCGAGGTGTCGCCCAGGAAGTTCAGGCGCTCCAGCCGGGCACCGTTGCCGAGATGGAAGCGGGCGACCGGATCGAGAGGACGGCCCCGCTCGTTCTTGGCGCGCAGGAAATAGGCGGCCGCCGCCGGGATCATGGCCCGCCGCACCGCCTCGCACTTGGCCTTATCGCTGCGCCAATCATCGCTATCGAGCAGGCGCAGCGCCTCCACGTCCTCCCGCGTGAGGCCCTGCGGCACGTCGGCCCCGCGCTCGCGGTCGAGCCAGGTCCGGAAGCCCGGTACCGGTGAAAGGGTGACGAAGGTCTTGAGCGAGGGAATTTCGCGGGCGAGATCCTCGACCACCTGTTTGATCAGGAAGTTGCCGAAGGTGACACCGGCCAGACCCTTCTGGCAGTTCGAGATCGAGTAGAAGACCGCCGTCGTGGCGGCGCGGGCCGCCACCGGCTCGCGCCCGTCGGCGAGGATCGGCTGGATCGCGGCGGAGATCCCGGCGGTCAGCGCCACCTCCACGAAGATCAGCGGCTCGTCGAGCAGGGCCGGGTGAAAGAAGGCGAAGCAGCGCCGGTCCGGCGGCTCGATGCGGCGGCGAAGCTCGTCCCAATCGGCGATCTCGTGGACCGCCTCGTAGCGGATGATCTTCTCGAGGATGTGGGCGGGCGTCGTCCAGTCGATGGGGCGCAACACCAGGAAGCCGCGATTGAACCACGAGGCGAACAGGTGCTCGAAATCGCTGTCGAGGCTCACCGCCGCGTCCACCATCTGCGGGTCGGCGCTCTGATCCTTGAGATGCTTACGCAGGATGAAGAGATCCTCGCGCATCCGCACCAGCGCCAGCGTGCCGCCGCGGGCGAGGTTGAGCCGGCGGATCAATTCCTGCGAGCGGGGCTCGGCAGCCTCGTGCAGCAGGCCGAGCCGGGCCCGGGTCGGGTCGGCGCGGTAGCCCGCGATGGCCTGCTCCACCGCCGCGTGATCCGCTCCGAACTCGCTCGCGACGATCCCGAGGAAGATCAGCCGCTCCTCCAGCGGAAGCGAGGCGTAGCGGTCGAGGATGAGCCGGGCCAGCGCCACGCCGGACGCCTCGCCCCGCCGCGAGATCAGATCCTCGCACAGCCGCGCCAGATCGGCCGGGCTCGCAGTCCGGGCGAGGTCGCCGCGGGACAGGCCGATCAGGTCGCGCCCACGGTCGCTGATGGTCTGGATGAGATCGCCGAGGAACGAGATCGCCGCCATGACCGGCAAGCCTCCGGAACCGCCTGACCGCCGCCCCGGGAGATGGGCGCGATATCGCCGGAAACCTAAGGCGTGCGCTGTCCGCGCGCCAGCCGCATCGCCGCCGGCCCTGCCCTTGCTCCACCATATCGCGCGAGGGGTGGCGATACCGTCACGCCCCGCCCCCGCAGAATTCCCGCGGGCAAGCCGAAGAAATGTTCACCGACCGAAGAGATGGTGATTCGATCAGATCAGCTTAAAGGTTCATCAACGAGCCGAAGTACATATTCAATACGTTCGCAGTCCACGGTTGCCTCTATTACAAATGATCGTTCTGGGCCGAGATGCGCTCCTTCCGGCGGTTGAGCTTCCGCCGTTGCCTCGTCGCTTCTTGCGTCGGCCGGCTCACGACCGGATCGGCGGGAGGATGACGCGGCCGATGTCGCGCTCGCTCGGCCTCGGTCCGTGCTTTCAGTGGAAAGAATCCGTCCGATGATCCGGTTGCCCGGCCTCGCCGGAACGGATCGCCGGAGCGGGCAAGCGGAAGCGGGCCTCAGAGTCCCGCGCCGACGCGAGGCCCTGCGCCGCTTCCTCGGGGACGACAGCGGCGCCTCGGCCATCGAGTTCGCCTTCTTCGGAACGCTGATGCTCATCCTGATGATGGTGCTGTTCCAGTACGCGATCGTCTATATGGCCCGGCAGAACCTCGACAATGCCCTTCAGGTCGGCGCGCGCGCCCTGATGACCGGAAGCTTCCAAAGGGGAACCAGCAGCACGGCCAACGCCGCGACGATCACCAGCAACCTGCGTGCGGTGATGTGCGGCAATTCCGACGCGCCGGCCCTGTTCTACACCTGCAACGACATGAAGGTGGACGTGAGGATCTCCGGCAGCGGCGGTTCGGGGCCGGTGGTCGATGCCAAGACCGGCACGTGGTCGGACACGTTCGGAACGAGCTATTCCTGCCCGGGGCCCACAAGCATCGCGGTGATCCGGGCAGCTGTCCGGCTGCCGCTCCTCGTTCCCATGTTCAAGCTCGGATTGTCCGGGTTCGCGGGCAACGCCGCGCTGGTGCAGGCGGCCACCGTGATCCGCGTCGAACCCTATCCGGTCACGGGAGCGGGGAAGTGCTGAGGCTGCGCGACTCGCTGCATCGTCTCCGCGGATGGGGCGCCGGCCGCGCCGCACGTCCCCGCATCGCGGACGAATCCGGCGCCGTGACGATCGAGTTCGCCGTGCTGGTGCCGCTTCTGTTCATCCTGATCGTCGGGGCGGCCGAGTACGTGAACGCCATCGACAACCGCAACAAGGTCTCCGCGCTCACCCGCACGCTCGCCGAGCTGACCTCGCAAGGGGATGGGATGAATCCGATCTCGGCATCGCTGATGGGCCAGATCACGGGGGCGGCCGAGCCGGTCCTGGCGCCGTTCCCGGCCTCCGGGGCGACGATGAAGCTCGCCGCCATCGGCGTCTATAGCGACAAGGGGCAGCTGACGCCCTTCATCTGCTCGAGCTGGCCTGCCCAGAGCGCCGCACAGCGGAAGGACGCCTCGAAGAAGCTCGCCATTCCCTCGATCTACGGCCGGGCCGGCGCTCGCTACATCTCGGCCGAAGTCTCGATGGACTATCAGCCACTGTTCGAAGCCTTTCTGACGCGTTTCCTCGGTCCGCTCGACCTCTCGTTCTCCTGGAACGAGAGCCTGACATGGCCGGCCCGGGGAGGGGTCGAGGGGGAAAGCTCCGAGCGGGAGATCGTGTTTCCCGGCGGTCAGGTCTGTCCGGCCAAACTCTGAGCCTCGGCCGGACAGGCGGGCTCAGCCGTCCACCGCCCCGGCATCGGCGAGGGCAGCCGTGTCGGCCCGCTCACGCCAATCCATCACGCCGTGTGAACGGGCGAAACGAATCTCGGCCGCACGCAGGGCCCGCTCCGGATCGCGCGCCCGCGCGATCTCGACGCAGCCGACCGTGAAGGGCACTCCGAGGATCTGCTTCGCGAATTGGACGCGGTAGTTCGGCATACACAACTCCTTCGCTGAAGCGGTTGTCCGGTTCTCCTGAGAGATGTGCGCCATCCGGCGCCCACGGGCAACAGCCTGCTCGGTCAAGCCGCTGCGAACGCAGAGACTTTCCGCGGGCTTCTTCTCATATAGGACGTCACGGACCGCATGCTACCGCGCGCTTCCTGAACGGAGGGGGACAGTCTGCCGCGCGACCGTCCGGACCGGGTGGAGCGCCCGGGGCTGGCACTCCGGCGCAAGCCTGCCGTAAGGGGCGGGCCATGCTCACGACGCCGACACCTGCCCGCTCCCCGCGCTCCTGCCCCGAGCGGGGAGACTCCCGATGAGCCGCGACATCGCGCCCCTGACCCGAATCGGGCTGACCCTGATCGCCGGCGGGGCGGTGGCCAACATCTATTACAATCAGCCGCTGCTCGCGGTGCTCGTCACCGAGTTCGGCGAGCATGCCGCCCTGGCCGTGCCGACGGCGAGCCTCGTCGGCTACGGACTCGGCATCCTGTTCCTCGTGCCGCTAGGTGACGCCCTGCCGCGGCGCGACCTGATCGTCTGGCAATTGCTTGGGCTCACCGCCGCCCTGGTCGCGGCGGCTTTGAGCCCGAACCTCGCTGTCCTCACGGCGGCGAGCCTCGTCATCGGGGTGCTGGCCTGCGCCGCGCAGCAGGCGGTGCCGTTCGCGGCCGAACTCGCCCCCGATGCCAGCCGCGGGCGGATCGTCGGCGGGGTGATGACCGGGCTTCTCTCCGGCATCCTGCTCGCGCGCACTGCGAGCGGTTTCATGGGCGCGCATCTGGGCTGGCGCGCGGTCTTCTTCGCCGCCGCGGGCCTCGCGCTCGCCATGGCGCTGGTGGCCCTGCGCACCCTGCCGCGAACGGCCGCCAAGCAACGCCTGCGCTACCGGGCGTTGATGCTCTCGCTGCTCCATCTCGTGCGCAGCCAGCCGATCCTGCGCAATGCCAGCCTGTCCCAGGCGCTGCTGTTTGCGAGCTTCAACGCGTTCTGGGCGACGCTCGCGCTTCTCGTCGAGGCGCCACCCTTCGACCTGACCTCGGCCGGGGCGGGCCTGTTCGGCGTGATCGGCGTGGCGGGCGCGCTGATCGCCCCCTATTCCGGGCGCTACAGCGACCGACGCGGGGCACGGCCCGTGGTGATCGCGGGCAGCGTCCTGGTGGCCGCGGCCTTCGCGGTGCTGGCACTCGCGGGGGAGGGCTCGCTCCTCGCCATCGCGGCCGGCGTGCTGCTCCTCGACATCGGCATCAACGGCGCGCTGATCGCCAACCAGACCCGGGCCTACGCGCTCGTTCCCGGCGCGCGGGGGCGTATCAACACCGTCCTCTTCACCGCGGTCTTCATCGGTGGGGCGGCGGGCGCCTTCCTCGGCTCGCGCGCCTTCCAGCTGGCCGGCTGGCTCGGCGTCTGCATCGTCGGCGGCGCCTTCGCGCTCGCCGCGCTCGCCGTGTCCTGGCTCGGCGGCCGGGCCAAGCCGGCTTGAGCACCGCCTACCGCAGCACTCGCGACAGGCGGCACCACGCCGTCTTGTCAGGCGGCAAGCCGAAGCGCAGTTGCTCGGGGCTCTCGGGGAAGCGGCGGACGTAGATCCCGGCCTCGCCGAGGCGGCGGAACAGGCCCGGCGCGTCGTCGAAATCGGCGGTGCGGAACAGGCTCGTGCCGCCGACGATCCGTCCGCCGGCCCGCCCGATCATCCGGTCGAGCCGTGCCGCATCCTGCGCCCGCGTGCCGGCCGCCGCGCGAAGCCACGCCGTGTCCGGCAGCGCGGCGCAGCCGGCGGCGATGGCGGGTCCCGAGACCGCCCAGGGACCGAGCGCGGCCTCGATGCGCCGCGCCAGTTCCGGCTCGGCCAGCGCGAAGCCGAGGCGCAGGCCGGCAAGGCCGTAGGTCTTGCCGAAGGATCGCAGGACGACGAGGCCGGGACCGGGCGCCACGGCCTCCACGGGCTCGAGATCGGCGAAGGCCTGATCGAGCACGACGAGCCCGCCGTCGCCGGCCGCGCGCATCAGCGCCTTGAGCGAAAAGATCCGTCCGTCCGGATTGTTGGGGCTCACCGCGACCACGACATCGGCGCCCTCGGCCTGCGCCGGCTCGGCCACGAGCCGCACGGCGTGACCGGAGCGGGCCCAGGCGGCGGCGTGCTCGGCATAGGTCGGCCCGACCACCGCCACTCGCGCGCGCTCCAGCAGCCGCGGCAGGGTCTCGATGAGGATCTGCGTGCCGGGCGCGGCGGCGACATGGTCCGGCCCCGGCGCGCCGTAGGCCGCCGCGGCCGCCGCCTTGAGCCGGGCGAGGTCGGCGGGGGAGGGCAGGCGCTGCAGGGCGCTGGCCTCGAAGGCCGGCAACGGATAGGGCACGGGGTTGATGCCGGTCGAGAGGTCGATCCACGGCTCGGGCGCGTCGGGAAACAGCCGGCGGGCCGCGTCGAGATCGCCGCCATGCGGGATCGCGTCCTCCGAACCGTCCGCCCGCACGCCGCGCCCTTCCATCCCGCCCCGCACCGACGATGCCCTGGACCGCCCTGACCCACCCGCCCGACGCCCTCGGCATCCTGGCGCTGGCCCTGCTGATCGAGGCCGTGGCCGGCTATCCCGACCGCCTCTATCGCGCGCTCGGCCATCCTGTCACCTGGATCGGCCGCCTCATCACGGCCCTGGAGGGGCGCCTCAACCGGGGCGAGGCGGCGGCGAGGCGGCGAGGCGGCGTAGTCGCGCTCATCTTGCTGCTCGCCGCGGTGGCCGCCGGCTCGCTCGCCGTGACGGCGCTTGCCGGCCTCGCCGGGCACGGGTTCGGCCTGCTGCTGCTGGCGATGCTGGCCGCGAGCCTGCCCGCCCAGCGCAGCCTCTTCCTTCATGTCCGGCGGGTGGCACAGGCGCTGCGGGCGGAGGGGCTGGCCGGGGGCCGGCAGGCCGTCTCGATGATCGTCGGGCGCAACCCCGAAAGCCTCGACGAGCCCGCCGTCTGCCGGGCCGCGATCGAGAGCCTCGCCGAGAACTTTTCCGATGGCGTGGTGGCGCCGGCCTTCTGGATCGGCGCGGGCGGGCTCACTGGCGGGGCGCTCTACAAGGCGATCAACACCGCCGACAGCATGGTCGGCCACCGCACGCCGCGCTTCGAGGCCTTCGGCTGGGCGTCAGCCCGGTTGGACGACCTTGTGAACCTGCCGGCCTCGCGGCTGACCGCGCTCCTGCTGGTCGCTGCGGCCTTCCTGAGCCGGGATGGCAGCGCGTCGGGGGCATGGCGTGCCATCCGCCGCGATGCCCAGCACCACCGCTCGCCCAATGCCGGCTGGCCGGAGGCGGCGATGGCGGGGGCACTGGGCCTGCGGCTCGCCGGCCCGCGCATCTACGGCGAGACCCGCGTCGAGGATGCCTGGATGGGCGACGGGCGGGCGGAGGCGAGCGCCGACGACATCCTGCGCGCCCTGAAGCTCTATCGAACCGCCTGCGCCCTTCAATTCACCCTGGTGGCGGCCGGGACCGGCTTCTGGCTCTATTTCTCTTGAGTCCGGCACCTGCGCGGGTGCCCTCGAAAGGCAGCGGAGAGTGCGGCCATGCGTGTGTCGAGCGGAGTCTGTCTCGCCCTGTTCCTCGGCGGCGCTTCCATCCCCGCGCTGGCGGCCGACACGATCCTGAAACCGGAGAGCGGGTCCTTCCGCTTCACCGACGACCTGAAGGGCAAGAAGGGAGAGGCGGCCAACGACGTCAGCGGGATCGCCTGCCTCCCCGAGAAGGCGGGCAAGCGGCGCTGTCTCAGCGTCGACGACGAGAGCCGGGCCGTCCAGTTCCTGACGATCGACGGAGGGATCATCGAGCCCGGCAAGACGATCGACCTGATCGGCATGGAACCGGACCCGGCGACCCTCGGGACGCTGCCGACCGATCTGCGATGCCCTTCCGAGAAGGCGGCGGAGTTCAAGGAGTTCGACGGCGAGGGCATTGCCTATGCCGCACCCTACTTCTACGTCGTCGGCTCGCATAGCTGCGGTCGCAACAAGGACCGGCTCAGGACCTCGTCGCTGATCCTCGCCCGCCTTCGCGTCGATGCCCACGGCAAGCCCGAGGGAAAACGCAACGCGGCGGTCGAGACCAGCTACCGCCTCGGCGACGTCCTCGCCGCTTCCGAGACGGTGAAGGCCTTCTTTCTCAAGAGCCTGATGCAGGGCAACGGCCTCAACGTCGAGGGCATCGCCGTGGTGGGGGACCGGCTCTACGCGGGCCTGCGGGCCCCCTCGATCGACAGCAAGGCCTTCCTCGTGGAAGCCGAGCTGGGGGCGCTGTTCGCTCCGGGCTACGAGGCCTATCGCGGGAGGACGCGGACGATTGCGGTTCCGGTCGGCGAGCGTGCCGGCATCCGCGATCTGGCGGCGCTCGAGGACGGGCGGCTCCTGCTGCTCACCGGTCCGGCCCAGGAGCAGACGGGGGTCGCCTACCGGCTCTTCCTGTTCGATCCGACGACGGGCGGTGAACCGCAGGCGCTCGGGGCGTTGGAGGCGCTCGACGGACCGGACCGCGGCGGCAAGGCCGAGGCGGTGACGGGGCTCGGCCGCGACCGCGTGCTGGTGCTGTTCGACAGCCTCCGGAACGGCAGCCCGCGCAGCTACCGGGTGCCCGCCGCGCTGATCTCCGAGCCTTGACGGCAGCCGCGCTCAGCGCAGGGCGAGCAGTCCGTCGCAATCGAGATGCGTTTCGAGGTGGTCGGCGAAGCGGTCGAGCACCGCCTCGATTCCGGCCTCGTAGCTCTCGGAGCCGGCATCGGCACCGAGCCGGGCGAGCCAGGCGGCGCGCTGCCGGTCGTCCGCGAACAGGCCGTGGACATAGGTGCCGGCCACGAGCCCGTCGGTGGAGACCGCTCCATCCGCCCGGCCGTCGGCGAAGCGCAGGAGCGGGCGGGCGGCGTCGGGCCCGGTCGTGTCGCCCACATGCATCTCGTAGCCCGAGAAGGGCAGGCCGTCCGCCAGCGTCGTGCCGGTGACCGCGACGAGGCGTTTCTCGCCGGTCATCACCGTCTCGACATCGAGGAGCCCGAGCCCCGGCAGGCGGCGCGGCGCGCCCTCGATCCCCTCGGGGTCGGCGATGGAGCGGCCGAGCATCTGGTAGCCGCCGCACAGCCCGAGCACCCGGCGCCCGCGGCGCAGATGGGCGCGGATGTCGATCTCCCAGCCTTGCGCCTGGAGGAACGCGCAATCGTCGATCGTCGTCTTGGAGCCCGGCAGGACGATGAGGTCGGCCTCCGCCGGGATCGGCTCGCCGGGGGCGACGAAGACGACCGCGACGCCGGGCTCCTGCCGCAGGGGGTCGAGATCGTCGAAATTGGCGATGTGCGGGAAGCGTAGGACGGCGATCAGCGGCACGCCCCCGCGCCGCCGGTCCGGCGCGTCGAGGGCGAGGGCGTCCTCCGGGGGCAGGCGGCCGGCCTCGGGGAAGAAGGGCACGAGGCCGAAGGGCGTCCAGCCGGTGCGGGCGGCGATGCCGCTCATGCCGTCCGCGAACAGCGTCGGGTCACCGCGGAAGCGGTTGACGATGAAGCCGCGGATCATCGCCGCGTCGTCGGGCTCCAGCACGGCCTGGGTGCCGACGAGGCTCGCGATGACGCCGCCGCGGTCGATGTCGCCGACGAGCACCACCGGCGTGCCGGTCGCGCGGGCAAAGCCCATATTGGCGATGTCGCCCCGGCGCAGGTTCACCTCGGCAGCCGAGCCCGCGCCCTCCACGAGCACGATGTCGGCCTGCGCACGCAGGCGCTCGAAGCTGTCGAGTACGGCCTCCATCAGGCGCGGCTTCCAGGCCTGGTACTCCCGCGCCTTCGCGGTGCCGATCATCCGTCCCTGCACCACCACCTGCGCGCCGACCTCGCTCTGCGGCTTCAGGAGCACCGGGTTCATGTGGACGGAGGGCGCGACGCGGGCGGCGCGGGCCTGGAGCGCCTGGGCGCGGCCGATCTCGCCGCCATCCGCCGTCACGGCGGCGTTGTTCGACATGTTCTGCGGCTTGAACGGGCGCACGGTGAGCCCGCGCCGGGTGAAGGCGCGGGCAAGACCGGCCACCAGCAGCGACTTGCCGACATCCGAGCCCGTGCCCTGGATCATCAGGGCGCGGCTCATCGGCGGGTTTTTCGCTGTGTCGTCATGACCCTGCCATGGCACCGGAGGCGGGCGGCGTCGAGCCGGCGGCCGCGCACAGGGCGAACAGCCAGTCCCTCGCGCCCGCCGCATTTGGAACGGCCGGCACGTCGGGCAGGGCAGGGCGGGCGACGATCACCACGGGCAGCCCGAGTTCGCGCGCCGCCTCGATCTTGGCGTAGGTCGCCGCGCCGCCGGAATTCTTCGTGACCAAGACCTCGATACCGGCCTCGCGCATGAAGCGGGTCTCGTCGGCGAGGCTGAAGGGGCCGCGGGCGCTCACCGTGGTGAGGTCCGGCACCGGCAGGGCGTCGCCGACCGGCTCGATGGTGCGCACGACGTAGGCGTGGTGCGGCGCGCAGGCGAAGGCGGAGACCTCCTGCCGCCCGATGGTCAGGAAGACGCGCCGGGGCAGGGGGCCGAGGGCCTCGACGCTCGCAGGGACGGACGCCACCTCGATCCAGGCGTCGCCCGGGCGGCGCTCCCAGGCCGGACGGCGGATCGCCAGCAACGGAACGGCCGCCTCCGCACAGGCGCGCGCGGCGTTGGCAGAGATGCGGGCGGCGAAGGGATGCGTCGCGTCGACCACCGCCGCGATGGCGTTCTCGGCGAGCCAGCGCGCCAGCCCTTCCGCCCCGCCGAACCCGCCCACCCGGGTCGGGACCGGTTCCGGCCGCGGCGCGGCGGTGCGGCCGGCGAGCGAGAGCGTCACGCCGAAGGCCGGCGAATCCGCGATCAGGGCGGCGAGCGCACTGGCCTCGGTGGTGCCGCCGAGCAGGAGCACGCGCGTGACCGCCCCGCGTTCAATCGGACTCCGCTTGGGATGAGGCGGGTACGGCCCCTGGCCGGGGGTCTCGGACATTCGTACAACCTGTCTCGCCCGCAAAAACCCGGGAGCGGTCCGGGCAAGGTTCTGCGACGTGAGACCCTTCTGCCGCGATTGCCTGACGATGCAAGCCGAGGCCGCCCTGCGCTGCCGCGGATGCGGCTCGCCGCGGCTGCTCGCCCACCCGGCCCGGGACGGCTTGAGCATCGCCCACGTCGATTGCGACGCCTTCTACGCGGCGATCGAGAAGCGCGACGACCCGTCCCTGCGCGACCGGCCCGTCATCATCGGCGGCGGCAAGCGCGGCGTGGTCTCGACTGCCTGCTACCTCGCCCGGATCTCCGGCGTGCGCTCGGCCATGCCGATGTTCGAGGCGCTCCAGCGCTGCCCCGACGCCACCGTGCTGCGGCCGGATATGGAGAAGTACGCCCGCGTCGGGCGCGAGGTGCGGGCGATGATGCTGGCACTCACGCCGCTGGTCGAGCCCGTCTCCATCGACGAGGCCTTCCTCGACCTTTCCGGCACCGAGCGCCTGCACGGCTCCAGCCCGGCCCTGACGCTCGCCCGCTTCGCCGCGCGGGTCGAAGCCGAGATCGGCATCACCGTGTCGGTCGGTCTCTCCGCCAACAAGTTCCTGGCCAAGATCGCCTCCGACCTCGACAAGCCCCGCGGCTTCTCGATCATCGCGGGTGAGGACGCCACCGCCTTCCTGGCCGACAAGCCGGTCGGCATCCTGCCCGGCATCGGCGAGAGCGCCCGCAACCGTCTGGCCGGCCTCAACATCCACCGCGTCGGAGACATCGCGCGGGTCGATCCGGCGCGGCTGCAGGCGGCGCTCGGCCGGGACGCCCTGCGCCTGCTGGCGCTGGCCGGGGGGCGGGACGGGCGGCCGGTGCGCCCGACCCGTGAGGCCAAGAGCGTGTCGGCCGAGACGACCTTCGCCACCGATCTCGCCCGGTTCGAGGATCTGCGCCCGATCCTGTGGCGGCTCTGCGAGAAGGTCTCGGCGCGGCTCAAGCGAGCGGAACTCGCCGCCGGCAGCGTCACGCTGAAGCTGAAGGATGCGCGCTTTCGGCTCCGCACCCGCACCCGCGGCGGCCTAAAGCCCACCCAGCTCGCCGACCGGCTTTTCCACGAGGGCGAGCCGATGCTGCGGGTCGCCTGCGACGGCACCGCGTTCCGCCTCGTCGGCATCGGCGGCGGCGACCTCTGCGGCGCGATCCACGCCGACCGGGGCGACCTCGCAGACCAGGGCATCGAGCGCATCGCCAAGCGCGAGGCCGCCCTGGACCGGGTGCGGGAAAAGTTCGGCAGCGCCGCGATCCAGCGCGGTCTTGCCTTCGGCGGCGAGCCGGAGCGGCGCCGGACTTGAGGCCGCTTACTTTCGGCAGGCCTCCGCTTTCGGATCGGCCTTGGCCGGATCGAGCCGGGACATCGTGCCGTCGATGGCGAAATCCCCGTAATCGAGGTGGAGCCGACCGCTGACGCCGTCCTCGTAGAGATCGAAGGTCAAGGTGTAGATCGGCGTGCGCTCACCCTGGCCGGCGGTGAAGTAGCTCAGCGTCACCGGCCAGCGGCGCATGGCGGCGTGGTCGCCTTCGCGCAGCGGCTTGTCGCGCTCGGTCTCGACGGCGGGCGCCGCGCTCGGGCGACCGATCACGGCCAGCGTGTCGTAGACCTTGCGGCCGTCGTCGGAGCCGTCGAACACCTTGGCGGAGACCGTGGTCTCCCCCGCCTTCGCCGCCTTGATCAGGCGGATCATATGGTGGATCGGGAACAGCACCGGTCCCTCGGCCTGGAACTGGTCGCGCTTGGGCTCCTTCAACTTCACCTTGAGCGCTTCGGATGCGGCCACCGCCGTGCCGTCCACGGAGGGCGACGGCTTGTTGTTGAGGATGGTCGTGGTGCGGAAGCGGAAGCTCGTCCCGTCGCCGTCCTCGAAGGTGGAGCTGCGCAGGTCCGAGGTGCGGTCGCCGGATTCGCCGGAATCGAGCAGCGTGACCTGCCGCGTCTGCATGGTATAGCCGCGGCAGGCATCGCCCGAGAAGTCGATCACGATGCGCCCGCGCACTCCCTCGACCGCCCGCGTGCCGGTGGAGCGGGCGAGGGAGAGATCGTAGACCGCGCGGTGCGGCGCGAGCCGGATCGCCGCCTCCTCCGGAACGGGAGCGGCCGGCCCCGCCGCGAGCGCGGAACCGGGCAGGGCGGCGAGGACGATCAGGGCCGGCGCGAGGCGCAGTCGCATGCGATCTCCCAAATGCGCTGTCGAAAACGGGTTATCCCCAGCCCGAGGACCGGCGGGGATCGTCCGTCACATAATCAATCCGGCGGTCCGGACAATCTTTTTCGGCCCGTTCCGAAACAGGGCCGTGGCCGTCCGCTCCGGGCCGGGGGTCGTCCGCGGGGTCGGTACCGGGAGGTTCGGGCAGCCCGGCTGACGCGAGAAAAGTGCAATTTTACGCAACGCTTTAACGACCTGTCGCCGAGCCCGACACGGGCGCGGCGACACGGCTCGCTTTGCCGCGGGCCGAGCATCCGAATGCTGGTGGAAACCGGGTCGCGGCCCGCGCCGACCCTTGCTCCGCGGCCGAGCTGTCCTGTAGTCTCCACACCGTCGCCAGCGCAGGGTTTGGCGTCTGTTAACCGACATGTGCAGGGCCGCTCCGCCGGCCCTGGGTTGCGTGGTTCGCCGGGCGCGGCGGCGGCTCTTCGACCGCCTCGCCGCGCTGCCTGTCGGTGCGAGTTCAAGGACGGTGCGACGTGGAGGGGACAATGACGGAAGCGGTCCCGAGCTGGACGGACGAGCGCGTCGAGCTGCTGCGTCGTCTCTGGGACGATGGCTTGAGCGCCAGCCAGATCGCCCTCCAGATCGGCGGCGTCTCGCGTAACGCGGTCATCGGCAAGGTGCATCGCCTCGGCTTGGCCGGGCGCGTCAAGCCGATCGGGCCGTCCTCCGCGCAGGGCCGCCGAAAGGACGGCCCGGAAGTGGAGGTCGAGCTGGAAGCCGTGGCCTTGGTCGAGGAGCCGACCCTGCCGGAGCCGCCGGCCATCGTCGCGCACCGGCCGGCCCCGAACTTCCCCCTGCCGCCGAGCCCCGCCCCGGAGCCGGTGGCGCTGGCGGTGTCGCAGCGCGTCACCATCATGGACCTGCGCGACTCCATGTGCCGCTGGCCGATGGGCGATCCGACCTCACCGGACTTCCGCTTCTGCGGCGGCCGAGCGATCACGGGCCTGCCCTACTGCACCCAGCACGCCCAGGTGGCCTACCAGCCGGCCGCCGAGCGCAAGCGCGATCGCCGGGTGGCCGGCTTCCGCTGAGTTTCCGTGAGAGGTATCGCACGGCGCCTTGGTTACCGTGCGGGTCAGCCGGACCGGCCTCCGCTCCCCTCCGCGGAGACCGTTGAGGCGGCGTGAACGGCTATCGGACTTCAAACGATGCGTGAGCAACGCTAAACTGCGGTGATCGTAGCGCGCCCGGCAACGACCGATGCTGCACGCCTCATCCTGGTTTCGACTGCTTGCTTCGAGCCCCTTCCGTCGTCGCCCGCGTCAGCGAAGCGATCCCGGGCGCGACATCCCTGAAAAAGTCCCGCCCTCTGGACGGCTTCGCCTCGCCCTGACGCAGAAGAGACCGAGGCGATCGACCGGACTTCGTCTCACTCCGCCCCGGCGAACATCTCGTCGAAGGAGTAGCCGGAGCCGCGCACGGTGCGGATCGGGTCGCTCTGGCGCGGGCGGTTGATCGCCTTGCGCAGGCGGCCGACATGCACGTCGACGGTGCGCTCGTCGATATAGACGTCGTGTCCCCAGACGCCGTCGAGGAGCTGTTCCCGGGAAAAGACCCGGCCGGGACTCTGCATCAGATATTCGAGCAGCTTGAACTCGGTCGGCCCGAGATGGATCTCGCGGCCCTGGCGGCGGATGCGGTGGCTGACCCGGTCGAGCTCGATGTCGCCAGCCACGAGCAGGTCGGCGACATGGGCGGGCTTGGCCCGGCGCAACAGGGCGCGGACCCGGGCGAGCAGCTCCGGCACGGAAAACGGCTTCACCACGTAGTCGTCGGCCCCCGTCGAGAGTCCGCGCACCCGGTCCGCCTCCTCGCCGCGCGCGGTCAGCATGATGACGGGCAGCCGCTCCGTCTCGCGTCGCGCCCGGATGCGCCGGCACAGCTCGATCCCGGAGAGGCCCGGCACCATCCAGTCGAGCAGAACGAGGTCGGGCGTGGTCTCGTGCAGGCGCAGGTCCGCCTCGTCGCCACGCACCGCCACGTCGACCACGAAGCCTTCCGCTTCGAGATTGTAGCGCAGCAGCGTCGTGAGCGATTCCTCGTCCTCGACGATCAGGATGCGCGCACTCGTCATCACCCGTCTTCCCATCCGTCACGCCCGGACGGTCGCTTCGGACCGCGGGCGGCGTGTCTCGCTTCGCGCTTCCCCGAGGGAAGCCGCAGGCCTCAGACCGTCGGCGTCACCGTCGCGTAGTTCGAGGCGTCGTTCTTGGGCCGCTCGCCGGCCGGGTTCTCCCCGGTGACGAGGTATTCGATCGTCTCGGCGACGTTGGTGGTGTGGTCGCCGATGCGCTCGACGTTCTTGGCGCAGAACAACAGGTGCGTACAGAAGGAGATATTGCGCGGATCCTCCATCATGTAGGTCAGGAGTTCGCGGAACAGCGAGTTGTAGAGCGCGTCGATGGCGCTGTCGCGCTCCCACACCTCGTGGGCGGCGGCGACATCGCGGCTGGCATAGGCGTCGAGGACGTCCTTGAGCTGCTCCTGCACGAGGTCGCTCATGTGCTGCACGCCGAGGACGATCTTCTGCGGCTGGGCCTGATCGCTGATCGCCACGACACGCTTGGCGATGTTCTTGGCCAGGTCCCCGATCCGCTCCAGATCGCCGGAGACGCGGATGCCGGAGATCGTCTCGCGCAGGTCGATGGCGAGGGGCTGGCGCCGAGCGATGAGCAGCACCGAGCGCTCCTCGATCTCCCGCTGGAGCACGTCGAGGCGCTTGTCGGCGACGATGACGGCCTGGGCCAGGGTCGTATCTCGGCGCACCAGCGCGTCGGTGGCATCCGTCATCATCTTCTCGGCCACCCCACCCATCTCGGCGATCGAGCGGCGCAGGTTTTCGAGGTCTTTGTCGTAGGAGGAGACGATATGCTCGGACATCTCTCGAATTCCCCGCTCGGACGGTCGCGGCCGTCACCTTAGTCGGATGCTGGGACGGCCGGTTTCGTGTCGCCCGCGGCCACCCCGCCGCGCCCGCATGGCGAGCGGGCGTCGAGCGGGTGCGGCGCGAGGGCGACCCTTAGCCGAAGCGGCCGGTGATGTAGTCCTGGGTCTGGCGCTTGGCCGGGTTCATGAAGATCTTCGAGGTCGCGTCGAACTCGATCAGCTCGCCCAGATACATGAAGGCGGTGAACTGCGAGATGCGGGCGGCCTGCTGCATGTTGTGCGTCACGATGACGATCGTGAACTCCGCGCGCAGCTGCTCGATCAGCTCCTCGATACGGCCCGTCGAGATCGGGTCGAGGGCCGAGGTCGGCTCGTCGAACAGGATCACCTCAGGACGCTGGGCCACGGTGCGGGCGATGCAGAGGCGCTGTTGCTGCCCGCCGGAGAGGCCGGTTCCGGACTGCTTGAGCTTGTCCTTCACCTCGTCCCAGAGCGCCGCCTTGCGCAAGCTTTCCTCCACGCGCACGTCGAGCTCGGACTTGGGCAGCTTCTCGTAGAGGCGCAGGCCGAAGGCGACGTTGTCGTAGATCGACATCGGGAAGGGCGTCGGCTTCTGGAACACCATGCCGACCCGCGAGCGCAGCTCGTTGAGATCGACCTTGGCGTCGAGCACGTTCTGCCCGTCGAGCAGGATCTCGCCCTCGGCACGCTGCTCCGGGTAGAGGCTGTAGATGCGGTTGAAGGTGCGCAGCAGCGTCGACTTTCCGCAGCCGGACGGCCCGATCAGCGCCGTGACCTGCCGGTCGCGGAAATCGAGGTTGATGTCCTTCAGTCCGTGGAAGCTGCCGTAGTAGAAGTTCAGGTCCTTGACGGCGATGCGCACGGGCGCCTTGACGTCGGCCGGGCTGCGGCCCTCGAACTGGCTGCGGATCGCGGGGGAGGCGCTCATCGGATGGTCTCGCAGGTAGGAGGGGTGTCCGGGGGGCGGCCTCAGCGCGCCCGCTGGTCCTTGATCACGAAGCGGGCCACCACCGACAGGGCGAGGATGGTGACGGTGATGAGGAGCGCACCCGACCACGCGAGGCTCTGCCAGTTCGGATAGGGCGAGAGGGCGAACTGGTAGATCATCACCGGCAGGTTCGGCACGCCGCCGAGCAGGTTGGCGTTGAACCAGCTGTTGTTGTTGAGCGCCGTGAAGAGCAGCGGCGCGGTCTCGCCGGCGATGCGGGCCAGCGCCAGGATGATACCGGTGACGATGCCCGCGCTCGCTGCGCGCCAGGTGACGGCGCGGATGACGAGGGAGCGGGGCGCGCCGAGCGCAGCCCCCGCCTCGCGCATCGGGCCGGGCACGAGGCGCAGCATGTCCTCGGTGGTGCGCACGATCACGGGCGTGGCGATGATGGCGAGCGCCACCGCGCCGGCCCAGCCCGAATAGGTGCCCATCGGCCGGACCATCAGCGTGTAGACGAACAGACCGATCAGGATCGAGGGCGCCGAGAGCAGCACGTCGTTGAGGAAGCGGATCACGTCGGCGATCTTCGAGGTGCGTCCGTATTCCGCGAGGAAGGTGCCGGCCATCAGCCCGATCGGCGTGGCGATGAGGATGCCGAGCAGCGTCATGATGAGGCTGCCCAGGATGGCGTTGGCGATGCCGCCGCCCTCGGAACCCGGGCCCGGCGTCGGCGCCGTGAACAGGGCGGGCGAGAAGCCCTTCAGCCCCTCGACGATGAGCATGAGCAGGATCGAGCCGAGCACGACGATGCCGAGCAGGGTGGCGATCGTGCTCGCGAGGATCAGCACGCGGTCGGCGACCCGGCGGCCGGGGCGCACGCGGCTGGCCGTGGGCGTGCGACCGGCCGTCGCGATGGGGTTGCTGGCGTCCATGGATCGGCGTCCTTCGGGCTCGGACAGTCTCGGGCGATCGTGCTCGGGCAGTCGCGGTTCAGGCGACCTTGGTGCGCCGCACCAGCAGGCGGGCGATGATCAGCACGAAGAAGGTGATGATGAAGAGCAGGCAGCCGAGCGCCATCAGCGAGGAGAGCTGGAGCCCGTCGGCCTCGTTGAACTCGTTGGCGATGCGCGAGGCGATGGTCGAGCCCGGATCGAAGATCGAGGCGGAGAGGCGGTTAGCGTTGCCGATCACGAAGGTGACCGCCATGGTCTCGCCGAGCGCGCGGCCGAGGCCGAGCATGATCGCGCCGATGATCGAGACCGAGGCCTGCGGCACGAGCACGTGGCGCACGACCTCCCAGGTGGTGCAGCCGATGCCGTAGGCGCTCTCGCGCAGCACCGTCGGGATCTGGTCGAGCATGTCGCGGGTGATCGAGGCGACGAAGGGCACGATCATGATGGCGAGGATGATGCCGGCGGTGAGCACGCCGACGCCCGAGGGGATGCGGGCGTAGAGGATGGTGCCGACGATCGGCAGGCCCTCGACCAGGTTCGAGACCGGCACCTGCACGAAGCGCGCGAAGAGCGGCGCGAACACGAACAGGCCCCACATGCCGTAGATGATGCTGGGCACCGAGGCGAGCAGCTCGATCGTCATGGCCACGGGCTTGCGCGCCCAGCCGGGGCAGAGCTGCGTCAGGTAGATCGCGATGCCGAGCGAGACCGGCACGCCGATGAGAAGCGCCAGCAGCGCGGCGGCCACGGTGCCGATGATCGCGGGCAGGGCGCCGAACTGCTCGGTGCCGATGTTCCAGGCGGAGGAGGTGACGAAGCCGAAGCCGAATTCGGAGAAGGCCGGCCACGCGCCGTAGATGATCGAGCCGAGGATGCCCGCGAGCACCAGCAGCACGAGGAGGGCGGAGGCGTAGGCGGCACCCTGGAAGAGGCGGTCGCCGGTCTTGCTCGGCGCGGTACGGGCCACGCTGCTCTCGCGGGCCACGGTGAGGGTCTGGGTCAAGGCGGTCATCCGCGAAGGCTCTTCGGCTGGTGAGCGTTTAGCGCGACGTCGCGCGCGAGGCGAGCGGACCACTTCGGGAAAGGCCCCCTTCCGGCTGGAAGAGGGCCTTTCTCTCTACGCTTACTTGCTGGCGAAGACCGGCTTGCCGTCCTTGCCCTTCACGGCCTTCCACTCCTCGTGGATCAGGCCGACGAGGACGTCGGGCAGCGGCACGTAGTCGAGCTCGGTCGCGAGCTTGTCGCCGTGCTTGTAGGCCCAGTCGAAGAACTTCAGCACGTCGGCAGCCTTGGCCGCATCCGCCGGCTCCTTGTAGACGAGGATGAAGGTGGCCGCCGTGATCGGCCACGCCTCGTCGCCGCCCTGGTTGGTCAGGGCGATGCCGAAGCCGGGAGTCGACTTCCAGTCGGCGCTGGCGGCGGCGGCCTGGAAGGCCTTGTCGTCGGGCTGCGGGAACTTGCCGGCCTTGTTCTCGATCAGGGCGTGGGCGAGCTTGTTCTGCTTGGCGTAGGCCGACTCGACGTAGCCGATCGCGTTGGGGACCTGCTTGACGGTGGCGGTGACGCCCTCGTTGCCCTTGCCGCCCTGGCCGACCGGCCAGCTCACCGTGGTGGCCGCACCGAATTCCTTCTTCCAGGCCTCGGAGACGGCCGAAAGGTAGGTGGTGAAGATGTTGGTCGTGCCGGAGGCGTCCGAGCGGTAGACCGGAGTGATGTTCGCCTCGGGCAGCTTCAGGCCCTCGTTGAGCTTGGCGATCTTCGGGTCCGACCACTTCAGGATCTTGCCGGCATAGATCTCGGCCAGGATCTCGCCGGTCAGCTTGAGCTTGCCCGGCTCCAGGCCTGCGATGTTCACGACCGGAACGACGCCGCCCATCACGGTGGGGAACTGGAGAAGGCCGTCCTTCTCGAGCTGGGCCGGCTTCAGGGGCGCGTCGGTCGCGCCGAAATCGACCGTCTTGGCCTGGATCTGCTTGATGCCGCCGCCCGAGCCGATGGACTGGTAGTTGAGACCCGTGCCGGTCTCCTTGCGGTAGGCTTCGGCCCATTTCGAGTAGACGGGGAAGGGGAAGGTGGCACCGGCGCCGGTGATGTCGGCGGCCAGAGCCGAGGTCGCGAGCTGAGCGGCGGCGAGGCCGACCGCCAAGGCGTAAGCGAAGGGTTTCACGAGAATCTCCGTAGGGTGTCGGGCGCTGATCCCGGCCGGCGTCGGACCGGAACCGGCCTCGCTGCGGCAAGGCTGCCGTCTAGTTCACCGACGCGCCGCCTCTATGACGGCGACATGACGAAGACATGACAAGCCCCTTCTCCGCCGAATTCTACAGAGGATGGGACCGCTTGCGGCTTGTCGGACGTTGTTCCGACAGCGCCCGGGCCGCGAGGTTCGGGCTGACGAGGCCCAGGAGGCTTTCGGCGTGACCGAGCCGGACGTGAAATCAGACCAGGATCGCTTCCTCGATCCCAGCGATCCCCAGGAGGCGGCTTATCTCGCACTCCATGCCGAGCGGGCGGCCCTGGAGGACGAACTCGCGCTCCTTCAGCACCGGCAGCGGTTCGGAAGCGACGAGGACGAGGTCGCCTCCGCGCGGGCGACCGAATCCGCCCTCTTGAAGGACCTCGACCGCGTGCTGACGATGATTCGGGCGGCCGAGATCAAGCGCCAGCAGCCGCATGCGCGGCGCTGGCAGTAGCGAACGATCACCCTCGGCAGCTTGCGGGCCGGACGCGCCTCAGTCCGCTCGGCGCTGGTCGCGTTCCTTCTGCCGAAGGCGCAGCAGCAGCTCGACCTGGGCATCGGTGATCGGCTGCGCATCGCAGCGGTCGACGTAGACCTCGCGCAGCCCCTTGCCGATCCGGTCCCGCGTCTCGCCGTTCAAGGCCGGCATCGCGGCCTCGACGATCGAGCCTACGGAGCAGTTCGTCGCGAGATGTGCCATGGATCGGCAGGGCCAAATCTGAAGGAACGGTGTTGCTCCGGAACGAATGGAGCGGCGACGGCCTACATTGCACGAGGATGGTTAACGAAAACTTACCGTTGCAGGGGTCCGACGCCGGGCGGTGGACGCCCTTCCCGGCGTCGGGCACCGCTTCATGCGAGCATTGCCGGAATGCGTCGGCCGGAGGCTCGGTTCCCGTCGGACTCTGCGCCACGCATCCGGGGGCTGCGATCGACCGGCGGATGAAAGCGCGGCCTTGAGCCGTTTCTTCCTATGTCGTCGGGCTGCCCGCCCACATGCGGTACGCAAGCGACGGGCGGATCGGCCCATTATCGGAATGGCCCGATCCGCCGCGGCCGGCTTTTCCACGCCCTGACCTGCCCCCACTGACGGGTCCGATGTAAGTGTTTGTGGGGGCAGGTCAGGGTCAGTCACGGTTGTCCTACGCCTCGCTCACGCCGGAGCGCACCCCGGCAATCGTCGTCGGCAGCATGTGCGGCGCAGGCAGCGGCATGTCGGCCGGCCAGCGGGACGCGGTGAACTCCTTGCGCGGGATGGCGGCGGCGGACCACGCATCGCCCCGGTTGCCGCCGAGCAGGAAAATCTGGGTCGGGCTGGCGCCGACGACGAAGCCGACATGGCTCTGCCAGGACGCGTTGCCCTGCTTCTTCGAGCCGATGGCGCCCATGGCCGGCTCCTTCAGCCCGACGCCCCAGCTTCGCAGGAATGCGCCGCGAGGCTGCACGAGGGGTTGTGACCGGCCCGCTTCAGCAGGGCGCCGACCGCGGCCACGCACCATCCGATTGAGTTCTGCTTGATGCCGGAGAGGAGCGCATCACCGACGCCCAGATGGCCGCGAACAGCGAGAAGCCGACGAGCCTGGCCGCCGAGACCGCGTATGACCCGGTGATCGACCCCCAGGGCGCCATGAACGCCGAGCGCCGTGCTGCCTGACCGACGCTCACCCCCTCCCGTAGCGTATCGAGGAACAGCCGCCTGGGGCGCCATACTGCACGGACAGCCCTCGCAAGCCCGCGTCACCCCGCAGCACAACTTCATTATCGCCAAGGACGAGCCGATCTTGGCCGAGGGCCGGAACAAGACGCCGAACTTCTACGCCGCGGCTGCGCGTTGGTACGTCCGCACTACGGCGCCGAGCCGGGAGCTGTCGGCCGCAGCCAGCATCGATGCGCGCTATGCTCCATGGCGTCAGGGAGGACGAGACGCCGCTCATCCCTTACGTGCCGTACGAGTACATGTGTCGGTGGTCCGCAGGCTCGAACCTGCGCGCATACCGCGGCGCCAGCAGCGGCCTGCCATGCGGTCCCATCTGTTCCTCGGTGTGCTCGGCGGTCTCTGCGACGTCACTCTGGCGGCGCTGCGCGAACGGGACATCGACGGCCGCTATTTGCACGGCCTGATGAGCATCCTCGGCTCGGCTAACCGCGGCCCCTCGCCATGACTCCTGCTGGACTGCGCTGGCTTCGGCAGTGGGACGAGGAGGAACTGGCAGGCCGCACAAACCTCACGCCAATCGCGTGGCATGCAGGTCGGCGAAGAGGGGCGGGCAGGCTCCGGCCTATTCAGCAGCTTCTTCGGAAAGTTCGTCGGCACGGCCGAGAGTGGAGCGGTCGGCGTTATCTCGCTCGAAGTGATGGGTGTGCTCGTCGACTACTGCCTGCCGATTGAGGATATGCAGAGGCCGCGGAAACCCTATCCTAATGCTGACCTTTGATAGGTGCTCTCCACTATTTTTCTCGCGCTCACGAACGAGGTGAAATAGCTCGGTGGTTCTGCCAGAGCGGCTGTGAGGCCGCCATAGGCCCTGCCGCTTCTCACGATTGGAACGTTTTGCCTATAGGGCACAGTCCGGACCTGCGGCGGCGTACTGAAAGTGGCAGGCTCGTAAGCCTGCCACGGGCACCGACCTACTGAACGCCACACCATAGGCGCAGCATTTTGCGGTAGCGGGCCGAGTTCGAAGAACATTCAGCCGATGAGGAAGTCCTGGAACGTCAGGCTGGCATGGTTGTCCAGCACGGCAATCACGACGGCCTTCGCGGCAGAACCCGAGCCGTCCGCATCGTAGGACAGTTCGCCCGAAGCCTGATTGTAGAGAACGCGATCGTTTGCATCGGCGCGTCCCAGGGACAGGTCCTTGAAGGCCGAAGCAACGAGCGCTCCCTCTGTGGAGCCTGAAATCAGCGCCTTCGCCAAGTAGATCTTATCACCGGTCGAGAAATCGGTGATATGATCGACATTGCCATTGCCGAACTTAGTCGTGAACATGAAGACGTCCGCATCTTTACCGCCGGTCAGGACATCTGCTCCGAACCCGCCGTCGAGCCGGTCAGCGCCCGTGCCGCCATCGATGGCATCGTTGCCGTAGCCGCCGGTAAGGATGTCATTATCGGCGCCTCCGAAGATCTTATCATCGCCAAAGCCACCGTTGATGGTGTCGTTGCCCTCGTCACCGTAGAGCTTCACGGCGGAAAGGTCATTGGTGTAGACGATCAGGTCATTGCCCGTCCCGCCGTACACCTTGTCCGAACCATCGTTGTAGCTGCCGCGGATCGTGTCGGCCCCGCCGCCACCATAGATCAGATCGGCACCCTCGCCACCGCGGATGTAGTCGTTGCCATCCGCAACACTCTCAACCTCCGCGTCGCCGTAGATGATGTCGGCCGTCATGCCACCCTGGATCGAGTCGTCACCCTCATCGCCAAAGAGCGCGACGCCATCCAGGCTGTTCAGGAAATACAAGGTGTCGTTGCCGGCACCGCCGCGCACATGATCATTTCCGGTATGCAGCGGCTGCTGTCCACCGTTCGTGATCAGATCGTCGCCGTCACCGCCATTAAGGTAGTCTTTTCCGTAACCACCGAAGATAGTATCGTTGCCGGCTTCACCATAGATAAAATCATCAGCGGTGCTACCGTATATGATATCCTCCCCACCCCCGGCGTTCACTTGGATGGCTTTAGAAGAAGTCGTATAATCAACCGTAGAGCTTTGATCATCACCTACTATGTAGTAGAATTTGTCGTCTTCAGTGACGCCCATGGCGGACCCCCATCATCTGCCGCCAAGATTGCATTAGTGTCGCGACAGCAGGCTCTTACCAGCTTTCGTTTGGTTGTGTCAATTCGGCACAAGTAATTGGAAGTAACCATGTGATCGTGAAAGCACAGCTTGGATTTTAGATAGAAATCAATATTATATTCAATCGTTGAATGTAGCTCTCTCCCGGCAGAAAAAGCACTGCAGAGTTCAGAGCGCCTCCTCGCTGCGACGCGTCTCAACGGGCCTTGTATCCTGCGCAGCCCGCGGCAGCCGCGGCGTATCGAACGTGACGCTAAGCACATCATCAGGCGTAGAGACGGCAGCGCCTATTCTACCCGACGAATGGGCGGGCGCTCTGCGTGAAGCGCCAAAGCAAGTAGACCGCGCGGACCCGGGCGGCGTGACTGCGACGCCCATCACTAGGATCAGTCGCTTGAGCCGCCACCACGCGACAATCACGTTTTTCCACCGCGCCACGATCGAGGCCCCCTATCGGCAGCTCAACCCAGACTCCGCTTGTAGGTGTGCCTCCGCCTTCCGGATCACACCACACGGGTCGTGACCTTTCGCTTCGGCCAAGAGCATCAAGTCGGTGACGAGATCGATGATGTCACTCTCTCCGATGTCATCCGAGGCCGGTGGATAACACCAGCGTCGGATGCCAGAGTGTTCGTGCAGGTAGGCGTCGAGGGCCTTTTGAGCGAGCTCGGCGCGCTTAGCTTTATCCGGCATGGCGCACATCCTCCTACGCCTGAGCCTGCGCTGCGATCGAGCAAGTCCAGGCGATGGAAGATCAACCCGATGCTGACGTTCCCTGTTCACAAGGCGCCGTCATGCCTGTGCTGCTATGAAGGGCGCAGCCCGGATGCCTAGGTGCCTGAGACCCTGGGAGCTCCTAACCAAACGGGTGATCAGGGTCCCCAGCTTTCCTAGCGCCAGGGTCGTGGAACCCGGTGACACGGTGACGGGTAACGATCCCCGTGGCCGAGACGAGCGGGGCAAAGTTCCTCAGCCAAGCCGAGCTCGCCCGGCTGCGCGGCGTGTCCCGCAAGGCCGTCAGCTCTTGGAAGCAGAAGGGCTTACTCGTTCTCGACGGCACCGTTCGCCTGGATGTGGAGGCCACCGAGTGGAACCTCGACCATCGGCCGATGAGATATCGGGGTGGCGTTACCCATCGCCCGGTGCGGGCGGAGGACGGTGACAACGCCCCCCGAAACCGAGGCTGCCCCGAAGCCTGCTCCGGGCGATGGGTAACGCCCAGCGCCCCTGGATGACGACGGCGGCCGGGAAGACGCCTTCGACCCCGACGACCCGAACCTGCCGACCGCCATTGCTGTCCAGCGCAAGGAAAACCGGCTCGGCTTCCACCGGAAGCAGATCGTCGAGCGGGACGGCAGCAAGCTCGTCGATCGGCCTGCGGCCGAGGCGGCATTCGCCGAGGAAAGCCGGGCGCTGCGCGATGCCTGGCCGGCATGGCCAGCCCGGGTCACGATCGCGCTGGCCGACGAGATGAAGATCGAATCGAGGCAGCTGAGGCCGGCCCTGACCGCCTATGTCAAAAAGCACCTCATCGAATGCGGTGAGCCCTCTGCCGGAGAGTTCGGCTGCTGAGCAGACGGACGGCATCGTCGCCAAGGCCAAGGCGCAGAAGCGCGCCTCGCTCGGCTTCAAGACCGCCAAGGGCTGGCGCCTCCATGGCGCGCCCTTCCCGAAGGCCGAGCCGCAGCGGCGCGTGTCCTAGCCGCTCGAGCGTCCGCCACTTCCGCCCCTTCAGATCTACGTGGAACGCCAGTCATGAACGCGCAAGCTCAGCCCTTCATGCGGTCGTGTCCCTTGGCGTGGTGTAGCTTGCAGAGGGCCACCACGATCACCGGCCAGGGCCGGATCGGTCAGGCTGCCAGTGTGGGCAGGCCGACGAGGGGATCATCGCCGGTTGGGGCGATGCTTTCCAGGGTCATGTAGCGGG
>NZ_QJJJ01000015.1 GCF_003201865.1 Methylobacterium sp. B4 | reverse complement strand
TCCGCATGCGCAACCGCGACCTCGTCTACGTGTCGAGCGCGCCGTTCGCCGAGGTGGGCAAGGTGCTCGGCGTGTTCTCCACCGTGGCCGCTCCGGTCGCCTCCGGCGCCTCCCTCTACTCCGTCGCGCGCCAGCGGTGAGCCGCGGCGCGGCGGCCGCTCCGATGGGCGCGGGGACGGTTCTCGCCGTGGTCGGGCTGGCCCGCGAGGCGCGCATCGCCGCCGGGCCCGGCGTCGAGACGATCCAGGCCGGAGGCAATCCCGCCCGGTTGCGGACTGTCCTCGACGGGCGCCCGCCCGCCGGACTGCGCGCGGTGATCAGCTTCGGCATCGCCGGCGGGCTCGACCCGGCCCTCCGGCCAGGCGACGTGGTCGTCTGCACCCGGCTCGACGCAGACGGGCGCGATCCGGTGGATTCCGATCTCGCCCGACATCTCTCCGAACGCCTCGCGGGATCGCGGGATCGCGTCGTCGCCGGCGGCCTTGCGGGCTCGGACGTCGCGATCATGGCGGTGGCCGACAAGACGGCGCTGCACGCCCGTACGGGCGCCCTGGCAGTCGACATGGAATCCCACGTGGCGGCCGCCTACGCCGCCCGCCACGCCCTCCCCTTCGCGGCGATCCGCGTCGTCTGCGATCCTGCCGGACGCGCCCTGCCCGCCTTCGCCGCCTCGGCCCTCACGCCCGCGGGCGAGCCGGATCTCCGGGCGGTGCTCGGGGCGCTGCTGAGCGGTCGAGCCCGGATCGGCGAGCTGATCCGGCTCGGCCGCGACTCCTCGGCGGCGTTTGCTGCACTCACGCGCTGCCGGGCACGGCTCGGCCCCGGTCTCGGCCTGCCCTGAGCCTCGGATGGGTCGCTCCGGCGCCTGGACTCCGCCTCGAGTCCTCTCCGACGCCATGATTGGAGCCCGGACATGAAAAGGCCTGCGCGGCGGAACCGCGCGGGCCTTTTCGTTGGACGTCTGCCGACGTGAGCCCTCAGGCGGCGGTGCGCTTGCGGGCTTCCTGCTTGGTGTCGACGCCCGAGGCTTTGATCTCGGAGAGCTTCTGGGCGACGTTGCGGGAGAACACGAACTCGGCCGGGCGCTGGTTCTCCAGGCTGACCTCCGGCGCCATGTCGCCTTCCGTCTTGATGCCGCGGATCGCGTGCACCAGCGGCTTCCAGGGCTTGCGCACGGAGTCGACCACCGAGGAGGCCTCGTAGCCCGAGTGGACCATGCAGTCGGCGCACTTCTCGTAGTTGCCGGTGCCGTAGGCGTCCCAGTCGGTCTCCTCCATCAGCTCCTTGAAGGTCGCGGCATAGCCCTCGCCGAGCAGGTAGCAGGGCTTCTGCCAGCCGAACACGGTGCGGGTCGGGTTGCCCCACGGGGTGCAGTGGTAGGTCTGGTTGCCGGCCAGGAAGTCGAGGAACAGGCCCGACTGCTGGAAGGTCCACTTCTCGCGGCCCTTCTCCTTGCCGTGCCGGAACACGCCGCGGAACAGGTCCTTGGTCGCCTTGCGGTTGAGGAAGTGCTTTTGGTCGGGCGCGCGCTCGTAGGCGTAGCCCGGCGAGACGGTGATGCCGTCGATGCCCATACGGGTCACCGAATCGAAGAAGTCGGCGATCTTGTCCGGCGAGGAATTGTTGAAGAAGGTGCAGTTGATGGTGACCCGGAAGCCCATCTCCTTGGCCTTGGCGATCGCCGCCACCGCCTTGTCGTAGACGCCGCGCTGGCACACCGAGCCGTCGTGCATCTCCTTGTCGCCGTCGAGATGGATCGACCACGTGAAGTAGGGGCTCGGCTTGTACTCCTTGATCTTCTTCTCAAGGAGCAGCGCGTTGGTGCAGACGATCGCGAACTTCTTCTGCGCGATGATGCCCTGCACGATCTGCGGCAGATCCTTGTGGAGAAGCGGCTCGCCACCCGCGATCACGACTACGGGAGCCCCGCACTCGCGCACGGATTCGAGCGCCTCGTCCACCGGCAGGCGCTTGTTCAGGATCTCGTCGGGGTAGTCGATCTTGCCGCAGCCGGCGCAGGCGAGATTGCAGCGGAACAGCGGCTCCATCATCATGACGAGCGGATAGCGCTTCCGCCCCGTGAGGTGCTGCTTGAGGATGTAGCCGCCGATCTTCGCGACGTACCGTATGGGGATTCCCAAGACGCGGCTCCTTGAATGCTGTTCCCGGATTCAGCCGGGCTGATTAGCGTGAGAAGGACAAGAATTCCAGCGCATTAGGCTGGAATCATTCCGAGAGGGCGTTTGACGCGCCCGATTTGTGCTGACTGTGTCGTCGCGGACGCGCAGGCGGTTTCAGGCATCGGGGTGAGGCCTTCGGCTGGGCGGACCGAAACGGGAATGATCTGCTGATTTCCGGGTTCTGCGGCGGATTTTTGACCTTGCGAAACTTGAGCCAAGCAAGGACGGCCGGATCGTTGACGATATCGTGTGCGCCCCGTGCCGCCGGACCGCCCTCGGTCCAGCTACCGAGTCGCCCGCTGGGAACTCCGCTGGGACCCTGGGCGCCTCGGCCTTTCGGGTGCGGTGCGAAATCGCACTGCCCCGCGAGGGTTGCCGGCGATTGTGCCGGCGCGTTGCATTCCCTCGCCGGGACAAGTAGGTAGCGCGCCAACGACACGGATGATCGGCGTGGAGTCTCTTCGGAGTCTCGTCCAGGCGCGGTCCGTGTCCGCCGGGAAGGGACCGCCGACCGGCGGCGTCCATCCGGGCTTCCTACCCCCCGGGGGTCACGTCCGGCGGGTCATGACGAGGATCGATTCGGCGCGCCGCCGCCTTCTGAGGACGCCGCGTCCTGTGTCGCGGGAGGGAACGGGACCGTAAAAACGTCCCGGACCGTCGTCACGGGGGTGTCGGACCGGATCGCTAGGCAGGCAGGGTTTTACGTGATCGAACGTCTCGTCGCGTTTTCCGTCCGGCGTCGCTGGCTGGTTCTGGTGGCCGCGGCGCTCCTCACGATCGCGGGGGCTGCTGCGGCCGCCCACCTGTTCCGCATCAACACCGATGTCGAGCGGCTGATCGAGCCGAGCGTCTCCTGGCGCCAGGACGAGATCGCCTTCGAGAAGGCGTTCCCTCAGCGGACGAATCTCGTCGCCGCGGTGATCGACGGCGAGACGCCGGAGATCGCCGAGGAGGCCGCCGCGCGCTTCGCCGACGCCCTGAAATCCTACCGTTCCGAGATCGAGACGGTCTACCGGCCCGACGGCGGCCCCTTCTTCGACCGCAACGGCTTCCTGCTGATGTCGCAGCAGGAACTGGAGCAGGCCACCGAGCGCCTGATCGAGCAGCAGGGCCTGCTCGGGCCGCTGGCCGCCGATCCCTCCCTGCGCGGCGTGATGCGGGTGCTCAGCCTCGGCGTGAAGGGCGTGAAGAGCGGCGACGCCAAGCTCGACGATCTCGCCCAGCCGATGACCCAGATCGACGAGACCCTGCGCAAGGTGCTCGACGGGCAGCGCGCCCGCATGTCCTGGCAGACCCTGCTCGCGGGCGGGCGCAGCGAGACCACGGACACGCGCAAGTTCGTGATGATCCAGCCGGTGCTCGACTACAACGCCTTGGAGCCGGGTCGCGAGGCGACCAAGCTGATCCGGCGGGTCGCCGCCGAGCAGAACATCGATGCGGCGCACGGCCTGCGCATCCGCCTGACCGGCCCGGTCGCGGTGGCCGACGACGAGTTCGCCACGCTCGCCGACGACGCCTTCCTCAACTACTCGCTGACGACGGCGGCCATCGTCCTGTTCCTGTGGCTGGCGCTCCGCTCCGGCCCGCTCGTCATCGCCGTTCTGATCACGACCTTCTCGGGCCTCGTCGTCACGGCGGCTCTGGGTCTGGCCATGGTGGGCGAGCTGAACCCGATCTCGGTGGCTTTCGCCGCCCTGTTCGTGGGCCTCGGTATCGATTTCGGCATCCAGTTCGCCGTGCGCTACCGGGCCGACCGCTACGAACTCGGCAGCGTCGACGCCGCGCTCCGCGGCGCGTCGCGCGGGGTCGGCTGGTCGCTGACGCTGGCGGCGGTCTCGCTGCTGGCGGGCTTCTTCGCCTTCCTGCCCACGCAGTTCCGCGGCGTGTCCGAACTCGGCCTCATCGCCGGCGTCGGCATGATCGTGGCCTACCTGTTCTCGCTCACCCTGCTCCCGGCCCTGATCGCGGTGTTCAACCCGCGCGGCGAGAAGCGGGCGGTGGAGACGACCTGGATGGCGGGCGTCGATCACTGGATCGTCGAGCACCGCAAGTGGGTCCTGATCGTCGTCGGCCTGATCACCCTCGCCGGCATCCCGCTTCTCCTGAAGCTGCCGTTCGATTCCAACCCGATGCACCTGCGCAGCCCGAAGGTGGAATCGATCGCGACCTATCTCGACCTGATCAAGGACCCGGCCACCAGCCCCAACTCGATCGACGTGCTCGCCCCGAACGTCGATGCGGTGCCGGACTTGTCCAAGCGCCTTGAGGGTCTCGACACGGTCGCCAAGGTGATCTCGATTGACACCTTCGTGCCCCGCGATCAGGACCAGAAGCTCGCCACGATCCAGGAGACGGCGCAGCTTCTCGGACCGGCCCTCAACCCGGCCCGCAAGCCGCCGCCGCCGACGGATGCCGACAACGTCAAGGCGCTCAAGGAGACGGCCGCGGCACTGAAGACCATCGCGAGCGGCGACACGGCCGGCGCCAAGGCGGCGGACCGCCTGTCGGGCACCCTCGACACCCTCGCCGCCGCCCCCGCCGAGAAGCGCGAGGCTGCCAGCGTCGCGCTCACCACCGACCTGAAGACGCTGATGAGCCGCCTGTCCGGGCTGCTCGATCCGAAGAAGATCACCCTCGACAACCTGCCCAAGCCCCTGAAGGCCGAGTGGGTGACGAGCGACGGTCGCGCCCGCATCGAGGTCCACCCGAAGGGCGATTCGAACGACGACGAGGTGCTTCGCCGCTTCGCCAAGGAGGTGCAGACGATCGATCCCCACGCCACGGGCGCGCCGATCGCCACGACGGAATCGAGCTACACCATCCTCGGTGCCTTCGTGCAGGCCGGCCTGACGGCGCTCGCGCTGATCTTCATCCTGCTCTCGGTCGCGCTGCGCAAACCCTGGGACGTGGCGATGACGCTCGGCCCGCTGGTGCTGGCGACGCTGTGGACGCTGATGGCGCTCAAGGTCATCGGCATGCCGCTGAACTTTGCCAACATCATCGCCCTGCCGCTGATGCTGGCGGTCGGCGTGGCCTTCCACATCTACTACGTGATCGCGTGGCGGGCGGGTGTCGTCGACATGCTGGCCTCCAGCCTGACGCGGGCGATCTTCTTCTCCGCGCTGACCACGGGCACCGCCTTCGGCTCGCTGATGCTGTCGAGCCATCCGGGCACGGCCAGCATGGGCGAATTGCTCGCGCTGTCGCTGTTCTTCACGCTGATCGCGGCCTTCTTCGTGGTTCCGGCCTTCCTCGGCCCGCCCCCGAAGCAGCCGGATGCGAGCCGTCCCGAAGGCGAGGAAGCCGGCCGCCTGCCGGGCACGGTCGCCCGGGAGCATGTCGCGGTGAAGTAAGGCGGTCGGCGGAGCTGCGTCAGTCGCTCTCCAGACGGGCCTGAATCGCCTGCAGGATCCACGCGTCGCGGGTCAGTCCCGCCTTGGCCGCGGCGGCATCGATCTGGAGCGACAGTGCCGGCTTGACCGGCAGGCTCAGGATGAATGCGGTCTCGCCCTGCGTCGGATCGGTGGGATCGTAGACGAGGCTCGTCAGCACGGAAGCGAAGCGCCGGACCGCCTCCCGCTGGCGGTCGAGCGTCAGGCTCTCATCCTTGGCGACGAGTGGGCAGTAGATGGCCACCGCGCGATCCAAGATGACCGCGCGCGAGACGCCTTGGCTCCTGAGACGCTGGACCACCGAGGCGAGAGGATTGCCTGGGTCAGGGCTGCGTCGGCGTCCGGGTGCGGTGGCGGCGGCGGGCCGCAATCGAGTCCGGCCGCCGAAGCGGCCGTGCCGGTCAGACCCACTGCGATGATCCGGGCAACGAGGGCGGTGGTGCGTCGTCTCATGGCGGTTGCGTTCCTCGCGTCCTCGACGCTGACCCTGCGGGAGGCTTTTCCGCCGCCTTCCGCATGCCTGCCCCTGCGGACTTTCGAGCGTCGGCCACGGCTTCCGGTGAAGGATGCTCTCCATCGGATCGGATCGCGTTGATCTCGATCAGGCTCCGGGCGGCGCCTTGACGCCGACGCCCCGGGGCCGGCGGTCAGCCCTTCTGGGGAGGCCTACGGCAGAAAATCCGAGAAGCCTCCCCGCGCTGCGCCGCTCCGGTCGGCGGCCTCCCGCGCTTGCGGCGCGATCAGCGCGTCCCGCTCGGCCGCGTACTGGTAACCCGGCGCCTCCCCGGCAAAGCCGCCCGAGGTCGCGGGGTGGGTGTAGAGTTCGGTCAGCCCGTCCGGCAGGTGACGCAGCAGGGCGGTGACCCGGTCCGGGGTCATCGCCCCGGACCATGCGAGGCCGAGCGTCCGGTCCGGGATCAGCAGCCCCGCCTGCCGTGCCCGCACGGCAAGGAGCGCTGCCCAGGGCGCCGTGTCGAGGGCGGGCTTGCCCTGGAAGACGGGCTCGGCGCGCCGGAGCAGGTCGCGCGGCTCGCGCGGCACCCGCAGCGCCCGCATCCCGTAGGCGCGGCCGATCCGAAGCACCATCCCGGCGATCAGCGGGTGGATATGGAAATGCTTGTGGGCGTTGACGTGATCGAGCGGCAGGCCGGTCGCGCGGAAAGCCTCGAACTGCGCGGTGATCTCGGCGGCGAGCTGCCGGCGCGCGCTGGCCTTGAGGGCGAGGTCGAGGCCGAGGCGCTCCATGTCGCGCCGCATCAGCCCCTGCCCGTCGGTGAGGTCGGGAAGCGTCTCGGGCGGCAGGGTCGGCCATGCTTCGACCAGGACGAGATGCAGCCCGATCCGCAGTGAGGGTATCCCGCGCGCTCGTTCGACGGCATCGGCGGCACCGGGCGCGGAGACCATCAGGCTGGCGGCGGTGAGAACCCCCTCGCGATGGGCCTGCTCGACAGCCTCGTTGACCTCCTGGCTCAAGCCGAAATCGTCGGCGGTGACGACCAGTCGCTTCACGGAAATCCCCTCATCACGGGTGTCGAGAGGGCCTGCCCTCTCGCGGGTCGATGGCAGAGCCCTGGAAGCAAGAAAGGCCGGGCGGGTGCCCGGCCTTTCCTGTTTGCTCGGTCGCGCGGCGGAGCAGTGTTACGCGGCGGCCTTGCGGTCCCGGAGGAAGTGCCAGAACTCGACGCCCTCGCGCAGGCGACGCTTCATCATGTCGGGCGAGCGGACCATCTCGTTCACGATCGAGGCGATCTTCGGGGCGCGGAAGTAGAACTTCCGGTAGAATTCTTCCACCGCGGCGAAGATCTCGCCGTGCGAGAGGTGCGGGTAGTGGAGCGGCGCGATCTGCACGCCGTTCTCATCGACCAGCTCGGCATTCTCGACATCGAGCCAGCCGTTCTCGACCGCCTGCTTGTAGAGGAACGTGCCCGGATAGGGCGCGGCCAGCGAGACCTGGATGGTGTGCGGGTTGATGCGCTTGGCGAAGGCGATCGTCTCCTGGATCGTCTCCTTCGTCTCGCCCGGCAGGCCGACGATGAAGGTTCCGTGGATGGCGATGCCGAGGTCGTGGCAGTCCTTGGTAAACTTCTCGGCCACCTCGACGCGCATGCCCTTCTTGATGTTGTTCAGGATCTTCTGGTTGCCGGACTCGTAGCCGACCAGCAGCAGGCGCAGGCCGTTCTCCTTGAGCACCTTCAGGGTCTCGCGGGGCACGTTGGCCTTGGCGTTGCACGACCAGGTTACGCCGAGCTTGCCCAGCTCGCGGGCGATCTCTTCCGCGCGCGGGAGATTGTCCGTGAAGGTGTCGTCGTCGAAGAAGAACTCCTTCGTCTGCGGGAATTCCTTCAGGCAGTACTTGATCTCTTCGATCACGTGGGCGACCGAGCGGGTGCGGTAGGTGTGCCCGCCGACCGTCTGCGGCCAGAGGCAGAAGGTGCAGCGGCTCTTGCAGCCGCGGCCCGAGTAGAACGAGATGTAGGGATGCTTGAGGTACCCGATGAAGTACTTTTCCATCTCGAGGTCGCGCTTGTACACGCTCGTGACGAAGGGCAGCTGATCCATGTCCGTCATGATTTCGCGGTCCTCGTTGTGGACCACGACGCCGTTGGCGTCACGATAGGACAGACCCTTGATCTCCGACATCGGCACGCCGTCGGCGACTTCCTTGACGGTGAAGTCGAACTCGTTGCGGGCGCAGAAATCGATGGCCGGGGCCTGGGCCATGGCGCCGGCGGCATCGACCGCGACCTTGGCGCCGATCAGGCCGGCGATCAGCCGCGGGTTGGCGGCCTTGAGCGCCTCGACGGTCTTCACGTCCGACTTGAAGGACGGGACCGAGGTATGGAGCACCACGAGGTCGAAATCGTTGGCCTGGGCCACGATCTCCTGAAGCTTGATGTTGTGCGGCGGCGCATCGATCAGCTTCGAGTTCGGCACCAGCGCGGCCGGCTGAGCCAGCCAGGTTGGGTACCAGAACGACTTGATCTCGCGCTTGGCCTGGTAGCGCGAGCCGGCGCCGCCATCGAAGCCGTCGAAGGTGGGGGCCTGCAGGAAAAGCGTGCGCATGGGGTTCAAGGCCTCAAGGCTCGAGCGAATGACTGTAGAGGGCGAATGGTTTGAAGCTTAGACCGACGTCGCGCGCGACTCGCGACCGAGGCCGTGCTCCGGAATGAGCGTGCCGTCCGCAACCACACGGTAATCGTGACCTTTCCATGTCACCGCACCCGAGACGAAGCTCCAGGTGAAGTTGATGAAGGAGAGCATGTCACGTATCGGCAACAGCCAGTAGGCGTGGGGCGCGAGACCGAAGGCGCGCTCGATGCGCAGGCACAGCAGGATGCGGCAGGCGAGCGCGAGCGCGGCCACCGCCAGCGCGCCGATGCCGGCGCCGGGCATCAGCGCGGCGAGCAGGGCCAGCGGGAAGGCGTGGGTGACGACCGAGCCGGCATAGCCCTTCGGATCGACGTTGCGGATGGTGCGGTTCCAGCGCAACTCGTGCCGCCACAGGCCGGAGAGGTCGGTGTCGACGCAGGCATGCCCGATGGTGAAGGCGGGGATCGCCATGCGGCCGCCGTCGGCGCGCAGGGCCTCGCCGATGGCGTAGTCGTCGGCCAGATCGTCCTTGAAGGCGCGGAAGCCGCCGATGCGGGCGAGCGACGCCGCCGTCATGGCGATGGTGGAGCCGAAGCAGGGCCGGGCGAGATCGAAGCTGGTGCCGAGGATGACGTTGGGCACGAACTGCACGTCGATGGCGAGCGCCGCGAGCTGAGCGAAGGGGCCGCGCTCACCCGGTACGCCGTGATAGAGGCAGGTGACGCCGGTCACGCCCGGCTGGGAAAGGGCGGCGACGACGCGCTCCAGGTAGTCGGGGCGCACCGACATGTCGCTGTCGGCCAGAACCACGACTTCGTGGGCGATCTTCTCCGACATGTTGATGAGGTTGGAGACCTTGCGGTTCGAACCGTGCTGGCTCGCATCCACCACGAGGTCGAGGCGCAAGGAGGGATGGGCCGCGCGCAGGCGCTGCACCACGGCAAGTGCCGGGTCGGCGGCGTTCTGTACCCCGAACACGACCTGTACCGGGCCGGCGTAATCCTGGCGGCAGAAGCTGTCGAGATTCTCGAACAGGTCCGGCTCGAGGCCGCAGAGCGGCTTGAGGATCGTCACGCCGGGGCGGGGCGCGTCGGGTGCCAGGGCGGCCGGCGCGGCGCGGTCGGCGAAGCGGCCGGTGAGCCAGGCGGCGAGCAGAGCGTAGACGCAGCCGGCCAGCGCCATCGTCAGCAGAAGCGGTGCGATCCAGCCCAGCAGCTCGTTCAGGTCCATGGCGCCGCGTTGCTCGCTGCTGACTGGCTATCGAATCCCCGCCGCGGCGGGGCGTCTGGTCGGGCCCTGAGGCCGTGCCCCGCCGGGCGCGGCTCCGATGCCCTGCTGTAAGGCGCTCCCGACCCCCGAACCGGTCTCCGTTTCGGGCAGAGCGCTGCTCCGGAATCGTCCCGAAAGCCGACGACCGGCTTTCGGAGCGACGTCCTAGGACACGGGTCTCAAGGCGAGACTTTGACAGCGAGCATCCCGTCGGTGCGTTCACGCATGAATTTCAGCAAACCGTCGGCGCCGCCGGTCTTGAGCGGGTCGGAAAAGCCCGCCCGCATGGAGGCGACCTCGCTCACGTTGCCGTTGAGCAGCACGTCCTGCACCCGGTTCTCCGGGTTGACGACGTAGTCGACCTCCGAATCGTCGCCGTCCTTGTTCGAGACCCGGGTGAAGACGACGCGGTTGGGCCCGCGCGCCTCGCTCTGGGGCTTGATCTCGAACTTGCCGCCCGCCGCCTGCGACAGGCGGTTGGCGTAGAGCGTGACGAAGTACTTGCCGAAGGTCTCGGTCAGAGCTTCCTGCTGCTCGGGCTTGAAGCTCTTCCACTTCGGACCGACGGCGGTGCGCACCATGCTGGCCGTGTCGAAGGTCGCGGCCAAGGTGTCGCCGACGATGGCGAGGCGCGCTTTGAGGTCGCCCGCGCCGTTCTTCAGCGCCTCTTCGAACTTGGCGTAGAGGCGCCGGATCGGCTCGACGGCTGGATCCTCCGCAGCCCTGGCGGCCTGCGGCGCCCCCGAGACGGCGAGCACCGCGGCGGCGGCGAGAAGGGTGCGGCGGTTCAGGCGCACTTCTGGAGCGCTCCAGCTTCGTTGTCCGGGGAAAGGGCGGGATTCCGCGCGGCCGGGAAATAGGCCGGGGCGAGCGGGGCCGGAGCGAGGCGGCGGCCGAGCCGCGCCCGGATCGCGCCGAGACCCTCGCGCACCGCATCGGCCGCGTCCGGCTCGGCGGTGGCGGCGGCCTTGCGCTCCATCAGGTGCCAGAGGGCGAGGCTCGGAAGGCCGACGGCGAGGTCGGCCACCCGCTTGACCAGTGAGAGGGCGAGCGCGGCCTCCGGGGGGATGCCGAACAGGGCGCACAGGGCGATCAGGCCGCCTTCCTGGGCGCCGATGGCACCGGGCACCACGAAGGCGGCGCCGCGCACGGCCTGGGCGAGGCTCTCGATGACGAGAGCGTCCATGAAGCTGATCGAGTAGCCCATCGCGTTGAGCGCGATCCAGACCTCGACCGTGCCGACGACCCAGCCGACGAGATGGACGAGCAGGGCGGCGCCGACGCGGGCACGGTTGCCGTAGAGGCGGCGCAGGTTCTCGTAGAGCACGTCGACGGCGCCGAGCGCCCGCCACTCGCGGCCCGCGGCGAAGCGGCTGAGCGCCGCCTCGATCAGGCGGTGACCGCTGCGGCGCTGGATGACGTAGAAGGCGATGAGCGCCGGCACGGCGATCAGCACGCCGCCCGCGACCGTGCGCACCATCGGCCCGTCGCCGGTGATCTGGATCAGCAGCAGAAGCCCGGCCACCGTGAAGAGGAGCTGGGTGATCGCCTGGGTCATCAGGTCGACGAACATGCTGGCGCCGGCCATGCCGCCCGGGGTGCCGCGGCGGATGAGCAGGCGCGCGCCGATGAGGTCGCCGCCGACCTGCGCCACCGGGAGAAGCGTGTTGATGCCCTCGCGCACGAAGCGCAGCGAGATGCAGTCGCGCAAGGTGGGGCCGGCGCCGCGGGGGAAGACCACGTGCCAGCCGAGACCCGCCCAGGCGACCGCGGCGAAGCGGGCGAGCACGACGACGACGGCGCCCCAGCCCGCGCCGACGAGCGCGGCCGTGACATCGGACACGCCGGAGGACAGGAACAGCGCCAGCGCCGTACCCAATCCAACGATCGATGCCAGTGTAGTGAGACGCTTCATCAGCCTCTTTCGATAATCGGCGAAGGCTAGTGTTGTCGAAATCCCACCCGTGCCGGCCTTCGAAGCTTGGCCGACGCTGCGGAGCGTTTCCGCAGGTTGCAGCTTTGCCCAGCCCTGTCTATCACCCGATTGACACACCGGGGAGCAAAGCGGCGCCCGCGGTGGACGCTGGCGACGATTGTCGCGAGACGCCGCTTCAATGGAGCCGATAATGGATCGCGAGCCGCAGATCACGGCGGATTCCGCCCTGGTCGACGACGCCTCGACGAGGGGCCTTTCGGAGGGCTACGAGTCCCGCCGCGACATCCCCGCCACCCGCAGCCCGGTGATGGCCTGGAACGAGTGGGACCCGCTGGAGGAGGTGATCGTCGGCTCGCTCGACGGCGCCACGATCCCGACCCATCACCTCACCGTGATTTTCAACCTGCCGCGGGCGGCCCAGCCGTTCTACCGCTTCGCCTCCGGCTGGAAGTATCCGAAGTTCATGAAGAAGTTGGCTCAACAGGAGCTCGACAACTTCATCAATATCCTGGCCGGCGAAGGCGTGAAGGTGCGCCGTCCCGACCCGGTCGACTTCTCGAAGAAGTTCAAGGCCCCGCGCTGGACCTCGCGCGGCTTCTGCGTCGCCTGCCCGCGCGACCCGTACCTCGTGATCGGCGACGAGATCATCGAGAGCCCGATGTGCTGGCGCTCGCGCTACTTCGAGGGCGACGCCTACCGTTCGCTCTTCAAGGAGTACTTCCGCGCCGGCGCGCGCTGGACCTCCGCGCCGCGTCCTCAGCTGACGGACGACCTCTACAACTACGATTACCGGGTGCCGAACCTGAAGGCCGGCGAGCCCATGCAGTTCACGGTCAACGAGTTCGAGCCGGTCTTCGACGCGGCCGACTTCGTGCGCTGCGGCCGCGATCTGTTCGTGACCCGCTCGAACGTGACGAACCTGATGGGCATCGAGTGGCTGCGCCGCCACCTCGGCCCCGGCTTCCGCATCCACGAGATCGAGAGCCGCTGCCCGCAGCCGATGCACATCGATTCGTCGTTCATGCCGCTGGCGCCGGGCAAGGTGCTGGTCAATCCCGACTATATCGATGTCGAGAAGCTGCCGGCCGTGCTCAAGAAGTGGGACGTGCTGATCGCGCCGCGCCCCGACCCGGTCGAGGGCTTCATGAGCAAAATCTCGATGTGCTCGCCCTGGACCTCGATCAACGTGCTCGCCATCGACGAGAAGAAGATCGTCGTCGACCAGAGCCAGCCGACCCTGATCAAGGCCCTGAAGGATTGGGGCTTCGATCCGATCCCGGCGCCGTTCCTGTCCTACGGCCCCTTCGGCGGCTCGTTCCACTGCGCCACGCTCGACGTGCGCCGCCGGGGCGTGCTGAAGTCGTACTTCTAGGGACACGGTCCCGCCCTCGGGCGGGTCTCGTGCCGGAGCCCGCCGCGGTGTTGCCGCCGGCGGGCTTTTTCGTGTTCGGCGCCGGCGCGGTGCCTGGATCGCTTCGCTGTCGTTCGCGATGACGGCGCAGGTCTCTGCGTCATGGCGAGGTGAAGCCGAAGCAATCCGGATTCACAACGTCCCGGGATAAGCCTCTCGGCCGGAACGTCTTTACCGGCAGGCGCGGCTCAGTCGCCGATGAGCCGTCCCGGTACCCGGGTCGCGCGCCGGTAGGTCGTGCGCGCCAGCACCAGCGCGCCGCCGAACTGGAGAAAGCCGTTCTCGGCGAGCCCGTCCGGCGCGAGTTGGACCTGGAGGGCGAGGCGCGTCAACGCGTTGAGCGCGACGACGGCGAGACAGAAGGTCACGGATGCGAGGGCGGCGGCGACGAAGTCGGGCATGACGGGGCCTCCCGGTGGGGACGGCCAAGCTTAGCAAGGGCTGAGCCAGCCGGAAGACCCCTCGACGGTTCAGCCCGCGGGCGGGCGCGTCGCCACCATGGAAGGCCGCTCCTCGAAGCGCGCGAACCACGCGGCCAGATCGGGGGCGTCGTCGCGCCAGGCGATGTCGGAGAAGCGCAGGTCGAGATAGCCCAGCGCGCAGGCGAGCGCGATGGTGCCGATATCCACGCGATCGGCGCGTTCGTCCGACCCCTCCTCGAACCAGGCCAGCGCGCTCTCGATCTTGGCGGTCTGCCCCTCGATCCAGGCGGCAGAGCGCTCGGATTCCGGGCGCGCCGTGAGTTCGTAGCGGATCAGCAGGGCGGCATCGAGCACCCCGTCGGCGGTGGATTGCTCGTTGAGCGCCCGCCAGCGCGCGGGGCCCTGCGCCGGGAACAGCCGGCCGCCGGCTTCCGCATCGAGATATTCGCAGATGACCCGGCTGTCGGCGAGGCTCTCGCCCGTGTCGAGGATCAGCGTCGGCACCTGGGCGAGCGGGTGCTGCGCCAGCACCGAGCGGTCGCGCTTGACCGGGTGGACGGCGCTCGGCAGCAGCTCCAGCCGCTCGGCGAGGCCGAGTTCCTGGGCCGCGACCATCACCTTCCGCACGAAGGGCGAGCTGTGCGAGTGAAACAGCTTCATCGGCTTGACGGCACTCTTCCTGGTTTGCGAGCGGGCACCGGCCCGGACGGGGCCGCGTGCCGGGTGGGATCGGGGTTCGAGCCGTGACTCAGCGCTGCACGGCCGCGGGGGCCGCGGTCGGAGCTTTCGGGATCTCGACGCCCAGGCGCTTGACCGGCCAGCCGTCGCCCCAGCGGCGCATGTCGCTGAAAGCGGGATCGTTCTTCAGGCTCGTCGCGTCCTTGCCGGCGAAGGCGGCGGAAGCCGCCATATCGAAGGTGCGCCAGAAGGCGAGGTAGTCGAGGCTGTCGGCGCGGGCGTTGTTGATCTGCGAAACCAGGGTCGTCTGCTCGCCCGACAGCGCCATGTCCGCCGACCAGCGGAAGGGCGGCGGCTTCTCGCCCGGCGGGTCCGGGGGCAGCTTGATCGCGCCGCCGTCATAGGCGGCGTCGAGCCCTGCGGGCGCGGCCAGCGTCGCGGTGAGCGCCGGGAAGCCGTGGTCGTCGGAGAGCGCGCGCACGAACAACTTGCGCTCCGGCGGCACGGAATGGGCGTCGCGCAGGATGCGCCGGGCGGCGGCGTCGGCGGCCCGCGCGTCCCGGTCGCCGATCACGGTGACGAGCAAGGTCTTCGGGGCGATGCCGTCGAGGTCGCCCAGGGGGATGCCGCGGGACTTGGCGTCCCGGGCGATGCCGCCGGGCATCGTCACGTAGACAAGCTTGGGCGCGGGCAGGCCCTCCTTCTCGGCCTCCGCCGCGAGGTGGGCGGCGAGCGGCGCGCCGGCCAGATGCCCGATCAGGGCGAGGCGGCTCGTGTCGGGCCGGGCGTCGGCGTCGTTGGCGAGGTCGGCCAGTGCCGACTTGAGGAGGCGCGCGGCGATGGCCGGGGCGTCCGCCGGGCGGGTGCGGTTCACCTCCTGGAAGCGGGGGAACAGCACGAGCCAGCCGTGGCGGGCGAGATGGTCGATCCAGGCGCCGTAGGCCTGCGGGTTCGGCGCGCCCCAGGCGTGCAGGAACACCGCGACCGGCCGTCCGCCCTCCGGCGCCGGGCCGGCCTTGTGGAAGACGTAGCTCGCTCCGCTCGCCCGGCCCACGGCGCGCTTGGCGATGGTGGCGGACTTGTCGCCGATCCCGCCCGGACCCTCCGTCGGCTGGCTGGGCGGCGCGGCGGCGAGGGAAGGCGCTGTCACGGACAAGGCGGCCAGCACGCCCAGAACGGGCAGGCGCAGGGCGGCGGGTCCGGGTTTCAGGCGCATCACTCTCTCGACGATCCGGAGAACTATGGGCCGGACCCGTCCGCGCGGGCGGATATTCGGATCCGACCGCGCCTGAATAGCAGATTCCGGCGCCGAGGCGACGCCGGAGCGGCTCGCGGCGACTATTCCCCGAGTCAGTGTCTCCCGGGAAACTCCGGTCGTGCCGTTCTCACGGGCGCGGGACGATCCTGATCGAGCGTGTCGGGATAGATTCTAGTCCCGCTCCTTCACCCGGCGGCACTCGGTCTTGAGATAGCTCGTCTTGCCGACCTCGTCGCGCAGGTCGGTGCGGGCGATGATTTCCTGCCAGCCGCTGGTGCAGCCGAGTTCGTTCGCCACCCTGACCTTGCGCACCTCGCTCGCCCGCTCGTCGTTGCAATCCTGCTGCGGAACGGCGTTGGCGCAGACGAGCACCACGGCGATGAAGGCGTTCATGGACGAATCTCCCGGATCTTTTGTCGGTCTTCCCCGCCTTGAGGCAGGTGCCGTCTCCTACGCGTGAGCCGGCTCCGGGGTTTCGTCGAGAGGTCCGCTACGCGACCTCGACGACGAGGTCGTTGCGAAACGTCCCGCCCTCCACCGGGTTGGCGACCCAGCGGGTGCGTCCGACGCGCATGTCGTGGCCGGCGTGGAAATGACCCGAGATCCAGGCCGCGGGCCGGACGGCGTCCGGCAGGTCGTCGAGGACGGTGGTGGCGTAGAAGGCCGGCACCCACCAGGGCACGCCCGGCGCATCCCGGAAGGCGTCGGCGGCGAGCGGGCTCGCAGGGTGATGCGTGACGACGACCGTCGGCCCCGGATGGCTCCGGGCGAGGCTTTCGAGCAGGGCGGCCTTCTCGCGGGAATGAGCCTCCATCGCATCGGCCGGCGACCAGGGCTGGCGGTCGGCCCGGCGGATCGAGCCGCGATACTCCCGCGAGCCGGTGACGGGATCGGTCATCCGCGCGGCGGCGTACGCCACCGGGTCGTCGGGCCGGTCGGGCGTGTCGTCGGCGAGCCAGCGCCCGGCAAGCGACCAGTCGCTCCAGAGCGTCGTGCCGACGAAGCGCACGCCCCCGATCACCGCGTCCTGCCCACCCTGGAGCAGGTGGATGCGCTGCCCCAGCCCGTTCAGCCGGGCGACCTCGCGCTCCAGGGCGGCGAGGAGTTCGGACGCGGTGCGCGGGTCGCCCGTCGGGGCGTAGTGCTCGTGGTTGCCCGGCACCAGCACCACCGGCCGCTCGCCCGCGAGCGCCAGCACCGTGGCGAGTCCGGCCTCGGGCTGGCCCTCGTGCAGGTCGCCCGCGCAGACGAGGACGTCGAAGGGGTTTGACGGCGGCGGGATCAGATCGGGCCGGCGCCGTTCGAGATGCAGGTCGGAGAGGGGAAAGAGGCGCAGCACGTTTGTCCGGAACAGGTTTTGGGGAAAGATCGAGGGCGAGGTCAGGCCTCTGCGCGGGCGGCCTCGGCCGCGGCCCGCCACTCGCGCCGGGCGGCTTTGAGCACGTCGAAGGCCGAATCCGCGTTGATGATGGCGATGCCCAGGGCCGCCACGAGGTCCGGCCAGGGAGCGAAGGCGGGCCAGCGCGCGAGGATCACGGCCGTGGCGAGACCCGCCACGATGATCGCCACGTTGGCGGCCACGTCGTTGCGGGCGGAGAGGTAGGCCGCCCGCGTCAGGCTGCCGTGGCCGTCCCGGTGGCGGGCCAGCATCAGCGCGCAGGCGAGGTTGACGAGAAGCGCCCCGATCCCGGTCAGGGTCAGCGGCACGGGGGACGGCGCGGTGAAGTCGGAAAACTTCTCGTAGGCGGCCCAGGCCGTGGCGAGGCCCGGCACCAGCAGGATGGCGGCGAGCAGGGTGCCCAGCCGCGCCCGGTTGCGCAGGCTCCAGCCAAGCCCGGCGAAGATCAGGAGGTTGATCGCGGCGTCTTCGAGAAAGTCGAGGCTGTCGGCGATGAGCGCCACCGAGCCGATGGCCAGGGCCACCGTGATCTCGATGCCGAAGTAACCGAGATTCAGCGCCGCCACGCGGGCGACGACGGGGCGCAGGCTCGGTGTGGGCGGCGGGTGGGGCACCGGCGGGTTCCATGGCAGGTGGAAGCGGGCCGGTGATTGCCCGAGGCACCCGGCCCTGTCGAGGGCACGTCCGCAATCCGGCCGATCCTTCGGGGTCGCGGCTCCGGGCTTCGCTCAGGCGCCGCGTGGGCGCGGGTGAACGATCTCCGATCGGATCGACCGGAAACCGGATCACGCCGCTGCGTCCGCATTGGCCCTATTGTCCGGCTGGATTTGCGCGCACGCCTGTGCGAGGCGAAAGCTTTGCCAAAGGGCTGCCGTGCGCTCCATCGAGCGGCCCGGACCGAGGAGGCCTCGACGATGTTGCCTGAACTGCGCGTGCTGTACTTCGAGGATCTCGAAGTCGGGCTGACCGAGATCCTCAAGAAGGAGATCTCCTCCTCCGACGTGGTGGGCTTCGCCGAGATCACCGGCGACCGCAATCCGATCCATCTCTCCGAGCACTTCGCCGCGCGCACGCCCTTCGGCACCCGCATCGCCCACGGCCTCTACACGGCGGGCCTGATCTCGGCGGTGCTCGGCACCCGCCTGCCGGGTCCGGGCGCAGTCTACATCTCGCAGACCCTGAACTTCCGCGCGCCCGTGCGCATCGGCGACATCGTCGAGGTGAAGGTCGAGGTGGCCGAACTGATCCCCGAGCGCCGCCGCGCCCGCCTCGCCTGCACCTGCTCCGTCGGCGACGAGGTGGTGCTCGACGGCGAGGCCCTGGTGAAGGTGCCCAAGAAGGAAGAGGCGGACCCGCTTGCCATGCGCATGGGCGGCGGCCGGGCGTAGCCCGCCATTGTCCGAACCGATCGCCATCGACGACCCGGACGACCCTCGGCTCGCCGCCTACCGGGCCGTGCGCGAGCGCGACCTCGTGGGGCGCCAGGGCCGCTTCATCGTCGAGGGCGAGGTGACCCTGCGGATGCTGTTCTCAGCCCGCGCCCGCTTCGCGGCGGAATCGGTCCTGCTGGCGCCCGAGCGCTGGCCGGCCTTCGCGGACCTGTTTCGCGAGAGCGGGCCGCCGGTCTACCTCGCCGGCCGGGACGTGATGAGCGCGGTCGCAGGCTTCCCGATCCATCGCGGCGTGCTGGCGGTGGGCCTGCGCGGCGAGGAGCCGGCACCGGGGGCGCTGATCCCGCCCGCCCCTGCCCCGGCCCTCGTGGTCGGCCTCGTGGGGCTGACCAACCACGACAATGTCGGTGGCCTCTTCCGCAACGCCGCCGCCTTCGGCGCCGACGCGGTCTGGCTCGATGCCGCCACCTGCGACCCGCTCTACCGCAAGGCGATTCGCGTCTCGGCCGGCGCGGCGCTCACGGTGCCCTTCGCCCGCGCGGCGAGCGGGGCGGCGCTGCTGGATCTGGCCGAGCGCCACGCCCTCGCGCCGCTGGCGCTCACTCCCGGCGGCGGCGAGACGCTGGACGCGCTGGAGCCGCCGGCGCGCACGCTGCTACTCCTCGGCACCGAGGGGCCCGGCCTGCCCGACGCGCTGATGGCCCGGGCCCGCCGGGTGCGTATCGCCATGGCGCCGGGCTTCGACTCCCTCAACGTGGCGACGGCCGGGGCGATCGCGCTGCATCATCTGACAGGGCGGCGGCTCGGAGGCGGGGCCGCCTGCGAAGGCCGCTGAGCCGGCGGGCAATCCGCTCCGTCATGGCGAGGCGGAGCCGAAGCCATCCAGCGCTCCGAACGATCCGGAGAGGTGGCGCCCCTGGATCGCTTCGCTTCCCCTCGCGCTGACGGCGCGGGGTGCGGCCTCCCGCCTGTGGACGGCCCGGCCCGCCGCGGACCCTGCCCCGCCCGCCCATGTTAGACAGCCAGGGCGCCAGCGGGGTACGGGATGGGCTACGAGATCGATCTGGGGCGGGCCGGCGACAGGCCCGGGACGATGGACCTCACCGAGCTGCTGGCCACACGCCTGCTCGTCCAGGGCAATTCCGGTTCCGGCAAATCGCACCTGTTGCGCCGGCTGCTGGAGCAGAGCGCGGGCCTCGTGCAGCAGGCGATCATCGACCCGGAGGGCGATTTCGTCACGCTGGCCGAGCGCTACGGCCACGTCGTGGTCGAGGCGGACGGCAACGAGGCCGAGCTTCTGCGCATCGCCGCCCGGGTGCGCGAGCACCGGGTCTCGGTCGTGCTCTCGCTCGAAGGGCTCGACGCCGAGGACCAGATGCGCGCGGCCGCCGCCTTCCTCGGCGGCCTGTTCGATGCCGACCGCTCGCTCTGGTACCCGATGCTGGTGGTGGTGGACGAGGCGCAGCTCTTCGCCCCCGCCGCCGCGGGCGAGGTCTCCGACGAGGCCCGCCGCCTCTCGCTGGGCGCCATGACCAACCTGATGTGCCGCGGGCGAAAGCGGGGGCTCGCCGGCATCGTCGCTACGCAGCGTCTGGCCAAGCTCGCCAAGAACGTCGCGGCGGAAGCCTCGAACTTCCTGATGGGCCGCACCTTCCTCGACATCGACATGGCGCGCGCCGCCGACCTGCTCGGCCTCGATCGGCGTCAGGCCGAGACCTTTCGCGACCTCGCGCGCGGCCATTTCGTGGGCCTCGGGCCCGCGATCTCGAAGCGCCCGCTGCCCATCGCCATCGGTCCGACCGTAACGGAGAGCCGCAACGCCGCTCCCGCCCTTCTGCCCCTGCCCACCATGGGCGAGGAGGCCCGCGCCCTGATCCTCACCGCCTCGCCCGAGGAAGAGGCGCGACTTCCGCTCGGTCCCCGGCCCAAGCCCGTGCGCGCCCCCGGGCCCGACGTGCTGGTCCAGCTCGCCAATTACCGGCCGCCGGTGCGCGAGGATCTGCCGGAGGAGGAGCCGATGGACCCGGCCGAGCGCGAGGCGGCGATCGCCGAGGTGCTGGCCTCGGTGCTGGCGGATTCGGACGCCGCCGCCTGCACGCCCGCGACCCTCTACCAGGACTTCACCGTCCGTTGCCGCATCCGCCGGATCGGCGGCGAGGCGATGGGCCTGCCCGAGTTCAAGCGGCGGCTCGCCGTGGCCCGGGCCGGCGTCGACGAGGCCATGGCCGAGGGGCCGGCCTGGGAGCGGGCGCAGGGGATCGCCGCCGGCCTGCCGGAGGATCTCGCCGGGCTGTTCCTGCTGATCGCCCGCACCGCGCTTCAGAACGCGCCCTGCCCCTCCGACGCTGCCCTGGCGGAAGCCTACGGCACGAGCTCCGCGGGTCGCGCCCGGCGCATGCTCGGCTATCTGGAGGAGCGCGGCGCCATCGTCATGCGCCGGGATCTGCGCGGCGCGCCGATCATCGCCGTGCCCGATCTCGATGCCGAGACCGGGCCGCAGATCGGGGCCGCCGCGGTGGTGCCGCTTCGGCGGCGTGGTCGGACGTGATCCGGGCTGGAACCCGACGCAGCCCAAGAAAATCGCGCGCGACAATCCGCGCGACTTGCCGGCCGCGCGCTTCCGGCCAAGATTGCCCGTCACGTTTTCGTGCGGATCGAGGAGCCCTGGGGCGTTGTTGAAGTCGCGTGAAGGTTTGCGCACCCTGTCGGGCCGTCGCGTCATCGTCGTCGGAGCGGGGCCGGGAGGGCTCGCCACGGCGCTGCTCCTGGCCAAGGCCGGCCTGCACGTCACGCTGATCGAGCGCGACGCGGCGGTCGGCGGGCGCACCAAGACCGTCGAGGCGCCGGGCGGCTACCGCTTCGACATCGGCCCGACCTTCTTCCTCTACCCGCAGATCCTCGCCGACATCTTCGAATCCTGCGGCGAGCGCCTGGAGGACCATGTCCGCCTGGAGCGGCTCGACCCGCAATACAATCTCGTTTTCGAGGGCGAGGGCGGCGTCTCGGGGCAGATCCGCGCGACCGGTGACGTGCCGCGGCTGAAGGAGGAGATCGCCCGCCTGGCCCCGGCGGACGCCGAGAACGTGGAAAAGTTCTTCGCCGAGAACCGGACCAAGCTGAACTACTTCAAGCCGGTGCTGGAACAGCCCTTCGACAATTTCCTGTCGATGGCGAGCCCGGCGATGCTCGCCGCCCTGCCCCATCTCCATCCCGGCCGCAGCGTGGACCGGGATCTCAGGCGCTACTTCGCCGATCCGCGGGTGCGCCTCGCCTTCTCGTTCCAGACCAAATACCTCGGGATGTCGCCCTTCCGCTGCCCGAGCCTGTTCACGATCCTCTCGTTCCTCGAATACGAGCACGGGGTCTACCACCCCGTCGGTGGCTGCGGCGCGGTGTCGGAGGCGATGGCGGGGCTCGCCCGCCGCATGGGCGTCGACATCCGCCTCGGCCAGACCGTCGAGCGGGTGCTGTTCGAGGGCAAGCGCGCTTGCGGCGTGGTCGTCGGCGGGGAGACGCTGAAGGCCGACGCGGTGGTCGTGAACGGCGATTTCGCCAAGGCGATCCGCGATCTCGTGCCGGAGGAGCGCCGCCCGCGCTGGCGCGACGCCAAGATCGGCAAGGCCCGCCTCTCCTGCTCGACCTACATGCTCTACCTCGGCATCGAGGGCAAAATGCCCGAGAGCCTGGGCCATCACACGATCCTGTTGTCCAAGGAGTACGAGCGCAACATCACCGAGATCACCGGCGGCATCCTGCCGATGCAGCCCTCGATCTACGTGCAGCACGCAGGCTTCACCGATGGCGGCATGGCGCCCCCCGGCCACACGTCGCTCTACGTGCTGGTGCCGGTGCCGAACCTGAAATCCGGCATCGATTGGGAGGCGGTCGGTCCCTCCTACCGCGAGCTGATCCTGGAGCGCCTGAAGCTGCTCGGAATTCCCGACCTGGAGAGCCGCATCCGCTACGAGCGCGTGGTCGATCCCCGCGACTGGCGCGACGAGTTCGCGGTGCACGAGGGCGCGACCTTCAACCTCGCCCACGACCTGCTCCAGATGCTGTGGTTCCGCCCCCATAACCGCTTCGGGCCGGGCCTCTACCTCGTTGGCGGCGGCACGCATCCGGGCTCGGGCCTTCCGGTGATCTACGAGGGCGCGCGCATCTCCGCGCGCCTGCTGATCGAGGATCTCGCCCGGGAGAAGGCCCCCGCGATCCTGGCGGACCTTCCGGGCACCTCGCCGCTCGCCACGCAGGGCGACCCGAGTTGAGGCGCGCCCTCACGAGCCTCGCCGCGCTGGCCGTGCTCGCCGGCCCGGCGCGGGCCGCGAGCGTGGAGGTCGTCGTCGAAGGGGCCGAGCCGGGCGCGGGCGAAGTCTACGTCACCCTCTGCCAGGGCGGCTTGTCGGAGGCCGCCTGCCCGGTCGGCCGAAGCGCCCCCGTCCGCGGGTCCCAGTCGCGCTTCGTGTTCACCGGCATATCCCCCGGGATTTGGGCGGTCGCGGCCTTCCAGGACAGCGACGGCAACGGCCGGCTCGACCGCACGGGGCTCGGCCTGCCGCTGGAGCCCTACGGTTTCTCGGGCGCGGTCGGGCGTCGGGCCAGACCGGATTTCGTCGAGGCGAGCTTCGCCCTGCGCGAGCCCGGCGCCTCGATCCGGGTGCGTCTCGCTCGCCCGCTGCCGCGTCGCTGACGGGCCGGTGATGGCCCCCGCCGCCCCGCCCCTCGCCCGCGTCGAGGGCGCCGCTCTCGCCTATCGTGGCCGCCCGGCCCTGCGCGGCGTCGAACTCGTTCTCTCCCGCGGCACCACGCTGGCGCTGCTCGGGCCGAACGGCGCCGGCAAGACCAGCCTGATCCGCCTGCTCGCCGGGCGGCTCAAGCCCGATGCCGGCTCCGTGCGCGTTCTCGGCGGGGACCCGCATGCCGATCGCGCGGTGCGCGAGAGGATCGGCTTCGTGCCGCAGGAGATCGCGCTCTATCCGCGGCTCACGGTGAGCGAGAACCTCGACGTCTTCGCGCGGCTCGCCGGCTTGTCGCGCGGGGAGCGGCGCCGGGCCGTCGAGGCGGTGACCGGGCGCTGCGCTCTCGACTCCGTGCGGCGTCAGGTGGTCGCCACGCTCTCGGGCGGCTACCAGCGCCGGGTGAACATCGCAGCGAGTCTCCTCGCCGCCCCCGACCTGATCCTGCTCGACGAGCCGACGCAAGGCGTCGATCTGGAAGCCCGCGCGGCGATCCACGCGGTGCTGGCGAAGCTGCGCGCGGACGGCGCCGGCCTCGTCCTGAGCACCCACGACTTCTCCGAGGCCGAGCGGCTGGCCGACCGGGTCGCCATCGTCGCCGACGGGCGGATCCGCCGCGAGGGCGCCCTGGCCGAGCTGATGCGCCCGCTCAACGAGGCGCCGCCCGAGCACGAGGCGGTGCTGGAGGGCGCGCCCGACGCCGCGGCCGGGGCGGCCCTGCGCCGGACGGGGTTCTCGCCGCACGGGACCGATCCGCGCTTCTGGCGGGCCGACCACGGCGCCGCGGGCGGGCTCGACGGTGCGGCCCTGCTCGCCGCCCTGCGGGCGGAGGGCGTGCCGGCGACCGAGATCCGCGTGCGCCGCCCCGGCCTCGAAACGCTCTACCGGGATGCGCTGGCGCCGGATCGCGGGGCGGCGGCATGATCGCGGCGGCCTTCCGGGTGATGTGGCTCTCGCTGCTGCGCGACCGCGCGGCTCTGGTGATGGCCTTCGTGCTGCCGACCGTCATCTTCGTCATCTTCGCCGCGATCTTCTCCGGCGCGATCGGCGACCGCATCCGCATCCATCTCGGGCTGGCGGACCTTGCACGGACCGCCACCACGCAGCGCCTCGTGAGCGCGCTCGAAGCCGACCCGAGCCTGCGCATCGAGCGCCTTCCGGGAACGGGGGAAGAGGCGGCCATCGCCGCCGTCCGGCGCGGCGAGGTCGATGTGGCGCTGGTGCTGCGGGGCGACCTGTCGGCGCAGGCGAATGCTGCCGGGCAGCCGGTTCTGCTGATCGAGAACCCCTCCCGGGCGCTCGCCACGCCGATCGCGCTCGGTCAGCTCCAGCGCGTCCTCAACGAGGCCCTGCCCGACGTGGTGCTCTCGCGCATCGTCGCGGACGTGGAGCGCTCCGGCAAGATCGGCGCCGACGAGCGCGCCTTCCTCGACGAGGCGTTCGCCGAGCAGCGCGCCAAGAAGGAGCCCTTCTCCTTCGCCCGCATCGTCGAGACCCGCACCACCGCCCGCGGAGGCGGCAACGACCGGGTGAGCTACTACGCGGGCGCCATCACCGCCGTGTTCCTGCTGTTTGCCGCCATGCAGGGGGCGCTCTCCCTGGTGGACGAGCGCGAGGGCGGCTTGGCCGACCGCCTCGCCGCCGGCCCCGGCGGCCTGCCGGTCATCGTGATGGGCAAATTCCTGTTCCTGCTCGGGCAGGGCGTGGTGCAGGCCGGGCTGATCTTCTCGGCGGCCGCGCTCCTGCACGGCGTCGACATCCGCGCGCACTGGATCGGCTGGCTCGTTACCTCGGCGCTCGTCTCGGCCATGGCTGCGGGCCTCGCGCTCGCCGCCTGCGCCCTCTCGGCGACGCGCCAACAGGCGCATCTGGCCGCGACCTTCGGCGTGCTGCTGCTCTCGGCGGTCGGCGGCAGCATGGTGCCCCGCTTCCTCATGCCGCCGTGGCTGCAGCAGGCCGGCTGGCTCACCCCGAACGCCTGGGCGATCGAGGCCTACCAGACTGCGCTCGGCGAGGGCGCCGCCGCCGCGCTGCCCGCCTGGGGCGTGCTGGCGGGGCTGGCCGCCGCGGGATTGGCGGTGGCGGTCGGGGTGGCCGGGCGCAGGCGCGTCTGAGGCGTATCGCCTCGCGGCGACCCGCACCCGCGACCGGAGCGGCGGGATCGGGCACAGGCAGGCCGATCGGACCCGATCCCTGCCGGAACGACCTGATACCCCATGACCCATGCGATGCTGCGCCTGCTGATCGCCGACGGCAACGACCGCGACGGCCGCGCCAAGCGGGAGGCGGCCGTCGGGCAAACGACCTCGCAGGCCTTCGCTTCGGTGGTGAAGGATCTCGCGCCGGAGATGGCCTGCACGCTGGTGAACCCGGCCGATGCCGGCCTTGAGGCCGCCCTGCCCCGCGGCACCGGCCTTGCCGCCTTCGACGGCCTCGTCCTCACCGGCTCGACCCTGCGGCTCGCCGATGGCGGCCCGGCGGTGGAGCGTCAACTCGCGCTGATGCGCGCGGCATTCGAGGCCGGTCTCACCGTGTTCGGCTCGTGCTGGGGCATGCAGGTCGCCGCCGCCGTGGCCGGCGGGGAGGTCGGCCGCAATCCCCGCGGTCCGGAATACGGCTTCGCCCGGCGTATCGCCCCGGTCGATGACGGCCGCGCGCATCCCCTGCTCGCCGGCCGCGGTTCGGCCTGGGACGCGCCCGCGATCCATCTCGACGCCGTGACCGGGGCGCCGCCCGGCGCGCGCGTGCTGGCGGCCAACGCCGTCCTCGACGTGCAGGCCATCGAGATCCGCCGGGGCAGCGGCCTGTTCTGGGGCACGCAGTACCATCCGGAGACCGACCTCGACGAACTCGCGGCGATGCTGCGGCTCAGCGCGGACGAGGTCGTCAGCGAGGGGCTCGCCCCGGATCGCGCCGCCGTCGAGGCCTATGCCGGCGAGATCGCCGAACTGGCCGGGAGCGAGGGTCTCACGCGCCGCCACCGCGCCTGGCGTCTCGGTCTCGGCAGCGACATCCTCGAATCCGGGCAGCGGCGGCGGGAAATCGGCAACTTCCTGGCGCTTCTATCCACAATCCGGGGCGTGAAAGGGCGGGAGCGCGACCGGGTGGCACGTTGACCCGCCCCGCCCGGCATCTAGCTTTGCCATGAAGGCCCTGTTCGGGCCCCGGGAGACGCGTTTCCAATGAGCCAGGGTTCCTCGGTCGCGGTCATCGGCAGCGGGCTCGGCGGTCTCGCCTCGGCCTGCGTGGCGGCGGCCCGCGGGCATCGCGTCACCGTCTACGACAAGAACCCGTGGATGGGCGGCAAGGCCGCGGTGCTGCACGAGGGCGGCTTCCGCTTCGACATGGGGCCGACCATCCTCACCGTGCCCCGCGTGCTGGAGCGGATCTTCGCCGAAGCCGGCAGAAGCGTCCACGACTACATGGATCTGCGCCGGCTCGACCCGCAATGGCGCTGCTTCTTCGATGACGGCTCGCGCGTCGATCTGATCGAGGACGTCGATGCCATGGCTGCCTCCATGGACCGGTTCGCACCCGGACAAGGGGTGGGCGACGGCTACAAGAAGTTCATCGCCGTCTCCGAGCACCTGCACGGGGTCTCCGAGCGCTTCTTCTTCTGGAAGGCGGTGCAGGATCTGTTCGACACGATCGACCTGCGCGCCAACATGAATCCCGGCACGCTGCGCGACGTGCTGTCCTTGCGCATGCACGCCACCGTCGCCAGCACCATCCGCGGCAAGGTCAAGGACGCGCGCCTCGCGCAGATGCTCGATCACTTCGTGCAATATGTCGGCTCCTCGCCCTACGGCGCCCCGGCGGTGCTCTGCGCCATCGCCCACATGCAGACCGCCGAAGGGGTCTGGTATCCGATGGGCGGCACCCGCGCCGTCGCGGAGGGGCTGATGAAGCTCGCGGGCGAACTCGGCGCCACGATGAAGCCGGCCGACGAGGTTCTGGGCCTCGACATCGCCAGCGGACGCCTGCACGGCCTGCGCACCCGCGACGGCGTCGCCTCCTACGATGCCGTCATCTCCAACATGGATTCCGTGCGCACCTACCGCGAACTCGTCGGCGGCGAGGTCGGCAAATCCTACGAGAAGAAGAGCTTCGAGCCGGCCTGCTCGGGCGTGGTGCTCTATCTCGGCCTGAACAAGCGCTACGAGCACCTCAACCACCACGACTTCGTCTTCTCCCGCGATCCGGAGGAGGAGTTCGACTTCATCTACCGCAAGGGCGAGCCGGCCCCAGACCCGACCGCCTACCTCGCGGCCCCCTCTTCCACCGATCCGAGCGTGGCTCCGGAAGGGGGAGAGGCGCTCTACGTCCTCGTCCACACGCCCTATCTGCGGCCGCACCACGACTGGTCGAAGATGTTCCCGGCCTACCGCCGGACCATCCTGGAGAAGCTCAAGCGCACCGGCGGCATGCCGGATCTCGAGGAGCGCATCGTGGTCGAGCGCCACCTCACCCCCCAGGATATCCACGACCGCTACAAGGTTCTGAACGGGGCGATCTACGGGCTCGCCTCGCACGGGCGGATGATGGGCGCCTTCAAGCCCGGCAACCGTTCGCGGGAGGTGCGCGGCCTCTACCTCGCCGGCGGCGCCGCCCATCCCGGGCCCGGCATGCCCATGGTGATGATGTCCGGCTGGATCGCGGCCGACGCCCTCGACCAGGATTTGCGCGGCCAAAACCTGCCCGGCAAGGCTGAGCCGGAGCTGCGCAAGAGCGCCTGAGGCCGTTCGCCGTGCCGGCGAAGCCAGCCCCGCCGGAGCGTTCGGCCCCGCTCTGGCGGTTCATGAGCGCCTATTTCGATCGTTTCGTGCGGCGCCACATGAATGCCCTGCGGATCGCCCGCTGGGGCCGTCCGCCCGGCATCGACGGGCGGGCGCCGCTCGTGATCTACTGCAACCATCCGGCGTGGTGGGATGCGGCGATCCTGGTCGTGGCGGCCGAGCGCCTGTTCCCGGAGCGGGAGAGCTTCGCGCCGATCGATGCCGTGATGCTGGAGAAGTACGGCATCTTTCGCAGGATGGGCGCCTTTCCCGTGGATCTCGACAGCGCGCGGGGCGGCGCGCAATTCCTCTCCGCCTGCCGCGCGATCCTCGGGCAGCCCGGCCGCGTGCTCTGGATCACTGCCCAGGGCCGCTTCGCCGACGTGCGCACCCGTCCGCTCGGGCTGAAGCCCGGCGTCGCCCGCCTGCCCGAGATCGCTCCCGGGGCGACGGTCCTGCCGCTCGCCATCGAGTACGCCTTCTGGGACGAGCGCGGCGCGGAAGCCTGCCTCGCCTTCGGCGCGCCGTTCACCGCTGACGAACTCCTGGCCCTGCCCCGTCCGGAGCGCCTCGCCCGGCTTGAGGACGCGCTGACCGCCACCCTCGACCGGCTCTCGGCGGACGTGATCGCCCGCGACCCCGCCGCCTTCGAGTCGCTGCTCTCCGGCCGGCGCGGTGTCGGCGGGGTCTATGACGGCTGGCGCCGGCTCGCGGCTGCCCTCACCGGCCGCCGCTTCGAGCCCGGACACCGGGATCGCCCTCCGGGGCAGGAGACATGACCGCGATGACGCTTGCGCTGCTCGTCCTCGCGATCGTGAGCCTCGCACTTGCCCTGTTGCCGGCCGCGGTGACGGCGGCCAACCTCACGATCCTGCGCACGCCGGAGCCGCCGCTCCGCAGCGACGGACTCGTCTCGATCCTGATCCCGGCCCGCAACGAGGCGGCGGTGATCGAGGGCACCGTGCGCGCGGCGCTGGCCAGTGCCGGCATCGCCGTCGAGGTTCTGGTCGGCGACGACCACTCCACCGACGCGACCGCCGCCATCGTGGCGGGGCTCGCCCGCTCCGACCCGCGCCTGCGGCTCGTTTCCGTGCCCGCCCTGCCGGAGGGCTGGACCGGCAAGAACCACGCCTGCACGGTGCTGGCGGGCGAGGCCCGGGGCGGGTATCTGCTCTTCCTCGACGCCGACGTGACGCTGGCCCCGAACGGAGCGGCGGCGCTGGCCACATCTGCGGGCGCCAGCGGGGCGCATCTCGTCAGCGGCGTGCCGCGGCAGGTGATGGAGAGCCTCGGCGAGCGCCTGACCGTGCCGATGATCGACTTCCTGCTCATCGGCTACCTGCCCTTCGGCCTGATGCGGGCGCTGCCCACGCCCTCGCTGGGAGCGGCCTGCGGGCAGATGATCCTGATCGAGCGCGCGGCCTACGCCGCGACCGGCGGGCACGGGGCGATCCGCACCTCGCTCCACGACGGCGTGCGCCTGCCGCGGCTGTTCCGCGAGCGCGGCCTGCGCACCGATCTCGTCGCCGGCCACGCGCTCGCCGCCTGCCGGATGTACCGGAGCTTCGCCCAATCCTGGGCCGGCTTCTCCAAGAACGCGCACGAGGGCATGGCGACGCCGCGGGCGCTGCCGATCTGGACGGCGCTGCTGTTCGGCGGCCACGTTCTGCCCTGGCTGATCCTCGTCCTGGCGCTCGGCCTCGGGGCGGACGGCGCCGCCCTGGTGGCGGCGGGCGCCTGCCTCGTCTCGCTAGCGACGCGCGCGGCCATCACGCTCGTGGTGGCCGAGCCGCCGGCGACGATCCTGCTGCACCCGGCCACCGTCTGCACTGCGCTCGCGATCCAGTGGAACGTGCTGCTGCGCCCGGGCCGCGCGGGCAAGGGGGTGTGGAAGGGCCGCAGCTATCCCGCCGGCGGCACCGGGCCGCAGCAAAAGCCGGGTTGAGTGCCTCCGTCGCAGCTTCAACCGGGACCATTCCTTGCGGCAAATCGTGTGGCGCCGGCAATCGAGCCTTTGCAGTTGCGGAACAACGCCTGTAGCTTTGGAGCCACGATGGCTCGGCGTCTTGCCGGGTCGCGTCGCCAGGAAGTTCGGCCGCCTCGATGAGGGATGAGAGCGCCGCCGCTGTGTCGGCCCGCCCCGCCGACCCGCAAACTTCGCGGGAGGGTTCCCGCGCGATCACGGGAGGACGCCCGATCGAGGCCTATCCCCCGCGCTACGAGGCCGGCCGCCAGGAGACCGGTCGCCACGGCCGCCGCGACGCCTACGCGGCGCTCGACCTCGGCACCAACAATTGCCGCCTGCTGGTGGCCGAGCCCACGCCCAACGGCTTCCGGGTGATCGACGCCTTCTCCCGCATCGTCCGGCTCGGAGAGGGCCTGGGCACCTCGAACCGCCTCACCGAGGCGGCGATCGAGCGCACCGTCGAGGCCCTGCGCATCTGCCGCGGCAAGATGAAGGCCCGCGCCGTGGCCCGTTCCAAGGTGATCGCCACCGAGGCCTGCCGGCTCGCCGTCAACGGGTCCGAGTTCGTGGCGCGGGTGCGCGCGGAGGTCGAGCTCGACCTGGAGATCGTGGACCGGCAGACCGAGGCCTACCTCGCCGTGACGGGCTGCGCCGCCCTGGCCGACCCGCGGGCGGAATCGGTCGTGATCTTCGATATCGGCGGCGGCTCCACCGAGATCGCATGGCTCGACGGGGCGGCGGCCAACCCCTCGACCGACCCCACCCTGCGCATCCGCGCCTGGGATTCGCTGCCCGTCGGCGTGGTGACGCTGGCCGAGCGCCACGGCGGCACCGAGGTGACCCGGCGCACCTTCGAGGGCATGGTGGAGGAGGTCGGCGACCTGATCTCCCCCTTCGCGATCCGCGCGGCGGCGGCGGCCACCGCCCCCTACTTCCACCTGCTCGGCACCTCGGGCACGGTGACGACGCTCGCCGCCATGCACCTGCGGCTCGCCCGCTACGAGCGGCGCCGGGTCGACGGGCTCTGGATGAGCGACGGCGAGGTCAGTGACGCGATCGAGGATCTGCTCGACACCCGCCTGGAGCAGCGCGCCGACAATCCCTGCATCGGCCGCGACCGGGCCGACCTCGTGCTCGCCGGCTGCGCCATCCTGGAGGCGATCCGCCGGGTCTTCCCCTCCGAGCGTCTGCGCATCGCCGACCGGGGCCTGCGCGAGGGACTGCTCATGAACATGATGCGCGAGGACGGCGTCTGGCGCCGCGGCCGCTACCGCTGAGACAGCCCCGGTCTTCACGGGCCGGCCGGACCGCGATAGGGACGGGTCCTTGAGAGGGACGGTGACCATGAGCGACCGGCGAGGCGGGACCAGCGGCCTGCGCGGCGACCTGAAGCAGCGGGTGAAGACCGGGCGCGGCCGCACCCTGTCCCAGAAGCGCTGGCTGGAGCGCCAACTCAACGACCCCTACGTCGCCCGGGCCAAGCGCGAGGGCTACCGCTCCCGCGCGGCCTTCAAGCTCATCGAGATCGACGAGCGCTTCAAGCTGCTGAAGCCCGGCCAGCGGATCGTCGATCTCGGCGCCGCGCCGGGCGGCTGGTCGCAGGTGGCGGCGCGCACGCTCGGGGAGAGCGGCCGCATCGTCGGCATCGACCTGCTCGAGATCGAGCCGATGCCGGGCGCGACCTTCATCACCCTCGACTTCCTCGACCCGTCCGCACCCGAGCGCCTGACCGAGCTTCTGGGCGGCAAGGCCGACCTCGTCCTGTCCGACATGGCCGCCAACACCACCGGCCACAAGAAGACCGACCACCTGCGCATTATCGGGCTCGCCGAGACCGCCGCCGCCTTCGCCCGCGAGATCCTGGCGCCGGGCGGCGCCTACCTCGCCAAGGTGTTCCAGGGCGGCACCGAGGGCGACCTGCTGACCGAGCTGAAGCGCGACTTCGCGATCGTGCGCCACGTCAAGCCGGCGGCGAGCCGGGCGGATTCGAGCGAGCTCTACGTTCTGGCAACCGGCTTCCGGGGGCAGTCCGACACGGTCGAGGCGAACGACGAGGCCTGACCCGGGCGTCGGTTCGCGGAGGGACCATCCGTTCCCCGTCATGGCCGGCCCATTTGGCGAGCCGGAGCTGGAGCCATCCAGGGCGCTGCCCTTTTTCGGATCGGTCGCGCCGCCGGATCGCCCTGCTGACGCTCGCGATGACGGCCCGTCAACGGAGGCGAGCACGCCGGGTGCCCCGCAGGCGGCTTCCGTGGCACGATGCCTGCGGGTCGCTTTCGACCGCTGCGCTCAAGTGCAGGTTCCGATGACCGCAACGCCCCTGAACCGCTTCGCCGTCGCTCCGCTGGCCGCGATGACCCGGCGCCTCGCCGAGGTCGCCTCCGGCCGCGCCGAGCCCGACCGCGTCATCACCGGGGCGCGGGTGCTCTCGACCTATTCCGAGCGCATCCTGCCCGACCGGGAGATCTGGATCGCAGGCGGGCGCATCGCCGCCGTGAAGCCCGCCGGCACTCATCGCGGCGGTGCGTTGCGGACCGACGTGGCCGGCGGCCTGATCGCGCCGGGACTGGTCGATCCGCACCTGCATATCGAGAGCAGCATGGTCACGGCCTGCGCCTACGCCGAGGCCGCGCTGATCAACGGCACGACCACGATCGTCTGCGACAGCCACGAGATCGGCAACGTGCTGGACGTGAACGGCGTCGAATGGATGCTGGAGGATGCCCGCATGGCGCCCCTCAACATCTTCCTCACCGTGCCGAGCACGGTGCCCGCCACGACGCCGGACCTCGAAACCGCCGGCGGCGACCTCACGGCCGCGAAGATCGCCGCCCTGTTCGACGCCTGGCCCGAGGCGATCGGGCTCGGCGAGAAGATGGATTTCGTGGCGGTCGCCGCCGGGGACGAGCGGGCGCACGCGATCATCCGCGCCGCCCTGGAGCGGGGGCGCCCGGTCTCGGGCCACGTCTACGGGCGCGACTTCGTGGCGGCCTACGCGGCGAGCGGCGTCACCGACACCCACGAGGCCACCGACGCCGACATCGCCGACGACCTCCTGGAGGCCGGCCTCTGGATCTTTCTGCGCGGCGGCCCGCCCACGACCCCCTGGCACTCGCTGCCCAAGGCGATCGGCACGGTGACCGAGTACGGGGCCGCCTGGAAGCGGGTCTGCGCCTGCACCGACGACCGCGATGCCGACGACCTGCTCGCCTTCGGCCTCGACTGGGTGGTGCGCGAGGCCGTGGCCCGCGGCATCCCCGGCCCCGCCGCCTGGGCGATGGGTTCGCTGCACGGAGCCACCCGTTTCGGCCTCGACGGGGAGATCGGCGGGCTGGGCGGCGGGCGCCGGGCCGACCTCGTGCTCCTGAGCGACGACCTCGTGCCCCAGGCGACATGGTACGGCGGCGAGCCCGTGGTGGAGGACCGCCGGCCCACCCCGCTCCTGGAGGCGGCGCTGGCCCGGCCCTACCGCTACCCGGCGCCGGCCTACGCCACGCTGCGCCTGCCCGACCCGCTGTCCGCGCTGATCCCCCCTCTCCCCGCCGGCCCCTGCACCGTCAACGCGATCCGCACCACGCTGCCGGGTATCGAGCTGACCCACGAGCGGCTCGCGCTCGCGCCCGGCGCCGACTGGCCGGAGACGCTGGCCGCGCACGGCCTCTGCCATGTCGCCGTGATCGAGCGGCACGGCCGCGTCGGCTCTGTCGCCCACGGCCTGCTCTCCGCCTTCGGGCTGACGCGCGGCGCGGTGGCGAGCAGCGTCGGCCACGACTCGCACAACGTCATCGTTGCGGGTCTGAACGAGGCCGACATGCGCGCGGCCCTCGACGCCATCGCCGCGCACCGGGGCGGGGTCTGCGTCGTGGAGGAGGGCCGGGTCGTCGCGATGGTGCCGCTGCCCGTGGCGGGGCTGATCTCCGACAAGCGGGTGGGCGACGTGGCCGAGGAGGTGAAGGCGCTCAAGCGCGCCTGGGCGCGAGCCGGCTGCAGCATCCCCTATATGGGCTTCAACCTGATCCCGCTCGCGGTGATCCCGCAGATCCGCATCACCGACAAGGGTCTGGTGCTGGTGCCGGAGATGCGGTCGGTGCCGCTGTTCGAGGCGGCCTGAGCCGCTCTCGTCCTCGCGAGTTCAAGCGGAAGCAATCGCGGCACGACCTTTTGAGACGGGCCGCGCGGCCGGATCGGTTCGCTCACGCTCGCGATGACGGAGGAGCGTGTTCCCTCAGCGGGCGGTCGAAATGCCCGGCCCCTTGTCGGTCCATTCCGGCGGCAGGCCGATCATGTCGCCGAGCATGCCGTCGAAGCCCGGTGCGCGGCCGAAGGCCTCGCAATCGGGGTCGAGGGGCGCTTCGCCCAGCGTGGTGATGCGGATGCGGTCGTAGGTCGGGAGCAGGAGTTCGCCCTTGAACGGGTCCTTGCCCGTGGCGAGGTAGGAGCCGAAATCCTGGCCGAACTCGCCCGCAAGGTCGTAGGCGTCGCCGGCCGCGGAGAAGCGGGCCTGGTTGGTGAAGGCGTTGGCGGCCCCCGCCCAGATCATCCCCGCGCGCTGGCGGTTGCGGGCGTCGAGAGCCTCGGCCTCGATGGTCAGGCTGCCGAGTCCGATCGGCAGCCGGGGCACCGGAATCCGGCCCACGGTGTTGGCGAAGCCGATGCCGACCTGCCCGGCCACCGAGATCGCCGTGGAGGCGGCGACGGTCGCGCCGGAGGCCGGAATGTTGGTGAGATCGACCCGCGTGATTGCCGAGCGGACGGTGAGGTCGGCCCGGCCCGACGAGACCACGTCGTAGCGCAGCGAGAGGTCGTAGCAGAGCGCCCGGTCGGCGGCGTTGGCGATGACCCGCCGCTCCACCTCCGTCAGGCCGGGGCCGGAGACCGCCGCGGTGAACCGGGTCGGCACGATGCGCACGGTGCGCACCGTCTGCGGCAGGGTCGGGTCGATGAAGAGCTTGGATTCGGAGGCGACCGCGTCGCTGGTGACGAACTGGTCGCGGCGCGAGAGCGAACTGCCGTCGGTGAGCACGACGTCGCCGCAGCCGGCGACCCCGGCGAGCAGGACGGCGGCCAGCGCGAGGCGCCCGGCGCGGGCGGGAAGGCGATGACGTCGTGGCGACCGCAGAAGCATCGGACACTTTCGTGGATGATGGGTCCGGCGCCCTGGGCGCTCGGGGACGCGCATCCCGCCGCGAGCGGCCGGACAGCGTCTCTTTTCAGGCGGAAGCCTAGCTGTACGGGGCCGCTCCCGGAAGGTTGGCAGACGTGCCGCCCGGCACATCCCGGGGGGCTGTGACCGTTCAGCCACGTTGTTTATTCCCGCCCCAAGCCGCCTTCAGGTTCCGGCGCCTCACGCCTGCAACTCTTTCGCACGCCCCGCGCTTGTCCCTGCCGATGCGTCCAACCCAGATCGTCCCCCTCGTCGTCGCCACGGCGCTGTTCATGGAGAACACCGACTCGACGGTGATCGCCACGGCACTGCCGGCCATCGCGGCGAGCCTGCGGACGGACCCGATCGCCCTCAAGCTCGCGCTCACCGCCTACCTCGTCAGCCTCGCGATCTTCATCCCCGTCTCGGGCTGGGCCGCCGACCGCTACGGCGCCCGCAACGTCTTCCGCGCGGCGCTCTGCGTGTTCATGGCGGGCTCGCTCGCCTGCGCCGCCGCGAACTCGCTCTCCGGCTTCGTCGCCGCCCGCTTCGTGCAGGGCATGGGCGGGGCGATGATGGTGCCGGTGGGCCGCCTCGTGATCCTGCGAAGCGTGCCGAAATCCGAACTCGTGGGAGCGCTGGCCTACCTCACCATCCCCGCGCTGATCGGCCCGATCATCGGGCCGCCGCTGGGCGGCTTCATCACCACCTACGCCGACTGGCGCTGGATCTTCTTCATCAACATCCCGATCGGGCTCGCCGGGATCGGGCTCGCGACCCTGTATTTCGGCGACATCCGCGAGGAGACGCGCCCGCCGCTGGACGTGGTCGGCTTCATCCTCTCCGGCGGCGGCCTCGCCCTGCTGATGCTCGGCTTCGCCTCGACCGGGCGTCACCTCCTGCCGGACGGCGTCTCCTGGGCCTGCATGGGCGGCGGCCTCGCGCTGGTGGGCCTCTACCTGCGCCACGCGCGGGCCACCGAGCATCCGCTGATCCGGCTCGATCTCCTCAAGCACCACACCTTCCGCGCGGCGGTGACCGGCGGCAGCCTGTTCCGCATCGGCACGGGGGCGATCCCCTTCCTGCTGCCGCTGATGCTCCAGATCGGCTTCGGGCTCGATCCGCTGCATTCGGGGCTCATCACCTTCTCGGCCGCCGCCGGCGCGCTGCTCATCAAGATCGTCGGCCCGCGCATCCTGCGCGCCTACGGCTTCCGCCGGGTGATGGTGACGAACGCGCTGGTCGCCGCGGCCTTTCTCGCGGTCAACGGGCTGTTCACGGCGCAAACCCCGCACTGGATCATCGTCTGCGTGCTGCTGCTCGGGGGCTGCGTGCGCTCGCTGCAATTCACCTGCGTCAACGCCATCGCCTATGCCGACCTCGAATCCCGCGAGATGAGCGCGGCCACGAGCCTCGCCAGCGTGGCGCAGCAATTGTCCCTCAGCCTCGGCGTCTCGATCGGCGCCCTCGCGCTCGAAGGCGCCGCCGGCTGGCGTGGCCATGCCGGGATCGAGGCGACGGATTTCTCCGTCGCCTTCGGGGTCGTGGCCGTGATCTCGGCGGCCTCGTTCTTCATCTTCCGGCGGCTGGCGCCGGATGCCGGCGCCGAGGTGTCGGGCCAGCACCGGGTCGCGCGCGGCGGGCCGACCCCCGCCGACGGATCGGTTCAGGCTCTCGCGCCCGTCACGCCGCGGCCCGCGCCGGAGCCCGGCCGCCCGCCCGCTTGACGCCGCCGGACTTCGCCCGGGCCGGCGCCTTGGCGGGGGCTCGCGCCGGGGCCGGCGTCTCGCTGCTGCGGAAGAAGCCCTGCCAGCCCCAGGCGCCGGGGCCGGTCATCGCGTACATCAGGAAGGCGCCGGCCAGCCCGAGATCGGCGAGGAAGAACGTGCGCTCGGTCACCGCGGCCGCGCCGGCCTGGAGCCAGAACGGGTGCAGCAGCGCGGCCATGCCGGCCACGAATCCGGCCATGGCAAGGCCGGTGATCCGCGGCATCACGCCGAGGATCACCGCCAGCGGCCCGAATACCTGCACGATGACGGCCGCCGTCGCGACCGCGTTCGGGGCGGGACAGCCGGCACCCGCCAGCGTGACCGCGAAGCCGGAGACGTTGAGGGCCCTGGCGATGCCCGTCGGCAGCAGGGCCGAGGCCATGAGGAGGCGGGCGGCGAGAAGCACGCCGTTCTGGGCTGAACCGAACACGAAGGGACGCTCCGACGGGAGAAGGGTTCCCGGAGCCTGTGCGGACAGCCTGAATCGTCGGTTAAGCGGATCGCGGCATCAACCGGAAACGCCCGCCCGGTACAGGCGTCCGCGCTCGGTCCAAGCGACGACGAGGAGCGCGAGCCCGCCGAGCGCGGCGTAGCCGTAGGCCACCGGCATCACCGTGCCGTCGAAGGCGCGCCCGATCACGAAGCCGCAGAAGGCCCCGAGGATCGTCGTGTAGAAGCCGAGGAACGAGGAGGCCGTACCGGCGATGGCTCCGAGCGGCTGGAGTGCCAGCGCGTTGAAGTTCGGCAGGGCGAAGCTGATCAGGAACTGGTTGAGCGCCAGCACCGACAGGAACATCCACAGCGGCGGGTGACCCTGGAAGTGCAGGCCGATGCCGACCTGCACCAGGGCGACCGCCGTGAAGGCGGTGATGCCGGCATGTGAGAGCGTGCGCATTCCGAGCCGGCGCACGATGCGCGAATTGATCAGCGTCGCCGCGCCCATGGCGCCCGCCACCGCGCCGAAGGCGAGGGGGAACAGGCCGCCGAGGTGGTAGAGGCCGGTGTCGAACACCTGCTGGGCCGAGCCGACATAGCCCATGATGCAGCCGGTCAGCAGGCCGAGCGCCGTGGCGTAGCCGATGGCGATGCGGGTGCGCAGCACCGTGGCCAGCGCCTGGCCCGTGGCGCTGAGCGAGAGCGGACGGCGGTATTCGGGGTGGAGCGTCTCGGGCATGCGCAGGGCGAACCAGAGCGCGAGCACGCCGCCGAGCAACAGCATCGAGACGAAGACCCAGATCCACGAGCCGAGAAGCAGCATGGTCGCGCCGATGGCCGGCCCGAGCATGGGCACGATCAGGAACACCATCATGATGAGCGACATCACGCTCGCCATCTCCCGCCCCGAGAAGCGGTCGCGCACGATCGCCGTCGAGAGCACCCGCCCGCTGGCCGCGCCCATCCCCTGGATCACCCGCGAGGCCAGCAGCCACTCGTAGCTCGGCGCCAGCATCGAGAGGATGCAGCCCGCGGTGTAGATGCCGAGGCCGATCAGCAGGGTGGGCCGCCGTCCGAGCGCGTCCGAGACCGGCCCGTAGACGATCTGCGCCACCCCGAAGCCGATCATGTAGACGTAGACGAGGAGCTGCAGGCTGTTGGGGTCGGCGACCGCGAACCGCTCCTGGATCAGCGGAAAGGCCGGCAGCAGGTTGTCGATCGACATGGCGGTGACCGCCATCATCAGGGCGACGATGCCGACGAACTCGGCGAATCCCGGCCCCGACCAGGGCGGCGCGATCGGCGCCCCACCCGGCACGGCCTCGGAGGCGGGAGTGCCGGATGCGGGCCGGGAAGAGGGTGTCACGGTCGGACGGGCTTTCGCGGACGATGCCGCCGCTCGAGGATCGGCGGCGGACGGGAACGGAGGGGTGGATTTGGGTGTCCGGCGCGGGCTGCCCCTCCCCGCCGAAGGGGAAGGGTTCGGGGCCCGCCTACTTCCGCGTCTCGCCGCCGTCGCCCTCACCCAGAACCGCGCTGAGCCGGGCGTAGTTCTGCGTCACCAGGGCGATGTTGCCCTGCGAGGGTTGGGCCGGCTCGGCCTCGGCCAGGGCCGCCTTGAGTTCCTTGACGGCGGCGGCCTTCTCCTTGGCCGGAAGCTTCGTATCGGCCTGGACCGCCGCGAGCTGCTTCTTCAGGAGCGCGGTGGCGCCGACATAGGTCTTGGTCTCGGGATCGACGCCGCCCAGAACCGCATCGACGGTGTCGCTGGTGTCCTGGAACTGTTCGAGGCTCGCGAAGCCGTTCCGCTTCACGATCGCCTCGGCCTCGCGCTGCGCCTTCTCCTCGGCCTTCGGGTCCGGCTTGTCGGGTGCCGCGCCGGAGAGCTTGGCGAGTTCGGGCTGGGCGGTCAGCAGGCCGTCGATCAGCCGCTGGGTCAGGGCGACCTCCTGGCCGGGCTCGGGCGCCTCGGATTTCGCGTCAGACTTGGCCGGCGGGCTGGCGGCGGGCTTGGCCGGGAGCTTGCTCTGGGCCAGTGCGGGTGCGGCACCGAGGATCGGCGCCGCGGCAAGGGAGGCCGCGACGGATGCGGCGAACAGGGTGCGCGATAGGATCGTCATGGTCGGTTGCCTCTGAGGTCTCGTCGGCTGCGCCGGGCGCTTCTCGCAACGGGTCGCGGCGAAACCGTGATCGCGCCGGCCTGATGGCATTCGCCGGATCGCCCGCGCCGTGCGCTGCCGCAGCGACGCACCGCCACGCCGTGGCCGCAAAACCGGCCTCTGAATCGCCCGCCCGCGATCACGAGGAGATGATTGCCCCGTGAGCCATGCCGATGCCCGCCGCCGCGCCGTACGTCTCCGCCTCGCGATCCTGCTCGTCGCCTTCCTTCCCGTCGCCCTGCTTCCCGTCCACCTTGTCGCGGCGAGCCCGGCGAACGCCGGGGAGACCTACGCGGGCAGGGCCGGCGCGCTCGTCGCACCCTATGTCGAGGCCGGGCTGTTCTCGGGTGTCGTCCTCGTGGCGAAGGATGGGCAGCCGGTCTTCCGCCGCGCCTACGGCCTCGCCGAGCGCGAGTGGGAGATTCCCAACACGCCGCAGACCCATTTCCGCATCGGCTCGCTCACCAAGGCCTTCACCGCGGCCGCCGTGCTGATCCTCGCCGAGGCCGGCCGGCTCGGGCTCGACGATCCCGTTCGCCGCTTCGTTCCCGGCCTGCCCGAGGCCTGGGCGGGGGTGAGTCTGCGCCACCTGCTCCAGCACCGCTCCGGCATCATCAACTTCACGGCGCTGCCGAATTATTACGACCAGATCGCGCGGGTCGATCACACGCCGGGGCAGATCGTGGCGCTCGTCGCGGGCGAGCCGCTGCTGTTCCCGCCGGGCGAGCGCTTCGAGTACAGCAACACCAACTACGTGCTGCTCGGCATGGCGATTGAGGCGGCCTCCAGCCTCCCCTACCCGCAGGTCCTTCGCGATACGATCCTGACGCCGCTGGGGCTGAAGGAGACCGGCTACGACGACCTCACCGCGATCCTGCCGCGCCGCGCCTCCGGCTACCGGCGCGGGCGGGCGCAGTGGCGCAATGCCGTGCCGATGGCGGCGAGCTCCGCCTACGCCGCGGGCGCGCTCTACTCCACGGTGGACGACTTGCTGGCCTGGAACGAGGCGCTCGGCGGCACCCGCCTGCTCTCGGCGGCCTCGCGGGCGGCGATGTTCGATGATCTCGGCACCGGCTACGGCCTCGGCTGGTTCGTCTCTCGCGCCTTCGCCAGACCCGGCGAGCCGGGCAGCGGCCACCGCGTCTTCGGCCATGCCGGCTCGATCCCCGGCTTCCTCTCGATCAACGACCTCTATCCCGACGACCGCCTCAGCGTGATCGTGCTCTCGAACACCGAGACCGCGCCGGCCCAGAAGATCGCCCGCGACCTCGCCGCGCTCCATCTCGGCCGCTACGAGGCGCCCGAGGAGATCGTGCTGGAGGACCTGATCCTCGACCGCTACCCCGGCACCTACCGCCTGGGGCCGCGCGCCTTCCTCACCGTCGCCCGCGACGGGCGAGGCCTGACGGCCCGGCCCACGGGAGAGCCGGCCACGCCCTTCGTGCCGGAGAGCGACCGCACCTTCGTCAGCCGGGTGGCCGACATGCGCCTCACCTTCGAGACCGAGCCCGACGGCAGGCCGACCGGCGTGATCCTGCACCGGGACGGCCGCGACCGGACCGGGCCGCGTGTCTCCGAGGAGGAGGCGCGGGCCGCTCTCGCCGCGCCGCCGGCCACCCACCGGGAGGTCGCCATCGACCGCTCCGGCCTTCCCGCCCTGGCCGGGCGCTACGCGCTGGCGCCGGGTCGCGAGATCGCGGTCACGGCGCAGGACGGGCGCCTGTTCGCGCAGGCGACCGGGCAGCCGCGCCACGAGCTGTTCCCCGAGGGCGAGCGCGCCTTCTTCCTGCGCGCGCTCGATGCGCAGATCACCTTCCTCGCCGACGAGGCGGGCCGTGCCACGGGCCTGATCCTGCACCAGAACGGCTACGACACCGAGGCTCCGCGCCTGCCCGACGGGACGCCCGGTCGGCCCCGCGCACTGGACAAAGGGCGGGGTCGCCAGAGGGGCTGAAAGGGTCTAACTCAAGGAGCCGCGACCGTCCTCGCCGACGGTCGCCCCGTCGCACTCGGCGCGGCGCGGAACACGCGATCGAAGGGCGGCCGCCAGAAGCCGCTTTGGCCAAAAGTCCACCTTGATCCGGCGGGGCAGTTACTCTTGTCTCTCGCCGCAAATCGACAAGAGCGGTCGTTGAAGCATCGTCCCGGCAGGTTACGGCCGGCTCCCCGCGAGACGACGATGCGACAGCCAAGACGTCGCGCACACGACCTGGCGCAATGGAGGAAACGCGATGAACAAGCCCGAATTTCTGGCGGACGCCAAGACGAAGTCGCCCTTCTCGGCGCGCTACGACAACTTCATCGGCGGCCAGTGGGTCGCCCCGTCGGCCGGCCGCTACTTCGAGAACACCTCCCCCATCACCGGTAAGGTGATCTGCGAGGTCGCCCGCTCCGACGCGCAGGACATCGACAAGGCCCTCGATGCGGCCCACGCCGCCAAGGATGCCTGGGGCCGCACCGCGCCGGCCGAGCGCGCCCGCATCCTCCTCAAGATCGCCGACCGGATGGAGGACAACCTCGACCTGATCGCGCTGGCCGAGACCTGGGACAACGGCAAGCCGATCCGCGAGACCACCGCCGCCGACATCCCGCTGGCCATCGACCATTGGCGCTACTTCGCCAGCTGCGTGCGGGCGCAGGAGGGCGGCATCTCCGAGATCGACCACGACACGGTCGCCTACCACTTCCACGAGCCGCTCGGCGTCGTCGGCCAGATCATCCCGTGGAACTTCCCGATCCTGATGGCGGTGTGGAAGCTCGCCCCGGCGCTCGCCGCCGGCAATTGCGTGGTGCTGAAGCCCGCCGAGCAGACCCCGGCCTCGATCCTCGTGGTGATGGAGCTGATCGGCGACCTGCTGCCGCCGGGCGTCATCAACGTCGTCAACGGCTTCGGCCTGGAGGCCGGCAAGCCGCTCGCGTCCTCGCCGCGCATCGCCAAGATCGCCTTCACCGGTGAGACGACCACCGGCCGCCTCATCATGCAGTACGCCTCGCAGAACCTGATCCCGGTGACGCTGGAGCTCGGCGGCAAGTCGCCGAACATCTTCTTCGGCGATGTCGCCAACGAGGACGACGACTTCTTCGACAAGGCGCTCGAAGGCTTCACCATGTTCGCCCTCAACCAGGGCGAGGTCTGCACCTGCCCCAGCCGCGCGCTGGTGCACGAATCGATCTACGACCGCTTCATCGAGCGCGCGATCAAGCGCGTCGAGGCGATCACGCAGGGCTCGCCCCTCGACCCGGCCACGATGATCGGCGCCCAGGCCTCCTCGGAGCAACTGGAGAAGATCCTCAGCTACGTCGATATCGGCAAGCAGGAAGGCGCCGAGTGCCTCACGGGCGGCGCCCGCGGCAACCGCGACGGCGAACTCGCCGAGGGCTTCTACATGCAGCCGACGGTGTTCAAGGGCCACAACAAGATGCGGATCTTCCAGGAGGAGATCTTCGGGCCGGTCCTCTCGGTCACGACCTTCAAGGACGATGAGGACGCGCTCGCCATCGCCAACGACACGCTCTACGGCCTCGGCGCCGGCGTCTGGACCCGCGACGGCACCCGCGCCTACCGCTTCGGCCGCGCCATCCAGGCCGGCCGCGTCTGGACGAACTGCTACCACGCCTACCCGGCCCACGCGGCCTTCGGCGGCTACAAGCAGTCCGGCATCGGCCGCGAGACCCACAAGATGATGCTCGACCACTACCAGCAGACCAAGAACATGCTGGTCAGCTACTCCTCGAAGAAGCTCGGGTTCTTCTAAGCTTCATTCGGAGAAAGTTCGAGACTGACTTCAGCCCCGGCCGCAAGGCCGGGGTTTTTTGATATGCGAGGACGGTGCGGGTTCGAGGGTGAGGCGGTGGGCGTTTGGTACACGCGCATGGGACCGGCGGGCTGGGTCGGGCAGATCGACCACGTCCGCGTCTATCTGAGCGACGAGGAGGGCGAGATCTGCCGCGCCCAGGCGGCGGTGGCGGCGGCGGTGACCGCTTCGCTCGCGAGTCTTCGCGACGCGGCCTCGGCCTATCTCGATCTCTTCGTGGACAGAGGGAAGGCCTGCGGCCGCGCGCAGGAGCCCTGGTGGCTGGACGAAGTCGAGTTCCGCGATCAAACCGAGGAAGAGACGGTCTGCTACGCGCTCCACTTCAGCCTGCACGGCGACGATGGCGGCCTCTGGACGGTCGGCATGCGGGCATCCGCGGACGGGCATCTCCCGTTCCGGTTCGAGCGATGGCAGGGCTGAGGGGTCGGGCGGAGAGCTGGCAGGGCGCACCGCGTCTGCGCCTGCTCAGGCCGACCGATCGGCTCCTCGCCTGGGATCGCGAGGTGATGGGCGTCTAGTACGACTCCTTGCAGATCCTCTATCCCGATCCCGGATACGGGATGGCCGTGGCCCGTGATCCGGGGTTTCATCGGATCCAGCGCAGGGTTTCGACGTCCTATCTCCCCCAGATTTCGGGGTTCATGCAGGACAACGTTGATCTTTTGCCGTTCCTCGGAATGTATCAGGGCGTTCACACCTTGATGAAAGTCGCCAACCAAAGTCCTGATTCGCAGACGAGGCCTGGACACGAGCAGGGCTTTGCCGAGTTGCAGGCGAAGTTCGGTATGTCGCGCTCCCATATCCGCAACATTTTATCCCTGGCGGAGGAGGCCGACCTTCTCACGGGGGCCGGTCCGGGTCGGAAGCACATCGCCCTCACGCCGCGCGGCCTCGCGGCGATCGACCGTTTCGTCGCCGACACGCTCTCGTCGAGCGATCTCGGCTACCGCTTGGCTCTCGCAGAGCTGGGTCATCCCGTAGAGCCTCCGACACGGGTGCCGTCCACTCTGTAGGCCGAGGGAGGGCGCCCTGCGGCTTCCCTGGTGGCTTCAGCCGGAGGCGTGCCAGCGATCGCTGGCTAAGACCGGTGCGGCGACGGGCGCAACGCGTCCGGGTCAGCCGCGCAGCCGGATCAGTTCCGCTCGACCTCGGTCGACCAGCACTTCGGCCGGCATCGGGTGGCTCAGGAAGCCCGTCGGGCTCGCGGTCAGCCCGTAGGCGCCCGATTGCAGCACGGCGACGAGGTCGCCCTCGGTCAGCGGCGGCAGGGGGGCGGCGCGGGCCAGCATGTCGAGCGGCGTGCAGAGCGGGCCGACGACCGCGGTCGCCGCGCGCTCGCCCCCCGCATCCGTCACCGCTGCCAGGGGGAAGTCGCGCTTGACGATCTGGCCGAGATTGCCGCTCGCCGCGAGGTGATGATGCATGCCGCCGTCGGTGATGACGAAGCGGCTGCCGCGGGACTCCTTCACCGCCAGCACCCGGGCGACGTAGAGCCCGGCCGGCCCGGCGAGATAGCGGCCCGGTTCCAGCACCACGCGGGCGCCCGCGAGCGACGGGTCGGCCCGCAGCGTCTCGATCAGCGGCGGCAGGCCGCTGCGGAGCGCGTCGAGATCGAGCGGAGTATCGCCCGAAAAATACGGGATGCCGAGGCCGCCGCCGAGGTCGATCGTCTCCAGCGGTCGCCCGATCTTTTTCGCGATCCGCGCGGCGAGTCGAAGGCCGTAGGCCCATTGGCCCAGTAGCGTGTCGGCCTTCAAACCTTGCGTGCCGGCAAAGAGGTGGAGCCCGACGAGGCGCAGCCGCCCCTGCGCCTCCACCGCCTCGACGGCGGCGTCCATCTCCTCCTCGTCGAACCCGAAGGGCGAGGGTTTTCCGCCCATGCGCATCGCCCCGCCCTGTGCGGTCGCGCCGGGATTGATCCTGAGCGCCACCCGCACGGTCACGCCGTGGCGCTCGGCCGCCGCGGCCACGCGCGACAGCTCCTCGCGGTTCTCGAGGTGGATCTCGCCGATGCCGCCGGCGATCACCCGGTCGAGGTCGGCCGCGCTCTTGCCCGGACCCGCGAACAGAATCCTTTCCGGAGGAAGCCCGGCCGTCACGGCCGCGTCGAATTCCGCGCCGGAGGCGATCTCGGCCCCCGCCCCCTCGTCGAGGAAAACGCGGATCACCGCCGGGTTCGGGTTCGCCTTGACCGAGTAATCGACCTCCGCGAAGCCGGCGACGGCTGCACGCAGCGCCCGGTAGGCCCGCCGCAGCAGGTCGGTATCGTAGACGAAGAACGGCGTGCCGAATTCTTTTGCGAGTTCGGTCAGCGGCACCTCGCCGATGCGGAGCGTTCCCGCTTCATCGCGCGAGAAATTCTCGGCGATCAGCGCGGCGGCGAGGTCGGGCGCGTCAGCCATCGGCCCGGATCTCGGCGGCCGCCCGCTCGGCGGTGAGGCGCTTGTAATCGACCTTGCCGTTGGGCGTCGTCGGCAGGGCCGACACCGCCTCGATGGTGCGGGGCACGAGGTGGGGTGCCAGCGCCCTGCGCAAGGTCTGGAGCACGTCGGCGGTGCCCGGCGCGTCCTCGGCCGGCACGGTCACCGCGTGGATGCGCTGGCCGAGGCTCGGATCGGGCAGGCCGATCACGGCGGCGGCGCGGAAGGCGCCGGTCTCCATCAGGGCCGCCTCGACCTCGGTCGGGCTGACGCGGAAGCCCTGCGTCTTGATCATCGTGTCCTCGCGGCCGATGAACCGGAAGAAGCCGTCGGCATCCTCCACCACGAGGTCGCCGGAGCGGCAGACCAGCCCCGGCTCCCGGCCCGCTTGCGGGAACGGGTCGGGCACCAGCACCCGGGCGGTGTCCTCGGGCCGCTTCCAGTAGCCCATCGAGACGGTGGGGCCGCGGTGGTGCAGGATGCCGGGCTCGCCGGGCCGTGCCCGCCGCCCTTCCTGGGTCACGGCGAAGATCTCGGTCTCGGGGATGGCCCGGCCGATCGAGTCGGGCCGCCGGTCGATCTCGTCCGGCGGCAGGTAGGTCGAGCGGAAGGCCTCGGTCAGGCCGTACATCAGCACGATCGCCGTTTGCGGCAGCCGCGCGCGCAGGCGCTCGATCGTCGGCACGGCGAGGCTGCCGCCGGAATTGGTGATCGCCCGCAGGGCCGAGAGATCCGCCTTGGCCAGATGCGGCGCGGCGCGCGTCATCAGGGTCCACAGCGTCGGCACGCCCGCGAGCAGGGTGATGCGGTGGGCCTCCAGCGCCCGCACCACGTCGTCGCCGAGGCGGGGCGTCAGCAGCACGATCCGCGCACCCTGCTCGACGCTCGTGAGAAGCTGGTTCAGCCCGTAATCGAAGGAGAAGGGCAGCACCGAGAGGATGCGGTCTTTCCTGCCGATGCCGAGATAGGTCCGCACGATGCGGGTGCCGGCGATGAGGTTCTCGTGCGAGAGCATCACCCCCTTGGGCAGGCCCGTGGAGCCCGAGGTGTAGAGGATCGCGGCGAGTCCCGGCGGGGCCGGCTCGCCGGGCGCCAGGGGCGTCGCCCCCTCCCCGTCCTCGCTTTCGAGGATCGCGAGGCCCGGCAGGTCGTCGAGGCTGCCCTCCAGCCCGGCGGCGTGGACGGGGTCGGTGAGCAGCGCGCGCGCGCCGCTGTCGGCGACGATGTGACGGACCTGGCGCGGGCGCAGGGACGGGTGGATCGGCACGAACACGCCGCCCGCCGCACTGACGGCGAAGAGCGCGACGCATTCGCGGATCGACTTCGGCAGGAGGATCGCGATCCGGTCGCCGGGCCGCAGCCCGAGGCGACGCAGGCGCTGCGCCAGCGCCGCGACCCGCGCCCGGAGCGCGCCGTAGCTCAGGGAATCCGCCCCGTCCACGATGGCCGGGTGATCGTCCGCGCCGGCTCCCTCGAGCAGGTGGTGCAGCAGCGTCGGAGTCATCGCGGGGTCAGGCGTCGGAGCGCCGGTCGTCGATGAAGTGGGCCAGCGTGTCGACGCTCGCGAAATTCGCCAGATCGAAGCTGTCCTCGTCGATCTCGACGCCGAACCGGTCGCCGAGATGCATCATCAGGTCGAGGATGCCGATCGAATCCAGCGCGTCGCTCGTCACGAGCGAGGTCTCCCCCGTGACCGAGCCGGGGGGAAGGCCCGGGTTGCGGGCCGCGATGAAGACGAAGATCGCCTCCCGCACGTCGGCCATCGACTGAACCACGGCTTGATGTCCCTCGAACCGTCCCGCGCTGGTGTCGGGTTGCGGGCTTAAGCCCAAACGGGGGGACAAGTCCATCGTCGAGCCGTCCGTCAGGCGGCCTCGTCCTCCGGGACGACGTCGACCTCGACGGTGAGCTTCTGCGCGCCGGCCGCGGAGACGATCCCGTCGATGGGGGCCACGTCGGCGTAGTCGCGGGCGCGGGCGACGACGATGTGCTCGTCGCGCACCACGCAATCATTGGTGGGGTCGAGGCCGATCCAGCCGTCCCGCGCGCCCGAGCCCTCGCCGCACCAGAGCGCGACCCAGGCATGGCTGGCATCGGCCCCGCGCAGGCGCGGCCGGCCGGGGGGCGGGCGCGTGCAGAGGTAGCCGCTGACATAGGCCGCGGGCAGGCCGAGGCCGCGCAGGGCGGCGATCATCACGTGGGCGAAGTCCTGGCAGACCCCGGCCCGCAGCGCGAAGGCCTCCGCCAGCGGGGTCGAGACGGTGGTGGCCTCGGCATCGAAGCGGAAGTCGCTGCGGATGCGGTGCATCAGCGCGATCGCGCCGCCCAGCGCGCTGCGTCCGGGCGGAAAGCTGGCGCGGGCGTAATCCGTGACCGCGGGCACGATCGGCACGCGCTGGCTCGGGAACTGGAAATGGGCCGGCCCGTCGGGGCCGAGCGTGGGCAGCCGCAGAGCCGCCGCGCGCACCGCCTCCCAGGAGGGGCCCGCCTCCGGCTCCGGCGGGACGGGACGCTCCACCGCCACCCGGGAGACCGCCTCGACGGCGAAGGTGCGGTGGGGCTCGTCGATGAGCAGGGTGAGCGTGTCGGTGCCGAAGAAATCGGCCCGCTCCAGCCGGCTCTTCGGCGCCGGCGTAACCGTGAGCGCGGCCTCCAGCACCCGCTGCCCCTCTCCGTCGCGGGGGCGCAGACGCAGGTTGCAGCGCGCGGAGCGGACGGCCCTGGCGTAGCGGTAGGTCGTCAGGTGACGCAAGGTGTAGATCAAGCCAGACCCGTCAGCTTCTCGGGCCGCAGGGCGTCGGGGCCGTTGGGGAAGTAGCGGCTCGCGATCCGGTCCGCGAGGCCTTCCAGCTCGGTTTCGATGTGCTCCAGGGCCTCGCCCTCGGTCTCGGCGGCGTCCGCCGTCTGCAGCGTGCCGGCCAGCGCCAATGCCCGGCGGCGGTGCGTCTCGGGCAGGCCGTCGGCGGCCAGCGCCGGCAGGACCTCGAGATGGGCCACGATCGCCTGCACCTGATAGGCGACCGAGCGGGGATTGCCGGGATCGAGCACCGCCATGTCGCAGACCGCGTCGCGGCTGACGCCGGTGAGGTAGCGGCTGCCGTAGGCGATCTGGGAATCGGCCAGCGAGAGCATCACCCCGAGATCCTCGGCGCTCGCCTCGCGGTCGCAGAAATCCACCGCGAAGCGGCAGGTGTTGATCGCCCGCTCGACGCGCCGTCCCATGTCGGCGAAGCGCCACGCGGTGCCGTGGCCCATGTTCTCGTGGGCGAGGCCCGCCAGCGCGGCGAGGTGGCCGAGCGCCCGCTCGGCCTTGCCGAAGAGCTGCGCCTCGGTCGGCGCCCAGGCCTCGGCATAGACCAGGGTGTCGCGCAGGTCCGCCAGCGCCCGCCAGGATTCCATCGGCAGCCGCTCGCGCAGGGAAGCGGCGATGCGCCGGGCCTCCATGACGTGGGCGAGCGCCGAGCCGTAGCGCATCTTGCCGGAGAGGGCCTCCTGCGCCAGGGCCGCGGGCGAGAGGTCCGCGGCCTCGACCGAGCCCCACTCCTTCAGGAGCGCGCGGATGGCCAGAGCCGTCGGCCCGCCCTCCTCCCCGGAGGCGTCGGCGGCGAGCGCCCCGCTGAAGCCGCCCAGATGCGCCTGGACGAGGCGGATCACCGCCTCCGCCCGCTCCAGGTATCGCCCGAACCAGAACAGGTTGTCCGCCGCCCGCGACGGGAGATGGCCGGCGATGCGGCGGATGCGCGGCGCGGTGGAGAGCAGGAGCGGCGGCGCGTCGATGGGGGTATCCGACAGCACCCAGACATCGGCGGAGCGGATGCCGGCGCGCATCTCGCTCGGGTCGGCGCCGTCGTGCTCGGCCACGCGGCAGAAGGCGCTCGGCAGCACGCGCCAGCCCTCGGGCGTCGCGGCGGCGAAGACGCGCATGACGAAGGGGCGCGGCGCCAGCCGCCCGTCCTGCCAGGCCGGCATGGTCGAGAGCGGCGCGGGCTCCTGCGCCACCCAGTCGAAGGGGCGCTCGCGCAAGGCGGCCAGGGCGCGGGCGCGGGCGGCGTCGAGGGCCGGGCCGGCCAGCATCGCGTCGCGCTCGGGTCCGCGCACCGGGGTCGCGGCGGGGCGCAGCGTCAGACGGTCGAGATGGGCCAGCACGTGGCGAAGGCCGTCCGGATCGCCACACCACCACGTGTCGGGGCCGGCGAGCCGCAATTCCTCGCCGGTGAGCGCTCGGGCGATGGCGGGCAGGTAGGGGCTGAGCGCGGCCGATTCGAGCACGCCGGAGCCCGGCATGTTGCCCACCACGGCGCCGCCCCGGCGCAGGGCCTGGAGCATGCCGGGCACGCCCAGGCGCGAGTCGGAGCGCAGCTCCATCGGGTCGAGATAGTCCGCGTCGATCCGGCGCCAGACCGCGTCGGCCCGCTTCAGGCCGGCGACGGTGCGCACGTGCAGGAGCCCGTCGCGCACGACGAGGTCGTCGCCCTCCACCAGCAGGAATCCGAGATAGCGGGCGAGCGCGGCCTGCTCGACATAGGTGCTGCTGTAGGGGCCCGAGGTCAAAAGGCAGATGCGCGGGTCGCTGCGGGCGCATGAGGCGGCGAGCCCGGCCCGGAAGGCCTGGAAGAATCCGGGCAGGCGCTCGACGTGAAGGTCGGCGAACAGGTCCGGGAAGGCGCGGGCGAGCACCATCCGGTTCTCCAGGGCGTAGCCGAGGCCGGAAGGCGCCTGCGTCCGGTCGGCCAGCACCCGCCAGCACCCGTCCGGGCCGCGCCCGACATCCGCCGCGTAGATCGGCAGCCAGCGCCCGCCCGGCGGCGCGATGCCGTGCACGGGCCGCAGGTATTCCGGGCTGCCCGCCACCACGCCCGCGGGCAGGAACCCCTCCGCGACGAGCCGGCCCGGCCCGTAGATGTCGGCGACGATGCGCTCCATCAGGCCGGCGCGCTGGACGATGCCGGCGGACAGCTCCGCCCAGTCGGCGGCATCGATGACGAGCGGCAGCGAGCCCAGCGGCCAGGGATGCTCCCGCCCGTCGCCGTAGACCCGGTAGGAAATGCCGGCGTCGCGGATGTGGCGCTCGGCCGAGAGGAAGCGGGCGGCGACCTCGCGGTCGTCGAGCCGGGCGAGCCGTTCGAGGAAGCGCGGCCAGCCGCCGCGCAGCTCTCCGCGCGCATCGACCATCTCGTCGGCGAGGCCGGGACGGGGCGCGTAGCCTTCCGTCCAGCGCCGGATGCGCGACGCCGGATCGTCGGTCGCCCAGGCGGAGGCGTCGGGCGCGGGCCCGTCCGCGAGGGCGGCCGAAGATGTCATCGGGGTGCGGGCGCGCGCAGGTCGAGGGTCAGGGGGAACTCGCTTGAGCGCTCCTCGGGCGGCATGGCGATCCGGCCGGGGGTGTGGCCCATGGCCTCGAAGCGGGCGAGCCGCCGCCCCTCCGCCTCGTAGGCGTTGACGGGGAAGCTGTCGTAGTTGCGCCCCCCCGGATGGCTGACATGGTAGCGGCAGCCGCCGAGTGAGCGGTCGCTCCAGGCATCCAGGATGTCGAAGGTGAGCGGCCCGTGCGGCGGGATCGTCGGGTGCAGGGAGGAGGCGGGCTGCCACGCCTTGAAGCGCAGGCCCGCGACCGCCTCGCCGCTGGCGCCGGTCGGCGTCATCGGCAGGCGCCGACCGTTGCAGGCGATCACGTGCCGGCCGGGCACGAAGCCCTCGACCCGGACCTGAAGCCGCTCGACGGATGCATCCACGAAGCGCACGGTTCCCCCGGCGGCCCCCTCTTCGCCCAGCACGTGCCAGGGCTCCAGCGCCTGGCGCAGCTCCAGGCCGACCCCGCCCTGCTCCACCCGGCCGAAGACGGGGAAGCGGAACTCGCGCTGCGCCGCGAAGGCCAGGGGGTCGAAATCGTAGCCGCCGGCCCGCAGTTCTTCCAGAAGGTCGAGGAAGTCGGCCCAGAGGAAATGCGGCAGCATGAAGCGATCGTGCAGGGCCGTGCCCCAGCGGACACAGCCGCCCGTCCGCGGCTCGCGCCAGAGCCAGGCCACGATGGCCCGCAGCAGCACGGCCTGCGCGAGGCTCATGCGCGCGTCCGGCGGCATCTCGAAGGAGCGGAATTCGAGCAGACCGAGACGCCCCGTCGGCCCGTCGGGCGAGTAGAGCTTGTCGATGCAGATCTCGGCCCGGTGGGTGTTGCCGGTCACGTCGGTGAGGACGTTGCGGAACAGCCGGTCCACCAGCCAGTGCGGGATGTTGGCCCCGTCCGGCCCCGGCACCTGGGCGAGCGCGATCTCCAGTTCGTAGAGCCCGTCGTGGCGCGCCTCGTCCATGCGCGGCGCCTGGCTCGTCGGACCGACATAGAGCCCGGCGAAGAGGTAGGAGAGGCAGGGGTGCCGCTGCCAGGTGAGCACGAGGCTCTTGAGCAGGTCGGGCCGGCGCAGGAAGGGCGAGTCGGCGGGGCTGGCGCCGCCGAGCACGACGTGGTTGCCCCCGCCCGTGCCGGTGTGGCGGCCGTCGATCATGAACTTCTCCGCCCCGAGGCGGGTCTGGCGGGCTTCCTCGTAGAGGCCGCGGGTGATGTCCACCGCCTCGCGCCAGGAGGCGGCGGGGTGGACGTTCACCTCGATCACACCGGGATCGGGGGTGACTTTGATGACCGAGAGCCGCGGATCGTAGGGCGGCTCGTAGCCCTCGATATGGATCGGCCGGCCGACCGTCTCGGCGGCGCGCTCGAGATGCCCGACGAGGTCGATGTACTCGTCGGCCCGCTCCAGCGGCGGCATGAACACGCAGAGCACGCCGTCGCGGGGCTCGACCGAGAGCGCGGTGCGCACGGCCACGCCCTCGATGCCGGCGCCGTTGGCCCGGTCAGCCCCCTTCGCCAGGGGCGCCTCCCCGGGGCCGCCCGGTTCGGGGGGCAGGCCGCCGCGGGCCTCCAGCGGGTCCTGCGGCTGGTAGTAGGGGTAGGAATCCGGCGGCACGTGAGGCAGCGAGCCGAGCGGCAGGCGAAAGCCCAGGGGCGAGTCGCCGGGGTTGAGATAGGCGCCGCCGCGGCGGAAGCTCCAGACTTCAGAGATCCAGGCGCGGCCGGTCTCCGCCGCGAGGTTGGCGAGGGGCAGCACGTAGCCGACGGGGGTGTCGAGGCCGCGCCCGAACACGCGGGCGTAGCGGGCGTCGGTCTCGGGGCTGCCGGTGCGGGGCGCCGCGGTGGTGACGTTGGCCGGGAGCTCGCTCTCGCGGCTCCTCCAATAGACCGCGTCCTCGTAGGCCGGGAAGACGAAGCGGGCGAGTTCGAGCCGCTCGGCGAGCGCGCCGACCAGCCGCTCGGCATCGGCGAGGGTGGCATCCCTCGGCCCGTCCTCGACCGCGACGAGATCGGCATTGCGCCAGACCGGCACGCCGTCCTTGCGCCAGTAGAGGGCGAAGGCCCAGCGCGGCAGGCTCTCGCCGGGATACCACTTGCCCTGGCCGTAATGCAGCATGCCGCCGGGCGCGAAGCGATCCCGCAGGCGCCGGACCAGCTGATCGGCGAGGCCCCGCTTGGTCGGGCCGACGGCGGCGACGTTCCATTCGGGCGCCTCGAAATCGTCCACCGAGACGAAGGTCGGCTCGCCGCCCATGGTCAGGCGCACGTCCTGCGCGGCGAGGTCGGCGTCGATGCGCTCGCCCAGCGCGTCCATCGCGCTCCAGACATCCTCGGAGAAGGGCTTTGTGATGCGCGGCGCTTCCGCCACGCGGCTGACCGTCATCTCGTAGGCGAACTCGACCCCGGCCGGCTCGGAGAGGCCGGTGATCGGGGCGGCGCCGTTGTAGTGGGCGGTGGCCGCCAGCGGGATGTGCCCCTCGCCGGTGAGCAGGCCGGAGGTGGCGTCGAAGCCGATCCAGCCGGCCCCGGGCAGGTAGACCTCGGCCCAGGCGTGCAGGTCGGTGAAGTCTGTGGTGGTTCCGGCCGGCCCGTCGACCGCCGTGGTGTCGGGCACGAGCTGGATCAGGTAGCCCGAGACGAAGCGGGCGGCAAAGCCCAGGCGCCGCAGCACCTGCACCAGCAGCCACGCGGAGTCGCGGCAGGAGCCGCTCTTCAGGGTCAGGGTCTCGGCGGGCGTCTGCACGCCGGGCTCCATGCGCACGCCGTAAGCGACCTCGGTGCGCAGCATCGCATTCAGCGCCACGAGGAACGTGACGGTGTGGGTCTCCTCGGGAATGCGCGCGAGGAAGGCGTCGATCTCCGGACCCTGGGCCGCATCGAGGACGAGGTAGGGGGCGAGCGCGACCTTCAGGTCCGGCTCGTAGTCGAAGGAGCGGCGCTCGGCGTAGGGCTCGACGAAGAAGTCGAACGGATTGATGACCGCGAGGTCGGCGGTGAGATCGACCTCGACCCGGAACTCGCTGGTCTTTTCCGGGAAGACGAGCCGGGCGAGCCAGTTGCCGGCCGGGTCCTGCTGCCAATTGATGAAGTGGTTCTCGGGCACGACCTTCAGCGCGTAGGCCGGCACCCGGGTGCGGGAATGCGGCGCCGGGCGCAGGCGGATCGTCTGCGGCCCCAGCGCGATCGGCCGATCGTAGCGGTAATGCGTGACGTGGTGCAGGGCGGCTTGGATCGACACGGAGGCTCCCGGGCAGTCTTGATCGAGGCTCACGGCGGAGCCGGGCGGCCGCGCTGGGCCGCTGGTTGCACGCCTTATACATCCCGGATGAGGCGGGATGGCGCTCAATCAAGCAAGAACCGTGCGGCTGGATCGAGCCGGCTCCGAGCGGGGCGGGAACTTCGCGGGCTCGCGGCCCTTGGTTTCCTGATTCCGGCACACGGCCCGGTTCCTGCAGCATCCCCGCCCCGGCGGGAGGCCCCATGCGTATCTTCCAGTGCCAAGCCTGCGACCAGCCGGTCTCGTTCGAGAGCACGGTCTGCGAGAGTTGCGAGCGGCGCCTCGGCTATGTCTGCGACTGTCACGCCGTCTCGGCGCTGGAGCCTTGCGGCGAGGATGCGCGCGGACCCCTCTTTCGCGCCTACGCCCATCCCGGCCGCAAGTACCGCCTCTGCGCCAACGCGGCCTACGAGGCCTGCAACTGGACGGTGCCGGAGGAGTCGGACGAGCCCTACTGCGTCACCTGCCGCCACAACCGGGTGGTGCCGGACCTGAGCCTGCCGGCCAATCTCGAGCGCTGGCGCCAGATCGAGGCGGCCAAGCGGCGGCTGTTCTACTCGCTGCTGCGCCTGGAGCTGCCGCTGGTGACGCGGGCGCAGTACTCCGACGGGCTCGCCTTCGACTTCCTCGCCGAATCGGCCGGGCCGCCGGTGATGACGGGCCATCTCGACGGGCTCATCACCCTCTCCATCGCCGAGGCCGACGACGTGGAGCGCGAGCGCCGCCGCACGATGTTCGGCGAGTATTACCGCACCCTGCTCGGCCACTTCCGGCACGAGATCGGGCATTACTTCTGGAACCTGCTGGTGCGCTTCGATCCGAGCCTGCCGGCCTTCCGCGTCCTGTTCGGCGACGAGCGCGCCGATTACGGCGCGGCACTCCGGCGCCACCATTCCGAGGGGGCGCCGCCGGACTGGCAGGAATCCTTCGTCTCCTCCTACGCCACCGCCCATCCCTGGGAGGATTTCGCCGAGACCTTCGCCCACTACCTGCATATCGTCGACACGCTGGAGACCGGCAGCGCCTTCGAGATGCGGCTGAGTCCGAAGCTGAGAGGCGGCGGCGAGGGGGCGCAGGCCTCGACCTGCATCGACTTCGACCCCTACGAGACGCCCGATTTCCAGCGGGTGATCGAGGCGTGGCTGCCGCTGACCTACGCGATGAACTCGCTCAACCGGAGCATGGGGCAGCCGCCGCTCTACCCCTTCAAGCTGGCGCCGGCGGTCATCGCCAAGCTCGCCTTCGTGCACGAGCGGATCTACGCCGCGCGCAGCCCCGGCGGCCTGAGCGAGGCCGCGAGCGACGAGATGCTCAAGGCGGTGATCGCCGGCCTGCGCCAGCGGGTGGCGGCCCCGACGGCCTGATGTCCGTCCGGGATCGTTCGGCGCGAGGGCTGCCGGACGCGGCGTTCGCGTCGTCCGGCAGCCCGTTGGTGGGAAGGCGGGTTACTCGGCCGCCGGAGCCGCGGCGGCCGGGGCCTTCGGCGCGGCGGGCTTGGCGGCCGGCTTGGCCGGGGCGGCGCTGCCGGTCGCGGCGGGGCCGCCGGTCGCCGCCGTGCCCGGGGCGGGCTTGGGCGCCCATTCGGCGTCGGCGCGGGGTCCGTTCGGGCCGTTGGTCGGGCCGGCGAGCTGGCCCGGCACCGTGTCGCTCACCTTCTTCCAGGTCTGCGACTGGCACAGGAAGGCGATCAGGCACCCCTTGACGGTCAGCTCCTCCGGCTCTTCCGACCAGATCGTGACGTCGTAGAACTTGCCGTCCTCGGCGTTGTAGATCTTGCCCTCGTAGCGCGCGTCCTCGTTCAGCTTGAGGCCGAGGATGAGCTGGTGGCCCAGCGAGGCGCGGGCGCGCTTCTTGGGATCGGGATTGCGGAAATCGACCCGCGGCTTGCCCTCGTCGTTGAGCGGGGTCTTGAGCCACACGGCGTAGCCGCAGAGGTTCTTTTCCTGCGGGCCGCACTTCTCGACGCGGATGCGCGCCTTGCCGTCCTGGGTCAGCCAAGTGCCGCTGGGGTCGCGGTGCGGCGCGGCCGAGGCGGCGGTCGCCAGCAGCGCGCCGAGGGCGGCGAGGCCGGCGCCGCGAAGGAAGGCCGCGCGCGCACCGATCGGTCCGAACTTCATGCAATCATCCCCACTCGGGCGCGGCGGCGATCCGGGCCGCACCGCTCAACCTGACGATCCGTCCGGCCCTGCGTGGCCGGGTCGAGGCCGGTCGCCGTGCGGACCGTTGCCCCTTCGCCGCAGCCATCGAATGGGAAGGTGACCGGATCATGACCGCCGCGGGGCGGTTTCGACGCAATTTGCCCGTCCCGCGCCCGGGACGGGAGCCGCCCTCGCCGCAGGGGGCGACACGGGGTGCAGCCTGCCGAGCGCGCACGAAAAAGGGGCCGGTGCGCGGCACCGGCCCCTTCGGACGAAGAGTCGAGCTCCGACCTTACTCGGCCGGGGTCACGTCGGCGGTGAAGTGGCCGCACCAATCCTTGGAGGCGACCACCGGCCAGAGGCCCTGGCTCTGCGGATCGGGCTGGCTCACCGGCGGGTTGAAGCGGCAGAGGCCCTGGTCGCCCGCGGCCTGGGCGCCGTTGGTCTTGTGGTCGTCGAAGAAGCGGCAGCTCTGGCAGGCAGCGTTGCTGTTGGTGGCCATGGTCTCACTCCGAGGATTGGTCGTTGTTTCCTGGCGATCGGTCCGTCCCGGCCTCTCGGCCGGCGGCCCCGCCGTCACGATCTTTCATTAGAACAACTCCAAACTCGGATCAAGCTCTTTAGAACGATTCCGAATAGTGAGCCGGCATTGGGCATGACCGCCCGGTGGCGCCGAAAAATGCCGGGACCACAGCGCTTTGGCGCCTGGAGAAGCGTCGGACGCTGGCGATGACGGGGCGAGGTTCGAGCATCACGAACGCGTGAGAGGGCGGAGAGCCGGGCTCTCCGCCCTTTCCGGACGGCACGAGAACGGGGTTCGGTGGCGTCAGGCCGCGGCGGCGCGGTCGAGGCTGGTCGCGACGAGTCCGGCCAGATCGGCGGCCTCGTTGCGGATGTCGGGCACCGCCGTGCATTCCCACAGCACCCCGCGCAGGAGCGGCCCGAGAACCCAGAGCGGTCCCGCGCCCTCCCCGGCCGTTCGGCCCAGCGCCCGGTAGTCGGCGCCCGCATCGAGGCCGAGGCCGAACGGGCCGGGGCGCACGAGGCCGCGCTCGGAGAGCCGTCGCAGCAGCGGGTCGCGGTTCTGCGCAAGATGGCCGAAGCCGGTGGCGTCGATCATCGCCTGCACGCCGAGGCGCTCCGGGGCCCGCGCGCCGCGCAGGCGCAGGGTCACGACCGCCTGCGCCGCCTCGTCCTCGACCGCGAGCAGGCGGCCGGCCCGCACCGTGAGCGCGCCGCGCTCGATCTCGCGGGCGATGGTCGCGGCGGCGGGCGGCGCCGTGCGGTGGCGGTGCACGTCCCAGAAGGGGCGCAGGTGGCGCAGGAAGCGGGCGCGCTCCGTGGGCGGCAGGCCGCGCCAGATCGTGTCGGTGAGCGGGCGCAGGGCGTCGATCACCCCGTGCCAGGGTACGCCCGCCGCCTCGGCCCGCGCCACCTCGGCGCGGATGCGCGCCAGCAGCCGCGTCAGGGAGGCGAAGTCGGCCGGCTTCAGATCCGGGATCGGCCATGTCGGCGTGGGGGCGTGGGCGTTGGGCAGGAGCCCGCGGCGAGACAGGGCGAGGATGGCCCCGGCAAAGCCGTGCGCCCGCAGGCTCGCCACGGCGTCGAGCATGGTGAGCCCGGTCCCGACGACGAGGACCGGCGCGTGCGGGTGCAGGCGCCCGAACTGCTCGGGGCTCCAGGGATCGAGGCTGTGGCGGCTGCGCGGCGCGGCCGCGGCGAGGTTGCCCATGGCCAGCACGGCGCCGGCGACGCCGTGCGCCTGTCCGCCCTCGGTGCGCAGCAGGAAGCCCCCGGCCCGCGGCTCCAGATCGACCACCCCGTCGGGGACGAGGCGCAGGCGCGGCCCCCCGGGGCCGGTGACCAGCCCCGTCACGGCGCCGGTGAGCAGTTCGGTGAGGTAGCTGCCGTAATGGCCCCGCGCCACGAAGGTCCCGGCCGGCGTCGCGGCGACCCCCGCGTCGGGTCCCTTCCCGCTCAGCTCCCCGCGGGCGAGCCAATCCTCGAAATGCCCCGGTTGGTCGGGGAAGGCGCTCATGTTGGCGGCGCGCACGTTGAGGAGATGGGCCGGGTTGCCGGTGCCGTAGGCCAGCCCGCGCGCGAAGCTGCCCCCGCGCTCGCACAGCAGCACCGGCCGCTCCGGCGGCAGCACCGAGAGGAGCTGGAGCGCGGCCATGGTGCCGCTGAATCCCGCTCCGATCACGGCGATCGGGGGCAGGCTGGCTTGACGGGTCATCGTGTACGGTCCTTCCGTGCGGCTGGCTCTCCCTCGGGTCAGCGCGACGGCGCGTCCCAGACCGGCAGCGCGGAGGCATCCACGGCCCGCGGCAGCAGTCCCTCCGCGCGGAAGGCGTCGGCGATGGTCTGCTGCTCGGACAGACCCTCGCGGGTCACCGGCTCGACCCGGTAGGAGCGGCGGGCATTGGCCTGTTTGACCACCGCCGGCTCGATCTTCCACAGGGCGGCGAGGCGCTCGGCCGCCGCGTCGGGGTTTGCCTTCACCCAGAGGCCGGCCTCGCGCAGCTTGCCGACGAGCAGGGTCAGCACGTCGGCGCGCTTCTCGGCATAGGCGTCGGAGGCGAGATAGTAGCGCTTGTAGGAAGAGAGGCCCGTGCCGTCCCGGAGGATGCGGGCGCCCGCCTGGACCTGCGCCGCCGAGAGGAAGGGGTCCCAGGCGACCCAGGCATCGACGCTGCCGCCGGCCAGTGCGCTGCGCCCGTCCGCCGGGGTGAGGTAGGCCGGGGTGATGCTCTTGAAGGAAAGCCCTTCCGCCCTGAGCGCGGCGAGCAGCAGGTAATGGCTGCCGGCGCCCTTGGTGACCGCCACTTTGCGGCCCTTCAGCTCGGCGACGCTCTTCAGCGGCGAGTCGCCCGGTACCAGGATCGCCTGCGCCTCGGGCGAGGCGGCCTCCTGCGCGACATAGGTGATCCTGGCCCCCGCTCCTTGGGCGAAGACCGGTACGGTGTCGGCGACATCCGCCGAGACGTCGATGCGCCCGACGTTGAGCGCCTCCATGATCGGCAGGCCGCTGGTGAACTCGTGCCAGGACACGGTGACGTTCAGGGGCTTGAGGGCCTTTTCCAGCGTCTCGTCCTGGCGCAGCAGCGAGACCAGCGCGGAGGAGCGCTGGTAGCCGATGCGCAGGGTGGTTTCCTCCGCCACGGCCGGGCTGCGGCCGAGGGCGAGACCGAGCGCGAGGCCGGCGAGGACGAGACGGGCGGCGGACCGGCGGTTCATGGCGGACTTTTCGGTTTTTCAGGGCGGCAGAGGGCACGTCCCCTCCCCCTTGCGAGGAGGGGCGGGGTCGAGAAGGAGAGCTTCCCTTCAGCTTCCGGGCTTGCGCACGGCGCCGGCGATGTCGACGGCCTTCGGCACGAGCTTCAATCCGTGGAAAGCGTCGGCGATGCGCTGCTGCTCGGCGGCGACGGCCGCGTCGAGGGGCCGGATGCCGTAGGTCTGGCGCTTGAGGGCCACGCTCAGGATCGGCGCCGGGATGCCGACGGAGGGGCTCAGTTCCCGGGCCACCGCGTCGGTGTTGTCCTTGGCCCAGGCATCGACCTCGGCGACCGCCGCGACGATGGCGTCGAGCGCGGGTCCGTTCTCGGCGGCGAAGCTCTCGGAAGAGAGATAGAACTGGTGGTTCGGCACGAGGCCGGTGCCGTCGGCGAGCACCCGGGCGTTGCCGCCGGCTTCGGCCGCCGCGAAGTACGGGTCCCAGATCACCCAGGCATCGACAGCGCCGCGCTCGAAGGCCGCCCGCGCATCGGCGGGCGCAAGGTAGACGGGGGTGATGTCGGCGAGCGTCAGCCCGGCGGCCTCGATGGCGCGCACGAGCAGGTAGTGGACGTTCGAGCCCTTGTTCAGCGCGACCTTCTTGCCACGCAGGTCCGCGACCGACTGGATCGGGCTCGCCTTCGGCACCAGGATCGCCTCACCCTTCGGCGCGGCGGGCTCGTGGGCGACGTAAACGAGCGCGTCGCTTGCGGCTTGGGCGAAGATCGGCGGGGTCTCGCCCGCCGATCCGAAATCGACGGCACCCGCGTTGAGCGCCTCCATCAGCGGCGGGCCGGAGGGAAACTCCGACCACTGCACCCGGTAGCCCAGCGCCTTCAGCTTCGGCTCCAGACTGCCGCGGCCCTTCAGCAGGACCAGCGTGCCGTATTTCTGGTAGCCGACCCGAACCACGCGCTCGTCGGCATGGGCGGCGAGCGTGAGGCTGACGAAGATCAGCGCGGCCAGCGCCAGCCAGAGGCGCGGCAGCAGCGAAGGCGCGGTGACGGCGCGGGCGGGCATCGGCGAAGCTCTCTCTGCTCAGTGGGCGCTGACGCGGCGGGACGGCACGATGTCGTTGGCGATGACCTCGCCGAACGGACCGTTGTTGCGGGCCGTGCTCGGGGCCGTGCCGGTGGTGGCGCGCAAGGGGAGCTTGGGGAAGACCAGTTCGGCGAAGCGGTAGGCCTCCTCCAGATGCGGGTAGCCGGAGAGGATGAAGCGGTCGATGCCGAGATCGATGTACTCCTTCATCCGGTCGGCGACCTGATCGGCCGATCCGACCAGGGCCGTGCCCGCCCCGCCGCGCACGAGGCCGACGCCGGCCCAGAGGTTGGGCGAGACCACGAGCTTGTTCCGGTCGCCGCCGTGCAGCGCCATCATCCGGCTCTGGCCGACGGAATCCTGGCGCTTCAGGGTCGCCTGCGCTTGGGCGATGGTGGCGTCGTCGAGCCGCGAGATCAGCCGGTCGGCCGCGTCCCACGCCTCGCCCTCGGTCTCGCGCACGATCACGTGGAGGCGGATGCCGTAGGAGAAGGTCTTGCCCTTCTTCTCGGCCGCCTCGCGGGCGCGGGCAATCTTCTCCGCGACGCCCGCCGGAGGCTCGCCCCAGGTGAGGTAGACCTCGCAATGCTCGGCCGCGACCTCGATCCCGGCGGGCGAGGAGCCGCCGAAATAGAGCGGCGGATAGGGCGCCTGGACCGGGCGGAAGATCACCCGGCCGTTCTCGGTGCGCAGGTGCTTGCCCTCGAAGTTCACGGTCTCGCCGGCCATCAGCCCGCGCCAAATGTGGAGGAACTCGTCGGTGACGACGTAGCGCTCGTCGTGCTCGAGGAAGACGCCGTCGCCCTTCAACTCCACCGGATCGCCCCCGGTGACTACGTTGATGAGCAGGCGTCCGTCCGAGATCCGGTCCAGCGTCGCGGCCATGCGCGCGGCCATCGACGGTTCCTGCAGGCCGGGGCGCACGGCGACGAGGAAGCGCAGGCGCTGCGTGAGTGGGGCGAGCGCCGAGGCGACGACCCAGGAATCCTCGCAGGAACGGCCCGTCGGCAGCAGCACTCCGTAATAGCCGAGATCGTCCGCGGCCTGCGCGATCTGGCGCAGATAGGGCAGCGAGACGTCGCGGGCGCCTTCCGAGGCGCCGAGATAGCGGCCGTCGCCGTGCGTGGGCAGGAACCAGAGAACGTCGGTCTTGCCGTCGGTCTGGGCGGTCATGGGGTACGCTCCGAAAAAACGAAGGAAAGGGTCAGGCGCGGTGGCCGAGGAGCCGGTCGAGGATGCGGCCCTCCAATTCGGCGAGCGCCGCATCGCCCCGGCGGCGGGGCCGGGGCACGTCCACGGCGACGTCCAGCGCGATGGCGCCCTCCTCCACGACGAGGATGCGGTCGGCCATCGCCACCGCCTCGCCGACATCGTGCGTGACGAGGATCGCGGTGAAGCCCTGGGCCTCCCAGATCCGCTCGATCATCGCCTGCATCTCGATGCGGGTGAGCGCGTCGAGCGCACCCAGCGGCTCGTCGAGGGCGAGCAGCGCCGGGCGGCTGACCAGGGCGCGGGCGAGCGCCACCCGCTGGCGCTGGCCGCCGGACAGCGTGGCTGGCCAGTTGCCGGCCTTCTCGGCGAGCCCGACCTCGTCGAGGACGGCGAGCGCCCGCTTGCGCCGCTCGGCGCGGGGCGTCTCGCGACCGAGCCCGACCGCGACGTTGTCGGCGACCCGGGTCCAGGGCAGCAGCCGCGGCTCCTGGAACATGATTTTTTTGGACTGGCCCGCGCCTTGTCCCGAGCCGCCGTTGATCGACACGCGGCCGGCGGTGGGTTCCTCGAGGCCGAGGATGAGGCGCAGCAGGGTGCTCTTGCCGCAGCCGGAACGGCCGACCACGGCGACGAACTGCCCGGCGGGCACGTGCAGGTCGAGCCCGCGGATGACGGCGGCCCCCCCGTCGAAGCTTTTCGAGAGGCCGCGCAGGGTGATGGCGAGGCCGGCCTCGCGAGGGCGCGCGGCGTCCTCGACGCGCAGGGCGGTGGCAGCGGACATGGAACTCACTCGCGGAAGAAGGACGCGCGGAAAGAAGGATCAGGCGTTGCGGTAGGCCGGGTTCCAGGCGAGGCAGCGCCGCTCCAGCGCCCTCGTCAGGCTGTCGGCGAGCTTGCCGAGGGCGGCGTAGATCAGGATCGCCAGCACCACGACATCGACCAGCATGAACTCGCGGGCCTGCATCGCCATGTAGCCGAGACCGGAATTGGCCGAGATCGTCTCGGCCACGATCAGCGTCAGCCACATGATGCCGAGCGCGTAGCGCACGCCGACGAAGATCGAGGGCAGCGCGCCCGGCAGCACCACGCGCCAGAACAACTCGCGCCGGTTCATGCCGTAGACCCGGCCCATCTCGATGAGCTGCGGATCGACCGAGCGGATGCCGTGCAGGGTGTTGGCGTAGACGGGAAAGAACACGCCGAGCGCTACGAGGAAAAGCTTGGCCCCCTCGTCGATGCCGAACCACAGGATCACCAGCGGGATCAGCGACAGGTGCGGAATGTTGCGCACCATCTGAAGCGTCGTGTCGGTGAGCTTTTCCGAGAGGTTCGAGAGGCCGTTGGCCAGCCCGAAGGTCAGCCCGATGCCGCCGCCGATGAGGAAGCCGGCGGCCGCCCGGGCGAAGCTGACCCAGAGGTTCTCCCAGAGTTCTCCGGTCTGGGCGAGGCGCCAGCCCGCGGCGGCGACGTCGAGGGGGGCGGGCATGAACCGGGTCGAGACGAACCCGAAGGAGGCCGCCGCCTGCCAGCCGGCCAGGACGAGGGTCGGCAGCAACCAGGGCAGCAGCTTCGCCGTCGGCAGGCGCAGGGGCTTCAATCGAAGCGGCGCGGCGGCCTCGGCGCGGTGCGCGCGGCCGGGGAGCGATCGGATCGCGGCGGAATCGGCCATGGTTCGGCTCACCCGTTCTTCTGGGTTCGGTCGGAGGCCGCGGGCGGCGCCCAGACGATGTCGGACACGCGCACGGAGCGGGGGATCACGCCGAGCCGAAAGAAGCGGTCGGCGATGCGCTGCTGCTCGGCGGTCACCGCCGCATCCATCGGCGCGATCACGAAGCGGATGCGATCCACCGCGCGGCGCGTGGCGGCGAGCGGCACGCCGGTGATCTTCGACAGGCTCGCCGCGACGCTGGGACGGTTGCGCTCGCACCAGATCGCGACCGCGCCCAGCGCGGCGATGGCGGCCTCGAGAACATCCGGCCGCTCGTCGGCGAAGCCCTTGTTCGCGAGGAAGAAGTTGTTGGTGGGCGTGATGTCCGGGGCCTGGACGAGGATGCGCGCGCCCTGCCCTTCCTCGGCGATGGCGAAGTAGGGATCCCACACCGTCCAGGCGTCGATCGTGCCGCCGGCGAACGCCGCCGCGCCGTCGGCCGGCGCGAGCAGGACGGGGGTGATGTCGCGGTAGCCGAGGCCCGCCTTCTCCAGCGCGGCGACGGTGAGGTTGTGGGCGCTCGACCCCTTGGCGAAGGCGACGCGCTTGCCCTTGAGGTCGGCAAGCGTAGCGATCGGGGAGCCCTTCGGCAGCAGGATCGCCGAGCCCGAGCCGCCGTTGGGCTGGGCGGCCGCATAGACCAAGTTGGCACCTGCGGCCTGGGCGAAGATCGGCGGCGCGTCGCCGGTCTGGCCGAAATCGATCGCGCCGAGGTTCAGGGCCTCCAGCAGCGGCGGCCCGAACGAGAACTCGACCCAGCGCACGCTCACGCCCTGCGGCTTGAGTGCGGCCTCGATCGCGGCCTGCTCGCGGGCGACCGCGAGGATGCCGTTCTTCTGGTAGCCGATGCGCAGGACGCCCGGCTCGGCGGCCCGGGCCGGGCGCGGGCCAAGGCTGCTGCCGGCCGCCGCGAGACTCGAGACGAGACCCGTTGCGAGACCTGCGGCGAGGAGGCGGCGGCGGTCGATCATCCCGTGCCTCAGCGTGCGGCGGCGGCAGACAGGGCGGCCGGGAGATCGGCGGCCGGCGCGGCGTCGAGGAGCCGGGCGAGTTCGGCCGCGGCCTGCGCCACGCGGGTCCGCACGATCGCGTCGGCGACGCGGCCCTCACTGATCTCGGTGTCGCCGGCATAGACGGCGGTCGGCGCGGTCTGGGCCGAGAAGAAGCCGAACAGCGGGCGCAGGGAATGCTCGACCACCAGCGCGTGGCGCGGGCCGCCGCCGGTCGCGGTCAGCACCACCGGCTTGCCGACGAGGGCTTCGGGCGCCACGAAGTCGATCAGGTGCTTGAACAACCCCGCATAGCTGCCCTTGTAGACCGGCGAGCCGACGATCAGCGCGTCGGCGTTCTCGATCGCCTCCACGATCCGCGCCGCCGGCAGCGGCAGGGCGGAGCGGCTCGCCACGGTGATTCCGGTGCCGGCATCGACGAGGTCGTAGAGCTTCAGGTCGATCGGGCGCAGGCGCGACAATTCGGCGGCCACCGCCTCGACCAGGGTGCGGGTGCGGGAGGGGCGGTGCGTGTTGCCGGAGAAGGCAACGATCCGTGCGGGCATCGCGGGTGATCCAGACTTTGACCGCAGTCGCGACCGACCGACAACCGAATGCTTAGAAAAAGCACTGCGGCAGCGAAGTCTTTGTCGGAATGCGGAGCGTTGTGATGGCGTTGTTGTCGTGAAATGTAGTGAGCCACTGTGCGGCAAATCAACGGATAGTTTTTACGTTGTTTTCCGCAGTCGGAGGATGGCCGTACCGCCGCGATGGGTTGGGCCGGAAGATTCTTCCGCGTCTTCGCGGGGCCTGTGCGGATGGCCTCTGTGGGGACCTGTGACGGCTCGCGCGCCCGCGCCGCCCGTTCTGTCCTGTCCTGAGTGCAGGCCTGCCTCCCGGCGGCTCGGCTGTCCGGCTCCCGGCGGATGGCCATGTTGCAGGCTCATGCTGCAGCGCAACGGGTGCGCTGCACCGGAGCATCCGCATGGCACCTCTGCCGATCCTCGCGCTCGCCGTCGCCTCCTTCGGCATCGGCACGACCGAGTTCGTCATCATGGGCCTCCTGCCGGAGGTGGCCCGCGACTTCGACGTCACCATCCCGCAGGCGGGTCACCTCGTCTCGGGCTACGCGATGGGCGTCGTCATCGGGGCGCCGCTCGTGGCGATGGCGACCGCGCCGCTGCCCCGCAAGACCGCCCTGCTCGCCCTCATGGCGGTGTTCGTCCTCGGCAACCTCGCCTGCGCCCTGGCGCCGGATTACTGGCTGCTGATGGCCGCGCGCGTCGCCACGGCCTTCGCCCACGGCGCCTTCTTCGGCATCGGCGCCATCGTCGCGCGCAATCTCGTGCCGCGGGAGAAGCGCACCCAGGCCGTCTCGCTCATGTTCGCCGGCCTGACGCTGGCCAACGTGCTCGGCGTCCCGCTGGGCACTGCGCTCGGTCAGGCGATGGGCTGGCGCGCCACCTTCTGGGCCGTGGTCGGGATCGGGCTCGCGGCGAGCGCGGCCATCGCCTTCGCCCTGCCCAACGGGATGCCGGGCACGCGTGGCGGCCTGGCCAAGGAGTTCAGGGCGCTCGGGCGCTGGCCGGTGCTGCGGCCGATGCTGGTCTCGACCCTGTCCTCGGTGAGCTTCTTCACGGTCTTCACCTACATCGCGCCGTTCCTGCTCACCGTGACGCATCTGACGCCGAGCGGCGTGACGGGAGCGCTGTTCGCGGCGGGCGTCGGGCTCACCGTCGGCAATCTCGCGGGCGGCTGGCTTGCGGACCGCAGCCTGATGCGCACCGTGCTCGGCAGCTTCGCGGGCCTGATCGCGGTGCTCGTCGCCCTCTCGCTGGTCGCGCCCTTCGCGGTGCCGGCGCTGGCGGTGCTGGTGCTCTGGAGCGGGCTCGCCTTCGCCCTGGTCTCGCCGCTGCAGGTCTGGGTGGTGGAGGCGGCGAGCGACGCGCCCAACCTTGCCTCGACGCTCAATCAGGGCGCGTTCAACCTCGGCAACGCGCTCGGCGCGTGGCTCGGCGGCACGGCACTGACGCTCGGCGCGGGCTATTCGGAGTTGCCGGCCCTGGCTGCGGCGGTTTCTCTTCTGGGCCTCGGGCTTGCCGCCACGGCGGTGGCGCGGCCCCTGTGGCCGTCCCTGGCGGGAAACCAGGGACGGTCCTGACAGCCGCCGTCATCGCTTCGGCTCCGCCTCGCGATGACGGCTGTGGCGTCGAGACGCCTCACATCGGCGGGGTGAGGCCGTCCTTGCCCACCGCGACGAGCTTGCCGTCGAGCTTGCCCCCGTCCTTGGCCGCGACCACGAAGATCTTGGCGCCGGGCGTCAGGATCGCCTTGTCGGCGGGCTCGAAGGCGACGATCGGCGCCTTGGGCGGCACGACGATCGTCTTCGAGCCGTCCTTGTCGTAGGTCACGGTCAGCGTGCGCTCGCCGCCGCCGGAGCCGGCGTCGCTGCTGGCGACGGTGGCGTTGGTCATGGAGCTCTTGACCTTCGGGGCACCGCCCGCGCCGGCGCCGCCGGCCTTCACGGTGCCGTTGGTCATGGAGCTCTTCACCACCGGGCCGCCGCCGCCCGCGGTGTGATCGGGGATCGCATCCCAGGCGTAGTGACCCTCCGCCGTGCCGCGCATGGATTCGGGAAAGAGCACCACTTCGAGCGCCGTCATCGGGTTCTCGCCCTTGGTGGCGGTGCCGATGAAGGTGCCTTCCTTGATCTGGTCGAGGCTCGACTTCACCACCCAGGCGAACTTGGCGCCGCCGAGCTGCACGGTCTGCGAGGTGCCGTCGGTGGTCTTGACGGTGACCGAGCCGCCGTCGCTGCTCTCGATCGTGCCGCGCACCCGCTGCAGGTCCGGCGCGGCCTGGGCCGCGCCCGCGAGCGTGGTCAGGGCGGCGAGCGTGAGAGCGGTCCGCATCGTGCGTAACATGGTGTTCCCTCCGTATTGGATCGGAGGGTTATGGTTCGCGGATTCCGGCCCACAAGCTTGCGCACAAGAGTGTGATGCGCAAGAGAGCTTAGTTTCCGCTTATGCGCCGGGAGGCCGGCTCTCTCAGGGCTCCAGCCCCTGCGCCCGCCGCCGGGCGGCGCGGATCTTCTCCATGCGGGCGACCGAGAAGACGGAAGCCTCGTAGAGGAGCAGCATCGGGATCGCCAGCGAGAGCTGCGAGATCACGTCCGGCGGCGTCAGGATCGCCGCGGCCACGAAGACGAGCACGATGGCGTAGCGCCGCTTCTCCCGCAGGAAGGCCGCGTCGATCACGCCGATCTGGCCCAGAAGCGTGAGGATCACCGGCATCTGGAAGGCGAGACCGAAGGCGAAGATCAGCGTCATGATCAGCGAGAGGTACTCGTCGACCTTCGGCAGGAGCTTGATCGTCGCCTCGCCCGGCTGCCCGATCTGCTGCAGCGAGACCGAGAACTGGATCAGCAACGGCATCGCCAGGAAGTAGACGACGAGGGCGCCGAGCAGGAAGAAGATCGGCGTGGCCACGAGATAGGGCAGGAAGGCCTGCCGCTCGTTGCGGTAGAGGCCGGGCGCCACGAAGGCGTAGACCTGCGTGGCGATGACCGGGAAGGCCAGGAAGCCCGCGCCGAACACGCTGAGCTTGATGTTGGTGAAGACCTGCTCGAGGAAGTGCGTCGCGATCAACTCGGCGTTCTGCGCCCCCACGATCGAGACGTAGGGGTACACGAGCACGTTGTAGATCTGCTTCGAGAAGAAAAAGCACGCGAAGAACATCACGATGAACGCGATCAGCGACTTGATGAGTCGCGAGCGCAGTTCGATCAGGTGCTCCAGAAGGGGTGCCCGCGAGGCCTCGATCTCGGCCTCATCGCGCTCGTCGCTCATGGAGTCGGGCCTGTCTCGGGTTTGCTGCCGGGGGTGGTCGGGGCGGGATCGGCGACCTGCGCCGCCTGCTGCTGGGGCGTCGGCCGCGGCACGTCGAAGCTGCCCGTCTCGTTGGACGCGGCGGCGCTCGCCGACGGGCCGCCGCGTCCGTCGACGGCGCTGCGGATCTCGTTGCGGATCGTGTCGACGGGGTTGAACGTCGGCCGGGCGGCGTCGACGGTGCGCTTGACGCCCTCGACGTCGCGGCGGACCTCCTCGAGCTCCGCCTCGCGGATCGCCTCGTTGAACTGCGACTGGAACTCGCCGGCCATGCGGCGGACCTTGGTCGTGATCTGGCCGAGCGTGCGCAGGGCCTTCGGCAGGTCCTTGGGTCCGATGACGATCAGGGCGACGCCGCCGATCAGCATCACCTCGCCCCAGCTCATGTCCAGCATCGCGTCGTCCGTCCCGCGGCCCCGCGCCCCGATCGGACGGGTGCGCGGCCCGCGCTATCCCGCCCGGCGCCGATCTTCAACGGCGCGCAGCGACCGTCCCCGGCCTCTTATCCCGATCCGACCCGGCTCGCGCTCGGGAAGCGGCTCAGACCGCCTTGTGGTCGCCGGCGGGCACGTGGGTCTGCTGCGGGGCGGCGCCCGGCGCGCCCTGGTGCGGCAGGGTGCGCACCGGGTCGTTCGGCCCCACGGGCGGAACGGCGGTGGTCTGGGTGGGCTGGGTCTCGTCGTCGGCCATGCCCTTCTTGAAGGCCTTGATGCCCTTGGCGACGTCGCCCATCAGCTCCGACACCTTGCCGCGGCCGAACAGCAGCATGACGACGACCGCCACGATCACCCAGTGCCAGACACTCATGCTGCCCATGGCAACCTCCTGCGCCGCAACCGGCGGCGCCCTCCTTTGAACTGGGGCGAACCTAGGGATCGACTGGCGCGAACACAAGCAGCACAGGGGGAAGGAGCGGGCAAACGCCACGCAGGCTTTGCCCTTCTTTGTCGCAGGTTGCCTCGTCCTCAGGCCTTCTCAGGCGCTGGCGAAGGCCGCCTCGAAGCGGGCGCGGGCTTCCGCCGCGTCGAAGGGATCCGGCGGCGCGAGCCGGGCCAAGGCGGCGCGGGCGCGGGCGTCGGCCTCGCCGGCCAGATCGGGGGTCGCCTCGGCCACCGCCCGCATCTCGTCCATGCGCCCGTTGCAATGGAGCACCACGTCGATGCCGGCGCCGTAGGCCGCTTCCGCCCGCGCGCGGAACGGGCCCTGAAGCGCCTGCATCGAGAGGTCGTCGGTCATCAGGAGACCGTCGAAGCCGATCGCGCCGCGCACGATCTCGCGGATCACGCTCGGCGAGAGCGTGGCCGGCCGTTCGGGGTCGAGGGCCGTGAACACCACGTGCGCGCTCATGGCGAGCGGCAGGTCGGCGAGCGCCCGGAACGGGCGGAAATCGGCGGCCTGCAGGCTCTCCCGGTCGGCCTCGACCACCGGCAGGTCGAGATGGCTGTCGCAGGTCGCCCGGCCGTGCCCGGGAATGTGCTTGATGACCGGCAGCACCCCGCCCGCCATCAGCCCCTCGGCCACGGCGCGGCCGAGTTCGGTCACGGCCTCGGGCGTGTCGCCGTAGGCGCGGTCGCCGATGATGTTGTCCGAGCCCGCCACGGGCACGTCGAGCATCGGCGCGCAATCGACATTGATGCCGACCGCGTGCAGGTCGTGGGCCATCAGCCGGGCGCCGAGCCGGGCCATCGCCGCGGCTCGCTCGCCGAAGGCCTTGAAGCGACCGCCGGCCGGGTATTTCGGCCAGTGCGGCGGCCCCATGCGCTGCACCCGTCCGCCCTCCTGGTCGATCAGGATCGGCGCATCGTCGCGCCCGACCACCGCCCTCAGGGACGCGGTCAAGGCGCGCACCGCGTCGGGCGTGCCGATGTTGCGCTTGAACAGGATGAAGCCCCAGGGCCGCAGGTCGCGGAAGAAGGCCGTCTCCTCCGGCGTCAGCGCCGTGCCGGAGCAGCCGAGGATGACGGCGCGGGGCGTGCTGGCGGAGGTCATACGGGCCGGCATTCCTTGGGGTGACGGGTCGGCGCGCGGTGGCGGCGCAGGGTGGGACTAATACGATGTCCGGTCGATCGCTTCGGTCTCGTCTGCATCCCTGCTTCGGCATCGCCTCGCGGTGACGGAGGGGGCGAACCCCGAAGCGATCGACCGAAAAACAGCATGAGCGGCGGGTCGCGCCATGCCCCCCGGCGAGCCGGCGTGAGTCTCGGAGCCTCCTTCGAGGCCCGCTGGCGCGGGGGCCTCGGGATGAGGGGGCGGACGGGATCAGCGCCCTGGAACAGGCTCGCCGGATCGCCCGTCGAAACGGGCGATCCGGTCGGGGTTTAGTCCGCGGTGATCGCTCAGTTCTTGGCCACGAAGCACTGGCCGCCCGAGCCCTGCAGCGCGGTGCAGAGGCTGGAGGCCTCGCTCTTGCCCAGGGGCCCGACGCGGACGCGGAAGAGGGTCTTGCCGTTCACCTCGGCCTGTCGGATCAACTCGGGCTTGCCGGAGAGCTGGCTGTACTTTCCCTGCATCTCGCGGAAGGCGGCCCGCGCCTCGCTCTCGCTGCCGCGCACGCCGAGCTGCACCGAGTAGCCGCTGACGGGCGCGGTGAGCGAGGCCGAGGCGGCGGGCGATTCGGTGCCGGTGCTCGCGGTGGTCTCGGGCGAGACGGAGGCGACGCGCTGCGGCGCCTTCGGCTGCGGCACGGGCGGAGCCGGCGGCGCCTCGGCGACGGGCGCGGCAACCGGGTTCGAGGCCAGGCTGCGGGAGGCGGACCGGCGGGGTTCCGACGAGGGCGTCGCGGTGCCGGCGCCGGCCGAGTCGGGCAGCGTCATGGTCGGGATCGGCGAGGCCGGAGCCGGGGGGGCCTCGGCCTGCGGCTGAGCCTGCGGCTGGTGGACCGGGGTATCGGGCTTGACCGAGACGGTGCGCACCCGGCGCGGCTCCCCGAGCGAGTCGGTGAGCAGGCCGCCCTGGCCGGGGGTCGCGCCGCCCTGTCCCGGCTCGCTGCCCTCGTTGCGCGCGGCGGCCGTGCGGGCGGCCTGGTTCACGTCGAGGGGTTGCTCCTCGCGGTTGACGATCTTGATCTGACCGTCCTTGGCGTTGCGGTCGTAGATCTGCTTGTTCTGGTCCGGAATCTCGACGCCGTCGCTGGCGGCCGGCTGCACCTTCAGCGGGGTCTTGTCGGCGAGCACCGTGATCGGGCCGCCGCTGCCGCCATGCGTGCCGCGCCACGCGAGCGCGCCGCCGACGCAGACGGCCACGACGGCGAGGCCCGCGCCGACCTGCACGAGGCGGTTGCGGCCGCGGGGACGCTCGGCGGGACGGGTGCGGTAATCCGTGTCGGCCTCGGCGAAGGCCGCCGGGTCCGAGGTCTGGCCCTCGGCGTACATGCCCTGCTCGACCGAGGCGAGATACTGGTCGAAGGCGTCCGCCGGGCTGCGCGACGCTTGCGGCGGCGGCGCGTCGACGAAGGTCGGCTCGACGCGGGCCGGCCGGCCGCTCTCGGCGGCGCGGATTTCGGGGGCCGCCTGCGCGCCGCTCTTCTCCCGCGCCTCCAGCAGGGCACGGAAGGGGTCGTCCTGTCCGACGATACGGGCGAGTTCGGCAAGGGGATCGCCTTTGGGGTCGCCCTTGGGGGCGGCCGCGGGCGCCTTCGCCTGAGCCGCCTCCTGCGACGTCTGACGCAGCTCGCGCTCGAAGGCGTCGAAATCGACCGTCGCGCGCGATGCGTGTCCCGTCATGGCCTCATCCTCTCAACATCACCTTCCGGCGTCACCGCATCTCGTCGGGTGCGGAGACCCCCAGGACCGCGAGGCCGGAGGCGAGAACGCCGCCCAAGGCCTCGACGAGGGCCAAGCGGGCCCGGGTGGACTTTCTGTCGGTTGGATTAACAATCCGTAATTGCGGCAAGTCTTTGCCCTTGTTCCAGAAACTATGCAGCGAAGACGCGGTCTCATAGAGATAGAACGCGATTCGATGCGGTTCGTGCGCCGCCGCCGCAGATTCGAGCACCCGCGGATACTGGGCAATGAGCCGCATCATCTCGATCTCACCGGGATCGGTGAGGGCCGAGAGGTCGGCATCCGCGAGCAACGCCTCCCGGGAGACGTCGTCGCCGGGCATCGCCTCGCGGGCCTGGCGCAGCACCGAGAAGCGCCGGGCGTGGCCGTACTGCACGTAGAAGACCGGGTTGTCCTTGGACTGCTCCACGACCTTGGCGAGGTCGAAATCGAGCGTCGCGTCGTTCTTGCGGTAGAGCATCATGAAGCGGATCGCGTCGCGGCCGACCTCGTCGATGACCTCGCGCAGGGTCACGAACTCGCCCGCGCGCTTGGACATCTTCACCGGCTCGCCTGCGCGCAAAAGCCGCACCAGCTGGCAAAGTTTGACGTCGAGCCGGGCTTCCCCCTCGCTCACGGCCTTCACGGCCGCCTGCATGCGCTTGACGTAGCCGCCGTGGTCCGCCCCGAGCACGTCGATGAGTTCGTTGGCGCCCCGCAGCCACTTGTCCCTGTGATAGGCGATGTCGGAGGCGAAGTAGGTGTAGGAGCCGTCCGACTTCAGCAGCGGCCGGTCCACGTCGTCGCCGAAATCGGTCGAGCGGAACAGGGTCTGCTCCCGATCCTCCCAATCCTCGGGAAGCTGGCCCTTGGGCGGCGGCAGGCGCCCCTCGTAGACGAGGCCCTTCTCGCGCAGGGCGTCGAGGAGTTCGGCGACCTTGTTGCCCCCTTGGCCGCCCTGGAGGGTGGCTTCGGAGAAGAACACGTCGTGGCGGATGCCGATGGCCGCCAAATCCTCGCGGATCCGATCCATCATCGCGTCGATGGCGAAGCGGCGCACCGGCGCCAGCCACTCGGCCTCCGGCTTGTCGAGCAGCGAACGGCCATGCGCGGCGGCGAGCCCTTCGCCGACCGGCTTGAGGTAATCGCCCGGATAGAGCCCCTCGGGGATCGTGATCGTCTCGCCCAGAGCCTCGCGGTAGCGCAGGTATGCGGAGCGGGCGAGCACGTCGACCTGCGCGCCCGCATCGTTGATATAGTACTCGCGCGTCACCGGCCGGCCGGCGGCGGCGAGCAGGTTGGCGAGCGCGTCGCCGAACACCGCCCCGCGCCCGTGGCCGACATGCATCGGCCCCGTCGGGTTGGCCGAGACGTACTCGATGTTGACCGGGCCCCCCGGCATGTTTCCGCGCCCGTACGCGTCGCCCTCGCGAAGGGCTGCACGGATCACCTCGTGAAAGACGCCCGGAGCCAGACGCAGGTTGATGAAGCCGGGGCCCGCCACGCTCGCCTCGGTGATGCGGGGATCGGCGCGCAACTCCTCGGCGAGCACCTCGCCCAGCGCCTTCGGGTTCTGCTTGGCCTCCTTGGCCAGCACCAGGGCGGCGTTGGTGGCGAGATCCCCGTGGGAGGGATCGCGCGGCGGCTCGACCAGCACCCGCGACAGGTCGAGCCCCTCGGGCAGCCGGCCGGAGCGGATGAGCGATTCGAGCGCTTCGCGCACGCGCGTCTCGAAGAGGGCGAAGATGTTCATGGGGCTCGGGCGTTCGTCGTTGCGTCGGCCGCGCGTGGCGGGCGGCCGGACTGTCGGGGGCGGCATAGCAATGGCGGACGGGGGTGTCACGGCGCGCCCGCTTCCGGCGCGAGGCGCGTCAGCACCGCGCGCAAGCGCTCCGGCAGCGGCACCGGGCGGCGCGTGTCGCGGTCCACGTAGACGTGGACGAAATGTCCCTGGGCGGCGGCCTCGGGCTCGTCCTCACGAAAGATCGCCACCTCGTAGCGGGCGCTGGTGCGGCCGAGACGGGCCACCCGCACGCCGGCCGTGATCCGGTCGGGGAAGGCGACCGGCGCGAAGTAGCGGCAGCCGGTTTCCACCACGAGGCCGATCACCGCAGAGCGGGCGATGTCGAGGGCGCCCGCCTCGACCAGGAGGCCGTTCACCGCCGTGTCGAAGAAGGCGTAATAAACCACGTTGTTGACGTGCCCGTAGACGTCGTTGTCGCCCCAGCGCGTGGCCAGCGGCACGAGGCGGGGATAGGCGGCGCGGGTCTCGCGGGGCTCTCGGTCGGCGCTCAATCGGGTCTCCCTCGGCTGGTCATCCGGCACCGCATCGCCCCTCGCGTGCGGATGGCGCGGGGACAAGGCGGCCTCTCGGTAGAATGCAGCGTTGCAGGCAGGACGCGAAAGGCGGCGTGGTCGCCGGAGACATCCCCGTCACGGAGGCCGCACCCGATGAAGTCCCTTGCCCTCGCCGCCACGGCGCTCGTCGCCCTGACCCTTGCGCCCGCGACCGCGGAGGCCCGCGACTTCGGCGGCCACGGTGGCTATGGCGGCGGGTATCGCGGCACCGTCGGCCACCACGGCGGCTTCGGCCATCGTGGCTACGGTGCGCGCTTCGGCCATGCCGGCCGGTTCGGCGGCTATCGCGGCGGATACCGTGGCGGCTTCGGGCATCGCAGCGTTGGGCATGGCGTCGGGCTTGGCGGCTTCGGCTACCGGGGCGGTTATGCCGCCCGCGGCTTCTACGGGCGGGGCTACGGTTACGGACGGGGCGCAGGGCTCGGTCTGGCCGGCGCCGGAATCGGTCTGGCTGGCGCTGGCCTGGGGCTCGGCCTCGGTCTCGCCGGCGGCGCGACGGGCGGCTACGGCTACGGCGGTTACGCGGCGCCGACCTACGGCTACGCTCCGGTCGGCTACGGCAACGCGCCGCTCTACAACACCGGCTACGGCGCCACCTGCTACTGCGAGTAGGCCCCGGACCCGCTGACGGCGCTCAAGGCTCCGTCAGCGGCAGGCCCCGGCTCGGCGGGCTCCAATGCAGGTCGGGCGTCACCGCGAACAGCCGGGCATGTTCCAGCGCCGCGTAGGTGTCGGTCATGCCCGCGATGTAGTCGGCGATGCGTCGGGCCACGCGGGATTCGCCCGCGCCCTCCAGCCCCTGCGACCACTCGGCGGGCATCCGCCCCGGGTCGGCGCGGAAGGCGGAGAACAGGTCGGCGACGATGGTGTTGGCCCGGGCGCGCACCGCCATCACCTCGGGATGGCGGTACATCCGCGCGAACAGGAAGCGCTTGATCTGCGCGTCGGCTTCCGCGATCGCCGGGGAGAAGGCGATGACGGGGTGGTCCGCGGCCCGGATGTCGGCGACCGAACGCGGCGCGAGAGCCGCGATCCGCGCCTCGCCCTCGCGGATCACGTCCTCCACGAAGCGGGTGATGACGCGCCGCGCCAGCTCGTGGATCTTTCGCGACGGCTCCAGGCCCGGATGCAGGGCTTCGATCTCGTCGAGCAATCCCTTCAGGAACGGCACGGTGGCCAGATCCGGCAGATCGAACAGGCCGGCCCGCAGCCCGTCGTCGAGGTCGTGGGCGTCGTAGGCGATGTCGTCGGCCAGCGCCGCGCTCTGCGCCTCCGGGCCGGCGAAGCGCGACAATTCGAGGTCGTTGAGGGCGTTGTATTCCAGCACCGCCGCGGGGATGCCGGCGGCGGCGTAGCGCTGGACGGGGGCGCCTGAGGCGTCGAGGAGCGGGCCGTTGTGCTTGACCAGACCCTCCAGCGTCTCCCAGGTCAGGTTGAGCCCGTCGAAACCGGCGTAGCGCCGCTCCAGCCGCGTGACGATGCGCAGCGCCTGGGCGTTGTGGTCGAAGCCGCCATACGCGGCCATGCAGGCGTGGAGCGCGTCCTCGCCCGTATGGCCGAAGCAGGTGTGGCCGAGGTCGTGGCTGAGCGCCAGCGCCTCGGCGAGATCCTCGTCGAGGCCGAGCGCCCGGGCGAGCGCGCGGGCGATCTGGCTCACTTCGAGCGTGTGCGTGAGCCGGGTGCGGTAATGGTCGCCCTCGTGGTGCACGAAGACCTGCGTCTTGTGCTTCAGCCGCCGGAAGGCGGTGGAATGGATGATGCGGTCGCGGTCGCGCTGGAAGTCGCTGCGGGTCGGCGAGGACGCCTCCGGGATCAGCCGCCCGCGGGTCGCCCCCGGGTCGGTGGCATAGGGCGCCCGCCAGCGCTCGCCGTTCTGCCGCACCTGTGCAACCCTTCCCCGTGATCGGCCGCGTTGCGGCCCGTCCGTCCCGCTCATATCTTGGGTCGCAACGGCCGGCGACAATCGCGGGCCGGACACGAGACACCGGCACGAGACACCGGTTCGAGACGGGACCGCTCCACGATGGCCGACATCAACCTCACCGCCCGCGCCGCCAAGCGCATCAACGAGATCATGGGAGGCGAGCCCGCAGGTTCCTCGCTGCGCATCAGCGTCAACGGGGGCGGCTGCTCCGGCTTCTCCTACGCCTTCGACATCACGAACGCCCGCGAGGGCGACGACGTGGTGATCGAGCGCGACGGCGCCACCGTGCTCGTCGATCCGGTCTCGCTCGAATATATGGGCGGCTCGACGATCGACTTCGTCAACGACCTGATCGGCCAGTCCTTCAAGATCGAGAATCCCCAGGCCACCGCCTCCTGCGGCTGCGGCACCTCCTTCGCCCTCTGAGCCGGGCCGCCGGCCGCCGAAGGTGAAACCGCGTGGCAACGCAGCAATTGCCACGCCTGTGGAAAACCGGCAGGGATGGGGGACGGCCCTCCACCGATCCCCCGCCAGCCTGCGATCCGATCCAGCCATGACGTCATCGACGCGCCGTCCCGTCCTCCTGCGGGCACTGCTCGCTTCGGCCTGCGCGGTGGCGCTGCTGACAGGCGTCGCACCGGCGGCGCCGGTATCGGCGCAGGAGGCGGCCTCCGCGGTTCAGGATCTCGTCCTCGACAACGTGACGCTGGCTTTCGGCGAGACGCTGATCACCGCGCCGAAGGTGACGGTGAGCGGCACCCGCCTGTCGCGCGACGACCTGCTCGCGATCTTCAAGACCGATTCGAAGGATCCCTGGCCGGTCCGCCTCCAGCGCCTCGATGCCGGCAGCCTCACCCTGCCGGAACTGCGCGTCGAGCGCCGCGCCGGCGAGAAGCGGCAGGTCGTGACCTACCGCGAGGTCACGGCGCGCACGGTGCGCGCGGGCCGCATCAGCGAGTTGACCGCGGCGGGCGCGACGCTCAGCGTCGAGGGCGCACCGCAGGCGGGCAGCGGCAGCTACGGCCGGATCCGGGCGGAAGAGGTCGATCTCACCGCGCTGGCCCGGCTCTACGCCGAGGCCGGCAACGGGGCGAGCGCCCTGCAGCGGCTCTACGCCTCGCTCGCGGTGGACACCATCGCCTTCATCGACGAGCGCGGCACCACGATCTCGATCGCCCGGCTCACCGGCCGCGACCTCGCCGGGCGCCAGACGGCCGCGACCTGGGGCGGGGCCGTGGAGGCCTTGGGCGGGGCCGATCTCGCCGAGGCCGACCCGGCCAAGCGCGCCCGCGCCGCCGGACTGCTCGCGGATCTCGCCGAATCCGTCTCGGTCGGCAGCCTGGAGGCGACCGGCCTCGCCGTGAAGGAGGTGCAGGGCGACGACCCCCTCTCCTTCAGCATCGGCCGCATGGCCTATGCCGGCGGCGGGGCGGAGCCCGGCCTGACGCTCGCCGAGATCGGCTTCGGCGCCAAGGAGGCTCAGGGCAAGATCGGCCGGCTCTCGCTCACCGGCTTCTCCCTCGAACCGACCATCGCCGCCCTTCGCCAGCTCGCCAAAGCCCCCGCCCCGGCCGACAAGGCGCCGGCCAAGGGCGCTGCCCCGGCGCCGGACCCGCAGGAGGCGGATCTGCGCCGCCTCACCCCCGTGCTCGGCACGCTGACTCTGTCCGATCTCGGCCTCGACCTCGCCCAGGCGGCTTTGGCTCCGCCGGCGGGCGTCGATCCCCTCAAGATCCAGAAGCCGCTTCCCGCCCCGCTGCTCCCGGCGACGCTGCGGGTGGGCCTGCGCGGCGCCAGCATGACCTTCGGCCCGCCCAAGGACGGCGTGCCCACCGAGAGCCGCCTCTCGCTCACCGGCCTGACCATGCCGGCCTCGGTCGTGGAGAGCGTTCCGGGCCTCGGCTCGCTCGGGCTCTACGGCTACCGCGACCTCGACCTCGACCTCGTGGCCGACACCGCCTGGAGCGAGGACAAGCGGGAGCTGAGCTTCAAGGAGCTGTCCCTTTCCGGCAAGGATATGGGGCGCCTCCACCTCAACGCGATCCTCGGCGGCATCGGCCCCGAGGTGTTCGATCCCGATGCGGCGGTCTCCGGCTTCGCCATGCTCTCGGCCACTGCCAAGGCACTGGACCTGACCCTGGAGAATGGCGGCCTGTTCGAGCGCTTCATCGACGCGCAAGCCAAGGTTTTGAGCCTGAAGCCCGACGAGTTGCGCAAGGAATACGTGACTGCGAGCGTGATCGGCGTGCCGGTCATCCTCGGCAACTCGGCCGCCGCCAAGGCGATCGGCGCGGCCATGGGCAAGTTCGTGGCCAAGCCCGGCACCCTCTCGATCAGCGCCAAGTCCAAGAGCGGCGAGGGCCTCGGCATGGTCGATGTCAGCACGGCGCCGACGCCGGCGGCCGTCCTCGACAAGCTCGAGGTGAACGCCAAGGCCGAGTAATTTTCGGCTTCAGCGCGTCTTGAAGCGGTCCGTGCCGCCCCGTCCGGGGGCGGCGGACCACGATGTCCGTCAGTTCGCCGCTGCCACCTGCGAGCGCTTCGGCTTCGTGCCGGGCGCGCTCGGGGCCTGTGCCGCGCCCGTCTTCGTCGCCTTGGCGGCCGGCTTCGCGGCGGCCTGGGGCGGTGCGGCGGCGAGGCGGGCGACGGCGAGCTTCGAGGCGTTGGGCACCGCCGCCGCCCGTGCGGCCGGATCCGATGGGGCCTGCCTGCCGGCGGAATTGGAGGCGATCCGGGTCGGGGCGGCCTGCATCGGGGCAGCTTTCCCCTGCGCGGGTTTCGCGGAGCCAGCCTTGACCCCTGCGGCGTTGACCGCTGCAGCATGGGCCGGGGCGGAGGCCAGACGCAGCGGCGTGGCCGAGAGCGCACCGTCCTTGTGCCAGCCGGCCTCGGCTACCATGCGGCGCGGCTCAGGCGCAGCGGTCTTGCCCGATGCCGGCTGGCTCGGGGAATGCTTGGCGGGCGCGGCGGCCATCGCCACCGGCGCGGGGCGGAACGGGGCTGCGCGCCCGGCGGTCGGCTGCAGAGCCGCCGGGACGGCGACGGCGGCGCTCGCCAGGACGACGGGCGCGGGCCGGGGCGGACGGGCGGCGGGCGCCGTCTCCGGCGCGTCGTCGTCGCGCTCGCCCGCCGGGCGGAAGGCGAGCGCCCGCGAGGCGCGCTCGAGCCGCTCGGGGGCGGCCTCCGGCTCGGACGGACCGAGATCGGCCATCATGACCGGTGCCCGCCCGCCCGAGGCGGGGCGGCCGTCGGTGCGCAGGGTGGCGAGCAGCTTGCGGTCGTCGCTGCCGGCGATCGAGGCCTTGCCCGCATATTCGATGCGCACCCGCGCCGTGCCCCGGCGATGGAAGTCCAGCGCCCGGGCCGCCTCCTCGGACACGTCCATGACGCGACCGGCGTGATAGGGGCCGCGGTCGTTGACGCGCAGCATCATCGAGTAGCCGTTGTCGAGGTTGGTCACCCGAACGTAGCTCGGCAGCGGCAGGGTCGGGTGCGCGGCGGCGATGGAGTGGCGGTCGAACACTTCGCCGTTGGCGGTGACGCGCCCGTGGAACGCGCTGCCGTACCAGGAGGCGAGGCCCTCGCGGACATAGCCCTTCGCATCCTCGCGGGGCACGTAGGTCTTGCCCGCCACGACGTAGGGCTTGCCCGAGAAGCGCCGGCCGCCGCCCTTCGGGATCACGTCGCCCTCGTTGTAGAGGCGGCGGCTCGCCTTCACCCCGTATTTCGGGTCGACCCCGCCATCGGACGAGGCGGCGCCCGCGAACTTCTGCGGGTTGTTGGCGCAGTTGGCGGTGGTCAGCGCCACCGCGCAGACCGCCAGCAGGCGCAGGACCGGCAGCGCGCGCCGCACCGGATCCTCCGGGGCCGTGCCGACCCCCGCCAAGACCCGTGCCTCGACCTGTGCCATGTCGCCCGCCCGCTCCCCGCCTACGCCACAGGCCCCTCACGGCCGCGGAAAGCGGGGCCGGAAAGGATCACGCACTCAAACCGGGCCGACGCGATGGGCCGACCCATCCCCAGAGGATCGTCCGGACGCGGTAAAGGAAGGCTGAACGCGCGCGGGCTCCGGCCCGGGCGGTGGACAAGCCGCGCGAGCCGGAGCCTGCAAAACGGGAATGGGCGCGGACAATTCCGGCCGCGGCGGCGCTCGGGCCGCCCCTCCCCCGCCTGGAGGGGGCGGCCCGGCTCAGCGCCGGGGCTCGCTCAGGATCTGGTCGATGGAGCGGGCGCCGCGCCGCTCGAACAGCAGATCGAGCGCTTCCAGCATCAGTGCGTGCATCTTGGTGCGCTCGGCATAGGCCAGGTCCCGGAGCTGGTCGTAGACCGGCGGCTCCAGATAGACCGACATCTGCTTGGCGCGCTCCTTGAGTGTGGCGCCCCGTCCCGGATCCTGTGCCGGGCTCGCCGGGTCGAGCCGGACGACCTCCGCTTCCACCGGCTTGGCGGAGCGCGCCGCGGCCCTGCGCACGCCCCCGCGCTTGGTCTGGGGCGGGTTGGCGGAGGCGACGATCGAGGCGAGGTCGAGCTTAGGCGGCCTTGGCATGCTTGCCTGCTTCTTTGCCCGCGTCCTGGCCGGACGCCTTGCGCGGCCGCGCCGCCTGCATCCGGCGCTCGATCCAGCTCCACAGCCGACGCACCTCGCCCGCGGCCTGACCCTTCGGATTGTACTCGGTCACGCCCTGGCCGACGCCGATGGCGTCCTGGTGGTCGGTGCGGGAGACGATGTTGACGTCGGGCAGGATACCGAGGACCGCGAGGCCGTCGGCGGCGTCGCGGATGCGGTAGGAGCGCGGCGGAGTCTGGTTCAGCACGAAGGCGAACTTCTTTTCCAGGCGGTAGACCGCGGCGAGCGTCGGCTTGAAGGCGCGCAGGTCCGCGGGCGTCGGCCGGCAGGGGATGATGCACAGATCTGCCGCCCGGATCGCCGAGAGGGTGCCGCTGGAATCGATCCCGGGCGTGTCGATGAAGACGTAGTCGTAGGAGGACTCGGCCAGACGCTCCATCACGAGGTCGAGATGCGTGGCGTCGATCTGCGCCACCTCCGGGCCGTCGGCGGTGCGGTGGTCGAGCCAGTCGGAGATGGTGGCCTGCCGGTCCATCTCCAGGATGCAGACCGTGTGGCCCGCCTCCTGCGCGGCGACGGCGAGCGAGATGCATAGGGTGCTCTTGCCGCTGCCCCCCTTCTGCGTGACGAACGTGATCGCTTTCATGCCGGCAGCCCCCATCGTCCTTCGAATCCGACGGGCCGGCCCGTCCTGTGATGCCGGGATGCCCTGATCCGGGATGTCGCCCAACATGGTTAACCGGCCGTTAAACGGCTCGGCCGCGGGCGGTCCTCGACGGGGCGCTCGGCGCGCGACGCCGGACCTGTGGTTGAGATCTGGCCGTTACCGCGACCTGAGGGCTTTACGCCGAGCCGAAGGCTCCGCTAGGATAACCTAAGACAGTTATTGCGGCTAGAAATTTACCTGAGGTTTATGTTTTGGACCCTGCGGGGCCGAGACGGAGATCGCGGGTGAAACGATCCCCGAGGCCTCGGCTTTCGGGCGGTGGCCGTGCGCGTTCCATCCTTCGCCGGTGTCCCGAGATGACGGCCTTCCAACCCGACCTCACGATCGCGTTCGCCGGAACGGCCTGCCTCGGCGCCTGGGCGTACGATCCGCATTCGGACCGCATCGCCCTCTCGCCGGTCCTGGCGCGCCTGCTCGCCGTGCCGATCGAGGATGCGCCCGCGCTGCCGCTGGCTCGGGCGCTGGCCGCGGTGGAGGCGGAAGACGCTGCCCGCTTTGAGAGCATGCTGCGGGCCGCGGGCGAGGATGGCTGCCTCTTCGAGGTGGAGATCCGCACCCGGCCACGGCTGGACGGGGCGCGCTGGCTGCGCCTCATGGGCCGGGGCGGGCACGATCCCGGGGCCGGACCGCGCGCGACCCAGGGTCTCGCCTTCGATCTGACCGAGGCGCGCCGCTCCGATGGCCCCGAAGCGAGCCGGGTTCAGCGGCAGGCCAACCGCATGGCCGACCACGCCGCCGCGATGAAGGGTCTGGTGGCCGGCCTGCGCAACCCGCCCCTGGCCCGCCTCGTCGATGAGGTTGCGGTCGAAATCGGCCACGAACTCGCCCGCTGCCTGCGGGCCGGAGCGCGTCAGGTGCATTAAGCCCCGTCGCCCCGGGCTCGTTTGCCGGCCTCGGCTTTCTCTGTGGTTGCTTCACCACTCGTCGCCACACCTCTCGACAAAAGGATGCGAGGTCGGCGCGACCGCCGTCTTTCCCGTCGGCTTCAGCCGTGTCCATCGCGACGACCTCGCCGGCCGGATGCGGCAGCTCGTCCATGTTCGCGCGACCTGCAAGAGCGTGATCCAAGCGAGCTTCGCCGCTCTCGGCCTGCTCGGCGGGCTGGCGGATACCGACGACCGGCATGCCTTCAACCGGGCGCCGCGGCATTGCCTCGTCGGTGATTATGCCACCATCGAGCGGGGGTCGGTCCTCAGGTTGCGGAGCCGGACCGCGGCCATGCTCGCCCAGACCGAGGCGGCGCCGGCCGGTTCGAGACGGCGCGGGCGGGGCGCTCGACGGCATCTCCGGTCGCATCCGCGGGATCGATGCCGTGGCGGCCAACATCGCCGCGGCCGATCCGCGGCGGTTCAGGGGTGGGCCGTCGCCTCCAGGGCGGGCGGAGGCGCTGTGCCGAAGACGAGCCCGCGCAACGCCTCGGCCGCCGCCTGAAGCGGCAGGCCGAGCGCGGCGTCGTAGGCCCGTCGCAGATCGCCGCAGGCGGCGGCCGGGGGCAAGGCCTGCCCGCGCGGGCCGGCCTCGTTCCTGCCGGAGGCGATCGGCGCCGTCCCCGCCAGCGCCCGGGTCATGATCGACCGGGCGCCGGCATCGCCCCCCTCGCCCAGCACCCGGCGGGCGAGGAACAGGTTGCCCTCCGCGCCGATCGCCGCGCAGGCTCCCGGCTGCCCCGCCGCGGCCTTGTCCATGGCCTGGGCCAGATAGGTGCCCAAAGCGACGAGGGCCTCCGGCTCGGCCCGGCTCAGGCCCGCCAGGACGGTGCGGCTCGCCAGGCGCCGCAGGCTGTCGCCGGCCTCGGCCTCGGAGGCGCCCTCCCCGTAGAGCGCGCGGTAATGGCCGGCGATGCGGTCGACGATCCAGGGCGCCTGCGCCTCGACCGGGCGCAGGAGCGGAAACGATCGGAGCAGGACGCTGCGGGCACCGTCCGGCCCGTCGACCCCGTCGAGGGTGGAATCGGGGAAGCGGTCGGCCCCGACGATGCCGGTGGCGACCCCGGCCCGCACCAGGGTGGTGGTCTCGGGGATCATCAGGTCGTCCGGCCGTACCTTGAGGGCGGCGTCGACGAAATCGGCCTCGACGCCTGCGGCGAGGTAGGCGGCCCGCTCCGGCGCGCTGTCGGCCGCGATCTCGACGCCGAAAGGGCCGATCTCGTAGGGCGCGTGGAAACCGAGCCGGGCTTCGGCAAGAACCAGACGCTCGCGCCCGCGCACGAAGGCCAGGGTGCAGGCCGAGACGCAGTAATCCGGCACATAGGTGACGAGGCCGTGCCGCGCGATCAGGGCGCCGATGGCTGCCCCCTCCTCGACGAGGCCGCCCTCGCTGGTGAGATGGATGCGCTCGACCGACCCGTGGTCGTCGAGGAGGCGGGCGAGCCGTTCGGCGGCGCCATCGGTCAACTCGCCGGAGAGCCGCACGTCGCGCCCCTGCGGGCCGAGCGCGAGGCGGGTCGCTAAAGGCTCCGGCGCGGTTGCGAGCGGGTCGGGCTCGCGGAGGGTGAGGCCGAGGCCGGCCGGGTCCACCGCCCCACGCGGGCCGGGCGCCAACTGGCCCTCGCCCAGGCCGAGCGGCGATGGCCCCGCCATCAAGGTGCAGGCCAGCAGAATCGCGACGCAGGTCGCCCCGCGCACGGCTCGCCGCGAGCCAGCCGTCATCTCACGCCCCCAAGGCATCCGTCGTCCCGATGGTCCGGGTTCTGTCGTCCCGAGAATGTCCATCGTGGAGGTGGCGAAGCAAGGCCTCTGCCAGGGCGAAAAAACGGCCGGAGGCGTCCTTTGCCGCGGGGGCCGGCCGGGTCAGAAGAATCCGTTCCGGGCAGTGCAAAAGAGGGGCGAACGCTTCCCTGCGTCGACACTTTGCCGCAGGCCGCGCGCGGCCCGGCGCGCCTCAGGGCGCCGGGCGGAGCAGCAGATAGGTGTCCATGATCCAGCCGTGACGGACGCGGGCCTCCGCGCGCACCCGGCGGATCTCCTCCGCGACATCGCCGAGCCGGCCCGCGGCGAGGATCTCGTCGGACGTGCCGAGATAGGCACCCCAGTAGATCGTCAGGTCCGGGTCGAGACCCTCGAAGCGCGGGTCGCCGTCGAGCATCACCACGGTGGCGCCGGGCCCCTCGCCGAGCCCTTCGCGCAGGCGGCGGCCCGTCGTGATCCGCACCGGCTCGCCGATGGGGTGGAGCGGGATGCGGTGCGCGGCGGCCAAGGCCTGCACGCTGGTGATGCCGGGGATCACGTCATGGGTGAAGGCGACGCACCCGCGGGCGCGCACGCGCTCCAGGATGCGCAGGGTGCTGTCATAGAGGGAAGGATCGCCCCAGACGAGGAAGGCGCCCCGCTCGTCCTCGCGCAGGTGCTCCGCGATCAGGCTCTCGTAGAGCACAGCGCGGGCAGCGTGCCAGTCGTCCACCGCCGCACCGTAATCGGTGGGTCTGCGGTCGCGCTCCGGATCGGGCGCTTCGACGAAGCGGTAGGGGCGGCCCTCGATGTAGCGGTCGCAGATCGCGCGGCGCAGGCCCAGGAGCCCGGCTTTCGCGTCACCTTTGTCGAGGGCGAAGACGGCGTCCGTCGCCTGCAGCGCCCGGATGCCCTGAACCGTCAGGTGCTCCGGGTTGCCCGTGCCGATGCCGATGACGTGGATGTGTCGCAAGTCTCAGCTTCCGGGCCGGGTGTGTCCCGGCGAAGTCCGCCCTGGTGCGGGCTTGGGATGGAAGCGGCTTCTTAACGCATTCGGCCCAAAAGGGGAGCCGTAGACGCGGGCTTCGCTCAGCCCACCAGCGCCGTCAGGCAAGTGCCGAATAAGGTGACGAAGGTCATCGTCGCCATGAACTTGATGTCTTCGATGCGCTGGCTCATCTCTCGTCTCCGTTGCGGCTCCTCTCTCGCGGCCGCCTTGATCCGTTAAATAACCCCTAACCTTGTGCAGTGGGATTGCGCGGTGCGTTTCGTCACCGTTGCTCACGCAATCCAAACGGCTCACCGACGAAACATCCTTAACGGACGTTCATCGATTGACTGTGGCGATACTGCCGATCGATCTGGGACAGGCAGAACGCGTCACCGCTCGTCGGGTTGCGTCTCCTCGGTCTCGGCTCTGCTTTGCCCTGACCCAAGCAGGCAGCGAGAAACGAAGAAGCCCCGCCGTGGTGACCACGGCGGGGCTTCCTTTCGAGGATGAGGCGTTCTGCGACTTACTTCGGAGCGGCGCTGGCGGCCGGGGCGGCGGGGGCCGGCGCGGCGCCACCCTGCTGCTCGAGCTTCTTGCGCATCTCGTCGCTGCGCTTCTCCATCTCGGCCTGGAGCTTCTTCTGCTGCTCCTCGAGCACCTTCGGATCGATGGCCGGGCCGTCGAAGGCCTTGCCGAAGCCGGCCACCGGCACCGCGAAGACCACCTCGCGCTGGGTCTGGTTCTGGACCCGGACGTTGAGCGTGGTGCCCTTCTTGAGGGCGGTCACCAACTCGTTCGAGACGCCGCCGGCCTCCGCGAAGCAGCCGTTGGGGAAGCAGACCGCGAACTTGCCGCCGGTGACTTCCTTGCCGTCGACGTCGAAGCGCATGCCCGGCGCCAGCATCAGGCCGAGCGGCAGGAGGAAGCGGACGACCTTCACCTCCTGCTTCGTGGAGGCGTTCTTCATGTCGTAGAGCGCGACCGCGAGCACCGGCTGACCGGAATCCGAGACGAAGTCACGGGTGGTGTAGCAGACGTCGGTGCCGGAATTGTTGTCCTTGCCGCAGACCTTGGTCCAGTCGGCCTGGCTCGGCTCCGACTTCACGTTGATGATCTGCGGGCCGGCATTCTGGGCCTGCTGGCCGGCAGGGGCGGCGGGCTGGGCCTGAGCGGGGGCGGGGGTCGGCGCCGGGGCGGCCGGCTTCTTCGCCTGAGCGAAGGCGGTTCCGCCCAGGCCGACGCCCAGGCCCGCCATGGCGAGGAACGCGGCCACGCGCAGCGGGCGCGCAGAAGGCTTGGCCATGGAAGACTTGGCAAGGAACATCGGCGTTATGACCCCTTCAACGAAATGGCGCGTAGACGCGTGACGCGGTGCTTCTTCGGGCGCGCCGCAGACTCGCGGGATGACGGTCCGGCCGTTCGATCCGAGGCGCGGCCGGCGGGAGCGCTGCGCCCCATCGCCGGGCGCGGCATCGGGCGCGGCACGGTTTTTCGCCCGAACGAGACGGCGGCCTGCTTCCCCGTGGAATGCGGCGAAGGCATGACGCCTGCGCCGTACACCCCTGCGCGCGCGGCCTCAAGTGATGTCGAGGCTCGGGAATCACTGTCGCGCCGGGTTCGGTCTTGGCGCTTTCGTGTCCCGGCCCCATCGGGACCGGTTGACCGGGCCTCGCTGCGGGGCGGGCCGCCTCGCCGGACAGCACCGGGGGCCGACCAGCCCGAACGCGTCGCCAAGTTCGAGGAACGCATCCCGATGAGCCGGGCGGAGCCCGACGACATCTCCGGGGCCGTCGCCTTCGTGGCGAGCAAGGACGCGCACTTCGTCACGGGGGGCAACCTGCCGGTCGATGGCGGCCGTTCGGCCTCGAACGGCCCGCGTGCCCTGATCTGACCGCTGTCAACGCCGTCGTCGCGAGTGCATGCGAAGCGATCCAGCTGCGCGCCCTTTCCGGAGGAGGCGGAGCCCTGGATCGCTTCGGCTCCGCCTCGCGATGACGACAGGGGTTCGGCGGATCAATCCAGATCGCGCAGGTGCCGCGCCGCGACCGCCGAGGCGGCGGTGCGGTTCTCGACGCCGAGTTTGGCGTAGATGCCTTCCAGGTGCTTCGTCACCGTGCGGGGGCTCAAGCCTAGGATCTCGCCGATGTCGCGGCTCGACTTGCCGCGGGAGAGCCAGAGCAGCACCTCCGCCTCGCGGCCGGTGATCGGCAGGCGCTCGCGCAGCCGTTCCAGGCCGGCGGCGGCGGGATCGCCGGAGAGCCGCAGCAGGATCTCGGGCCCGGTGCGGCCGATGAAGCTCAAGGTATGGATGCGCCGCTGCGCATCGGTGAGCGTGAGGGGCGCGGCGGCGCCGGCCAGGCATTTGGCCAGCCAGTCGCGCCCGCTCGGGGGAAGGCTCAGCGGCTCGCTCGCTCCGAGCGCGGCGAGCACCTGCGCGGCCTGCGGCGTGCACCACAGGACCGCGCCCGCGGCATCGACCGCGAACAAGGTCCGCCCGGCGGTGTCGAGCGCCGCCCGGGCGCTCTGCGCGGCCCGCGCGCTCGCGAGATGGACGCGGATGCGCGCCAAGATCTCGTCGGGGGCGATGGGCTTGGTGACGTAGTCGGTCCCGCCCGCGCCCAGGCCCTTCACGATGTGCTCGGTCTCCGACAGTCCGGTCATGAAGATGACCGGCACGTGGGCGAGATGGCCCTTGGCCTTGAGCCGGCGGCAGGTTTCGAACCCGTCCATGCCCGGCATCACCGCGTCGAGCAGGATGATGTCGGGAGTGATCTCCTCCACGAGGTCGAGGGCGAGGTCACCGCCCACCGCCACGAGCACGGTGGCGCCGGAGCGCTCGATCGCCTCGGTGAGAAAGCTGAGCGTATCGGGGGAATCATCGACGACGAGGACGATGTCGCGCCGCGTGTCAGGCATCGCGGGCCAACCCCTCCAGAACGCCGACGTAGCGGCGCATGTCGTAGGCGGTCACCAGCCCGCGCATCTGCGCGATGAAGGCGGGCGGCACGGCGGCGTCGCTCTCCAACTCTGTGAGCTTGGCCTCGATGCCGCGCACGTGGCCGATGCGGCCGAGGCGCAGCAGCGCGGCGACGTGCTCGGCCGGCACGGTTCCCCCGCGCGCCGCGCCGTCCTTCGCGGCTTCGGTCGGACGCTCGGGGCGCATGATCGGGCGGGGTTCCGGGGCGGGCCCGGGGAGCGGGCGGGCGGTACCCAGAAGCCCTGTGATCCTCTCCAGAAGATCCTGCATGTCGAACGGCTTGGCGATGATGTCGTCGTGCGGCGCGTCCGCGCCGCGTGTCGGGCTGATCTCGTGGACGTTGGCCGACATCATCGCGATCCGGGCGGTGAAGCCGGTCTCTCGCAGCGTTCGCGCCACCTCCCAGCCGCTCATGCCCGGCATGGCGATGTCGAGCAGGATCAGGGCCGGCTCGCGCGCCTTGGCCAGTGCGAGGCAGGCCGGGCCGTCCGGCGCCTCGGCGACCGTGAAGCCCAGGGGCTGCAGAATCTCGCGCATCAGCGCGCGGTGGGCGGGATCGTCGTCGGCCACGAGAACGAGGCGGCCCGGTTCTGCCAGGGAGGGCCGCGTCACCGCCGCGGGGGCCGGGATCGCGGCGGGCGCGGGGCGGCTCACCGAGGCCAGCATCAGCCGCACCCGGAAGCAGGTGCCCTCCCCGACCCGGCTCTCGACGGTGATCTCGCCGCCCATCACCTGCGACAGCAGATGCGCGATGGTGAGCCCGAGCCCGGTGCCGGGCGCCGCGCGGGCGGCGGGCATCGAGCCGCGCTCGAACGGCTCGAAGATCCGGCCGAGATCGGCCTCCGGAATGCCGAGGCCGGTGTCGCGGATCGTGAAGACGGCGACCTGCCCGCGATAGGTCATCTCCAGGGCGACCTCACCCTCGGCGGTGAACTTGATCGCGTTGGAGAGGAGATTGAGCAGGATCTGGCGCAGGCGCTTCTCGTCGGTCGCCACCACGGCCGGCAGGATCTCGGGCCGGGTGAAGCGGAACGTCAGGCCCGCGCCCTCGGCCTGGAGCCGCACCATGTCGACGATCTGGGCGAGGAAGTCGGCGAGCCGGATCTCGTTGCGGTGGGTCTGGAGCCGGCCCGCCTCCATCCGCGAGATGTCGAGCAGCCCGTCGATCAGCCCCGAGAGGTGCTGGGCGCTGCGGCGGATCACCCGGATGCCGTTGCGGCGGGGTTCCGGGATGCTGGGGTCGCCTTCCAGCAACTGCGCGTAGCCGAGCACGGCGTTGAGCGGCGTGCGCAATTCGTGGCTGATGCCGACGACGTAGCGGCTCTTGGCGAGATTGGCGGCCTCCGCCGTCTCCTTGGCCTGCTGCAGCTTGGCGTCGGTGACTTTGTGGGCGGCGATCTCGGCCTCGTAGAGGGCGGTCTGGCGCGCGGTTTCCTCCTGGGCGACGCGGCGGCTCTCCTGGGCCAGCACGAACAGCCATGCGACCACGCCGAGAATCACGATCAGGATGAAGAACAGGCTGGTGAGCGCGGCGCGCAAGGTTTCCCCGTGCTCCGGATGCGCGGCGGCGGCACCCGCGTGGACGATGACGAGGATCAGCCCGATCACCGTGATCAGGGTCAGCATCAGCGCGATGTAGCGGCCGAGCGGCGCGCCGATCCAGGCGGCGGTGCGGGCAGGCAGGACGCGGGACAGCGCGTCGTGCGCCTGCACCTCCAACCGTCCGTGCGGCTTGCACAGGTCGCCGCAGCGGGCGTCGAGCGAACAGCACAGCGAGCAGATCGGCCCGGAATAGGCCGGGCACCGGGCCATGTCCTCGGCCTCGAACGGGTGCTCGCAGACCCGGCAGGTGATCTCCGGCCGGTCCCAGGCGGTCTGCGGGTCGCGGGCGAGGTAGCGCTTGCCCCCGGTCGCCAGGGCGATGGCGGGTGCGGCGACGAAGGCGGTGGCCAGCGCCAGCATCGGCGCGAAGGGCTGGAGCGCGTCGCCGAACAGGCCGGCATGGATCAGGCAGCCGGCCAGCAGCGAGAGCACCATCGCCCCGGTGCCGACGGGGTTGATGGCGTAGAGATGCGCCCGCTTGAACTCGATGCCCGGCGGCGACAGACCGAGCGGCTTGTTGACCGCGAGATCGGCGGCGAGCGCGCCCACCCAGGCCGAGACCACGCAGGCATAGAGCGGCAGCGTGCTCGAGAGGGTCTTGTCGATGCCGAGTTCCATCAGCAGCAGCGCGATGGCGACGTTGAACACGAGCCAGACCACCCGGCCCGGATGGCTATGCGTCAGGCGCGAGAAGAAGTTCGACCACGCGATCGAGCCGGCATAGGCGTTGGTCACGTTGATCTTGAGCTGCGAGATCACCACGAACAGGCCGGTCAGCGCCAGCGCGACGCCGGGCGAGCCCGAGACGTAGCCGAAGGCGACCGCGTACATCTGCGTCGGCTCGGCGGCGCGCTCCGGCGAGACGCCGTGGCCCAGCGCCAGCACCGTGAGGAAGGCGCCGAGCAGGATCTTGAGCATCCCGGGTACGATCCAGCCGGCACCCGCCGAGAGCACCCCGACCCACCAGCGCCAATCGCCCTTCCCTTCAGGCGGCGGCATGAAGCGCAGGAAGTCGACCTGCTCGCCGACCTGGGCCAGCAGCGCCAGCAGGATGCCGGAGGCGAGCCCGAACAGGCGCAGGTCGAAGCCGGCGCCCGCGGCTTCCAGGCCGGGATAGCCGGTGAAGGCTTCGAACGGCACCGGCCCCGAGAACCAGATGCAGACGAGCGGCAGCAGGTTGAGACCGATCCAGAGCGGCTGCGTCCAGAGCTGGAACCGGCTGATGAGGCGGATGCCGTAGATCACGAGCGGGATCACCGCCCCCGCGCTGACGATGTAGCCGATCCACAGCGGCAGGCCGAAGCAGAGCTGCAGCGCCAGCGCCATGATCGCGGCTTCGATGGCGAAGAACAGGAAGGTGAAGCCGGCATAGATCAGCGACGTGATCGTCGAGCCGAGATAGCCGAAGCCCGCCCCGCGGGTGAGGAGGTCGATATCGACCCCGTAGCGCGCGGCGTAGATGGTGATCGGCGCGGCGGTGGCGAAGATGATGAGCCCGACCACGAGCACGGCGGCGAAGGTGTTGGTGAACCCCGTGGCGAGCACCAGCGTGCCGCCGATGGCTTCCAGCGCCAGGAACGAGAGCGAGCCGAGCGCCGTCTGCGCGATGCGGAAGGACGACCAGCGCCGCGCCTTCTTGGCGGTGAAGCGCAGCGCATAGTCTTCCAGCGTCTCGTCGGCGACGAGGCGGTTATAGTCCCGACGGATCGGGATGATGGACCGGGCGCTCAGGGGGCCGTCCTCACGATGGGCGGATCACCGGCTTGCAACGGATGTGCCGGCCAAGTGTCTCTCCGACTGTCCGTCACGGCGGGGCACGGACATCTCTAGCGCGCGGTGCTCACGGAATCGAGAACGGCACGCTACGGCCCGGGCTGCCGGGCGGACATACGCAAAACAGCGTATGGGTGCGCCGCATCATCACGCCTAGCCTTCCCCTCGTTCGAGCACGGCCGCCGACCGGCAGAGCCGTGCCGAGACGAGATACAGGGGTTGAGGCACGATGGCGGACGACAAGAAGGGCCTGGACTCGGCCCTGCGGCGCAAGCTTCTCATGGGTCTCGCGGGGCTTCCCGCGCTGGCGATGATGCCGCGGATGGCGTTCGCCGCCGCGCCGACCTCGGCCGTCAACACGACCGGGCTCGCGGTGACCGACAGCGAGGTCACGGTCGGCATCCTGCACTCGGCCACCGGCACCATGGCGATCTCCGAGACCGGCTCGATCCAGGCGGAAAAACTCGCCATCGCCCAGATCAACGAGATGGGCGGCGTGCTCGGTCGCAAGATCAAGGTGATCCAGGAGGACGGCGCCTCCGATTGGCCGACCTTTGCCGAGAAGGCCAAGAAGCTCCTCGTCAACGACCATTGCGCCGCGGTGATGGGCTGCTGGACCTCCGCCTCGCGCAAGGCCGCCCTACCGGTCTTCGAGCAGTATAACGGCCTGCTCTATTACCCGACCTTCTACGAGGGCCTGGAGCAGTCCAAGAACGTGATCTACACCGGCCAGGAGGCGACGCAGCAGATCCTCGCCTCGCTCGACTGGGTCGCCAAGGAGAAGGGCGCCAAGTCGTTCTTCATGGTCGGTTCCGATTACATCTGGCCGCGCACCTCCAACAAGATCGCCCGCAAGCATATCGAGAACGTGCTCAAGGGCACGGTCGCCGGCGAGGAGTACTTCCCGCTCGGTCACACGCAGTTCAATTCGGTTATCAACAAAATCAAGCTCAAGAAGCCGGACGTGATCTTCGCCGACGTGGTCGGCGGCTCGAACGTGGCGTTCTACAAGCAGCTCAAGGCGGCGGGCATCGACCTCAACAAGCAGACCCTGCTGACGATCTCGGTCACCGAGGACGAGATCGACGGAATCGGCGGCGACAACATCGCCGGCGCCTATTCCTGCATGAAGTACTTCCAGTCGCTGAAGAACCCGAACAACGAGAAGTTCGTCGCCGCCTTCAAGAAGATGTGGGGCGACAAGATCGTCATCGGCGACGTGACCCAGGCCGCCTATCTCGGCCCGTTCCTGTGGAAGATGGCCGTGGAGAAGGCCGGCTCCTTCGATGTCGACAAGGTCGCCGCGGCGTCCGCGGACATTGAGTTCAAGGAGGCACCGGAAGGCTACGTGAAGGTCCACCCGAACCATCACCTGTGGTCGAAGACCCGCGTCGCCAAGGCCCTGCCGAGCGGCCAGTTCGAGGTGGTCTACGAGAGCCCGGAGCTGATCGAGCCGAACCCCTTCCCGAAGGGCTACCAATAGTCGCGGGCGCTCCGGTCCCCTCCCCTGCGGGAGGGGACATCCGCGACATGACGGGCGTGGCCCGACACTTGCTGCGCTCTCCCAGGAAATTCCGCCGGAGTCACAAACCATGTTCGGCGACTATTCGCTCGCAGACCTCAGCTCAATCTTTGTGATGCAGGGCTTCGCAGGTCTGATCCTGTTTTCCGTCTACGTGCTGATGGCTCTGGGCCTGGCGATCATCTTCGGCCAGATGGGCGTCATCAACATGGCCCACGGCGAGTTCATGATCCTGGGCGCCTACGTCACCTATCTCTGCTCGACCTTCTTCCAGACCTACCTGCCCTCGCTGTTCGGCGCGTACTTCTTCGTCGCCATGGCGCTCGCCTTCCTGGCCTCGGGGGCGATGGGAATGCTGGTGGAATGGGCGCTGATCCGCCACCTCTACAAGCGCCCGCTCGACACGCTGCTCGCGACCTGGGGCCTCTCGCTGATCCTGCAGCAGGCCTACCGCACGATCTTCGGCCCGCGCGAGGTCGGCGTGGAACTGCCCTCGTGGATGATGGGCTCGATCCCCGTCACCGATTCCATCGAGGTGCAGATCAACGGCCTGTTCGTGATCGCGGTCACCACCGTCATCACCGTGGGCGTCGCGGTGCTGATGTACCGCTCGCGCTTCGGTGCGCAGATCCGCGCGGTGATGAGCAACCGCCCGATGGCGGGAGCGGTGGGCATCGATACCGAGAAGGTCGATCGCACCACCTTCGGCCTCGGCTGCGGCATCGCCGGCATTGCCGGCTCGGCCTTCACGATGATCGGCTCCACCGGGCCGACTTCGGGCCAGCTCTACATCGTCGACACCTTCCTGATCGTGGTTTTCGGCGGCGCGGCGAGCCTGCTCGGTACCATCGCCTCGGCCTTCTCGATCTCGCAGACCCAATCCACCCTCGAATTCTTCCTCTCCGGCTCGATGGCCAAGGTGCTCACCCTGCTCGCGGTGGTGGGAATCCTGATGCTGCGGCCGCAGGGCCTGTTCACCCTCAAGGTCCGTCGCTGAGGAGCGCGCCAGATGACGAGCCAAGAAAAGAGTTCTCTGCAGTCCCTGTCGAAGGCGGTCACCGTCAACGACAACCCCTTCATGAAGCCGGTCGAGTGGGTCAGCCTCGCGCTGCTGGCCGGCGTGATCCTGGTCGTCCTGCCGCTTGTGCTCGATGGCTTCCGCCTCAACCTCGTCGGCAAGTACCTCACTTACGCCTTCGTCGCGCTGGGCCTCGTCATCTGCTGGGGCTATGCCGGCATCCTCTCGCTGGGCCAGGGCGTGTTCTTCGGGCTCGGCGGCTACTGCATGGCGATGTACTTGAAGCTGGAGGCGTCCAGCGTCGAGAATACGAAGATCCAGTCGACGCCGGGCATTCCCGACTTCATGGACTGGAACCAGATCACGGAGCTTCCCTGGTTCTGGCACCCGTTCCAGAGCCTGCCGCTGACGCTGCTCCTCGTCGTCGCGGTGCCGGTGGCCTTCGCCTTCCTCATCTCGGTGGCGATGTTCAAGCGCCGCGTCGGCGGCACCTACTTCGCCATCATCACCCAGGCCATCGCCGCGATCCTGACGATCCTGATCGTCGGCCAGCAGGGCTATACCGGCGGCATCAACGGCATCACCGATCTTCGCACGCTCCATGGCTGGGACATCCGCCAGGATAGCGCGAAGTTCATCCTCTACTTCGTCAACGGCGGCCTGCTGATCGGCTGCATCCTGATGGCGCAGTACGTCAAGAAGTCGAAGCTCGGCCGCATCCTCGTCGCCATGCGCGAGAAGGAGGATCGGGTCCGGTTCTCGGGCTACTCGGTGGCGGGCTTCAAGGTCTTCGCCTTCTGCCTCGCGGCGGCCTTCGCGGCGATCGGCGGCGCGATGTTCACCCTGCAGGTCGGGTTCATGTCCCCCTCCTTCGTCGGCATCGTGCCCTCGATCGAGATGGTGATCTACGCCGCGGTCGGCGGGCGCCTCTCCCTCTTCGGCGCGGTCTGGGGAACGCTGCTGGTCAACTGGGCCAAGACGAGCTTTTCGGAATCCTTCCCCGACCTTTGGCTGTTCGGTCTCGGCGGCCTGTTCATCGCCGTGGTGCTGATCTTCCCCAACGGTCTGGCCGGCATCTGGCGCGAGCACATCGAACCCCGCCTGTTCCGGAAGGCCAAGGGCCTGGCCCCCGTGGCCAGCCCCGCCCTGCCCCACGGCACCCCGGCCGAGTGAGGAGACATCGATGAACGCGGCCCTCCTCCCCTCCTCCGCGCCGATCGGCACGCCGGCAGATGACAAAAGTTTCCTGCTGGCGGTCGAGGCGCTCACCGTCTCCTTCGACGGGTTCAAGGCGGTCAACGACGTGTCGTTCTACGTCGATCCGGACGAGATCCGGGTCATCATCGGCCCCAACGGCGCCGGCAAGACCACGGTGCTCGACCTGATCTGCGGGCGGACGAAGGCCAGCTCCGGCTCGATCAAGTACAAGGGACAGGAACTGACCAAGCTCTCCGAGAGCGCGATCGTCCAGGCCGGCGTCGGACGCAAGTTCCAGACGCCCTCGATCTACGACGACCTCACGGTGTTCGAGAATCTCGAGATCTCGTTCCCCCGCGGCCGCTCGGTGTTCGGGGCGCTGACCTTCAAGCGCGACGCCGAGGTGCGCGACCGTATCCACGAGATCGCGCAGACGATCTTCCTGAAGGATCAGCTCGACGAGCGGGCGGAGTTCCTCAGCCACGGCCAGAAGCAGTGGCTGGAGATCGGCATGCTGCTGATCCAGGACCCGGAGCTGCTGATGCTCGACGAGCCGGTGGCCGGCATGAGCGTCGGCGAGCGCATCAAGACCGCCGAACTCCTGAACCAGATCATCAAGGGCCGCTCGGTGCTCGTGATTGAGCACGACATGAAGTTCGTCGAGGACATCGCCCACCGGGTCACCGTGCTCCACCAGGGTCGTGTGCTCTCCGAAGGCTCGATGGAGCGGGTCAAGAACGACCCAAAGGTCATCGAAGTCTATCTCGGTCACTAAATTATTGTTTTTGCGTCATTTGCTTCCGAAATCCGGCGACCACCTTTCGGGATGATGCTTTAAGGGCGAACGGATCATGCTCCAGACTTCCCCCTCTTCCCTCGTGCCGCCGGTGATGCCGGGCACCCAGGCCATGCTGTCGATTTCCGACCTCCACTCGGCTTACGGCCAGAGCGAGGTGCTGCACGGCATCGACCTCGACGTCGCGCCGGGCGAGATCGTTGCCGTGATGGGCCGCAACGGCATGGGCAAGACGACGCTCATGAAGACGCTGATGGGCATCGTGCCGACCAAGTCCGGCACGATCACCGTGGACGGCACCGAGGTCACCACCCTGAAGAGCCATGCCCGCGTGGCGAACGGGCTGGCCTACGTGCCGCAGGGCCGGATGATCTTCTCCACCATGACGGTGCAGGAGAACATCGAGACGGGCCTCACCGTCACCGGCTCGCGGAAGGTGCCGCAGGACCTCTACACGATGTTCCCGGTGCTGCTGGAGATGAAGGGCCGGCGCGGCGGCAACCTGTCGGGCGGCCAGCAGCAGCAGCTCGCCATCGCTCGGGCGCTCGCCAGCAATCCGAAGGTCCTTCTTCTCGACGAGCCGACGGAGGGTATTCAACCCTCGATTATTCGCGAGATGGGGCGTACGCTGAAGAAGATTCGCGACGAGCGCGGTCTGTCGATCGTCGTCTCGGAGCAGGTCTTAAGCTTTGCCATGGATGTGGCCGACCGGGTTCTCGTGATCGAGAACGGCTCGATCGTCCACGAAAGTCTTCGCGCCGACATCGACGAGGCGCAGGTCGCCCGGTTCCTGTCGGTCTGAGCCACGCGCGCCTCCGCTCGGCGGGAGGCGCGCGCGTCAGGGAATGCCGAGTTCACCACACCCACGAGAGCGGCCGGACAAACCCCGGACACGCAACGGGAACGGCTGCCCATTTTCCCTAAGAGGAGCGGCGAAGGAAATGCCCGAGACCCTGATCAAGGTCGATCTCACGCAGTCGGCCTACGACAACGACATGGTGCACAACCGCTGGCACCCCGACATTCCGATGGTCGCGACGGTGAAGCCCGGCGACGACTTCATCGTCGAGACCTATGATTGGACCGGCGGCTTCATCAAGAACAACGATTTTGCCGACGACGTGCGCGACATCGACCTGTCGATCGTGCACTTCCTGTCCGGCCCGATCGGCGTCGAGGGCGCCGAGCCCGGCGACCTGCTCGTGGTCGATCTGCTCGACATCGGCGCCAAGCCCGAGAGCCAGTGGGGCTTCAACGGCTTCTTCTCGAAGAACAATGGCGGCGGCTTCCTCGACGAGCACTTCCCCCAGGCCCAGAAGTCGATCTGGGACTTCGAGGGCATGTTCACCAAGTCGCGCCACGTGCCCGGCGTGCGCTTCCCCGGCCTGATCCATCCCGGCCTGATCGGCTGTCTGCCCGATCCGAAGATGCTGGAGACCTGGAACACCCGCGAGAAGGCGCTCTACGACACCAATCCGAGCCGGGTGCCGGCGCTGGCCACCCTCCCCTTCGGGCCGACCGCGCATATGGGCCGGCTGAAGGGTGACGCGAAGGAACAGGCGGCGGCGACGGGTGCCCGCACGGTGCCGGGGCGCGAGCACGGCGGCAATTGCGACATCAAGGATCTGTCGCGCGGCTCGAAAATCTACTTCCCCGTCTACGTGCCCGGCGCCGGACTCTCCATGGGCGACCTGCATTTCAGCCAGGGCGACGGCGAGATCACCTTCTGCGGCGCCATCGAGATGGCGGGCTGGGTCCACCTCAAGGTGAGCCTGATCAAGGACGGCATGGCCAAGTACGGGATCAAGAACCCGATCTTCAAGCCGTCGCCGGTCACGCCGAAATACGACGATCACCTGATCTTCGAGGGGGTCTCCGTCGACGAGTACGGCAAGCAGCATTACCTCGACGTCACGGTCGCCTACCGTCAAGCCTGCCTCAACGCGATCGAGTACCTCAAAAAATTCGGATACTCGGGCGCCCAGGCCTACTCGATCCTCGGCACGGCCCCGGTCCAGGGCCACATCTCCGGCGTCGTCGATATCCCCAACGCCTGCGCCACGCTCTGGATTCCGACCGGCATCTTCGACTTCGACATCAACCCGTCCGAGGCCGGGCCGACGAAGTTCCTCGACGGCTCGATCCAGATGCCGCTCTCGCCGGATCTTTGATCATGCCGGTCTACGATTACGCCTGCGAGAGCTGCGGTCCTTTCACCGTGCTGCGCCCGATGGCGCAGTTCAAGGATCCGCATGACTGCCCGGATTGCGGCGGGGAATGCCAGCGGGCCTTCCTCACCGCCCCGCGGATCTCCGGCATGGATGCCGGCCTGAAGGCGGCCCACGCCACCAACGAGCGCAGCCGCCACGAGCCGCGGCGCTCCCGCAGCCACGGGGCCGGCTGCGGCTGCTGCTCGCCGAAGAAGACGTCCGCTGCGCCCGCGGCGGCCAAGAGCTTCCCGAACGCGCGGCCCTGGATGATCAGCCACTGATCGGACGACCGCCGCTGCGGCGGGCGCTCGACGTGCCCGCCGTTCCACCGCCGGGAGGATGGATCGAACCGAGAAACCGCTCCGAGAGGGAGCCGCCGGCCGCGACACGACAAGCGGGACGAACCCTGTGGGGAGGCCGGCGCAAAGGACGGGTTGGGGACTGACGATGCTTGAGCGAATGAGACGGAAGACGAAGAAATCAGGACGCCGCGGCGTCGGGATCGGGACGGCCGGGGCCCTGCTGGCGGCCAGCCTCACCGGGGCGACGGGCGCCCTGGCGCAGCAGCCCTCGCCGGTGGGCCAGTTCAACGATCAGACCCAGCCCCGCACCGAT
>NZ_QJJJ01000014.1 GCF_003201865.1 Methylobacterium sp. B4 | reverse complement strand
TGACTGGCCGGGAGCATGGAGGAGAAGCCGGGGGTGGGTCCCGATTGGACGCCGATCAACCCGTCAACCGGGTCCTTCTTCCACGCCGATTCTCACCCAAGGTGCAACCCTAACGCCGGCCGGCGCCCATTTTCAGCCCGCCGCGGATGAGCTGGCGCGTGGCTTGGAGCGTACCCGTCGCGAAGTCCGTGCGATCGGTGATCGCAATACGGTGGCGCTCTCCGTTGCAGCAACGCACGCGCTGTCGTTTACATTTTTCCCGAACTGGATCCGTGGCTTGATGCAACACCAAGCCCTCGGCACCCTCAATCTGATCTCCGACAGCATGGACGCCTGTGAGGCCATCATGATGTCCGGTGAAGTGCATTTCCTGCTCTGCCACTTCCATCCGTCTGCGCCGGCCCGTTTCGAGGCTGACCGCTTCCCGAGCGTCTCGGTCGGTGAAGATGTACTCGTTCCGCTTTGCGCGCCCAGTGCTGACGGACAGCCGATCTGGTCACTGCCAGGGTCAGCAGCCGCACCGGTTCCGTATCTCGCCTACAGTCAGGCCTCGGGTCTCGGTCGTATCCTTGCAGCCGACCAGGAGCGAGAAATCACCCATACTGAGACGACGCTCACCTCACACCTTGCGGCAACGCTGATGACGATGGCGCGGAACGGGCACGGCGTCGCTTGGCTGCCGCACAGTCTGGCTGGTGACGACGAATCCCGAGGCCAGCTTGTCAGAGCGGGTCCGCCGGAATTTGATGTGCCAATCGAGATCCGGCTGTTTCGCTCGCTTGAGTGCCGCAACCGTGCGGCTGACACGCTCTGGGACCACCTCAGCGCAATGAGCTTGGGGGCATTGGTCCCGCCGAAATCTTCCGACACATAAGCTGCTGAGTAACCCTGAGAAGCCTGTATCGCGCCCCGGCCAGGTAGTGTCGCTTTTCGGGGACACCCCTTCAGTTATGAGCGGCTACTTGAGCGACCGAAGCGCCAGCTTCGGCCCGCTTTCCGGACACACGTCTTTCGATCAGCGAATGGCTGCATTCCACCCTCAGCGGTCCTCGCGTGGGCGTTTAATGCATCGGATTTTGACCGGCGAGAGGTGGGGCGAGGGCTCCCCAGCCTCATGCACCGACGGGCGCCGTTTCCTAGGTGGTTGGGGCCAATGAACAGCCCCAACCACTCACATGCTCAGCACCGGCCGCCCCATCAAGACTCAGGCAACCGGACCGGGCCGGCAAACCGCTGCATAGGGTGGTCCTCGCGCAGGCGGTTGCGGTCCCTGTCCCGATCCAGCGCATCCAGCACGTCGTCACGTCCGGCTGACGCCAGCCTGTGAGCGACCTTGGTGCCTTTGAGCGCATAGATGACGGGCAGCCGCTTGGTGCCGCCTTCGATCTTGTAGCCTCGACCGTCCTTGCCGCCGCCCACCTTGTCGGCCTGCCCGGAGAGATACCGCAACGCTGCCTGTGCCGGCCCTTTGGCGGCTCGGAAATCAAAATCCGATCGGTCGTTCACGGCACCGCCGGTGTTTCGGTATTCGTTGTCGCCCAGCGCCCCCATGAGGTCGCTCAACTCGCGCACGTCGAACATCTCACGACCGGAAACCCGAAGCAGCCAAATTGCCGCCGCGGCGTACCGCTCCCATGGGTTCGCCATGGCGGTAACCTGTGCTTCCAGTTTTCCGTCTGAAACCGGCGGCGCCTTGGCCGGCTTGTAGTCGCGCACATCCCGGGTTTTCAGGTAGCGCCACAGCGTCGCTAGCCGCTCAGGTTTTGAAACAACCTCATTCAAGCGGTCATAGTATGCGAGATCAGGCTTGTTCGCGATTGTTATACCGCACCGGACGTAAAAGATACGTCGGTCGTTCTCCTCTACTCGGAGCGAGGTTTCATAATTCGAGGTGATAACCACCCGCATGAAGTTGCGGACGGTTTCGATATCCTTCCCTTTGCGCTCAATCTGGAAATAGTCACCGTCTGCGCCAGGGTCCACCATCTGCTTAAGGGTGGACGTAATCTGCGCCATCGTGTGCGCTGTAGAGCCTTTTGGTAGCTCTTTGATGCTGAGGATGCGGCATCCCTCGACCCGGGCGAGCGCGAACCGGCGCGCGCCCTCATTCACGAGCTTAGTCCCATCGATTTGGCCGCCCATACCCTGCCCGATACCGTCGAACATGGCCGTCAGCATGTGGTTATAGGTGGACTTCCCGACGCCGGGCTCACCCACCAGGAAAAGGAGGTGGCCCGGCCGCTTGCCGCTTTGCACCATGTAGGCGAGCGTATCGAGTTCGTAGTTAGTATCGGGGCCGAAAACCCGACCGATGAACTCCAATAGGGTTTCGAGGTCGCTCGCTGCCTGTTTCTGGCACCGTGGGCTTTGCCGGGCGGCCAGGATGACGGGTGACTGGAACCGCATGTTGAGGCGGTGGCTCGGCTTGCCTTGCGGCCTCTCCTCAACCACCACCACCCCTCGGTCATAACGAGGATCGAGAGTTTCGCCGCTGAAAAAACAGGTAGGATGCCGTTTCCGCACATCACGAAGAAAGGCATAAAACCCTTTTTCGGTAGCGGGGTATTTCCCTGTTGCGTGGATCGCATCAAGCACTGCGGTATTAGGGTCGCTGTCCCAATACCTCCACCAGTCTACACCTTTGAAAGCGCTGTCAGGTTTCTCTCTGCGCCGTAGCTGCAACGTGCCTTCATTCCGGCAATAGTTTACGTCGCTTACCACGTAGGTAGACGCAAAAAGGTCTATCGCCGCAGCCTCGGCGGTTTTTCGTGCCTCGATATCAGCGCGTATCAGTTTCGAGACTTCGTGGGCGTCGTCGGGAAAGTCAGCCCGCGCGCTGGTGAACACGCCGTGCCGGCGAAACACCTCATCGAGGGCATACCGCCCCACCCGCACGCCGCGGCTCAAACTCTCCCAGGCTTTGTCGAAATACTCGGGTGGGCACCATTCGGGGTTTTCGGTAGCCCACGCCTCTACGTGCTCGCGGTTTCCCTCAGCCTCGCTTCCAAGCGCAGCCCGGATTTTGGCGAGGATCGAAACGAAGTCGTCGCGGCTCGGGAAATTGGCCTCGCTGTTCGGGATGCGGTCCAGCCCATCAAAGATATCCCGGACGGGAAAAATTGGGTCCTCAGCCGAGTGGTCGCGTTCCTCGCCCGGAGCCGCACCGCCGCGCCGATTGATGATGACGCCGCCGCGGGCCGTAAGTTCCTCCTCGAAAGCCTCCAGGAATCTGGCAATAGCCGCGTCGTCCACCCGTTCAAGTTCATCGGCCGCCACCATGTCGGCGAGGTCATAGCCGCTCGCCCACTTATAGGGGGCGCCGCTCGGGTGGGTGCCAGCGATGACGTATTGATTGCCAATTCCGATCACATCGATTTTGTGGATGGGGTCCAGGTCGTCCTCACCCGCGAGGCGGTAGGCTAGGTGCCGAGTTCGAACCCATGCATCCGGGCTTTTTGGGTCACGGCACCGGAAGGCATAGAGCCGGCGGGGGCTATCCCCTCGAATGCGCTCGGCGATGCCGGCTGCCCTGCCGAAAACCTGGATAACCACGTCCTCGACAAGGCGGTGCGCCTCCTCGTTCTCGGCGTCGCTGTCGATACCGGGCGCCCACCGGCCGAGGATACCCACGTTCGGGGTCGGCCAGGACTGCATACCTTGCCGTTCAGGCTCCGGTACGCCGTTACGCACGTATCCCCCTGCAAGGCCACTCCAAGCGCCAGTCCGGGGATTAAACCGCCCCGGGGCCTTGCCAAGCACGTCAGCTTCAAGCGCCCCTTTGCCAGAAATCTTGGCGTCGATAGGCGCGATAGGGAGTAAAGCTAGGGCAGGAATACCAGCGTCACGAAAACGAGACGTTGCTTCGCCGAAACTCGGCGTTGACTTAACGGGAGAACCCACTATTCTAACTCCGCTTGTTGGGTGCTTGTCTGCGATCCAGCCTTGGGAACGGGAGCGCGATCCTACGGGGTCCGCTCCCGCTTTCTTTCGGGGAGCACCCGGTCAACGCCAAACCGGCGCAAAGCACTACGCAGCGCTTCTTCGTCTTTTTGCGTTGTTGGCTCGTAATGCTTGAGTAACTTCTGCACTCTGTCGTTTATTTCTCGAACACAGAAACGAGAAGCGCCCGGCTTGAAAGCTACAATTGAACCATCGTCCCTTCGCACAACGAGGTGCCCGACCACATCTGCATGCGGGTTTAGAGCTTTACCGAGTAAGTCAGCATCGCTTGGTTCGCGTGGTGAGGGGCCATGCGAAAAAGCCCTGATCTTGCGCCACCGATCAATTTCTTCGAGTTTCGACATGCTCAAGATCTTCCGTTCGATGGGCTCAGGGGGAGCCATCGCGCGGAATGGATCGTCACGCGGAAAAACCCTGATGGGTGGGCGGTGATACCGCCTTGGCTAGAGGCCGGTTTGGGTTTTATCGACCGAGGGCGATTAGCACCGCAAAACCTCGGGGATCGGCGGCCGTTGTTTCTGCCGTCGCTTACGGCCTCACGGGGGTGAAAGGGCCTTGGTGGCATCGCCTTCGCCGGTGACAGCGGAAGCCGCACTGCCGGCTGGAGTCCCATCCAGCGCCACGGTGGCGACGACGGCCCCCGTCGCGGTCCGCACAGCCTCAATCCGGTCCGACAGCATCATGGCGACCACGCCCTCAGGGATGGCCTTCGTAACTACGACCGATACGCCACCGATGACCTTTCTGTTCGCCGTCCGCACGCCTTTGGCGGCGATCCGTGCGAGGCCGCGGAAACGTGCTCCGCGGGCATGTCGGGGTGCCCCACGCCCATTGCGGCGTCCACAGGATCATGGGCGCGCCTGCGGCGGCCCAGGTGCGCCGGGGAGGCTATGGGAGATGCGCTCCCGACTGGCTCGGGGAAGGTAGGCGTCGGTCGGGGCTGATGATGCTCGCTCATGGCTCACCCACGCGCTGTGCATTGTATTCAATCAATGTACCAAGTCGCCAGCCAAGTTTGCGGGAACCAAGTCGGACGGGTGGCGGTGCTTTGTTTTCCTTGTAGAGTCTTCTCCAGTGTCCAACCGAAAAATTGCAGAACGATGCTGCCTCACTTGTTCCGATTATTCGATTAAGTGCTAGCTGAGATGCGAGGTCGGCGGGTAGACCGGACAAATAGTGTTCTGCCATGGCAGGCCCTTCCAATCATTGCGATAGGCGCCGTCGCACCGGGCATTCGGCGTTCCGCCATGCAAACACAAGCATACAAGAGAAGTCAATCTGCCTAATAGCGATATATAAAACGACATAAAGCTTGATACAACTGCCAGGGTTTCTGGTTTACGAGTTTTCGGTTTTCTCAGCCTCGGGTTTTCATTCGCTCGAAAACATACTCTGCCCACCGGTCCAACGCTTGGCGCTTTTCTGCGGCGTAAACCGCACGGTTATACGTACCGGCAACGCCCATCTTTGAAGGGCCAGTTATGTGGTTCACCACCGCCTCGACAACGTGTGGTAAAACCCCGAGGTGTTCATTCATATGCGTCACCACCGTTCGGCGGATATCGTGAATTCTCCACGGTTCGAGTGATGCGGCCTGCTCCCCCCAAAACCAAACACGTGCTTCCGTAATGCGGTTATCCAGACTGGTTTTCGATTTGGACCAACCCTGAAACGCGCCGGCTTTCTCGCCGAACAAGAAATCTCGCCCTTCCCGGACAGGTACGGCTTCGATGACTGCGAGCGCCGCAGACGATAGCGGCACGTCATGCGGCAACCCATTTTTGGTTCTGTTGGCTGGCAGACGCCAAGTTTTCGCTGCCCGATCAATCTCTGACCAGCGCATATCGCCGACCTCGTTGCGACGTTGCCCCGTCAATAAGAGCAAGCGGACAATGCGCCCATAATCGTCATCACGTGTCGCATTCCAAACCTCACAGATTTCGAGTTGCGAGAGGACACGCGTGCGGCTGGTTTCCTCAATAGCTTTTCCGGTGGCGACGACGGGGTTTGCATCCACGTACCCCTGCCGCATGGCCCAGGTGAACATGGCGGATAGGCACGTCCGGCCTCGATTGGCGGCGTGCGGCCCGTGTTCCGCTGCGATGTCGTTCAACCACACCGCTACGTCGCGGCGCGCGAGGCCGTGCATGGGGAAACCTGCGATCGGGTTTCCGTACCGGACAAGGTACCGCTCTGCCTCAGCATATGAGCTTGGCCGAAGCCGCTTTTTGGCTTGAACTAGATACTGCCCGGCAACGACGGCCATGGTTATGGCGGCCCTGGTGCGCGCCTCAGTCTTTTCGGCCTGTGGGTCGTTGCCAAGCTGAACCTTGGCGAGAATTTCCCGTGCGCGCTTCCGAGCATCCTCAGGGTCTACAGCAGACGCACTCCCGACAGTGATGCGACGGTGCTTCGTCCCGACCCGGTATTGCACGATCCAAGTGCGCTTTCCGCCGGACCTCAAGCGCAAGCCAAAACCGGGAAGTGCGTCATCGAAAACGATGCGCTCGGATTTCCCCGGGAGGATTTCGAGGTTGGCGACGGTGGCACGGGAAAGCCGCATGCTTGCCTCGGCTGGGAAGCGGATGGGAAGCACGCTCTTGATACTTTTTGGCTGCCAATGACAACCGGTGGGAGAGGGTCGTGCCGCTAAATAATTGTTCCACCGGCAATTAATGGGCGATCAAGGGGTTTCCCAAAACTATACCCTGCGCTTTACACGGAGAGGGTCGGCGGTTCGAGCCCGTCACCGCCCACCAATGATTAGGACGACTTAGGTCGCATCCGGGTCAAAACGCTCAGCCGTTTCCCCCTAATATTCCCCCAGAACCCTGTTTTTCGCGGTGCGGCGTGCCCGATCGCAATCCCACCGTCGGCGAACTTTTCAAGGCCAAGGCCGTCACCGACGACGAGGTGAACGCCGCGGTCGAGGTATTCACCCGGCCGCCCTTGCGCCGCGCCGGCACGAGTTCAGCACCCGGCATGAGACGCCGCGCAGCTCGTGGATCATGCGCTCGTCCACCACCGTCAGCGCCTCACGCACCGGACGCGGGTCGATGCGGCGGGCTCGCTCAGATCGCACGCTCCGTCGAGTTCGGGCACGGTTTTGGCGATGTGGTTGACGAACTTGGCGAGCGTCTTGGCCTGGCTGATGCCGACGCAGGTCAGGATGCCGGTCCAGGCCTGCACGAGGGCGCGGATGTCCCGAGCGAGCGCAACGATCCTCTGCCAGTACGGCGAGGTGCCGGACGATTTCGCCGAGTTGCTGCAGGCGGCCTAAGGGGGCGCGGCGCAGACTTACAGCCTTGAGCAGGAGGGCGGAAACGGCGCCTGCAGAGTCGTGGTCGATGACGACGTAGCAGGGCGAGTGATCGCCTCTGACGAGCATCCCGGCCTCTAGCGCGTCGAGGATCAGAACGACCGGCTCATGGCGCGCCGATATGCGCGGCCTGTTCCGGTTCGCCCGAGGCTTCGACCTGGATGGCGCGATCGTGCGGGAGATTTACGAGATCGTCCGGCAAGAGGCATCGGCCGCCGGCGCCAGCGATGACGACCGCATGGACAAGGTGCGGAAGTGGATGCTCGCGGCGGTCGGAGCTTGAAATGAAAAAGCCTCGCGCGGCTGAGCCGGGCGAGGCCTCATCAGAGCCACACTGCTGCGTCAGATGCCGCGCTTTCCCTGAGCGAGAGTTTGGGCATGGCGTGCGCGGTGGCTGCAGCGCGGGCGGACGAGGTGGAAACACTCGTCGAGCAGTATCTTGAGAGTTCACGAGGCAACGCTCTGGTCGCCCTTCGGCAGGCCGTTTCAGATGCCCTCGTGGACGCGATCGAATGCCGGCAGAAGCTGGCGGCGGCCGAGCGGACCGCCTCCCGCGGGTTCAGGCGACAGATGCCGGTGGCGGCCACCCAGCAGGCCGAGCCGTCATGCATCATGCCTTCTGGTGCTAGCCCGTTGCTCGGCTAAGGTTGCGATCGTTGATCGCGGTTCCCATCACGAACTGGCCGGATCGGCCGCCGAGCGTCCGGCCAGCAGATGCCCGTCCTTGATCGGTGCTGAACGACAGCGCTTCGACCCGCAGCCCTCGGCGCATGTTGTCCGGCAGATCGGAGTGGTCGTGATAGCCGGCATCGTGGGCCATGGCATCCATGGCCTGGGTCTCGTTCGTAGCCTCGCCCGTCCAGAGTATTGCGCCCGTTCCGCCCTGACGGATCTGGAAAACCGACATCGATAATCCTCCCTGCGCACATCGAAGTCTGGCCGCATCAGCACCAGCCGCCTGCTTTGCAGTACGGGATTAATTCGATACGCAGCGGATGGGAGCACGGCAGGATTTTGTCGTCAACTAAGCAAAATGGAAGATGCCTTCGCGACGAGCCGCGCAGGCTCGCCGAGCACCGTCCGTGGCTGCGAAGCACGATGATCCGACAGCAGTAGATCGCCGTGTTGACCCCGGCGCGACATCGGGTCGAGTACGTGCATCAGCCCGGTGTGACAGCGCCCGCCGAGCGCCCGTAGGGGCGGTCCGAGATCACCATCGGGCCGCTGACGACCTTTGCGCGCGAGGCGCCGGAGGAGGTGGTGCGGGCACTGTGCGTGGAGCGGTGTGCCGAAGTTCCGGGAATAAAGCTCTGTTTCTGCAGCCTCTGCGAACCGTCACAGCAATGCGCCGACGCGCTCGATTTCGTCGCAGGCTGACGCAACACCATCGTCCGCTTCCATGCGAGTATGAGCGGCCGTGCGCGCTTCGATCATAGCTGGAGAGGCGAGCATCTTCTCGATTTCACGGCAGGCGCGCCTTGGGCGGAAGGCTTGGGGTCGAAGCACGGCGCCGAGCCTCAGGCGAGATAGGCGCTGCGCGTCGTCGAAGTGATTGAAGGCGACAGGCACCACCATCTGAGGCACCCCCGCGGCCAATGCCTGCGCGACGGTTCCGATGCCGCCATGGTGGATCAGGGCCGCGCTGCGCGGCAGGAGCAGGCTGAGCGGTGCGTAGCGGACGTGCAGCACGTCTGCAGGAAGCGAGGCCGGCACCTGGTCGGCTTCGCGAGCGAGCAAGATACCCCTTCGGCCCATTCGCCGGCAGATCTCCACGGCAACCTCGAAGAAGCGTGCGCCTTGGCGCATCCCCGATCCGTAGGTGAAGATCAGCGGCGGTGACCCGGCGTCGAGAAACGCTTCGAGCGAAGGTGCAAGGTCGCCAGCATCGCCAAGGCGATCGGCCATGGGGAAGCCCACCTGCATCACCTGTGTCGGCCAATCCATTTGAGGCGGCACGTACCAGGGTGGGCTCATCAGGAGCGCCCGCAAGGGGCTGTTCCACCAGTATCGGAGGCGCTTGACCGGCGGCAGACCCAGGGCGGTGCGCAGGGCGTTGAGCGGCGGAAGGCTGACGGGATCGATGAGGACGCGGTCGGCGCCGCGCCCGAACCAATGCCGCAGGCGCGATGGCATGAGGGCCTGCAACGGCAATCCCGGGAGCCTGGGGGCTGCGTAGCGGCTTTCAATCAAGAACGGAGTGACGTGGACGGTGATGACTGGCAGTCCGCCGTTGTCCTGGGCCAATCGTACGCCGAACGCATTCGGTGAGGCGATGATGAGGTCAGGACGTCCGCGAGCTCTCTTCTCCAGCCACCGCATGGTTCTTCCTGCCAGCGAGACCATCATCTCGAATAAAGGGACGAGGCCGCGCCGGGGATGCCAGAGGTCGGGAGCGCTCAATGCTTCGTCATACTCGGCCTCCGTGCACATCGCATCGAAGTCGAGGCCGGCGCGTACGGCCGATTGCCGGAATGGTTCGGGTGCATACAGCGACACATCGTGCCCCCGCTGCGACAGCTGGTGCCCTATTGCCACAAAGGGCAAAACATCCCCGTAAGTACCCAGCGCCACCAAACAGATGTTCATCACGAAATATTGAAATAATTGCTGAAGTAATGGGTTTACCTCTCAGATAATAAGCAGAGAACAGCTCGGATTGAGATACAGTTTTAATGATTTGGAAAGGTGGCTAACGCGACGAAAGCGCACCCCGCTGCCAAGCCGATTTAGTATGCCGCGGCGCAGCCGGATCGCGCTCGGTGTCTGCGTCCGCGCGGCGGTCCTGATGGTCGGAGCTGGGGTGGCCTGGCGAAGCAAAGCCGAGATCCCGCAAAGCCGCGTCAGGATGCTGGCCTCCGTCACGCTCGCGTCGAGGCGAAAGGCGCGGAACAGCCGATCGGTGATACCCCGCTCGCCGCCGGCCGCGTCGATGAGCCAGCGCGGGGAGAAGCCGATCGCGCGATGGAGGGCGACCTTCAAGACGGTGTTGCTCACATCCACCGGTAGCGCCCAGCCAGCGACCGCGCCCGCGACGACATTCAGGGCACACTCGGCCGCGCGTTGCATCAGGCGGTGTATCCGCGGCGTCATGAACCGCATGCTGGCGTACGAGGCGGCTTGCGGGCCGCGAGGTCGAGCGCGGCGATGATGACGGGCGTCAGGATCTCGGTGGTAAGCCGTGCTAGCCCGACAGTCCAATCGCCGTAGGGCAGCGGCACCATCGTGATGCCGGGTGGGGACAGCCTCGGCGACGAGGACCGGCCCGGCCGACAGAAGCGCGAGTGCGAGGCTGCTGGCCGCGACGCAGGCGAACCATGCCCGTTTGTGGTCAGGTAGAGCGGCCAGTCGTCCCAAGCACGGCGGTCGGCGCGGCGCCGACCGCGGCCGTGCACCACCCGACCGAGTCCCGCTCGATGCCGGGCAAGCCAGCATTAGCGAGGAGCCGCACGACGCGCGGATTGTTGACCGTATCTGCGCAGGGCGTCGCGCCGCGCTGGCGGGGTATGTCCTGTGTGCAGATTGATATCATCATAAAGAGGGCTAAAAGCTGCAATATATCGCCTGATCCGAGGCGCTGCACGACAACAATTAGAGAGTGTGCGGCGCGTACGGTTTCATTCAAAGAGCGATCGCGTGGGCATGGACATGGACGTGACTCGTTGGGCGGCCGCCGTCGCCGATGCCTACGCCGCGGAGGCCAAGCCACCGCTGACGGAGGACCTGATCGATCGGGTCCGCGGCGTCCTTTCGCGGGCGTTGGAGTCCGAGGCCGACCGGTCCTCGCCGCCTGAATGCCTGGAGCGGCTGAACGCGGCGCTCGATGCCTTCGAGGCGGAGCTGCGGGCCGTCGTCGGCCCTCGGGTCGCGTCGCTGGACGATGCGTCGGGGGCGGTGACGATGCGCCATCGCTCCGAGGCCGGGCAGCCCCTGCGTGCCTTCGGCGGCCAGTAGCTGTTCGCGCTGCGCCAATCCCTTCGCCCATCTGCCCCCTTTTGGAAGACAGGTTGCGTCATGAGTGAGGAAACGGGGACGGTCCGGCGCTTCGCCCACCCGGGTCGGGGGCGCAACGTCAGCCGCGCCGTGCCCAAGGGGCGCCAGGTCGATCCGCAGGCGAAGGTCGAGATCGAGGAACTGCTCGGCGCTCGCTCGCGCCAGCGCGACCTGCTGATCGAGCATCTGCACCTGATCCAGGACACCTACGGCCAGATCGGCGCCGACCACCTGGCCGCGCTCGCCGACGAGATGGGGCTCGCCTTTGCCGAGGTGTTCGAGACCGCAACCTTCTACGCGCATTTCGACGTGGTGAAGGAGGGCGATGCGGACATCCCGCGCCTGACGGTCCGGGTCTGCGACAGCATCACCTGCGCGATGTTCGGCGCCGACGAGCTGCTGGAGACGCTGCAGCGCGAACTGGCTTCCGACGCGGTCCGCGTCGTGCGCGCGCCCTGTGTCGGCCTGTGCGATCACGCGCCTGCGGTCGAGGTCGGGCACAACTTCCTGCACCGGGCCGATGCGGCTGCCGTCCGCGCTGCGGTCGAGAGCGAGGACACTCACGCCCACATCCCCGACTATGTCGATTACGACGCCTACCGGGCGGGCGGCGGCTACGCGTTGCTGGACCGTCTGCGCAGCGGCGCGCTCGCCGTGGACGACGTGCTGAAGGTGCTCGACGACGGCGGCCTGCGCGGTCTCGGTGGCGCAGGCTTCCCCACGGGCCGCAAGTGGCGCTCCGTGCGCGGTGAGCCGGGCCCCCGTCTGATGGCGGTCAACGGCGACGAGGGCGAGCCCGGCACCTTCAAGGACCAGCTCTACCTCAACACCGACCCGCATCGCTTTCTGGAAGGCATGCTGATCGGCGCCCACGTCGTCGAGGCGGCCGATGTCTACATCTACCTGCGCGACGAGTACCCGATCTCCCGCGAGATCCTGGCCCGCGAGATCGCGAGGCTCCCCGAGGGCGGCACCCGCATCCACCTGCGCCGGGGCGCGGGCGCCTATATCTGCGGCGAGGAATCCTCGCTGATCGAGTCGCTGGAGGGCAAGCGCGGCCTGCCGCGGCACAAGCCGCCCTTCCCGTTCCAGGTCGGCCTGTTCAACCGCCCGACGCTGATCAACAACGTCGAAACGCTGTTCTGGGTGCGCGACCTGATCGAGCGCGGCGCCGAATGGTGGAAGAGCCACGGCCGCAATGGCCGGGTGGGCCTGCGCTCCTACTCGGTCTCAGGCCGGGTCAAGGAGCCGGGCGTCAAGCTCGCGCCTGCCGGCCTCACCATCCAGGAACTCATCGACGAGTATTGCGGCGGCATCTCTGAAGGCCACAGCTTCGCGGCCTACCTGCCGGGCGGGGCGTCGGGGGGCATCCTGCCGGCCTCGATGAACGACATTCCGCTCGATTTCGGCACGCTGGAAAAATACGGCTGCTTCATCGGCTCGGCGGCGGTCGTGGTCCTCTCCGACCGGGACGACGTGCGCGGTGCGGCGTTGAACCTGATGAAGTTCTTCGAGGACGAGTCCTGCGGGCAGTGCACGCCCTGCCGCTCGGGCACGCAGAAAGCCCGCATGCTGATGGAGAACGGCGTCTGGGACACCGATCTCCTCGGCGAGCTGGCGCAATGCATGCGCGACGCCTCGATCTGCGGGCTCGGCCAAGCGGCCTCGAACCCCGTCAGCACCGTGATCAAGTACTTCCCCGATCTCTTCCCGGAGCCGCGGGCCGTGGCGGCGGAATGACGCCCAGCCCGACGATGTCTCCTCACCTGATGCCTGAGCCTGGAGCGGACGCATGAGCAACGGCCCCGAACCGCACGGCAACAAAATCGAACAGCCCGAGATTCGCGCCGACGGACGCCAGGATGCCGGCGGGCCGGCACGGGGCGCGCCATCGACCTCCGGCGGCGCTTATTCGCAGGGCGCCAAGTCCGGCGGTCAGGCCGCGCCCGACCCTTCCGGCACCTACGGCATCACGGACGGCCCGACTGCGCCCGCGACCATCACCTTCGAGTTCGACGGCCAGCAGGTCGAGGCGCAGCCCGGCGAGACGATCTGGGCGGTCGCCAAGCGCCTCGGCACGCATATCCCGCATCTCTGCCACAAGCCCGAGCCCGGCTACCGCCCGGACGGCAATTGCCGCGCCTGCATGGTCGAGATCGAGGGTGAGCGCGTGCTCGCCGCCTCGTGCAAGCGCACGCCCGCCATCGGCATGAAGGTGAAGTCGGCCACCGAGCGCGCCACCAAGGCCCGCGCCATGGTGCTCGAACTGCTGGTCGCCGACCAGCCCGAGCGCGCGACCTCGCACGACCCGTCCTCGCATTTCTGGGTGCAGGCCGACGTCCTCGACGTGACCGAGAGCCGCTTCCCGGCGGCCGAGCGCTGGACCAGCGACGTCAGCCACCCGGCCATGAGCGTCAACCTCGACGCCTGCATCCAGTGCAATCTCTGCGTTCGCGCCTGCCGCGAGGTGCAGGTCAACGACGTGATCGGCATGGCCTACCGCGCCGCCGGCGCCAAGGTCGTGTTCGACTTCGACGATCCGATGGGCGCCTCCACCTGCGTCGCCTGCGGCGAGTGCGTCCAAGCCTGCCCGACCGGCGCGCTGATGCCGGCCGCCTATCTCGACGCCAACCAGACCCGCACCGTCTATCCCGACCGCGAGGTGAAGTCGCTCTGCCCCTATTGCGGCGTCGGCTGCCAGGTCTCCTACAAGGTCAAGGACGAGCGGATCGTCTACGCCGAGGGCGTGAACGGACCGGCCAACCAGAACCGGCTCTGCGTGAAGGGCCGCTTCGGCTTCGACTACGTCCACCACCCCCATCGCCTCACCGTGCCGCTGATCCGCCTGGAGAACGTGGGTAAGGACGCCAACGATCAGGTCGATCCGGCCAATCCCTGGACCCATTTCCGCGAGGCGACGTGGGAGGAGGCGCTCGACCGCGCCGCCGGCGGCCTCAAGGCGATCCGCGACACGAACGGGCGCAAGGCGCTGGCGGGCTTCGGCTCGGCCAAGGGCTCGAACGAGGAGGCCTACCTCTTCCAGAAGCTGGTCCGGCTCGGCTTCGGCACCAACAACGTCGATCACTGCACGCGGCTCTGCCACGCCTCGTCGGTGGCGGCGCTGATGGAGGGCCTGAACTCCGGCGCCGTCACGGCGCCCTTCGCGGCGGCGCTCGACGCCGAGGTGATCGTGGTCATCGGCGCCAACCCGACCGTGAACCATCCGGTCGCCGCGACTTTCCTCAAGAACGCGGTGAAGCAGCGCGGCGCCAAGCTGATCATCATGGACCCGCGGCGCCAGACGCTCTCGCGCCACGCCTACCGGCACCTCGCCTTCCGCCCCGGCTCCGACGTGGCGATGCTCAACGCGATGCTCAACGTGATCGTCACGGAAGGGCTCTACGACGAGCAGTACATCGCCGGCTACACCGAGAACTTCGAGGCTCTGCGCGAGAAGATCGTCGATTTCACGCCCGAGAAGATGGCCTCGGTCTGCGGCATCGACGCCGAGACCCTGCGCGAGGTCGCGCGGCTCTACGCCCGGGCCAAGTCCTCGCTCATCTTCTGGGGCATGGGCGTCAGCCAGCACGTCCACGGCACCGACAATTCGCGCTGCCTGATCGCGCTCGCCCTCATCACCGGCCAGATCGGCCGTCCGGGCACCGGCCTGCATCCCCTGCGCGGCCAGAACAACGTCCAGGGCGCGTCCGATGCCGGCCTGATCCCGATGGTCTACCCGGACTATCAGTCGGTCGAAAAGGACGCGGTGCGCGAGCTGTTCGAGGAGTTCTGGGGCCAGTCCCTCGACCCTCAGCGGGGCCTCACCGTGGTCGAGATCATGCGCGCGATCCACGCGGGCGAGATCCGGGGCATGTTCGTCGAGGGCGAGAACCCGGCGATGTCCGACCCCGACCTCAACCACGCCCGCCACGCGCTGGCGATGCTCGACCATCTCGTGGTGCAGGACTTGTTCCTGACCGAGACGGCCTTCCACGCCGACGTGGTGCTGCCGGCCTCGGCCTTTGCCGAGAAGGCCGGCACCTTCACCAACACCGACCGGCGCGTGCAAATCGCCCAGCCCGTCGTCGCGCCGCCCGGCGACGCGCGCCAGGATTGGTGGATCATCCAGGAACTGGCCCGGCGCCTCGGCCTCGACTGGAACTACGGCGGCCCGGCCGACATCTTCGCCGAGATGGCGCAGGTGATGCCGTCTCTCAACAACATCACCTGGGAGCGCCTGGAGCGCGAGGGGGCGGTGACCTACCCGGTCGATGCCCCGGACCAGCCCGGCAACGAAATCATCTTCTATGCCGGCTTCCCGACCGAGAGCGGACGCGCCAAGATCGTGCCCGCGGCGATCGTGCCGCCGGACGAGGTGCCGGACGACGAGTTCCCGATGGTGCTCTCGACCGGCCGCGTGCTCGAACACTGGCATACCGGCTCGATGACCCGGCGCGCGGGCGTGCTCGACGCACTGGAGCCCGAGGCGGTGGCGTTCATGGCACCCAAGGAGCTCTACCGCCTCGGTCTCCGGCCGGGCGGGTCGATGCGGCTGGAGACGCGGCGCGGCGCCGTCGAGCTGAAGGTCCGCTCCGACCGGGACGTGCCCGCGGGCATGATCTTCATGCCCTTCTGCTACGCCGAGGCCGCCGCCAACCTCCTGACGAACCCCGCCCTCGATCCGTTGGGCAAGATCCCGGAGTTCAAGTTCTGCGCGGCGCGCGTCGTGCCCGTGGAGGCGGCTCCGATGGCGGCGGAGTAGCTGGCGGTTTCCGCGGACGGGCGACGCGTCATGGCGCGCCGCCCGTCCGAGTGCCGACAGCCAAGTTTTCAGTTCCAGGTGTTCGGAACCGAGCCCGGCTCACGCCTTCAGCAGGTGAAGGCTGAAGCCGCTGTCGTCATCGACCCAGAGGCGAACCGGCTCCCAGCCGGCCGAGGCGGCGAGCGTCTGGAACGCCTCGGGCGCGTATTTGTGGGAGGTATCGGTGCGGATGCTCTCGCCGGCCTCGAAGGCGATCGTCTGCCCACCGAGCCGGTAGCGGGCCGGCGCGCTCGCCACGAGATGCGCCTCGACCCGGAAGGGGTCGTCGCATAGGCGCGCCTCGTGCCGGAAATTGGTGCGATCGAAGTCGCTGCCGAGTTCCCGGTTCATCCGCGCGATCAGGTTGAGGTGGAAATCTCCCATCAGGCCGCCCGCTGCGCCGTAGGCCCGGCCCAGGCGCGGCGCGTCCCGCGTCGGGTCGGCACCGATCAGGAAATGGCTCGGCCCCAGTGTCTCCCGCGCGCGTTCCAGGAAGTTGCGGGCTTGCTCCGGAGCGAAGTTCCCGATTGTGGTGCCGGGAAAGAAGCCGAGAAGCGGACGGGGAGCGGCCCCGTGCGGAAGCTGCACCGGCTTCGAGTAATCGGCGCAGACCGGCGTCATCGCCACGCCGGGATAGTCCGGCGCGAGGCGGGCCACGGCCGCTTCGAGATAGGCTTTCGAGATGTCGAGGGCGACGTAGGCGGCCGGCGCGTCGAGCGCATCGAGCAGGGTGCGGATCTTGCGGCTCGCCCCGCTTCCGAATTCCACGACGCTGACCCGCGACCCGACGAGGGCGGCCACCTCCCTCGCGACCCGCGGCAGCAGCGTCATCTCGCGTCGGGTCGGATAGTAGTCGGGATGCGAGCAGATCCGGTCGAACAAGTCGGAGCCGGTTTCGTCCCAGAGGTACTTGCCGGGCAGCGTCTTCGGCCGCCCGGAGAGGCCGGCGAGCGCATCCCGCAGAAACTCGGCGCGCTCGTCTTCGTCCGCGCCGCTCATCGTGCGGTGGGACGCGTGGCGGTGAGGATCACCAGCGCGATGCGCTCGGCCTCGGCATAGCCCGGATCGTCGAGCTCCTCGCCGTACTCGTCCGGATCGAACTCGCGGTAGGACGCGTCGAGCCCGGCTCGGGCGCAGATCGTCTCGGCTTCCGCGCGAAAACCGTCCTCGCCCTCCACGATCGCCGAGCCGGTGAAGAGGACGAGGCTTCCGCCGGGCGCCAGCCGCTCGGCCGCCGCCTCGACGACGCGCAGGGACAGGCCTGCCCCGAGGGGGCCGCCGCCGTGGCGGTAGGCCCGGCCCCCCGCATCCACCATGAAGGGCGGATTGGAGGTGATCAGGTCGAAGGAGCCCTCGACATCGCGCAACATGTCGCTGTGGAGGGCCGTGACGTTGTCCACCCCCGCGAGTCGGGCATTGGTCCGCGCCGCCCGCAGGGCTGCCGGATTGATGTCGACGAGGATGATCTCCGCCTCCGGCAGTCGCTTGGCGACCAGGATGCCGGCGGCGCCCGAGCCGCAGCCGATATCGACGATCCGCCGCGGCGCCGGCTTTCCGGCGCGCGCCCGCTCCTCCAGATGCTCGAGCACGGCGCCGGCATAGCGCATGGTGTCGGGGCCGAAGAACACGGCGTCGGCGGCGAGCGGCGGGTAGGCCGCATGCAGGAACAACTCGTCGTCGAGGCTGGAGAGGCGGATGCGCGCCTTCAGGAGCGCGCCTTCGACGTCCTCCGATCGGTCGAGCACGCCGGCGCGCTCCATCAACGCGGTCAGTTCGGCCGGGATCACGCCTTCGCGGAACGGCCGGCTCCAGCCCAGGACGTCCCGCAGGGAGCGCGCGGCGGCGTTCTGAGGCCGCCCATTGACCCGGGCATGGGTCGCCGGCGTCACCGTGGTGAAGCGATAGCCGCTCTCGCGCACCGCGCGCAGGAGGGCGAGAAGCGCCTCCTCGCGGCTCCGGGGCGCAGCCTCGTCGTTGGGGGCAGGGCGGGTCCGAAGCTCGGCCACGCTCATCCTCAACCCTCCATCTGTCCGGCGACGAATGCGCCCGAGCGCAGGTCAGCGGCGACCTGCTGCGCATCCCATTCGCGCACCTCCTCGCGGCGGTGATAGGGGCAGACCCAATCGTCGGGCACCGCCCGGCCGCTGAACTGACGCGCGGCGGAGCGCTCGCCGTGCTGCGCGAGCATCGGGTTGGCCGAGCCGGCCCAGGCCACGTCCCGCTCGACGATCGAGTCGCGCAGGCGCTCGTAGCGCCCCTCCGCCCGCAGGCGCTCGAACTGGTCGTGCAGGTTGAACACCAGGACCGGTCTCTCGAAGCGGCGCGCCTTCCGGCTCGCGCCCGGATGCAGCCCGACGATGAAGAAGCCCTCGCCGCCGAGGCTCATCGAGAAGTGGGAATCGTCCGGGTTGGCCGAGACACGGGGATCCTGGGAATGCCCGAGAACGCTGTCGCGATCGGACAGGGACTGCATCCGCTTCCACAGGGCGGCCTCGAACGCCTCCTCACTGAGGCGGCGCGGGCCTTCGAACACGACGGCGAAGCTCTGGAACAGGTCGCGGCGGGCGCGGTAGCGGCAGATGAAGGCGAGCAGCGCCGGGTAGATCCGCGCATCATCCCGCTCGGAGGCGATGTCGCCGGCGACCAGAACCTTCATCTGACCGCGGGAAAGGGCGGATTTGGCGCCGACGCAGGGGAAGGGCTGTTGTCGGATGAAGTGCCGGAACCGTTCAGCGAGCGGATGACCGGTGTCGTCGGTAGGCAGCAGCATGACACCTCGTGCGGAGCGGACGAGCGAAGACCGGGCGCCGGACCCTGTGTCCGGCGCCGTGGCGCCCGTGAGAGGAAAGCCGGCTCTTAGGCTGTCGAGCCGGACCTCGATGAAGATGAACTGCGCGGGGAACCGCATCGCGGTGCCATTGTTCCGCCGAAGCTGGGGATATCCGGAAAGCTACGGTGACGCGCTCATCTGCGTGTCTTCTTGATTTGCCGCGACATCGTAGCGCGGACTTTCCCGTGACTCTCCCGGCGCCGGGTCTGATGCCGTCAGGACTCGATCTCGTACTGGATCGGCTTGAAGGAGAAGTTGTTCGATTGCGGCGCCGAGCAGGCCGTCAGGCCGATGATGAGATCGGTCTCGGCCACGAAGCTCACCCAGTCGCCGGCCCGGCTCAGCGGCGGCTTCACGGCGATCTCGCCGCTCGTGCCGTCGACGGTGACGTGCATGAAGACGTTGAAGGCGACCGGAATCCGGTCGGGTCCGATGCCGTAGGGCGCGAGGGCCTCGGCGAGATTGCCGAAGCAGCCCCGGTGCGGGTGCTCCTCGCCGTAGATGATCCGGAAGGTGTCGGCCGAGCAGGGCGTGAGCAGGAAATCGTGCCGCCCCACCGTATCCTCGACGATGCGCAGGAGCACGGTCGAGCGGTTCGAGTAGATCGGGTCGCCCGCCGTCAGGAAGATCCGCGACGCGTAGTCGATGGTGCGGCCCGAGGAGATCACCTCGTCGAGGTCGTCCCGGCGGAAGGCCACAAGGTCGGCGACCTGCTCGCCCAGCGGATCGATGACGGTGAGGCGCTGCCCGCGATCGAGGGTGAAGGCGGCCCCCGAGCGCGGCGGGATCTCGTGGCGCACCGTCTGGCTCATTCGTCGTTCGCTCCTGATTGATGGCGGGATCGCGCCCGCCCCATGTCGCGCCGATCCCGGCCGTCAGGCGCGGGACAGGCTTGGCCGCAGATGGCGGCGCGACAGGGGATCGGATGAACCCGCCCTCGGGTTCCCGACAAATGCGAGCGTCCCGCCCCGGGGCGAGACCGGAGAGCTCTGCCCGTGGACGCCCGACCCGAAGAACGCTTCCGCCCGCAGGCCGAGGCCGGCCCGAAGTCCGGCCGGGATGCGCCTGGCTCGTCCCGTCACGGCGCGGAGCTGACCCTGCGCGGCCTTCTGCTCGGCGCGGTCATCACGGTCGTGTTCATGACCGCCAACCTCTATATGGGGCTGAAGACCGGCGTCACCTTCTCGACCTCGATCCCGGCGGCGATGCTGGCCATGGGCCTGCTGCGGTTGTTCGGCGGCTCCGGCATCCTCGAGAACAACATCGTCCAGACGCAAGGGTCTGCGGCGGGCACCCTGTGCAACGTCATCCTGGTCCTGCCGGGCCTCGTGCTGATCGGCCACTGGCACGGCTTCCCCTTCTGGGAGACCACGGCGGTCTGCCTCGTCGGCGGGCTGATCGGCCTCGTCTACTCGATTCCCCTGCGGCGCGCCCTGGTGATGGGGGCGGGCCTTCCCTATCCCGAGGGCACGGCCGCCGCCGAGGTGCTGCATGCGGGCGAGGCGGGCGACCGCGGCGGCCTGCGCATCCTGCTCAGCGCGGTCGGCGCGGGCGGGGCGATCGGGCTGGCCACCACCGGCTTCCGGCTGCTGGCCGACGGGCTCCATACAACGCTGGCCGCGGGCCCGGCCCTGTTCCGCCTCGCCACCGGTTTCTCACCCGCGCTCGTCGGCGTCGGCTACCTCGTGGGGCTCGGCGCCTGCCTCGCCCTCCTCGTCGGCGTGGGTCTGGCCTGGGGCATCGCCGTGCCGCTGCTGACGGCCTTCGGCGACGGTGCGGGCGGGGAGGGGGCCGAGGCCGCGGCCCGGGCGGTCTGGTCTGACAAGGTCCGCCTGATCGGTGCCGGCATCATCGCCGTCGGCGCGATCTGGACGGTGGCCTCGCTCGGCCGCTCGATCCTCGGGAGCATCCGCTCCGCCTTCGGCGCCGCGCAGGGCGGTGGGCACGCCCTGCGCGAGCTGCCGCGTCAGGAGCGCGACCTGCCGATCACCTGGATCGCGGGCTCGTCCCTTCTGCTCGCCCTGCCGCTGGCTTGGCTCTTCTTCCACTTCAGCGCGGGAGCGGAGCTGGGCGGCCTGCGCTTGGCCCTGGTGGCGGTGGCCACCCTGTTCACCGTCGTCTTCGGCTTCCTGATGGCGGCGGCCTGCGGCTACCTCGCCGGCCTGCTCGGCTCCTCCTCCTCGCCGATCTCCGGCATCGGCATCCTGACGACGCTGCTCGCAGCCCTGCTGCTGCCGCTCCTGCTCGGCCGCGCCGCCGGGCCCGAGGGTGAGCGCTTCGTCGTCGCGGCCGCCCTACTCCTGGCCTCCGTCGTCGTGACGACCGCCTCCATCGCCAACGACAACCTTCAGGATCTCAAGACCGGCCAGCTCGTCGATGCCACGCCCTGGCGCCAGCAGGTCGCGCTCGGGGTGGGCGTCGGCGTCGGCGCCCTGGTGATCGCCCCGCTCCTCGGCCTGCTCTACAACGCCTACGGCTTCGTCGGCGCCCTGCCGCGGGAGGGCATGGACGCCTCCGCGGCGCTGCCCGCGCCCCAGGCCGCCCTGATGACCCAGATCGCCGGCGGCATCGTGCGCGGCGAACTGCCCTGGTCGATGGTGGCGACGGGCGCGGTGCTCGGCGCACTGCTCGTCGCCCTGGAGTCGCGCCTGCGGCGCAGCGGACGCTCCTTCCCGGCGCTCACCGTCGGGATCGGCATGTATCTTCCGCTGGAGGTGGTGGTCACCATCGCCTTCGGCGGCCTCGTCGGGCGCCTCGCCGAGCGCCGCCTGCGCGGAGCGGACGAGGAGGCCCGGGGGAGCGGACGGCGCCGGGGCGTGCTGCTGGCCTCGGGCTTCCTCGTCGGCGAGAGCGTCGTCGGCGTGCTGCTCGCCGCGGCCGACACCTTGAGCGGCCGCAGCGCCTCGCTGGCCTTCGCCGGAGGCGCTCTCGGCGGGGCGACGCCCTGGCTCAGCCTCGCCGTCTTCGCGCTGGTGCTGGCTGCGTTCTACCGCATCGCCTCGCGCCCGGATCCGGCCGACGCCGATACGAAGGGCCGCCATGCGTGAGCTCCGGCCCCGGATCGTCGCGCGCGGGCGGCCGCGATGACGCGCCCGGAGCCGGATGTCGAGGCGGCTCAAAAAGTCGAACCGCCCCGCGAAAAGGGGGTTGAGTCCCGCCGATCCTCCGCTTATAGAACCGCCCATCGACGCGGCACACACCACCGACGCCGACGCCAGAGACCGGAGACGGTCACGGCCAAAATGATGGGGCCTTAGCTCAGCTGGGAGAGCGCTTCCATGGCATGGAAGAGGTCATCGGTTCGATCCCGTTAGGCTCCACCATCATACTTTCTTAGCTCTGAATCAGAAGCAGTTTGGCATCGTTCATGGAACGATGCGGCGCGACGCGTGTCTGCTGCCGAAGCGCGCGGCGGACCTCTGCTGCCTCTCGATCATTCTGCACAGTACGGAACGCCGGACCCGCCGAGAGCGAAGTGCGCCTGCATTTCGGCGATCCGCGATCCGGAGCGCTCGCGCCCCGAACCGAATGCGGCCTCTCACCGAGGCGGGGAACGCCCCCGCCCCAGGCACGTCTCCGCGTTTCGATCGGGCGCCTGCGTCAGCGCACGCCGCCGCCGACGTTGATGTCCTCCCCGGTCACCCAGCGGGCCTCGTCGGAGGCGAGGAAGGCGACGACCCCGCCGATGTCGTCCGGCCGGCCGGCGCGGCCGAGTGGGGTTTGGGCGACCATTCCGGCCTCCATCTCCGAGCCGGCGATGCCGGCCGTGTGGGTGCCCTCGGTCACCACGTAGCCCGGGCTGACCACGTTGACCCGGATCTTGCGCGGGGCCAACTCGTTGGCCAGCACGCCCGAAATGACGTTCACGGCGCCTTTCGTGCCGCTATAGACCGCCGAGGCGACCGGCTGCACGCTGGCGGCGACCGACGAGATGTTGATGATGCTGCCGCCTTCCCCGAGATGCGAAGTCGCCGCCTGGGTCGTGAGCAGGACACCCAGCACGTTCACGTCGAAGAGGCGCCGGTAATGTTCCTCGGTCACCTCCTCGATGGACGCGAATTCGTAGATGCCGGAATTGTTGACCAGCACGTCCAGCCGGCCGAACTGCGCCACCGCCGCCTCGATCAGTCCGCGCGCCTCCGCAGCCTTGGAAACGTCGCCCTGCACCGCGACGGCCCGGCCGCCGGCCGAAGTGATCGTATCGACGACGGCGTCCGCGCCGGCCCGGCTCGACGCGTAGTTCACCACAACCGCCGCGCCGTCCCGCGCCAACGCCTTGGCGATGGCCGCGCCGATGCCCTTCGATGCGCCGGTCACCACCGCGACCTTCCCGTCAAGCTTTGCCATCTGTGCTATCCTGGACTCCGGGACGGCACCGGAATGGCTGCCTTGGTCCCATAGTTCGGAATTTCGGAACTAGTAGAGTGTGCTTCAAGTCCCCACATGTTTGAAAGATGAGGCCACTGGTTCACCCCGCGATTGAGGATGTCCGCCCGGAAGCGATCCTGCACGCGCTGTCCGATCCGTCCCGCGCGGCGATCTTTGCGCGGATCTCGGGCGCGGGCAGCGTTCAAGCCTGTGCGTCCCTCTCCGCGCTCGGGGACCGGGTGATCCCGAAATCGTCGCTGTCGAGCCACTTCAAGGTGCTGCGCGAGGCCGGGTTGATCAGGTCCGAGCGTCAGGGCGTCGAGATGCGCAACCACTCGCGCTGCGCCGAGGTGGAGGCCCGCTTTCCGGGCCTGCTCGGCGCGATCATGAGCGCCTACGCCTCGCAGGGATGCGGGACTGCGGGCAAGACGGAAGGGGCGTAGCCGCGCCGATCGGCGGCGGCGCGAGCGATCCGGGCAACTCGCACCGCAGGATTGCTTCGGCTCCGCCGCGCGAGGGTGGCGAAAAACCTGCGCCGTCGTTGCGCGCCGTCAGGCGGGGCAAGTCCAGCAGCGCGACGCCGAATCCGTACCCGCAGAGCCGTCGAACGCCGCTCAGTGCGCCTCTTCCCAGTTCCCCGCCGCCCGCGCTTCCACCACCAGCGGAACGCTCAGGGTCAGAGCCGGGGCGGGGGCTTCTTCCATGACGTGCGAGATCACGGGGATCGTCGCCTCCACCTCGTCGTCGGGCACCTCGAACACGAGTTCGTCGTGCACCTGCAGCAGCATGCGCGCGGTGAGCTTTTTTGCTGCGAGCGCATCCTCCATCCGCACCATGGCCCGGCGGATGATGTCGGCGGCGGTGCCCTGGATCGGGGCGTTGATGGCTTGGCGCTCCACGCTCGCCCGCTCCGACGGGTTGTTGGAGCGGATCTGCGGGTAGTGGCAGACGCGCCCGAACAGGGTGGTGACGTAGCCCTTCTCGCGGCAGGAGCGCTTGGTGGTGTCGATGTAGTCGCGGATGCCGGGAAACCGCTCGAAATACTGCTTGATGAAGGCGGAAGCCTCTTCCCGGCCGATGCCGAGCCGGTCGGCCAGGCCGAAGGCCGAGATGCCGTAGATGATGCCGAAATTGATGGTCTTGGCCCGGCGCCGCAGATCGCTGGTCATCTGGTCGAGCGCCACGCCGAACATCGCCGAGGCGGTGGCCGCGTGGATGTCGAGCCCCTGCTCGAAGGCCTCGCGCAGCTGCGGGATGTCGGCCATGTGGGCGAGCAGGCGCAGCTCGATCTGACTGTAATCGGCCGAGATCAGCTTGTGCCCGGGCGGGGCGACGAAGGCCCGGCGGATGCGCCGGCCTTCCTCCGTGCGCACGGGAATGTTCTGGAGGTTCGGGTCCGAGGAGGAGAGCCGGCCCGTGGTGGTGGCGGCCAGCGCGAAGGAGGTGTGGATGCGGTTGGTCTCGCGGTCCGCATGCACCTGCAGCGAGTCGGTGTAGGTGGATTTCAGCTTGGAGAGCTGGCGCCAGTTCAGGATCTTCTTCGGCAGGTCGTGGCCGGCCTGGGCCAGCTCTTCGAGCAGCGTAGCGGGCGTGGCCCACTGGCCCGACGGCGTCTTCTTGGCGCCGGGCAGGCCCATCTTGCCGAACAGCACGTCGCCGATCTGCTTCGGGGACGAGACCTGGAATTTCTCGCCCGCGTCCTCCTGGATCTCCTCCTCGAGGCGGGCCAGGATCTGCGAGAAGTCGCCCGAGAGCCGGCTCAGCATCTCGCGGTCGATGCGGATGCCCTCCCGTTCCATCCGGGCCAGCACCGGCACCAGGGGGCGCTCCAGCGTCTCGTAGACCGTCACCCGCCGCTCGGCGACGAGGCGCGGCTTCATCATCCGCCACAGGCGCAGGGTGACGTCGGCGTCCTCGGCCGCGTAGGCCGTCGCCTTGTCGATCGCCACACGGTCGAAGGTGACCTTGTTGCGGCCGGTGCCGGCCACGTCGGCGAAGGTGACCGGCTGGTGGCCGAGATGGCGGCGGGCCAGTTCGTCCATGCCGTGCCCGCCTTTGCCGGCGTCGAGCACGTAGGAGATCAGCATGGTGTCGTCGAAGGGCGTCACGTCGAGGCCGTAGCGGCGCAAGACGGAGAGGTCGTATTTCAGGTTCTGGCCGACCTTGAGCGTGCCGGGATCGGCCAGCAGCGGCTTGAGCAGCCGCAGTGCGGTGTCGAAATCGATTTGGTCGGGCTGCATGTCCGAGGCATCCGCCTCCGCGCCTCCTCCGCCGAAAAGGTCGCCGCCCTTCACCTCGGGCTTGACGTGGGCCAGCGGAATGTAGGCCGCCCGACCCGGCGCGGTGGCGAGCGAGACGCCGACGAGGCCCGCCTTGGCCGCATCGAGCGCATCGGTCTCGGTATCGACCGCGATGACGCCAGCCTCGTAGCTCTCGGCGATCCAGGCTTCCAGCTGCTCCACCGTGGAGATCGTCTCGTAGGCGCTCGTGTCGAACGGCTTCACGGCTTCCGCCGCGCGGGCGGCGACCAGCGACGAGGGCGTCGGCTCGCTTGGGCCGCGCTTCTTCGGAGCCTCGTCCGGCAGGTCGAGATCGGCGAAGGGGTCGGCCTCGCCGGCTTCCGGCGGCGCCGCGCCGTCCGTGCGCTCGGGTGCCGCCGCGGTCTCGGGATCGACCGGCACCGCGTCGCCGAAGAACGGCACCGCGTCGCTGCCGCCCGCCGCGTTGGTGTAGGCGTGGGGCTGCGCGCCCGGCAGCAGCGCCGGATCGGGCTTCACCGCCTCGGGATCGACATGGAGCATCTGCGCGATGCGCCGCGTCAGGGTGTTGAACTCCATCGCCTTGAGGAAGCCGACGAGCTTCTGCGGATCGGGCTCCGGCACGCCGAGTTCGTCGAGCGGCACGGGGACGGGCACGCTCTCTTCGAGCGCCACCAGGCGGCGCGAGAGTTTCGCTTGGTCGATGTTGGCGAGCAGCATCTCCCGGCGCTTGGGCTGCTTGATCTCGGCCGCCCGCTCCAGAAGTTGCTCCAGGCTTCCGTATTCCTTGATGAGCGCGGCCGCCGTCTTGAGGCCGATGCCGGGCACGCCGGGCACGTTGTCGGAGGTGTCGCCGATCAGCGCCAGCGCGTCGCCGATCTGCTCCGGGGTGAGGCCCTCCCATTTGGCGATGATCGCCTCGCGGTCGAGGTTGCGCTCGGGCCGGTAGCCGGGCTTGCCCTTGGCGCCCGACTCGAAGTCGTAGAAGCGGATTCTGTCCGAGACGAGCTGCATCAGGTCCTTGTCGGAGGACACGATGATGACCTCGGCGCCCCGAGCCTCGGCCTGACGCGCGTAGGTCGCGATCAGGTCGTCCGCCTCGTAGCGTTCCAACTCCACCGCGTGCAGGCCGAAGGCGCGCACGGCGTCGCGCATCAACGGCATCTGGCGCTTGAGGTCGTCCGGCGCGTCGGGGCGATGGCCCTTGTAGTCGGGGAACAGCTCCTTGCGGAACGAGCCCTCGGACTTGTCGAAGACGATGCCGAGATGGGTCGGCTTCACGCCCGCCGCGCCGTCCTGAAGGAACTGGGCGATCTTGGTGCAGAACAGGCGCACGGCGCCGGTGGGCAGGCCGTCGCTCGGACGCGTGTTGTACTTCTGGTCCTGATTGATCGACTGGAAGTATGCGCGAAAAATGAAGGACGAGCCGTCGACGAGGATCACCCGGTCCTCGGCGCCCACGGGAGCGGCCGGCTTCGCTTGCGTCTCGTCGGTCATCGGTCGAACAGCCATCGGCGAACACGGAAGGCCCTCGGCAGGGCCAGGGCCGATGCATAGAGCATTTTGGCCCACCCGGGACATTGCCCCGGCGCCGGGAAATGCCGCAGGTCCCCGGTTCTCTTCGCGTTCCATGGCGCAGCTTGCCGGTGATGGCGCGGGAAAAAGACCCGACGCGGCGCTGAAATCAGGCCGCATGTGCGATGCTGCACTGCACGGGTCGAGCGTGTCGCTGCGTCGGAAACCCGTTGATGCGGCGGCCTGATTTGCGGCGCGCGCGATGTCGCGGAAACAAAATTCAAGCGTCTATCGATCATTTCGAAATATATCGATGCTGCACTGCGACAAACTGTGTGTTGTCCTGCGCAGGATCAGCTCCAGATCAGGTCCATCGAAAGAAGAGCGGCTGCGGCACTGGGCCGGACGACTGGCTCGGAGCTGCCGCTTCCCCGCTCGCTCATCGGAAAAAGGATCGATCATGACGAACCGCAGCAAGCTCACCGCAGCTCTCGCCCTGGCGCTCGGCCTCGCCGCGACTCCGAGCCTCGCTCAGAGCGTCTATTCCGACAGCGCCAGCTACAACCGCGACGGCACGCTCAACGTCTGGGGCGCGCATATCGACCCGCCGCGGGAGCGGGGTGGCCTTCTCGGCGGCGTGGGCAATCTGGTCGGCGGCACCGTCAATGCGGCCGGCACCATCGTCGGCGGTACCGTGAACGCGGCGGGCAATGTCGTGGGCGGCGTGGTCGGCGGCACCGCGGGTGCGGTCGACGACGTGGTGACGGGCTCGGTCCGCCGCCCGGCCGGCTACACCGCCTATCAGGAGCGCCCGGTCGGCTACGGCCGCACGGCCTACTGAGACCGGCTTCATCGCTGAGGACGGCTGGACGGCGGGGCGCGAGCCCCGCCGTTCGCTTTTGTGTGCCGCTCAGATCCGCTGGCGAACGGAAGGTCGATTTTCACCGCCCGGACAGGCGCGGTAGGATGCGGATCTCCAAGGGAGGGACGGACATGAAGCTCGCCTCACGCCTGGGCGCCGCGGCACTCACCCTTACGGTCGCCCTTGCTTTCGCCGCACCCGGCACCGCTGCCCGGGCGGCGGGCGCGGCGCATGGCGATGGTCCCGGCACGGTGACCTTGCCGGACGGCGCCGCCGTCAAATGGGAGAAGGGGCCGCCCGACCTGCCCAAGGGCACGGAGATCAGCGCCCTCGCCGGCGATCCCGCGAAGCCCGGCCCGTTCGTGCTGCGGATCCGCTTCCCCGCCGATACGGTGATCGCCCCCCATACCCATTCGAAGGCGGAGACGCTGACGATCCTGTCGGGCTCCATCTTCCACCAGCACGGCACCAAGATCGACAAGTCGAAGGGTGCCGAGTTGCGAGCCGGCGGCTTCGTCTTCCTGCCCGAGAAGATGCCGCACGCCCTCTGGACGACGGGCGAGCCCGTCATCCTCCAGGTCAACGGCAGCGGCCCGTTCGGAGTCGATTATCTCGATCCGGCCGACGATCCGAGCAAGGCCAGGAACTGAGCGGCAGGGGAGGGGGGCACTGCCTTCAGGCGGAGGCCCCCACCGTGTCGGCCATGCGGGCGTCGCGGGTGCCCAGCGGCTGCGGTTGACCCACGGTGGTGTCCTCGGCGGTCTGGTGCTCGGTCTCGGCGTTCAGCTGGGCGCCGAGCAGCACGATCGTGGTCGAGAGCCAGATCCAGGTCATGAAGCCGATGGCCGCGCCGAGCGAGCCGTAGGTCTTGTCGTAGCTGCCGAAGTTCGAGACGTACCAAGAGAACAGCAGCGAACCGGCCAGCCACAGGAAGGCGGCGACGCTGCCCCCCGGCGTCACCCAGCGCCAGCGCGGCGCGTCCCGGCTCGGGCCGTAGCGGTAGAGCACCGCCAGCATCACGATCACGATCACGAACAGGATGGGCCAGCGCAGCAGCGCGAGCCACCACGCATCCGCCGAGAGGCCGAGGGTCTGGATCGCCACCGGCACCGCGACGATGCCGACCAGAGCCAACACCACGAAGAGCAGGGCGCCCGCCGTGAAGGCCAGCGAGACCAGGTTGAGCTTGAAGAAGCCCCGGCGTTCGCGCTCGCCGTAGACGAGGTTGAGCGCATCGAAGACGTGCTTGACGCCGCCGTTGGCGCTCCAGACCGACAGAACGATGCCGAACAGCGCCGTGAGGCCGAGGGTGGTGTCGCCCTTCTCTGTGAGCCGCTTCACCTGCTCGGCGACGATGTCGACGCCGCCCGGGGGCAGCACGCCGCGCAAGGCTTCGATCTGCTGGTTGATGGTCGAGACGTCGGCGATCAGCCCGTAGACCGAGACGAGCGCCGCGATGGCCGGGAAGATCGCGAGCAGCACGAAAAAGGTCACCCCCGCCGAGACGAGAGTGAGTCGGTTCTCGCCGATATCCGCGTAGGTGCGCTTGAGGATGTCCTTCCAGCCCGCCGCCGGCATTTCGGTCGGCGAGTCCGCGGCCCGGCCGCGATGCCGCTCCGTCTGCGCGACGCGATGGGCGTCGCCGCCCTCGTGCGAAGGCGATTCCCGGCGCGCGCCGTCGCCGCCCGCCCCGTCACCCTTCGCGGGCCGACCCGACCCGGCAGAGATCGGCATTCCCTGCCGCCGGGGCAGGGCGACGAGGCCGATCAGGGCGGCGCTGAGCGTCAACGCCCACAGGGTGGGATAGCGCAGATCGGGCGGCGGGGTCGGGACGGGGAGGGCAGAGTCGGGTTGGGACATCGATGGCTCGGCTCCGGCCGCCGCGGGAAACCGCGACACGCTTCAGCAACCGACCGGCCCGACCTGAGGTTCACACAAGCGTGAGCGGCGAGATTTCGGATTCTTCATGAAAAATCCACATTTGCGCCGGGCTCCCGTCGGAACCGCCCAGTTCGGCCTCTTGTTGATAGCGCATCGGTCGAACGCGACCGCCTCGCTTCAGGAGCCGTCGATGCCTTCGACCCTGCCCCGCTCCGGACGTCGCTTCGCGCTCGTCCTGGCCTCGTCCGCCCTCATCCTCTCCACCGCTGCCGGCGTCCACGCGCAGGAGGGCGGCCTCGGCGGCCTGTTTCAGCAACTCTTCGCGCCCCAGCAGGCCGCGCCCGCCCCGGCGACGGTCGCGCCGATCCATGTCTATGGCGGCGAGGTGAACGAGCGCTATCGCTGGAAGCGGCATCGCAGTGGGGTCGAGCGCAGCCGGCCGAAGGTCCGCTACGCCGCCCTGCCGAAGGCCGGCGCCTTGACCAAGGAGGATGGCGACGGGATCAGCGGCAAGCAGCCGGTCGATTCCAAGGCGATCGCCGCCAATCCGACGGCGGCGCTCCTGCGGGACGAAACCCTGCGCCCGGGCGATATCGTGGTGATGCCCGGCGGCCCCAAGGTGTTCACCGGAAGAGAGGCGAGCGGTCGCGGGGCCAAGCGGGCGCGCCACCGCATGGCCGATTTCGAGGATGTGAAGCAGGCCCGCTCGATCGATGCGAAGACCCGCCGCCAGCTGCTGGCGATGATGGTGCCGCACGGCGCCATGCCGGCCGACGAGGCCCGCAAGGTGCTGGCCAAGGCCCGCCGCCTCGCCCCGCGCGAGGATATCGAGGCGCTGAGCCGCCAGGCGCAAGCCGAGGCGGGGCCGATGCCGACGCGGGTGATCACCCCCTGGCAGACGGCGCGCTGAATCCGGCTCGGATCGTCGCTTCGTAGACCCAGCCGTCACTCGCGAGGCGAAGCCGAAGCGATCCAGGGCGCCGCGCACTCCGGAGAGGCCGCGCCCCCGGATCCCTTGCTGACGCTCGCGATGACGGCCGGGTCGATCCGGTCAGAAATCGCCCGCGGCCCGGTGCGCGAGCCGGATCGGTTCGGGCAGGCGGAATTTCGGGGCGCAGGCGAGCACGAGCGCAACCGCGCTCGGAATGTCGGCCAGATGGCCCGGCGAGATGAAGAGCGGGTGCTTGCCCGTCCGCGTGCGCACGACCGCGCCGATCGTCTCGCCGCGGTGGACGAGCGGCACCTGCGCCCCCTTCTCCTCGGCCAGCGGCGCGTTCGTGCCCACCAGCCGGGTCTTGCCGACGCCGAGCGTCGGGCGCTCCAGCCACAAACCCATATGGCTGGCGATGCCCATGCGGCGCGGATGAGCCGTGCCCATGCCGTCGAACAGGAACACGTCGGGCTCGGCGCGCAGGCGGCCAAACGCCTCCTCCAGCACCGGGCCTTCCCGGAAACTCAGGAGACCCGGGATGTAGGGAAACGGCGTCGGCCGCTCGGCCGTGGCCGTCTCGACCACGCGGAAGTCCGGAAAGGTCGACACCACGATGGCGGCGCGCGAGCGCTCGTTCTTCACGCTCACGTCGACACCGGCCACCAGCCGCACCCGGGCGAGATCGATGGGCCGGTCGGCCACGATCTCGCCGCGCAGCGCGCGCTGCAGGGCAACCGCCGCCTCCGGCGTCAGATCCCAGGCGTGGCGCGGATGCAGCTCCAAGCGGCGCGACTCCGGCTGCCCGTCAGTTGGCGAAGCGGAAATGCAGCACGTCGCCGTCCTGCACCACGTATTCCTTGCCCTCCAGCCGCAGCTTGCCGGCATCGCGGGCGCCGGACTCGCCGTTCAAAGTGGTGTAATCCTTGAAGGCGATCGTCTCGGCGCGGATGAAGCCCTTCTCGAAGTCGGTATGGATCACCCCCGCGGCGGCCGGTGCCCGGGTGCCCTTGGTGATCGTCCAGGCGCGGGCCTCCTTCGGGCCGACGGTGAAGTAGGTCACGAGGCCGAGCAGGTCGTAGCCCGCGCGGATCACCCGGTTCAGGCCCGGCTCGGTCAGCCCCACGGCTTCCAGGAAGTCGCCCTGGTCGGCCGCCGGCATCACCGCGATCTCGCTCTCGATCTTGGCCGAGACGACCACGGCGACTGCGCCCTCGGCCTTCGCCCGCTCGAACACCGTCTGCGAGTAGGCATTGCCCTTGTCGGCATCGCCCTCGTCGACGTTGCAGACGTAGAGCACGGGCTTGGCCGTCATCAGGCCGAGCTGCTGGAACAGCCGCTCTTCGTCGGCCTTCCGCTCCACCAGGCGCGCGGGCTTGCCGTCGCGCAGCAGCGGCAGGGCGCGGTTCACGAGGTCGAGGAACTCCTTGGCCTCCTTGTCCGCACCCTTGGCGCGCTTCTCCAGCGCCACCACGCGCTTCTCCAGGCTGTCGAGGTCGGCCAGCATCAGCTCGGTCTCGATGGTCTCGATGTCGGCGATCGGATCGACCTTGCCCTCGACATGGGTCACGTCGCCGTCGGTGAAGCAGCGCACCACGTGGGCGATGGCATCCACCTCGCGGATGTTGGCGAGGAACTGGTTGCCGAGACCCTCGCCTTTCGACGCGCCGCGCACGAGGCCGGCGATGTCCACGAAGGTCAGCCGCGTCGGGATGATCTCCTTGGAGGAGGCGATCCGGGCGAGGTCATCGAGCCTGGGATCGGGCACGGCGACTTCGCCCACATTCGGCTCGATCGTGCAGAACGGGTAGTTCGCGGCCTGGGCCGCGGCCGTCTGCGTGAGCGCGTTGAAGAGGGTCGACTTGCCGACGTTCGGCAGGCCGACGATGCCGCATTTGAAGCCCATGGCTGGTCCTAGCTGTCCGTTGTGATCGGTCGGGAGCCGCGCCCGGAAGCCCGCTCCATCGGGGTCCGGTGGGCTCGTGTCAATTCGCGTCGCGCGCATCCTTGGCCTTGGCCTTGCCGGCCTCGGCGGGCGTCTTCACCGCGTCCCAGCCGCGTCCGGCCATGGCGAGATGCACCTTGTTCTGGAAGCTCGCATCCTCGCCCGCCGCGAGCAGGGGGGCGTGGTCGGCGCTGGCCCGGCAGAGATCCTCGACCCAGGGCTCCTCCGATTTGGCGAAGTCGTTGAGCACGTAGGAATGCACCAGCGCCTTGTCGCCGGGATGGCCGATGCCGAGGCGGACGCGGCGGTAATCGTTGCCGCAGAGCGCCGTGATCGAGCGAAGGCCGTTATGCCCGGCATTGCCGCCGCCGAGCTTCACCCGGAGCTTGGCCGGGGCCAGATCGAGTTCGTCGTGCAGCACGATCACGTCGGCGAGCGGGATCTTGAAGAAGCGCTGCGCCTCGCCGACCGAGCGGCCGGATTCGTTCATGAAGGTCTGGGGCTTGAGCAGGATGGCGCGTTCCGACCCCAGCGTGACCTCGGCCGCCTCGCCCTGGAAGCGGCGGCGGAACGGGCTCGCCCGGTGGACGCGGGCGATCTCGTCCACGGCCATGAAGCCGATGTTGTGGCGGTTGCGTGCGTAGCGCGAGCCGGGATTTCCCAAGCCGACGATGAGCCGCATCCGCGCCCCCGATCCCATGCCCCGACAAATGGAAATGCCCCGGCCGGGCGGCCGGGGCATCGATGGATGCGCAAGGAGCGGGTGCCGGACGGCGCCCGCCGCGGCTTACGCCTCGGTCTCGTTCTTCTCGTTGGTGGCCTCGGCCTCGGCGTCCGCCTTCTCCTCGGCGGACTCGGCGGACTGCGCCTCGGCAAGCGCGGCCTCCTCGGCCTCGACCTCGGCGCCGAGCACCGTCGGCGGCAGGACGTTGGCGACCGTGTCGGTCGGCTCGCCGGTATAGGTGCCGGCCGGCAGGCGCAGGTCGGAGGCGTGGATCACGTCGCCGATCTCGCGGCCGGTGAGGTCGACCTCGATCGCGTCCGGGATCTGGTCGGGGGCCACGTCGAGCGCGACCGTGTGCAGCGCGACGTTGAGCGTGCCGCCGTTCTTCTTGATGCCCGGCGCCGCGTCCTCGTTCACGAAGTGGACCGGAACGTCGACCGTGACGGTCTGGCCGGCGACGACGCGCAGGAAGTCGACGTGCAGCGGCACGCCGGAAACCGGGTCGAGCTGGTAGTCGCGCGGGATCGCGCGGGTCTTCTTGCCGCCGGCGGTGATCTCGAACACGGTGGTCTTGAAGCCACCGGCGTAGATCAGGGTGCGGGCGCGGATGAGGTCGATGGCGATGGCCTGCGGGGCCTGGTTGCCGCCGTAGATGACGGCGGGAATCTGGCCCTGGCGACGAACGGCCCGGGCGGCCCCCTTGCCGACCCGGTCGCGTGCCACGGCCTCAAGCGTCTTGGTGGCGCTCATGGCGTGATCCTTTTCGAAATGATGGCCTGGGCCAACGACAAAGGCCGCCCGAAGCGGACGGCCCGACCGTTCCCCAGCGCGCCCGTGCCTCCAAGGGTGTCTCGAGGGCGCGAGGCGGCCCATACAGGCAATGGCCCGGCATGGCAATGGTTTTGCGTCTCTGCGCGGGAGGGCCCGTCCGGCCAGGCTTCCCCTGGGTGGCCGGCGCGGATAGGACGGATGGCCCACCCCGCCGCGAAGGACCCCACGATGTCCCAGGTGTTTCCCAAGCCGGTTGCGAAGCTTGAGCCCAACACCTTCGCCTTCGAGCAGGGGCCGATGGTCAAGCCGACCGGCTTTCGCGAGTACGACGCCCGCTGGCTCTTCCCGCAGGAGATCAACCTGATGGGCGTGCAGGCGCTGGGGCTCGGTCTCGGCACTCTGATCCATGAGCGCGGCGTACGCCCCGATATCGTCACAGGTCACGATTTCCGGGCCTATTCCTCCTCCATCAAGCTCGCCCTCATCGCCGGCATGCAGGCGGCGGGTTTGCGAGTGAGGGATATCGGGCTCGCGCTCTCGCCCATGGCCTATTTCGGCCAGTTCGCCCTCGATTGCCCCTGCGTGGCGATGGTCACGGCCTCCCACAACGACAACGGCTGGACCGGCGTGAAGATGGGCGCCGAGCGCCCCATGACCTTCGGTCCCGACGAGATGACCCGCCTCAAGGAGATCGTGACCCGGGGCGAGTTCCGCTATCGCGAGGGCGGCTCCTACGAGTTCGTTGCAGGTTTCGCGCAGACCTATCTCGACGATCTCGTCGCGCGCACCAAGCCCGTCACCCGAAAGCTCAAGGTCGTGGCCGCCTGCGGCAACGGCACGGCGGGAGCCTTCGCGCCCGCCCTCCTCGAGCGGCTCGGCGTCGAGGTGATCCCGCTCGATGTCGAGCCCGATCACAGCTTCCCGCGCTACAATCCCAATCCCGAGGACATGGCGATGCTGCACGCCATCGCCGCCAAGGTGCGCGAGACCGGCGCCGATGTCGGCCTCGGCTTCGACGGCGACGGCGACCGCTGCGGCGTGGTCGACGACGAGGGCGAGGAGATCTTCGCGGACAAGATCGGCGTCATGCTGGCCCGTGACCTGTCACGGCTGCATCCGAACGCGACCTTCGTGGTCGACGTGAAGTCGACCGGCCTGTTCGCGGCCGATCCGGAGCTGCAGGCGCGGGGCGTGCGCACCGATTACTGGAAGACCGGCCATTCCTACATCAAGCGGCGCGTGAACGAGTTGTCGGCCCTCGCCGGCTTCGAGAAATCGGGGCATTTCTTCTTCAACGCACCGGTGGGGCGCGGTTACGACGACGGGCTGCTCACGGCGATCGCCGTGCTCGAGATGCTGGACCGCAATCCCGGTCGGTCGATGGCCGACCTCTACCGGGCGCTGCCGAAGACCTGGGGCTCGCCGACCATGTCGCCGCACTGCGCCGACGAGGTGAAGTACGGTGTGGTCGAGGCGGTGACCGAGCGCTTCCGGGCGCTTCAGGCGGCGGGCGAGCCGGTGGGAGGCCACGCCATCACCGGTCTCGTGACCGTGAACGGGGTCCGCATCACCACCGACGACGGCACCTGGGGCCTCGTACGGGCCTCCTCGAACAAGCCGGAACTGGTCGTCGTCGTGGAGAGCCCGGTCTCGGAGGCGCGGCTGCGGGCGATGTTCGCGGCGGTCGACACCGTGCTGCGCGAGCACCCGGAGGTGGGCGCCTACAACCAGACGATCTGAGGGCCGCGGCGCGCCCTACTTGTTGGCGGTCGCCATGCTCTGGCGCGCCTCGGCCTGCTTGCTCGTTTCCTCGAAATACTTCGTCGCGTCGCCGAGTTGCACCGAGGGCTGGCAGTTCGGCGTGCAGGAGTAGGAGGCGCGATCGAGGCCGCGCTGCACGGTGATGATGGCCGCCTGCGGCGCCTGCACGCTGATGGTCGATTCGGCCAGCATGGCGCCCTTGCCGTCGAGCGCGATCAAGTTGGTGCTGCCGAAGCTCTTTCCCGTCAGCACCACGACGCCGTTCTTCTGCAGGGTGATGTCGGCGATCATCGGATTGCCCACCACCACGGTCTGCGTCTTCTCCGGAAGGCGGATGACCTTGGCGTTGTCGACCAGCACCGAGACGGTGCCCTGCGCCACGGTCTCGTTGGACCGGGCCGGCCCGGCGAGGGCGAACACGGCCATGGCCGCCGAAACGGCCGCGGAGACGAGGGCAGGGCGCAGGCGGGGCATGGGCGGTCGGTCCGGTCGCGCGATGGGTTCGGCGGGCCGCCCTGCAGCCCGAAGCGGTTTCGGACGCGAGACGGTTATGGTTTCCCGAATGGTGCAGGAAAGGGGTGAAGGAAGCGCTAACCGGCCGGCGTTCGGCCGGGGGCGCCTTGCGGTCGCGTGTCGCGACGACAAGTCGAGGGAGCCGAGAAACCGACCATTAACCCATGCGCACAAACTCGAAGACGAGGCCTTGGCTCTGGTATCGGTTTAACCCAAACGCAACGCGTCGGGATTACACCTGAACCCGTCGCCGATCGGGGCCTTTACAGACTTCCGACGGTCACCCAGCAGATATAAGCAAGTGGAGATCATCGTGAAGAACATCACCAAGCGCTTCATCGCCGACGAGTCCGGCGCCACCGCCATCGAATACGGCCTGGTTGCTGCCATGATGGGCATCGCCGTCGTCGCCATCTTCACCGCGTTCCAGGGCAAGCTGAAGACCGCCTTCGAAACTCTGGGAACGTCGCTCGACACCAAGGCCAAGCAGATTCAGTAAGTCGTCAGAGGCGGTGCCGGAAGCGGTACCACTTCGGTCCGAGAGCTTCGCGCCCGACTGGTTTCAGTCGGGCCGGGCTTCGGTGAGAGGAAGCCTACTCGAGATCGACGATGTTTCGATCGCGGCATGATGGCAGCCGACCGGTCCGGGTCGGCCTCTCGATCTGACAGCGTCCGCTCCGCGAAAGTTCAACGCAATGTTGGCGACCGCTTCCTACCTTCTGCTCTGCATCGTCTTTCCGTTCCTGATGGCCTACGCAGCCGCCAGCGACCTTCTGACGATGCGCATTTCCAATCGGATCACCGGCTTGGTCGTTGCGGGTTTCGTGCCGTACGCCGTCTTCTCGGGCATGACGTGGAGCGAAATCTCCTTCCACGTGGCTGCGGGGGCGCTGACGCTCGTCGTCGCGTTCGTCATGTTCGCCCGGGGTTGGATGGGTGGCGGCGACGCCAAACTAGCTGCGGGCACGGCGCTCTGGCTGGGCATCGAACACTTGGCCGAATACGTCGTCGTCGCCTCGATCCTCGGCGGAGTCCTGACGCTCGCCATTCTCTACGCCCGCGCCTACCCGCTTCCGAGAGTGACGCTGCGGCTCCCCTTCGCCGTGCACCTGCACGATCAGAAGACCGGGATCCCCTACGGCATCGCGCTCGCTGCCGCCGCGCTGCTCGTGCTGCCGAACGTCGTCGGGCTGGAAAGCCTGATGCCGATGTGATGGCGGCCGCGACCGCGGCTTGCCGCAAACGGAACAAAAGGGCCGCCGCGAAGGCGGTCCTTTTGTCATGGGCGCCGTCCTCGCGTGAGCCGGTGAAACCCGTGGAAAGCCGCGCGGTGACAGACCGTTAACCTTAATTTGACGATTGCGGTGCCATCTCTGGAACCGGACGGCGGTAAGCCGTTGCTACGGTCCACGCGCCCGCCATGAAACCAGCCCGTCTCGCCGTTCTCGGCATCGCGATCCTCGCAGGCTGCGGCGCCGCGCTGCTGATGAGCGGCGAGGAGAAGGCGCCGGAGCCAGTCGCCCGGGTCGAGCCCGCCGTCACGCCGGTTCCGATGAGCGAGATCCTGGTCGCTGCCGCAGAACTGCCCATGGGCCAGACCCTCAAGCCCGAGGATTTGCGCTGGATGCCTTGGCCGGAGCAGGCGATCTCGCCCGGCCTGATCGACCGCCGCGCCGCGCCGAAGGGCCTCGACGACGCCGTCGGCTCGATCATCCGCACGAACTTTTCCGCCAACGAGCCGATCCGGCCCGAGCGCCTGGTCAAGGCGGGCAGCGGCTTCATGTCGGCGATCCTGCCTTCCGGCATGCGCGCGGTCGCGATCACCACCGATACCCGCGGGTCGAGTTCGGCGGGCGGCTTCATCCTGCCCAACGACCACGTGGACGTCATCAAGACCAGCAACGAGGGTAGCGAGCAGTTCGCCGAGACGCTGCTGACCGATATCCGGGTGCTCGCCGTCGGGCAGATCGTTCAAGAGAAGGGCGGCGCCAACGTCGTGACGGCGGAAACCGCGACGCTGGCCCTGACGCCCTCCCAGGCCGAGACCGTCACGCTGGCGCAGAAGGTGGGGCAACTCGCCCTCGTGCTGCGCAGCATTCAGGATTCGAACCGCACGGCCTCCGTCACCGAGGAGGACGTGCGATCGGACGGGGCCTTGACGGTGGTGCGCTTCGGCGTCGCCCGTCAGCAGCGCCGGTGAGGACAGGACCGATGACGCCCGACAATCGTCTCCGCGGGATCGCTCTCGCTCTTCTCTCCGGTGCCTGCCTCGCGGCGGTCTTCGCCAATCCGGCCTTCGCGCAAATCGGTCCTTCCGGCAGCTCGCCCGTGCTGACGATCGGTCCGAACGAGGCCGCGGTGTCGCGCCGGGTCGAGCTGAGCAAGGGCCGCTCCCTCATCGTCGACCTGCCGCGGGACGCCAAGGAGGTCTTCGTCGCCAACCCGGCCGTGGCCAACGCCGTGGTCCGCTCCAGCCGCAAGCTGTTCCTGATCGGCATCGACAACGGCGCGACGTCGATCTTCGTGATGGACGCGGACGGACGCCAGATTGCCTCGCTCGACGTCACCATCGCCCGCGACATCAACATCCTGCGCCAATCTCTGATGCAGAGCCTGCCCGGCGGCCGATTCGACGTGAAGGCGGTCGGCGATTCGCTCGTGCTCTCGGGCAGCGTCAACTCGGCCTCGGAGGCGCAACAGGCGATCGATATCGCCAACGCCTTCGTCGGAATCGCCGCCGGGGCGTCGACGCGCGGCGCAGTCATCAACAACCTGACGATTCGCAACAAGGATCAGGTGATGATCCGCGTCACTGTCGTGGAGGTGGCGCGCACGGTGCTGAAGCAGTTCGGCATCAGCACGACAGGCAACTGGTCTGCGCTCAACCCGCTCGGCGCGGACGGCAACTTTCTGACGAACAACACCGGCTTTCCCCTGACAGGCGCCTACTCGCCCGCCGGCAATGCGCTCACCGCCTCAGTCCGCTCCGGCGGCTTCTCGCTCCAGGCCACCCTGCGCGCCTTCGAGCAAGCCGGCGTGTCACGCATCCTCGCTGAACCGACCCTGACGGCGATCTCTGGCGAAGCCGCCAAGTTTACCGCCGGCGGTGAGATCCCGGTTCCCTCCAATTGTTCGGTCGGGTCAGCCGCCAGCGCAGCCTGCACCGTTTCGCTCACCTATAAGCCCTACGGCGTCAGTCTCGCATTCACGCCAGTGGTGCTCGCCGAGAACCGTATCTCGATCCGAGTGGCCACGGATGTCACGGAACTCGATCCGCAGAACGCCTTCAGCTACAACCTGAACGGGCGTGTCGTGCCCGTCCCCGCAACGACCCGGCGCAATTCGGAGACGACGGTCGAACTCGCCTCCGGCGCGACCATGATGACCGCCGGCCTGATCCAGCAGAAGAGCAAGGGGACGGTCAACGGCCTGCCCGGCCTGATGAACCTTCCCATCCTCGGTGCCCTGTTCCGCTCGCGCGATTACCAGCGCGACGAGACCGAGCTGATGATCATGGTCACCCCCTACATCGCGCAGCCCATGGAGGCGCGCCAGGTGCAGCGGCCCGACGACGGCTTCGTCGACGCGCCCGACGGGCAGGCGGTGCTGCTCGGTCGGCTCAACAAGATCTACGGAACGGTCGGCGGCAGCACGCTCGGACCCTCCTATCGCGGCCGCGTCGGCTTCATCGCCGACTGACGACCGACCGACGGCGCCCGAACCAGGATCGAAGTCCGATGTCCAGCCCTTCCCACAGCCGCGCCTCGCGCCTTCGCCCGGCGGTCGCCGTCCTCCTCGTCGCGGGGCTCCTCGGAGCCTGCCGCGCGGACCGCGTCGCTACCACCGGCTCGACCTACCCGATCGACGTGCGCACCCGTCATCCGATCGTGCTGGCCGACGGCGAGCGCACGCTCGACATCTTTCCCACCGGCATCGGCCATATCGATCCCCGGCAGCGCGCCGATCTCGAGTCGTTCCTGACCGAGTACCGCCGCTACGGCCGGGGCGTCCTGCTCGTGGAGATGCCCCGCGGCGTCTCGCCCGGACTGGCCGGCCCGGTCGAGCGCACTGGCGCAGCGATCCGCCACCTCGCCGCCGAGATGGGCGTGCCGGCCCGCGGCCTCCAGCTGACCGCCTACCCGATCGCCAACCCGACCCTGGCCTCGCCCCTGCGCCTGAGCTTCCAGCGCATGCAGGCGAAGGTCGCCGACAAGTGCGGGCTCTGGCCCCGCGACCTCGGCGTCAGCGACGTGCGCGCCGACTGGTCGAACGAGCCGACCTGGAATCTCGGCTGCGCCACGCAGGCCAACTTCGCTTCCCAGGTCGCCGATCCGATCGACCTCGTGCGCGGAAGGCCGGAGGGGCGCATCGACTCGGTTCGCCGCACCCAGGACATCGGCCAGCTCCGCGAGGGCAAGGATCCGTCAACCCAATGGCGGCAGGATGGACAGACGAACGTCAGCAACTCCGTGAAGAGCAACTGATCCGTCCGTTCGGGGATCGGCTCCCGGCGCGTCCGACCGAGGACGACGGGCCGGGGCACCATCCCTCTCCGATCGCAACGGGAGCCGGCCCGGCTCCCCACCACCGATTCCCTCTCTGCCGTCACGGCCCCGAACCGGAAGCCACGCGTCATGCCGGACACTCCTGAGGCCCCAGAGCGCATCATCGCACCGGTGCCCCGGATCACGATCCAGGCCTTCTGCGAGGCGCCGGAAACCGCCGCGATGATCGAGGGCGTCGCCTCGGACCGGCGGCTGCAGAAGGCGCACGTCAAGGTACAGATGGGCGGCGGTGCCGCGGCCGTCGAGGCCTACCGGCACGCGCCCACGCCCAACGTCATCCTGATCGAGTTCGTGGCCCTGAAGTCGCGCCCGCTCGAATGCCTCGACCAACTCGCCGAGGTCTGCGACGAGGGCACGAAGGTGCTCGTGATCGGCCATGTCAACGACGTTCTGCTCTACCGGCAGTTCATCCAGCGGGGCGTCAGCGAATATTTGATGGCGCCGGTCGCGGCCGTGGACCTGATCGCGGCGGTCTCGGACCTGTTCACGGCGCCCGGCGCCAAGCCGGTCGGCCGGACGATCGCCGTCTACGGAGCCCGGGGCGGCAGCGGCAGTTCGACGGTCGCCCACAACCTCGCCTGGACGGTGGCCCGCGAGCACGGCACCGCCACGGTGATCGCGGATCTCGACATCGCCTTCGGCACGGCGAGCCTCAACTTCAACCAGGATCCGCCCCAGGGCATTGCCGAGGCGGTGTTCGCGCCCGAGCGCCTGGACTCCAATCTGCTGGACCGCCTGCTGTCGAAATGCGCCGACAACCTCGCCCTGCTCTCAGCGCCGGCCACCCTCGACCGCACGGTCGACCTGACCGAGCCGGCCTTCGACGCGCTCATCGACCTGCTGCGCCTCGCGGTGCCCTGCATCGTCCTCGACGTGCCGCACCACTGGTCGGCCTGGAGCCGCCGCGTCCTCATCGGCGCCGACGAGATCCTTATCGTCGCCTCGCCGGACCTCGCGAGCCTGCGCAACGTCAAGAACCTGCTCGCCTTGCTCCAGCAGCAGCGCCCCAACGATGCGCAGGCGCGGGTGCTCCTCAACGGCGTCGGCGTGCCGAAGCGCCCGGAAATCGCCGCGGCCGAGTTCGCCAAGGCACTCGACGTGCCGCTCCAGGCGGTGATCCCCTTCGAGCCCGCCCTGTTCGGCACCGCGGCCAATAACGGCCAGATGATCGCCGAGGTCCAGGCCGGCGCCAAGCCCGCCGAGATCTTCTCGGAACTCGCCGCCGCGGTGACCGGCCGGGCCGAGATCCGGCGCGCCCGGGCCAACCTGCTCGAGCCTCTGCTCGCTCGGTTGACCCGCAAGAAGGCGTCCTGACCGTGCGTCCCGATCCTTCCCCTCGATCCCGCTGAGGCTGCGGCGCCATGTTCGGTCGACGCTCCACCGCCGCATCGGCTCCCGCTCCGGTCGTTCCGGTTGACGGCCCCGCGGTCAAAGCCCCTCCGCCGGTCCTCCAGCAGGAGGTGGAGCGCGCGCGGCCGGAACCGCCGCCGAGCCGCTCGGCCCCTGTGGTGGCGCAGCCCCGGTCGGAAGAGTATTTCCGCACCAAGAGCATGATCTTCGGCGCGCTGATCGAGGCCATCGACCTCGCGCAGCTCGCCCGGCTCGACGGCGAGGCGGCGCGCGAGGAGATCCGGGACATCGTCTCGGAGATCATCGGGCTCAAGAACATCGTGCTGTCGATCGCCGAGCAGGAGGAGCTGCTCGACGACATCTGCAACGACGTGCTCGGCTACGGCCCGCTGGAGCCGTTGCTCGCCCGCGACGACATCGCCGACGTGATGGTGAACGGGGCCGACCGGACCTTCATCGAGGTCGGTGGCAAGATCCAGCTCACCTCCGTGCGCTTCCGCGACAACCAGCAGCTGATGAACATTTGCCAGCGCATCGTCAGTCAGGTCGGCCGGCGTGTCGACGAGGCCTCGCCGATCTGCGACGCGCGCCTGCCCGACGGCTCCCGCGTCAACGTGATCGCGCCCCCACTCGCCATCGACGGGCCGGCGCTGACCATCCGAAAGTTCAAGAAGGACAAGCTCACCCTCGACCAGCTCGTGCGCTTCGGGGCGATCTCGCCGGAGGGCGCGAAGATCCTGCAGATCATCGGCAAGGTCCGCTGCAACGTCGTGATCTCGGGGGGCACCGGCTCGGGCAAGACGACGCTGCTCAACTGCCTCACCGCCTTCATCGAGAACGACGAGCGCATCATCACCTGCGAGGACGCCGCCGAGCTCCAGCTCCAGCAGCCCCACGTGGTGCGGTTGGAGACTCGGCCCCCGAACCTGGAAGGCCAGGGGCAGGTCTCCATGCGCGACCTCGTGAAGAACTGCCTGCGCATGCGGCCCGAGCGGATCATCGTCGGCGAGGTGCGCGGACCGGAGGCCTTCGACCTGCTCCAGGCGATGAACACCGGCCATGACGGCTCGATGGGCACGCTGCACGCCAACTCGCCGCGCGAATGCCTCGCCCGCATCGAGTCGATGATCACCATGGGCGGCTTCTCGCTGCCCTCGCGGACGCTGCGCGAGATGATCACCGGCTCGGTCGACGTGATCATTCAGGCGATGCGCCTGCGCGACGGCTCGCGCCGCATCACCCACGTCACGGAGGTGATGGGCATGGAGGGCGATGTCATCATCACCCAGGATCTGCTCGTCTACGACGTGCTCGGCGAGGACGCCAACGGCCGCCTGATCGGCCGCCATCGCTCCACCGGGATCGGCCGTCCGCGCTTCTGGGAGCGGGCGCGCTATTACGGCGAGGAGCGGGCGCTCGCCGCCGCCCTCGATGCCGCCGCGGCACCCGCGGAGGAGGCCCCGTGAGCGCGCTCAACGCGCCGCTGGCGGCGGGGCTCGCGGCAATCGCCGCGGGCGCGGTCGCCTACGTCTTCCTGCTTCCCTACCTCTCGGGAGAGAAGCGGGCTGAGCAGCGCCGGAAGGCCCTGGGCCAGCCGAAGGTGAGCCTGGCCGAGCGCGGCGCGGCGGCCAACCGGCGCGAACAGGTCGCCAAGAGCCTGAAGGAGATCGAGGCGAAGAAGGACAAGACCAAGGTCACCCTCGAACTGCGCCTCGCCCGGGCCGGGCTCGATTGGACGCGCCGCAAATTCTACCTTGTCTCCGCGATGTCCGGCGTCATCCTCGCCTCCGGGATCTTCGTCGTCTCGGAGAGCCCCTTCATCGCGCTCCTCGCCCTGTTCGCCGGCGGGCTCGGGTTGCCTTCTTGGATGCTCAAGCACCTGCAGAAGCGGCGCATCGCCGCCTTCATCGAGGAATTGCCCAACGCCATGGACGTGGTGGTGCGCGGCCTGCGCTCCGGAATCCCGCTGGGCGACTGCCTGCGCATGATCTCCCGCGAGGCGAAGGAGCCCCTGAAGAGCGAGTTCCGGGTCGCGATCGAGGCGCAGACGCTCGGCATTCCGATGGGGGACGCGATCCTGCGCATGTACGAGCGGGTGCCGGTGACCGAGGTGAACTTCTTCGCCGTCGTCATCGGCATTCAGCAGAAGGCCGGCGGCAACCTGTCGGAGGCGCTCGGAAACCTGTCGCGGGTGCTGCGCGAGCGCAAGAAGATGTCCGGTAAGATCAAGGCGATGAGCATGGAGGCCAAGGTCTCGGCCTACATCATCGGCGCCCTGCCGTTCTTCGTCGCCTTCACCACCTACCTGTCGAGCCCGGACTACACCGCGCTCCTGTGGACGACCGCGGTCGGCAAGATCGCCCTCGTGGTCTCCGGCCTGTGGATGCTGGTCGGCATCCTCGTGATGAAGAAGATGATCAGCTTCGACATCTGAAGCACACTTTGCCGAGGATGGTGGGCCGGCTCTCGGCAGCCGGGCCGCGATGGATGGGCGGAATCGAACACCGATGCTGGATGATGTCGTCAACGCCGCGCTCAGCCCCCGCAGCCTCGCGACGGTGCTGATCGGCATCGCCGCGGCGGCCACGGTCTTCACCCTGGTCCAGCCGCTGATCGAGACCGATCAGCTCGGCAAACGCATGAAGCTCGTCAGCGACGAGCGCGAGCTGATCCGCCAGCGCGAGCGTGAGCGGCTCAACAACCGCGTCTCCCTGCGCTCCGAGCCGAAGGCCTACATGAAGCGGGTCGTGGAGCAGCTGGCTCTGAACCGCTGGCTCGGCACGAACACCGCCAAGACCAAGCTGACCATGGCGGGCTATCGCGGCGCCGGGGCGGAGACGGCGTTCCTGTTCTTCCGCCTCGTGATGCCGATCGTCCTGACCCTGGGCGGGCTCTTCTACATGTTCGTGCTGGAGGTGCTCGATCAGCCCGTCATCGTCCGGCTCGGCATCGTCCTCGTCGCGGCCTTCGTCGGCTTCAAGTTGCCGGAGGTCTACCTGTCGAACATCACCTCGAAGCGGCAGGCGGAGATCCGGCGGGGCTGGCCCGACACGCTCGACCTGTGCCTGATCTGCGTCGAATCCGGCATGTCGATCGAGAACGCCTTCCGTCGGGTCAGCGTCGAGATCGCGAGCCAGTCGGTGGCGCTGGGCGAGGAGTTGGCGCTCCTGACCGCGGAGCTGTCTTACTTGCCTGAGCGCCGGGTGGCCTACGAGAACCTCGCTCTGCGCACCGGCCTCGACATCGTGAAATCGCTCACCACGGCGCTGATGCAGGCCGAGCGCTACGGCACGCCGTTGGGACAGGCTCTGCGCGTGCTCGCGCAAGAGAGCCGGGATCACCGCATGACGGAGGCCGAGAAGAAGGCCGCCGCCCTGCCGCCGAAGCTCACGGTGCCGATGATCCTGTTCTTCCTGCCGGTGCTGTTCGTGGTGATCCTCACGCCCGCCGGCATCCAGGCCTTCTCCATGATGAAGTGAGGCGGGCCGGCGCGTCCGCATCGAGCGGGAGGCGCCTCGCGTCGGATCGCCGTCAGGGGCGGTTGAGACCGGGGGCGGCCACGCCGGCGACGGGTTCGACGGCCCGGGTCGGGCCGCGCGAGAACAGCCGGTCTCGCAGCCGCATGAAGGGCTGTTCGATCGCGAGCCCGATGACGATCGCGAGCCCGATCGAGAGCGCGTATTTCGCGATCACCACGAGATCCGGGCTGGTGATGCCCGCCATCTCGGCCAGCCGCGGTGTGATCCGGTTGCCGATGCCGTTGTGCCAGATATACATGGGATAGGAATAAAGGCCGATGATTGCCACGAGCCGCGCCGGCGGCGAGGCGAAGAACCGGTTCCGGCTTCCGTGGATGGCGAGGATCGCGAAGGCGGAGCCGATCGCGGCCAGCGTATAGCCGAAGGCGGCGCGGGCGAGGTCGTCGGTCATCCAGAACAGGGCGGTGAAGGCCGCGAGCGCCGCGGCGAGGTTGAGGAGGCGCGGGCGCGCGAGCCGGGCGTAGCGTTCCGGAAAGCGCTGCGCCAGGAGCGCGAGGGCGACGCCGAGGGCGAGGCCGTCGAGCCGGTACTGTGTTTGAACCTGGAGCGCGTGCGGATCGATTCCCGCCAGCGCCGCGAGGGGACGCAAGAGCCACGTCACCAGGACGATGGCGACGAGTCCCGCCAGGACATGGTGGGCGGTCAGGCGCAGGCGCGCCAGGAAGGGCAGGGACAGACCGATCAGCAGGTAGAACTGCTCCTCGACGGCGAGCGACCAGAGGTGGAGCAGCGGCGTCTCGAAGTAGTTCTGGACGTGAAGGAAAACCTGGGGAACGAAGCTCGTCCACGACCGGTCGGTCAGCACTACCTGCACCGCGAGATAGACGTAGAGGACGGGCCAGAGCCGGAAGGCGCGCCGGATCAGGAAGCGCCGGTAGTCGAAGGCCCGGGTCGCGCTCACCTCGCGGATGACGAGGCCGCCGACGAGGAAGCCGCTCAGCACGAAGAACAGGTCGACGCCCGCCCAGCCGATCACCCGGCCCGGGTGCAGCCAGACGTCGCTGACGGCCAGATTCATGCTGCCGCCGTTGAGGTGCCAGCCCATCGCCAAGAGGATCGCGACGCCGCGGATGACGTCGAGCTGGATTTCCCGTGCCTTCCGGTCGAGCATGATCGTCCCTGACCCGGATCCTTCGTCCGCGTGACGGTGGACGCCCGGGGATCGCCGTTCGCCGTCACTGTAACGGATCGCGCGCCCCCTTCGCCGAGGGCCACACTACGCATCCTGGCGCAGGGTTAATGGCCGCGCCCCGCTGGGTGGTGTGAGGCCTGGGACGACGCCCGGCAAGCCGCCGCCGTCACGGCTGGCCGGCTCCGGCCCGGGATGCGCGCCCGCGTCCGATGCTGTAGCCACGCTCGACTCCTCTCGCGACGCTCGCTTTCCATGGCCCTGCTCACCCTCGACGATCTCTCCCCCGGCCAGACCTACGAGGCCGGACCGATCCGCGTGACGCGCGACGAACTCGTGGCCTTCGCGCGGGACTACGATCCGCAGCCCTTCCACCTCGACGAGGCGGCGGCAACGAACACCTTCGTCGGCACGCTGATCGGCTCAGGCTGGCAGACGGCGGCGCTCGGCATGCGCCTGCTCGCGGAAGCGCTGATCTCGCGCTCGACCTCGATGGGCTCGCCGGGGATCACGGCCCTGCGCTGGGTCAGGCCGGTCCTGCCGGGGGATTCGCTGAGCGCGACGATCCGGGTCGAGGAGGTGCGCCCTTCCGCCTCGAAGCCCGACCGCGGCATGGCCCGCCTCGCCATGACGCTGAAGAACGGGCGCGGCGAGACGGTAATGACGCAGGATTTCGCCGTACTGTTCGCCCGGGCGGGCGCGGTGCCGGCCCCGCGCACCGTGGAGCTGGCGTCGGAATCGGGATCGGTGCCGGAGCCCGAGGACGCCGAGCGTCTGTCCTTCCTCGGGCAGGCGGAGATCGGCATGACCCGCGATCTCGGCGCCCACCGCTTCGAGGCGGAAGCGATCGTCGCCTTCGCCCGCGCCTACGATCCGCAGGTCTTCCATCTCGATGCGGAGGCCGCCCGCGCCACGCATTTCGGTGCGCTCTGCGCCTCGGGCTGGCAGACCGCCGCCGTATGGATGAAGCGGCTCAATGCGACCTTTGCCCGGGACATCGCCTTCACCGCCCGCTCCGGACCCGTGCCGCAACTCGGACCCTCGCCGGGCTTCAAGGACCTGCAATGGCTGCGCCCGGTCTATGCCGGCGACACGATCCGCTACGCCAGCCGCCTCGTGGACCGGCGGGCATCCGCCTCGCGGCCGGGCTGGGGCATCGCCACCCACCACAACACGGCGCAGAACCAGCGCGGCGAGCCAGTCTTCGCCTTCACCGGCTCGGTCTTCTGGCAGTGGGAGCCGTGACGCGCCGATGAACCCGCCTTCCGCCCGCCGCATCCTCACCGCGAGCTTCGTCGGCACCGCGATCGAGTTCTACGACTTCTACATCTACGCCACCGCCGCCGCGCTGGTGATCGGTCCGATCTTCTTCCCCCAGGGCGAGCCCGGCGTACAGACGCTCCAGGCCTTCGCCACCTTCGCCATCGCCTTCCTGGCGCGCCCCGTCGGTGCCGCGGCCTTCGGGCATTTCGGCGACCGGGTCGGGCGCAAGGCGACGCTGGTCGCCTCGCTGATGATCATGGGGCTCTCCACCGTCCTGATCGGCTGCCTGCCGGGCTACGCGTCGATCGGATGGTGGGCGCCGGCCCTGCTCTGCCTGCTGCGCTTCGGCCAGGGCGTCGGCTTCGGCGGCGAGTGGGGCGGGGCGGCTCTGCTCGCGGTCGAGAACGCCCCGCCGGGGCGCCGCGCCCTCTACGGCATCTTCCCGCAACTCGGCGCGCCGATCGGCTTCATTGCCGCCAACCTGCTGTTCCTCGGGCTCAGCGTGTCCTTGAGCCCGGCGGATTTCGAGGCCTGGGGCTGGAGGCTGCCCTTCCTGGCTTCCGCCGCCCTCGTCGGCGTCGGGCTCTACGTGCGCCTCAAGCTGACCGAGACCCCTGCCTTCCGCGCCGCGCTCGAACAGGCGCCACCGGAGCGGGTGCCGCTCGCCACGATCTTCTCCGCGCATCTCAGGGCGACGCTGCTCGGGACGCTGGCCATGGTGGCGGCCTACGCCGTCTTCTACCTCTCGACCGTGTTCGCGCTGAGCTACGGCACCGCCACGCTCGGCTACCCGCGAAAGACCTTCCTGCTGTTCGAGTGCGTCGCGATCCTGTTCATGGCGCTGTCGATCCCGCTCTCGGGGCTCGCCGCCGACCGCTTCGGGCGCAAGCCCGTCATGCTCTCGGGCCTCCTCGTCACGGCCGGGCTCGGGGCGGCGCTCGGGCCGATGCTCGGCAGCGGCGAGCCCGCCCTCGTGCTCGGCTTCCTCTGCCTCGCACTCTTCGCCATGGGCTGGATCTTCGGGCCGATGGGCGCGCTCCTGCCCGAGTTGTTCCCGACCCGGGTGCGCTACACCGGCGCCTCGGTGACCTACAACCTCGCCGGCATCGTCGGCGCCTCCGGAGCGCCGCTCGCTGCGCAATGGCTGGTCGGTTGGGGCGGCATCGGCTCAGTCGGGCTCTATCTCGGTCTCGCCGCCGGGATCAGCCTCGCCGCGGTCGCGGCCATGCCGGAGACGGGTCGGGGCGGCTGATCGAGGCTCCGCAGCCGGCTCTGCAACGGAGACATGGCCCGAGAGCGACGATATAGATTGCGCACAATTCACATGCGCGCTATCTCTGTAGCAAGCCGAACCGATCGGCCGCGTTCGAACCCCGATCACGAGGACAGCCCATGACCGTCGATGTGAAGTACCGCACCACCGCCTCCGCCACGGGCGGCCGCGACGGCTCCGCCCGCACCGAGGACGGCAGCTTCCAGGTCCAGCTCTCGACCCCGAAAGAACTCGGCGGCGCGGGCGGCCCCGGTGCCAACCCGGAGCAGCTCTTCGCGGCGGGCTACTCCGCCTGCTTCATCGGCGCCCTCAAGGTGGCCGGCGGCCAGCTCAAGCTGAAGGTGCCCGCCGACACAACCGTCACCGCGAATGTCGGCATTGGCCCGCGCTCCGAGGGCGGCTTCGGCATCACCGCCGACCTCAAGGTCAGCCTCCCCGGCCTCGAGCGCGCCGACGCCGAGCGCCTCGTCGAGGCGGCGCATCAGATCTGCCCGTATTCCAACGCCACGCGGGGTAATGTGGATGTCGGGCTGACGCTGGCGTGACGCCCGATCGATGATCGCGGGAGGCCCTCCGTCCGAGGGCCTCCTCTCGTGAGCGACGAGAGGGCACCGGATCGCCCGTTGCAGGGGGCGATCCGGGATCGATCGGCAGCGTGTCGGCGGAGCTACGGGTCACCGATGCGTTGGAACGTCCCGTCCGGCAGCACGATGGGCATCGAGATCTAGCTCTGGAAGCCGTACTCGGCGGGGGTGTGGTGTTCTCGGAAGGCCGGGTCCTCGGCGATGTCGTCGGTGATGACCGGGACCCCGCTCTGCCGGCTCTCAGGCCCGGCTCACGTCCCCTCGATCGTCCGCTTCTGCACCCCGCCCCTGGCCATCTGCGGCTTCTTCGCGCTGAGGATGCGGGAATTGACCCCTGTCCAGCCGATTTCGCCGGAGAGCCGGCCGTACTCGATCTTCGGGCAGCGGTTCATGATGACCGTGAGGCCCGCCGCCTCCGCCCGCGCGGCGGCCGCGTCGTCGCGCACGCCGAGCTGCATCCAGATCACCTTCGGCGGTTCCGGAAGCGCCAGCGCCTCGTCGACGAGAGGCCCCGCCGCGGCGGAATTGCGGAAGATCTCGACCATGTCGACCGGACCGGCCAAATCGGAGAGCCGTCCCACCACCGGGCGCCCGAGCAGGGTCTGGCCCGCGAGACCCGGATTGACCGGCGTGACCCCGTAGCCGCGTTCGGAGAGATACTTGAAGACGATGTAGCTCGGCCGGGCCGGGTTGGCCGAGGCGCCGACCAGGGCGATGGAGCGCGCCTGTTTCAGGATCGCGCGGATCTGCGCGTCCGGGTAGCGGTCGTGCCGGGTGGCGATTCCGTCGGGTGCGCCGTCGAGGGTCGGGATCATCCCGCTCTTGTCCGCCAAGCGCGGGCGTGCTGCAAGGCGGGCATGAGCGAGACCGTGATGAGCCTGGAGGAGACCGTCGCGTTCCTGGAGCGCGAATTCCCGCAGATGAATGCGGACGGTCGGCACTACCATCTGGAGGCGGTCGGACCGCTCCGCGCGCGGATGCGCCTCGACCATCACGAGCGCCACCTGCGCCCCGGCGGCACCGTCTCCGGCCCGTCGATGATGGCGCTGGCCGATTATGCGCTCTACGCGGCGATCCTCTCCAATATCGGACCCGTGGCCCTCGCGGTGACGACGAACCTGAGCTTCAACTTCCTGCGCCGGCCCGGCCAGGGCGGGCTGATCGCCGAGTGTCGTCTGCTCAAGATCGGGCGCCGGCTCGCCGTCGGCGACGTGGCGATTCGGACCAAAGGATCCGACGACATCGTCTGCCACGCCACCGGCACCTACTCGATCCCGCCGGGGCGTTGAGCTTTCGGCTCACGCCACCGAGATCAGCAGGATGCCGCCCACCATCAGCCCGGCCCCGACGAGGCGCCCCGTCCGGGCACGGCAGACCGGCATGCCGAGCCAGCCGAAATGGTCGATGGCGATCGAGGTCAGGAGATTGGCCGTGATCAGCAGCCCGTTGAAGGCGCCGGCCCCGACGGTGTCGACGAAGAGCAGTCCGCCGAACACCGCCACCGCGCCCGCGAGCCCGCCGAGCGGCGCCCACCACGGCATTCCGGAGAGATCCTCGCGGGTCGGCAGGGGCGTCGGCCGGATCGCGAAAACGGTCAGGAACACGAAGACGATCGGCACGAAGGAGACGGCTGCGGCGAGCCAGGGATTGACCAGGGCGCCGCGCAGCTGCGCGTTCCAGACGACGCCGAGGGCCTGCAGCGCGCCCGCGCCGAGGACGAAGGGATAGAGCAGCCGGCCGCTGAGGCCGTGGCCGTCCTGCCCATCCCGGTCGGGCTCGCCGCGGCTCGCGCGGGCGATCAGGACGATGCCGCCGACCATCAGCAGGCCGCCGAGCCAGGGCAGCGGTTTCCATCCGCCGCCCTTCAGGCCGAACAGGCCGAACGCATCCAGCGCCAGCGAGCTGAGGATATTGCCGGTGATGAGGAGGCCGTTGAACGGGCCGGCGCCGACCTTGTCGACGAGGGCCAGACCGCCGAACACCGCCACGGCCCCGGCGAGGCCGCCGAGCGGCGCGTACCACGGCATCCGGGCGAGATCGTCCGGGCTCGGCAGCGGGACCGGCATCGTCAGGAACAGGATGACGAAGACGAAGACGATCGGCGCGAAGGAGGTCGCTGCAGCCAGCCAGGGATTGACCATGGCCCCGCGCAGTCGCGCGTTCATGGAATTGCCGAGCGCCTGAAGCGCACCGGCGACGAGGATGAAGGGGTAGAGCAGGGCTGCGTTCACGGTCCGTGCCTCAGGGAGCGAGCAGGAGGCCGGCGAGCGCCAGCAGAAGGGCCGGCGGCATCACCAGCGCGCCGAGTTTCAGGAAGCGCCAGAAGCTCACGTCGATACCCTCGCGGCGCAGGGCGGTGAGCCAGAGGATCGTGGCGAGCGACCCCGTCACCGAAAGGTTGGGCCCGAGATCGATGCCGATCAGCACCGCCCCGGCGACGCGCTCGGGCACGGCGGCGGCCTGGACGGCGGCGCCCGCGATCAGGCCGGCGGGCAGGTTGTTGACGAGGTTCGAGAGCACGGCCACCAGCGCCCCCGCGCCCCAGGCTGTCGCCTCCGGCGCGGTGCCGACGGCAGCCTTCAGCCCCTCGGCGATCCGGCCGAGCAGGCCGGTCTTCTCCAGGGCCTCGACCAGCACGAACAGTCCGGCGACGAGCGGCAGCACGCCCCAGGACACGTCGCGCACCACCGTCACGAGGCCGCCGCGCCGCATCAGGAGCACGATCAACGTCGTGGCGAGGCCCGCGGCGAAGGTCGGCAGGCCGAGATCGCGCCCGAGGGCCGAGGCGGCGATCAGCACGGCGCCCGTCGCGACGATGCCGAGGCCCGCCACGAGCCCGGTGCGCGAGAGGGGAGCGCCCTCGACCTCGGTCGCCACGCTCTGCGCGCGCAGGGTCGGGCCTTGCGTGATCCGCAGCACGGCGTAGGTGGCCGCGATGGCGAGCATGGAGGGCAGGGCGAACAGCGCGAGCCAGCGCGTCAGCGGCGGCATGGCGTCGGCGAAGACGACGAGGTTGGCCGGGTTCGAGATCGGCAGGACGAAGCTCGCTGCGTTGGCGATGAAGGCGCAGATGAAGAGGTAGGGCAGGGGATCGCGCACCTTGGCGGCCCGCGTCGCCGCGTAGACCGCGGGCGTCAGCACCACCGCGCAGGCATCGTTCGAGAGGAACACCGTCACCAGCGTGCCGACGGCGTAGACCAGGGCGAAAAGCCGGGTCGCCGAGCCCCGGGCGGCGCGCACCGCGAGGCCGGCGAGCCAGTCGAACAGGCCCTCCTTCCGGGCGACCTCGGACATCAGCATCATGCCGATGAGAAAGAGGTAGACGTCGCCGCCCTTGAGCACCCCATCCCAGGCGGCGCCGACGGGCAGGAGGCCGAGGAGGACGAGGGCGGAGGCCCCGAGCACGGCCCAGACCGCCTCCGGCCAGCCCATCGGCCGGGTGATGACGCCGAGCGTGGCCAGCGCCGCGATCCCCCAGGTCGCGAGGTGGGGAGTGAGCGCGAAGCCGCCCATCGTCGTCCGGTTCCTGTGAAGGGGTTTTTCGCGAGCGTCGGCGGGTGTCGCCGGCTTGCTACTCGGCCGGCACCGCGAGCGGCGAAGCGGGTGTCGGCGGCTGCGCGTCGGTCGGACGGGGCTCGTAGCCGAGGGTCTCGGGCATGAACAGCAGGTAGAGGGCAAAGCCCGCCCCCGCGACCGCGGCGAGCACGAGGAAGGCCGCCGAATAGCCCGCGGCGACGATGATGACGCCGGCCAGCGTCGCGCTCAGCGCCGCGCCGAGGCCCTGGGCGGTCGCCGCCGCACCCTGCGCGACGTTGAAGCGGCCGGTGCCGCGGGTCAGGTCGGCCACGACGATCGGGAACAGCGCGCCGTAGATACCGGCGCCGACCCCGTCGAGGCACTGCACCGCCACGAGATAAAAGGGGTTGTCGGAGAAGGTGTAGAGCACCCCGCGCAGGGCCAGAACGCCGAAGGCGGCCAGGAAGATCGGCTTGCGCCCGAAGCTGTCGGCCTTGGCGCCCACCAGCACCGCCATCGGCACCATCACGCATTGTGCGGCCACGATGCAGACCGCGATGAGCGAGGTCGCGTTGTCCTTGCCGACCACCTTCGTCAGCAACTGGCCGACCGAGGGCAGCATCGCCGCGTTGGCGAGGTGGAAGGCGGCGCAGAGCAGCGCGAACAGCATCAGGTGGCGGTTGCGCAGCAGCAGGCTCAGGCCCGAGGGCTGCTCGCAGTTCTGGTCTTCCCGGCAGTCGAGGCCGCGGGCGAGGTCGTCGTCGATCGACTCGGCCGGCACCATCAGCATCGCGCCGATCGAGCAGGCGGCCAGGATTCCCATCAGCCAGAACACGACGATGGGGCCGAACAGGTAGGCCAGCCCGCCCGCGAGCATCGCGGAGACCGCGTTGCCGGCGTGGTTGAAGCCCTCGTTGCGGCCGATGCGCTTGGAAAACAGTTTTGGGCCGACGATGCCCAGGGTGATGCCGGTCAATGCGGGCGCGAAGATCGAGCCAGCCATGCTGGCGAGCGCCTGCGTACCGGCGACGAGATAGAAATTCGAGATCCAGGGCAGGACGAGACAGCTCGCGGTGACGGCCAACGCCGCGACGATGACGACGCCGCGCTTGTTCCGGGTGCGATCGATCAGGGCGCCCGCCGGCGTCTGCGTCAGCAGGCCGGCAATGCCGGCGATCGTCATCACGAGACCGATCGTCGCCTCGTTCCAACCCTGCTCCGGACCGCGCACGGCGAGCAGGTAGATCGCGAGATAGGGCCCCAGCCCGTCGCGCACGTCGGCGAGGGTGACGTTGAGCAGATCGAGACCGCGCAGCGCGGCCCGCGACGGCTGCCGCTCGGGATCGGAGGACGGGTGCGCCTCGACTCGCATGGCCGACATCTCTGAAACGTGGGTCGAAGGCCGTCGTCGGTCCGCTGCAAGAACACGGGCAGCCGGACGGCCACGGCGCTAAGTTGCTGCTGCTGCCTTCGTTCCTGGCTCGGGCGTTCTTAATCCCGGCTCCTCGATCACGTCTGCGTGCGACGGTCGCCGGCCCCTTTTCATCAGGAGGATCGCGTTAACCGAAAAGCGCGGGGCGACGGGGCGACGGGGCGTACCGTAGCGGACAAAAGAATCTTTTAGCGCCTTTCGCGCAGAACGACTCGAGGCGAGGTGGGCGGCACGATGCGCGGAGCGGGCGTCGACGGCGAGGGGGCGGCAGATCGGCTTTGCCCGCCCGACTTGCGGGCGCGCCCGGCTCGGACCTGGCTCATTCTGGGCATTCTCGCGCCCCTCGGCATGCTGGTGCTCTCGGGCCTGATGCTGCTCGACCTGAGGCGGGACGCCTGGGACAAGGCCGAGCAGACCTCCAAGAACCTGCTTCAGGTGATCGAGCGGGACATCGCCCGCAACATCGAGATCATCGATCTTTCCCTGACGGCGGTGATCGACAACCTCAATGCGACGGGTGTCGTCGATCTCGATCCGGGCCTGCGCCAGCTCATCCTGTTCGATCGCGCGGCCACGGCGCGGGACATGGGTGTGATGCTCGTCGTCGATGCGAACGGCGACACGGTGATCGACTCTCACGCCTTGCCCGCCCGCCGCATCAACAACGCCGATCGGGCCTATTTCCAGGCCCATCGAGCGCAGAGCGGTCTCGGGCTCACCATCAGTCGGCCGCTGGTCTCGCGCCTGCTCGGCACGCAAGTGATCGTGCTGAGCCGCCGCATCGACCGCCCCGACGGGTCATTCGGCGGCATCGTGTCGGCGAGCCTCAAGCTCTCCTATTTCAGCCGCCTGTTCGACCAGATCGGGCTCGGCCGGGACGGCGCGATCAACCTCTACCTGCGCGACGGCACGCGCTTGATGCGCCACCCGTCCGTCGAGGCCGATATCGGCGCCAACATCGCCGGGGCGCCGACCTTCGAGCGCTTCTTGGCCCAGCGCAGCGGCAGCTTCACGGGGCAGTCGGTGCGCGACGGCGTCGAGCGCTACTATGCCTTCACCCAGGTCGCGGACTTCCCGCTTCTGCTCAACGTCGCCCTCTCGGCCGCCGAGATCGAGGCGGAGTGGCGGGAGAAGGCCCTGGTGATCGGTTTCGCGGTCCTGTTCCTGTGCGGGTTGACCATTCTGCTCTCGCTCCTGTTCGGGCGCGAACTCGGTCGCCGGACGGCGATGCAGGCGGAACTGGCACGCCTCTCGCAGACCGACGCCCTCACCGGTCTGCCGAACCGGCGGCGCTTCGAAGAGGTATTTTCGCGTGCCTGGAGGACGGCCCAGCGCACGGGCAGGCCGGCGGCGCTCCTCGTGGCCGATGCCGACCACTTCAAGCGCTACAACGACGCGCACGGCCACATGGTCGGCGACGAGGTGCTGAAGGGGCTCGCCGAGGCGCTGAGAAAGAGCTTGCGCCGGCCTGGCGACTTCGCAGCCCGCGTCGGCGGCGAGGAATTCGTCGTCCTGCTGCCCGAGACCGACCGGGAGGGAGCCCTGCAACGCGCTGCGGCGATCCACGCGGCCGTGGCCGCAATCGGCGTTCCGTCGGCCGGAATTCCGGCCGGTTCCGTCACCGTCAGCATCGGCCTCGCCGTCGCGCGCGGCAGCGGGACGATGCACGATCTCTATCGAAGGGCCGACACGGCGCTGTACGCGGCCAAGGAAGCCGGCCGCGACCGTACGATCTGTGCGCCCGTCGTTGGGGAAGTTGAGCGTGCCCCGGAGGCGTTTCGGCTGCCGGCGGCAGCCGGCTCACCCGTGCGATGAGGCTTTCGCCGCGCGGGTGAACCGGCGGGCTGCGTTACGGACAGGGATGCCGGGCGCCGTCATTGCCGAGATAGGTCCCGCTCCGTGCATCGTAGGAGCGGAAGCGCCGGGCGCAGGCGGCGACCGCTTCGGGGCTCGGGCCGCCCTGCACGACGACCGGAGCGGCCTGCGCCTGCGAATTGGCGATCGCGCCGCCGAGGATGGCGCCCGCCGCCAGACCCGCTACGCCCGCGCCGACCGCGGCGCCCACGCCCGGCCCCCGGCGATAGCCGCTGCGCCAACCCCGCCCGTAGCCGTGGCGGCGGTGGCCGTAATGGCGGTGCCCGTAGCGGCGGTACTGGCTGTAGCCGGTCGGCAGATCACCCTTGACCAGAGCCTCGATCGGGCTCTGCGGAGCGGGCGCGGCGAAGGCCGGCGCGGCCGCGAGGAGGGCGGTGACGGTGGCGGCAAGCGCGAGGGTCAGCTTCATCGTGTCGTCGATTCCTTGGTGATCGCCGCAGGTCGGCGGAAGGAGCGGGTACCCGGCCGCTCGGCCGGATCCCGAAGGAACAACGCGCGACCGGCCGGTTCGCATCCGGCGACGTGAGGTCGCCGGATGCCGGGTGCGCCGGGCCTCAGTTGCGCCCGCGCACCAGCAGGCCGAGCCCGAAGCCGATCAATCCGGCCACGAGCAACGAGGCGTGCGGCCACTCGACGGAGCGCTCATGGCCCTCCTTGAGGGTCCGGCGGCCGCGATCGTAGGCCTCTTCCGCCACGTCGTAGGCCTCGTCGGCGGCATGGCGCACGGCGTCCTTGGCCTGTCCGTAGACATTCTCCGCGCGGCCCGTTGCCTCGCGCAGCCGGCCCGCCGCCACGTCGTCGCGCGAGCCGCTCAGGCTGCCGACCGCACCCTGCACCTTGCCGCCGAGTTCCCGCGCGGCGCCCGTGATCCTGTCGCTGTCGACCATGGCCTCGATCCTCTCTCGTTCGAAACGTGTTCTGGCTTCCGCCGCGTTCGAGAGGGCGGAGCATCGGCCGGGCCGGACCCAGGAGCGGACCGGCAGCACAGCGGACCACGAACGGATCGCGGGCGAGCTTGTTCCGGGAAAGAATTGCGCAGTCAGAGCATTTCAGGGGGACGCGGTTGCAGCCTGAGGCGTGGCCGGTCCACCCGGGGCCGTTCAAACGCGGTTCAAGCGGCCCGCCTTATCCCTAGGATACCGGTGCGGCGCCCCGCCGCCCGCTGTCGGGAGATCGACATGCGTGCTTCCCTGATCCCCACCCTGACCCTGCTCCTCGGCCTCGCCGCCGCGCCTGCGCTCGCCCAGGCGCCGAGCCCGGCCACCCCGCCGGCCGCGAGGCCCCCGGCCGCTGCCCCGTCGACGGCGCCCGCCGCCACCCCGGATGCGGCGAAGCCGGACGCGAAGGCGGCCCTCATCGACATCAACTCGGCCAGTGCCGAGGAGCTGAGCCAGCTCAAGGGCATCGGGGAGGCACGCTCCGCCGCCATCGTCAAGGGCCGGCCCTACCGGGGCAAGGACGAGCTGGTGCGCAAGAAGATCCTGCCCGAGTCGGTCTATGCCGAGATCAAGGACCGGATCATCGCCAAGCAGAAATAGGCGAGCCGTGCGCCGGGCGCTCCCGCGAGCGCCCGGTCGCGAAGGCAGCCTTTCCGGATGGGCCCCGCGGTGCTACCGCGGGCGCTCACGCCCGTTTGCGTGCCCCTTGCCCGACCCTTCGAAAGCGCCCGCGCGAGAATGTCCGCCGCCAGCCACCGGATCCGCCTCCATCACGGCGACCTTCCCCCCGATTTCGAGCCCGGCGCGGCCATCGCCATCGACACGGAAACCCTGGGGCTCAACCCGCACCGCGACCGGCTCTGCGTCGTGCAGGTCTCGCGGGGCGACGGCAGCGCCGACGTGGTGCAGATCCGCCCGGGCGATCCGGCGCCGGAACGGTTGAAGGCGGTTCTGGCCGATGCGGGCGTCGTCAAGATCTTCCACTTCGCCCGCTTCGATCTCGCGGCGTTGTTCAACGCTTTCGGCGTGATGCCCGCCCCGGTCTACTGCACCAAGATCGCCTCGAAGCTCGCCCGCACCTATACCGACCGGCACGGCCTGAAGGACGTGGTGCGCGAACTCGTCGGCGTCGATCTCTCCAAGCAGCAGCAATCGTCGGACTGGGGCGCGGACACCTTGAGTCAGGCGCAGATCGATTACGCGGCCTCCGACGTGCTCCATCTCCACGCCGCCCGCGAGCGCCTCGACGCGATGCTCGCCCGCGAAGGGCGCACCGCGATCGCCAATGCCTGCTTCGAATTCCTGCCCACCCGGGCGAAACTCGATCTCGCGGGCTGGCCGGAGGTCGATATCTTCGCTCATTCCTGAAGCAAAACCCACGACTTCGATCGGGAAACGATGCCGGGCTGCAACGGGGACGGGAAATGTCTTCGCAGGCAGGATGATTCCGGCCGCTCTTCGTGCGGGGGCGCACGCGGGCACCGTTGATCCCGGCCGCGAGACGAGGCCATAACTTCGCCACCGCACCGGGGCATCCGGCCGGCAGGGCGCGACCGCAGGCGCGCCGACCCCCTCAGGAACGCGATGCAGGCGGCGGACACCATCCAGACGGAGACGGATCTCCTCGCGCTCGCCGCGAACGAGAACGCGCGCCGCAAGCGGGCGCACGGGCGCGCACGCCGGCACAGCGCGCAGGTGCGGACGCTACGCCGGGTCATTCCCGTCGTCGCCGGCCTCGCCATGTTCGGGCTGGCCGCGATCGTGCTCTACGGCCCGCTTTCCGGCAGCATCCCCAACGTCTCGGTCGGTCCGATCAGCGTCTCGGGCACCAAGGTGACCATGGAGAACCCGCGCCTGTCCGGCTTCCGCAAGGGCGAGCGCGGTTACGAGGTGATCGCCGACGCCGCGCAGCAGGACGTGCGCAAGCCGAGCATCATCGAATTGCAGGCCATGAAGGGCCACGTCGCCACCGACGACAAGGGCGGGCGCGCCTATCTGGAGGCGCGCGGCGGCGTGTTCGACTCCACCCGCGAATCGCTCAACCTCGAGAACGACATCCGCCTCTGGACCGACAAGGGCGAGGAGATCCGCCTCTCCGTCGCCACCGTCGATTTCAAGAGCGGGAGTCTGCGCTCGTCCAAGGCGGTCACCGTCACGGTCCCCGCCGGGTTGATCGTCGCCGACAGCCTCGACGTGGTCGAGAACGGCCGGGTCGTGTCCTTCGTCGGCGGCGTGCACGCCGTGTTCCACGGCGAGGAGCCGGGGACGAAAGGGGATGCGAAGGTCGCCGCGAAGGCGGAGTCGGAGCGCATCCGCACCTCCGCGGCCGAACCGTCGGAGCAGGCCCGATGAGCGCCCATTCCGGCCTGACTCGCGGCCGCACCCTTGGCCGTACCCTTGGCCGTACCCTCGGGCTCGCTTTCGGTCTCGTCCTCGGCCTGACCCATCCCGGGGCCGGCGCCACGGCGCAGCAGCCGGCCAAGGACGTGGCCAAGGATGCGTCGAAGGAGAAGTCCGCGCCGCTCGGCACCGTCGGCGGCGGCAAGGGCCCGATCAAGATCGACGCCGACCGGCTCGATGTGTTCGACCGCGAGAACAAGGCGATCTTCGCCGGCAACGTCGTGGCGGTGCAGGGCGACAGCACGATCCGCTGCTCGGCGATGACGGTCCACTACAAGCGCGACAAGGACAAGGATCCGGGCAAGGACGCGGCCAAGACCGAGTCCGAGGCGTCGGACGACGCCAAGGCCAAGGCGGTCGATGCGCTCGGCGGCAACGGCATCCGCAAGGTCGAGTGCGCCGGTCCCGTCACGGTGGCCCAGAAGGATCAGGTCGCCACGGGCGACAACGCGGTGTTCGATCAGGTCGCCAAGCGCATCGTGCTGACCGGCAACGTCGTGCTCAGCCAGTGCCAGAACGTGACCCGCGGCTCGCGGCTCGTCTACGACATGGCCAGCGGCAGGGCGAACATGGACCCGGTTGCCGGCGGGCGCGTCTCGGCGATGTTCGTGCCCGGCGAGGGCGGCGACAAGGCGGCTGCCAAGGGCAGCCAGCCGAAGGGCTGTGCCGCGCCGGCGGTGGCGGCCAAGCCCGGTTCCAAGACGACCGAGAAGCCGGCCGAGAAGCCCTCGATCAAGACGCGGGCGCAGGCGAACTGATCGTGACGCCCTCGGGAATGCCCACGGGCGTGTCGCTCCAGGCGGGCGCCGAGCCGCCGCGCGGCCGGAAGGGCTCCTGGCTCGGTCGGGTGCTCGGCCGCAATCCGACGACCGCGCAGGCCGCCGGGAGCCTCGCCGCCGAGGGCGGTGGTCCGGGCGTCCTGCACGTGCGGGGGCTGCGCAAGAGCTACGGCGCGCGCACCGTGGTCCACGAGGCGGGTCTCACCGTCCATAACGGCGAGGCGGTGGGGCTGCTGGGGCCCAACGGCGCGGGCAAGACCACGATCTTCTACATGATCACCGGCCTCGTGCCGGCCGACCGCGGCTATATCAGCCTCGACGGCCTGGAGATCACGAACCTGCCGATGTACCAGCGCGCCCGGCTCGGCATCGGCTACCTGCCGCAGGAGGCCTCGATCTTCCGCGGGCTCTCGGTCGAGGACAACATCCGCGCCGTGCTGGAGGTGGCCGAGCCCGACCGCAAGGCCCGCGAGCGCAAGCTCGATTCGCTGCTGGAAGAGTTCGACATCGCGCGCCTGCGCAAGTCGCCCTCCATCGCCCTGTCCGGCGGTGAGCGGCGGCGCTGCGAGATCGCCCGGGCGCTCGCCTCGTCCCCGAGCTACATGCTGCTCGACGAGCCCTTCGCCGGCATCGACCCGATCGCGGTCGGCGACATCCAGGATCTCGTGAAGCACCTGAAGCAGCGCGGCATCGGCGTGCTCATCACCGACCACAACGTCCGCGAGACCCTGGGTCTGATCGACCGGGCCTACATCGCCCATTCCGGCCGCATCCTCACCGAAGGCACGCCCGAGCAGATCGTGGCGAACGAGGATGCGCGGCGGCTCTATCTCGGCGAAGATTTTCGCCTTTAAACTTTGATCGAAGCCATCCCTTCGCCTGCCTGAGCACGATGGCGGCCGTCCGCCGCCGGATCGGAAAACGCTCGCCGCGTAAAACACGCGCCGCCGCGATCACCGCTTCTGAACCATGACGGTTGCCGCCCGGGGCCGCGCAAGGGATTCTTGATCCTCGCGATGGCACGAATGGAAACCGGCTCACGCGGAGCGTGTGGGCCGGCCGGGCCGCATCCGGCGAGAACTCTGTGACAATGCTGCCGGCTTGCATGGATTTCGGAGCGGGTGCCGCCAATCACGCTTTGACGGAAGGCTCGGCCGGGTCTAAACCTAACTCAGGAGGAAGCAAGAAGCGTGCCGATGCGGCCGAGTGGCTTGCGGCTGGCAGTTCCTTCAGGCTTGTCGGGGGTTGAGCGTCGCCATGAGTTTGATGCAGCGCCTCGAGATGCGCCAGGGCCAGGCCCTGGTGATGACGCCGCAACTGCTGCAGGCGATCAAGCTGCTGCAACTCTCGCAGCTCGATCTGGCAGCCTATGTCGATGCTGAGCTGGAGCGCAATCCGCTGCTGGAGCGTATCGAGGGCGAGGGTGCCCCCGAGCGCGAGGCGCCGGAAGCGTCGTCGGACGGTGAGGCCTACGACGGCGCCGGCGAGGGCTACGAGGGCGGGGACGCGCCCGAGTCCGAAGCTTGGCTCGCCTCCGAGATGACGCCGAGCCGCGGCGAGATCGAGGGCGACCTCGATACCCGCCTCGACAACGTCTTCGCCGACGAGAACCCCACCCCCCGCGATACGGGCAGCGGCGACATGCTCTCGCTGACGCCCGCGCCCTACGGCAACACCGGCGGCAGCTTCGACGGCGAACTTCCCGACTTCGAGGCGACGCTGACCGCCGAGACCAGCCTGCGCGAGCACCTCGCGGCGCAGCTCGACCTCGCCACGCAGAACCCCACCGACCGGCTGATCGGCAGCTTCCTGATCGATGCGGTGGACGAGGCCGGCTACCTGCGCGAGGAGATCGATCTCGTGGCCGAGCGGCTCGGCGCCGCGCTCGACGACGTCGCCCGCGTGCTGAAGCTGGTCCAGAGCTTCGACCCCCCGGGCGTGGCCGCGCGCGACCTCGCCGAATGCCTCGCGATCCAGCTGCGCGAGCAGGATCGCTTCGACCCGGCCATGCAGGCGCTGGTCTCGCGCCTCGACCTCGTGGCCAAGCGGGATTTTCCGGCTTTGCGGCGCCTCTGCGGCGTGGACGACGAGGATCTCGTCGAAATGCTGTCCGAGATCCGCCGTCTCGACCCGAAGCCCGGCCGGGCCTTCGGCGCCCACGCCGTCGAGGTGCTGATCCCCGATGTCTTCGTGCGTGCGGCCCCCGACGGCTCCTGGCTGGTGGAGCTGAATTCCGAAGCGCTGCCGCGGGTGCTGGTCAACCAGAGCTACTATGCCCGCGTCTCGAAGGGCGCGGTCGCCGACGGGGACAAGGCGTTCCTCTCCGAATGCCTGCAGACCGCCAACTGGCTCACCCGAAGCCTGGAGCAGCGCGCGCGCACCATTCTCAAGGTCGCCACCGAGATCGTGCGCCAGCAGGACGCCTTCTTCCTGCACGGCGTTGCCCACCTGCGGCCCCTGAACCTCAAGACCGTCGCCGAAGCGATCGGCATGCACGAGTCGACCGTCTCGCGGGTGACCTCAAACAAGTCGATCGGCACCAGCCGCGGCACGCTGGAGATGAAGTACTTCTTCACCGCGGCGATCCCCGGTGCGGCCGGGGCGGCGGCCCATTCCTCCGAGGCCGTGCGCCACCGCATCAAGCAGCTCGTCGATGCGGAGGCCGCGGACGTGCTCTCCGACGACGCTCTGGTGCAGCGCCTGCGCGACGAGGGCGTCGATATCGCCCGCCGCACGGTCGCGAAATACCGCGAATCCCTGCGCATCCCTTCCTCGATCGAGCGCCGCAGGTCGCGGATGGCCTCGGCCGCGCGCTGAGCCCGGGATTTCCGGCAGCGGTCGGTCGGGGGGGCCTGCGCCGGCTCGCCTTCGCGTTGACTTGCCCCGCCCTCTGTCTAACTCTCGATGTTCGGGAGAGAAAACGGAGACGTCGATGGCGGGTTTGCGGGTGACGGGGCATGGCCTCGATCTCGGTACGGCTTTGCGCGGCCGGGTCGAAGACCGCATGGCGGCGACGCTCTCGAAATATCTCGACCCGCACATGAGCGAGACTTGCACGGGTCACGTCACGCTTCGCCGCGACGGCACCGCCTACCGGACGGATTGCGTGCTCCATCTCGTCACCGGCCTGACGCTCGAAGCCTCGGGCGCGGCGCACGACGCTCACGCCAGCTTCGAGCAGACGGCGGACCGGCTCGAAAAGCGGCTGCGCCGCTACAAGCACAAGCTGAAGGACCACGCCGCGTCGAGCCATAACGGCGCCGGCGTCGAGGCGGCCTACGCCGTCTTCGCCGCGCCGGCCGAGGAAGCCGGCGAGGATCTGGAGGATGACGGCGTCGAGGCCGAGGAGGAGGGCGATCACCCCCCGGTCGTGGCCGAGAGCACCCGGACCCTGAAGAGGCAATCCGTCAGCGAGGCGGTGACCGCCCTCGACCTCACGGGCGCTCCCGTCATCGTCTTCGTTCACGCTGGCACCGGGCGCATCAACGTCGTATATCGGCGCAGTGACGGCGCGATCGGGTGGGTCGATCCTCCCGGCGACCGTGGCTGAGGCACGGCCCTCCTTCGGGCCGCCTCGGGCGGGGACAGGGCGTCCTTCATGAAATGCCGGCCGCACCCTTGCGGCCGGGGAAGGCATCCCCGAGATCTTGGAGATCTCGGAATGTCGTGAGGCGCTCTGAGCCGGGGTGTGCACTCCGGAGCCCGCGCCGGAGAACGCGGGACCGCTGGATGGAATCCCGCCGACGAGGCGTTTAGTTTTCATGCCCATGCTTGAATTCCTGAGTCCGGACTCCGTGGTCCCGTCCCTGCGCGTGCGGGACAAGAAGCACGTGCTCCAGGAACTGGCCGCCCACGCTGCCCGCCACCTCACCGGGCTGTCGGAGCGCGACATCTTCGAGACGCTGCTTCAGCGCGAGCGCCTGGGATCGACGGGCATCGGCGACGGGGTGGCGATCCCTCATGGCAAGCTCGGCCAGCTCGACCGCCTGTTCGGCCTCGTCGCCCGGCTCGAGAAGCCGGTGGATTTCGATGCCCTCGACGGCCAGCCCGTCGATGTCGCCTTCTTGCTGCTCGCTCCCGAGGGCGCCGGCGCCGAACACCTGAAGGCGCTGGCCCAGGTGGCCCGGCTCCTGCGCGAGCCAGGCATGTTGGAGCGCATCCGCAGCGCCCGGGATGCCACCGCCCTCTACGCCCTGCTGGCCCACGGGCCGACGACGCAGGCGGCCTGACCATGATCGCATACGGATTGCGTGCCGCACTCCTCGCGGCGGCGCTCCTCACACCCGGCAGCCTGCGGGCGCAGAGCGAGGCGGCCTGCGCCCGCGACGTGCTCGTGGCGGGATCGATGCAGCGGCAGGCGGTCGAACAGCTCGAAAGCGGCGGCGACGACGATGCGAGCCGTTGCCGGGTCTGGCAGCGCCATGTCGAGACGATGCGCCGGATCGCGGGCGTCTACGGGCGCTGCCTATCGGGCCCCGAGCGCACCGAGCGCCTGGGTCAGGTCCAGAGCTCCGAAAAGGAATTTTCGGGCCTGCTGCGTACCCGCTGCCGCGGATTGTGAGGCGAGGGCCTGCGGCTTCGCGCGATTGTCCCGGTTGTGAGAGCCGCGCGGCTGTCCGCGCCGTTCGAATCGTGCATGATCCGCTAATCCTGCCCGCGCGCCGCGTCCGGGCCCATCCGGCCACGGAAGCTGATCGAGCGTGCCTCCCTTTCCCTTCACTGCCATCGTCGCCCAGGAGGAGATGAAGCGGGCTCTGCTGATCGCGGCGGTCGATCCGTCCGTCGGCGGCGTCCTCGTCTTCGGCGACCGGGGCACCGGCAAGTCCACGGCGGTTCGGGCGCTCGCCGCCCTGCTGCCGAAGATCCGCGCGGTGGCCGGCTGCCCCTATTCCTGTTCCCCCGAGGCACCCGCCGCCGATTGCCCGCATTGCGCGCGGGGAAGGGGCAAGAGCCACATGATCCCGGTGCCGGTGGTCGACCTGCCGCTCGGCGCCACCGAGGACCGGGTCGTCGGCGCCCTCGATCTGGAGCGCGCCCTGACGAAGGGCGAAAAGGCCTTCGAGCCGGGCCTGCTGGCGCGGGCCAATCGCGGCTTCCTCTACATCGACGAGGCGAACCTGCTGGAGGACCACCTCGTGGATCTCCTGCTCGATGTCGCGGCCTCGGGCGTCAACACGGTCGAGCGCGAGGGGCTATCGCTGCGCCACCCGGCCCGCTTCGTGCTCGTCGGCAGCGGCAACCCGGAGGAGGGGGAGTTGCGCCCGCAGCTCCTCGACCGCTTCGGGCTCGCCTGCGAGGTGACGACACCGACCGACATCGCCACGCGCATCGAGGTGGTGCGGCGGCGCGACGCCTACGAGCGCGACGCGGACGGGTTCTGCGCCGCGCAAGGAAAGGCCGAGAAGGCGCTCCAGAAGACGATTCTATCCGCCCGCGAGCGTCTGGGCGGAGTGGGCGTTCCAGATGCGGTGCTGGAGAGCGCGGCCCGGCTCTGCCTCGCGCTCGGCACCGACGGCCTGCGCGGCGAGCTCACGCTGATGCGCACGGCCCGGGCACTCGCCGCCCTCGAAGGGGCGGACGCCGTGACGGTCGCGCATCTGCGGCAAGTCGCCCCGAGCGCGCTCCGCCACCGTCTGCGCCGCAATCCGCTCGACGAATCCGGCTCCACGGCGCGTGTGGCGCGGGCCGTGGAGGAGGTTCTGGGGGCGGGCTGAAGCCGGCCCTCAATCGTCCTGGTCGATGTCCTTGTCGAGGACGAGCTTCGACTCGACGGTGGTGTCGGCCTTGAGCTGGTAGACCAGCGGGATGCCGGTCGCGATCTCCAGGCTCGCGATGGTCTTGGTGGTCATGCCGTCGAGGACCATCACCAGCGCCCGCAGGGAGTTGCCGTGAGCGGCCACCAGCACGCGCTGGCCGGACATCACCCGCGGCAGGATCGACTGGATGTAGTAGGGCAGCACCCGGGCGGCGGTGTCCTTGAGGCTCTCGCCGCCGGGCGGGGGCACATCGTAGGAGCGGCGCCACTCGTGGACCTGGGCGTCGCCCCAGCGCTCGCGGGCATCGTCCTTGTTGAGGCCCGCGAGGTCGCCGTAATCGCGCTCGTTGAGCGCCTCGTTGCGAATCGTCTCCAGCCCGCTCTGACCCATCTCTTCGAGGATCAGCGAGCAGGTGTCCTGGGCGCGGCGCAGGTTCGAGGTGAAGGCCACGTCGAACTGCGTGCCCTGGCTCTTGAGCCAGCGCCCGGCGCGGCGGGCCTCCTCGATGCCGAGTTCGGTCAGCTCCGGATCGCGCCAGCCGGTGAACAGCTTCTTGAGGTTCCACTCGCTCTGGCCGTGCCGAGCGAGGACGAGCAGGCGCTCCATGGGATCGATCTCTCCGGAGGATGGCTGTGCGAGGCCGCCGCCTTGGCCTCGGGAAACATGCGCCCGGCCTCTACCAGAGGGCTCGCCGCGCCCCAAGCCCGAGCCTGACGTTCCGCCGAATTCGTTATTCGGAGATAAGTCTAATCCCGAAGCCCGAGCACGTCGTCCATGCCGTAGAGGCCCGGCGGTTTGTCGAAGGCCCATCGCGCCGCCCGCAGGGCGCCGCGGGCGAAGATGGCCCGGTCCTCGGCGTGGTGCGAGAGCGTGATGCGCTCGGAGGGGCCGGCGAAGATCACGCTGTGATCGCCGACCACCGATCCGCCGCGAAGGGTGGCGAAGCCGATATCGCCGGGCCGGCGCGCGCCGGTATGCCCGTCGCGAGTCGAAACGCGGGTCTCGGCGAGCGCGACCCGGCGGCCCTCGGCCGCGGCCTCGCCCAGCAGCAGGGCGGTGCCGGAGGGCGCATCGACCTTCATGCGGTGGTGCATCTCCAGCACCTCGATATCGAACTCCTCGCCGAGCGTGGCCGCGACCCGGCGCACGAGGCCGGCCAGCAGGTTGACGCCCAGCGACATGTTGCCTGAGCGCACGAGGCGCGCGTGGTAGCTCGCCGCCTCCAGCCGCTTCAGGTCCTCTTCGGAAAGCCCCGTCGTGCCGATCACGTGGACGATGCGGGCCTGGGCGGCCAGTTCCGCGAAGGCGAGCGTCGCGGCGGGCGCGGTGAAGTCGAGTACGCCGTCGGCGGCCACGAAGAGCGGCAGCGGATCGTCCGAGACCGGCACGCCGAGTTCGCCCACCCCCGCGAGCAGCCCTGCATCCCGGCCGAGGGTCGGCGAGCCCGGGCGCTCGATGGCGCCGTGTAGGGTGCACCCGTCCGCTTCCGCGACGGCACGGATCAGCATCCGCCCCATGCGCCCCTCGGCGCCCACGACCACGAGCTTCATGTTGATCGACTTTCCGCTGCGATGGATGGCCGGCGGCCGTCGGGCGCTTGTAGCGCATTCGGCCGCCGGTGGAGCGCCCCGCGCATGGCCGTCAGGCCCGCTGCGAGGCGATCAGCGGTCCGAGCACGTCCGACACGCCGCTGACGGTGATCTGCGTGCCGACGCACAGCAGAAGGAAGGCTGAGAGGCGCCCGAGCACCCGTGCCCGTACCGGTCCGATCAAGGTCACGACCCGGTCCGCCGAGCCGTAGGCGAGGCGGATCAGGCCGGCGATGGCCATCGCCGCCAGGGAAGCACCGAGGAAGAAGCCGGCGAGGTCGCCCGGCTCGGAGGGGCGGTTGGCGCCCAGCGCGATGGCGACGGCGATGGTACCCGGACCGGTGGTGAAGGGCAGGGTAAGGGGGAAGAACGCGACCTCGGCGAGATTGTCGCCGGCTTCCGGCTCGGCCTCGGCGTGCTTGCGGGCCTCCCGCGCCTCGGGCGCGTTGAGCAGGGTCCAGGCGAAGGCGGCCACGAACAGGCCGCCGGCGATGCGAAGGGCCGCCAGCGAGACGCCGAAGAAGTTGAGGATCGGGGCGCCGGCCCACAGGGCGGCGAGCATGACGAGGGCGGCATAGAAGCCGATCCGCCGCGCCAGCTCGGCCCGCTCGGCATGCGAGCGGTCGGCGGTGATCTGCGCGAACATCAGCGCCGACCCGACCGGGTTCACGATCGAGAACAGGCTGGACAGCGCGAGCAGGAAGCTCGTCAGGACGGTCTCGAATCCGATGGATGCCAGCATGCGGGCGCGGCTCGGCAGTGTCTGGGAGGCGAGGCGGCTTTAGCCCGGCTGACCGGCCGGCACCAGCACCCGGGCGGGCGCCCGGCTCGGCACGCGGCGCACCTGCCGCACCGCGACCGGCCGGTAGAGCTGCTTGGTCGCGTCCACCACGTGCAGGCCGGCAAACGGCATGGCGAGCCCGGTGCCGAACCGCTCCCAGGCCGACGCGGTGCCGAGCCAGAAGCGGCTGCGGATCGGCGGCATGTAGAGCGTCTCCGCCCAGCCCTCCGGCGAGAACAGCGTGTCGCGCATCAGCCGGGAAAGCTGCGAGCGGCTGTAGGGCTGGCCGTGCCCGAAGGGCGTCGCGTCCCGCCGCGCCCAGACGCCGGTGCGGTTGGGCACCACGAGCACGAGCCGCCCGCCCGGCGTCAGCACGCGCCACACCTCCGAGAGCAGTTCGCTCGGGCTCTCGACGGCTTCGAGCCCGTGGACGAGCACGACCCGGTCGACCGCCGCCTCCGGCAGGGGCAGCATGGTGAGGTCGGCCAGGGCCGTGACCGAGCGCCCGCTGGCGGGCCAGTTCACCACGCCCTGCGTCGCCGGCATGAAGGCCAGCGTGCGCTCGGCGATGACGTGAACGGGTCCGAGATAGGGCGTGACGAAGCCGAGCCCGAGCACCCTTAGGCCCGAGACGGAGCCGAGGAAGCCGTGGATCGCCCGGCCGACGACGCGGTGCGTGACGATGCCGAGCGGGCTGGCGTAGAACGCCCGCAGGTCCGTGACGTCGAGGCGCATCGGATGGGGTGCCGGCACGGCTCAAAAGTCCTCCGCGAGGCAGATTTCCGCATCAATGGGGATCGCGGGCGCGTCCGGCAAGCGTTTCCAGCGGAGAGGGCGTTCGCGCCGACGCGCATTCCGACGGCTGTCGTCCTAGATGTCGTATCGTTCCCGCCGAGCCGGGCGGGCCGCATTCTTCGCGAAAGGCTCATCGATGGCGAGCGTCAAACCCGAGATCCGTACCTTCCTGTGCCGGAGCGACAATATCGGCGTGCTGATCCGCGATCCGGCGAGCGGCGCCTGCGCGGCGATCGACGTGCCGGAGGCCGCGCCCGTCCTCGCCACCCTGGAGGCCGAGGGCTGGCAGCTCACGGACATCCTCGTGACCCACCGCCACGCCGACCATATCGAGGGCATCCCCGAGGTGGTGGAGCGCACGGGCGCGCGGGTGACGGCGCCGGAGAAGGCCCGCGAGGCGGTCCCGGGCGCCAAGCGCACCGTCGCGGAGGGCGACACCGTGACGGTCGGCGACCTCGTCGCCAAGGTCTGGGAGACGCCGGGCCACTGCGCCGACCACGTGACCTACCACTTCGCGCAGGCCGAGGTGGTCTTTGCCGGCGATACGCTGTTCACCCTCGGCTGCGGACGCGTGATGGAGGCCGAGCCGCAGGTGCTGTGGCGCTCGCTGAGGCGCTTCCTCGACCTGCCCGACGCCACCGCCGTCTATAGCGGCCACGATTACGTGCTCTCCAACGGCCGCTTCGCGCTGGCCGCCGAGCCGGACAACAGAAATCTCAAGGACCGCGTGGCGCAGGCCGAGCGCCTCGCCGAGCAGGGCGGTTTCCTGATCCCCTCGACTATCGGTGAGGAGAAGGCGACCAACCCCTTCCTGCGTGTGGGCGAGCCGGCCCTCGCCCGGGCCGCCGGGCTCGAGCCGGGAAGCGATCCGGCGGCGGTGTTCACCGCGCTGCGGGCCTGGAAGAACCGGTTCTAGGGGTCGCGTCCCGGGCCGAGGCGGCATCCGCTTCGGCTCCGGGAACGCGTCGCGACGAGGGGCGGCGCGGCCCGATCGTGCGGTTCCAGGCCTGGAACCGCGGTCCGGCCAGCGCGGGACGATCACACATCCGCTTATGTCACCGGCGGCGATGCGAACGACTGTCTTCGGCGCGACGCGCGAATCATAAAAACCGGGAGGTGCCGAACAGGCAGGCCGATTCTTGAGACGGGACGAGGCTGCGGATGTCGTCGGACACCATCGTGGAGCATTTCCGTCACATCCTGCTCTGGCCGCTGCAACTGGTCCCGACCGGCCGCGAGCCGATGGCCTGTCACTGGCAGAAGCTCGGGCCGCCCTGGCGGAACCTCGATGACCGGTTCGCCCACGAGCGCGGTCGATTCCAGGAGCGCCACTACCGGGAATTCGTCGCCTTCCTCCCGCACGTCCAGCACTTCCTCTACGGCGAGGCCTATGAGCGCGAGGCCGGCCGGGGCTACGGCGAGTCGCCGATCCACATCGTCCGCCGCGAGGACGTGACGTCCGCCCGCGTCACGCTCGACGAGGACGGGCCGCCGATCGACCTCGATGTCGTGCACATCGACCTCTACTTCTTCCACGACCTGGACATCGCGCTGCTCTACGTCGAGCTGGCGGCGGAGGGGCTACCGCTCGCCGGCGCGCAGGATCTCATGTTCCGCATCGGCCGCACCTACCCGTCCGGCTGGGACGAGCAGGGGCGGGCGCTCCATTGCCCGCGGCGCATGGAGTGGCTCGGTTCCGGCGGCGAGGTCCTTGCGGCTTCCGACTTCGAAAATTGCGAACACTACCTCGCCGCCATGTGCCGCAACCGCTCGGCGCGGGTGGCGGCCCACTGGGACTTCCTGGTCGCGCCGATCGTCCCGCATCACTCGAAGGTCCCCGGGGCGCTCCGCTACCGGCATCTCGAGGATTACCGGATTCCAGGCATGGGCTTCTTCGCGACCCGCGATCCGTCGCAGATCACGCGCACCGACTACGTCCGTCTCGGCCTCAACACCGGTCCCGACCCGTCCGAGGAGCTGCCCTATTCCGACGCCTACCTCGCGCGTTTCGAGGAGGAATACTGCCACGACCGGTTCTTCGATCCGGGGCGCGGCGTGGCCTCGGGCATGCGGCTGACCTGCAGCGGCTGGGGTCTGACCATGGTGACGGGGACGTCGACGGCCGCGATCGACCCCGAGCGCGGGCTGCTCGGCGAGTTCCGGCACCGCTACTTCCAGCTGTTTCTCATGGCGCGCTTTCACAAGGCCGCGCTTCTGATGATGGCCGACCGGCTGGCGGTCGCGGTGAACGCCCTCGACATCACCGATCGCCGGAGCGTGGGCCGCTTCGCGCAGGACATGCGCCTGTCGATGGAGAGCTTCCTGCGCTTCAACCACCGCTACTGGTTCCATCAGGCCTCGAACCAGACGCAGGCCAGCGAGATCTTCGCGCTGCTCACGACCCAGCTCGGCACGGAACGTCTCTACGAGGATGTCCGGCAATCCCTGGGCGCCATGTCGGCCTATCTCGACAGCGAGTCGCTACGGCGCCAGTCGCGCTTCTTCCTCAAACTCACCGTGGTGACGATCTGCTTCATGGTGGGCGCGATCACGGCGACGGTGCTGGGGATGAACGTGCTCGACTTCGCGCACGCGACCCATCTCGAAAAGCTCGTCGCCGTCATCGTCGTATTCGTTGGCGTGCTGCTGCTCACCACCTACACGGTCGTGAAGTCGCGGCGCCTCGCCGCCTTCGTCGATGCCCTCTCGGACGAGCGCATGGCCCTGACGACCAAGGCCCAGGCGTTCCTCGACATCTGGCGCAAGGAACAGCGCTGAGGCGAAACCGGCCACGCCGGAGACACCGAGGCCTCGCGGAAGCGACTCAGCCGGCGCATGGATGGGGTGCGGCCGACCCGTCGCGCCATTTCCATGGGCGCCTGTGCTCCGGCGGACCTTGCCTTCGGGCCGGTGCCATGGGATCGAGGCCCACGGTTTGCGCATCGCAACACGACCCGCTCGTCCGCGTATCTCGGCGAAAGGCCGGTTCCCTTGCCCACCCTCTTCCGCTTCCTTGCCACGATCGCGATCCTCGCGGGCCTCGTCTTCGCCGGGATGTTCGCCCTGGCGACCTTCGTCGAGCCGACGCCCCGGGAGATGAGCGTCAACATTCCCAACTCGAAGCTCCAGCCGGGCGGCCGATGAGCGGGGGCGGGTCTCCGGTCCCGCCCGTGCCCCCATCCGGTCCGGCGGAGGATCCGGCGCAGGCCTTCCTCGACATGCTCGCCGCGGAGCGCGGCGCGGCCGCCAACACGCTGGCGGCCTACCGGCGCGATCTCGACGACTATCTCGGCGACCTCGCCCGGCAGGGCGTCGATCCGCTGGAGGCGGAGGCCGAGCAGGTGCGGGCCTACATCGCCTCCCTGGAGCCGCGCGGCCTGAAGGCGTCCTCGGCGGCCCGGCGGCTGTCCTGTATCCGCGGCTTCCACCGCTTCCTCTACGCGGAAGGGTTTTCGGACACCGATCCGACCGCACCGGTCGCCGCCCCGCGCCGGGCCAAGGGCCTGCCGAAGATCCTGTCCGTGGCCGAGGTCGACCGCCTGCTCGCCGTTGCCCGGGAGCGGGCCGAGGCCGCGGGCGAGAACCGGGCCGAGGCTCGCGTCGCCGCGCGGATGCTGTGCCTGCTCGAACTGCTCTACGCCACGGGCCTGCGCGTCTCCGAACTCGTCGCCCTGCCGCGCTCGGCCGCGGCCACGCGCGAACGCTACCTCGTGGTCAAGGGCAAGGGCGGGCGCGAGCGCCTCGTGCCGCTCACCGACCTCGCCCGCGACGCGATGCGCGCCCATGCCGGCCATCTGCCCGCCGACGGCCCCTGGCTGTTCCCCGCCGAGAGCGAGAGCGGCCATCTCAGCCGGCAGGTCTTCGCCCGCGACCTGAAGGCGGTCGCTGCCGCCGCGGGCCTGCGCGCCGACCGGGTCAGCCCGCACGTCCTGCGTCACGCCTTCGCGAGCCATCTCCTCCAGAACGGCGCGGATCTGCGCATCGTGCAGGAATTGCTCGGCCATGCCGACATCTCGACGACCCAGATCTACACCCACGTCCTCGACGAGCGGCTGAAGGGCATGGTGCGCGACCTGCACCCGCTGAACGATCAGCAGGACGTGATTGCGGAGGGTGAAAGGCAACTATAGAAGCCGTCCGAACGGTATCGCCGACCGCTTTATCGGCGGATCGGGAAACGCAATTTTATTCGTTTTGCATTCGAATGCCGACCATTGCCTTTCGCATGCAAGTCGTGTCCCGGTTCGATTTGAGCGGGATCCGGTGCGGAGGAGACGGCGCGATCTCTTGAGCCCTCCGATCCAGGATCGTCATGCGCCTCGACCTGCCCACGCTCTTCATGATGACGGTCGCCATCATCGTCACCGTGGGCGTTCTGTTCCTGCTGTCGTGGAGCCAGACCCGCCGGGAGCGCGCCCTGGCGATCTGGGGCGTCGCCCATCTGATCGGCGGGATCGCCTCGCTGATGCTGGCCCTGCGCGGCCAGATTTCGGACGAACTGTCGATCGGTGTCGCCAACGCGCTGATGATCGCGAGCTACGGCTTGATCTGGAGTGGGGTGCGCGCCTTCGAGCGCCGTCCGCCGCTGCTCGGTTGGGCTGCGGCCGGCGGGCTGGTCTGGCTCGCGGCCTGCCTCGTGCCGCCCTTCTTCGCGTCGATCGTGGCGCGCGTCATCCTCGCCTCGACCATCGCCGGGATCTATTGCGCCCTCGGCGCCGGGACCATCTGGCGCGGGCGCGACGAGCCGCTGGTCTCCCGCTACCCTGCACTGGCGCTGCTCGCGATCTATGCCGGCCTCTACTGGATCCGGATTCCGCTGGCGCTCACGGTGCCGCTGCCCAGCTCCGTCTCGATGAGCTCGCCCTGGTTCGCCATCCTGTGCTTTGCCGGCACGCTGTTCTCGGTGGCCATCGCCTTCGTGTTCATGGCACTGACCAAGGAGCGGGCGGAGCGTGAGCAGCGCCTCGCCGCCGAGACCGATTCCCTGACCGGCATCGCCAACCGGCGCGCCCTGGTCGACCAGGCCGAGCGGCACCTCGCCCACGGTCCGGCGGCCCTGCTCCTGTTCGATCTCGATCACTTCAAGGCGATCAACGACCGCTACGGCCACAATGTCGGCGACGCCGTGCTCTCCGCCTTCTGCCACGTCACGGTGCCGCTCCTTCCACCCGGCGCGGTGTTCGGGCGGATGGGCGGCGAGGAATTCGCCTGCCTGCTGCCGCGGCACGACGGACGGGCGGCGGCCCGCATCGCCGAGCAGGTCCGCTCCGCCGTGGCGGGCTTCACCCATCCCGACTATCCCGATCTCAGGCTACGGGTCAGCGTCGGCACGGCGGCCGAGAGCCAGATCGGCGGCAGCCTCGACTACCTGCTCCGCCGGGCCGACGAGGCGCTCTACCGGGCCAAGGATGCCGGGCGCGACCGCGTGATGTGCGACGACGGCTTCGAGGTGCCGCTGCGCCAGAGCGGACGCCAGGGACGGGCGAGCGCGCGCTGAGCCGTCCACACGAAGCGCCGAACGCGGGGCGCGGGGACGGTCGACGGCCCCGCTTCGTTTCAGGCATGGTCCTCGCCGGCAATCGAGGGCGGAGAGGACCGTCCCGAGCGGGGGCGGGTGCGATGCGACGGCTGGTGTCGGGGATGGTCCGAGCGCTCGCGGCCGGCGCCCTCGCCGCGGGGGCCGCCGCAGCGGAACCCGTCGAGGGCCGGATCGAGGCGCTCATCTCCCGCATGACGCTGGAGGAGAAGGCCGGCCAGCTCAACCTGATCTCGCACGAGCCGATCCTCGACCTCGACAGCATCCGCCGGGGCGAGGTCGGGGCTGTCATCAACTTCAACAATGCCGGGCTCGCCGCCCAGGCCGACCGCCTCGCCCGAGCCTCGCGTCTCGGCATCCCGCTGCTCGTCGGCCTCGACATCGTTCACGGCTACCGCACCGTCTTCCCGCTGCCGCTGGCCATGGCGGCGAGCTTCGATGCCGGCCTGCTGCGCCGCGCCGCCGCCGCCCAGGGCCGCGAGTCGGCGGCGGTGGGCATCAACTGGACCTTCGCGCCGATGGCGGACGTGGCCCGCGACCTGCGCTGGGGCCGCGTGGTCGAGGGACTGGGCGAGGACCCGTGGCTGACCGGACGCCTCGCCGCGGCGCAGGTCGAGGGATTTCGCGACGGCGGGCTCGCGAGCACGCTCAAGCACTTCGTCGGCTACGGCGCGGTGCTCGGTGGGCGCGACTACGACGCCACCTTCGTGGCCCCGACCGAGATGCACGACCTGCACCTGCCGCCCTTCCGCGACGGCATCCGGGCGGGCGCCGACGCGGTCATGACGGCGCTGACTGCGCTGAACGGTGTGCCCGCCACCGCCGATGCGAGCCTGATGACCGGCCTGCTGCGGCGGCAGATGGGCTTTTCCGGCCTCGTCGTGGCGGATTGGCAGGCGGTGGCCGGCCTCGTGAAGCACGGCGTCGCCCGCGACGATGCGGAGGCCGCGCGTAAGGCGCTGCTCGCGGGTGTCGACATGGACATGACCAGCGGCCTGTTCCTGCGCCACCTGCCCGAGGAGGTGCGGGCCGGGCGCATCCCCGAGACCGCTCTCGACGCGGCGGTGGGCCGGGTGCTGCGGCTGAAGTTCGGGCTCGGCCTGTTCGACCGCCCCGTCCTCGATCCGGCGGGCGCCGAGGGCCGGTTGCTGCGTCCCGAGACCCGCGATCTGGCCCGCGCCGCGGCGCGCGCGAGCCTCGTGCTGCTCCAGAACCGAGGCGACGTGCTGCCGATCGATCCCGCCCGCGTGCGGCGCATCGCCGTGGTCGGGCCGTTCGCCGATTCCGCCTGGGATCAGGTCGGGCCGCACGAGGGCGCCGGGCAGGAATGGGACGCGACGAGCGTCCTCGCGGGCCTGCGCGCGCGGGGTGCCGCATCCGGGGTCGAGATCGCGTTCGCGCCCGGCTGCGGGCGGGTCTGCGACGGCAGCGACGGCTTTCCCGCCGCGGTCGAGGCGGCGCGCAGGGCCGACCTCGTCGTGGCGGTGATGGGCGAGCCCCGCGATCGTTCGGGGGAGGGCTCGTCGAGCGCCTTCCTGTCCTGGCCCGGCCTGCAGCAGGAACTGCTCGCGGCGGTCTCGCAGGCCGGCACGCCCGTGGCGCTCGTCGTCTTCGGCGGGCGGCCGACCGAACTCGGCCCGGCGCTGGATCGGGCGCAGGCCGTGCTAATGGCTTGGCTTCCCGGCACGGAGGGCGGGCCGGCGATCGCCGAGACGCTGTTCGGCGATGCCAACCCGTCGGGAAAGCTGCCGGTCTCCTGGCCGCGCACCGTCGGGCAGATGCCGCTCACCTACGACGCCCTGCCGGGCGGACGCCCGCATCTTCCGGGCACGCGCTGGACCATGGGCTACGCCGACGCGTCGCCGCTGCCGCTGTTCCCGTTCGGCCACGGCCTGTCCTACACCCGCTTCGCCTACGGCGAGCCGGAGATCGCGACCCCGCGCCTCGGCGTGGGCGACCGCTTCGAGGCTGTCTTGGAGGTCCGCGCGCCCGTGACCAATCACGGCACGCGGGCGGGGCGGGCGGTGGTCCAGCTCTACGTGAGCCAACCGGTGGCCGCCCGCAGCCGCCCGAGGCGCCTGCTCAAGGGGGTCGCCCTGCTCGACCTCGCCTCGGGCGAGACCGGAATCGCCACCTTCCGCGTCCCGGCGCGCGACCTCGGCTACCACGAGCCGGACGGCACCCTCGTGGTCGAGGCCGGCGCCTACCTCGCCCATGTCGGCGGCGATTCCGTCGGCACGCGAAGCGCCGGCTTCACGGTCGAGACCGGCTGGCGCGGGCCGCCGGGCAGCGACGAGGCACGGCGCTAGAGCCTCGCCCTGGATCCCGGATCCAGGACGAGGATCCCGGCATCCGAGTCTGCATCATCCCGAAAGCCGGAGGCCGTCTTTCGGGATGATGCTCCGGCCCCCTACCCGAAGGTCTTCCTCGGATCGAACGCGTCCCGCACCGCCTCGCCCGCGAAGACGAGCAGGCTCAGCATCAGGGCCACCACGGCGAAGCCGGTCAGCCCGAGCCAGGGCGCATTGATGTTGTCCTTTCCCTGCGCCAGCAGTTCGCCGAGCGAGGGCGAGCCCGGGGGCAGGCCGAAGCCGAGATAGTCGAGAGAGGTCAGCGTCGTGATCGAGCCGTTCAGGATGAACGGCAGGAAGGTCAGCGTCGCCACCATGGCGTTGGGCAGGAGGTGGCGGGTCATGATGCGGATGTTGGACAGGCCGAGGGCGCGGGCGGCGCGCACATATTCGAAATTGCGCGCGCGCAGGAATTCCGCGCGCACGACGCCGACCAGCGCCGTCCACGAGAACAGGATCAGGATGCCGAGCAGGGTGAAGAAGCTCGGCACGAGGAAGGCCGACATGATGATGATGAGGTAGAGCGTCGGGATCGCGCCCCAGATCTCGATGACCCGCTGGAAGATCAGGTCGGTCCAGCCGCCGAAATAGCCCTGCACCGCCCCGGCGATCACGCCGATGACCGAGGAGAGGGCGGCGAGCACGAGGCCGAACAGGACCGAGATTCGGAAGCCGTAGATGATGCGGGCCAGCACGTCCCGGGTCGCGTTGTCGGTGCCGAGCCAGTGCCACTCGATGTCGCGGCAGCCGAGTTCGCGCCCCTCCGCCTTGACGCCGGCCCGCTCGGCGACCGGGCGGCACTGCGCGTCGTCCAGCATCCAGGTCGGCGGGGAGGGGGCCGCGGTCGGCAGGTCCCGCATGAAGGTGTTGTCGGCGTAGGGGATCGGCGGCCAGAGCACCCAGCCGTTCGACTCGATCTCCTGGCGTGTCAGCGGATCGCGGTAATCGGTCCGCGCCAGGAAACCGCCGAACTTCTCGTCCGGGTAGTCGATCAGGACGGGAAACAGCCACTCGCCCTTGTACTGCATCACGATCGGGCGATCGTTGGCGATGAGTTCGGCAAACAGGCTCAGCACGAACAGGGTGGCGAAGATCACCGCCGACCAGTAGCCCCGCCGGTTGGCCCGGAAGTTCGCGAGCCGCCGCCGGTTCAGCGGCGAGAGGCCGCGGCGGGCGGCGGTCGGCAGGACCTGCATCTGCGGCGCGTTGCCCGGCGCGGTGACGGGCACCGCGTCGAGTTCGGGTCGCAGGTGCTCGTTCATCGGCTCAACCCTCCCGCTCGGGCGGCCGATGCACGGCTCAGTCGAGCCGGACTGCGGTGCCCTCGATCTCGCTCGGCCGCAAGTTGCCCTTGCGCTCCAGATGGCGGCGCAGCAGGCGCACGTTGCGACGGTTCGCCTTGAAGGCGGCGTCGAGCAGGTCGCCGGCCAGCGGCACCGAGCCGACGGCGCCGTCGAGGGCGACGTTGGCCATCATGCGCCAGACCAGCCAGCGCGGCGCGCCGAGCCGCTTGGCCTCGTAGACGATGTACGAGGCGATCGCCATGCCCGCGATGTCGCCGATGATGGGGACGAGACCGATCACCGCGTCGAGGCCGACGCGGCGGTTGATGCCCGGCAGGAGGAAGGCCGAGTCCATCAGGTGGGCGAGCTGCTCCAGGCGCTGAAGGCTCGCCTCCGTGCCGGTATCCGTGAAGCGGCGGATCTGTGCCGCGCCCTCGGACTCGCGAAAGGCCATGCGGTGTGTGTCGGCGGGCGTGCTCATGGGACGGGATGTGGCCCCGCCTTTCGCGTTCCACAAGGAACGACCGGCCGCGCGCTACCCCGCGCGCACGAGGCCGGCGAGGCGCTCGATCGCCGCGTCGAGCGTGGCGTCGTTCTTGGCAAAGCAGAGCCGGACGAGGTTCGTCACGTCTCCCCGCTCGTAGAAGGCGCTGACGGGAATGCCCGCCACGCCGTGCTCCCGCACCATGCGCTCGCAGAAGGCGGTGTCGCCCTCGCCGAACCCGGCGATGTCGATGCTGAGGAAGTAGGTGCCCGCGCTCGGCAGCACCGTGAACCCGAGGTCGGACAGACCGCGCGCGAGCCGGTCGCGGGAGCGGCCGAGGCCGTCTCGCATGGCCTCGAAGAAAGCGTCGTCCTTGGCCAGACCGTAGGCGACGGCCTCCTGAAGGTTGGGCGGCGTGGTGAAGGTCAGGAACTGATGCGCCCGCGAGAGCACGCGCATGAGGGGCTCGGCCGCCATGACGAAGCCGACCTTCCAGCCGGTGAGGCTGAAGATTTTGCCGGCCGAGCTGATCTTCACCGTGCGCTCGCGCATCCCCGGCAGGGCCATCAGGGGCACGTGGCGCCTGCGATCGAAGATCACGTGCTCCCAGACCTCGTCGCAGACCGCGACCGCGTCGTGGCGGCGGCAGAAGGCGGCCACCAGCGCAAGGTCCGCCTCGGGGAAGACGGTCGCGCTCGGGTTGAGCGGGTTGTTCAGGAGGACGAGCCGGGTGCGCTCGGAGAAGGCCTCGGCCAGGGCCGCCTCCTCGATCCGGAAATGCGGCGGCTTGAGCGTGACGAAGCGCGGCACGCCGCCTGCGCGGCGCACCAGCGGCAGGTAGGCGTCGTACATCGGCTCGAACAGCACGACCTCGTCGCCGGGCCGGATCAGCGCCATCAGCGCGCCGGCCAGGGCCTCGGTCGCGCCCGATGTGACCATCACCTCCCGCTCGGGATCGAGATCGAGGCCCTGGTGCGCCCGGTAATGCGCGGCGACCGCCGTGCGCAGGGAGGGCAGCCCCATCATCGGCGGATACTGGTTGCTGACGCTCTCCAGCGCCCGCGCGGCGGCGGCCCGTACGTCGTCCGGTCCCTGGCCGTCGGCAAATCCCTGTCCGAGATTGATGGCGCCGTGCTGTCGGGCCAGGCGCGACATCGTCTCGAACACGGTTTCCGGAAGGTCGGCGAAGACGGGGTGCGCGAAACGATCCATGAAGTTGTCTTTGCCCGCCGGTCGCGCGGCGTCGAGGCTCCGGTGCAAGACGGGAGCTGCCACAAGAACTTGGCGCTGCATGGCATCGTCATGGCCTCAGGCAAGAGGCGTCTTGCAGAAACTTGCCAGGGCTCTCGGCGAAGGCTTCCTGTAAGGTGCGCTCACGCACATGAGCTTGCGTGACGAGCAGGAAAGCCGGGATTTGCGGGCGGAGTTGGGGGTGACGAATGTTGACGATCATCAGTCGTAAGCGCATGTTCTGACCACGGTCGGACCGGCCGCCGCACTTGAGGGACTTCGCCCCCTCGTCTCGCGAGTGTGGCTGGCCGGTCCGGTCGCAGAATGAAAAAGGCCGCCGCTCGACTCGGCGGCCTTTTTCATGTCCGATCGCGACCAGCGCGGCGAACGGGCTCGGAATCGGCGGAACATGCGTCTGGGAACCTGTCTGCTCCTCGCGCTCGGCTGCGGCGTCTCCGGGCTGGGCCTGCGTCTCGCGCTGCCGGTGACGGCGGTGGATGCCTCGTTTCGCGAGGTGATCCGCCTCTATCAGCCGCAGGGCGCGGCGGGATCCAGCAATACGCCGGAAACGTCGTCGCCCTAGGAACACCGTATTGCCCGGTCAGCCTCGCGGCCGGCTCCGCTTCGGCCCGGCCTCCGTCCGCGCGCGCGTCGGCTGGGATCGCTTCACCGCCAAGTTGGGAACGGAGCCATGGGGCTCCCCACGAGCGGGCCCGCGTTTCGGGCTCGGACTTCTGTCGACGAGTGTGAGGGATGAACGAGAGTTCGCCGATACGTAGGGAGACGGCCCGGGAATACAGGGTCGCCGATCCCGTGCCGGCCTCGGTGCCGGTCCGTCGGCGCCGCCGGTTGGGCCGCTGGATGCTCGCGCTCCTGATCCTGGGCGGGGCCGGCGCGGTCGCGCACCGCACCTACGACGCGAGGCAGAAGCCCGCCGAGGAGACCGCCCGCGCGCCGGGCCATGGCGGTCCGGGCCGCGGCGGACGCCCGGCCGACATGAAGCAGGCGGTCGGCGTCGCGCCGGTCACCACCGGCAACATGCCGGTGGTGCTCCAGGGGCTCGGAACGGTGACGCCGCTCGCCACCGTCTCGATCCGCTCGCAGATCAGCGGCTACCTCACGAAGATCGGTTTCCGCGAGGGCCAGATGGTGAAGGAGGGCGACTTCCTCGCCCAGATCGACCCGCGTCCCTACGAGGCCCTGCTCGCGCAGTATCAGGGCCAGCTTGCCCGCGATCAGGCGCTGCTGCAGAACTCGAAGCTTGATCTCCAGCGCTACCAGACGCTGAACCGCCAGGATTCGATCTCCAAGCAGAACGTCGACACCCAGGCCGCCCTGGTGAAGCAGAACGAGGGCACGGTGGCGGCTGACCAGGCGCTGGTCGATCAGCAGAAGCTCAACCTCACCTATGCCCGGATCGTCTCGCCGATCGAGGGGCGTGTGGGCCTGCGTCAGGTCGATCTCGGCAACTACATCACCGCCGGCTCGACCAACATCGTGGTCGTGACGCAGCTGCGGCCGATCTCGGTGGTGTTCACCCTGCCCGAGGACGACGTGGCGCGGGTGATGCGCCGGGTGCGCGCGGGCGCCACGCTCACCGTGCGCGCCTACGACCGCAGCGACCAGCACGAGATCGCCACCGGCCGGCTCGACACCGTCGACAACCAGATCGACACCACAACCGGCACCGTGAAGCTGCGGGCGATGTTCGAGAACGGCGACGAGACGCTGTTCCCGAACCAGTTCGTCAACGCGCGTCTCACGGTCGAGACCATCGAGAACGCGCCGCTCGTGCCCAACGGCGCCATCCTGCGCGGCACGCCGGGCACCTACGTCTACCTGATGGACGGCGACGAGAAGGTCACCGTGCGGCCGATCAAGACCGGCGAGACCGACGGCGTGAACACGGTGGTGCTGTCGGGCCTCACGGCCGGCGACCGCGTCGTCACCGACGGAACCGACCGCCTGCGCGAGGGCGCGCAGGTGCGGGTCGTCGGGCACACGGCCGGTCCTCAAGCCGCGGGTCCGGCGGCCGGCGCGCCCGGTTCGACGCTCCCGGGGACGCCGGCTGCAAACGCATCCGCGGGAGGCGCGCCCGCGGCCGGTCCGCCGGCCGAGGCGGGCGCCGAACAGGGCGGCCAGGAACGTCGGGGACGCCGGCGACCGGCGCAGTAGGCGGGTCGAAGCCATGAACCCGTCCCGCATCTTCATCCTGCGGCCCGTCGCGACCACGCTGTCGATGCTGGCGATCCTGATCGTCGGCGCGGTCTCCTACCTGAACCTGCCGGTCTCGGCGCTGCCCGCCGTCGATTACCCGACGATCCAGGTGCAGACCTTCTACCCGGGCGCCAGCCCGGAGGTGATGACCTCGGCCGTGACCGCTCCGCTGGAGCGGCAGTTCGGCCAGATGACCAATCTCAACCAGATGTCCTCGCAGAGCTCGGCGGGGGCCTCGGTCATCACCCTTCAATTCAACCTCGACATCCCCCTCGACATCGCCGAGCAGTCGGTCCAGGCGGCGATCAACGCGGCGGGCAACCTGCTGCCGACCGACCTGCCGGCGCCGCCGATCTACGCCAAGGTCAACCCGGCCGACGCACCGGTGCTGACGCTGGCGCTGACCTCCGCCACGATGCCCCTCACGCAGGTCCGGGATCTGGCCGAAACGCGGTTGGCGCAGAAAATCAGCCAGATCGCGGGCGTCGGCCTCGTCAGCATGGGCGGCGGCCAGCGGCTGGCGGTGCGGGTGCGCTTCAACTCCATGGCCATGGCCGCCTACGGCCTCAACATCGACGACCTGCGCACCACGATCGCCAACCTCAACGTCAACACGCCCAAGGGCAACATCGACGGCCCGACCCAGTCCTACGCCATCAACGCCAACGATCAGGTCCGCGACCCGGCGGTCTATGCCAGCGCCATCATCGCCTACCGCAACGGCGCGCCCGTGCGCCTGACCGACGTGGCCGAGGTGGTGGAAGGCCCTGAGAACACCCGGCTCGGCGCCTGGGCCGACCGGACCCCCGCGGTCATCCTCAACATCCAGCGCCAGCCCGGCGCCAACGTCATCGATACGGTGGACCGCATCAAGCGGTTGCTGCCGCAGCTCGAAGCGACGATGCCCGCCTCCGTCTCGATCGCCACGCTGACCGATCGCACGACGACGATCCGCGCCTCGGTGCACGACGTGCAGTTCGAGCTGATGCTTGCCATCGCGCTCGTCGTGATGGTGATCTTCCTGTTCCTGCGCAGTTTTTCCGCGACGCTGATCCCGAGCCTGTCGGTGCCGCTCTCGCTGATCGGCGCGCTCGCGGCCATGGATGCCTGGGGCTTCTCCCTCGACAACCTCTCGCTGATGGCGCTCACCATCGCCACCGGCTTCGTGGTGGACGACGCCATCGTCGTCATCGAGAACATCGCCCGCCACGTCGAAGAGGGGGACGACCCGTTCGAGGCGGCGCTGAAGGGCTCCCGCGAGATCGGCTTCACCATCATCTCGCTCACCGTTTCGCTGATCGCGGTGCTGATCCCGCTGCTCTTCATGGCCGACGTGGTGGGACGGTTGTTTCGCGAGTTCGCGATCACGCTCTCGGCCACCATCGTCATCTCGGCTGTGGTCTCGCTGACGCTCGTTCCGATGATGTGCGCGCGGCTTCTGAAGCCCGTCGCCCACGGCGCCGACACACCCGCCACCCGCCGCGAGGGCCCGATTGCCCGTGCCGGCCGTCGGCTCAACGACGGCGTCATCGCGCTCTACGGCCGGGCGCTGCGGGTCGTGCTCGCCCATCAAGGCCTGACGCTGCTGGTGACGCTCGGCACCGTCGCGCTCACCGCCTGGCTGTTCGTGGTGATCCCCAAGGGCTTCTTCCCCGTGCAGGACACGGGCGTGATCCAGGGCATTTCCCAGGCCGACCAGAGCGTCTCCTACGAGGCCATGGCGGAGCGCCAGCAGGCGCTGGCCGACGTGGTGCTGAAGGACCCGGACGTGGCGAGCCTGTCCTCGTTCATCGGCGTGGACGGGCAGAACGTCACGCTCAATTCCGGCCGCTTCCTCATCAACCTGAAGCCCCGCGAGGCCCGCGGCGCGGATGCGAGCACGATCATCCGCCGCCTCAACGCGGCGACCGCCACGGTATCCGGCGTGCGGCTCTACATGCAGCCGGTGCAGGATCTGACGATCGACACGGCCGTCTCCGCCACGCAGTACCAGGTGATCCTGGAGAACCCGAATCTCGGCGACTTCGAAACCTGGGTGCCGCGCTACGTCGATGCCCTGCGCCGCTCGCCGCTGCTCGCCGACGTCACCAGCGATTACCAGGGCAACGGACTGGCCGCCTACGTCACCATCGACCGCGCCACGGCGGGCCGCTACGGCATCACGCCGGCCACGATCGACAACGTGCTCTACGACGCCTTCGGCCAGCGCATCGTCTCGACCATCTTCACCCAGTCGAGCCAGTACCGGGTCATCCTCGAGGCGAACCCGAAGCTGCACACCTCGCTGGCCTCCCTCGAAAACCTCTACCTGCCGTCCTCCACCGCGCCCTCGGGGCAGGTGCCGCTCTCGGCGGTGGCGAAAATCGAGGAGCGCCGCGCGCCCCTGCTGATCGGCCATCTCGGCCAGTTCCCGGCCACCACCGTCTCGTTCAACCTCGCCCCGGGTGTCGCCCTGGGCCAGGCGGTGGATGCGCTCGACGCCGCGCGCAAGGCGATCGACCTGCCGGCGAGCTTCAACGTGGTGCCGCAGGGCTCGGTCATCGCGTTCCAGACGGCGCTCTCCAACGAGCTGTTCCTCGTCTGCGCCGCGATCATCACCGTCTACATCGTGCTCGGCGTGCTCTACGAGAGCTTCATCCACCCCATCACCATCCTCTCGACCCTGCCGTCCGCCGGCATCGGCGCGCTGCTCGGGCTGATGTGGTTCGGGCTCTCGCTCGACATCATCGCGATCATCGGCATCGTGCTCCTGATCGGCATCGTGAAGAAGAACGCGATCATGATGATCGACTTCGCGCTCCAGGCGGAGCGCGAGGAGGGCAAGACGCCCCGCGACGCGATCTACGAAGCCTGCCTGCTGCGTTTCCGCCCGATCCTGATGACGACGCTCGCCGCCCTGTTCGCGGCGGTGCCGATGATCGTCGGCTCCGGCGTCGGCTCGGAGCTGCGCCAGCCGCTCGGCATCGTCATCGCCGGCGGCCTCATCGTCAGCCAGGTTCTGACGCTGTTCACGACCCCCGTCATCTACCTCGCCTTCGACCGGCTGGAGCGCCGGATCATGCGGCGGCGGGAGCGGGACGGGCTGGCGCCGGGCGGGGCGGTGCCTTGAACCTCTCCGAACCCTTCATCCGCCGCCCGGTTGCGACGACGCTGCTGACCATCGGCCTGCTCTTGGCCGGCATGTTCGCCTACGTGCGCCTGCCGGTGGCGCCGCTGCCGCAGGTCGATTTCCCGGTCATCCTCGTCCAGGCGCAGATGGCCGGCGCCTCGCCCGAGACCATGGCCACCACCGTGGCCGCGCCGCTGGAGCGGCGGCTCGGGGCCATCGCCGACGTCAACGAGATGACCTCGACGAGTTCGACCGGCACCGTGCGGATCGTCCTGCTGTTCGGCCTCAACCGCGACATCGACGGCGCCGCCCGCGACGTGCAGGCGGCGATCAACGCCGCGCGCGCCGACCTGCCGACCTCGCTGCGCACCAACCCGACCTATCGCAAGTTCAACCCGGCCGATTCGCCGATCCTGATCCTGGGGCTGACCTCCGGCACCCTGACGCCCGGTCAGCTCTACGATTCCGCCGCGACCATCGTGCAGCAGCGGATGAGCCAGATCGAGGGCGTCGGCAACGTCGATATCGGCGGCTCGTCGCTGCCGGCGGTGCGGGTCGAGCTCGATCCGACCGCCCTGTTCCACTACGGCATCGGCCTGGAGGGCATCCGCGCAGGCCTGGCCTCGGCCAACGCCAACTCGCCCAAGGGCGACATCGTGGCAGGGGACCGCCGCTACCAGCTCTACGCCAACGACCAGGGCCGGCAGGCCTCCGACTACCGCGACATCGTCGTGGCCTACCGCAACGGCGCCGCCGTGCGGCTGGCCGATGTCGGCGAGGTGGTCGACTCGGTGGAGGACAAGCGCAATCTCGGCCTGGTCGACGGCAAGCCGGGCGTGATCCTGTTCATCTACAAGCAGCCGGGCTCGAACGTCGTCGAAACGGTGGAGCGGGTGCGCGCGGCGATCCCGCAGGTCAAGGCGGCGCTGCCGGGCGACATCGACCTCAACATCTCCGGCGACCGCTCGGCCACGATCCGCGCCTCGCTGGCGAGTACCGAGGAGACGCTGGTCATCGCCATCGGCCTCGTGATCTTCGTCACCTTCATCTTCCTGCGCTCGTGGCGGGCCACGCTGATCCCGGCGGTGGCCGTGCCGATCTCGATCGTCGGCACCTTCGCGGCGATGTGGCTGCTCGGCTACTCCCTCGACATCCTCTCGCTGATGGCCCTGATCATCGCGACCGGCTTCGTCGTGGACGACGCCATCGTCGTGCTGGAGAACATCCAGCGCCACATCGAGGCCGGCATGCCGCGGGTCGAGGCGGCGCTGACCGGCGCCCGCGAGGTGGGCTTCACCGTGGTCTCGATGAGCCTGTCGCTCATCGCCGTGTTCCTGCCGATCCTGCTCATGGGCGGCATCGTCGGCCGCCTGTTCCAGGAATTCGCGGTCACGCTGTCGATGGCGATCCTCGTCTCGCTCGTGCTCTCGCTCACCACCACGCCGATGATGTGCGCGCTGCTGCTGAAGCCGGAGGCGCAGAGGCATGGGGCCAAGCGCCCCAACATCCTGCTGCGGGGGCTGGAGGGCGGCTTCGACGCGCTGTTGCGGGGCTACGAGCGGACCCTGCGCATCGCGCTCCACCATCGCCGCCTGACCGCGCTCAGCGTCTTCATCGCGATCGGGCTGACCGTCTACGGCTACATCATCGTGCCGAAGGGCTTCTTCCCCGATCAGGATACCGGCCAGCTCATGGGCGGCATCCAGGCCGACCAGCGCATCTCGTTCCAGTCGATGAAGGAGAAGTTGGAGCGGGCGAGCGCCATCGTGCAGGCGGATCCGGCGGTGGAGAGCATCGTCGGCTTCACCGGCGGGCGCGGCACCAACTCGGCCAACGTCTTCGTCGGGCTCAAACCCCTGGGCCAGCGCGATTCCATCGAGAAGGTGATGAACCGGCTGCGGCCCAAGCTCGCCCAGGTGGCGGGCGCGCGCCTGTTTCTCTTCCCCCGCCAGGATCTGCGCATGGGCGGCCGGCAGAGCTTCGCCCAGTACCAGTACACGCTGCAGGGCGACACGGCGGAGGAACTCTACGCCGCCTCGCCGAAGCTGCTCCAGGCGCTGCAGAAGCGCACCGACATCTTCGCCGACGTGACTTCCGACCAGCAGGAGGGCGGGCTGGAGAGCCGCCTCGTGATCGACCGGCCGACGGCCTTCCGCTACGGCATCACGCCCGACCAGATCGACAACACCCTCTACGATGCCTTCGGCCAGCGTCAGGTCTCGACGATCTACAACCCACTCAACCAGTACCACGTGGTGATGGAGATCGCGCCGCGATACCTCCAGAACCCGGAGGTTCTGAAGACGATCTACGTCTCGACCACGGGCGGCCGGGCGCGAGGCTCGGCCACGACCAACGCAGTGGCCGGCACGGTCGAGGGCGGCGGCACCACCACCGAATCGACCGCCTCGACCTCCACCACCGACACGGCCGCGACGCTCGCCGCCGACTCGGCGCGCAACGCCGCCGCGAACGCCATCGCCGCGAGCCGGGGCAGTGCCTCGTCGAGCGCGCCGGTGTCGAGCGCCCGCGAGACCATGGTCCCGCTCTCGGCCTTCGCCCGCTTCGAGACCGGCAACGCCCCGGTCCAGGTCTCGCACCAGGGCCTGTTCGTGGCCACCACGATTTCCTTCAACCTCGTGCCGGGCAAGAGCCTGGGCGAGGCCACGGCCGTGATCGACCAGACCATGCTCGACCTGCAATTGCCGCAGACGATCCACGGCGAGTTCGCCGGCGCGGCCAAGAGCTACCAGGACTCCGCCTCGCGCCAGCCGCTCCTCATCCTCGCCGCCCTGCTCGCGGTCTACGCCGTGCTCGGCATCCTCTACGAGAGCTACATCCACCCGCTGACGATTCTCTCGACTCTGCCCTCGGCCGGCATCGGCGCCATCGTGGCCCTGCTCGCCACCGGCACCGAATTCACCATCGTCGCCCTGATCGCGGTGTTCCTCCTCATCGGCATCGTGAAGAAGAACGCCATCCTGATGATCGACTTCGCCATCGATGCCGAGCGGCATCGGGGGATGACGCCGCATGAGGCGATCTTCGAGGCCTGCATCCTGCGCTTCCGCCCGATCATGATGACGACGCTGGCCGCCATCCTCGGCGCGGCCCCGCTCATCGTCGCGGGCGGCGAGGGGGCGGAGCTGCGGCGGCCGCTCGGCATCGCCATCGTCGGGGGACTGATCGTCAGCCAGATCCTGACCCTCTACACGACACCGGTCGTCTACCTGTATCTCGACCGTCTCCGGCTCTGGGCGAAGCGCCGCCGGGGCGGAGCGGCGGCGGTGCCCGCCGAGTGAGGATGTTCGTTTCGTGATCCCTGACACGTGCAAAAACCCTCTCCCCTCTGCGGGGGAGGGGGCCTGCGGAGCAGGCGGGAGAGGGGCCGGCTCCGCACTGTCCGGAAGCGGCGCTCTCCTCACCCGTCCCTCTTCGAGGGCCACCCTCTCCTGCAGAGGGGAGAGGGACGTGCGCGCACTTGTTTTCCGGGTTGCTGGCGTGATCGCCCTTGCCGCAACCACCTCCGGCTGCCTTGTCGGCCCCGACTATTCGCGTCCCTCCGTCGAGACGCCCCTCGGCTTCAAGCAGGGCGGCACGCGAGAGGACAGCCTCGCCTACGTCCAGGCGCAGAAGGGCTGGCGCCCGGCGAGCCCGAACGACGCGGCCGATCGCGGCGACTGGTGGCGCGTCTTCAAGGACCCGACTCTCGATCGCCTGATCCGCTCCATCGACGTGGACAATCAGAACCTGCGCGCCCAGATCGCGGTCTACGATCAGGCCCGCGCCCTCGTGGCGCAGGCCCGCGCCGCCTTGTTTCCCACGGTGATCGGCGCACCGAGCATCGTCCGCTCCCGGGCGCTCGGCGCCGAGCGCACCACCGTCTCCCTCCAGGGGCAGGCGAGCTGGGAGCTCGACCTGTTCGGCGGCATCCGCCGGCAGATCGAGAGCGACGTCGCCTCGGCCCAGGCCTCGGCTGCCGACCTCGCGCTGGTCCGTCTCAGCCTCCAGGCGGAACTGGCGACGAACTATCTCCAGCTCCGCTACCAGGATGCGCTCAAGCGCGTGCTGGAGGAGAACGTCGAGGGCTTCAAGCGCAGCCTCGCCATTGCCGAGAACCAGTACGCGGCCGGCGTGGCGGCGCGCTCCGACGTCATCACCGCGCAGACCCAGCTTCAGACGACGCAGGCCTCGCTGATCGCCGTCGATCTCCAGCGGGCGACCTTCGAGCACGCGGTGGCGATCCTCACAGGGCGTCCGCCCTCCGAGGTCAGCCTCGCCTTCGCGCCGCTGCCGGTGCGCCCGCCCGCGGTGCCCGTCGGCATCCCGTCGGACCTCCTGGAGCGTCGTCCCGACGTGGCCGGGGCCGAACGGCTGGTGCAGGCGCAGAGCGAGCAGATCGGCGTGGCCGTCTCCGCCTTCTACCCCACCGTCACCCTCTCGGCCTCGGGCGGCATCTCGGGGGCGACCAGCAACGGCGTGTTCTCGGCGGTCAACCGCGTCTGGTCGATCGGCGCCTCGGGCAGCCAGGTCTTCTTCGACGGCGGCGCCCGCGGAGCGGTGCTGCAGGCGGCGCGGGCGGCCTACGAGGCGGCGGTGGCCAATTACCGCCAGACCGTGCTGACCGCCTTCGGCGAGGTCGAGAACGGGCTGGCCGGGGTGCGCATCCTCGCCCGGCAGCAGGCCAAGCAGGACGAGGCGGTGGCCTCGGCCCGCCGCGCGGTCGAGATCGCGCTGAACGAGTACCGGGCCGGCACGCAGAACTACACCACCGTGGTCACGGCCCAGGCGCTGCTCATCAACAACGAGATCACCGCCCTGCAGGTGCGGCTCACCCGCTTCACCACCGCCGTGGCGCTGATCCGCGCGCTCGGCGGCGGCTGGGACGCCCGCGCCCTCCCGACCGGCGAGGAGCTGAAGGGGCCGCGCCTGCCGATCGACCGGGGCACGGCCCTCCGCACCGACGAGTAGGATCGCGCTCGCTCAGGCTCGATCCATCGTCGCGAGGCGGAGCCGCAGCAATCCAGCGCGCCGCGACAACCAGAGAAGGCGCGCAGCTAAATCGCTTCGCTCACGCTCGCGATGACGGGGAGAGCGGGCTTCGGACGTGTGAGCGCGCACGATCACGGTCGGCCGCCCCGCGATCCCGGAACATGGGCCGCCCGGTGCTGTTGAAACGGCGTTTCCCGCGGTCAGGCTTCGGCCCCGGCCGTCAGCTCCGGATCAGTCATGCCCGACGCCTGCGTCCACGATACGCCCGACACGCCGCAGGCCCCGCCCTGCACCCTCGTGGTGTTCGGTGCCGGCGGCGACCTCACCAAGCGGCTGCTGATGCCGGCCCTCTATAATCTCGCCGGCGGCGGTCTCCTGGCGGATGGCTTCTCCGTGCTCGGCGTCGATCACAACCCCCTGACCGACCAGGGCTGGCGCGACGATCTCAGCGCGACGATGGAATCCTTCACCAAGGATACCTCGGCCGAGTTCCACGCCAAGAGCATCGAGCCGAAGGCCTGGGACTTCGTGCGGGACCGCCTGCACGTCACGCAAGGCGACTTCACCGACGAGGCGACCTACCGCGCGCTCGCCGGGCGCTTGAAGGGCAACGTCGTGTTCTATCTGGCGGTGGCGGCCCGCTTCTTCGGCCCCGTGGTCGAGGGGCTGGGCCGGGCGGGTCTGCTGAAGGAAGCGGAGGGCGCCTTCCGCCGCGTCATCATCGAGAAGCCGTTCGGCTCGGATCTCGAATCCGCCCGCGCCCTGAACAAGACGATCCTGGCCCAGGCCGAGGAGAGCCAGTTCTACCGGATCGACCACTTCATGGGGAAGGAGACGGTCCAGAGCCTCCTGGCGATCCGCTTCGCCAACCGGATGCTGGAGCCGATCTGGCGGCATGAGCACATCGATCATGTCGAGATCACCGCCGCCGAGACGATCGGCGTCGAGGAGCGCGGCCGCTTCTACGAGCCGACGGGCGCGCTGCGCGACATGGTGCCCAACCACCTGTTCCAGCTTCTCTGCATGGCGGCGATGGAGCCGCCCGACAGCTTCGACGCCGAGGACGTGCGCGGCGAGAAGTCCAAGCTGGTCCAGGCGATCCGCCCCATGACCCCCGAGAACGCTGTGCGCGGCCAGTACCGGGCGGGCAAGGAGGGGGGCAGCGACGTGGCCGCCTATCGCGACGAGTCGAACGTGGACGAAGCCTCGCACACCGAAACCTACGTCGCCCTGAAGCTCGAGATCGGGAACGAGCGCTGGGCCGGGGTGCCGTTCTACCTGCGCACCGGCAAGCGCCTGGCCGGCCGGCGCACGGAGATCGCGGTGCAGTTCAAGCCGCCGTCCTTCCCGCTCTTCCAGGGCAAGGACGCTCCCAAACTCGACGCGAACGTGATGCGGCTTCGCATCGACCCGGAGCCGGGCTCCGCCACCCGCCTGAACGTGAAGCGCCCGGGCCCGCAGATGCATCTCGCCGCGATCGAGACGGGTTTCCGCTACGGCGATTTCTTCGATCCGGCCCCGACCGTCGGCTACGAGACGCTGCTCTACGATTGCATGAGGGGCGACACGACCCTGTTCCAGCGCGCCGACACCATCGAAGCGGCCTGGGCCGCCGTGGATCCGCTGCTCAAAGCCTGGAAGGACGCACCCGTGGCGCCCTACGCGGCGGGCAGCGAGGGACCGAAGGCGGCGGACGACTTGCTGGCCCGCGACGGCCGGGCGTGGCTGCCGCTCGGGGACGCGTGATCCGGTTTCGGTTGATCGCTTCGGTCGCTTCCTTCGTCCTTGCGAGGCGAAGCCGTGGCAAGCCAGGGCTCCGCACTCTCCGGAGTAGTCGCGCTCCGGGTCGCTTCGGCTTCGCCTCGCGGTGACGGTGCGGGGGGCGCCCCCTCTCCCGCCTGCGGGGAAAGGGGGGAAGCGGGTGTATGTGTCTCAGCCCGCCTGCGTCTCCAGCTCGCGCAGGATCGCGTCGCCCATCTCGCTGGTGCTGACGGCGGTCTGGCCTTCGCCGGCGATGTCGCGGGTGCGGGTGCCCGAGGCGAGCGTGCGGGTGATCGCGCCCTCCACGAGGTCGGCGGCCTCGCCGAGTCCGAAGGAGTAGCGCAGGCACATGGCGAGCGAGCCGATCATCGCGATGGGGTTGGCAAAACCCTTGCCGGCGATGTCGGGAGCCGAGCCGTGGACCGGCTCGTAGAGCGCCTTGCGGGTGCCGCGCGCGTCCACCGCGCCGAGCGAGGCCGAGGGCAGCATGCCGAGCGAGCCGGTCAGCATCGCCGCCACGTCCGAGAGCACGTCGCCGAACAGGTTGTCGGTCACGAGCACGTCGAACTGCTTGGGGCGCCGCACCAGCTGCATGGCGCAATTGTCGGCGAGCACGTGCTCCAGCTCGACCTCGGCGTAGTGCTCGGCATGCACGCGCGTGACGACTTCCTTCCAGAGGACGCCGGTCTTCATCACGTTGTTCTTCTCGGCCGAGGCGACCCGGCCGGAGCGCTTGCGGGCGAGGTCGAAGGCCACGTGCGCGATCCGCTCGATCTCGGCGGTGGTGTAGACCTGTGTGTCGACCGCCCGCTTCGAGCCGTCCTGGAGCGTGGTGATCTCCTTCGGCTCGCCGAAATAGACGCCACCGGTCAGCTCGCGCACGATCATGATGTCGAGGCCCTCGACCAGCTCGCGCTTGAGGGCAGAGGCGTCCGCGAGCGCCGGGTAGCAGATCGCCGGGCGCAGGTTGGCGAACAGGCCGAGATCCTTGCGCAGGCGCAGGAGGCCCGCCTCGGGGCGGATGTCGTAGGCCACGCCGTTCCATTTCGGCCCGCCGACGGCACCGAGCAGGATCGCGTCCGCCGCGTCGGCCCGGGTCAGCGTCTCGTCCGCGAGCGGCTTGCCGTGCACGTCGATGGCCGCGCCGCCGACGAGGTCGCGCTCCATCTCGAAGGAGGCGAGACCGGCACGACCGAGCCAGCCGACGACCTTCTCCACCTCGGCCATCACCTCGGGGCCGATGCCGTCGCCGGGCAGGAGCAGAAGCTTGTAGGTGGTCATCGGGCTGCCTCCGGGATGATCGCGCGCGGTCTCGCGCGCGGATGCGGCGCGTCGCTGATCGCGCCCGCGGCTCTATCGGGGCGGATGGGCGGCTGCAAGCCCACGGATCCCCGTGAGGTTCGCCCTCAGCCCGTCCGCTTGGAGGAGCGGAACGGGCGCAGCATCCAGGCCATGCGCCCGACCTCGTCCTCCTCCGGGCGTCGGCCAGGGCGCGACGGCTTGGCGGAGGCGGCGGTGCCGATCTCGTGCACGATCTGCCCCAGCAGGGGGGGCAGCTCCTGGCCGTACTCGTCGAGCAGGAGGGCGGCCTCCATGAGCGCGCGGATCTGGTCGTCGGGAATCGGACGGCTCATGATCTGCGCATCGAGCGCCTGATCGGCCAGCAGCGTCGCGAGGCGGGAGACCTCCGACAGGCCGGCGGGTGGTGCTGAGAGACCGCTACTCATCGATGAATGCCCTCTCGATCGATCGAACGCGCAGGCTAGTCCCCGTTGGTGAGCCAATCCTTTCACCAGGATCATGCCCTTGACGAAGATCAAGGTTCGCGGGTCGCGATCGGTTCGATCGCGTGGGGGAAGCCGTGCGCGACTGCTTCCGCAAGCGTGGCCGCCGCGCTAAGGTTCCGCCGTGTATCGGACGCGCCCTTCCCAAACCCCTGTCGCCGCCGGATGCGGTGTCCCGAGGCCCGGAGCCGGCCGGTCGGCGCGCGCCCTCGCGGGCGGCGTGCTGCTCCTGGCGGCGATGGCCGGACCCTCCGAAGCCGGCGCGCCCCGTGCGGGCAGCAGCACCTGCTACGTCACCGGCGGGGGCGCGCTCGAAATCTGCCGCTCGTCGAACGAGGCCGAGGGCGTCTACGCCGTCCCGCCGCCCTGCCGCTTCGTCCACGACGTGCAGATCCTGCGCCTCAAGGACACCGGCCCGCCCGGTCCGCTCCAAGTGATCTACCGGGCCGAGCCGCCCCGCCGCGAAGGACGGCGCGGCGAGCAGAACTGCCCGCCGGACTTGCGGGCCACCGACGCTACGGCGGGCGGCGCCGTCCGCATCGGCCGGCAGGTCGAGGCCCTGGCCACCACGCTGCCGCTCGCCGATCCGCGCTTCTGGAACGAGGGTCGGGCCGGGGCCGGCCCGGGTGCCGCCCGGGCGGCGCAGGCCGCGTCCCCGCGCCGCCGCAGCCGGGCAAGCCGCCAGGCGCGGCGGGAGGCCCGGCGCGCGGAGCGAGAGGCGGGCGAGCGGGGCAAGATGACCTTCCAGCCCCAGAACGTCGCGCCGGAGAACGACCCTTCCGGCAGCGCCATGATGGTGGCCGGGCGCGACTGGGCGGGTGACCCCTATTACGCCATCCTCACCACGGCGACGGAGCCCGCGCCGGAGGGGCATCGCCGGGTTCTGGTGCAGGCGCGGACCTACGACTTCCAGGGGCTCGACCTGCGCGTGGAGTCCGATCCCGGCACGGAGTGGAAGCCCTTCGGCGCCCCGCCTGAAGCGGAGGGCCGGCGCCGAGGCCGCGGCCGGCCGGAGGCGCAGAAGCCCGCGCCGGTGCTCGACGAAACCGGCAAGCCCATCGTCGGCAACTGTGCCGCCCCGGGCCTGGAGGCCCGCGGCCTGACCGGCTCGATCGCCATGGTCGATCGTACCTACCACTACTTCTACACCGACGTGCTGCCCTCCGATTGCAGCGCGGCACCGGCCAAGCGGCGCATGGGGCTCTACCTGCGCACGAGCCGCGACCCCCTGGCCGAGCGCGCATGGTCGGCGCCCGTCACGCTGATCGAGGGCCTGCCGGCCGACACCAACATGCGGGTGGCCAAGGCGCGGGGCATGGACCGCTGGGCGGTGGCCTATTCCTGCGCGCGACCGGTCACCGCCTCGGGCGGTCCGGTCGCCGACATCTGCCTTCACTACACCGCCGACCTCTCGCCCGGCAGCATCACCGCCCTGTCGCTCTACGCCGAGCCCGTCGCGGCGGGCCATTCGAGTGCCTATCTCGGCCTGCGCTCCGGCGGCGACGCCCTCGGGCGCTTCACCCGCGACGGCTTCGGCTGGATGACGGACCGCTACGGCAATCTCGACGCCCCCGCGATCTATCCCGACAAGGGCGGTTTCCTGACCTGGCTCGACCGACGGGCCCCGCGCGTCGACGGCAGCGACGCCTCCTCCCTCTACGGCCGCCCGGTCTTCTGGGCGACCTGGACGGTGCAGCCGCGCCCCGCCGCGCCCTGACGCATCGGCCATTTCGCGAGTCGCTGCACAACGAGGTGGGCGCTGCGTGGGACGATGGAGCCGGCCTGCCGCGTTGACAGGGCATGATGCTGTCCTCGGGAGGCGCGCATGACGGTTGCGAAACTCGAAGCTCTGGCCGAGCGGCGCGGGGCCGACGTGCTGGTCGAGGTCTTGCGCAGCGAGGGCGTGGCCTACGTCTTCGGCAATCCGGGTACCACCGAACTGCCCCTCATCGACGCGCTGACGGATGCCACCGACATCGCCTACGTTCTGGCCCTGCAGGAGGCCAGCGCCGTCGCCATGGCGGACGGCTATGCCCAGGCCGCGCGCCGGCCGGGCTTCCTCAACCTGCACACGGCCGGCGGCCTCGGCCACGGCATGGGCAACCTGCTCAACGCCCAGATCTCCGGCACGCCGCTGGTCGTCACTGCGGGGCAGCAGGATTCCCGCCACGTCGTCACCGATCCGCTGCTCTTCGGCGACCTCGTCACCCTCGCCGGCCCCACCGTGAAATGGGCCCGCGAGGTCACGCATGCCGACCAGTTACCCGTGCTCCTGCGCCGCGCCTTCCATGATTGCGCCGCCGCGCCCTCCGGCCCGGTCTTCCTGTCGCTGCCGATGGACGTGATGGAGGAAAGGACCGCCGCGCCGCTGGGCGAGATCTCCACCATCGACCACCGCGCCGTGGCCGGCTCCCTCGACCGGCTCGTGGAGCATCTTGCGGCCATCGCTCCCGGCCGCCTCGCCTTGATCGCGGGCGACGAGGTCGAGGCCAGCGACGCCTCGGCCCAGGCGGTGCGGCTCGCCGACCTCCTGGCCGCACCCGTCTACGGCTCGTCCTGGCCGGCCCACATCCCGTTCCCGACCGCCCACCCGCTCTGGATGGGCAACCTGCCGACCAAGGCGAGCGGCATCGCGGAGATCCTGGGCCGCTACGACGCTGTCTTCGCGCTGGGCGGCAAGTCGCTGATCACGGTGCTCTACACGGAGGGCTCGGCGGTGCCGCCGGGCACCGAAGTGTTTCAGCTCTCGGTCGATGCCCGCGATCTCGGCCGCACCTACGCCACGCATCTCTCGACCGTCGGCGACATTCGCGCCTCCCTCGACGCGTTGCTGCCGCTGCTGGAGGCCCGTCTCGCGCCGCGGGCCGAGGCCTATGCCCGGCTTCGGATGGAGGCGGTCGCGGCCTACGACGCGCGCCGGGCGGCTCTGGCGGAGCGGGCGCAGGCCGCCTTCGCCGATCCGGTGATCCATCCCCTTGTCGCCGCCTGGGAGATCGCCCGGGCTGTCGGCTCGGACATCGCCATCATAGACGAGGCGCCCGCCACGCTGGGGCACCTGCGCACGATCCTGCACAGCACCTGGACGCGGCAATATTCGTCCATCCGCGGCGGCGTGCTGGGCTGGGGCATGCCGGCCTCGGTCGGCTTCTCGCTCGGCCTCGACCGGGCGCCTGTGGTCTGCATCGTCGGCGACGGGGCGGCGATGTACTCGCCCCAGGCGCTGTGGACCGCCGCCCACGAGGGGCTGCCGATCACCTTCGTGGTGATCAACAACGCCGAGTACAACATCCTCAAGCAATTCATGAAATCGCAGACGCACTACGCCTCCGTGCGCGCCGACCGCTTCATCGCCATGGATCTCACCGAGCCCCGCATCGACTTTCCGGCGCTGGCCGCCTCCATGGGCGTGCCGTCGCGGCGGATCGAGCGCGCCGGAGACATTGCCGGAGCGATCGAGGCGGGCATCCGCTCCGGCGGTCCGAACCTCGTGGAGGTGGTCGTCAGCGCGACATGAGCGACGTTTCCGTTCCGCGGCCGATGCCGCCCACCCTCGTCTTCGACACGGATTGCGTGCTCTGCGCGACGAGCGTGCGCTTCGTGCTGGCGCATGAGCGCGACGACCGGCTGCACTTCGTCGGCGCGTGGTCCCCGGACGGGCTCGCCCTGGCCGCGGCTCACGGCTTCACCGCCGAGGATCTGAACGGGACCTTCCTGTTCGTGCAGGACGGCCGGGCGCTGACCCACTCGGATGCCGGCCTCGCTCTGGCGCGCCACCTGCGGGCGCCCTGGCGCTGGCTGGGGCTGTTCGGCTTCATCCCGAAGCGGCCGCGCGATGCCGTCTACGCGTATGTCGCGCGGCGCCGCTATCGCTGGTTCGGTCAGCGCGTCGATTGCGCCCGAGTGCCGCCGACGCAGCGACACCGCTTCCACGGCGTACGGCCGGCGGAAACCCAGCCAACCTGACCGATCGACACCGGATCACACCATCTCCGGGCGATCACGTTCGGATTTTGCCGAACTCCGTCATCGCGAGCGGATGCGAAGCGATCCAGGGCGCGACTTCTCCGGAGCGTGCGGAGCCCTGGATTGCCACGGCTTCGCATCGCAAGGACGAAGCGTCGACGACGTCATCGTCCGGACGCCGCTTCGGCGCCCGTCGGCCTTCCCCACCTCCAAGACGAGGCAGCGGAGGGGCCCCATCGAAGAGCCCTTGGAGCGAAATCAGGCCTTGCGGGCGACCGTGAAGCGGGCGGCGTCCTTCAGCACCTGTGCCCGCGCGCCCCAGGGAGCGACCGCTTCCTCGCACAGGGCGACCAGCCGGTCGCATTCGGCCCGCGCGCCATCGAGACCGAGGCGGTCGACGAGCGTGGCCTTGCCCGCGTCCTTGTCCTTGCCCGTGGCCTTGCCCATCGCCTCCGGCGACGCCTCGCGGTCGAGGATGTCGTCGGCGACCTGGAAGGCCTGACCCAAGGCCTTGCCGTAGCTCAGGAGAGCCGCGCGCTCCTCGGCGCTCGCCCCGCCGACCAGCGCGCCGGCCTCCACCGAGAAGGCGAGGATCGCCCCGGTCTTCATCGCCTGCATGCGCAGGGTGTCGTCGATATCCATGCTGGCGGGGCCGAACCGCCCTTCGGCCGAGAGGTCGAGAAGCTGGCCGCCGACCATGCCGCCGAGGCCGGAGGCCCGGGCCAGACCGAGCACGAGTTCCGCCCGGATCGCCGGATCGGGCTGCCAGCGCGGATCGGCGGTGACCTCGAAGGCGAGCGTCTGGAGCGCGTCGCCGACGAGAATCGCGGTGGCCTCGTCGTAGGCCTTGTGGACGGTGGGCTTGCCGCGGCGCAGGTCGTCGTCGTCCATGGCCGGCAGGTCGTCGTGGACGAGGCTGTAGCAGTGGACGAGCTCGACGCCCGCGCCGGCCGCCAGCGCCGCATCCTCGGCGCCGCCGAGCATCCGCGCGGTCTCGATGGCGAGGAAGGGCCGCAGGCGCTTGCCGCCGCCGAGCACGGCGTGGCGCATCGCCTCCATCAGGCGCGGCGGCCGGGCGATCTCGCCGGCCTGGAGGTTCGGCCCGAGCAGATCCACGAGGAAGGTCTCGACGGTGTCGGCGACCTGAGCGAGCCTGTGGGTAAAGTCACCCGTATACGCGTCCGCCTTGACCGAGGGGTGGGGAGCCTGCGTTGAGGTCATCGGGACTGGCCTGGATCGGGGAGGGGCGGACGCGAGGTGGCGGTGCCGGAGGACAGCGAAGCCGGTTGGCGCGGGCGCGACTTGCGAAGGGTCTCCCCATCGCGGAAAGCCGTTCCGGCGCGCCGGTTCGGGTTGCGGCGGGCCGCCACCCTGATCACCCTCGCGCCCGTTGCGGTTCTCGTCGTCACGCTCACGTTGGCGCTCGTCTATAGCGTGGTGACCCCGCCCTCAACCCTGATGCTGGGCCGATGGTTGACGCTCCAGGGCGTGCAGCGCGAGAGCGTGCCTCTGGAGGCGATCGCGCCGGCCCTGGTCCAGGCGGTGATGGCATCCGAGGATCAGCGCTTCTGCCTGCATAACGGCGTCGATTGGGGGGCGCTGCGCGAGGTGGTGGACGACGAGGAGGGGCCGAGCCGCGGCGCCTCCACCATCACCATGCAGACGGTCAAGAACGTCTTCCTCTGGCCCGGCCGCTCCTACATCCGGAAAGGTCTGGAAATTCCGCTCGCGGTGATGGCCGACGCGCTCTGGGGCAAGCGCCGCACGCTGGAGATCTACCTCAACGTGGCCGAGTGGGGGGAGGGGATCTTCGGGGCCGAGGCCGCCGCCCGCCACTGGTTCCGCAAGAGTGCCCGAGACCTGACCCGGGGCGAGGCCGCGCTGCTGGCCGCCGTGCTGCCGAACCCGATCCTGCGCAGCGCCGGCAAGCCGACGCGCGGCGTGCGGGCGATCGCGGCGCGCATCCAGGCCCGGATGGGGCAGGTCGATGGGCTGATGGGTTGCCTGAAGCGGTGAGGCCTCAGCCCTTCTCCGCCTCGCAGAGCCGCGTCACGGCGCGCTCGTAGGCCTTGGCATCGAACTTTCGCAGGGAGTTCTCGCTCTGGTAGCGCACGCTGCCGAAGACCTTGCGGGTTTGCCAGGGGCGGTCGTGCAGGCCGAAGATCCAGGCCACGTTGGTGAAGGAGTTCGCGTCGCGCCCGTCGAGAAAATAGCGGTTGTTGAGCCGAAGCGTCCGGGCGAAGGCCTCTTCCGGCGAGGGCGACCATTCGAGGATCTTCTTGCCCCAGTACATGCGCAGTTGGTTGTGCATGTAGCCGGTCTCCCGCATCTCGCGCATGGCCACGTTCCAATAGTGGTCGTGGGTCTGCCCCTCCGCCAACTCCTCCTCCGAGTAGAGGTGCGGGCGCGGGTCGTCGGCGTGCTCGGCCAGGGTCTTGCGCGCCCATTCGGGCACCGCGCGGGCGTAATCGTCGTATCCTTCCGTTCGGAAGACGTGGTTCATCGCCAATTCGCGCCGGACGATCAGCTCCTCGAGATAGGCCGAGCGGTCGTCGCGGTCGCCGGTCTTGGCGTCACGGATCGCCAGGGCGATCTCCACCGGCGAGATCTGCCCGAAATGCAGGTAGGGGCTCATATGCGAGGCGGCGGCCGCCTCCGGCTTGTTGCGGCCGGCGCCGTAGCCCGCAAAGCCGTCCTTCAGGAAGCGGTCGAAGCGCCGCCGCGCCTCGGTGTAGCCCCCGCCGAAACGCTTCACCGGGCCGACCACCCTGTCGAGCGTCAGCTTGGCCAGGAGTGCGTCCGGGTCCGAGACATCGAGACCGCCCTTGAGCCGCAAATCCGTCGCGGGATGCGCCACCTTGCGGATCGTCAGCGGCTCCAGGAAGTCGTCCCAGAGCTTCTGCAGCTTCGGCCGCAGGGTGCGCGCGGCGTATTCGTGCTTGGGCGAGGCGGTCTCGACCGGCACCACGACGTCGCCCTCGACCTGGACGATCCGGCAGGGCGCGCCCTTCACGATCTCCTCGTACCAGCGCCGCTGGATCGCGAGGTAACCGCGGTCGAGCACCAGCAGGGCGGCTTTGCCCGAGAGATCGACCGCCACCTCCGCAGGGGTCGCCCGGCGCAGGTGGAAGCCGATGCCGCGCTTCGACAATCCCGCCGCCGCATCCGCCAATCCCTGCAGCAGGAAGGCGTAGTGGCGGGCATTGGCCTCGGGAAAGCCGTTCGCGCCGTCGAGCAGGCCGAAGCAGACGAGGACTGGCAGGCCCAGGCGGTTGGCCTCCTCCACCGCCAGTTCCAGCGCCGGATTGAAGGCGATCCGCATCGATTGCTGCATCAGGTAGAGGACGTACCCGGCCTCGTCGCGGGCCGGGACATCGTGCAGCACGCGGATGCGGCCGGTCTGAATCGCCATACTCGCTTCTGTCCCTCTCTTGCCCGGTCATGCTCCGACCGCGCGCGACCCGAATCAGGCACACCCGTCCGCGCAACGCGATATGCATTGCGCGCTAGCGATGTGGTGCGATCTCCGGCTCGCCGGGGGCCGAATGCACCAGTGCGCGAAAGGTTGCGGCGCAATCCGATCGATGCCTCTGCACAGAGTGCCCCACCGCGCTGGCCCGGCAGGATTCGCGAGACGATCGAGGATCATAGCCGATGCGAAGACAGTGCCGGCGCCGATCTCTATTCAGCGGGGAGGTAGATTACAGATGACCTATCTGTGAAACTGCCTGCGACATTTTGGAGACAGGGCCTGACAGACGTGCGGGGCGCACCCGCAAAGCCGAATATTGCCGGCTGCCGGTCTTGCAAAAATCCGGCGTCGGATCATTTTGTGCATTGCGGGAACGCAGACGGCGTCTGCCTCCCGCTGCCCTCCTTGGGCGTTTCCTCCCTAGACTTCGGGCCGCTCGCAAGGGCGGCTTTTTTTTGCCCGCTCGCCGGCGCTACCCACGGGCGCGGGCGCGGATCATGAAGTTGTCGTAGGTGTATTCCGCGACCTGGAACCAGAGGTATTCCTCATTCCGGAAGGTCCTCATCGCGTCGTAGATCCGTTTGAAGTCCGGGTTCTTCGACGAGAGATCCGCGTAGACCTCGTTGGCCGCTTTCAGGGCCGCCTCCATCACGTCCTGCGGGAAGGGGCGAAGCTGGGCCCCGCCCGAGACGAGCCGGCGCAGGGCCTGCGGGTTCCGCGCATCGTAGCGGGCCTGCACGTCGGCGTTCACCTGGGCCGCGGCGGCCTGCAGGATCGCGCGGTAGGTCTTGGGCAGGCCCTTCCAGGCCTCCGCGTTGATCCAGAAATGCAGGAGCGCGCCGCCCTCCCAGAAGCCGGGATAGTGGTAGATCGGCGCGACCTTCTGCAGCCCGAGCTTCTCGTCGTCGTGCGGACCGATCCACTCGGCCGCATCGAGCGCCTTGCTCTCCAGGGCGCCGTAGATCTCCGGTCCGGGCGTCGCCTGCACTGCCGCGCCGAGCTTGGCCATCACCGTGGCACCGAGGCCCCCGATGCGCAGCTTCAATCCCTGGAGGTCGTTGACCGTCTTGATCTCCTTGCGGAACCAGCCGCCCATCTGCGCGCCGGTATTGCCGCCCGGGAGCGCGACGAGTGCCTGCTTGGAGAAGATCTCGGCGAAGAGTTCCGAGGCGCCGCCCTGGAGCCACCACGCGTTCTGCCCCCGGGCGTTGAGCCCGAAGGGCATGGCCGTTGCCAGCGCGAAGGCAGAGTTCTTGGCCATGCCGACGCTGGCCGGCGCGTGACCCATCTCGACCTTGGCAGCGCCCACCGCATCGAGCAGGCCGTCGGCGGGGGCAGCCTCGCCCGCGGCCGAGACCTGGATCTGGAAGCGGCCGTCGGTCGCCTCGGCCACCGCCTTGGCGAGACTCTCGGAGGCTCCGAACAGGATGTCGAGATTGCGCGCATAAGCCGAGGACAGGCGCCAGCGCAGCTCCGGCGCGCCCTGCTGGGCGCGGGCGGGGGAGGTCAGCGTCGCGGCGCCGAGGCCCGCGGCGAGCAGGGCGCGCCGCTGCAGGGTCTTTGACATGGGTCTCCCGGCTCGTCCCGTGGCCAACGGCCGTCTGGCGGCCGGCCCGTGCCATACACGCGATCGACGGCAAGCGGAAACCGCGTTCACGGCCTGTATTCGAGCGGTCGCCTCCCACGGCGGGCCGTGATACCAAGCGCCCCGTGAAGACCGAAAACCTCAGCCTCCATACCGTCTGCGGCCTCGACGAGCTCGTCGAGCATCGGGCGGCCGGCGTCAGCCACGTCCTGTCGATCCTCGATCCCGACCGGGCCGACCCCGAGGCGTTCGGCAGCTACGGCACGCACCAGCGCACCGTCCTGCGCTTCCACGATGCGATCGAGCCGGCGCCGGGCGTGATCCTGCCCGAGCGCGAGGATGTCGAGACGATCCTGAGCTTCGGCCGCGCGGCGGCGGCCGATGGCGGGGAGGTCCACATCCTCGTCCATTGCCATGTCGGCATCTCGCGCTCGACCGCGGCGCTGGCGAGCCTTTTCGCGCAGGCCGAGCCGGAGACGCCCGCCGAGACTTTGATTGCCCGCCTGCACGAGCAGCGGGAGAAGGCGTGGCCGAACGCGCGAATGATCGCCTTCGCCGACGAGATCCTCGGCCGGCAGGGCAGCCTGAGCGAGGCCGTACGGCGCCTGCACGCGCTGCAGCTTCGCAAGCGCCCGCATCTCGATCAGGTGATGCGCGATCTCGGCCGTGGAGCGGAGGTCGACGCGGCGCTCCGGGGCTGACGCGGCGCGCCGTCCGGCCCGGTTGATCGGTCAGTTCGCCTTGGCCGGCGTGAAATTGCCGTCGCGCCAGACGTAGAGCACGTAGCCCTGAGCGGTGATGTCGCCCTTGGCGTCGAAGCCGACGGGACCCAGCACCAGATCGAAGCGCTCGCCGCGCAGCGCCTTGGCGATCGCGGCAGGGTCCGTGCTGTGGGCGAAGTTGCCCGCTTCCACCAGCGCCTGGAGTGCGGCGTAGCCGTAGATCATCGAGCCGTCCGCCTCGACGCCCTGCGCTTTGAAGGCGTTGACCACGCCCTGCGCCTCGGGCTTGCGGCTCGGGTCGAGATAGAAGGTCATCAGAACGCCGTTGCTCGCCGACCCCGCGATCTTGGCGAAGTCCGATGTGGCGATGGCGGAGGTGCCGAACCATTGCGGGCGGAAGCCCCGCTCGGCCGCGATGCGCACGAGTCGGCCCATCTCCTGCGCGTCCCCGCCGTAATAGACCACGTCGATCCCCGCCGCCTTCAGCCGGTCGGCCAGGGCCGCGGCGTCGGCGTCGCTCGGCTGAAAGGCGGTGGCGAGCGCCTCGTTCACGCCGATGCGGTTCAAATTGTCCTTGGTCGCCGCCGCGAGCGCCCGCGAGGCCGGGGAGAGGTCGCTCAGGATCGCGATCTTCCGGTCGCGGAAGCGCTCGGCGAGGATCGCGGCGGAGAGCTTGGCCTGATCGTCGTCCCGGCCGCAGACCCGGAAGATCGTCGGCAGGCCGCGATCGGTGAGCCGCGCGGCGACCGAGGCCGCGGTGATCATGACGATGCCGTTGGCCGCGTAGACCTCGGAGGCCGCGAGCGAGGCGTTTGAGCAGACATGGCCGACCACGAGCCGGACGCCGGAATGGACGTAGTGGTTGGCGACCGCGGTGGCCTGATTCGAGTCGCACGAATCGTCCTGCACGTCGAGAACGATGGGTTCGCCGTTGATGCCGCCCCGGGCGTTGGCGTCCTTGGCCGCGGCCTCGACGCCGCGCAGAACCTGCTCCCCGACGGTGACGTAGGGGCCGGTGCGCGGCACGGCGACGCCGACCCTGACATCCGCCGCGGCCGGCGCGGCCGAGAGGAGCCCGGCGAGCAGCGCGAGAGAGGCCGGACCGAGGGCGAAGGAGCGTCGGACGGTCATAGCGCCTCTTTTTCAGCCCGCCGCCCCGTTGCCAAGTCCTGGGCTGACACCTGCGCCCAGACTTGAACGGTCCGAGCCTCCGCCGCCATCAGGACAAAGGTCCTGTCGCGCCGAAGCCGGCGCGACCCTGCGGCCATCGGTGGAGCCGGCCGTTCCTCCCTATGGAACGATGCGGGCGGGGCCGTTGGCAAGTCGCGATCTCGGTCTAGCGGGGGAGAATCGTACGGGACGACGATCCTATCGTGCGACGGAGTAGAGGGAGGCGCCGGAGGCGATCGGAGCGGCCACGGTGGAGAACACGCCGAGCACCTTGCCCACCTCGGCGAACGGCGCGCTCGACACGTAGACGAGGTCGCGGTTGCGCATGCGGA
>NZ_QJJJ01000013.1 GCF_003201865.1 Methylobacterium sp. B4 | reverse complement strand
CATTCGGCTCTCCTCTTCGGAAGGCCGCACATTGAATCACATCCCCGCCCGCACCAAAACCCCAGACGATTCAACCCGCTCGGATCGCGCTCTAGAGCGCTTTTCGACGAAGTGGATGCCGGTTCGTCGAAGGAATGCGCGGCTCGAAGAGACTGTCGGGGACGCTCCGCGTGACTTTCAAAAGATCAATTTCCGCACAGGCATGAAGCGGCGAGACAACGTCGCCTCCGCATCGCGCGAATAGGCTCGCCGACGACCTGGGAACATGGATCCTTCGCCACGGTTGCCCGACGCCGAGGTTGGAGGCCCCTGACATGCTCGCGATGAATTACCGTGGCCCCTACAGGGTGCGGGTCGACCCCAAGCCGATGCCGGTCTGCGAACACGTTCAGGACGCGGTCGTGCGCGTCACCCGCACCTGCATCTGCGGCTCGGACCTGCATCTCTACCACGGCATGGTGCCGGACACCCGGGTCGGCTCGACCTTCGGCCACGAGTTCATCGGCGTGGTGGAGGAAGTCGGGCCCATGGTCGAGAACCTCAAGGCCGGCGACCACGTGATCGTGCCGTTCAACGTCGCCTGCGGCCGGTGTCACTTCTGCCAGCAGGGCCTGTTCGGCAACTGCCACGAGTCCAACCCGCAGGCCACGGCGGTCGGCGGCATCTACGGCTACTCCCACACCGCCGGCGGCTACGACGGCGGACAGGCCGAGTACGTGCGCGTGCCCTACGCCGACGTTGGACCCTGCAAGATCCCGTCGGACATGGACCTCGACGACGCGGTGCTCCTCACCGACGTGGTGCCGACCGGCTATCAGGCCGCCGAGATGGCGGGCATCCAGCCCGGGGACACGGTGGTGGTGTTCGGGGCGGGGCCCGTCGGGATCATCGCCGCCCGCTGCGCGTGGCTCTTCGGCGCCGGCCGAGTGATCGTGATCGACCACGTCGATTACCGCCTCGACTTCGCACGCCGCTACTGCCCGGCCGAGGTCTACAATTTCCGCTCGCTGGAGGACCCGGTGGTCTTCCTGAAGAAGACGACCGACTCGCTGGGCGCCGATGTTTGCATCGATGCCGTCGGCGGCGATGCGGCGGGCAGCGCCCTGCACACGCTGATGGGAACGAAGCTGAAGCTGGAGGGCGGCGCCGCGACCGCGCTGCACTGGGCGATCAACTCGGTCAAGAAGGGCGGCGTCGTCTCGATCGTCGGCGTCTACGGGCCGACGGGCAACGTGATCCCGATCGGCAACGTCGTGAACAAGGGGATCACGATTCGGGCCAACCAAGCCTCCGTGAAGCGCCTGCTGCCGCGGCTGATCGAGCATATCGAGGCCGGACGGCTGAACCCGAAGGCACTCGTCACCCACAAGGTGCCTCTGGAGGAGATCGCCGACGCCTATCACATCTTCTCGGCCAAGCTCGACGGCTGCATCAAGCCGGTGCTCGTTCCCCCTTCGGCGCGTCGTTGAGGACGATCGACATGAGAAATCTTCCCCTCGATCCCGCCCAGATCCCCGGCTGGGGTGTCGACGCCGATCCGAAGAACGATCCGACTTATCCGATGCGCGACCGTTCGCACGAGGACAAGCGGGGCATGAACTGGAGGCGACCGCCCCAGCAGAGGGAGACGGTCGAGGTTCTGCGATCCATCGAGCGAAACGACCTGCCGGCGGTCTTCGGCACCTCCGTGCCGCCGAGCGGCATCAGCGGCATGATCCGCCGCCAAGCCTTCCGCTACAGCGAGTCGCAATGGGCGCACTGGCTGATGCTGATGGCGGCCGACCGCGTGAACGTGGTCGAGGGCGTGGTCGAAGATCTCGGGCGGGGGCGCATCCCGAACATCCCCGGCGAGATGGGCCTCCGCTCCGAGCTAAAGCACAATCGCGACGGCCTGATGCGGAAGGTTCTGGTCACGGGCGCCGTTCTCGGGCTCAGCGTCCTGGCGGTCCGGCTCGCGACCTCCGGCGCATCCTCCTCCCGCGAAAGATCCGGGCGCCGCTCACGCTGACCCGCCTTCCATGTCGTGGAAGGGGAGGGGCACTCGGCGCCCAGATCCTTGCCAGGGCTGAGGTTGGTCGCCCGCCTGTGCGGTTTTCGCGGCCAGCACATCGAGCGCGTTTTGCCCGACCCTGAGCGGCGCGCTTTCTCACGCGCCGCGCGCAACGGACGACCGATGCGAGGTCCGCGGGCTACGCCTCGGCGACCACTCTTACCGGCACGCCGAAGATCGGCTTGGCTTCGAAGCGTTCGCCGACGCCGTCCGCAATCCGGCCGCTGATCCCTTCATGAGGCTTCAATAGCTTCTGTTGACCTGCTCCAGCATGCTCGCGGCCGGGGCCAGCGGATTGTGACGCACGACGCCGATGCAGCGGTCGACATCCATGCCGTAATAAAATTGTCCCGCATCCTTGAAGCTCTGGCAGACCATGCGCGTCCGGCCGTAGGCCACGCCCGCTGCTAATGCGAGGGACACCACGAGCCAGAAGAGCTTCGAACTCAGCAGCGAAAACGGCTTCTTGTCGTTGGCCGGGCCCTCGCTCCGACCGACATTGATCTGAATGCTGATCGGTGCTCCTTCGAGGCCCGAAACGTCTTGGTTGTACAGGCCGCGGAGTTCGACGCCTCGCTCTGCCATTGTCAGCCGCCTCTCGGCGCTTAAGCCGCGCCGGCCGAATTCAATCGTCTCACCCATCACCGGTTCACCCAATGCAATCAAATTTCGATATTGGAAATGATATACAATCTGAAGGTGAATCAGATATCTGCAGAAGGTGCAATCACGAGTAGATTCAACCACTCGTTCTTTTCAAGGTGAGTCTTTCGTGAAGGCTGGCGCGCCGAGACGGCGATGCCTGCTGCATCCTGTCGGCATACGGACATCATCCGCTACAACGGGATGCCGCCCCCAGTTGCGAACGTCGTTCCGACTGGATGCGGCGCGCTCGTGTCAGATTCAGCTGATGATCGGCGAGGTCAACGATGTGACGATGGCCGCACGCAGCCGCAGGATCACGGGCTCGATCCATGCGAGTCCGCCTCGGCGAATGCCTCGATCAGTGCATTGATGGCGTTGGATACCCAGCGCGCAAAGTCAGCAGCGATGATGGGGTGGTGGCGGAGACGGAGGGATTCGAACCCTCGATACCCTTATTAGGGGTATGCTCATTTAGCAAACGAGTGCCTTCAGCCTCTCGGCCACGTCTCCTCGCCGCTCGGCTGTAGAAGCTCTGGCGGGGCGGGTCAACCCGGTCTGCGCGGGGTCGTCACACGACGTTCGTAGTGTTTGGCAACCCGCAGATGGCGGGAGATCGCGTAGTTCATCGCCGTCAGGAAGCCGTAGGCGCCGCGCACGAAGTGGCGGCGGCCGAAATAGGCCTTCAGGAAGTTGCCGGGCAGCTCCACGAACAGGCGCCAGGCGGGAATCGTCACGCCGCGCGCGTCGAGGTCGTCCGCCTGCTGGTCGGAGTAGCGGTTGAGCTTGTCGAGCTGGTCGCCCAGCGAGCGCACCGAGAAATGATGGATGCGGCCCTTGATCCGCCCGGCCGTAACGCCGGGACCGAGCACGACCCGGTCGTGGACCGGAGAGGTCGAGTAGGTGCTGAGATCCCGGCGGTAGAGCCGTACCGGCGTCAGCACGTAGGCCCAAGGGTGCGGCCGCCTCTCGCCCGGGAAGATCTCGGCGATGGCGATGCGCCAGGCGGCGTGCGCGGGTTCGCCTTGAGCGAAGACCGCGCGGATGCTCTGGGCGAGATCGGGCGGCACCACCTCGTCGGCATCGAGGTTCAGCACCCAGTCGTGGCGGCACTGGCCCTCCGCAAAGCGCTTCTGGCGGCCGTAGCCCGGCCAGTCGTTGTGGATCACCCGCGCGCCGAGCGATTCGGCGAGGCGCTGCGTGCCGTCGTTCGAGCCGGAATCGACCACGACGATCTCGTCGGCGAGTTCGCGCACCGCGGCGATGGTCGCGCCGATCCGGTCGATCTCGTTCTTGACGATGATGAAGACGGAGAGCGGCAGCGGGGGCATGGGTCTCGGACCGGTCGGGCGGTTCGCTCTAGCGGCGCGACCGGGTGCGAACAAGCGCGTCTACGCGAGGGCGTCGGCGAGGCGCTTGCGCTGCACCTTGCCGTTGGCCGTGCGCGGGAGCGCGTCGAGGAAGCGGATCGCCCGGGGCGCCTTGTAGGCCGCAAGGCGCTCGCCGCACCACGCGATCAGCCTCTCCTCGTCGGGCTCGGCGCCCGGGCGCAGCACCACGAAGGCCGCGATGACCCGCAGGTCGGCACGCACGGCAAGCTCCGCCACCCCGACTTCGGCGATGTCGGGATGGGCCGCCAGAGCCGTCTCCACCTCGACCGGCGAGACGCGGTAGCCCATGGCGTTCATCAGGTCGTCGTTGCGGCCCTGGAACCAGAGGTAGCCGTCCTCGTCGAGGCGGGCGAGGTCGCCGCCGGCGAACCACGCACCCCGCAGAACCGTCGCCTCCTCCTCGGGCCGCTGCCAGTAGCCGAGCATCAGCCCGGGATCGGAGCGGTGGATGGCAAGCAGACCTATCTGGCCGACGGGCAGGGGCTCGGGCGCTCCCTCCGCGGGCAGGATCGCGACGCGGCGGCCGGGTTGCGGCCGGCCGGGGGAGCCGAGACGGACCGGGACGGTCGGGCCGCTCGACACGTAAGTCGAGATCTCGCTCATGCCGAGCGCTTCGTAGAGCGGCTTGCCCGTCGCGGCGCGCCACGCCTCATGGAGATCGGCGGGCAGCGCCTCGCCCGCGGTCACGCCGTAGCGCAGGCGGGACAGGTCGTGCTGCTCAAGGTCGGCGTATTTGAGGATCTGCCGATAGACGCTCGGCACCGCGGCGAAGATCGTAGCGCCCTGCTCGGCGATGAGGCGGGGCCAGATCCCACGGTCGCGCGGCCCATTATAGAGCACCGTGGTCGCCCCGCAGGCCCAGGGATCCGTGATGCCGACGCCCAGCGTGTAGGTCCAGTTCATCGTGCCGGCATGCAGCATCACGTCGGTTTCGCTCAGGCCCAGCCAGTGCGCGTGCATGGGCCGACGGCCCCAGACCGCGCGGTGGGCGTGGAGCACGCCCTTGGGGCGGCTCGTGGTGCCGGAGGTGTAGACGAGCGTGGCCGGAGCGTCGGCGGCGGTGTCGGCGTAGTCGGGCAGAGGCGGACCCGCCTTCAACGCGGCGATCGCTTCGGAATCGAGCTGGAGGCAAGCCGCCGGCACGCCCGCGCCGGCCTCGAAGAAACCCGCGCCCGTCACGACGGCCGAGACGCCGGCATTCTCCATCAGGAAGGCCGCCTCGTCGGCGGTGAGCTGCGGCGAGGAGGGCAGGGCGACGAGGCCGGCCGCCAACGCACCGAAATAGACCAGCACGTAATCGGCCTCGTTGCCCATGCGGATCATCACCCGCGCGCCGGGTTCGAGGCCGAGCCCGAGCAGGCCCGCCGCAATGCCGCGCACCGCTCGGTCGATTTCCGCGTAGGTCAGCCGGCTGACGGCGCCAGCCTCGCCAACCATGACGAGCGCCGTCTTGTCGCCGCGCAGCCGAGCGTTTTCCGCCAAGCAGTAGCGGGCCGCGTTGAAGCGGGGAGGGGGCTGGCGGTCGTCGCTCGGCGTCACGGTCGTCATTCCTCCCAGGCTATCGTCTTTTCCTCCGGTGTCAGCCGTCAAGCGGCCGTCGGTCCGGCGCCGAATGGGCGGCAGGCGCTCAGGCGCGCAGCGGCCGGACGGGGCCGTATCGTCCGGCGCTCGCTCCGTCGAACAGTTCGAGCCAGAGGAAGCGGGCCGGATCGACCGGCCCCGGCAAGGCGAGCCGGCCGGGCGGCACGGGCCGGAAGCCGAAGCGGGCGTAATAGGGCGCGTCGCCCACGAGGATGACGAGGCCGTGTCCGGCGGCCCGGGCAGCGTCGAGGTTCGCCCGCATCAGGCTCGTGCCGATGCCGCGGTCGGAAAAGCTCGGATCGACGGTGAGGGGGCCGAGCACGAGGAGCGGCCCGCCCCCGGCCTCCGCCGAGCCGATCCGCACGGAGCCGACGAGATAGGTGCCGACCAGCGCCGTGAGGCAGAGGTCGGGCAGGGGCGACCCGCCTTCGCGCAGGCGATAGGCCGTGCGGGCGAAGCGTCCGGGGCCGAAGGCGCGGGCGTGGAGCCGCTCGATCGCCGGGGCGTCGTCCGGATGTTCGGGGCGGATGACGAGGGGAAGCGCGGTCACGGGCGGTGCCGAGAAAGGGACGGAGCCGCGCCGATAGCAGCCCGCTTGTTCCCCGGCAAACGACCGTCCGCTCAGGCGCCGCGGGCGGAGAAGTCGATGCGCGGATCGATCCAGGTGTAGGTGAGGTCGGAGAGCAGGTTCACGGCCAATCCGAGCAGCGAGAAGATGTAGAGGGTCGCAAACACCACCGGATAATCGCGTCCGACGATGGAGGAGAACGAGAGCAGGCCGAGCCCGTCGAGGGAAAAGATCGTCTCGATCAGGAGCGAGCCGGTGAAGAACGCCGTGATGAAGGCGCCGGGAAATCCGGCGATGACGATGAGCATCGCGTTGCGGAAGACGTGGCCGTAGAGGACGCGCCGCTCCGTGAGGCCCTTCATGCGGGCGGTGACGACGTATTGCTTGCGGATCTCGTCGAGGAAGGAGTTCTTGGTGAGCAGGGTCGAGGTGGCGAAGGCGCCGAGGACCAGGGCGGCCAGTGGCAGCGTCAGGTGCCAGGCGTAGTCGACGAGCTTGCCCCACAGGCTCAGGCTCTCGAAGTTCTCGGAGGTGAGGCCGCGGATCGGGAAGATCTGGAAAAAGGAGCCGCCCGCGAACAGGATCACCAGCAGAATGCCGAACAGGAAGCTGGGGATGGCGTAGCCGACGATGACGACGGCCGAGGTCCACACGTCGAAGCGCGAGCCGTCGGCGACCGCCTTGCGGATGCCGAGCGGGATCGAGATCGCGTAGGAGATCAACGTCATCCAGAGGCCGAGCGAGATCGAGACCGGGAGCTTCTCCTTGATCAGCTGCAGCACCGAGACATCGCGAAAGTAGCTCTGCCCGAAATCGAAGCGGGCATAATCCCAGAGCATCTTGCCGAAGCGCTGGTAGGCCGGCTTGTCGAAGCCGAACTGGGCTTCGAGCTTCTTGATGAAAGCCGGGTCGAGCCCCTGCGCCCCGCGATACTTCGAGGTCTCGCTGCCGCCCCCTCCGCTGCGCGCCGCGCCGCCGCCGAGATCGCCCTGGCCGCCGGTGATGCGCGAGAGCGAGCCCTCCTGCTGGCCCTGGAGCTGGGCCAAGACCCGCTCCACGGGGCCGCCGGGCGCGAATTGGATGATCGCGAAGGTGATGAGCATGATCCCGAAGATCGTCGGGATCATCAGCGCGACGCGGCGCAGGATGTAGGCCAGCATGTCCCTCTAGACCCTCATTCCCGGCCGATCCGGCGCGCCTTGGCCTCGTCGTACCACCACAGGCCCGGCACCCCGAGTCCGTAGGTGGGAAGCTTCGCGGGGCGTCCGAACATGTCCCAGACCGCGAGGCGGTACTCGGGCGAGTACCACATCGGGATCCAGTAGCGGCCCGAGCGCAGGACCCGGTCGAGCGCCCGGCAGGCCGTCGTCAGGCTCGCGCGCGACTCCGCGCCGGCGATCCTGTCGAGGAGCGCATCGACCACGGGATCCTCGATGCCGGCGAGATTGTTCGAACCGGGGATCGCCGCCGCCCGCGAACCGTAGGCCTCGCGCAGTTCGGGGCCGGGGGTCGCGTCGCCCGATGCGGCGCGGCTGATGACGTCGAAGTCGAAGTCGCGCACCCGCGCCTGATACTGCGCGGCATCCACCGCCCGCTGGCGCGCCTTGATGCCGATCAGCCCGAGATTGCGGATGAAGGGCTGGACAATGGGTTCCCAGACCGAGTCCGAATCGAGGAATTCGAACTCGATCGGCTTGCCGCTCGGCAGGCGCACGACGCCGCCGTCGCGGGTGCAGCCGGCCTCCTTGAGAAGCGCCACCGCGCGGGCGAGAAGCGCCCGGTCCTGGCCGGTCCCGTCGGCGACGGGTGGGGTCCAGGCCTCGCCGAACACCTCCGCCGGCACGCGGCCGCTGAAGGGTTCGAGCAGCGCCAGTTCCTCGGGCGAGGGCTTGCCCGTCGCCATCAGGTCGGTCTTCTCGAAGAACGAGGTCGTGCGGTTGTAGGCCCCGAACATCGCCGAGCGGTTGGTCCAGGGAAAGTCGAAGCACAGGCCGATCGCCTCGCGCACGCGCGCGTCCTTGAACATCTCGCGGCGGGTGTTGAAGAACCAGCCCTGGATGTTGGCCGGCGAAGTGTCGGGCAGCGTCTCGCGCTTGACGCGTCCCTCGCGGACGGCCGGAAAATCGTAGCCGGTCGCCCAGATCCGTGAGGTGAATTCCTGCCGGTAGGAGAAGGCGCCGCCCTTGAAGGCTTCGAAGGCCACCTGCCGGTCGCGGAAATACTCGTAGCGCAATTGCGCGAAGTTGTTCTGGCCGGCCGTCACCGGCAGGTCGGCCGCCCAGTAATCCGGCACGCGCTCCAGCTCGATGAAGCGGCCGATATCGATCCGCCCGACCTGATAGGGACCGGAGCCGAGAAGCGGCTTCAGGGTCGGCGCCTCGAAGTCGCGCCCCTCGAGAGATGCGGCGGAGAAGATCGGGAGCTGCGCCACGATGAGCGGCAGGTCCCGGCTGCGTCCGGGGGCGAAGCGGAGCACGAGGGTGTCCTCGCCCTCGGCCGTCGCCTCGGCGAGGTCGCGGATGACCTGCGAGATCGTCGGGTGCCCCGTCTCCTTCAGGAGCATGAGGGAGAAGGCCGCGTCTCGGGCGCGCAGGGGCGAGCCGTCGTGAAAGCGCGCCTGCGGGCGCAAGGCGAAGCGATAGGTCAGGCCGTCGGCGCTGATCTCCACCGAGCGGGCGACGAGGCCGTAGACCGCGTCGGGCTCGTCCAGCGCCCGCACCATCAGGCTGTCGAAGGTAAGGTTGATGCCCGCCGCGCCGTTGCCGCGGAAGACGTAGGGGTTGAGCGTGTCGAAGGTGTCGAAGGCCTGATTGCCGAAGGTCTGCACGAGCTGCGCCGAGAAGCGCCCACCCCGCGGGGCGATCGGGTTTACGTAGTCGAAGTGCTGGAAGTCCGCGCCGTATTTCAGCTCGCCGAAGCTCGACAGGCCGTGGCTGGTACGGGAGCCCTCGGCGCGGGCGGGCAGGGCCGCGGCGAGCGCGAGCGCCCCGGTGCCGAGGACGACGCCCCGGCGCGTCGCGCCCGCGCTCACCGCGGCGCCCCCGTCTTGGCGGCGAGGGCCTCGTCGTACCACCACGTCGTTGGGAAGCCGGAGGAGCCGTATTTCGGCAGGACGGCCGGACGGTTGAAGCGGTTCCAGCGGATCGTGCGCGAAACGGCCGAGGACCATTGCGGCACCACGAAATTGTGGGCGAGCAGGGTGCGGTCCAGGGCGCGGGTCGCGGCGATCAGGGTCTCGCGGTCCTCGGCGTAGATCACCTTCTCGATGAGCGCGTCGATGCCGGCATCCTTGATCCCGGCAATGTTGCGCGAGCCAGGTTTGTCGGCGGCGGCCGAGCCCCAGAACTCCCGCTGCTCGTTGCCCGGCGAGAGCGATTCCGGCCAGTTCGAGGTCGTGATGTCGAAGTCGAAGCCGCGCAGACGGTTCTGGTACTGCGCCTGATCGATCACGCGCACGGAGCTCTGGATGCCGATGAGCTTGAGCTGCGCGGCGAACGGCAGGATCACTCGCTCGAACACGTTCTGGAATTCCAGGAACTCGACGGCGAGCGGCTCGCCCGTCTTCGAGACCATCTGGCCGTTCTTCAACTCGTAGCCGGCCTCGCGCAGGAGGCCGACGGCCTTGCGCAGGTTGGTGCGCGCGGCGTCCGGGGTGTCGTTGACCGGGTTCGTATAGGGCTCTGTGAAGACGCGCGGGGGCAGCTTGTCCTTCACGCTCTCAAGGATCGCCCGCTCCATGCCCTCGGGCAGGCCGGAGGCGGCGAGGTCCGAGCCGTAGAAGTAGGAATCGATCCGGCTGTACTGGCTGTAGAAGAGCTGCCGGTTCATCTCCTCGAAGTTGAGGGCGAGGTTGAAGGCGCGCCGCACCCGCTCGTCCTTGAACTTGTCCCGGCGCAGGTTGAACACGAAGGCCTGCATGATGCCGGTGCCGCGGCCGGGGAACTCCTCCTTGAGGAGGCGGCCGTCCTTGACGGCGGGGAAGTCGTCGTAGGCCGTGGCCCAGTTGCGGGCGATGTTCTCGGTGCGGAAATCGTAGAGGTCGCCCTTGAGCGCCTCCAGCAGCACCGACCCGTCGCGAAAATACTCGTTGCGGATCGTGCCGAAATTGTTGCGCCCGCGGTTCACGGGCAGGTCCTTGCCCCAATAATCGGCCACGCGCTCGTAGGTGGCCGAGCGGCCGGCGTCGAAGCGGGCGAGCCGGTAGGGGCCGGAGCCGAGCGGAATTTCCAGCGTCGTCTCGGCGGGGTTGCGGGGCTTGCCGTCCTTGTTCTGCCCCGTCCACCAGTGCTTGGGCAGCACCTGCATCTGACCCAGCACCTGCGGCAGTTCGCGGTTGCCGGCCTCGGCGAAGCGGAACACCACCTCGCGCTCGGCGCCCGGCTCGGCCTTGGTCACGGTGTGATAATAGGCGGCGTAGAACGGGCTGTTGGCCTTCAGCGTGTCGAAGGACCAGATCACGTCCTCGACGGTGACCGGCTTGCCGTCGTGCCAGCGTGCATTCGCCCGCAGGCGGTAGCTGACCGACATGCCGTCGGAAGCGATCTGCACGCCCTCGGCCAATAGGCCGTAGGAGGAGAAGGGCTCGTCGCCCGAATCCTCCATCAACGTGTCGTAGATCTGGATGATCCCGCCTTCGAGGTCGCCCTTCAACCCGTTGACGATGAAGTTGAGGTTGTCGAAGCCGCCCTGCGCGCCGAGCCGCACGAGGCCGCCGACGGGGGCGTTCGGGTTCGCGTACTCGAAGTGCTGGAAGTCGGGTCCGTATTTCGGCTTTCCGAGCAGGGTCAGCGCGTGGTGCCAGGTGCCGGGAGCTTCCTGTGCCGAGACCTTCGAGGCGGATTCCGCCGGCTCCTGCGCCGAGGCGGAGCCGCGCAGCCCCAGGAGAACGAGCGCTCCGGCAAGGAAGCTGCGGCGTGCGATCACGGCGTTCTCTGTCACGTTGGCGCGGTCTCCCGGTCCGATGGTGCGAGGATGGGCCGCCGTTCTAGGACGGAGCCGCCTCCGGCGCAAAGACGCCGCGAGCGCGCAGGGCGGCGCGCGAACGAGAAAGGCCGGGCCTTGCGGGCCCGGCCTTCGCCGTTTCGGATCGTGTCGGCCCTCGCCTTACGGCTTGGCGGCGTCGGGATCGGCCTTGGCCGGCGGCTCGGTGGCCGCGGGGCCCTCGGAGTCGGACGGGGCCGCCTTGGTCGGGATGTCGCCCGAGGGCTTGGCTTCCGGCGCCTGGGTCGGGGCGACCTCGTTGCGCTGCGGCTGGATCTCCGGCGAGGGCACCGGGCGGGCCGTGTCGCGGCCGTCGCCGGACTGGGTGGCGCCGCGCGGCGCGTTGGTCTCGGGCGTCTTGCTCTTGTCGCCGGTCGGGGTCTCGACCGGCTTCGGCTCGGTCGACTTGCCGGCCGCGGGCTGACCCTCGCCAGCCTTGCTGTCGGACGACTTGCTCTCGGCCGGCTTCGCGTCAGCCGGCTTGCCTTCCGTCGCCTTGGCGTCGGCGGGCTTGTCTGCCTCGGCCTTCTTCTCGCCCTCAGGGGCCTTTTCTTCCTTCTTCTCGGCAACCGGCAGGGGCTTCGGGCTGTCGGAGAGGCTGCGCAGATAGGCGATCACGTTGGCGCGCTCGGCCGGCGAGCTGATGCCGGCGAAGGCCATCTTGGTGCCCTTCGCGTAGCCCTTGGGGTTCTCGAGGAAGTGGTCGAGATCGTCGTAGCTCCAGGTGCCGCCCTTCTCCTTGAGGGCCGCGGAATAATCAAAGCCCGCCGCGTGCGCCTTCTCGCGCTCCACCACGTCCCAGAGGTCCGGGCCGACCTTGTTCGGGCCGCCCTTCTCGAAGCTGTGGCAGGCGGCGCAGGCCTTGGTGCCGCCCTTGCCCTTGTCGGCATCGGCGCTGGCCAGCCGCACGGCGATGGGCTCGGCCTTCGGCGCTTCCGCCGTGGCCCCGCCGCTCTTCGGCTCGGGCTCGGGCAGGGCATAGCCGGCATTGCCGGCGGGCTTGGGTTGATAGATCAGCTCCGCCACGAAACCCGATCCGACCGCGAACAGCAGGGCCCCCAGGACAGCGCCGGCGACCTTGTTCAGCTCGAAGGAATCCATGCTCGACAGCTCCGGCGCGCGGGATCAGGACCCGGCGGATGAGGGCCCGACGGGCAGCGCCGGACTTTGGAGGATTTCAAGGGTGATTAGCCGCTCGGGCCCGATCTTGACAATGGCCCCTGCGCGCTGCGCGCTGTCGCATACCCGGTTTCCGTCATTCTCAGGCGCGCGTAGCCCCTTTGCGTTGCAGCGCTGCCGCACCGGAAGCCGCCGGAGCCGGAAATGACAAGCCGCACGGCCGCTGCTAGAGGCTCACCCGCCCGCGATGCCGGGCGCGATCCGACCTCAAGCACGGCCGCTCTGGCCCATCCCTCGATCATGTCCGATCCCCTGATCCTGATACCGGCCCGCCTCGCCGCGACCCGGCTGCCGTCCAAGCCGCTGGCCGAGATCGCGGGCGAGCCCATGATCGTGCATGTCTGGCGCCGCGCCGTGGAGGCGGGCATCGGCCCCGTGGTGGTCGCCACCGACACGGCCGAGATCGCCGCGGCGGTCGAGGCGCAGGGCGGCCTCGCGGTGATGACGCGGACCGACCACCCATCCGGCTCCGACCGTCTGGCCGAGGCGTTGGAGATCGTCGATCCGGACGGCAACCACGATGTCGTCGTCAACGTGCAGGGCGACCTGCCGACCATCGATCCGGAAATCATCGCCGCGGCGGTGACGCCGCTCGCCGACCCGCAGGTCGACATCGCCACCCTCTGCGCGGTGATCCACCGGGCCGAGGAGATGGACGACCCGAACGTGGTCAAGATCATCGGTCACACCGTCGGGCCGAACCGCCTGCGCGCGCTCGCCTTCACGAGGGCGCGTGCGCCTTGGGGGGAGGGGCCGCTGTTCCATCATATCGGGCTCTACGCCTATCGCCGGAAGGCGCTCGCGCGCTTCGTGCGCCTGCCGCAGGGCGAGCTGGAGCGGCGCGAGAAGCTGGAGCAGTTGCGCGCCCTGGAAGCCGGGATGCGCATCGACGCGATGATCGTCGAGGATCTGCCGCTCGGCGTCGACACCCCCGCCGACCTCGAGCGCGCCCGCACGCTGCTCGCCGTCCGCCGCCTCAACTGAAACCTGCCTTCCGCCGCCCGCTTCGGCCCCGTTCCGAAGCCGGCGCAAACTCCTCGGGCCGCTGCACTGCCGATGACCGACCGCACGATAGCCTACCAGGGCGAGCCTGGGGCGAACTCCCACATCATCTGCTCGCAGGCCTATCCCGGCTGGACCGCGCTGCCCTGCGCGACCTTCGAGGACGCCTTCGTTGCGGTGAACGAGGGCCGAGCCTCGCTCGCGATGATCCCGATCGAGAACTCCATCGCCGGCCGGGTGGCCGACATCCACCACCTGATCCCGACCGCGCGGCTGCACATCGTGGCCGAGCACTTCCTTCCGATCCACTTCCAGCTCTTGGTTCTGCCGGGCACCCGGGCGGAGGATCTGCGCAGCGTGCACAGCCACGTCCACGCCCTGGGGCAGTGCCGCCGGATCACCCGGCGCCTGGGTCTCAAGGCGGTCGTGGCCGGCGATACGGCCGGTGCCGCCCGCGAGGTGGCCGAGGCAGGCGATCCCACCCGCGCGGCCCTGGCGCCGGCCCTGGCGGCGGAGGTCTACGGCCTCGACATCATCGAGCGGGACGTGGAGGACGAGGCGCACAACACCACCCGCTTCGTGGTGTTCTCGCCCGAGCCGGTCGAGGTCGCTCCCGATGCCGGGCCGATGGTGACGAGCTTCATCTTCCGGGTCCGCAACATCCCGGCCGCGCTCTACAAGGCGCTCGGCGGCTTCGCCACCAACGGCGTCAACATGTCGAAGCTCGAGAGCTACATGGTCGAGGGCCAGTTCACCGCGACCCAGTTCTACGCCGAGGTCGATGGCCACCCCGAGGATGACGGGCTGCGCCGGGCGCTGGAAGAGCTGCGCTATTTCTCGAAGGAACTGCGCGTCATCGGCACCTACCCGGCCCACCCCTTCCGCGAGACGACGCGGCAGGCTGCGGAATAGGCGGGGCGCAAGCAAAAGGCCGGCCCGAGAGGGGCCGGCCTTTTGCTTTGACGACATCGCGATCCATCGGGTGGAACGGATCCATCCCCGCGGTCGCGGCGGCCGGCTCAGGCCGCGTCGGCGGCCTTGTCCTTGCCGGCCTCGGGCTTCGGGCCGCCCTTGGAGACGCCGACCAGCGCCGGGCGCAGGGTCCGGTCGCCGATGACGTAGCCGGTCTGCACCACCTGCACCACGGTTCCGTTCGGAACCTCGGTGTTCGGCACCTCGAACATGGCCTGATGCCGGTTCGGGTCGAAGCGCTGGCCGTTGGGCTCCACGATCTTCACGCCGTGGCGCTCCAGCGTCTTGGTCAGGTCGCGCTCCGTCAGCTCGATGCCCTCGATCAGCGCCTTGAAGGCGCCGTCCGCCTGGGCGCGGGCCTCGGCCGGCACGCTGTCGAGGGCGCGGCGAACGTTGTCGGCGGTGTTCAGCATGTCGCGGGCGAAGTTCGTAACCGCGTAGGTGCGGGCATCGGCGACCTCGCGCTCGGTGCGACGGCGCAGGTTCTCCATCTCCGCGAGCGTGCGCAGCAGACGGTCCTTGAACTCGTCGCGCTCGGCGATCGCGCCGGCCAGGGCTTCGGCGTCCGCACCGGCGGTCTGGGCGCCCCGTGCCGCCTCGGACGCGGGCGTCTCCGCGCCGTGGTTCCGGTCCTGGTGGTCCATGTCGTCAGCCATCATCGTGCGATCGATCAGGTCTCTGAAGTGTTCCGGGTCGGGCCTGATATCATTCGGGTCAAGTCCGAAATCAAGCGAACGGCGCAGCCCAACGTCCTACAGCTCCCGCGGGGGCGGCGAGTCGACGAGCGCGTCGAGTCCCTCGGCGCGCAGGGCCGCGACGTCGCTGGCGAACACCTCCATCACCGCGGCCCGGATCAGCGCGAGCCGGTCCGGCTGCATCACGCGGGTGCCGGTCAGGTCGGTGACGTAGAACACGTCCACCGCCCGCTCGCCGAAGGTCGCCACATGCGCCGAGGTGATGTTGAGGTTCAGCCGGTTCAGCGCCGTCGTGAGCTCGTAGAGCAGGCCCGGGCGGTCGAGACCGGTGATCTCGACCACCGTCTCGCGGCTCGACAGGGCGTTGTCGATCGAGACGTCCGGGGGCACCAGGAAGGTCTTGACCGGCTCCTTGGGGTGCTTGTCGGCCACGAGTTCGGCGATCTTGATCTCGCCCTTGAGCGCCCGCTCGATGGCGGTGGCGATGCGTCCGGCCCGCCGCAACTCGTCCTCGTCCCGCTCGAAGGCGCGGGAGATGAAGATCGAATCGAGCGCGAAGCCGTCGGTCGTGGTGAAGATCTGCGCATCGACGATGTTGCCGCCCGTGGCCGCGCAGGCGCCGGTGATGATGGCGAGCAGGCGCGGATGATCCGGCGAGTAGACCGTCAATTCGGTCACGCCGCGTATGGGGTCGGTCTCGTAGGTGGTGGCGCTGGTGCGGCCCTCTTCCATGACCGTGCGCAGGAAGCGCGCGTTCTTGAAATGGCGCGTGCCGTCGACCTTGAGCCAGTAGGCCTGATTGTGGCGCGCCGCGTAGGCGTCGAAGACCTCCGCGCCCCAGTCCGCGAGTTGCTCGCGAAGCGCCATCTGGATCAGCCGCACCCGGTCGGTGCGGGCGATCTCGGAATGGCCGCCCGACAGCAGCACCTCGGTTTCGTCGTAGAGGGTGCGCAGCAGCGTGCCCTTCCAGGCCGTCCAGACGCCGGGGCCCACCGCCTTGATATCGGCGACCGTGAGGATCGCGAGCAGCTTCAGCCGCTCCAGGCTCTGCACCACGCTCGCGAACTTCTCGATCGTCTTCGGATCCGAGAGGTCGCGGCTCTGCGCCGTCATCGACATCAGCAGGTGGTGCTCCACGAGCCAGGCCACGGTCTCCGTCTCCGCCTGGGAAAGGCCGAAGCGCGGACCGAGCTTGCGGGCGATGGCCGCCCCCGCGATCGAGTGATCCTCCGGGCGGCCCTTGGCGATGTCGTGCAGCAGGATCGCGACGTAGAGCGCGCGCCGGTTGTGAATCGTGTCGATGAGGCGCGAGGCGAGCGGATGCTCCTCCCGCACCCGGCCGGAGTCGATCGCCGAGAGCACGCCGAGGGAGCGCAGAAGATGCTCGTCCACCGTGTAGTGGTGGTACATGTTGAACTGCATCATCGCCACGATGCGCCCGAAATCGGGGATGAACCGGCCGAGCACGCCCGCCTCGTTCATCAGGCGCAGGATCGTCTCGGGCGCATTCTTCGAGGTCAGGATGTCGAGGAAGAGCCGGTTGGCCTCCGGATCGGTCCGAACGCCGTGGGTGATGAGCTTGAGCGAGCGGTTGGCGAGCCGGGCCGCATCCGGGTGCAGGGCGAGGTTGTGCCGGTCCGCGAGCCAGAACAGCCGGATCAGGTTGACCGGATCGCGCTCGAACGTGTCCTCGCCGCGGATGTTGACCCGTCCGTTGTCGATCCAGAAATCCTCCGCCTCCATCGAGGTCGCGCGGAAGCGGTCGCGGAAACGGCCGATCCAGCGGTCGAGCACCGGCGTGCGCTTGGCGTGGCGCGCCTCCAGCTCGGCGCAGACGATGGCGGTGAGGTCGCCGACGTCCTTCGCGATCAGGAAGTAGGCCTTCATGAAGCGCTCGACCCCGGAGAGCCCGCCCCGCGCGCCGAAGCCCAGCCGCTCGGCGATCTTCGGCTGAAGCCCGAAGGAGAGGCGCTCCTCGGGGCGCCCGGTGACGAAATGGATGTGACAGCGCACCCGCCACAGGAACTCTTCGCAGCGCTCGAACAGCCGGTACTCGTCGGGCGTGAACAGGCCGGCATGGACGAGTTCCGCTTGGTCCCGGACCCGGTAGGTGTATTTCGCGATCCAGAACAGGGTGTTGAGGTCGCGCAGGCCCCCCTTGCCGTCCTTGACGTTGGGCTCGACGAGGTAGCGCGACGCACCCGCCTTCGCGACGCGCCCGTCGCGCTCGCGCAGCTTGGCGTCGACGAACTCGGTGGCCGAACCGATCACCAGTTCGGTATCGAAGCGCGTCACCAACTCCTCGAACAGGGAGCGCGAGCCGAACAGGAAGCGGGATTCGAGCAGGGCGGTGCGGATGGTCATGTCGGCGCGGCCCTCGCGCAGGCACTCCTCCACCGACCGGGTGGCGTGGCCGACCTTCAACTTCAGATCCCACAGCACGTAGAGCATCGCCTCGACGACGCTCTCGGACCACGCCGTCTGCTTGTAGGGGAGCAAGAAAAGGAGGTCGATGTCCGAGCCCGGCGCCATCGTCCCCCGGCCATAGCCGCCGGTAGCCACGATCGCGAGGTGCTCGCCCGTGGAGGGGTTGTCGTTGGGATAGAGACGCCAGACCACCGCGTCGTAGATCGCCCGCACCACCGCGTCGGTCAGGCGGCTCAACCGTTGGGCGCAGGCGAGGCCGTCGCGCTCCTTCAGCAGCAGGCGCTCGGCATCCTTGTGCCCGGCCTCGATCACGCGGCGCAGTTCCGGCACCAGAAGCCCCCGCAGCTTGGTCGGCTCGCGGGCATCGCGGTCGAGGGACGCGACGATCTTTTCGAGGGCGGGAACGGGGTCGAACATGGCCGCTGCGTTAGCATGTTCAGCCGGCGGCGGCATCGGTCGGTCGCGGACAACTCAACCGTTCTCTTTCTCGGATTATCCGTTTGACGAAACGAACGGGACTGTTCTAGCCATCAGGAAAGCGCGGGCGCCGAGCCCGAACGATCCGAGGGAGCCCGTCGTCATGATCCATCGCCGCACCGCACTCTCGGTGATCGCCGGATTGTTCGGCCTCCTCGCCGCGGGCGCGCCGAGTGCCGCGGCGGAAGTCTCCGAGGTTCGCCTGGACTGGGCGACCTACAACCCGGTCAGCCTCGTTCTGAAGGAGAAGGGCTTCCTCGAAGAGGCGCTGAAAGCCCGGGGCATCAAGGTGCGCTGGGTGCAGTCGCTCGGCTCCAACAAGTCGCTGGAATTCCTGAACGGCGGCGCCATCGATGTCGGCTCGTCGGCGGGAGCGGCCGCCCTTCTGGCGCGGATCAACGGCAACCCGATCAAGGTCGTGTACGCCTTCTCCCGGCCCGAATGGACGGCGCTCGTCACCCGCAAGGAGACCGGCATCGCCAAGCCCGCCGACCTCAAGGGCAAGCGCATCGCCGTCACCCGCGGTACCGATCCGCACATCTTCCTGATCCGGGCGCTCCAGGGCGCGGGCCTGACCGAGAAGGACGCCAAGCTCGTCCTCCTGCAGCACGCGGACGGACGCACCGCCCTCGAACGCGGCGACGTGGATGCCTGGGCCGGGCTCGACCCGATGATGGCGGCCTCCGAGATCGAGAACGGCGGCGTGCTGTTCCACCGCGACGCGAGCGCCAACACCTGGGGCGTGCTCGACGTGCGTGAGAATTTCGCCAAGGCCCATCCCGATCTCGTGAAGGTGGTGATCGCCGCCTACGAGCAGGCGCGCGCCTACGCCCTCGCCAACCCGGACGCGCTGAAGAGCGCGCTGGTGAGCGCGACCAAGCTGCCGGAGGCGGTGATCGCCAAGCAGTTGGAGCGCACCGACCTGAGCCAGCCCGCCGTCGGGCCGGCCCAGGCCGAGAGCATCCGCGCCGCCGGCCTCGCGCTGCAGCAGGCGGGCGTCATTCCGGCCGGTACCGACGTTGCGGCGGCGGTGGACGGCCTGATCGATCCGCAGTTCAATCCCGCGCCGGGGCGCTAAAGGGCGCGTTTCGCGACACAGCGATGAGCAGCAGTCCGGTCGCCTTGACACCCGCAGACGAGCAACCCGTCCCCGCGGCCTCGCGCCGTTCCGCCTTCCTAGGCGGCGGCGCGCGGGCGGCGCTCGGCTTGCTGCTGCCGCTGGGCCTCGCACTGGGCTGGGAGATCGCCGTCGCAGCGGGGCTCTCCTCCGGGCGGTTGCTGCCGCCGCCGAGCCGGATCGCCGCCGCCCTCTGGGCGCTCGCCGCCTCGGGCGAACTCTGGATGCATGTCGAGGCGACCTTGATCCGGGTCGGCCTCGGCTTCGCCTTCGGAGCGAGCGCCGGCATCCTGGCCGGGGCCCTGACCGCGACGCTGCCGCCGCTGCGCTGGCTCGTCGATCCGAGCCTCCAAGCCCTGCGCGCGGTGCCCTCTTTAGCCTGGGTGCCGCTGTTCATCCTGTGGTTCGGCATCCTGGAGACGCCGAAGGTCGCGCTGATTGCCGTCGGCGTGTTCTTCCCCGTCTATATCGGGGTCGCCGGTGCCATCGCCTCCGTCGATCGCAAGCTGGTGGAGGTCGGTCGCATCTTCCGCCTCTCGAGATGGGCGCTGGTCCGACGCATCCTGCTGCCGGCGGTGCTGCCCGCGACGCTGACGGCGCTGCGCACCGGCCTCGGCCTCGGCTTCCTGTTCGTGGTGGCGGCCGAGCTGATGGGCGCCTCCGAGGGGCTCGGCTACCTGCTCCTCGACGGCCAGCAATTCAGCAAGCCCGACCAGATCCTGGCCGCGATCATCAGCTTTGCCGTGGTCGGCAAGGCCGCCGACGCGGCGCTCGTCGCCCTGACCAATCCGCTCGTGCGCTGGCAGGACACGGCACGGGAGACGCTGTGAGGCGGCCATGCTGAGCATCGAAAGCCTTTCCAAAACCTACGCCGACGGCACCCGCGCGCTCGACGGCATCGACCTCGCCGTCCGGAGCGCCGAGATCGTCGCGCTGATCGGCGGCTCGGGCTGCGGGAAGACCACCCTCCTGCGTCTCGTCGCCGGCCTCGACCGGCCGAGTGCGGGCCGCATCGTGCTGGACGGGGAGGCGATCACCCGACCCCATCCGGGCGTCGGCCTCGTCTTCCAGGAGCCGCGCCTGCTGCCCTGGCTCGATGTCGCGGGGAATGTCGGCTTCGGCATCGACGGCCTGCCACGGCGCGAGCGCGCCGAGCGCGTGGCCCACGCCCTGGAGCGGGTCGGCCTCGCCGAGCATGCCGGCCGCTGGCCTCGGGAATTGTCCGGCGGGCAGCAGCAGCGCGTCTCGATCGCCCGCGCCTTCGTCGCCAGCCCGCGGGTCCTGCTCCTCGACGAGCCGTTCTCGGCGCTCGACGCCTTCACCCGCAAGGATCTCCACAGCCATCTGCTGGCCCTGTGGGAGGAGGTGCGCCCCACCGTCATCATCGTCACCCACGATGTCGGCGAGGCGGTGGCGCTCGCCGACCGGGCCATCGTCATGCGCCCGCGCCCGGGCCGCCTGGACGACACCGTGGCCCTGCCGCTGCGCCGCCCGCGCGAACCGGCGGCGCCGGCGAGCGAGGCGGCGACCCGGACCATCCTCGCCGCCCTCGATCGCTCGCTGCGTCCGCGCGAGGCCTCGCGCGCCCCGGAACTCGCGGGAGGCAGCTCGTTCTGAGGTGTCGCCGGCCGCGGAAAACCGCTAAAGCCCGGGCCTTCATCCAAGAAAAATCGGGAGGTCACCACGATGGACGCCAACGCCCTGCGCGCGCTCCAGGCCCCGCTCAAGAACCAGTACCGCGAGACGCCGGATTCCGCCGTCGTCACCCTCAAGGCCAAGGGCTCGCTCGACGACACCAGCATCGCCTGCAAGGTCGAGACCGGCCGGGCGCTCGCGGTGGCGGGCCTCCACCCGGCGACCGGCGGCTCAGGCGCCGAATTGTGCTCGGGCGACATGCTGCTCGAAGCGCTCGTCGCCTGCGCCGGCGTCACCGTGAAGGCGGTCGCGACCGCGCTCGAAATCCCGCTCAAGGCCGGCACCGTCAGCGCCGAGGGCGACCTCGATTTCCGCGGCACGCTGGGTGTCGACAAGGAGGCACCGGTCGGCTTCCGGGCCATCCGCCTGAAGTTCGACCTCGACACCGACGCGCCCCAGGAAAAGCTCGACCAGCTCCTCAAGCTGACCGAGCGTTACTGCGTGGTGTTCCAGACGCTCAACCACAAGCCGGAATTGGCCGTCAGCGCCTCCCGTCCGTGAGCGCGAGTCTTATCTGACAGGCTATGCGCCTGCTCATCATCGAAGACGACCGCGAGGCCGCCGCCTATCTGGTCAAGGCGTTCCGGGAAGCCGGACACGCCGTGGATCATGCCGGCGACGGCCTCGACGGCTACGCGCTGGCCCGCGAGGGCGACTACGACGTGCTGATCGTCGACCGGATGCTGCCGAAGCTCGACGGCCTTTCCCTGGTGCGCTCCCTGCGCGAGCAGGGGATCGCCACCCCCGTCCTCATCCTCTCCGCGCTGGGGCAGGTGGACGACCGGGTGAAGGGGCTGCGCGCCGGTGGCGACGACTATCTGCCCAAGCCCTACGCCTTCTCCGAGTTGCTGGCCCGCACCGAGGTCCTCGCCCGCCGCCGGGCGGCCGCACCGGGGCAGACGGAGGCGACCGCCTACCGCGTCGGCGATCTCGAACTCGACCGCCTCTCGCACCGGGTGACGCGGGCGGGCCGCGAGATCGTGCTCCAGCCCCGCGAGTTCCGACTGCTCGAATACCTCATGCGGCACGCGGGCCAGGTCGTGACCCGGACCATGCTGCTGGAGCATGTCTGGGACTATCATTTCGATCCGCAGACCAACGTCATCGACGTGCACGTCTCGCGCCTGCGCTCCAAGATCGACCGCGGCTTCGAGCATCCGTTGATCCACACGGTGCGCGGCGCCGGCTACGTGATCCGGCTCGACGAGCCGCACGTCACGTGACCCGTGAATCCGCGCCCGACCGGCCGCTGACGCGGATCGGCAAGATCTTCCGCACGACGGCCTTCAAGCTGTCGCTGGCCTACCTCATGCTGTTTGCGCTGCTGGCCTCGCTCGGGCTCGGTTACGTCGCCTGGAATGCGCGACGCGTGCTCGACGACCAGATCGTCTCGACGATCGACGCCGAGATCAACGGCCTGTCCGAGCAGTACACGGCCGGCGGCCTGCGCCGGCTCATCGCCGTGGTGGAGCGGCGCGCCCAGGAACCCGGCGCCTCGCTCTATCTCGTCACCACGCCGGCCGGAGAGCACATCGTCGGCAATGTCAGCCGGGTCCCCTCCGGCGTCCTGTCCCAGCCCGGTCAGTACGACGGGCCCTATGGGCGCCGCTCCGAGGCGGAGGGGGAGGAGCACCGGGCGATCATGCGGGTCTATACGCTGGCCGGCGGGTTCCGCCTGCTCGTGGGCCGCGACACCGAGGAGCGCGACCGTCTGCGGGCGGCGATCGGCAACACCTTCGGCTCCTCGCTGGCGCTGGTGGTGCTGCTCGGCGTGGTGGGCGGCTGGTTCGTGGCGAGCCGCGTGCTCAAGCGCGTGGACGACATGACCGAGACGACCCGCACCATCATGGCGGGCGACCTCGACGGGCGGCTCCGTGTGGCGGGCACGGGCGACGAGCTCGACCGCCTCGCCCAGAACCTCAACCTGATGCTGGAGCGCATCGGCGAGCTCATGCGCGGCATGAAGGAGGTGTCCGACAACATCGCCCACGACCTCAAGACGCCCCTCACCCGCCTGCGCAACCGCGCCGACGAGGCCCTGCGCACGGCCGATTCGCCCGATGCCCTGCGGATGGCCATCGAAGGCGTGATCGAGGACAGCGACGGGCTGATCCGTGTGTTCAACGCGCTTTTGACCATCGCCCGGCTGGAGGCCGGCAGCGCACCCGAGACCTTCCGCCGCTTCGACGCGGGCGCGGTGGCCCGCGAGGTCGCCGAACTCTACGAGCCGCTGGCCGAGGAGAAGGGACTGAGCCTGACCGTGACGGCCGAGCCGGACCTGCAGCTCGACGGCAACCGGGAGTTGGTGGGTCAGGCGCTCGCCAACCTGATCGACAACGCCATCAAGTATGGCGGCGACGCCGCCGAAGGCGCGCCCCGGGAGATCGTGGTCGACGCCGCGCGGGCCGACGGCGCGGTCCGGCTGCGGGTGGCCGATCGCGGCCCCGGCATCCCGGAGGCGGAGCGGGGGCGTGTGCTCGACCGGTTCATCCGCCTCGACGCCGCGCGAAGCCGACCCGGATTCGGCTTGGGGCTCAGCCTCGTCAACGCGGTGGCGCGCCTGCACGGCGGCCGGGTCGAACTCGCCGACAACGCGCCGGGGCTCGCCGCCGCTCTGATCCTGCCGCTAAAGATCGCCTGAGGACGGTCTCTCCGTCGTGTAGCCTTTGATTCCGCTCGGGTCCGCGAGCGAGGGCGGCGGGCTGTCGATCGACCAGATTACGAGGAAGACGAGAAACACCACGAAGAGCAGCGCGGCCAGCACGGCACCGACACGCTGCGGGTCGAACCGACGGCTCACGATCACCGCGCAGCCGATCGTGAAGGCGGCGGCCTCGGCCATCGGTATCAACTGAGGGTAGGTCATCGATTCGCGTCGTTCCCATCCAGTGCGTCGAAGGCTCGAACGTCGCTCGCCCGGGCAAGGCTCCCGCCGGCAAATTTTCACGGTCCCGCTTTCTTCCACAAGGCAGGGCGAGGCACCAGACGGGCCCGCGGACCGTTCGAACGAAGGAATAGTCGGACGCCTTGGACCGGCGCCCGGCGCCTGCGGCGCATCGCTGTTCGGAGATCGCCCCTTGGCAGAGGGCGAATTGCGCGTTTGATGGACAGGCACGCGCGCCGGCATCGACGCGGGACGCCTGGAACCGACACGGGGACGGCATGAGCAGGCGAGACGGCGGGCAGGCTGCCCGCGACGACGGCACCGCACCCCTGTTCGAACGGCTGGGGCAGGCGCCGCCTCTGTCCGACCCGGACGCGGCGCGCGCGCGGGTCGCTGAGATCGCCGCGGCCCTTCCCGCCACCCTGTGCGAGGGAGCGGCCGGGAACCTTCTGGCCGCGCTTGCCGACCATTCGCCCTTCCTCTGGTCGCTCGCCGCCCGCGATCCGCAGCGCCTCGCCCGGCTGCTGCAGGAGGCGCCGGAAGCCGCCGATGCCCGCCTCGTCACCGCACAGCGCGGCGCCGGACGAACGGGGGAGGGGCAGGCGCCCGATCTCGACGCGGTCGGCCGGACCCTGCGGCGCAACCGGGCCGAACACGCCCTGCTCCTGGCGCTCGCCGATATCGGCGGGGTCTGGCCGCTGGCTCGGATCACCGCCGCGCTCTCGGATTTCGCCGATGCCTCCGTCGGCGCGGCGGTCGATGCGATGCTGCTGCAGGCCGCTGCCGCGGGCCGGTTTCACCCCCTGGACCCGGCCGAGCCGCAGGTCGGCTCCGGCCTCGTGGTGCTGGGCCTGGGCAAGCTCGGCGGACGCGAACTGAACTATTCCAGCGACATCGACCTGATCGTCTTCTTCGATCCCGAGGCGGCTCCCTTGAAACAGGGGCTGGAGCCGACGCCCTTCTTCACGCGGCTGGCGCAAGGCGTCTCGAAGCTGCTGCAGGAGCGCACCGGCGACGGCTACGTCCACCGGGTCGATTACCGGCTGCGCCCCGATCCCGGCTCGACCCCGACGGCCATGAGCCTGTCCTCGGCCTACGTCTATTACGAGACCACGGGCCAGAACTGGGAGCGCGCGGCCTTCATCAAGGCGCGGGCCATCGCCGGCGACATTCCGGCGGGCGAGCGCTTCCTGGCCGACCTGACGCCCTTCGTCTGGCGCAAGTATTTCGACTTCGCGGCGATTGCCGACGTGCACGCCATGAAGCGGCAGATCCATGCCGTGCGCGGCCACGAGGCGCTTGCGGTCGCCGGCCACGACATCAAGCTGGGCCGCGGCGGCATCCGGGAGATCGAGTTCTTCGTCCAGACGCAGCAGCTCGTCTTCGGCGGACGCCGCCCGGCCCTGCGCGCCCGCGCCACGGTGCCGATGCTGGCCGCCCTTCACGAGGACGGCTGGATCTCGGCCGAGGCCCGGGACGAGCTGGGAGCGGCCTACGTCTTCCTGCGCACCGTCGAGCACCGCCTCCAGATGGTGCGCGACGAGCAGACCCAGCGCCTGCCCACCGACCGGAGCGAACTCGAAGCCTTCGCGCGCTTTGCCGGATTTGCCGACCTGCCCGCCTTCGAGGCCGCCCTTCTGGCCCATGCCCGGCGCGTCCAGGCCCACTACGCCCTGCTGTTCGAGGCCGGCCCCGATCTCTCGTCGGAACTGGGCGATCTCGTCTTCAGCGGCTCCGAGGATGATCCGGCGACGCTCGCGACCCTGCGCGGCCTCGGCTTCCGCGATCCCGAGCGGGTGGCCGACACCGTGCGCGGCTGGCATTTCGGGCGCCGCGCGGCGGTGCGCAGCGCCCGCGCCCGGGAGGTGCTGACCGAACTGGTGCCGGCCCTGCTCAAGGCGCTCTCCGGCACGCCGGACCCGGATGCGGCTCTGGCCAACCTCGACCGCGCCTTCGGGCGGATGCCGGCGGCGGTCGAGCTGCTGACCATCCTGCGGGAGCACGAGCGCCTGCGGCTGCTCTTCGCCGATCTCCTCGGCAGCGCGCCGCGGCTCGCCGACACCGTCGCCTTCTCCCCGCACGTCCTCGATGCGGTGATCGACCCCGATTTCGTCGATCCGTCGGTCGATCCGCAGGGACTCGCCGCCCATTACCGCGCCCTGCTGGGCAAGCCGGACAGTCACGAGACCTTCCTCGACCGCAGCCGCGACGCGGCCCGCCAGCTCCGTTTCCTCACGGGTGCGCGGCTGCTCTCCGGCATCCTGACGCCGCGGGCGGCCGGCGAGGCCTTCTCCGCCATCGCCGACGCCGCGGTCGCCACGGCCCTTGAGGCGGTCTCGAAGACCTTCTTCGCCGATCACGGGGCCGTGCCGGGAGGGCGGATGGTCGTGCTCGGCTACGGCCGGCTCGGCTCGCGCCAACTCACGGCGGAATCGGATCTCGATCTCGTGGTGCTCTACGATTTCGATCCGGACGACCGCACCAGCGCCGGGCCGAAGCCCCTCGACGCGGCGGTGGCCTATAATCGCCTGACGCAGCGCCTCGTCGCGGCACTGACCGCCCCGACCCGTCGCGGCCATCTCTACGAGGTCGACCTGCGCCTGCGGCCGGGCGGGGGCCAGGGCGCGGCCGCGTCGCAGTTCCGCAGCTTCCGCGCCTACCAGCGCGAGGAGGCGGAGCTGTGGGAGCATATGGCGCTGACCCGCGCCCGGGTGATCGCGGGCGATGCGAGCCTCGCCGAAGAGGTGCAGGCGGTGATCCGCGAGGCGCTCACCCAGGCACGCGACGCCGACGCCGTTTACCGCGATGTGCGCGCCATGCGTGCCACCGTCGAGCGCGAGAAGGGCGACCACGGCCCGCTCGACCTGAAGCTCAGCCCCGGCGGCCTGCTCGATCTCGACTTCCTCGCGCAGGCCCTGGTGCTCGGCCACGCGCAGGCCCATCCGGCGCTGATCGGCCGGGAGGCAACGGGCGTCTTCGCCGACGCCGCCGCGGCCGGGCTGATCGAGGGCGAGGAGGCGGAGCGTCTCGACGCGGCCTACCGTCTTCTCGACGACGTGCATCAGTGGCAGCGCCTCATGGTCGAGGGCGACCCGACGCAAGCCTCCGCGGTGGCGCTCGCCCGCCTCGCCCGCGCCGCCAACCTGCCCGACGCGAGGGCGCTCACCGCCCAACTCGACGCGGAGCGGGCGGCGGTGCGCGCGATCTTCGATCGGCGGCTCGGCGCCCCCGACTGATCGGTTCAGCCCGGCACGACCAGCGACTTCGCCTGCGGCAGGGCGTCGATCGCCGCACGGTCGAGCCGCGTATGCGCCTGCACCAGGGCGTGCGGGGTCAGGGCCATCCACTGGCGCAGGGAGATGTCGGCGTAGCGCGGAGAGCGAAACATCTCGAGGAAGGTGAGCGGCGTGTCGCCGGTGTTCTCGATGTAGTGGCCCATGGCGAAGGGCACGTAGCCGACGTCGCCGGCCTGATAATCGAAGCTGCGCGCCTTCGACTCCGAGCCGAACACGGTCATGCGCCCGCGGCCGGACAGGTAGTACTGCCACTCGTCGCCGTTCGGGTGCCAGTGCAGCTCGCGCATCGCGCCGGGCTCCAATTCGACCAGGGCCGCGGCGATGGTGGTGGAAGCGGGAAAGATCGAGGAATCGGTGATCCGCACGCTGCCGCCCTTCGAGCGGATCGGCTCCTGCGCCAGCATCCTGTGGCTGAAGCTCTTCGGCACCGGTCCGGCGCCACCCAGCTTGTCCTCGGCGAGCCCGCCCGGCTTCGGGCCAGGGAAGATGTAGAGTTCCTTCTCGGGGATCCCCTGGAAGGCGCTTTCCGGCAGACCGAAATTCTTGGCGAGCACGTCCCGCGGCGTATGGGCGAGCCAATCGGTGATCAGGAAGGTCGAGTCCTCGGAGAAATGCCCGTCGTCGAAGACGAGCAGGAACTCGCAGCCGTCCTCCGGGCCTTCGAGGCCCTGGATCGAGTGCGGGATGCCGGAGGGGAAGTACCAGAGGTCGCCCTCGCCGACATCGTCGGCGAAGGTGCGCCCGTCCCCGTCGATGGCGGTGATGCGGGCCCGCCCCTTGATCATGTAGGCCCACTCCGCTTCCTTGTGCCAATGCATCTCGCGCACCGCGTTGGCCTTGAGGCGCATGTTCACGCCGGCCATGGCGGTGGAGATCGGCAACTCCCGCGTCGTGGTCTGGCGCGCCCAGCCCCCCTCTTCCAGCCGCATGTGGCTGTCGGCGAAGGACCATTTCAGGTTCGGCATGGTGCCGTGATCGGTCTTCGGCGGTGCCAGGGTGAAGGGGTCCTCCGCTTCCCGAGGCGTGTTGCGCGGACCCAGGATATCCGCGCCCTTGCCGCCCCGGACCGGGGACGGGCCGTCCGCCGCGTTGGCGCCAGCGCTCAATGCGACGCCGCCCGCTGCGGCGATCAGGCCCCGGCGCGAGAACACGTTCATGACGACCTCCGTAATCCCTAATTCCGCCCGGTAACGAGCCGGAGGTGCGTTCGTGTCCGGCACCGCGATCACGACATCCGGCGCGATCGCCGCAGGGAGCGTCTGTAGGGAGCGACGCCGGGTGCCTTGCGGGAGAGGTCCGCCGGCCCCTAATCTCATCGCCATGAGCGTCGTCGCGATCGATTTCGAGACCGCTAACGAACGGCGCGACAGCGCCTGTGCGGTCGGTCTTGCCTGGATCGAGGGCGGACGCGTGGTGCGGCGCGTCTCCCGCCTGATCCGCCCGCCGCAGATGCGGTTCTCGCCCGGCAACATCCGCATCCACGGCATCCTGCCGGCGGACGTGCGCGATGCGCCGACCTTTCCCGAAGCCATGGCCGAGTTCCTGCCCGACCTCTCGGCCGGCGGGATGCTCGCGCACAATGCCGGCTTCGACATGGGCGTCCTCGCCGCCTCGCTCGCCGCCTGGGGCGAGCCGGTGCCGGAGATGGCGGGGCATTGCACGCTTCAGATCGCCCGGCGCATCTTCCCCGATCCGGCCGGGCACGGGCTGGCGAAGGTGGCGGGCCGCCTCGGCATCCGCTTCGAGCACCACGATGCGGGCGAGGACGCCTATGCCTGCGCCGAGATCGCGCTCGCGGCTCTGCGCGAGACCGGCGCGACCGATATCGCCGATCTCGTCCGGGGTCTCGGCCTGACGCCGATCCGTGCGGTGGCGGCGCCCCGGCGCGACTTCACCCGCTCGACCTCGGCCCGGGCAATCCGCGCCTCGGGCATCGTGGATCTGCGCCCCTCGAACGAGTTACGCTTCTCCATGCGCGGCAGCACCGGCAACCGCTACGTGCTCGCGCTCGAAGAACAGGCCGACGGCCCGTATCTGCGCTGCTCCTGCCCGGCGGGCACCCATCGGCGCCGCTGCCGGCACGTCGATGCCTTGGTCGAGGGAGACGTGACCGATCTGATCTCGAACAATCTCGGGGATGTCGAGCGGCTGCGGGAAAAGCTCGACGGCAAGGATGTGGGGCCGCTGCGCAGCAAGGGCATCGCGGCCGCCTGAGGCTTCGTCGGCCTCGGACGAATTTAAAAGCGCGACGGTGCCGATCCGGCACCGTCGCGCCTGGCCATCAGAGGCTGGCTTCCTCGAAGGCCCTCACCCATTCCGCGCAGATGCCGGAGCGGACGATGTCGTCGAGAGTGAACTCGACGATCGGAATCGTCATCATGCGGCTTTTCACGAGATGGATGACGGTGCGTAGTCCAGAGGTCTCGCGGAGATCCGTCTGAGAGACGTCGCCGTTGATGATGACCTGGCAATCGTCGCCGATGCGGGTCAGGAACATCTTGATTTCGGCAGTGGTGGTGTTCTGCGCCTCGTCGAGGATCACGAGGCAGTTCTTGAAGGTGCGCCCGCGCATCACCTCGAACGGCACCACCTCGATGTCCCCGGCCTTGACCGCGATGTCGAAGGCGGCCGCGCCCATGCGCTCCTTCATCGTCTCGGTGAGCGGCGCGACCCAGGGCGCGATCTTCTCTTCCAGGGTGCCGGGAAAGAAGCCGAGCGAGCGGCCGGAGGGGACATTGGGGCGGGTGATGACGACCTTGGCGATACGGCGCTGGCGAAGAAGATCCGCGGCGCGGGTACCGGCGATGAAGGTCTTTCCAGTTCCGGCGGGGCCGAGAACGATGACTTGAGAAGATGTTGCAAGGGCGTCGAGATATTGGCCTTGTCGTTCCGTTAGTGGTTGTATCGGTGCCGGGTTTCGCTCCTCGTCGAAACGAGTCCGATGCATGCGGATCGGGCGGTCTTCAACCAGTTCAAGCCGTGCGCGTCGTCTCTTCATGGATCAACACTCCACCTTGACTCGTGCGTGACTCTCGCAAACTCGATTTTTCAACCAAACTCGACTGCCCGAACACTCCCTCGATTCGGCGAAGACGTTACCGATCTTCGATCATCTTGACGCAAGAGCAAAGCCAACGACCCTGAGTCGGTTCCACCGGATGACGCGAAGCCTGTGGAACGCGGCTTTACGGCAACGCTTCTGCGAGCCCCGCAAGCCTTGCAAGCGGGGGCGACGGGGGCGTGACGGCTTTGCGACGAAGCGATGACCCGGGCGCCTCTCTCGGCGCCGTCGGCGGATCGGGACGATCCTGCTTGGGCCATCGCGGACGTCGCCCTCCTCGGGCGATCGGCGGCCGGCCACCCTTCGAAGGCCCGCCGGCAGGACGCCTCAACCGGGTTGGAGGAAGCTGTCGAGGACCATCTTCCGGCCGGCCTTGTCGAAGTCAACGGTGAGTTTGTTGCCGTCGACGCCCGCGACCGTGCCCGGCCCGAACTTGGTGTGGAAGACCCGCTGGCCGTGCTCGAAGGCGGACGGCGCACCGGTCGATTTGGCAACCAGTTCGCCCTCGATCTCGCGGGGCCCGGTGGAGCGGCCTCCGCCGCCGCGCCCGCTGCCGAACCCGCCGGAGGTGTTGGCCTGCGCCCGCTGCCAGCCCGGCGTGCCGTAGGACGAGCCGAACGGCGTCGGGTTGCGGTCGAAGCGCGAGGCGCCCGCAGAAAAATGCGCCGGGGCCTCGACCACGTCGACGGCCTCGGGCGGCAATTCGTCGATGAAGCGCGAGGGGATGGTCGAGGACCACAGCCCGTGGATGCGCCGGTTGACCGCGAAGGACAGCTTGGCGCGCTTGCGGGCGCGGGTGAGCCCGACATGGGCGAGCCGCCGCTCCTCTTCGAGGCCGGCCCGGCCGCTCTCGTCGATGGCGCGCTGGTTGGGGAACAGGCCGTCCTCCCAGCCGGGCAGGAACACGGTGTCGAATTCGAGCCCCTTGGCCGCGTGGAGCGTCATCAGCGAGACCCGGTCGGCCCCTTCCGCCTCGGAGGCTTCCATGACGAGGGAGACGTGTTCGAGGAAGCCCGCCATGTCGGGGAATTCCTCCATCGAGCGGACGAATTCCTTGAGGTTCTCCAGGCGTCCGGCGGCGTCCGCCGAGCGGTCCTTCTGCCACATCTCGGTGTAGCCGGATTCCTCCAGGATGGTCTGCGCGACCTCCGGATGGGGCTTGGATTCGATCAGCCGGGTCCACCGCGAAAAGCTCTCGACGAGGCCGCGCAGCATCGAGCGGGCGCGGGGCTTCAACTCGTCGGTCTCGATCAGCTTGCGTGAAGCGGCGAGCAGCGGAATCCGGTCGGCGCGGGCGAAGGCGTGCAGGGTCTGGAGGGTGGCGTCGCCGAGGCCTCGCTTGGGCGTGTTGAAGATGCGCTCGAAGGCGAGGTCGTCGGCGCCGTTCATGGTGACGCGCAGGTAGGCCAATGCGTCGCGGATCTCGGCGCGCTCGTAGAAGCGCGGGCCACCGATGACCCGGTAGGGCAGGCCGACCTGCACGAAGCGGTCTTCGATCTCGCGCATCTGCGCGGAGATCCGCACCAGAACCGCGATCTCGGAGAGCGCGTGCCCCTTGCGCTGGAGCGACTCGATCGACTCCGCGATCTGGCGTGCCTCCTCCTCAGAGTCCCACGAGCCGGTCACGGTGACCGGTTCGCCCTTGGCATCTTCGGTGCGCAGGGTCTTGCCGAGCCGGCCCTCGTTCCTGGCGATGAGGCCGGAGGCGGCAGCGAGGATGTGGCCGGTGGAGCGGTAGTTGCGCTCCAATCGCACCACGGTGGCGCCGGGGAAGTCGTGCTCGAAGCGCAGGATGTTGTCGACCTCGGCGCCGCGCCAGCCGTAGATCGACTGGTCGTCGTCGCCCACGCAGGCGACGTTCTTGCGCGCCTGGGCGAGCAGCCTGAGCCAGAGGTACTGGGCGACGTTGGTGTCCTGGTACTCGTCAACGAGGATGTAGCGGAACCGGTCCTGGTAGTTGGCCAGGATGTCCGGGTTCTCGCGCCACAGCTTGAGGCAGAGCAGCAGCAGATCGCCGAAATCGACCGCGTTGAGCGTCGCGAGCCGGGCCTGATAGGCGGCGTAGAGCTGGCCGCCCTTGCCGAAGGCGAAGGCCGTCGCCTCGCCCGCCGGCACCTGCTCGGGGGAGAGGCCGCGATTCTTCCATCCGTCGATGGTGTGGGCGAGCGAGCGGGCCGGCCAGCGCTTCTCGTCGATGTTCTGGTCGGCGATGACCTGCTTCATCAAGCGGATCTGGTCGTCGGTGCCGAGGATGGTGAAGTCGGATTTCAGCCCGACGAGCTCCGCGTGCCGGCGCAGGATCTTGGTGCCGATGGCGTGGAAGGTGCCGAGCCAGGGCATGCCCTCGCCCGCCGGCCCGATCAGCCCGCCGATGCGATGCTTCATCTCCCGGGCGGCCTTGTTGGTGAAGGTCACCGAGAGGATGTCGTAGGGGCGGGCCTTGCCGGTGGCGATCAGGTGGGCGATGCGCGTCGTCAGCACCCGCGTCTTGCCGGTGCCCGCGCCCGCGAGGACGAGCACGGGGCCCTCCGTCGCCTCGACGGCGCGGCGCTGCTCCGGGTTGAGGCCGGAGAGGTAGCCGGCTCCCTCGGGCCGCAGGGCGGCCATGGCGCGGGCGGCGATCGAGGTGGACGCGGCACCGCCATCGGACGGGCGCGGCCCGGACGCGTCGAACGCGTCCTCGTCGGACTCTTGCATCATGGCTGCCTCCCTGGACCAAAAGGCGAACGCCGTCGAGACCCGATCCGGAACCGGCAAGCCCCCTCACGCGTCACTCGGATGACCCGAATTGGCCCAGATGAAGGATGCGAGGCCATGCGCGCCCCGTCTCTCGCCCTCGTGATCGTGCTCGCCGGGGCGATGCCCGCCCTGGCACAGAGCCCCGGCAACCGGGGCGCGACGAGCCGGCAGAATGAGGTTTTCGAGTATCGCAACCAGAACCGCAACTTCGAGCAGCGGCAGACTTTGGAGAACAGCGCGATCCGCAACCAGATCCAGCGGGCCCCGCTCAACGCTCCCCCGCCGGCCGGACCGTCCTTCGGCGTCCGCCGCTGACCCGCGACCCTAGCTTGAGCGTGAGGTGCGGGCCGGCCGCAGCCTGTGCTATGGGCGGAAGCGACTGAGTTTCGCGCGGTTCCAGCGGCCCTATCCCGTCGAAGCGCGCGTGAGACGCGAATGGAGTCCTGCGGCCCGCAGGCCAGGCGGAAGCGAATACGGTGCGTGATTTCCTGACCGCGCTGGCGGGCGCCGTCGTTCTGGTTCTCGTGGCGGCGCTGGCGGTGCCGCCTTTCATCGATTGGTCGGCGCACCGGGCGCTGATCGACCGCACACTGGCCGAGTCGATCGGCGCCGGAGCCCGCAGCGAGGGCGCGGTCGATGTGCGTCTGCTGCCCTCGCCGCATCTCCGCCTCGCCCGGCTGCGCCTCGGCGCCGAGGATGGGCCGATGCTCGACGCCCGCGCGGTCGATGCCGAGATCGCCCTCGCACCCCTCCTCAAGGGCGAGGTCCGCTTCGTACAGACCCTCATCGAGCAGGCCGCCCTGATCCTTCCGGTCTCCGACGAGGCGTTGCTGCTGCCGCGCGCCCAGACCGCGATGCGCCGCGACATCGTGATCGACGATCTGCGCATCCGCCGCCTCGCGATCGCGACCCGGCGGGTCGGCGAGCGCCCGCAGGAGCAGATCCGCGCCGAGAACCTTCGCTTGAGGGCGCCGACCCTCGCCGGCCCCTGGCTCGCCGAGGGGACGGTGAAGGGCAGCCCCTTCCATCTCGCCACCAGCGCGGCGGGAGCGGACGGCGCGTTCTCCCTGAAGGCCACCGGCGGCGGGGACACGCTGCCCCGCCTGGAGCTCGATGCCCGCATCGCCTTCCAGGCCGAGGAGACGGTGGGTGGGGAAGACGGCCGTCGCGGCCTCATCCCGGAGGCGGAAGGGTCGGCCAAGCTCACCGTCGGCCCGCCGGTCCAGCCCGCCGGCGCCGGACTGCCCTTCACGATGACGGCCAAGTTCGACGCCCGCGGCGCCGTGCTGAATGCCAAGAGCGTGGAAACGGAGATCGACCCCGGCGGCAAAGCCGCGCGGCTCTCGGGCACCGGCCGGCTCAACCTGCGCGAGGGCCGGCTCGGCCTGACGCTGCGCACCCGCCGGCTCGACCTCGACGCCCTGCTGCTCTCCTCCGGAGGGCGCTCGCTCCTGTCCCAGGGGCTGTCCTCGGGCGTGCTGACCCCACCGCTGATGCTCGATCTCGACATCGCGGCCGAGACGGTGGCGCTCGGCCTCGACGACTGGGCCAACGTGGTTCTGCGCGGCACCTTCGACCGCAGCGGCGGTCTCGTCCTGCGTCGCTTCGAGGGCACCGCCCCCGGTGCTGCGAGCGTCGCGGCCACCGGCGAGATCGAGCTGGCGGGCTCGCCGCGGTTCTCCGGCCATGTCGACCTCTCCGCCCGCAACTCCGAAGCGCTCGGGCGCTATCTCGGCCGTATCGGCGCGGAGGAGACCGTCACCGCGATCCTCGACGGCCGGGCCTTCGATCTCGGCACGGACCTCTCGGCGGCAGGCGGGGAATTGTCCCTGCGCAACCTGCGTCTCGCCCTCGGCTCGGCGCGCCTGACCGGGAATGCGCGCTACGTGCGCGCGGGCCCGAGCGGGCGCGGGCGGCTCGATGCGCAGATCGCGGCCAGCGGTATCGACATCGCCGAGTTGCCGCCGGTGAGCCAGCTGATGGCCGGCCTGAACCGGCACGATCTCGGCCTCACCCTGAAGGCGCGGGATGTCCGCTACGGGCCTTCGGGGGCGAATTCCGGCAACGGCACCATCTCGGTGAGCCTGCAATCGGACGGCGCGAGCCTCGTGGTCGACGGGCTCGACATCGCCGACCTCGCCGGCGCCAGCGCGCAGCTCGCCGGGCGGATCGCCCCTGACGGCTCCGGGCGGATCGAAGGCCATGTCGCGGCGGGCAAGGCTGCGCCGCTGATGGCCCTGCTGGAGCGCGGCTTCCTGCCCGAGGCCCGGCTCGTACCCCGCAGCTTCCGCGAGGCGGGCCTTGCCCTCGACCTGACCCTGGAACGCGAATCGGGCGAGGCCGATACCCTGCGCGCCACCGCCCGGGGCAAGGCCGGCGACGGCGAGATCGACCTCGCGCTGTTGACCCGCGCCAGCCGGATCGACCGCCTGGACGCGACCCTGTCGACGCCGAGGACCGGGCGCTGGTTCGGCCGCGACGAGATCGCCGCCCTGCGCCGGCCGGGCCGCCTGCGTCTGGCCGGCGCCCGGCCCGCGGGCGAGGCCGGGCGGGAGAGCCCGCCGCTCGCCCTCACGATCGAGGGCGAGCTTGCGGGCCTGACGCTCTCGACGCCGCGCCCCCTGCTGCTCGGAAGCTTCGACGGACCGCCCACGGGTGGCGAAATCCGTTTGGATGCGCCGGATCTCGGCCCCTTCCTGCAACTCGCCGGAGCCGCCGGAACCCTTCCCGCGCTGCCAGGCACACTCTCCCTTGCCGTCTCGCGCCGGAATGCGGCGTTTCACGTCGACTTGAGCGGGCAGGTGGCCGGGACCGATCTCTCCGCCGCCCTCGATCGCGCGCCGGACGGCGGTTTGAGCGGTACGGCCGCACTCGGCCGCCTCTCGCTCCCGGCTCTCGCGGCGGCGACGGTGCTGCCGACGGAACCGGGTGGGCGGTTCGCGTCCGCGCCGGGCCAGACGCGGGCGAGCCTGGGGCTCAAGGTCGGTCAGCTCGAACTCGGCCGCGGCCTCGTCGCCGAGGGCGCGAGCCTGACGCTCCTGCGCGAGGGCGAGGTGCTGAGCCTGCGCGACCTCTCCGCCGCCCTCGCCGGAGGGCGGATCGGCGGCAGCGTCACTCTGGCCCGGCCGGGCGGCGCGGGTGCAATCTCGGGCGAGGGCACGCTGAGCGACGTGGAACTGGGCCGCCTGACCCGCTCCAGCACCCTGGCCGGCCGGCTCTCGGCCGCGCTGCGCTTCGGCGCGACCGGCGCAAGCCCCGCGGCTCTGGCCGATGACCTCTCCGGCAGCGGTGAGATCCGGCTTGCCGATCTCAGCCTGCCGGACGCCGAGCCGGGCGCGCTGGACCGCGCTCTGGGCCGGGCATTGGCAGAGGACGATCCTCTCCGCGAGGGCCGCCTCCAGGCGCTCGTCTCCGAGGAACTCTCCGCGGCGCCGCTGCGGGCGAAGGGGCCCGTTTCGGTCCCCGTCACCGTGTCGGGCGGGACCCTGCGCACGGCGCCGCTCGCTCTCGATCTCGGCCCGGCGCGCTGGAGCGGAACCCTGCAGGTCGATCTGCGCAATCGCAGCCTCGACGCCCGCGGCGCCCTCACCGCGGCAGCCGGGCCGAAGGGCTGGTCCGGCGCGCCGCCCGCGATCCAGCTCGGCTTCGCCGGGCCGCTGGCCGAGCCCGAGCGGCGGCTCGACGCCGCGCCGCTGACCACGGGGCTGGCCGCCCTCGTGCTCCAGCGCGAACTGGAGAAGATCGAGCTGTTCGATGCCGACCAGAGCGAGCGCCAGCGCCGCCGCGCCCGCATCGAGATGGATCGCGCCCGTGCCGCCGCCGAGGAAGCGGCGCGGCAGACCCGCCTCCGCGCCCAGCAGGCCGCCGAGGAGGCCGCCCGGCAAACCCGCCAGCGCGAGGCGGAGGAGACCGCGCGTCAGGCGCGCCAGCGGGAGTCCGAGGAGGCATCCCGCCGCGCGCGCATCGAGGCGGAGCCGCCGGCCGCGCCGGGAGCGCAGCCTCTCGACATCAGCCCACCCGCCGCCCGGCCCTGAGAGTCGTTCCGGGAGGGACGGCTTCCGCGGCCGGGGCGCGCGGGCGATGATGGTGCGGACGATCGATGCGGGGAATGTCGCGATGATTGCACCGGGCCCCGTGCCGCCTCCGCGCTTCGAGGCGCCCTACGCGCCCGACGATGGAGCCCTGGCCGAAAGCCTCCTGCGCGGCGCGACGCAGTCCGGTGCGACGGAGGCGGCGGTCGATGCCCTGGCTACGGACCTGATCGGCGCCGTCCGGGCCGATGCCGGCCACGGCGCGGTCGAGGCCCTGCTGCGGGAATACGCGCTCACGACCCGCGAGGGCTTGGCCCTCATGAGCCTCGCCGAGGCGCTGCTGCGGGTTCCCGATGCGGCGACCGCCGACCGGCTGATCGCCGACAAGCTGCGCGAGGGCGACTTCGCCCATCACACGGCACGCTCGGAGAACGGACTCGCCCAGGCCGCCGCCTGGGCGCTGGGTCTCGGCGCCCGCCTCGTCGGGCCGCAGGACACGCCGGAAGTCACGCTCGGCGGCATGGTGCGGCGCCTGGGCCGCCCGGCCGTGCGGGCGGCGGCCCACCGGGCGATGCGGGTGATGGGCGGGCAGTTCGTCCTGGCCGAGGATATCGCGACGGCGCTCAGGCGGACCGGCTCGGGTTCAGCCCGGCGCCTGCGCTACTCCTTCGACATGCTGGGCGAGGGCGCCCGCACCGCGCAGGATGCGGAGGGCTATCGCCACGCCTATTCCGAGGCGATCGCACGGATCGGCCGTGAGGCGGGCAACGCCGCCCTGCCGGCCCGGCCGGGTATCTCCGTGAAGCTCTCGGCGCTCCACCCGCGCTACGCGCCGATGCAGGCCGTCCGGGTCATGGCCGAGTTGGTTCCTGTGGTGCGCGATCTCGCGCGCGAGGCCCGCGCTCACGACCTCAACTTCACCCTCGACGCGGAGGAAGCCGAACGCCTCGAACTCTCGCTGGCGGTCTTCGCCGCGGTCCTGGCCGATCCGGCGCTCGCGGGCTGGGATGGGTACGGGCTCGCCGTCCAGGCCTATTCGAAGCGTTGTCTGGCCGTGATCGACCACGTGGCCGCGCTCGCCACCCATCACGACCGGCGGCTGATGGTACGCCTCGTGAAGGGTGCCTACTGGGATACCGAAGTGAAGCTCGCCCAGGTCCTGGGGCTGCCCGACTATCCCGTCTTCACCCGCAAGGCGATGACGGATCTGAACTATCTCGTCGCCGCCCGGCACCTGCTCGCGCACCGCCCCCGGCTCTATCCGCAGTTCGCTACGCACAACGCGCTCACCGTGGCGAGCGTGCTCGGCCTCGCCGGACAGGTCGAGCGGCCCGGGCAAGGGGAGGCGGGCTTCGAGTTCCAGCGGCTGCACGGCATGGGCGAGGCGCTCTACGAACGACTCGCCGCGCGCGCACCGGACATCGGCCAGCGGGTCTACGCGCCCGTCGGCGGCCACCGCGAGCTGCTCGCCTACCTTGTGCGCCGCCTGCTGGAGAACGGGGCGAACTCGTCGTTCGTCTCTCGGGCCGGCGATCCCTCCGTTCCGATCGCGGACCTGCTCGTCCGGCCGCAGGCGCTGATCGATGACCCGTCGCGGGCCCGCCACCCGAAGATCCCGCTGCCGCGCGACCTCTTCGACGGGCGACCCAACAGCCCGGGCCTCGCCTTCGGCGATAGCGCGGCGCTCCGGCGCCTCACGGCCGAAATCGAGGCCGCTGCCGGCCCGGGCGAGAGCGGTCCCGTCATCGACGGCGCCACCGTTCCCGGGCCGGGCCGCCCGCTCCTCGGCCCGATCGATCGCGTGCCGCTCGGCAGCGTGAGGGAGACGGGGCCCGAGACCGCAGCGCGGGCCATGCAGGCGGCGTGGCGCGGCTTCCCCGCCTGGAGCGCGACCTCGGCCGCCGAGCGCGCCGCCTGCCTGGAGCGGGCCGCCGACGCCTTCGTGGGCGAGCGCGCGCGCCTGCTCCATCTCCTCCAGACGGAAGCCGGCAAGACCCTGGACGACGCCGTGGCCGAGTGGCGCGAGGCGATCGACTTCCTGCGCTTCTACGCGGCGGAGGGGCGCCGCCTCTTCGCGACGCCGGCTGCTCTGCCCGGCCCGGCAGGCGAAGCCAACACCCTTCGTCTGGCCGGACGCGGCGTCTTCGTGGCGATCTCGCCCTGGAACTTCCCGCTCGCGATCTTCACGGGGCAGGTTTCGGCGGCGCTGATGGCGGGCAACGCGGTCGTCGCCAAGCCCGCGCCGCAGACGTCCCTGATCGCCCATCTCGCCGTGCGCCTGCTGCACGCCGCCGGCGTGCCGGCGGGCGCCCTGCATCTCGTTCCCGGCGGACCGGAGACAGGGGCGGCCCTGATCGGCCATCCCTTACTCGGCGGTGTCGTCTTCACCGGCTCCACGGCGACGGCGCAGAGCATCAACCGGGCGCTCGCCGCCCGCGACGGTGCGATCCTTCCGCTGATCGCCGAGACCGGCGGCATCAACGCCATGATCGTCGATGCCACCGCCCTGCCGGAGCAGGTGGCGGACGACGTCGTGACCTCCGCCTTCCGCTCGGCCGGCCAGCGCTGCTCGGCGCTGCGGCTTCTCTTGGTTCAGGAGGAGGTGGCGGAGCGGATGATCGCGGAGGTGGTCGGCGCCGCTCGCGAACTCCGGGTCGGCGATCCGCGCGCGCTCGCGACCGATCTCGGACCGGTGATCGACGGGCAGGCCAAGCAGCGGCTCGAGGCGTATGTCGCGCGGATGCGGGCCTCGGCGCGAACGCATCATGCGGGCAGCGCGCCGGACGGGCTCTACGTGGCACCGCACGTCTTCGAGATCGATCGTGTCTCGGATTTACGCGAGGAGGTGTTCGGCCCGATCCTCCACGTGGTGCGCTATCCCGCGAGCAACCTTGATCGCGTCATCGAAGCGATCCGGCAGGGCGGCTACGGTCTGACGCTCGGCATCCATTCGCGGATCGAGGAGGCCGCCGAGCGGATCGCCGCCGCCTTGCCCCACGGCAACGTCTACGTGAACCGCAACATGATCGGGGCGGTCGTGGGCAGCCAGCCCTTCGGCGGCACCGGCCTTTCCGGCACCGGCCCGAAGGCCGGCGGCCCGCATTACCTGCCCCGCTTCGCCACCGAGCGCACGCTCACCGTGAACACGGCGGCCGCGGGCGGCAGCGTCGGGCTCATCACCCTCGACGGTTGAGGCGAGAGCCGCCCGATGTCTTCGGGCAACGAGACCCCGTCACGGCGAGGCGGAGCGATCCAGCGCTCGATACGATCCGGGGGAGGTCGCGCAACTGGACCGTTTCGCTGACGCCGATTCTCGATCGAACAGCCAAGGTCGTCGGACGCGAGGCGTCAGTCCTCCGCCACGCGGGCGATCGGACGGTCGCTGCCCTGGGCGGTCTCGTCGTGCCACTGTCCGCGCCCGTCCTGGTAGCGGATGCCCTCGGTCGAGCCCGGCACCTGCTGCTCTGCGGCGGCAGCCTGCGCAGCCTCCAGCGCCTCCTGCCGGCTCGGGAAGGTCTCAGAGAACACGTCCCCGACCTTGTAGGCAAAGCCGCCGTCGTGCTCGACGATGTGGTAGGTGACTTCGGTCATCTGCGGAGATCCGTTCGCTTCGGCTCGGATGAGCGCGTGTGATGGAGCCCGAACCGGTTGCGCTGCCGGAGGTTCCGTATCCCCAGGGCCTCAGTGCCGCGTGGGCGGGCGCTGCGGCAGCCGCTCGACCACCGCCCGGCAGCCGGCGATGAGGGAGCCGCGCACGTCCTGCGGATCGAAGCCGACCCCGTCGGGAAAGGCGAAGACATGCGCCTCCGCCCCGTCCTCGGGCCGGATGCGGGCGATCCAGCCCTCCGGCCGACGCTCGAAATTCACCTCGTAGACGATCCCGTCATGCTCGAAGCTGTGCGGTTCCATGCTGGACCTCCCGAAGCCGCGGCGAGACGCGGCCTGTCGCCATATGGGGAGCCGCCCTATGCTGGCACGAGACCTCCCCGCCCGGAAAAAACACGCCCGATGCGCCCGATCCTCGCCCTCGCCGCCGCAAGCCTCTGCCTCGGCGTCCTGCCCTGTTCGGCGCAGGACGTGCCGTCGAACCCCTTCGCTTCGAACTACCCCTCGGCTCCGCCGCGGCTGGTCGGGCCGGACGGGCGCCTTCGGCCCGTGCGCGCCGCTCGGCCCCGCCCCCCGGCCCGGATCGAGCGCGGACCGGTTCCGCCCGCCGCGATCCCGGGGTGGTGAAGGCGCCGTCGGACGACGCTCGGCCGGATCAGGCCTGCCCCAGCTCCGCGACGATGGCGCTGACGATGCGCGGATCGCTCGGATCGACCGGCGTGGCGAAGGCGGCCCGCAGGGTGCCGTCGCGGCCGACGAGATACTTGTGGAAGTTCCATTGCGGCGTCTGGCCCGGCTTCTGCTCCGCCGCCCAGCGATAGAACGGGTGCGCGCCCGCGCCCCGGACATGGGTCTTGTCGGTGACCGGGAAGGTGACGCCGTGGTTCTTGCGCGCCGCCTCGGCGATGGCGGTCCCGTCGAGCGGTTCCTGGTTTCCGAAATCGGGGGAGGGGACGGCGATCACCGTCAGGCCCCGCTCGCCGAAGCGGGTCCACAGGCCCTGAAGGCCGGCGAATTGGGGAGCGAAACCGCAGGCCGTGGCGGTGTTGACGACGAGGATGGGCTTGCCCGCCAGATCGGCCAGGGCAAGGCTGCCGCCGCCGGGCTTATCGAAGGCGAAGGCTCCGGCGGGGCCGGCTTCCCCGGCGCGGGCGGGCGCCGCAGCGAAGAGGGCGAGCAGGGCGAGGCACTCGCGGCGTCGTATCGTCATGGCGTGATTCCTCCGGACCGGAAGCTGCCACGCGCAGCGCACATCGCGGTACGGGCCCTATCGTCGCGGCAGGCGCCTCGGCCTCAGGCGGCGCGCGCGGCGAGGGCCTCGCGCACCGAGGTCGCGACCGCCTCTTCCTCCGCCGGGCGCGGCACCAGCAGCGTGTCCGACGGCATCCGCTCGATGCAATCCGCGATCGCACCGTCGCAGGCGACGACGATGCCGAGATTCGGCCGCAGCGCACGCGCTTCCGCGGCGAGTTCGCCAAAACCCATCGTGCCGTGCAGCTCCGCATCGGTCACGAGAACGTCGACGGGCAGGCCGAGCACGAGAACCGTCAGGGCATCGACGGCGGAGTCGACGGTGATCGCGCTGTAGCCGGCGCGCCGGATCTGTCCGATCACGTCGTCGCGCCACTGCTTGCGGCGCCCCGCGATCAGGACCTGGACGCCGTAGCAGCTGCGCGAAGAAGAGGGTGCGGCTCCCTCCGCGCCCGCGAAGGACATCGCAGTGTCGATCGGGCCGTCGTCCAGATCCAGTTTGCGCTGCATCATTCGAGGTTAGCGTATTGCGTAACGGATTCAAGTGGCTCTGCTTTTCGCAAAGCGTCCACGACGGTGCCCCGAGCCGCGCTCCCTGCGCGTGTTGACGCGCGACGGCCCGGGGGCGAGAGAACGGCCGGCGATGCCGGGCTTCATCCCGGTGTCGCGTCCGCGTGCGAGGGCGCCGCTCTCGTGCGGCCCGCCGCGGCGGGCACGGAATCAGAGACGGAGCCGACCGATGTCATCCACCGAAATCTCGCCGCTGGCGCCGTCGACCACGCCCGCGCTGCCCGAGATCGCGGGCGTGCGTCTGGCCACTGCCCAGGCCGGCATCCGCTACAAGGACCGCACGGACGTGCTCTACGTGGCGCTCGACGAGGGCACCGCCGTGGCCGGGGTGTTCACCCGCTCCCGCTGCCCCTCCGCCCCGGTCGATTGGTGCCGCGATGCTCTGACCACGGGCCTCGGCGCGCGGGCGCTCGTCGTCAATTCGGGCAACGCCAACGCTTTCACCGGCCTGAAGGGCCGCGAGGCCGTGGCGCTCACCGCCGAGATCGCGGGGCAGGCGGCGGGCTGTGCCCCGTCCGCCGTGATGATCGCCTCGACCGGCGTGATCGGCGAACCGCTCGATGCCCGCAAGTTCGAGGGCGTGTTGGCCGATTGCGCCGCGCGCGCCGAGGGCGGCGCCGAGGCCTGGGCGCAGGCGGCGACAGCCATCATGACGACGGATACCTTCCCGAAGCTCGCCACCCGCCGCACCGAGATCGGCGGCGTGCCGGTGACGATCAACGGCATCGCGAAGGGCGCGGGTATGATCGCCCCCGACATGGCGACGATGCTCTCCTTCGCCTTCACCGATGCGGCCCTGCCGCGGGAGGTGCTTCAGACCCTCCTGAGCGAGGGCACCAAGACCTCGTTCAACTGCGTGACCGTGGACGGCGACACCTCCACATCCGACACCCTGCTGCTCTTCGCCACCGGCACGGCGGGCAACGAGGCGGTCGGCGATGCGAACGATTCGCGGCTGGCCGCTTTCCGCGCCGCGCTCGACGATCTGCTGATCGAGCTGGCGCAACTCGTCGCCCGGGACGGGGAGGGCGCCAACAAGCTCGTCACCGTCAGAGTGGAGGGCGCCGAGAACGACGCGTCGGCCCACCGCATCGCCATGTCGATCGCCAACTCGCCGCTGGTGAAGACGGCGGTGGCCGGCGAGGACGCCAATTGGGGCCGCGTCGTCATGGCCGTCGGCAAGGCCGGCGAACCCGCCGACCGCGACCGGCTGGCGATCTGGTTCGGGGACGTTCGCGTCGCCGTGCAGGGCGCGCGCGATCCCGATTACAGCGAGGCCGCGGCCAGCGCCGTGATGCGCGAGCCCGAGATCACCGTCCGGGTCGATCTCGGCCTCGGCCAGGGGCGGGCGCGGGTTTGGACCTGCGACCTCACCAAGGCCTACGTCGCGATCAACGGAGATTACCGCTCGTGAAGCTCGCCCCCCTCGCCGCGCTGGCGCTCCTCGCGTTTCCCATCGCCCCCGCCGCGGCGGACGACGAGGGCCGCATCCGTGTGATCGGCCGGGCCTCGCAGGAGATCGCACCGGATTTCGCCTCGGTGCAGATCGGCGTGGAGAGCCGCGGCGCCACCCCGGCCGCCGCCCTCGACGCCGCGAGCCGGGCGGCCAAGGGCATCATCGCCACGGCGCGAGAGATGGGCGTGGCCGAGGCCGATATCGGCACCTCCTCCGTCACGCTTCAGCCACGAACCCGAACCGTACGCCGGCCGGACGGCACGACGGATGAGCAGGCCGACGGCTACACGGCAGGCAACCGCGTGCGCGTGCGCCTCGCGGAGATGGGCAAGCTCGGCGAACTGATGCGGCGCGCGCTCGATTCCGGCGCGAACCGCATCGAGGGGATCAGCTTCGGCCTGCGCGATCCGCAGGCGGCCGAATCCGCGGTGCAGGTCGGGGCGGTCAGGGATGCGCGCGCCCAGGCGGAGCGCATCGCCGAGGCGACCGGCGTGAAGCTCGGCTCCGTCCTGTCGATCGACTCGCCCCCCCGGGCCGAGCCGCGCCCGATGCCCTACGCCCTCTCCATGGCGAAGGCGGCGGCACCGCGCGGCCGCACCGCGGTGCCGGTCGAGGCCGGCTCGATCGAGACTGCGGCCGAGGTCGAGGCGGTCTTCGCGATCGGCCGATGAGCGCGGTCCCCCTCAAGCTGCTGCTCGTCGTCGCGGCGGCCCTGGTCGATGGCGACGGGCGAGTGCTGATGGCCCAGCGTCCGGAGGGCAAGGCGCTGGCAGGCCTGTGGGAGTTTCCCGGCGGCAAGGTCGAGCCCAATGAGCGACCGGAGGAGACCCTGATCCGCGAACTCGCCGAGGAACTCGGCATCGCGGTGAAGGAGCCGTGCCTCGCGCCGCTCACCTTCGCGAGCCACGCCTATCCGGATTTCCACCTGCTCATGCCGCTCTACATCTGCCGACGTTGGGAAGGGTTTCCGCAGTCGCGCGAGGCGCAGGCGCTCCGCTGGGTCCGCCCGGGCGCGTTGCGCGACCTGCCGATGCCGCCGGCCGATCTGCCGCTGATCCCCTTCCTGATCGATCTGCTCGGCCCTTGACCGGGGCCGGGCCCGGCGGGGACGGGCGGGATGGCGCGACGGGCGAAGGCGGCGGTCGAGACGGCGGCAGCGGAGGCGAAGCCGGCCGCCGCGAAGCCGCGCAAGCCCCGCAGCACGACCCCGACCCGCGAGAGCCTCGCCGCACTGAGCCACGAGCGGCTGATCGCGCTGGTCCTCGAAGAGGTCGGCCAGAGCGCCGCCTTCAAGAAGCGGGTCAGAGCCGCTCTCGCGGCTCTGCAGGGACCCGACACGGTGGCGGCCATGATCGACCGGCGCCTCTCGGCCCTGGAAAAGGCGCGCGGCTACATCGACTGGCAGAAGCGCCGGGCCTTCGCCGCCGACCTCGACGCGACGCTCGCCACCATCCTCGCCGACCTGAAGCCCCTCGATGCGGGATTGGCCCTCGACCGGCTGCTGCGCTTCCTGCTCGGCGCCGACGCCACGCTGGAGCGGGTGGACGATTCGAGCGGGCAGGTGCACGCGGTCTACGAGGCGGCGGCGGAAGCCGCCTCCGGACTCGCGGCATCCCTGCCCGCCGATGCGGCCGTGCGCTTCGCCACACGCGCCCTCGCCGGTCTCGAAGGCGACGGGTTCGGCCTCATCGGCGGCCTGCTGGTCGACCTCCTGCCCAACCTATCCGCGGCGGCGCTCGATCCCCTCGACGCGGCCCTGACGGAGGCGATCGCGGCGCTGCCGGCTTCCGAGGGCAAGGGTGCCGTCCTCGCCGCCGGCGGCCAGGAATGGGAGCGGCGCTATCAGCGTCACCGCCTCAACCGCCTGCGTCAGGTCATCGCCGACATCCGCGGCGACGCCGACGCCTTCATCGCCATCGAGCAGGAGATGTCGCCGGAGCAGCCCGACACCGTCGCGGTGGCCGAGCGCCTGCTCACGGCGGGCCGCGCGGCAGAAGCCCTCGACTGGATTCGGCGCCGCCGGAGGCAGGGCATGCGGGTCGTCACCCGCGCCGATCTGATCGCGGGAGAGATCGACGCCGAGGGGCCAGACCGGGCGCGGGAGGCGGTCGAGATTCGCATCCTCGACGCCCTCGGGCGCAGGGACGAGGCCCAGAGCCTGCGCTGGTCGCGCTTCGAGGCGAGCCTCGACCCGGATGTCCTGCGCGACTATCTCGCCCGCCTCCCCGATTTCGAGGACGAAGAGGCCCTTGAGCGCGCCTTCGCCCACGCCGCGAGCCGCAAGGACCCGCATGGCGCGCTCTCCTTCCTGATCCGCTGGCCGAACCTCGACCGCGCCGCGCGCCTCGTGCTCGATCGGCGCCGGGAATGGTCGGGCCGCATCTGGGAGTTGCTGGCGCCGGCCGCCGAGGCGCTGGAGCCCGATCACCCGCTCGCGGCGAGCATCCTCTACCGCGCGCTCATCGACGACATCCTGGAGCGCGGTCGCGCTCCCGCCTACGGGCACGGCGCCCGACACCTCGCGCGGCTGGGCGAACTGGCCCGGGAACTGGCGCCCGGCGACCTTTCCCCGAGCCACGAGGCCTATGCGGCGGGGTTGCGCAAGGCGCATGGGCGCAAGAGCGGATTCTGGTCGCAGGTGGCCGGCTGACGGCAAATCCTCGCACGCCGCTCGCCGACCGTCATTGCGAGCGACAGCGATCCAGGGCGCGATCTTTCCGGCGGGTGCGGCGCGCTGAATCGCTTCGGCTCCGCCTCGCGATGACGGGCAAACATGCCTTCAGCGGTGCCCCCTCGGTCACGCTTCGATCGCGTCGACGCGATCCGGGTAGAACGCGACATGCCCGCGAATGCGCGAGACGGCCGGGAACGGATTCTCGTAACTCCAGGCCACGGCCGGGCGCAGCGCGCCGCCGACCGAGAGATCGAAGTAGGACGCCTCGCCCTTGTAGGGGCAATGGCTGCGCTGCGGGCTCGGCGCCAGGGCGGCGGCGTCGATATCCGCGCGCGGGACGTAGAGGACGGCCCCGTAGCCCGCCTCGCGCAGTTCGAGCGCCCGGTCGGTCTCGGCGACGATGCGTCCCCCGGCGATTACCCGCACATGGCCCCCATGCGGCGTGATCGTGATCGGATGGTGAGGCCCGGGCTCCTTCACGATTCGTCTCCCCGAAGCGGCAAGGTATGTTCGGCGGTGCCGAGGGCATCGGCGAGGCGCGCCTTCGCGCTGCCCGGCCGCAGCGGCTTCTGCTGGCTCTCGTGGGGCACCCAGCCCGAGAGCCAGAGAATCTCGAAGGTCGCGCGCAGGCGCCCGTCCGGGTCGGAGAAGCGCTCGGCGTAGATTTCGGCGGCGCGCAGGAGCGTGCGGCGGCGCAGCGGCGTGCGGCGGCGGTCGGTCAGGGCGTTGGTCAGGCCCATCGCCCGCAGATCCCGCATCAGCGCGAACGGATCGCCGTAGCGCACGGTGATGATGTCGGCATCCACCACCGGCAGGGCGAAGCCCGCCCGCTGCATCAGACCGCCGAGGTCTCGCAACTCGGCGAACGGCGCGACGCGAGGGCTGGCGCCGCCCTCCGTCTCGCTCTCGGCCTGGAGAAAGGCCTGACGCAGCTCGGTCAGGCTCGCCCCGCCGAGCAGGCAGGCGACGAGCAGGCCGTCCGGCTTCAATGCGCGCCGGGCCTGGATGAGGGTGCCCGGTAGATCGTTTACGTGTTGAAGCGCCAGCGCCGAGACGGCGAGATCGAATCCCGCCGTCGCGCCGAAGGGCAGGAATTCGGGATCGCCGACCAGCGAAGAACCGGGTTCCGAGACTGGGCTCAGGCGGATCATCCGCTCGACCCGTCCGCTTCGGCGCAGCCGCTCGGCCAGGGCCGGCAGCGGCGTGCCGAGGTCGAGCCCGAGGGGGAAAGCGCGGGTCACCGCCGCCAGACGATCCTCGAGGTCGTCGGCGACGCGCTCAAGCAGGAAGCCGGCATAGCCGCCGGCACGGGCTCGCCCGATGCGGTGGCGGACGAGGCTCGAATCGAAGAGGGGAGATGTCGTGTTCATGGATGTCGGCAGATGGTGCGGCGGAGCGGTGTCGGCCAGGGTCGGGCCGCTGCCTCCCATCCCGCGTAAGGCCTGTCTCGACAAGGGGCTGGACGGTTCGATCGTGGCTTACGTTTCGTTATCCCTCGCTGGCGAAATGTCCGGGAACCGAAGCTTGAAATGTCCGTTTCTGCCCGTCGATCAAGGAGATTGAACATGACACGGATTTTCATCCGCGCCGGTCTGATCTTTGCCGCCGTCGCTCTTTCCAGCGTTGCGGAGGCCAAGGGCTGCATGAAGGGTGCCGTGGTGGGTGGCCTTGCCGGACACGCCGTCGGTCACGGCGTCGCGGGTGCCGCCGCCGGTTGTGCCGTCGGCCACCACCGGGCCAACAAGAAGGACAAGGCGGCCCAGGACAGCGGAAGCGCGGGCCGCTGATCGGTTGAGGCGGTCCCGTTCGCATGCGCGGACTTCCCGGTCTCGCCGGGAGTCTGCGCCGGGCGGCGGCGACCGCCATCGGCCTGATCTACCCGCCGACCTGCGTCGGCTGCGGTGCTGCCACCGGTGACCCGCACGCGCTCTGCGCCGCCTGCTGGAGCGGGCTCCGGCTGATCGAACGGCCCTTCTGCGAGCGCCTGGGCACGCCCTTCGCACTCGATCTCGGCATCGGCGCCCTCCTCTCGCCGGGCGCGATCGCGGAACCGCCCGTCTATGACCGTGCCCGTGCGGTCGCCATTTACGAGGGTACCGCACGAGACCTCGTCCATCGCCTGAAATACAACGACCGCCTCGACCTCGCCCGGACCATGGCCCGCATGATGGCCGGCGCCGGGGGCGAGTTGCTGGACGGGGCCGACCTGATCCTGCCGGTGCCGCTCCATGGCCTGAGACTGTGGCGGCGGCGCTTCAATCAGGCCGCCCTCCTCGCGCGCGAGATCGGACGCCTCTCTGGCAAGCCCTGCGACCTGCGGGCACTGGCGCGGGTCAAGGCGACGCGGCCTCAGGTGGGTCTCACCCGCCACCAGCGCGCCGAGAACCTGCAGGGAGCCTTCCGGGTGCCGGTCGGGGCGCGCCCGAGGATCGCCGGGCGTCGCCTGCTCCTCATCGACGACGTCACGACCACCGGCGCGACCGGCAACGCCGCGGCCCGCGTGCTCCTGCGCGGCGGCGCGGCGAGCGTCGATCTGCTCACCTTCGCGACCGTGACGCGTGACGGGCTCTGATCGCCCGACGCGAAACGGGGGCCATGAAGGCCCCCGTCTGGGATGGCATGACCGCGCCCGGCTCAGGCGGTGGCGTGTTCGATCCGGGCACCGGCGGCGGCCTGCGTCTCCGCCGGCTGATCGAGCACCTTGCCCCGCGGGCCGACCCAGCTGCCGACCCACTTGCGCTGCCACATGAAGAGGCAACCGAGCACGACGCCCGTGAACACCGCGTAGGAGACGAAGCCGGTGGCAAAGCCCCCCGTGTACTGCTTCGAAAGACCCATGACGTTGGGCAGGATCGCCCCGCCGAGCGCGCCGACCTCACCGATCATCGAGCCGGCCACCGCGGTGTTCGTGGGCCAGCGCAGGGGCACGAGCTGGAACAGCGCGCCGTTGCCCGCACCGAGCGCGGCGAAGCAAAGCATGAACAGGATCGTGGTGACGGCCAGCGAGGGCGTCGCGGTGAGCGCGAGGAACGACCCGATCGCCGCGAGCAGGACCAGCGAGAGCACGAGGATCCCGCCCATGCGGTCGGCATAGTAGCCGCCCACGATGCGGATGCCCGAACCCATCAGAGCGGCGAGCATGGTGAGGCGTCCGGCCTCGACCTTGGTGACCGCGAACTGCTCGTAGAAGAAGGTCGGCAGGAAGTTCGAGAGGCCGATGAAGCCGCCGAAGGTGATGACGTAGATCAGCGAGAAGGCCCAGCCGTCCTTCGTGAACAGGCAGGAGACGTGCTCCTTGAAGCTCTGGCCGTGGCAATCCGGCGGCTCCTTGGCGAGGAAGATCATCACCAGGATCGGCAGGATCATCACGATGCCGGCGAAGCCGTAGACCGCCTGCCAGCCATAGGCCTGGGCCAGGGGCGGGGCGAACAGCACGGCGAGCACGGTGCCCGAATTGCCCGCCCCCGCGATGCCCATGGCGAGCCCCTTGTGCTCCGGCGGGAACCAGCCCGAACCGAGCGAGAGCGCCACGCCGAAGGACGCTCCGGCGATGCCGAGGAGCACGCCCATCGCCAGCACGTCGTTGTAAGTAGAAACGAAGAAGAAACCGTAGATCATCGCCAGTACGATGACACCCATCTCGGTGAGCGCGGCGTTCTTGCGGCCGATATACTGGGCGAGCACGCCGAGCGGAAAGCGCATGATCGCGCCCGCGAGGATCGGCAGCGAGATCATGAAGCCGGTCTGGGCCGGGCTGAGCCCGTAGGTCTCGGTGATGAACGGACCCATGGCGCCGTTCAGCACCCAGATCGCGAAGCAGAAATCGAAGTAGAGGAAAGCGGCGAAGAGGGTCGGGGGGTGGCCCGACTTCATGACCGTCTTGAAGGAAGCCATCGGCGTGCTCGTTCGGCTTTGACGCGCGCCGCCCGGACGCGCCGGGCGGGGCCGCTCATGCGGGGAGGTTGTCCGGACAGGCGCCGTCCGCATCGCGGGGCGCCGTTGCCCCGCCTGCCACCCGGAGGTAGCGGTCAGCCCTGATGCAGCCCTCGTGCCAAATCGTCGGACGGCCTCTTCGCCCAGGACCTTCCCAGCGAAGCGCTTGAAACGCTGCCGCTTGCCGCTCGGCCGTGCAGCGATGCCTAGGAAGGATGCAACCGCTTCGTTGCCTCAAGCGAGGGCAGTGCCGCGATCCACAACGCGGACGACGCTGCGGCCGCTACCGCGCTTCTCCACGCGGATCTGGACAGCGATGCGCTCCATCATGCCGGCGACATGGGTGATGACGCCGACCTTCCGGCCGCACCCCTGGAGCGTCTCCAGCGCATCGACGGCGAGATCGAGGGTTTCGGCATCGAGCGAGCCGAAGCCCTCGTCGATGAACAGGGTGTCGACGAAGGATTGCCGCCCCTCCAGGCCCGACAGCGCGAGCGCGAGCGCCAGGGAGACGAGGAAGCGCTCACCCCCCGAGAGGCTGCGCGTGGCCCGGCGCTCGTCGCCCATATCGCGATCCACGACGTGGAGGGCGAGGTCGGCCCCCGCGCTGCGGGCGAGGCGGTAGCGCGGGCTGAGCGCCCGAAGCTGCTCGTTGGCGAGATGAACGAGGTGATCGAGGGTCACGCCCTGCGCAAAACGGCGGAAACGGTCGCCGCCGGCCGAGCCGATCGCCTCCTCGACCCGGTGCCAGGTAGAGAGTTCGGCCCGCGCCGTCTCGATCTGCCCGGCGAGGTCGGCGGCCTTGGCGCGTGCCGCCTCGTCCCGGCGCAGTTCCGCGTCGAGGGCGCCCAACCGCTGCTGTGCCTCCGCGATCGCCTCCGAGAGGCGCGCGGACTCGGCCCGGGCCGCCGCCAAGTCGATCTCGACCTCCGAGCGGAGCGCATCGAGATCCGCACGGCGTGTGGCGAGCGCGGTCGCGGCCTCGCTCTCCTCGCGCGACAACCGGTCGAGCCGCGCGCGCAGCGCGGTTCGCGCCTCTGGGGGCAGCGCGAGGAGGGCGGACACCGCCTCGCGTCCCCGCGCGCCGCAAGCCTGGGTGAAGGCCGCGTCGGTCGCAGCGTAGCGGGCGTCGGCACGCTCCGCGGCCGCGGCGGCACCGGCCGCTTCGGCGATGGCACCCGTCAGGGCGCGGGCAGCCTCGGCACAGGCCGCCTGCGCCTCCTTCAGCGCATCGCGCGCCGCGTGGCGCTCGTTGTTGAGCCGGGTGCGGTGGGCACCGGTCGCCTCGCCGCCGAGGAGGCCGGCCCGCTCCTGCCGTGACTGCGCCAGCCGCGCCTGCCGCTCGGCCGCCTCGGTGCGGGCCTTGGCTGCCGCGCGCGCCTCGGTCTCGCTCAAGGAGGCTGCAGCGGCCCGTTCCGGAGCCAAGGCCGCGATCTGGGCCTCGAGCTCCGCATGCTGCGCGCGCAGGCCCGCATAGGCCTGCCCGAGCGCGGCGATTCGATCGGCCGCTTCCTCCGAGGCGCGGTCGAGATCGGGCAGGCTCAGGTCGGCGGCACTCAGGGCAGGGCCGATCTCGTCCGAGAGATCGGCGACGCGCTGAAGCAGCGCGGCGCGCGTGCTCTCGGCCCGCTCGGCGGCGAGTCCGGCCTCGGTCCGGCGCCGGGTGAGGGCGTCGAGGGCACGGGTCTCCGCCTCCGCCCGCGCCTCGGCCGCGTCGCGATCCCGGATCAGGCCGTCGATCTCGCCGCGCAGGGTCCGCGCTGCCGTCAATGATCGAAGGACCGCGTCGCGCTCGGCCCGCGCCGTTGCCCCGGTTGCGGCCAGCACCGGCGCATCGGGCTCCTGCGGCAGCACGCAAGCGAGCCCGGCGGCTTCGAGCGCGGTGGCCAGCGTGGGCAGAGCGGCGCGGTAGCGGGTGCCCGCCGCCGCTGCGGCTTCGGCGGCCGCGGCGGCCCGCTCCTGTGCGTCTTCGAGCCGGCCCTCCGCCGCCGCCGCGTCGCCGCGGTCGCGGTCGCGGGCGGCTTGATGCCGACCGATCCGCTCATCGAGTTCGGCCCGCCGGGCGCGCATCTCCCCGGCGAGCCGACCGAGCGCACCCTCGGATTCGTGGGCGTGGGGATGGTCGGCGCTGCCGCAGACGGGGCAGGGGCCGCCGGACACGAGCAGGCTGCGCAGGCGCGCGGCCTCGCGCGAGACGCTCTCTTCGGCGAGTTCCGCCAGCGGGGCGATCTCGGAGCGCCGGATTCCGGCCTCCTGAAGTGCCGCGTCCTCGACCGCGTAGCGCGCCGCGGCCTCGGCGAAGGCCGCGGCGGCTTCCGTCTCCGCCTCGGCGGCGGCCGCGCGATCCGCCAGCGCCGTGGCATGGCGTCCGGCCAGGGCGTAGGCTTCGCGAAGTAGATCGAGCAGGCCTTCGAGGGCTCCAGCCCGGACCTGCGCCGCCGGCTCGGCCAGGGCTTCGAGCGCCGCCTCGCGTTCGGCACGGGCGGCGGCCAGTGCCTCCCGGCGCGCACGAAGCTCGGCGAGGCGGACCGTTCCGGCCTGCGCGTCGCCGTCGCACGCCGTGATCTCGCATCGGCGCGCGGCACCTTCCGCCGCGGCTGCCTCGGCCTGACCACGAAGCCGCGCCCGCTCGCGGATGCGCCGGGCGAACTCGTCGCCGCGTTCGGCCAGAGGAGCGTGGGCGCGGTCGGCGTCGAGGCGACGGGCCGCGGCCGCGCCGGCCTCCCGCGCCTCACCAAGACGCAGGTCGAGCGCGGCAAGGGCGATCCTCGCCGTCTCCGCCGCCTCGGCGGCGCGGCTCGCGACCTGCCCGGCTCCGGCCGCCTCCTGCTCCGCATGGGTGACGGCGGCGTCGAGCGCGGCGGCCCGGTCCCAAACCGGACCGAAACTCTTGAACACGGTTTCCGCCGCCTCGTCCGCGGCACTCGCTTCGGCGCGCGTCGCCTCGCAGGCCTCGGCGCGGCCTTGCGCCGCCGTGACGCGAGCCCGGACGGCCTCGACCGCGGCCCGCGCCGCCTGACGCTCGCGGCCCACCTCGTTCAACGCTTCGACCCGGCCGCGCAACGGCTCGACCGCGTCGAGCTCGGCGAGATGCGTCCGGTCCGAGGCGGCGGCTGCCGAGACCTCCCGGGTCGCCGCGGCGCGCTGCTCGGCCTGGGCCAGCGCGGTGCGCGCCGTTTCGATGCGGCGGGCGGTTTCGAGGATACGGCCGACCGCTTCCTGCTCCACGTGCCATGCCGCGACCTGAGCCAGGCGCTCCGCGCGCTCCGTGTCGCGGGCCTTCACGCCGTCCTCATCGAGCAGGCCGATCTCCTGGCGGCGCATCTCGAGCGCCTCGACCGCGCGGCGGTGCTCCTCGTAGCCGAGGTGAACCCGCTTCGAGATCTCGGAATAGATCGCCGTGCCGGTGATCTTTTCCAGGAGCTCCGCCCGCTCGCCCTCGGCGGCGAGCAGGAAGGCGTCGAACTCGCCCTGCGCCAGCAGTACCGTGCGGCGGAACTGGTCGAAGTTCAGATCGGTCAGCTCGACCACCTTCTCCAGCACGGCAGTCTTCCCGGCCGCGACGGCGCTGCCGTCATCCAGGCGGTGCAGGCGGCGGCGCTCGGCCTGGAGCTTGCCCGTCGCCCGGTTGCGGGCGCGGTAGGCTTCCCAGCCGACGCGGTAGGCGACACCGTCCCGGCCCACGAAGTCGACTTCGGCGAATCCCGCCCCCGCGCCCCGGCGCAGGATCGCCCGCCCGTCACTGGCGCTCAGCGCCTCGCCGCCCGGATCGGGCACGTCCTCGCGGCGGCTGACGGCGACGCGGGGATAGCGCCCGTAGAGTGCGAGGCAGAGCGCGTCGAGGATGGTTGACTTGCCGGCGCCGGTCTCGCCCGTGATCGCGAACAGGCCGGTGGCGCCCAGTGGCTCGGCCGCGAGATCGACCGCGAAGGGTGCGGCAAGGCTCGCGAGATTCTCGCCCCGGATCGCCAGGATGCGCATGGCGATAACCCCTCAGGCCTCGGCCCGGGCGCGGTGGAACACGTCGAGATGGGCGGGCTCCGGCTCCTCGTCCCATTTCGCCCGGTAGGCGAGGCGGAACAGTTCCTCAGGGTCGCGCTCCGACAGGCGCGGGGGCGGCACCTCGGTCTCCGCGACCCCGGCGGCGACCTGCGGGGGCACGGTGACGCGCACATCCACCACGCGCACCGGAAAGCCCTCGGCGATGCGGTCCACCTCCGCCCGGTAGCCGGGCAGCAGACCCTCGCGGGCGAGCCGGACCTGGATGTAGGGCCGGTCCTCCGGGGGCAGGCTCGGATCGAGGCCCAGGGCGGCCAGATGGTCGCCGAGATCGTCCAACGGCATGTCGCCGGATGCCGGCAGGCGCAGGAAGGGCACGGGCCGGGCGATCTCGATATGCTCGATGACAGCCGATCCGGTTCCCAGCGTCACCAGGGTCACGCCGTGGCGATAAGGCTGCTCTGCGGCCGAGAGCGGAATCAGCGAGCCGCAATAGCGGACCTGCCCACGCCCGAGTTCCTGCGCCCGGTGGAGATGGCCGAGCGCCACGTAGCGCGCCTCGTCGGGGAACACGTCGGCCGGCACCGCGTGCTCGCCGCCGACGAGGATGCGGCGCTCGGCGCCCTCGGATTCGAGGCCGCCCGCCACGTGGAGATGGCCGGTGACGACCAGCGGCAGACCCTGCAGGCGCGGACGCGCCGCCTCGAAGAGCTGACCGTAGAGATCGCGCACCGCGCCGACGATCGGCGAGGCGTCGCCGGCTCGCGTCTGCCGGCCGAGCGAGGAGAGCGGCGGCAAGCAGGCCGCGGTGGGGTAGGAGACGGCGAGCACCTGCGCGGCCGTCTCGCCGTCGGCGCTGCGCACCGGAACGAGGTGCCGCGCGAGATCGATCGCGCCGTCGCGTCGCCGAACATTGCCGACCACGTGCACGCCGATCGCTTCGAGCAGGGGGCGAGGCGCCTCCAGCCGGCCGGCGGCATCGTGGTTGCCGGCGGTGATGACGATGGTCATGGCCGGCCGCGCCGCGTGCAAACGGGCCATCAGCGCGTAGAACCGCGCCTGCGACTCGCCGGAGGGGTTCTGGCTGTCGAACACGTCCCCGGCCACGACCAGCGCATCGACCTCGCGCTCGACGACGATCGCTTCCAGCCGCCCGAACACGGCGTCGTGCTCACGCTCGCGCGAGAAGCCGCGCAGGGTCTGACCGATATGCCAATCGCCCGTGTGGAGGACGCGGATCACTGGGGACGCCACTCGCGCGAGAACCGGGCCGCACCGGCGGCCGTCAGGACCGGCTTGTAGCGATTTGCGCAGCCGGCTTCGAGTGGCCGCCGGCCGCGGGGCCCGGATCTCCTGTGATTTCGCGCGTTTCCGCTCGAAAGCCGCTCAGTGGCAGACGGTGACCGTCTTCACGAGCCAGCCCTGATCGGCCTGCCAGAGCTTGCGTCGCACGCGCGAGCAATTGGCCGGCTCGGCCGCCGTCCAGGCGGTCTGCGGCGCGACGGGGGTCGGCTGGGCCAGCGGCGGCGCGGCCTTGCGGGGCGGCGCGGCCTTGCGGGCGGCCAGGGCCTCGCTCGGCAGCGTCAAGCCGAGGCAAAGCAATCCGAGCGAGAGGCGGAGGATCGAGGCGCGCAAGGGAATGGGTCCGTGGTCGGGGCCATACGGCCACGCTCGATCTAGTGAGTGGCCCGGCCAAAGCAATCGCCGCGCGCCACAATTCGCCACGGCATCCGCACAATTTTTTCGAAATCGTTAAAGCCATCTCGAAAGCGCATAACGGGTCTGCCTGTAACCTCACGGACACAATGTTCGCACAGTCGCGGTGTGATGGGCTCCCATGTGCAGTCCGGCGCTGACGGACCTTCGCTTCCTTGATAGTGAGCAAGCGGGGCAGTTCAGCCGGCCCGGACGATCTGCATCGTCTTTCCGATTGCGGAAGACGTGTCCCGCCCGGCCCATTCGATCGAGCGATCCATGTCACTTCAGAACCGCCGTACGCTTCTTCTCGGGGCCGCGACGAGCCTCGGGCTCGCCAGTCTGCCGGGCCGCGCCCTGGCTCAGACCTTCGACGGCTTCGACGACGACCGCCTCTATCAGGACGGCAACGGCCAGCTCTACCGCCGCCGGGGCGGGCAGTACGTTCCCTATAACGGCCGCGTCAGCAACGGCCGCCCGGTGCCCGATTCGCAGACCGACCTCGACGCGGAGGCCTATGCCCGCCGCCGGGCCGAGCGCACCGGCGAGCCGCCCGCCGCGGAGGCGCCCAACCAGACGCCGCGCCAGCAGCAGGCCGGCTATCCGGTGCCGCCCCAGGAGCCCGACAACGGCCCGATCGACTACACCCGCGCCTACGCGGCGATCGCCAACGAGCCGTTCCCGGTCCAGGCGATCCCCTACAAGAAGTTCAACCCGGTCTTCCTGCGCCAGGAAGTGGATTTCCGCACCGCCGAGCCGCCGGGTACGATCGTGATCGATCCGCGGGCGCACTTCCTCTACCTCGTGCTGCCGAACGGCCGGGCGCGGCGCTACGGCGTCGGCGTGGGCAAGCAGGGCTTCTCGTGGTCGGGCACGGCCACCGTCAATTCGAAGCAGGCCTGGCCCGATTGGTACCCGCCCAAGGAGATGATCGCCCGCCGGCCGGACCTCGCCCGCGAGGTCGACAAGCTCCAGAGCGGTCTCGGCGTGCCGGGCGGCTCGCGCAACCCGCTCGGCGCCCGGGCGATGTATCTTTGGCAGAACAACAAGGACACGCTGTTCCGCATCCACGGCACGCTGGAGCCGCACTCGATCGGCAAGAGCGTATCCTCGGGCTGCATCCGCATGATCAACCAGGACGCCATCGACCTGTTCAACCGGGTCGAGGTCGGCGCGCGGGTGGTGGTGCTCGGCTGATCGCGCGGTAGTTTCCTCGCCTGGAAGAGCCTGCTGCCGTCGGCGGCGGGCGCCCGGTTCGAGGAAACGTCATGGTCGATCTGATTCCGCGCGAGCATCTCTTCGGCAACCCGACGCGGTACGGACATCAGATCAGCCCGGACGGGCGCCGCCTCGGCTGGGTGGCGCCCTTCGAGGGCGTGCTCAACGTCTGGTCTGCGCCGGTCGACGATCTCGACGCCGCCACGCCCGTCACGACGGACCGGCGCCGGGGCATCGACGCCTTCGCCTTCGCCTATGACGGGCGCCACCTGCTCTACGTGCAGGACGCGGACGGGGACGAGAACAACCACCTCTACGCCGTGGACCTCGCAACGGGTGAGCGGCGCGACCTCACGCCGATCCCCGGCATCGCCGCCGGGATCGTGGGCCTGAGCCGGATCGTGCGCGACCGCGTGCTCGTGGCGATCAACGACCGCGATCCCCGCTTCCACGACCTGCACAGTATCGACCTGGCCACCGGCGAGCGCAGCCTGGTGGTCGAGAACCCGGGCTTTGCCGGCTTCCTGATCGACGAGCGCTACGCGGTGCGCTTTGCCTTCCGCAACCATCCCGACGGATCGAGCGAGCTGCTCGCCCGCGACGGCGCGAACTGGAAGCCCTGGCTCACCTTCCCGGCCGAAGACGCCCGCGTCTCGGGCGCGGAGAACCTCGACGCCGCCGGCACCGCCCTGTTCTGCCGCGACAGCCGCGGCCGCGACACGGCGGCGCTGACCCGGATCGACCTCGCGACGGGCGAGACCCGCGTGCTCGCCGCGCATGATGAGGCCGATATCGGCGCGGTGCTGCAGGACGCCGAGACGCACGAGCCCGTGGCCTACTCGGTCACGCATGCCCGCAAGTCCTGGCACGTGCTCGACCCGCGCTTCGCCGACGACTTCGCCTTCCTGGCGACGCAAGACCTCGGCGACTGGTATCCGGCCAGCCGCACCGAGGACGATGCGATCTGGATCGTCGTCGCCCGCGCCGACACGCGCGTCGGCGAGGCTGCGCTCTACGATCGCCGGGCGAAGACGCTGCGCTCCCTCGGCAGCGCCCGGCCCGAACTCGACGGCGCGCCGCTGGCGCCGATGAGCCCGGCGATCATCCGCTCCCGCGACGGCCTCGATCTCGTCTCCTACCTCACCCGCCCGCTCGACGCGCAGGGGCCGGGCCCGCTGGTGCTGCTCGTCCATGGCGGACCCTGGGGGCGCGACAGCTTCGGCTTCGACGGCATCCACCAGTGGCTGGCCAACCGCGGCTACGCAGCGCTGAGCGTCAACTTCCGCTCCTCGATCGGCTTCGGGAAAACCTTCCTCAACGCGGGCGACCGTGAATGGGGTCGGCGCATGGACGACGACCTCAGCGACGCCGTGGCCTGGGCGGTGGCGCAGGGCGTGGCCGACCCCGCCCGCGTCGCCATCATGGGCGGCAGCTACGGCGGCTACGCCACCCTGATGGCGCTGACCCGCAACCCCGATTCCTATGCCTGCGGCATCGACCTCGTCGGCCCGGCCAATCTCGAGACGCTGGTGCGGACGATTCCGCCCTACTGGGAGGCGATGCGCGCGCAGCTCCACCGCGCCATCGGCGATCCCGACACCGAGGAGGGCATGGCCCTGATCCGTGAGCGCTCGCCGGTCTACTTCGCCGATCGCATCAAGGCGCCGCTCCTCATCGTGCAGGGCGCCAACGACCCTCGGGTGAAGCAGGCGGAATCGGATCAGATGGTCGCCGCCATGGAGCGCGGCGGCATTCCGGTGACCTACCTGCTCTTCCCCGACGAGGGCCATGGCCTCGTGCGACCGGCCAACCGGCTGGCCTTCTTCGCCCGCGCCGAGGCCTTCCTGGCGCGCCATCTCGGCGGGCGCAGCGAGCCGATCCGCGAGGCCGAGTCGGCGGGAACGACGATGCAGGTGGTACGGGAAGGCTGACGCCGAAGGCGCCTCGCTCGCATGCGGCCGAGGCGCCCGTATTGCTTCGCCCCACGCCCTGCGATGACGACGGAGGCCGTCCAGCGATCACCGCTTGTTGGCCCGGTTTACACCTCGGACCGTCGTCGCGAGCGTCAGCGAAGCAATCCGGCGGCGCGCGTTCTCCGGATGGTGCTGAGCGGGACGGCTTCGCTTCGCCATGACGGAGACGAGGCAGAGGCGATCGGCCGGCGCCGCGTGGTACGCGTCCTCGCGGAGCCGAAGCGAACCGGCACCGCGGCAGGATCAGAGATGGCCCCGGCAGCGAACCCGCCGACACGGCCGCTCCTCATGCGTCGAGCGTCTGCTCGTCCTCGTCGTCGATATCCACAAGGAAGACGATGTCGGCCTCGTCCTCGTCGTCCGAGCCGTCGCCCTCGGCGGCGTGCTGCTCGTCGGGCTCGAAGTCGCCCTCGCCGTCATCGGCGGCCAACGCGTCCTCGAACTCCTCGACCTCGTCCTCGGTGGACTTGCGCACGGTCAGCGCCGAGGTGCCGTTCCAGATCGGACGGCCATCGATCGTCATGGTGCGGATGTCTTCCTTGAAGCCATCGCAGGTGAACAGGTCGCGGGCGGTCGCCTCGTCGCCGTTGATGACCGCGATCGCCGTGCCGTCGATCTCGAGCGTGAACATCGGGAACATCCTCGGAAGAGGGGAAAGCTCCACGGGCCGGTGAACGGTCCGCGCGGGAAACCCGGACCGGGGCGGCCGGGTTCGGCGCGCTTGTAGGACGCGCATGCGGGATTCGTCGATGGGCGAAACGCGCGCGAAGGCGCCGTTCGGTTTCAGGTGCCGCTGCTGCCGCGGGCGATGGCCCGCTTGACCACCGCCTGCACCTCGCGGTTCGACAGGAACAGGTCGTGATTGAACAGGCCGCCGCCGTAATCGGAGGCATCGGCCACCCGCACGCCCAGGGCCTCCAGGCGCTCCCGGTCGGCGGCGCCCGCGCGGACCACGCCGCCGGCGATAGCGCCGGAGAGTTCGAGCGCGCGGTCGTTGGTCGCCGAGATCACGGTGATGCGCTTGGCGTCCGGCCCGAGCCGCTCGACGCCGTTGGCGAACAGGTCGATGTCGATGTCGGGGGCGGCGAGCACCACCGCGCCGATGCGAGCGATGGCCGCCTCTCCGGCCTCGACCCGCAGCATGCGAAGCGTCTCCAGCGTCAGGAGCGTCCCCATCGAATGCGCGACGATGTGGATGCGCCCGCCGCTCGGCGTCGTCGTCAGGGTCTTGAGCAGATCCTCGAAGGCGTCGCGCGACCACAGCGCGCTCTCGCGGTCGTAGCCGTAATCGAAGGTCGCCGCGGCCGAGGGCCAGGTGAACAGGGCCGAGGCGCCGTTGAAGCGGATGCCGTCGGAGAGCCGCGCGGCGCTGATCGCGGCGGATTCGAAGCTCTCGCGATAACCGTGGACGTAGATCAGCACGTCGCGCCCGAAGGCCGACTGCGCGAAGGCGGCCGCCGCGCCCGGCCCGCTCGTCACCTCGCCCACGGAGCGGATGCCCCAATCGCCGCCGACCACCGCCGAGACCTTGCCGATCAGCGAGCGGTCCGGCGCCGACATCCGCGCCTCGGCGAAACTCAGGCCCCGGCCGCGCTCCGAGCCGAAATAGGGCGCTCGCGGCGGGCTCCCAGAGGCCGGCCGGCGCGTGGTGGCGACGAGGAGGACGGGGCTCACGTCGAGCGCCGACTGCGTCTCGGCGACCGTGCCGGTAGCGAGCCCGTCCATCACGCAGGCCGAAAGGCCGGGGGCGAGGGTGGCCACACCGCCAAGACCCATCAGGCGAAGCAGGGAGCGGCGGGTCGCGTCGGAGGGCTGCATGGCCGGTGGTGGTCCCCGAAAAAGCCCGCCCCGGTGGCGATCCGGCGCTGGGCGATCCTCCTTCGCCCACGATCTTGGCCGTGGCGGGGCACGAATGGGGCTTTGAGCACTCGACGCCCGCGCAGCGTCCCGGCATGAAGGGGCCATGAGCGCGACCCTCCCCGACATGGATCAACTCCGCGAGCGACTTTTGGCCGGCGACCGCGCGGCGCTCGCCCGCGCCATCACGCTGGCGGAATCGCGCCGGGCCGACCACCGGGCAGCGGTGCGCGACCTCATCGACGCGGTGCTGCCGCAGACCGGACGGGCGATCCGCGTCGGCATCACCGGTGTGCCGGGCGTGGGCAAGTCCACCACCATCGACGCGCTCGGCTCGCAGCTGACGGGTGCCGGCCACAAGGTTGCGGTGCTCGCGGTCGATCCCTCCTCGACCCGCACCGGCGGCTCGATCCTGGGCGACAAGACGCGGATGGCCCGCCTCGCCATCGACCGCAACGCCTTCATTCGGCCCTCGCCCTCCTCGGGCACGCTCGGCGGCGTCGCGGCCAAGACCCGCGAGACCATGCTGCTGTGCGAGGCGGCGGGTTTCGACGTGATCCTCGTCGAGACCGTGGGCGTCGGCCAGTCCGAAACGGCGGTGGCCGACCTCACCGACTTCTTTCTCGTGCTGATGCTGCCGGGGGCGGGCGACGAGCTTCAGGGCATCAAGAAGGGCATCCTCGAACTCGCCGACATGATCGCGGTCAACAAGGCCGATGACGGCGAGGGCGAGCGCCGGGCGAACGCCGCGGCCTCCGAGTATCGCGCCGCGCTCCACATCCTGACGCCGCCCTCCGCCACCTGGACGCCGCCCGTCGTCACGATCTCGGGCCTGCACGGCAAGGGACTCGACGCCCTCTGGAGCCGGATCGAGGACCACCGCAACCGGCTCACCGCCACCGGCGAGATCGCGGGCAAGCGGCGCGAGCAGGACGTGAAGTGGATGTGGGCTCTCGTCCACGAGCGGCTGCACCAGCGCCTCGTCGGCAGTGCGGAGGTCCGCAAGGCGACCGCTGAGGCGGAGCGGGCGGTTGCCGGCGGCGCGCATTCGCCCGCGGCGGGGGCCGATGCGATTGCCACGCTCATCGGCCTGTGAGCCGACTTCTCGTCACCGGCTTCGGTCCGTTCCCCACCGTGCCGGACAACCCGAGCGGGCGCCTCGCGCGACGGCTCGCGGCGCTGCCCCGCCTGCGCCGGATTCTCGGTGAGGCGCCGGACTGCCTCGTGCTCGATACCCGCTACGCGGCCCTCGAGGCGCAGCTCGCGCCGGCTCTGGCCGCCAAACCCGGCGCCGTGCTGATGATCGGGGTCGCGGCCCGGCGCCGCCGTGTCTGCGTCGAGACCAGGGCGATCAACCGGGTCAGCCGGTTGTTTCCGGATGCGGACGGGACGGTAGGCCGGCGGCTCAGCGTCCAGCCGGATGGCCCCGCGCTGCGCCCGAGCCCGGCGGCAGCGCAGGTGCGGCGCGCCATGAGGCGGGCCGGGCTCGATGCCGCCGCGTCGCGGGATGCCGGCCGCTACCTCTGCAACGCCTCGTACTATCGGGTTCTCGCCGAGGGCTGCCCGGCGGTCTTCCTCCACATCCCGATGCCGCCGCGCACGAAGCGCCCGCAAGCCGGGGGAGGGCGCCGCCGCCCCGCCCTCGATCTGTGGGCGGAGGCGTTCGCGGAAGCCGCGCGGGTGCTCGCCCTGCGCAGCCGTATGACACGACCCTTCGGCTAGGCGGTCAGGCCCAGCCGCGCGCTGCGAGCTTGGCCTCGTAGGCATCGATCGCCGGAGCCTTCTGGTCCAGCGTCAGGCCGATCTCGTCGAGGCCGTTGAGCAGGTTGTGCTTGCGGCCCTCGTCGATGTCGAAATGCAGCGTGCCGCCGTCCGGGCCCTTGATAGTCTGCGCGGCCAGATCGATCGTCAGCGTGGCGTTGGAGCCGCGCTCGGCATCCTCGAACAGCTTCTCCAGATCCTCGGGCGAAACCACGATCGCGAGGATGCCGTTCTTGGCGCAGTTGTTGAAGAAGATGTCGGCGAAGCTCGTGGAGATCACGCAGCGGATGCCGAAATCGGCCAGCGCCCAGGGCGCGTGCTCGCGCGAGGAGCCGCAACCGAAATTGTCACCCACCACCAGGATCTTGGCGTTGCGATAGGCCGGCTGGTTGAGGACGAAGTCCGGGTTCTCCGATCCGTCGTCGTTGTAGCGCATCTCTGAGAACAGGCCTTCGCCGAGCCCGGTGCGCTTGATCGTCTTGAGGTACTGCTTGGGGATGATGCGGTCGGTGTCGATGTTGATGATCCGCATGGGCGCGGCGACGCCCTCAAGGGTCGTGAACTTGTCCATCGCTCTTCTCGAAATCGTCGTGCCGGCCGGCGATACTGAGACCGGTCCCGCTCGACCGCCTTCTAGCAGCCCGATCGCCCAGCCGGTAGTCGAGCCCGTCGCGCGATGTTCCGCACCGCACCGGGTTTGCGCTATGACGAAGGGAATCGCTCAGCGAGGATCGCGACACGCCGATGGCCGAAACACCCGACACCTTCAAGAAGGCGCCCAAGCGCAAGCCCTCGAAGGGCAAGAGCGTCGCCGTCTCGGCCGAGATGCGGCAGGCCTACGCCGACCTGATCAAGGAGCGCGAGGACAAGGAGCAGGCCTATGGCCGCCACCTGCGCAAGGACGAGCCCCGCCGGTGACGGCGCGGGCCCTCACACCGTCCTGAGGGCCGGCCCGCGACGGACGAAGCCGACGATGTCCTTGACGGCATCCAGCGTCGGCGCGGCGATGGAAGCGGCCCGGTCCGCACCGTCGGCGAGCACCGAATCGATGTAGGCCGGATCGGCGACAAGGCGCTTCATCTCGGCATTCACCGGTGCCAGCATCTCCACGGCGAGTTCGACGAGTGCCGGCTTGAAGCTGGAGAACTGCGCTCCGCCGAAATCCTTCAACACCTCCTCGCGGGTGATGCCGCGCAGGGCCGCGAAGATACCGACGAGGTTGTCGGCCTCCGGGCGCCCGGCGAGACCCGCGACCTCGGAGGGGAGGGGCTCCGGGTCGGTCTTGGCCTTGCGTACCTTCTGGGCGATGGCATCGGCGTCGTCGGTCAGGGCGATGCGCGAATAATCGGACGGGTCCGATTTAGACATCTTCTTGGTGCCGTCGCGCAGGGACATCACCCGGGCCGCCGGCCCGCCGATCAGCGGCTCGGTGATCGGGAAGAACTGCTCGCCGTGGCCGTGGGCCTGGATCGACTGCGCGAAGTCGTTGTTGAACTTCTGCGCGATGTCGCGAGTCAGCTCGAGGTGCTGCTTCTGGTCTTCGCCCACGGGCACATGCGTCGCCCGGTAGGCCAGGATGTCGGCGGCCATGAGCACGGGATAGTCGTAGAGCCCGATCGAGGCGTTCTCCCGGTCCTTGCCGGCCTTGTCCTTGAACTGCGTCATGCGGTTGAGCCAGCCGAGACGGGCCACGCAATTGAAGATCCAGGCGAGTTCGGCGTGCTGCGGCACCTGGGACTGGTTGAAGACGATGGAGCGCTTCGGATCGATGCCGGCGGCGAGGAAGGCGGCTGTCACCTCGCGGATCTGTCCTTTGAGCGCCTGCGGGTCCTGCCAGAGGGTGATCGCGTGCAGGTCGACCACGCAGTAGAGGCACTGCGCGTCCCGTTCCTGCATCTCCACGAAGCGCTTGATGGCGCCGAGATAGTTGCCGAGGTGCAGGTTTCCGGTCGGCTGGACGCCGGAGAAGACGAGTTCGGTGAACGCGGCCATCGGCGCGGGTCCCTGGAGAGAAGGTCCGGGCCGAGGCGATCTCGCATCCCGCTTGAAGCGGCGGTTACTGGCACCGGCGGCAGCGGCCGGTCAAGCAGGAGGGGACGAGGTTGCACGTCCCGTTCGGCCGGTGCCGGCGTTGCAGCGAAAGCCAGATCGACGACCGGGCTCCAATCACACTTGCGGCCGACCGTCTTCTGCATCCAGACACGGTCCGCACACCGTCGATGAGCGTGGATCGACCGTCTGGCGACTATTCACACGGCCTCGGGCACATTGACGGCCAGCACTGTCAGCCGTTTGAGGGCGCCCGAGCGGGTTTCCCAATCGATCGACTGTCCCATGCTCAAGCCGATCAGAGCTGCCCCGATCGGCGTCAGGACGGAGATCTTGCCCTGCTCGATGTCGGCCTCCCCGGGGTAGACCAGCGTCACGGACTGCGTTCTGCCCGTCGCGTCGTCGCGAAAGTCCACCCGGCTGCCCATGCGCGTGAACTCCCCCTTAGAGGACCCTCCGCGGACGATCCGAACCCGGTCGAGTTCGTCCAGAAGAAATGAAGCGACCTCCGGCACGCGATCCATTGCGCTCGCCGCCAGCCGCGACAAGCGTTCATGATCATCGGCCGTCATCTTGATGCGCGGCTTCACCGGAGCGTGGGCAACCTTTGCCAAAATCCAAAATCCTTGAGAAGTCGTTGTCGTACAGCGCGATCATGATGCTTTGGATCGCCATCATCCTTTGCAGGAAAATGGAGATCACTCTTAATTTTCGCTGAGACCAACGAACACGAAGATTTCTTACGCGAAAGTAGAAAGCGCGCTGGGCGGACGCGATGCCATGTCGTGCGCGGAGATGAGCTCTTTCGGTTCGTTTGGCGTCTCGACTGCCGCCGATACGCCGGCCGGTCCGAGGCTAATTGCCCGCGACCAGATTCCCTGCCCGAAGCAGGATGCGGCTGAAACACACAGTTTTGCGCATGATGGCCTGAGCATCAGCGAAGTTGATGCTCCTGTCAATTCGCCGGGACGAGGCAATTGCGAACGCGCTGTGCCGAAAAACTGTTCTTCTCAGCATGCTTGACACCCGCACGGCTGAGCCTATGCTCAGCTGGATTATGCCGAACCATCTTCAAAGCATTCGTCTTCTAGGGCGGGCGGGCAGCCTGCAAGCAGGCCTCTAAGCCCTGAAGCTTGGCCGGCCTGACGAGAAAGGCGCGGCCCGCTTCAGGGTCAATCTCCAGCATTTCTTCCTTTTCGACGCGCAGGTCTCGACTGGACTGCAACGTCATCCACTCTGCGCGGCTTGGCCGTGCGGAGCGGTCCCGCTGTGAGGTGTCAGAATGGGCTTTGTTCAGAAACTCCCGCCGATCACGCTTCCGAACCACGATTTCGATCGGCTCGTTGCTTTTGGTCTTGCTGCGTATCAACGCGGCGATCCAAACGCCGATCTTCTTCTTTCGGAACTCGAACGTGCGGCTTACCGTGGCGCTCCCACGCCCTCGGAGGAAGTCGCGGCCATCAGTTGTCGAGTGAGCTATCGGCTCAACGACGAGCCGATGGTCCATACGCGTCGTCTTGTACATCCAAGCACTCGGATCGGCTTGGAAGAGGACATCTCAGCGGCAAGCCCGCTCGGGATAGCCCTGCTCGGTCTCAGGCGAGGAGACCGCATGCCGTTTCGCGACAGCGCTACGGGACGCGAACACCTCGTCGAAATCGCCGATGTCGGGCCGCCCCGCTCCACGGGTGACGCGGTCCCGCCCAGGCCGTTCGATCGTCTTCTGCGCTGATCGTCCACCGACGCGCAGCCGAGCGATCGGGGTCAGTTCTTGGTCGTATGACCCGTGCTGGGTGCGGCCGGAGTCGCGAGGCGGCCCTCACCGGCTTTGTTGATGTACTGGCTGGCAATGAAGAGTCCTTTGAGCGGCCGGATGACCGGCACGCAGGCCAGCAGGAGCAGCGGGAGTGTCACGACCGCGTGGATCCAGAGCGGCGGATCGTAGGCAAGCTCCAACCAGATGCCGAAGGCTGTGACGGGAAAAGCCATCGTCATCATGATGAAGAAGGCCGGCCCGTCCGCCGGATCAGCGAAGCGATAATCGAGGCCGCATGCCTCGCAGCGGGGCTTCAGGGTGATGAAGCCGTCGAAGAGTTGTCCTTCGCCGCAGCGAGGGCAGCGGCAACGCAGCCCAACGGACAGCATCGATTGATTGGTCGCACTTTGCATCGCCCACATTCCTGATCCGGCCGCCAAATCCAGCCATTACGAAGCAGCGTCTTGCACAGTCAGAATGTATGGGATACAAACCCATACATTCAGGGATGAATTCCGCTGCCTTCGGGGAAGTTCCGAAGGCGTATCCGCGCCGAATTCGATGCCTCAGATATATGTATGCATACATTGCCGTGAGAACAGGGGTCAATGACGGAGACCTGGAGCCCGACAATCTCTGGTGACGCAGGGCCGAAATACCGAGCCATCGTCGACGCTCTGGCGGAGGACATCCGCGCCGGTCGCCTCACGCCGGGCGTACGCTTGCCGCCGCAGCGCGCACTGGCCAAGCAGCTCAACGTCGATCTCACAACGGTCACGCGGGCCTTCAACGAGGCACGCCGAATGGGATTGATCGATGCCACGGCCGGCAGGGGCAGCTTCGTTCGCGAACACCTGCCCAACCCCGCGGAGGTACGCAGGCCGGACCCGTCCGGGAGCGTCGACTTCAGCATGAACATGCCACCCCAGCCGATCGCGGCGCGTCTGGCGAAGCGTATGGAAGCGGGCCTGTGTCGCCTCGCCGGTTCACCGGGCTTCCTCGACCGGATGCAGTATCAGGAAAGCGCCGGGAACATGGCTGACCGGGCCGTGGCGGCACAGTGGCTCGGCCGACGGCTCGGGTCCTGTTCGGTGCAGCGCGTCCTTGTGGCGGGTGGCGCCCAGGTCGTCCTGGCTGCCGTTCTCGCCGCCATCCTCAAACCGGGCGACGCGCTCTGCGTGCCGACCCTGACCTATCCCGGCCTGCGTATGCCCGCCGAGCGTCGTGGCGTACGCCTCGTTCCGGTGAGTTGCGACGAGGACGGGCTCGACCCAGACGCGTTCCTTAAAAGCTGCACGGCCGACGGGCCGCGGGCCTTGTACGTGGTGCCGACGCTCGACAACCCGACCACCGCAACGCTGCCGAAGGCGCGCCGTGAGCGTATCGCCGAGATCGCGCGCACGCACGGCGTCGCCATCATCGAGGACGACGCCTACGGCCTGCTGCCGCCGGAGGCTCCCGCTCCCATCGCGGCGCTGGCCGGCGACATCACTTGGCACATCACCACGCTGTCCAAATGCGTCAGCCCGGGCCTGCGCATCGCCTACGTTGCGGTTCCAGGGACGAACGAAGCTGTCCGGCTCGCCGCGGAACTGCGGGCCATCGACATGATGGCCCCGCCCCTCACGGCCGCGCTCGCCTCGCACTGGATTGCCGAGGGCGAACTCGATGCCATCGTTGCCGCCATCCGACAGGAGAACGGCCTCCGGCAGGAGGTCGCGCGCGAGGTGCTGCGGGATCTCGATGTCCGGGCGCACCCCTATGGTCACCACCTCTGGCTCCGGCTTCCAGAGCCCTGGCGGCGAGGTGCGTTCGGCGCGCATGCCCATCAACTCGGGTTGTCCGTCGTCCTGAGCGATGCCTTCGCGGTCGGCCCTGCGCCGGAGGCGATCCGTGTCTCCTTGGGGGCGGCTCGCGATACGGAGACGCTGCGCTATGGCTTGAGCCTCCTGGCGACGTTGCTGGCGCATCCGCCCGGCGCGATTTCCACGGTCGTCTGACGTGACAACCTCATCGCGCAAGCGGGAACCTTCGGTCAGCCGTCGGCGCCGGCTCGTTTGGCTGCCGCGGACACGGGTCCCGGCCACCTTCTTCGGCATGGTCCTGGGGCTCTGCGGCCTGGGCAACGGCTGGCGCACGGCCGCTCGCCTCGATCTGTCCCCGGCCTGGGCCGGAGAAATGCTCTCCCTCCTCGGCGTTGCGGTCTGGGCGGCGTGGCTGGCCCTCTACGCCGCGCGGTGGCTGAACGACCGGGACGCAGTTCTCTTCGAGTTGCGCGACCCGACATCCGCGTTCTTCGCCTCGTTGGCTCCCGTCGCCACCATGATCGCGAGCGTGGGCCTCGCGCCGCATTGGCCGGGAGCGGCATGGGTGATGGCCTTGGCCGGGCTGACCGGGACGACGCTCTTCGCCGTCTGGGGCGTGGGAGGGCTCTGGATGGGCGACCGCGCCTTCGAGGCGACGACACCGATCCTCTACACGCCCACGGTCGGCGGAGGCTTCGTGGCGGCCATCACCTGCGCCACCTTCGAGATGAAGGAGCTGGGCCTTCTCTTCTTCGGCGCCGGTCTCCTGTCATGGCTGACGCTGGAATCCGTCATCATCCATAGGCTGATCTTGCAGACTCTGCCCGTGCCGCTTCGCGCCTCGCTCGGGCTTCACCTGGCGCCGCCCGCGGTGGCCTGCGTCGCCTATCTGGCGGTCACAGACGGACCGCCCGACCGACTTGCCCAGATCCTCTTCGGCTACGCCCTCCTGCATGCCTTGGTCATGGTGCGGCTGGTGCCCTGGCTGCGCAAGCAATCGTTCTCGCCCGCGGCCTGGGCGTACACGTTCGGTGTCTCGGCCCTCCCGCTCGCCGCATTGCGCCTCACGGAGCGCGGATTGGACGGACCGAGCGCGTCTCTGGCCGTTCCGCTGTTCGCCGCAGCCAACCTCATCATCGGCTGGATCGCAGCCAGGACATTCGTCCTGTTGCTGCGCGGCAAGCTGCTGCCTGTCCGAAATCACTGAACGCTAAAGGCAGGCGGCACGGCCCGGCGATCCAACCGAGCCCAACGGCGTCGGGCGCCCCGGGCCGCGCCTCATCAAAGGGGCGGCCCGTCGCCACGCGCAAACGGGAACCGCGTGCAGCTTCACAGGCGACCTTCGCCTCGCTGCCCTTCTCGTTCGATCGCGTGACGACAGGCCCAGTATCACGACATCGCAGATGTCTCAGAACACCTGCGCCGCGCCCTCGCCCCGCTTCGGAGCCCCCGGCACGCCGGCCTCCGCGTCCGCCTTGTCGGCGGCGCGCTTGTCCAGCGCCCGCTCCACCACCTTGGCGAGCCCGACCATGATCTTGTCGAGTTCGTAGTCCTTGGGCGTGTAGACGGCGGTGACGCCCATGTTCTTGAGCACCAGCTCGTCCTCGGTCGAGATGATGCCGCCGACGACGACCGGCACGTGGTCGAGCCCGGCCTCGCGCAGCTTGGCCTTCACCTCGCGCACCAGCGGCACGTGGCTGCCGGAGAGCACCGAGAGGCCGATGACGTGGGCACCCCGCTCCTTGGCCTTGGCGACGATCTCGGTGGGGGTCTGGCGGATGCCGTCGTAGGTCACGTCGAAGCCGACGTCGCGGGCACGCAGTGCGATCTGCTCGGCGCCGTTGGAATGGCCGTCGAGGCCCGGCTTGCCGACCACGAGCCGCGGCGTCTCGCCCAGACGCTCCCCGAGATCGGCGATGAGCAGGCGGGCGTCCTCGGCCGCACCCGAGGTGACGGTCTCCAGCGTCACGCCGGTGGGCGCGCGGTACTCGCCGAACACCTCGCGCAGGCGCTGGCCCCACTCGCCCGTCGTCACGCCGGCCTTCGCCGCGGCGATGGAGGGCGGCATGATGTTGGTGCCCGTGCGCGCGGCCTGCTCCAGATCCGCGAGCGCTTGGCCGACCGCGCGGTCGTCGCGCTTCGAGCGCCACTCGCGGATGCGCGCTTCGGCCTCCATCTCCACGGTCTCCGAGACGGTGAAGATCGCGCCGTCGCCGGCCGTCAGCGGCGAGGGTTCGCCCTGCTGCCACTTGTTGACGCCGACGACGATCTGCTCGCCCTTCTCGATCGCCGAGATGCGCTTGGCGTTGGATTCCACCAGCGCCCGCTTCAGCTCGCCCGCCTCGACCGCCGAGACCGCACCGCCGAGCTCGGCGATGCGCGTCAGCTCGGCCCGGGTCTGCTCCTTGAGGGCCGCGACGCGGGACTCGATCACCGTCGAGCCGTCGAAGATGTCGTCGTACTCGAGGAGGTCGGTCTCGAAGGCAAGGATCTGCTGCATCCGCATCGACCATTGCTGGTCCCAAGGGCGCGGCAGGCCGAGCGCCTCGTTCCAGGCCGGGAGCTGCACCGCGCGGGCGCGGGCGCGCTTCGAGAGCGTCACCGCCAGCATCTCGATCAGGATGCGGTGGACGTTGTTCTCGGGCTGCTGCTCGGTCAGCCCGAGGCTGTTGACCTGAACGCCGTAGCGGAAAATCCGCTTTTTGGCGTCGGTGATGCCGTAACGCTCCTGGGCGATCTCGTCCCAGAGCTCGGCGAATGCCCGCATCTTGCAGATCTCGGTGACGAACCGCATGCCAGCGTTCACGAAGAACGAGATCCGGCTGAACACGTCGGAGAAGCTGGCCTCGTCGAAATCGGGGTCGTCGCGCACGGTGTCGAGCACGGCGATGGCGATGGCCAGCGCGTAGGAGAGTTCCTGAACCGGCGTCGCCCCCGCCTCCTGCAGGTGGTAGGAGCAAACGTTCATCGGGTTCCACTTCGGCACGTTCTTGGTCGTGAACAGGATCACGTCCTTGGTGAGCCGGAGGGAAGGCGCGGGCGGAAACACGTAGGTGCCGCGCGAGAGGTACTCCTTGATGATGTCGTTCTGCGTGGTGCCCTGAAGTGCTGCGAGGGGCGCGCCCTGCTCCTCGGCCACCGCGAGATAGAGCGACAGCAGCCACGGGGCCGTGGCGTTGATCGTCATCGAGGTATTCATCTGCGCCAGCGGGATCTGGTCGAACAGGGCCCGCATGTCGCCCAGATGCGCGATCGAAACGCCGACCTTACCGACCTCGCCGCGGGCAAGCTCGTGGTCCGGATCGTAGCCGGTCTGCGTCGGCAGATCGAAGGCGACCGAGAGGCCGGTCTGACCCTTGGCGAGGTTACCGCGATAGAGCTTGTTCGATTCCGCCGCCGTGGAGTGACCCGCATAGGTGCGGATGATCCAGGGTTTGTCGCGCTTGACTTCCGCCACGCTCGCGCTCGCGCTCATTCCACTCGACTCCCTGTCCGATCCGACTTCGCGCTTCGCCCGCGCGGCTTGTTGGCCGGCACCGTAGCGAAGCCGTCCCGCCGCGTCATCTGGGAGAAAGGTCGAGGCCGCCCGCCTCAAGCCCTGGAAAAACTTGGTGCGGTCTTGAAGTGGATTTGTCTTCGATCGATCGCTCCGGGAAAGACCCGTTCAAGGCAGCATCGATAGGGCAGAGTTCATCACGTCTGCGCGAACCCCTCTCGGAGCGGCGACAGATGCAGCCCCCCTATCAGATTCGAACGGCTCCAAGCTCGGCCTCGTGCGTTGGGGCGGCAACGTTCGCACGGCACACCGCTGGTCGCGACGCCTGCCCGCAGAGGCAACGACGAGGAGAGACATGCGATGGCAGACCAGAGCCCGCGATTGACCACGGCCTTCGGGAACCCGGTTTCCGACAATCAGAACTCGCTCACTGCCGGCCCGCGCGGCCCGGTTCTGATGCAGGACTACCACCTCATCGAGAAGATGGCTCATTTCAACCGGGAGCGGATCCCGGAGCGGGTGGTCCACGCCAAGGGCTACGGCGCCTACGGCACCTTCCGGCTCACGAAATCGCTCGCCGAGTTCACCCGCGCGAGGGTACTGACCGAGGTCGGCAGGGAGGTGCCGATGGTGGCGCGCTTCTCCACCGTCGGCGGCGAGTCCGGATCGGCCGATACGGCCCGCGACCCGCGCGGTTTCGCCCTCAAGTTCTATACGGAGGAGGGCAACTGGGATCTCGTCGGCAACAACACGCCGATCTTCTTCGTACGGGACGCGATCAAGTTCTCCGACTTCATCCGCACGCAGAAGCGCGACCCGCGCACCCACCTCAAGCCGCACTGGCGCCGCTGGGACTTCTGGAGCCTGTCGCCCGAGGCGATCCATCAGGTGATGTTCCTGTACTCGGATCGCGGGACGCCGAAATCCGCCCGCTTCATGAACGGCTACGGCTCGCATACCTTCTCGCTCTGGAACGACCGGGGCGAGCGCTACTGGGTGAAGTTTCACTTCCACTCCAAGCAGGGCATCCAGAACTTCACCGCCGACGAGGCCGACGAGGTCGCGGGCAAGGATCCGGACTACTCCGCCGCCGACCTCTCCAACGCCATCGAGACCGGCGACTTCCCGAAATGGAAGGTCTCGGTGCAGATCATGCCGGAACTGGAAGCCGACACCTACCGCATCAACCCGTTCGACCTCACCAAGGTCTGGCCGCACGGAGACTATCCGCTGATCGAGATCGGCGAGATGGAGCTGAATCGCAATCCCGACAATTACTTCGCCGAAATCGAGCAAGCCGCCTTCGAGCCCTCGAACGTGGTGCCCGGCATCGGCTTCTCGCCGGACAAGATGCTGCAGAACCGGGTGCTGTCCTACGCCGACGCCCATCGCTACCGGCTCGGCGTCAACTATCAGCAGATCCCCGTGAATCAGGCCAAGAACGCACCCGTTCAGACCTACCACCGCGACGGCGCGATGCGCACCGACGGCAACCACGGCGCCCAGGTCGATTACGAGCCGAACTCCTTCAGCGGTCCGAAGCAGGACCCGTCCTTCGCCGAGCCGCCCCTGCGCATCCGCGGCGATGCCGGCCGCTACGGCTGGCCCGGGGACGACGAGGATCTCTACGGCCAGCCGCGTCTGTTCTGGACCAAGGTGCTCGACGAGGGCGGCCGCAAGCGGCTCGTCGAGAACATCGTCACCTCGATGGGTGACAGCCCGCGCGCCATCCAGGAGCGCATGATCGCCCATTGGGACAAGGTGCACGGGGATTTCGGACACGGCGTGGCCGAGGGCCTCGGAATCGACAGGGCGCGGGTCGCCGCCGAGTAGTCGTCTCAACGTTATTTTGAATACAGAGGCATTGGCGTCGGCCAGTGCCTCTTTTTTGTGCGGACGAGACAAACCCTTGCCTTTTAGGCCACTTGGAAGGCTGGAAACATCGTGCTTATAGCGTCGGCCAAGGTCGCGCGGATCGATACGCGCGCGCCAGAGATGTGACAGGGAGTGCCACGATGGCTGCAAGCGCAGCGCCGGCCTGGACCGGGCAGACGGCGGAAGCCAAGGACCTTTACGAGCTCGGCGAGATCCCCCCGCTCGGCCACGTGCCTGCCAAGATGTATGCCTGGGCGATCCGCCGCGAGCGCCACGGGCCGCCGGAGGAGTCCCACCAGCTCGAAGTGCTGCCGGTTTGGGATATCGGCGACGACGAAGTGCTCGTCTACGTCATGGCCGCGGGCGTGAACTACAATGGCGTCTGGGCGGGCCTCGGCGAGCCGATCTCGCCCTTCGACGTGCACAAGGGCGAGTACCACATCGCGGGCTCCGACGCGTCGGGCATCGTCTGGAAGGTCGGCGCCAAGGTGAAGCGCTGGAAGGTCGGCGACGAGGTCATCGTCCACTGCAACCAGGATGACGGCGACGACGAGGAGTGCAACGGTGGCGACCCGATGTTCTCGCCGACCCAGCGCATCTGGGGTTACGAGACCGGTGACGGCTCCTTCGCCCAGTTCTGCCGGGTGCAGTCGCGCCAGCTCATGTCCCGGCCGAAGCACCTGACCTGGGAAGAGGCCGCCTGCTACACGCTGACGCTCGCCACCGCCTACCGCATGCTGTTCGGCCACGCGCCGCACACCGTGCGCCCGGGCCAGAACGTGCTGGTCTGGGGCGCCTCCGGCGGTCTCGGCGTGTTCGGCGTGCAGCTCTGCGCGGCGTCCGGCGCCAACGCCATCGCCGTGATCTCGGACGAGTCGAAGCGCGACTACGTCATGAGCCTCGGCGCCAAGGGCGTCATCAACCGCAAGGACTTCGAGTGCTGGGGTCAGCTCCCGAAGGTGAATTCGCCTGAGTACAACACCTGGCTCAAGGAAGCCCGGAAGTTCGGCAAGGCGATCTGGGACATCACCGGCAAGGGCAACGACGTCGACATCGTGTTCGAGCATCCGGGCGAGGCGACCTTCCCGGTCTCGTCGCTGGTGGTGAAGCGCGGCGGCATGGTGGTGTTCTGCGCCGGCACGACGGGCTTCAACATCACCTTCGACGCCCGCTACGTCTGGATGCGCCAGAAGCGCATCCAGGGCTCGCACTTCGCCCACCTCAAGCAGGCCTCGGCCGCCAACCAGTTCGTGATGGACCGGCGCGTCGATCCCTGCATGAGCGAGGTGTTCCCCTGGGACAAGATCCCGGCCGCCCACACCAAGATGTGGAAGAACCAGCACCCGCCGGGCAACATGGCGGTGCTCGTCAACTCCACCCGCGCCGGCCTGCGCACGGTCGAGGACGTGATCGAGGCCGGTCCGCTCAAGGCGATGTAAGCTGCGCTTCGCCTTGCAGGAATGGGCGGAGGGAACGGCTGATCCGACACGCAAGAGCCCGCGCATCCCGAAAGATGCGCGGGCTCTTGGTTTTCAGATCGTCAACGCGTCCGGTTGATGGCCTTCTGCGGCGTACCGATGGTGGTGTGGAACGGCCGCTCGCCGCCGCCCTTTTCGAAGGCGACAATACTGTCGTAGACGTGGATCGCGCCGATGCTACGTCCGATCTCGCTGGTCTTCCGGCCGTGATACCAGCCGTGCATGTCGTCGATGAACGACTTGGTGACCTCCAGGAACGTGCCTTTGCGTCGGTAGCCGCCCTCGTACCCCTTCCAATACGCGGTGTGCAGGTCTTCGGCGACGTAGAGCCCGTCCTGCGCCAGGAGCGGGAACAATGTGTCGAAGCTGATGCGCTGGTGGCTCGCGACGTGGCTGCCGTCGTCGAGGACGACATCGACGCCGCCCATCTCCTGCACCACGGATCGCAGGAAATCGGGGTCGGCCTGCGAACCGATGCGGACCTGCGCGGCGCGGCCGTCGAACACGGCGCAGCGTGGATCGACGTCGATACCGTAGAGGATGGCGTCGGGGCCGAAGAAGCGCCGCCAGAGATCGAGGGAGCCGCCCTCATAGACCCCGATCTCGAGGAAGCGCAGGGGCCGCCCGTCCGGCATGCCGTCCCGGAACGGCGCGAACAGCCGGCTGTAGATCGGCAGGAAGTGGTCCCACTTGTTGATCAGGTGGTCGCCGTCATAGCCGTAGAACAGCTTCGAGAACGGATCCTCGCCCCGCGACGTCACCTCGGCGAGGTCGCGGTAGAACGCGTTGGCGGGGCTGTCGCGCAGGATGCCGACGGATTTGGCGACGGATTTCAGCGTGCGCTTGAGCCGCGGATGTTTGTCGAGGAGTGTTCCAGGCATCGTCATGTCGAGAGGCGACCCGCTGCGGCGACCGGGATCGGGCGCACGAAGCACGGGGCGGCCGGCTGCGTAAAGCCGGCCGGCCCGAACGATTGCGCGAGGCCAGCCGAGCGCGATCCGGCTCGGCGCTCCGCGGCTCAGGCCTCGCCGCGGGCGACGAGCGCCTCGTATTCGGAGACTTCGAGGCGGCCCTCCTTGGCCACCCGCGCCTTGTCCTCGTCGCTGATGACGTCGCCGGCGAGGTCGAGCCGCTTCCAGGCGGCGAGCGGCGTCTCGCGGTCGGGGCGGGGGACGTACTTGTTCTGCTCGAGCTTCCGGTACTTGTGGATGTAGCGCGGGCAGTTCACCCAGATCTTGGTCACGTCGATCTTCACGAGGTACTTCGCTTCCGTGTACTCGGCCATCAGCGGGTCGTCGCGCAGCACCGAGGCATGGCCCTGGACGCGGATACGGTGCGGCGTCTCGAAATCGATGAAGAGCAGGCCGACCTTGGCCTGTCCGGCGATGTTGCCGACCGAGTAGAACATCCCGTTGCCGTCGAAGCCGGGAAACACCAGCGTCGAGCCGTCGAGCACCTTCACGAAGCCGCTCGGCCCGCCCTTGTAGGAGACGGTCGGCATGCCGTCGGGATCGACGGTGGAGAGGAAGAACATGTCGCGCGAGCCGATGAAGGCGGCCTCGTCGGGTTGAACCGTCTCGTGCACCCAATCCTCGTCCAGGCGGACGGCGAGCTTGGTCGTGCCGAATTCCTCTTGGAGCGCGCGGTGCGCCTCCGAGTAGAGCGATGCCATGAGCGTCTCCTCCGTCGCCTCTTTGCCAGGGCCTCCTGGGACGCGGTTCTAAGCCAAGGTCCCGGCATGAGAAAGGCCGGCCACGCTCGCGCGGACCGGCCCTCGAAGACGCTGGCGAAGGCCGAGCGAAGCCCGGCCTCCCCCTCTCGCAGACTCAGTTCTTGGTCTTGTCGACCAAGGCCTTCTCGGAGATCCACGGCATCATGCCGCGGAGCTTGGCGCCGACTTCCTCGATCGGGTGGGCGGCGAGCTTGGCGCGGGTCGCCTTGAACGAGGTCTGGCCGACCTTGTTCTCCAGCATCCAGTTGCGGGTGAAGATGCCCGACTGGATGTCGTTGAGGACGCGCTTCATCTCGGCCTTGGTCTCCGGCGTGACGATGCGCGGGCCGGTGACGTACTCGCCGTACTCGGCGGTGTTCGAGATCGAGTAGTTCATGTTGGCGATGCCGCCCTCGTAGATGAGGTCGACGATCAGCTTCACCTCGTGCAGGCACTCGAAATAGGCCATCTCGGGGGCGTAGCCCGCCTCGACCAGGGTCTCGAAGCCGGCCTTGATCAGCTCGACGAGGCCGCCGCAGAGCACGGCCTGCTCACCGAACAGGTCGGTCTCGCACTCTTCCTTGAAGGTCGTCTCGATGATGCCGGCGCGTCCGCCGCCATTGGCCGAGGCGTAGGAGAGGCCGAGGTCGTGGGCGTTGCCCGACGCGTCCTGGGCGATGGCGATGAGCGTCGGCACGCCGCCGCCCTTGAGGTACTCGCCGCGCACGGTGTGGCCGGGGCCCTTGGGGGCGACCATCAGCACGTCGAGATCCTTGCGGGGCTCGATCAGGTTGAAGTGTACGTTGAGGCCGTGGGCGAACAGGAGCGCGGCGCCCTGCTTCATGTTGCCCTCGAGCGACTCCTTGTAGATGTCGCCCTGGAGCTCGTCGGGGGTGAGCATCATGACGACGTCGGCCTGCTTGGCGGCGTCGGCGACGTTCATGACCTTGAAGCCCTCGTGCTCCGCCTTCTTGGCGGTGGCCGAGCCCTCGCGCAGAGCGATCACGATGTCCTTCACGCCCGAATCGCGCAGGTTGAGCGCGTGGGCATGGCCCTGGCTGCCGTAGCCGACGATGACGACCTTCTTGCCCTTGATCAGGTTCAGGTCGGCGTCGCGATCGTAATAGACGCGCATGGTGATGTCCTCTCCGGTTTGATGGTTTCGGTTCAGGGTTTCGCCTGGCCGTACAGAGCCAGGAACTGCTCGACGGCGCGGGCCGCGTCGCTCTGGATCCCGGCGGCGTCGAGCGCGAGCGCGTCGCCGAGAAGAAGTCGGATCTGGATATCGCGCCCGACCAGACCGAAGAAGGTCCGGAAGGCCGCCTCGCTGTCATCGAAAGCGAGAAGACCGGCTGCGCGGCCTGCTTCGAGCACGGGCTTCACCCGCTCGCCGATGGCGAAGCGCCCGTTGGCGAGCACGATCCCGCCGAGATTGCTCTTGCGCGAACCCGCATCGGCGATGGCGATGCGATTGAGGGCGACCGATGTTCGGCTGGCGATCACCGCGAGCCAGCTCGCGGCGAAATCGCGGAGGATGTCGCGCAGAGTTCCCGCATCGAGGGCGCCCACCGCTTCGCGGCCCGCATGGACGCGCGAGGCCTGCCAGCGCACCGTCGCGACGAGCAGGCCGTCACGGTCGCCGAACCACTTGTAGAGCGTCTCCTTCGAGCAGCTCGCCCGCCGCGCCACCGCATCCATGGTCAGCGGGTCGTCGCCCTCGACCATCAACGACAGGACGACATCCAGCACCGCCTGCTGACGCGGGGAGGGCGTCAGTTGCGGGTGCTCGGTCGCTTGCGTGGCTGTCGGCTGCATGATCCGGTCGAAAAGTGCGTACCGTACGGTACGGTTCGCCCACTAGCGTGTTCCATTCGGCGGCACAAGCGGAGCAGCGGCGAAATCCACGCGCGGCGGCACGAAGCCGACGAAAGGATTCCGCACGGGCGGTCGTCGAACCGCTTTACGAGCGCCCCGCCCCGGCGTATACGGCCCTCCGTCGCCGAGGCGACACCCGTGCCGCCCTCCGCAGGCGGCACGTCGGGGCTCGGGTGCGTAGCTCAGCGGGAGAGCATTCGCTTCACACGCGAAGGGTCACAGGTTCGATCCCTGTCGCGCCCACCACGCCCTTCCACGGTTTCTTCCCCTTACGATTGTCTTCACGTCCGGCTGCACGGGTTTGACCCGATGCCGGCCGCATGGTGATCTTCGCCGCGATTCGCATCGCTCGCACGGAGACGCCTATTGCCGGTCCTCATTCTCGTCGCAACGGTCCTCGCCGGCGTGCTGTTCTGGCTCCTGCGGGCGCATTACACCGTCAAGCAGATCAAGGAAGTCGATCGGGACACCAAGGGGCTGCAGCGGCAGGCCAAATCCGTCTTCGAGAGCCTCGTCGGCACGCCGCTCCAGCGGGTGAACGACGTGCGGCTCGCCGCCGTGATCCTGATGATCCAGATCGTGCGCACCGGCTCTCCGATCACCGCCTCCGAGAAGACCCGCATCCTCGAATTGATGGAGAATCCGCTGGAAATTCAGACGATCTCCGCGACCTTCGAGCGAGCTTGGCGCTACACGCAGGAGCGGCGCCCCTTCTCCCTCGTGGCCGACCCGCTGCTCCCGCTGTTCCGCGGAAAGCTGACCGAGGCCGAGCGGATGCAATTCGTCGACATGCTGACCAAGGTCGCCTCGGCCCATTCCGCGCCGAGCGAGTTGCAGCGCGAGGCGCTGGTGCGGCTCAAGCGGCGGCTGAGCGGCGGCAAGCCGACGCTGGCGACGAACAAGGCCGGCAATTTCGGCTGAGCGTCGACGCCGACGAATCAAAAGGCCGCCCCGAGGGGCGGCCGAACGTCGTTCCCGCCTTCAGAGCGGGATGTTGTCGTGCTTCTTCCAGGGCTGCTCCATCTCCTTGGTGCGCAGCATGCCCAGCGCTCGCGCGATCCGCTTGCGGGTGGAGTGGGGCATGATCACCTCGTCGATGTAGCCGCGCTCGGCCGCCACGAAGGGCGAGAGGAAGCGGTCCTCGTACTCCTTGGTACGCTCGGCGATCTTGTCCGCGTCGCCGATCTCGGCGCGGAAGATGATCTCGACCGCGCCTTTGGCGCCCATCACCGCGATCTGGGCCGTCGGCCAGGCGTAGTTCAGGTCGGCGCCGACATGCTTGGAGGCCATGACGTCGTAGGCGCCGCCGAAGGCCTTTCGCGTGATGATGGTCACGAGCGGCACCGTCGCCTGGCTGTAGGCGAAGAGCAGCTTGGCGCCGTGCTTGATCAGGCCGCCATATTCCTGAGCGGTCCCTGGCAGGAAGCCCGGCACGTCCACGAAGGTGACGATCGGGATCGAGAAGGCGTTGCAGTAGCGCACGAAGCGGGCCGCCTTGCGGGAGGCGTCCGAGTCGAGCACGCCGGCGAGCACCAGCGGCTGGTTGGCCACGAAGCCGACGGTGCGCCCCTCGATCCGCCCGAAGCCGGTGATGATGTTGCGGGCATACGCCGCCTGGATCTCGAAGAAGTCGCCCTCGTCCACGACCCGGCGGATCAGCTCGCCCATGTCGTAGGGCTTGTTGGGATTGTCCGGAATCAGCGTGTCGAGCGACTTGTCGAGGCGGTTGACGTCGTCGAAGCTCTCGATCTCCGGCACGCCCTCGATGTTGTTGGCGGGCAGGAAGTCGAGCAGGCGGCGGATCTGGAGGATCGCCTCGACGTCATTCTCGAACGAGCCGTCGGCGATGGAGGACTTCGTCGTGTGCACCTTGGCGCCGCCGAGTTCTTCCGCCGTGACGACCTCGTTGGTGACGGTCTTCACCACGTCGGGGCCGGTCACGAACATGTAGCTCGTGTCGCGCACCATGAAGATGAAGTCGGTCATGGCCGGCGAGTAGACGTCGCCGCCCGCGCAGGGGCCCATGATGACCGAGATCTGCGGGATCACGCCGGAGGCCGCGACGTTGCGGCGGAACACCTCGCCGTAGCCGCCGAGCGCTGCCACGCCCTCCTGGATGCGCGCGCCGCCGGCATCGAAGATGCCGATGATCGGCGCGCGCATCTTGAGCGCCATGTCCTGGACCTTGACGATCTTGGCCGCGTGCGCCTCCGACAGCGAGCCGCCGAACACCGTGAAGTCCTTGGAGAAGAGGAAGACCGTACGCCCGTTCACCGTGCCCCAGCCGGTCACGACGCCGTCGCCGGAGATTTTCTGCTTCTCCATGCCGAAATCGGTCGAACGGTGCTGCACGAACATGTCGAACTCTTCGAACGACCCGTGGTCGAGCAGGAGTTCGATGCGCTCGCGCGCCGTGAGCTTGCCGCGTTTGTGCTGGGCCTCGAGCCGCTTCTCCCCGCCGCCGAGACGGGCCTGGGCACGACGCTCCTCAAGCTTCTCGAGAATGTCCTTCATGGTGCTGGCGAGACTCCCTGGCAGTTGAAATCGTTTATTGAATGCAGATCTGCCCGCGAGAGCTTGACCTTGCATCGATCGATCGCCCTTAGCACGCGTTTCGGCCCTCGGAAACGGTTCTAAAAGGCCAAGGACCGCTTCGCCCCAGGCCGGCGACGCTTCGCCTAAGCCGCAACCGCTCTCTCGAACCGGGCCGGAAAAGAATGCGGATCGATCCGGTTTCCGTGATAGAACGGGACGTGAACGGACGGCGCGTCGGCGTCGGCCTCGTGCGGGCCGGCCGCGCGGGGATCGGGGCCGAGGCGTCCCGTCGAGGAAGCGAAGATGGCCCTGAAGACCACCTACATCGTCCAGACCTTCGAGGTGAAGCGCAAGCGCCTCGTGCCCGGCGCCAGAGAAGCCACCGCCACCGAGAGCGGCGCGCTGAAGAAGGCGCAGGCGGTGGCCGGCCGCATGCCCGGTGCGGCGGCGCTTCGGATCGTGGCCGACGACGAGACCGGTGAGTTGGAGAGCGCCACGATCCTGGAGGCCTTCGGCGAGATCCCGGACGACTTCGCGGAGCGCCTGCAGGGCGGTTGAACCGAGCCGGTCGAACACGAAACGCAAGGAATAAGACGATGGCATTGAAGCCAAGATCGGCCGCCGAGGGAAAGGCCCGCGATCTCGGGCTCGCGCTGGCCCGCCTCGCCGAGGCGGACGGGACGCCCGCCGATGTCGGGATCGACCGGCTGCGGCAAGCCAATCCCCGCCTGACGCCGCTGGCCATCGGCCAGATGGTGCGCAAGCATCGCGACATCATCGAGGAAACGCTGGTCGAGCGCGGATTGTCCCTGGTCGATTACGCCGACCAGGGCCCGGGGCGGGGAATGGAGTTCGCGGTCGAGGAGGCCGGCTGACGAGGCGTCCGTTTCAGAACCCGCGGCGGCCGCGCGGCCGTCCGGCGAGCAGCAGGGCCGCCGCGGCCCCGAGCCCCAGGACGGCGCCCGCCGATGCGAGCGGGTGCAAGCTCGCACGGGTGTAGGCGCTGGTGCGCTGGACGTAGACCGGCGGATCGCCGCGCTCGCGCCCGGCCTCCTGCGGGGCGTGCAGGGCGCCGTTCGGCTTCCGGGGTGGCTGGGACCGCTTCTGCAGCGCGATGATGGCGGGGGCGAGTTCGTCGTAGGCGCCGGGCGCGAACTCCTTGCTCATCACGAACAGCTTGCCGCCGCCGCCGACAAAGATGTCGCGCTGGGGATGGACCGCGGCGTGGAGAATGGCGTTGGCCACCTCGCTCGGAGGATAAATCGGCGGCGGCAGCGTCGGCTCGCGGTCCATGTAGTTGCGCGCCCGGCTCGGCAGCGGCGTGTCGATGGAAGCCGGCTTGATCAGGGTGACCGAGACGGGTGCACCCTCGGCGATCAACTCCATGCGCAGCGTATCCGTGAAGCCCTTCACCGCGTGCTTCGAGGCGGCGTAGAGGCCCTGGAACGGGAAGGCGAGGTCGGAGGCGATGCTGCCGACATTGATGAGGGCGCCGCCGCGCTGCCGCAGATGCTCGGCCGCGATGAGCGAGCCGTTCACCGTGCCCCAGAAATTGGTCCGGATCAGCCGCTCGTGATCCTCTTGCGAAATCTCGCGCAGGGGGCCGTAGACCGTGAGCCCGGCAACGTTCACCCAGGTGTCGAACCCGCCGAAGGTGGCGACCGCCTTGTCGGCGATGGCCTGCACGTCCTCCCGCCGACCGACATCGGCCACCACGGAGACGGCACGGGGACCGAACTCGTCCGCCAGCTTCGTCAGGGCGTCCTCGCTGCGCGCCGCCAGGACGACCCGGGCGCCGCGCTGCACGGCCATGCGGGCGGTGGCCAGACCGATGCCGCTCGAAGCGCCGGTGATGACGAGGACCTGCTCGCGGAGGGGCTTGTGCTTCATGATCCGTCGCTCGTTGCCGCGCGCTCGCCTCGGAGCACCGGCAGGGCTACGCGTGAGCGCACCGAGATGTTTCGGCCTGCGCCGTTTTCGCGCGTCGGCAGCGGTCCATCGTGTGCCGGGATCAACCGGTCCGGTCGCGCGCTTTACGCTTCGGTCCCAGCGCATCCTCGCGGGGCGGAATAGGGCGACCAACACCTCGTAGAGCTAGCCGGCAGCGCGATGAGTGAGAACCACCTGACGCTCGAAGCACTTCGGAAGACGCCGCTTCCGATGCCGGAGGAGGGCGGCAAGGAGCAGCGCGGCACGGTGCTCGTGCTCGGCGGCTCGGCCGAGCTTCCCGGAGCGATCCTTCTGGCCGGGACCGCCGCCCTGCGCGCCGGCGCGGGACGCCTGCGGATCGCCACGGTGGAGAGCGTCGCGGTGGCAACCGCCGTCGCGCTGCCGGAAGCGCGGGTGATCGGCCTGCGCCAAACCAGCGGAGGCCAGATCGATCCGACCGAAGCGGCGCGTCTCCCGGCGCTCGCCCAACGCTGCGACGCGCTGCTGATCGGTCCAGGCCTCGGCCCCGGCGCGGCGACGGACGCGCTCGTGCTCTCCCTGCTGTCGGATGGGCCGCCCAAGCCCTGCGTGCTCGATGCCGGCGCCCTGAGCGGGCTCGGCGCCCATGCGGAGACGATGCGAGCCTGCGGCGGCCGGGGCGTAATCACCCCGCATGCCGGCGAAATGGCGCAGCTCCTCGGGATGGAGCGTGAGGCGGTCGAGGCGGACCCGCGCGGGGCCGCCGCCCGGGCCGCGGAACTGTTGGGCTGCGTGGTGATCATGAAGGGCGCGCGAAGCTGGATCGTGGACCCGGCCGGTGCGCACTGGCTCTATCCCGGCGGCGGGGTCGGTCTCGCGACCTCCGGCTCCGGCGACGTTCTGTCCGGGATCATCGGTGGCCTCCTCGCCCGAGGAGTCGGGGCGATGACGGCGGCGCTCTGGGGCGTCTACCTGCACGGTCAGGCCGGACGGCGCTTGGCGGCGCGCATCGGCCCGCTCGGCTTCCTTGCACGCGAACTCCCAGGCGAAGTGCCCACCCTTCTGCGCGAGTCGGCGACCGCAGCCTCGGCACCGGCGTAGCGGGGGCAGCGGGAACATCGCCGAAACCGGGCGGGTTCTTCCCCACCTCAGACGAGGAGGGCGGTCATGATGTCAGCGGAGCCTACGAAACCCGGAGACGATGCGCCCCCCGGCACGCCAGGCACGGGCGAGAACCTCTGCCCGCGCTGCAGCGGCAGCGGCCAGTTCGAGGCGAAGACCTGCCCGGATTGCAACGGGACCGGAAAGGTCGTCACCGGCATCGGCGGCGGCTGAACGCCGGGTGCGGCCGAGCGGTCCTCGCTCGGCCGGCAGCAGGGCCTCTCCGATATCGTGGGTGACCGGCTGAGGACGTAATCCGGGGTTTCCCCGGGCGTCCGCTCCCGTGCGATGATCGCGTTCGCGGAGTACGACTGACATGCACGACATCGGCGACGGTCACACCCATGACCATGACCCTCCCGCTCACGATCATGACGAGGGCGCAGCCGCACCCTGGAAGCATGACGGCGTGCGGGTTATCCCCGGCGATCGGCTCGACCCCAACACCGCCCAGACGCCCGGCATGTTCCGGCAGGCAGCGGTCAACGCTGCCCGAGTCGGCGCGCAGAAGATCTGGGCCGGCACGGTGGCGATCGAGCCCGACGCCAAGACCGGCGTGCATCACCACGGCGCGCTGGAGAGCGTGATCTACATCGTCTCGGGCCGCGCCCGGATGCGCTGGGGCGAGCGCCTGGAATACGTGGCCGAGGCTGGTCCCGGCGACTTCATCTTCGTGCCGCCCTACGTGCCGCACCAAGAGATCAACGCCTCCACCGACGAGCCCCTGCACTGCGTGCTGGTGCGCTCCGACAACGAGGCAGTGGTGGTCAACCTGCCCGATATCGAGGCGGCCGAGCAGCCCGAGACCGTCTACTGGGTCGATCCGATCCACAAGCAGCCGTGACCGCCCCGAATCGATCGCGCTCCCACCCGCCGAGAAAATCGCGCTGCGCGGGAGGCGGCAGGACGCGCGGCGACAGCCTGTCACGCCGAAACCATCGCACGCGCTGGCGTTCTCCTCTCAGGCAGAAGCGGGAGGCCGACATGGAAGGCGGGATGGTTTGGCTCGGCATCATTGCGGGCATCCTCGGGCTGAGTGGCCTCGGCTTCCTCTTCGCCTCCTGGGCCAAGGCGAGGCGGAAGCCGCGCTGACAGGCATGGACTGAGCCGGATTCATCGCCTGGCACGGCGATCCCTCGCGGATCGGCCCACGAGAGGGCCTCTGCGTGGGGTCAAGCTTATGAATTCAGGAACTCCCAGACCTTCGAGATGACGACCGACCCCTCGCCGACCGAGGCCGCAACCCGCTTGATCGAACCGGCGCGCACGTCGCCGACGGCGAAGATCCCGGGGCAGGACGTGGCGTAGGGCGAACCGCCGCCCATCACCTCACCCGTCCGGACGAACCCCTTCTCGTCGAGATCGACCAATCCCGACAGCCACCCGGTATTGGGCGCGGCACCGACCATGATGAAAACCGCGCAGGCCGGCACGGTTTGGCTGGTGCCGTCGGCGGTCGTGCGGATCGTCACGGCTTCCAGGCGATCCGCGCCGTGCAGCGCGATGAGTTCCGAGCCGTATTCGATGGAGATGGCCGGGTCCGCCGCCAGCCGGCTCGACAGATAATTGGACATGGAGGCGGCGAGCGAGTGGCCGCGCACCAGCAGCCGGACGCGGCTCGCCGACCGGCTGACATACATCGCCGCCTGTCCGGCCGAATTGCCGCCGCCGATCACGAGGGCCTCGGCTCCGCGGCAATGGCGCGCCTCGTTCTCGGTCGCGGCGTAGTAGACCCCGCCGCCCTCGAAATGCTCCAGACGATCGATCGGGAGACGCCGGTACTGGACACCCGTGGCGACCACCACCGCCCCGGGGGCGCTGGCGATGTTCTCCCTCAGCGTGGGCTTGTTCTTCGCGATCCCGCTCGTCACTCTCATCTTCGCGCGCCTCGTCTTCAAGGAGCCGTTGCCGTCAGCGCAGAGGCCGACGCTGATGATCCTGATGGCTCCCTTCGCCGTCGGCTTCTCCAGCTACGTCGCGACGCTCGGCGCAATCGACGCGTTCGCGGCGGCTCTGTTCTTCATCGCGCTGTTCGTCCTGATCGTCCTGGCCAATCGTCTGCGCGACCTGCCGCGCTGCTGTCCATTCCGGGTCTCATGGTGGGCCGTCAGCTTTCCCCTCGCGGCCGTCGCCGTCGCCGGCTTGCGTGTCGCGAGGCCCAGCGTAGCAGCGCCCGTAACACCACGGTCTCACCGCGCTGGCGGCTCAGGGACGGTGCGGATCGCCTCACAGGTCGGCGCAGACGATGTCCGTCTCGTTCGTACTCGATATGCGTGATGAGCTTGCCGGGACCTTCGGTCCAGTAGGTGCGCCGCCATTCCGCGTAGCGCTCCAGATCCGTCTCGGTGACCGCGTCAACCGGCTTGTCGCCGAAATAGCCGATGAAGTAGCGGCGAATCACTGCGGGCTCGCTCTTGCCCTGGTCGGCTCGCCGCTCCCCTCGCTCCACCTCGCGCAGGATCTGAGCGATATACGCCTCGGCCACGCTGTCGAAGGTGTGGGTTTTGGCCGTGAGCCCCTGCTTGGCTCGGTAGATGGCCTCGTACCAGATGGCCTCGGCCTTGCGCTCGGCCTCTCTGCGGTCATCGGTGTCGAGGGAGCGCTTGAACTGCCCCTGGCCCTTGATGCTGAAGCGCACCTGCCACCGGGTGCTGCCGGCGCGCTTGAACAGCTGGAAGCGCTCGCCTGGGGCGTCTGCAGGGGTGCTCACGATGCGGCCCTGTCTGGTTACTGCGGTGCGAGGGACTGCGCTAGAAGTGCGCTAGGCTGCTTCTTGAGCCCCCAGCAAACCGTTACGACCGCACGATAATTTTTTCGGGTGCGCTAGCGCTGTTCTAGGATTTAAAGCCGAAATTCGCAGCGGACAAGCCAAAGAAAAAGCCCCGCTAAGTGCTTAGCAGGGCTTCGAAAAATGATGGTAGCGAGGGAGGGATTTGAACCCCCGACACAAGGATTATGATTCCTCTGCTCTAACCAGCTGAGCTACCCCGCCACGTTCGGAGACGGCGCCCGCTGCGGCGCCGGCCGATGGCCGCGGTATAGGGAGAACGGTGCGGAGGTGTCAACGGTCTGTTGGACCTCCGGCACCGCTTCTCCTCGTCAGAGCGTCGTACCGAAGATCTGGGCGACCTGGGGGATGTCCTTGTCGCCGCGGCCGGAGAGATTCAGCACCATCAGATGCTCCGCCGGCTTGGTCGGCGCGATCTCCAGCACCTTTGAGAGAGCGTGGGCCGGCTCGAGCGCCGGGATGATGCCCTCGAGCGCGGAGCACAGCTTGAAAGCGTCCAGGGTCTCCGCGTCCGTGGCCGAGAGATAGGTCACGCGGCCCATCTCGTGCAGCCACGCGTGCTCCGGCCCGATGCCGGGATAGTCGAGGCCGGCCGAGATCGAGTGCGCGTCGGCGATCTGGCCATCCTCGTTCATCAGGAGATAGGTGCGATTGCCGTGGAGCACGCCCGGACGGCCGCCGGTGAGGGAAGCGGCGTGCAGCCCACTCTGGACGCCGTGCCCGGCCGCCTCGACGCCGTAGATCTCCACCTCCCGGTCGTCGAGGAAGGGGTGGAACAGGCCCATCGCGTTCGAGCCGCCGCCGATGCAGGCGATGAGCGAGTCCGGCAGGCGGCCCTCCATCTCCAGCATCTGCCGCTTGGTCTCGATGCCGATCACCGACTGGAAGTCGCGCACCATGGCCGGGTAGGGGTGAGGCCCCGCCACCGTGCCGATGCAGTAGAACGTGTCGGCGACGTTGGTGACCCAATCGCGCAGCGCCTCGTTCATCGCGTCCTTCAAGGTGCGGGTGCCGGACTGGACCGGGATCACTTCGGCGCCCAGCATCTTCATGCGGAAGACGTTCGGGGCCTGCCGTTCCACGTCGACGGCGCCCATGTAGACGACGCATTTGAGACCGAAGCGGGCGCAGAGCGTCGCGGTGGCGACGCCGTGCTGGCCCGCCCCCGTTTCGGCGATGATCCGCGGCTTGCCCATCCGGCGGGCCAGCAGGATCTGGCCCAGCACGTTGTTCACCTTGTGCGAGCCGGTGTGGTTCAGTTCCTCGCGCTTGAAGTAGATCTTCGCGCCACGCCCCGCCGGGGCTTGGGCGCGCAGGTGCTCGGTCAGGCGCTCGGCGTAGTAGAGCGGACTCGGACGGCCGATATAGTGGGTGCCGTAGGATTCCATCTCCGCTTTGAAGGACGGATCGGCCTTGGCCTCGGTATAGGCCTGCTCCAGATCGAGGATCAGCGGCATCAGCGTCTCGGCCACGAACCGGCCGCCGAAGATACCGAAGCGGCCGCGCTCGTCCGGCCCGGTGCGGAAGGAATTGGGAGCGGGGCTAAGCGTCACGGGGACGTGTCCTTCGCGAAGGTCTGTCGTTGGCTTGCGTGCTAGACCCATGGGACGACGGCCGCAATGCGGCACAGCCGGACAAACGCGCGCAAACGATCGAGGCGGTTGAAGCCGCCAGGAGCTCAGGCGGGCTTGCGCGCGGCGGTGACGAAGGCCGCGATCCGCGCCGGATCCTTCTCGCCCGGGCGTATCTCGACGCCGGAGGAGACGTCGACGGCCGTCAGTCCGGTGCACGCCAGGGCCGCCGCGACGTTGTCGGCATGGAGGCCCCCGGACAGCATCGTACCGGTCGGCAGCACGGCCGCCTTCAGGAGATCCCAATCGAACGAGCGCCCGTTCCCGCCGGGTAGATCGGAGCCGGGGGGGGCCTTGGCGTCGAGCAGGAGCCGGTCGGCGACGGCCGCGTAGGCGGGGAGGGGGGCGAGATCCGCGGCGCAGGCGACGCCGAGAGCCTTCATGACCGGGCGTCCGGTCCGCTCGCGGATTTCGGCCACCCGCTGGGGCGTTTCGCGGCCGTGGAGCTGGATCAGATCAGGGTCGAGCGCTTCGAGTGCCGCGGCGACCAGGGCATCGTCCGGATCGACAAGCAGGACGACGCGCTCCGCCCGCCCCCGCGCTTGGCGGGCGAGGCGGCCTGCGTCGTCCAGGGAGACGTGCCGAGGGCTCCTGGGAAAGTGGACGAAGCCGACGAGGTCGGCGCCCGCGTCGAGCGCCGCGTCGAGCGTCGCGGCACTGCTCAATCCGCAGATCTTGACGCGTACGCTCGACATGTGAGGACCCGCTCCCGTTACCGGGCGGCCGCCGGCGCCGGGAGTGCCGCTTGGCCCGAGACCCGGCCGTAGCCCGGCTCGGCGCCCGGCGTACCGAAGGTCTTGAGTTCGGCCGCCTCCTTGGCGAAGCGGTCGGCCTCGCGGCGATGATAGCGCGCCAACCGGCGGGTCTTGCTCTGGCTCATCCAGCTTCCCACCCCACCGACCAGGATGCCGAGCGCCACGGCGCCGAACAGGACGGCGTAGAGCGGCAGCACGACGCTGAACAGCGGCTCGGGCGAGAACGGATCGAGGGACAGGGTGACGGGTTCGCGGTTCGCGACCGCGAGCAGCACGACCACCACCGCGACCGGCAGGAGCACCAGCGCTTTCAGGAAACGGATCATCAACAAGGTCTCCGATGGACGGGACGGGCCTTCGACCGGTCCGGACGGGATCGGTCGTCCGAGACCCACGGGACCGCCGAGGGGCATTCGAGGTTCGAAAGCAAGGATTTAGTGCGAACCGGCCCCGCCGTCACGCTCTCCGGCGAGCGTGAAGCCGTTCAGGCACCCGGTTGTTCCTCGCCGATGCCGGCCCGGTTCAGGCGCAGGCGCATTTCCTTGCCGGTCTTGAAGACGGGGATCGCCTTCTCCGACACGGCGACGGACTCGCCGGTGCGGGGATTGCGCCCGCGCCGGGCCTCGCGGCGCTTGACCGAAAAGGCGCCGAAGCCGCGCAGCTCGACCCGGTCGCCCTGGGCCAGGGCGTCGGTGATGGTGTCGAGGATCGCGTTGACGAGGGTCTCGACGTCGCGCTGGTAGAGATGGGGATTCTGCTCGGCGATCTTGAGCACGAGTTCCGACTTGATCATGCGGCTCTCTTCCGAATGCGGTGCGGGCGCGGCCTCGTCTGCCTCAGGGCGCCGGGCGCCAGACGGCCATGAGCCCACCCTCGGCGAGCCCCGCGGTCTCGGCCTCGAGCGCGCGCAGGCGGGCGGCCAGACCGTCGAGCCCGAGGAGATCGGCCCCGATGCCGAGCGACGACCACAGCTTGAGGCCGCCCTCGGCCTTGGGCTTCCAATCCTTCACCGGAAGATCCTTGGGGACCTTGCGCTCCGTCTCGAGCCACGCGACTGCCTGACGTTCGCCGCCGAGCTCGTCCACGAGCTTGAGCGGAACGCTCTGCCGGCCGCTGAAGACACGCCCGTCGGCGACGGCCGAGAGCTGCTGCTCGTTCATGCCGCGCCGCTCGGCCACCAGACCCTTGAACCAGCCGAAGGTGTCCATCACGATCGAGGAGAGCGCCGCGCGCGCCTCCGGCGAGGTCGGGCTGAAGCCCGAGGGCTCCGCCTTGAGGGGCGAGGATTTCACGGCCTCGACCTTCACGCCGACCTTGTCGAGCAGGCCGGACACGTCGGGATACTGGAACAGCACGCCGATGGAGCCGACGAGCGCCGTCTCCCGGGCGACGATGTGGTCGGCGGCGATCGCCGTGATGTAGGCGCCCGAGGCCGCCGTGCCGTCGACGAAGGCGACCATCGGCTTCTTCTCGGCCAGCGCGCGCAGGTTGCGGTAGAGTTCCTCCGACCCCGTCGTCGTGCCGCCGGGCGAGGAGATCGAGACCACCACGCCCTTGACCGAATCGGCCTTGGCCACGCGCTCGATCAGCTTGCGGGTGGACTCGCTGCCGGCGATGAAGCCGCCGATCGAGATCCGGGCGATCTGGTTTTCCGTGGCGGGAAACAGCCGGCCCTCGCCGACCCGCGCCCGGTAGCCGACCGCGCCGACCGCGAGGATGACGGCGCCGATGCCGAGCACGCGCCACAGGGTCAGCTTGCGGCGCAAGCGGCGGCGGTCGATGAGAAGCTCGGCGTCTGCAGCCATCCGACGGTGCACTCCCTCAAAGCTCCGGCCTCGGCGGGCCGGTTCCGATCGACGCCGCGGATGCGGCGGCACGACGGGGCTACGCCCGCGGGGGGCCGCCATCGTCTCGCCGCGCGCTGGCCTCGGCCGGCACCCCGTCATTTACGGGAATCGGCGGATGCTCCCGCCGGATCAGGGCTGTGTTCTATCGCCTGCCGCGCCGCACGGGCAAGATGCTCCCGGCAAACAAGAACTCCGCGGCGTTCGGGCGAAAAGCCGCCTGGACGAGGGACGCCCGGACAAACGAAACGCCCGCGCGGGATCTCCCCCGCGCGGGCGTCGGACGAAAGTCGGGATCGGGCGCGGTTTCCCGCGCCCGGAGCGGCGAGGACTACTCCTCGTCGCCACCCTTCTTCTTGTTGAAGGCGGCGCCCAGGATGTCGCCGAGCGAGGCACCCGAATCGGCCGAGCCGAACTGGGCCATCGCCTCCTTCTCCTCAGCCACCTCGAGCGCCTTGATCGAGACCTGCACGCGGCGGGCCTTGCGGTCGAACTGGACGACGCGGGCGTCGAGCTTCTCGCCGGCAGCGAAGCGCTCGGGGCGCTGGTCACCACGGTCGCGGGCGAGTTCGGCCCGGCGGATGAAGGTCTGCATGTCGGTGTCGACGAGCTTCACCTCCAGGCCCGAATCCTTCACCTCGACGACCTCGCAGGTGACGATCTGGCCCTTCTTGATCTCGCCGGCTTCCGCGAAGGGATCGCCGCCGAGCTGCTTCACGCCGAGCGAGATGCGCTCCTTCTCGACATCGACGTCGAGAACCTGGGCGCGGACCATGTCGCCCTTCTTGAACTCCTCGATGACCTGCTCGCCGGGACGGTTCCAGTCGAGATCCGACAGGTGGACCATGCCGTCGACATCGCCCTCGAGGCCGATGAACAGGCCGAACTCGGTCTTGTTCTTGACCTCGCCCTCGACCTCGGAACCGACCGGGTGCTTCTCGGCGAAGGCCTCCCACGGGTTCTGCAGGGTCTGCTTGAGGCCGAGCGAGATGCGGCGCTTGACCGAATCGACTTCCAGGATCTGCACCTCGACCTCCTGAGAGGTGGAGACGATCTTGCCCGGATGGACGTTCTTCTTGGTCCAGCTCATCTCCGAAACGTGGATCAGGCCCTCGATCCCCGGCTCCAGCTCCACGAAGGCGCCGTAATCGGTGATGTTGGTCACGCGGCCCTTGAGCTTGGCGCCCTCGGGGTAGCGGGCGGCGATGCCCTCCCACGGATCGGCGAGCAGCTGCTTGATGCCGAGCGAGATGCGGTGCGTCTCGTGGTTGATCTTGATGATCTTGACCTTGACCGTCTGGCCGATGGTCACGACCTCGGACGGGTGGTTCACGCGGCGCCACGCCATGTCGGTGACGTGCAGCAGGCCGTCGATGCCGCCGAGATCGACGAAGGCGCCGTACTCGGTGATGTTCTTGACGACGCCGTCGATGACCTGACCTTCCTCAAGGTTGGCCACCAGCTCCGAGCGCTGCTCGGCGCGGCTCTCCTCAAGGACGGTCCGGCGCGACACGACGATGTTGCCGCGGCGGCGATCCATCTTGAGGATCTGGAACGGCTGGGGCGTGCCGAGCAGCGGGGTCACGTCGCGCACCGGGCGAATGTCGACTTGGCTGCGCGGCAGGAAGGCCACGGCGCCGTCGAGATCGACGGTGTATCCGCCCTTGACCTGGTTGAAGATCGTGCCGGTGACACGCTCGTTGGCCTCGAAGGCCTTCTCGAGCTTGACCCACGATTCCTCGCGGCGCGCCTTGTCGCGCGAGATGACGGCCTCGCCCAGCGCGTTCTCGATGCGGTCGACGTAAACCTCGACCTCGTCGCCGACCTTGAGCTCGCCCTCGCGGCCCGGGCCGGTGAATTCCTTCAGGGGCACGCGCCCCTCGGTCTTGGCACCGATATCGATGACGGCGACATCTTTCTCGATGCCGACGACGGTACCCTTGACGACCGAGCCCTCGGTGATCTCGTGCTGGAGGAAGGATTCCTCGAGCAGGGCCGCGAAATCTTCGCGAGCCGAGGGGCTTACGTTCAGACCAGCAGACATTCTCTCTCCTGAATGGCCCCGTTCCGGGACCCGCGTCGACGGCTCGTGTTGCGAAAACCCCCGTCACCGCCGCCCGCCGGATGGACGATCCGGTCGGGCTCGCCTCCTCTCGGAGGGCCGACGCATGCTGGATAAGCGATGGTCGAGGGCCGATCTCCCTAACGATGCGGCCGTCGGGCACGGGTGCCCGAATCCTGACGATACCGATGGGGAAATCGGTGTGAGCGATAACGGATACAGTGTCCGGACGCAACGTGCCGCCGCGAAGGATCGCGTCCGGCCGGACGTTGCCTCCGCCAGATCAACCCGGAGGCGCGTTTTCAGGCGGTCGGGGCGCCCGGCCGGGTGAGGGCGTAGAGGGTGATCGCGGCGGCGTTCGAGACGTTGAGGCTGCGGATCGCGCCCACGGCGTCGATGCGCACCAGCAGATCGCAGCACTCGGTGGTGCGCTGGCGCAGTCCCTTGCCCTCGGCGCCCAGCACGAGCACCGCCGGGCGTCGGGGCGTGACCGTGTCGAGGGGGATGCCGGCCTCCGAGTCGAGCCCGATCCGGGTAAAACCGCGCTCGCCGAGGGTGATGAGCGCCTCGGCGAGATTGCGCACGACCACCAGGGGCACGTGCTCCAGGCCGCCGGAGGCGGATTTGGCGAGCACGCCGGTGGCGTTCGGCGAGTGACGCGCCGTCGTGACGATAGCGGTAACGCCGAAGGCGGCGGCCGTGCGCACGATAGCGCCGACATTGTGCGGATCGGTGATCTGGTCGAGGGCCAGCAGCAGCGCATCGTCCGGCATCGCGTCGAGCGCGGGGGCCTCGAGGTGCTCGGCCTCGGCGTAGAGGCCCTGATGCACGGCGTCGGGGCCGAGCAGCCGATCGATCGCGCTCGGACGCACGATCTCCGGCTCGATCGGAAGCTCGGCCAGCGTCTCCTTCAGCCGGGCGAGCGCGTTCTCGGTGGCGAGCAGGCGATGGAAGCGACGGCCGGAATTCGCCAGCGCCTGCGAGACCGGGTGCCAGCCGTAGAGCACCACGTGGTCGTGACCTTCCCGCGCGGCGGGTCCCGGCCGCTGCTGCATCCGTGGGCGTGGCCGAAATCCGTGCGGCTTGAATCCGGGCGGCTTGGCCGGGCCGTCGCGCGGCGGAGTCATGGGCTTGTCTTTCGCGATGGGAGGTGTCGAAGCGGAAGAACCGGCCGGATCGCCCCGCGTCAAGCCGTGAAATGATGGCCAGAGACCGTTGCCGCGCGCCCAGAACCCGACTATAGCACCGGTCGCCGCCGGACAGCGCCCTTCGTCTATCGGTTAGGACGTCAGCCTTTCACGCTGAAAAGGCGGGTTCGATTCCCGCAGGGCGCGCCAATCCCCCTTCCGAGTCAGTTCGTCCGATCGAGGCTCCTCCGCCTCCGATTCGATCACGACGTATCTCGAAGCGATGGTCGGCAGAGCGACGGTCGATCTCCGCCGACCGGTGCGGGTGTCATCGCCGCGAATTGCGGCTAGAGTCGCGTGCGCGATCCGCGTGTCCGCCCACCGGTGCTTTTCATGGACGCCCATTCCGCGAAACTGGCGAGCGCTCGGGCTCGATTGCTGGCCGTGACATCGCTCGACGAGATGGTTTCGGCGCTGAATGCGACCGGCCGCGAGATTGCAGGATCGGACGGCATCGCCGTGGTGCTGCGAAGCGGCGGCTTCTGCCACTACGTGGCGGAGGACGCGATCATGCCGTTGTGGCGCGGCAGCCGGTTCCGCCTGGAGGAATGCATCTCCGGTTGGGCGATGCTGAACGGGCGCGCGGCGGTCGTGCCCGATGTCTGGAGCGACCTGCGCGTCCCCGTCGCCGTCTACAAGTCCAGCTCGGTGCGAAGCCTCGTCATGACGCCGATCGGAACGCCCATCCCGGTCGCGGCCCTCGGTGCCTATTGGTGCGCCTCGGTCGAGCCGGATGACGGCACGGTGCGGCGCCTGCAGGCGCTCGCCGACATGGCCACCGAAGCGCTGACCCGGCTGCAGCCAAGCACCTGCGCGGCCTAAGCGCCCTCGGGAAGCCGACCCGGCAACCCGTATGACTGACACTTCAGACCGGCTCGCGCCCGGCCCGGGGGTGCGGTGGAGCGCAGGCGTCAAACCGCCAGCCGCGCCACCGTCGCCGCCGCATCGAACTCCGCTCGGCGCAGAGCGAGGCGGGTTTCGGCCTCCGCGTCGCGGCCCCAGACCGCGGCTTGGTAGCTTTCGTCCACATGCGCGGCGTCCCAGGCCTGCGCCGCGTCCAGGCGTCCGTGGAGGACGGCGAGGGCGATGATGAGGGAGCCGCCGAGCGTCGTCAGCGCATGCAGGGCCGCGAGCCGGTACGGATCGTCCACCGCCTCGATCGCCGCGCGCAGGGCTGCCACCGAGCCCTCGGGCTGCGCCACGTGCATCACACCCTCGGCGAGGAACAGCCGCGCGCCGAACGCGTCCGCGGCCCAGGCGACCAGCGGATCCCAGGCGGCCGCCTGCTCTGCGACGAGCCGATCCGGCGCGTCGGCGCGATAGGCGATGAGGTCGGTGCCGGCATAAGCGGCCAGATCCTCGGCCACCTCCGCCCGGCGATCCACCACGCCGTCGATCGTCGTGTTGACGAGGCGGGTCAGCGGCATGGTGCGCGGATCGATCTCCGTCTCCTGCGCGGCCCATTCGGCGGCCAGAGCGTCGCCCAGGGCGGCGGTCGGCACCGCCAGCGGCCGGCGGCCCGGCGTGTTGGCGCCGCGCCCGTCCAGCACCAGCCGGAAACCGCCCTCGGTCTCGGCGATTCCGGCCTGCGCGTAGAACCGCTTGGGCAGGGCCGGCCCCGTGCTGGCCCGGGCGGCGCGGACCGGGTCCGGGCTCGAATCATTGCCGGGCTCGCCCAGCCAGTCGCGGGAGACGTCGTCGCCTGAAGTGCTCATGACTTGCAGATAAGGCCTCGCGCACGGCCGCGCGAGTCCGGGCGAGTCACGGGGCTCAGGCTCACGCGCCCGGAGGCAATTCGAGATTCTCCGCGACGGGGCCGGGCCGCGCCTCGTCGAGGGGCCCGGAGAACAGGTCGCTGAGCGAGGTTGCGGATTCGACCACGGTGACCGCGCCGGCGCCGAACAGGGCGCCGGGTGCATGATAGCCCCAGGCGACGCCGATCGCGGCCACGCCCGCACTGCGGGCCATCATCATGTCGTAGGTCGTGTCGCCGATCATTACGGTCATGCCCGGCTCGGAGCCGGCCTCGGCCATGGCCTGGAGCAGCATGGCCGGATCGGGCTTGGAGGGGGCGTCGTCGGCGGTCTGGATCGTCGCGAACCAATTCTCCCAGCCGTGCTTGTCCACGAGATGATCGACGCCCCGGCGCGACTTGCCCGTGGCGATTCCGAGCTGGATATCCTCGCGGCCGTGCAGCCGTGCCACCAGCTCCGCCATGCCGGGGAAGAGCGGCTCCTCGTAATCGGGATCGATCCGCAGCGCCTGGAAGGCCTTGCGGTAGCTGTGCGAGAGCGATTCGATCGGCCCCGCCTCGCCGACGAGGCGGCGGAACGCGTCCGGCAGCGACAGTCCGACCACGGAGAGCGCCTCCTTGCGCGGGGGCGCCTGCAGGCCGTGCTCGGAAAAGGCGCGCCGCTGCGCCTCGACGATGAGGTGCTGGCTGTCGACGAGGGTGCCGTCGACGTCGAAGACGACGAGCTTGAGCACGGAGGGGGCGATCCGAGCGCTCAAGGCCGGCGAGCGGGCGACGGCGCGGAGGCCGGGCGCCGCTCGTAGCCGAGCCGGCAACGGACGAGGAAACGCCGGCGCGCGCCGCCGGACAGCCGCCGCCGGTGGGATTCGCGGTTGCAGGCGGCGTAGGAGGTGCGACGCCTCCGTTCGAGCGCCCGCGCGCCCGGCGCAGGTGGACGGGGAGAGGCCGCCGGAGCCGGCGAAGCAGGCGCGCGCGGAGGGACGGCCGAATTCGGCGGCGAGGGGGCGGCGGGAGCCGTCGTCTGTGCCGGTCCGGCCTCGCCCGGCGGCGCGGCGTCGGCCGGCGCGGCGAGGCAGAGCAGACCGGCAAGCGCGACGGACGACAGCGTGACGGGCCTCATGCGAACCTGACCTCGTTCCACAGAACCGGTGACGGGAGACGAAAGACGGCGTGTCGGGACCGATAAGACCATTCCGCCCCGCCCTCGTCCACGCGGTATCCTCGCGCCGCAAGAGCTAAGGCGTGACGCCGGCTTTCCAAGGCGCGCCCTTTGTCGCCGAAGCACCGTGCGTGCCGGTTCAGGCTTCCGGCGCCTCGACGATCGGATCGTAGCGGGCGGCGTCGAAACCGAGCAGGTTCCAGCTCTGCGCCATGTGCGGCGGCAGCGGGGCGCTGACGTCGACGGGCCGGCCGGTGCGCGGATGCGGAATCACGATGCGCCGGGCGAGCAGGTGCAGGCGATTCTGGATGCCGCCGGGCAGCTCCCAGTTCTCGACATCGAAGTATTTCGGGTCGCCGACGATGGGGTGACCGATATGCGCGGCGTGGGCGCGAAGCTGGTGCGTCCGCCCCGTGACCGGCTTGAGCGAGAGCCATGCGAGCTTCTGCGCCGCCTGATCGACGGTGGCATAGTAGGTGAGGGCGTGGCTCGCTCCGTCGTCGCCGTGCTGAGCGACGCGCATGCGCGCATCCGCATCGGTCGGCTCGTCCTTGACGAGGTAGGTCGAGATCCGGCCCTGGCGTGTGCGCGGCACGCCGGCCACCAGCGCCCAGTAGATCTTGCGCGCGGCGCGCGAGCGGAACGACTTGGCGAGCGTCGCGGCGGCCAACCGCGTCTTGGCGACGATGAGGCAGCCGGCAGTGTCCTTGTCGAGGCGGTGGACGAGGCGCGGGCGCTGGCCGTCCGGTCCGGTCAGAGCGTCGAGCAATCCGTCCACGTGGCGCACGGTGCCCGAGCCGCCCTGCACCGCCAACCCGAAGGGCTTGTTGAGGATCATCATCTCCGCGTCCTCGTAGAGGATTAGCGAGCGGATGAAGTCGGCGTCTCCCGCGGCCTTTGCCGCGCTGCGGGGGCGGTCGGTCGGCTGGTCGAGCTTGAGCGGCGGCACCCGCACGCTCGCCCCCGGCTCCAGGCGGTCGTTCGGCTTGGCGCGCTTGCCGTCCACGCGCAGTTCGCCCTTGCGCACGATGCTTTGCACGCGGGTGAAGGGAAGCTGGGGAAAGCGCGCGCTCAGAAAGCGGTCGATGCGCATGCCCGCCTCATCGGGCGCGACCGTCAGCGTCTGCACGCCGCTCGCCAGCGTGGCCGAGGCGGCGGCGCGCTGCTCCCGCCGGGTCGGACCCTCGGGCGGGGGAGGGGCCTGCACGGACGGCTTTCCGCTCCGGGGGCGAGGCGCCTCCGCCCGCGGCTTTGTCACGCGCTTCGGTGCCGGCGCCAGCTCCGGAGTCCCGGAGGCGTTCCAGGGCGAGCGCTCAGCGGCATCGTCGCCGCGGTTGCGGGCGGCGCGCTGGGCGGCGTCGAGGGCGGAGCTGCGCGGTCCGGTTCCGGCGCGCTGCGTGAACCCGCCGGCCTTCGGCCCGCCGGGCCCGCGCCTGGCTCCGGATCCGCGATGTGGAGGACGTCCCTTCATGAGCCGCTGCTATCACTCTGAGGGGACGACGCAAAGCACGACGGCCGATCACACGCCAAAACCCGGTTCGCCGGGCCCTGCGCACCGCCGGGATCGCTCCCGCGCCGACCGACTCAGCGTGCGAGGCGCGCCGCCTCGAGGGTGAGCCCGAGTCCGACCGAGCCGAAGGTGTCGCCGTCGACGACGCGCGCGCCGGGCACGCAGGCCGTCAGCGCGTCGCGGACATGCGGCAGGCCGGTCGAGCCGCCGGTGAGGAACAGCGCGTCGATCCGGTCGGCCGAGAGCCCCGCCTGATCCAGGCAGCTCTCGATGCGCCGAGCCATGCGGCGGGCCAGATCGTCGGTATGGCCGGCCAGACGCGCCCGATCGACCTCGGCCGCGAGACCCGCTTCGACCCAATCCAGATCGACGGTGCCGGCGCCCGCGTCGGAGGCGGCGATCTTGGCGCCCTCCACCGCCATGGCGAGCGAGTGGCCGCGCTCGGCCTCCACCACGGAGCGCAGGCGTGTCACCAGTTCCGGCCGCGCCGCGTCGCGAACCACCTCGTCGATCTCGCGCAGGGTCTTCGCGTTGTAGAGCCGGTTGATGCTCGACCACGTCGCGAGGTCGTGGAAATAAACGTTCGGCACCGCCAGATCCGCCCGCTTCATCGGGCTGCCCAAGCCCAGCAGCGGCATCACCGCGCCGAGGCTCAGGTTGCGGTCGAAATCGGTGCCGCCGATGCGCACGCCGTCATTGGCCAAGATGTCCTCGGCCCGCTCGTCGCGCCGATGGCGCTCGGGCGAGAGCCGCACGATGGAGAAATCCGAAGTGCCGCCGCCGATATCGGCAATCAGCGCGATCTCCTCCCGCGTCACGCTTCGCTCGTAATCGAGGGCGGCGGCGATGGGCTCGTACTGGAAGCGCACGTGGCGGAAGCCGATTCCTTCGGCGATCCGACGCAGCGTATCCTCGGCCTTACGGTCGGCGGCCGGGTCGTTGTCGACGAAGTGTACCGGTCGGCCGTGCACCACCGTGTCGAGTTCCTCGCCGGCCTCGGCCTCGCCCCGCGCCTTCACCTGGGTAAGGTAGCGGGCGATCACGTCGCGGAAGCGGATGCGCTCGCGCCCGACCGGCGTCGTCTCCTCGATCAGGGGCGAGCCCAGCACCGACTTGAGCGCCCGCATCAGCCGGCCCGGCGTGCCCTCGACATAGGCCTCGATCGCCGCGCGCCCGATCTGCGCCTCGCGTCCGGGCGCGAAGAAGATCGCGCTGGGCAGGGTGCGGTGGCGATCCTCCAGGGGCACGAGCACCGGACGGTCGCCCGTGCCGATGCCGAGGGTGGTGTTGGACGTGCCGAAATCGAGGCCGCAGGCCGCCATGGGACCGGATCGCTTGGTTCTTGTCGGGGAGGGCGGCCCCGTTAAGGCGCCGCGCCCGCACATGCAATCCCCGATCCGCGCTCAAGCCGCCGTTCACGCCTCGCCGAGGTAACGCCGCCGCAGATGCGCGAGGAAATCGGCCGCACCGAGCGGCCTGCCGACGGCCGCGACGAGGAGTTCGTCCGTCTCCAGCAGGCTCCCCCGGGCATGAACGGTTTCGAGCAGCCAGCTGCGCAGCTGCGCGAAATCGCCCCGCGTCAAGCCTGAGCGGATCCCGGGATGGCGCGCATTCGCTGCCGTGAAGAGCTGCGCGGCGGCCAGCGCTCCGAGCGTGTAGGTCGGAAAATAACCGAAGCTGCCGCCGGGCCAGTGGATGTCCTGAAGGCAGCCGCGCCGGTCGTCCGGTACGCTGATCCCGAGCAGTTCCCTCATGCCGTCGTTGAAGGCGCCGGGCAGATCGACCACGGCGAGGTCGCCCGCGATCATCGCCGTCTCCAGGCGGTAGCGCAGCAGGATATGGGCCGGATAGGTCACCTCGTCCGCATCCACACGGATGAAGCCGGGTTCGACCCGGGTGTAGAGGCGGTGCAGGTTCTCGGGTTCCCAGGCCGGCCCCCGACCGCCGAAGGCGTCGCGCAGGACCGGGGCGAGATAGGCGCAGAACTCCGCCGAGCGGCAGGCCTGCATCTCCACCAGCAGCGACTGGCTCTCGTGCAGGCTCATGCCCCGCGCCTGTCCCACCGGCTGGTGACGCCAGGCGGCCGGGCGGCCCTGCTCGTAGATCGCGTGGCCGGTCTCGTGCAGCACGCCCATCAGGGCGCCGGTGGCGCTCGCCTCGTCGTAGCGGGTGGTGATGCGGACATCGTCGGTGGCGCCGCCGCAGAACGGGTGCAGGCTCACGTCGAGCCGGCCGCGCTCGAAGTCGAACCCGACCGCCCGCATCAGCCGCAGGCCCAGTTCGCGCTGGATTGCGACCGGGAACGGTCCCGGCAGGGGCAGGGGCGCGGCCTCCGCCGCCTGCCGCTCGCGGATGGCGGCCACGAGATCCGGCAACGTGCTGCGCAACTCGGAAAAGATCGGGTCGATGCGGGCCCGCCGCATGCCGGGATCGTACCCGTCGAGCAGCGCGTCGTAGGGCGCGAGTTGGAGTGCCGCCCCTTTGGCCTCGCCAACGGCGCGCTGCAGCCGCAGCACTTCTTCCAAGTGCGGGCGCAGCCGCGGGAAGTCGGAGTCGCGCCGCGCCTCGCGCCAGACCATCTCGCAGCGCGTGGCCGCCTTCGAGGCCGCCGCGACGAGATCGCCCGGGACGGCCGAGGCATGCGCGTAGGCGCGGCGCATCTCGCGCAGGTTCGCCCGCTCCCATTCGCCGAGCCCGCTTTCCGCCTCCGCCGCCGCAATCCGCTCCGCGTTGCGCGGATCGGTCAGGATCTCGTGGGCGAGCACCCGCAGCACCGCCAGCTGCTCGCCGCGGGCCTCGGAGGCGCCGTCGGGCATCTGGGTCTGCGTGTCCCAGCCGAGGATGCCGCTCGCATCCTCCAGCGCGCCGAGGCGGGCGAAGGTTTTCGCGAGCGTCGTGTAGGCCTGCATGGTCGGTCGGTGTCCCTGGATGAGTGGGGGATCGTCTATTCCTCGCCGCGCCGCTCCTGGCGCAGCCGCTCCCAGTAGGCGAGGCGTTCGCGGTAGCGGGTCTCCATGCCCCGGTCGGTCGGCTCGTAGAAGTGCTGGCGCCCGAGCGCCTCCGGCCAGTAATCCTGGCCTGAAAAGGCGTCCGGCTCGTCGTGGTCGTAGCGGTAGCCCTCGCCGTAGCCGATGCGCTTCATCAGCCCCGTGGGTGCGTTGAGGATGGTGCGCGGCGGCGCCAGCGAGCCGGCGGCCTTCGCCGCACGGGTGGCGGCCTTGTAGGCGGCATAGATCGCGTTCGATTTGGGAGCGCAGGCGAGATAGACCGTGACCTGGGCCAGCGCCAGCTCGCCCTCTGGGGAACCCAGGAAGTCGAAGGCATCCTTGGCCGCGTTGGCGACGACGAGCGCCTGCGGGTCGGCCAGCCCGATATCCTCCACCGCCATCCGCACGAGGCGCCGGGCGATGAAGAGGCGATCCTCGCCCGCGTCCAGCATCCGGCAGAGATAGTAGAGCGCCGCGTCCGGATCTGAGCCGCGCACGGTCTTATGCAGGGCGGAGATGAGGTTGTAGTGGCCCTCCTGCGCCTTGTCGTAGATCGGCGCGCGGCGCTGCACGAGGGTCTGCAGCGTCTCGGCATCGAGGATCTCGCCGGGACGTGCCGAGCGCCAAACCTCCTCCGCCAGCGTCAGCGCGGCCCGCCCGTCGCCGTCGGCCATGCGGATCAGCGCGGCGCGCGCCTCCTCGTCGAGGGGCAGGGGCGTGCCTTCCAGCTCCTCGGCCCGCGCGAGCAGCCGGGCGAGCGCGCCGGGGTCGAGGGCGCGAAACAGCACCACCCGGGCGCGGGAGAGCAGCGCCGCGTTGAGTTCGAAGGAGGGATTCTCCGTCGTCGCGCCGACGAGGGTGACGGTGCCGTCCTCCATCACCGGCAGGAAAGCGTCGAGCTGCGCCCGGTTGAAGCGGTGGATCTCATCGACGAACAGCAGCGTGCCCTGGCCCGTCGCGCGCCGCTTGCGCGCCGCCTCGAACACCTTCCGCAAGTCGGCGATACCGGAGAAGATCGCCGAAATCTGCTCGAAATGCAGGGCCGTCTCGTGGGCGAGCAGCCGCGCCACGGTGGTCTTGCCCGTGCCGGGCGGTCCCCAAAACACCAGCGAGCCGAGCGAGCGGGAAGCGAGCAGCCGGGTCAGCGCTCCGTCCGGTCCCGTCAGGTGCTCCTGCCCTACGACCTCGGCGAGGCGGCGCGGGCGCAGGCGATCCGCAAGCGGTCGGGGCGCGCCCGTTTCGAGGCCAGCGGAGGCGAAGAGATCGGACATGGCCGGCATGAACACCGCCGCCCCACCCGTGGGCAAGAGCCCCTGCATCGCACCCGCAAATCTTGCATGAAGCCGGCTTGTGGGGCCGCCGGCCGCGTGCTAGGGCGCATCCCGTCGTCACGACACCTCTGCGGAGAGGTGGCAGAGCGGTTGAATGCACCGCACTCGAAATGCGGCATGGGTGCAAGCCCATCGGGGGTTCGAATCCCCCCCTCTCCGCCACTTGGTTTTTTTGTATAAACTCAGTCACATAGCTGCCGGATTGTGCAACGTTTTGTAGCGACGTTGTGGTACAGATGGTGTAGCCCGACGCCGCTCCGACGGGCCTGTGGTTGGTTGGCAACTCGGCTTGACCGTTGACGCTTAGTTCGCGATCCACGACCGATGGGTTCCCTGGCTCTCCTGCCCCTTTCTCGCTTGCTGCCTGCAGCGCGGCTCAGCCGCCGGGTGTAACCATGACGGGCATCGATCCCGGCCAGCATAGCCGCGATCTCGCGGCGTGCGACCGCGTGCGCTACACGGGCTAGTACAGCTTCATCGAGGTAGGCAAACTGCTTATGATTTGCATGATACGGAAGGGCTACAAGGACTGGTGGCGAACTGAGCGTTCTTACGGGTGATGTTCCGGAAGACGTCAGATGTCAGGCAGCGGTCGTTTCGAGCGGATTGGTGTCGCACCCATCTTCGGGGCTGATATGGTCGCACCGCCGAATCACCCGCACTTCTCGCTGGTGGCGATGGCCCACCGTCATCTCGGCTTCGCCATACGGATCGTCGTCCGGTTGGTAGGCGAACAGGATAGCCTCGGGTGGAGCGGTGGCCTGTAGGAGGAGGCTGCCGCCCTCTCAGGTTCGCCAGCGGTCTGCAGCGAACTCCGCGGCCAGGGCGCGAAAGGTGGCCCATGATAGCCCGTAGGGTCGCTTGCGACGGTTCAGCGCCCCGTCGCCACGAAAGACAACTGCCCCGTCGCCTCGGTATGAAGCGCACACCATAGTTTGTCGGTTTGGGCGCGTTCCGTGCCATGATCTCAGCATATTTTGTCCGGCGCAGGAATGCGTCGTTGATAAGTCAGCGCTTTCTCGCGCCCTACTCAGATGTAACGGGGGCGCTCTCCAATTATAGTAGTGAGGATCAGCAAAGCGTTGCGCGTGTTCCAGGCAAGCATGGCACTCTGGCCACTATGTTTCGCTGCAGTAGATCACCATCCGGTTCACAACGTCCTGCACCAGGATCCTTCGCCGACGATGCCATATCGGATGTCGCGGCTGGTAGCTGACGGGTACGGCCATACAACGAGCCACACGCGTGGCGTCATCTCATATCCGAACGAAACGGTCCACTGCGATCCGTGGCCGAAATGTTATATATTCCAACTGCTTATCTGTGGATAGATGGGCCTCCTATGTTTTGAAAACATGATAGCGGCTGAGTTCATCACGAACACGTGCTACCGCTAGGCCGCCTTCGATGTCTCGTACAACGATGGTCCCTCGCAAGCTCAGCCCGGGCGCAATCTGAGGGGAAGTCGCTGATGCCGTTTGGGCACTGGCTGCAACCAGGCCTCACCGAAATACAAGCAAGCACCATCACTGAGCTGCTGGACCTAGAGCCAGCTCCAACTCGCTAACCATCCCGTCGCGGGTCGGCACGGAGTGCATATGAACGTTCACGAGGCAGCGATTCGCAATGGTAAGCCGGACGTGGCCAGCAAGGGCAGCACGTCCCTGGCTGATTTCATCTGGAAGAATGCCGAAGACCTATGGGGCGACTTCAAGCATACCGATTTCGGCAAAATCATCCTGCCACTGACGCTGCTTCGTCGCTTGGAGTGTGTGCTCGAACCAACCCGCGAAACCGTGCTCGCCACGCATAAGGCGATGGCTGACCAGGGCATCGATCTCGATGTGGTGCTCCGCCAACAGACCAGCTACCCGTTCTACAACACATCGAATTTTACGCTCGCAACCCTCGGCGGCACCCGTACTCGTCAGAATCTCGAAGCCTATATCTCAAGCTTCAGCGACAACGCTCGAGTCATTTTCGAACAATTCGATTTTGTTAATACGATTGCTCGCATGGACCGGCAGGGCGTACTCTTCAAGATATGCCAAAATTTCGCTGGTATCGACCTGCACCCGGACACGGTTCCCGAGCGGGTCATGAGCAACGTCTACGAGCATCTCATCCGCCGTTTCGGCGCGGAGGTGAACGAGGCGGCCGAAGATTTCATGACGCCTCGTGACGTCGTGCACTTGGCGATCGAGCTACTCCTCGATCGGGACGACGAACTGTTCATCAACAACCCCGGTCTGATCCGTACGCTGTATGATCCCACCTGCGGGACCGGTGGGTTCCTGTCGGACGGCATGGCACATGTTCAAAACCTGAGCGATCGCTACAGCATCGCTCCCGTCGTGGTGCCCTACGGTCAGGAACTGGAACCGGAAACCCATGCCGTCTGTCTCGCAGGCATGCTCCTGAAAACGCTCCAGTCAGATCCCGGACGCGACCTCTCGAGAAACATCAAACTCGGCAGCACACTCTCCGACGACAAGCTCTCAGAAGAGCGATTCCACTACTGCGTATCCAATCCTCCGTTTGGTAAGAAGTGGGAAAAGGATCAGGATGCCGTTTTCAGGGAGCATTGCGACAAAAATTATGAGGGTCGCTTCGGTCCAAAGCTGCCTAGGGTCAGCGACGGATCGATGCTCTTCATGCTCCATCTCGTCAGCAAGCTTGAACTGCCAAAAAGGGGCGGCGGTCGCGCCGCCATCGTTCTCTCAGGCTCGCCACTTTTCAACGGTAGCGCGGGACAAGGCGAGTCCGAGATCCGGCGTTATCTCCTCGAGAAAGACATCGTCGAGGCGATCGTTGCTCTCCCAACCGAGATCTTCTTCCGTACTGGCATCGCGACATACATATGGATTCTATCTAACAAGAAGCCGAAAGCGCGTGTTGGCAAAATTCAGCTCATCAACGCCGCGGAGCTATTCACACCGATGCGTAAGAGCGAGGGCAACAAGCGGCGCGTGATCAGCCCTAGCCAGACGCGACAGATCGTCGAGACCTATTCTGGTTTTGAGACGAGCAAGACCAGCCTGATCTTCAATTACCAGGAATTTGGCTACCGCCGCGTGAAGGTGCTTCGACCATTGCGTATGAAAGCAATCGTGTCCGACGAGGGCTTCGCCAAAATCTCAAGCGACAAATCATGGAATAAGCTCACCGACGAGCAGCGCAAAACATGGACGGCGCTGTTAATGCCACATGTCGGCGTCGAACACGATGTTGCGTGGCTCGAGATATTCGCTAGGTCTGCTACCAAGAAGCACGCTGACCTTGGCAGGGCTGCGAAGCCGCTGATCAAGGCTTTTATCTCCGCCTTCGGGGTTCGCGATCCCGAAGCTAGACCCGTCACTAACGATGACGGTAGCGCGGTCGCGGACGACCAGCTCACTGATTTCGAAAACGTGCCGCTTAACACCCCGATCAGCGTCTACATGGCCGCCGAGGTGCTACCGCATGCTCCGGACTCCTATGTCGACCTGAGTTACCGAGACGAGCAGGACGGCGAGGTCGGTGTCGTCGGCTACGAGATCAATTTCAACCGCCATTTCTACCAATACCAACCACCACGCGACTTGCAGATGATCGACGCAGACCTGAAGGCAGTTGAGGCCGAAATCGCGGCGGTGCTGGCGGAGGTGACGGAATGAGCCTCCCCTCTCCCTATCCCGATCTGCGTCCCAGCGAATTGACGTGGGCTCCGCTAATCCCGAGCCACTGGGAGGTAAAACGGGCCAAGTACCTGTTCAACTTGGAGCGTCGCTCGGTTCGGCCTCAGGACGACGTCGTCACAGCCTTTCGTGATGGTGAAGTCACTCTGCGCTCAAAGCGGCGCACTAACGGATTCACGAACTCAGAGAAGGAAGTCGGCTACCAAGGGGTGCGTGCTGGAGATCTGGTGATCCATGCAATGGACGCATTCGCCGGAGCTGTTGGGGTGAGCGACTCGGATGGAAAGTGCACGCCGGTCTACTCCTGTTGTACACCGATCGGTCCAGTTTGCACCGAATTCTATGGGCGTATGCTTCGCACGATGGCTCTCACTGGTTTCATCGAGAGCCTATCGAAAGGAATTAGGGAGCGATCGACAGATTTCCGCTGGCGCGAGTTCGCGGAGCAACCCCTTCCTGTCCCGCCGCTAGCCGAACAACACCTCATCTCGCGCTTCGTGGATCGCGAGGCAGGGCGCATTGATAGTCTCATCGTGAAGAAGGGTAGGTTCATCGAACTCCTTCGAGAGAAGCGTCTCGCCCTGATTGCCCGCGCGGTGACAAAGGGCCTCGATCCAAACGCACCGATGGTTTCCTCTGGCGTGAAGTGGCTCGGTGCGGTGCCAAGCAAATGGAAGGTCACGCCGCTAAAGTATCTATGCACGGTCAGGACCGGCAATCGTGATACAGCGCATGCCGTTTCTGGAGGCGGTTATCCTTTTTTCGTCAGATCGCAAACTGTCGAGGAGATTGATAGCTATTCCGCTGACTGCGAGGCAATCCTGACAGCAGGTGACGGAGCGGGCGTCGGCAAGATATATCACTACTTCAACGGGAAGTTCGACTTCCATCAGCGTGTTTACATGCTATCGCAGTTTAATGGAGTTAGGGGACGCTACCTTTTCTACTACTTATCAGCTCTGTTTGCGGCTGTTGCTCTCGACGGTGGTGCCAAGTCAACGGTTGACTCCTTGCGCATGCCAGTATTCATGGGATTCGCTGTCGCATATCCACCCCTATCGGAGCAGGATATCATTCTCGAATACGTGGACCGGCAGGTGCAGCGGATCGACGATATCGTCATCAAAACGGAGCGCAGCATCGAGCTCCTAAAGGAGCATCGCTCCGCGCTCATCACTGCCGCCGTCACCGGCAAGATCGACGTGCGCGGCCGAGCAGGCGAACGCATGGAAGACGCCGCATGAGTTCCCTGCACCACGAGAAGCACCTGGAAGCCTACATTGTTGAACAACTTGTTCAGCGAGGCTGGCAGGTCGGCGCGTCCAAGTTCTACGACAAGGATTATGCCCTTTATCCAGAGGACCTTGTTGGGTGGATCAGGGACACACAGCTAGCGAAGTGGGAGAAGCTGACCGCACTCAATGGCGACAAGGCCGAGAAGGTCCTCAAGGACCGGCTCGAACAAGCTCTCAATAAGCAAGGAACAATCCAGGTTCTTCGCCGCGGTTTCGACATCGCTGGTTGCGGGCACATTGATCTTAGCGAGTCTGCCCCGGAGGACAGGCGCAACAAGGACATCCTGCACCGCTACGCGTCCAATCGCCTACGCGTCGTGCCGCAGCTGCGGTATCACCCATCCAAGGACTACGAGATTGATCTCGTCCTGTTTCTCAACGGGCTCCCGCTAGCCACCGTCGAGATCAAGACCGACTTCACTCAGTCGGCTGAGGCCGCGAAGGACCAATACAAAGCGGATCGTCTGCCCGTCGATCCGCAGACGAAGCGTAAGGAACCACTGCTCACATTCAAGCGCGGAGCCGTTGTCCATTTCGCGATGTCCGACAGCGAAATCTGGATGGCGTCCGAACTCGCGGGCGAGAACACCATCTTCCTGCCGTTCAATCGCGGGCGCGATGGTCACGCCGGCAATCCTCCCCGCAACGATGGTGAGTATCCGGTCGCGTATTTCTGGGAGGGGATCTGCGAGCGCGATGCATGGCTCCGCATCTTCCATAGCTTCGTCTACGTCGAGAAGAAGCCAGTGGTCGATCTGAAGGGCAATTGGTCGACGAAGGAAACACTGATCTTTCCACGGTTCCACCAGTGGTCCGCCGTCAACGCCATGATCGCCGATGCTGCCCAGAATGGGCCAGGACAGACGTATCTGTGCGAGCACAGCGCGGGCTCCGGCAAAACATCGACCATCGCCTGGACGGCTCATGATCTCATCAAGCTGCGCCGAGACGATGGAACATCGATCTTCAAATCGGTCATCGTCGTGACCGATCGAACGGTTCTCGACGGGCAGCTGCAGGATGCTGTCCAGCAGATCGACCACCAGACGGGCCTGATCGCAGCCATTGATCGCGAAAAGTCCTCGAAATCGAAAAGCCAGCAGCTGACGGAAGCCCTTATCAAGGGTGTGCCGATCATCATCGTAACAATCCAGACCTTCCCCTACGCGATGGAGGCCATCCTCACCGAGCAATCGCTCCGAGACCGCAACTTCGCTGTCATCATCGACGAGGCGCACGCCTCGCAGACCGGCACCACGGCGTCTAAGCTGCAAGCGACCCTCGCCCTGACCTCGAAGCAGGTCATGGACAAGATGACGATCGAGGAGCTGCTCACTCAGATCCAGAACGCTCGTGTGCGGCCGAAAAACATTTCGCAGTTCGCCTTCACCGCGACGCCGAAGCACGCCACTCTGATGCTCTTCGGTCGACCGAAAGATCGGTCCAGGCCTGCGTCTGACCACAATCTGCCAGAGGCGTTTCACCGCTATCCGATGCGCCAAGCCATCGAGGAAAAATTCATCCTTGATGTGCTCGAGGGCTACATTCCCTACAAGACCGCGTTCAATCTTGGGAAAGATCTGGTCGACACTAAGCGTGTCGACGGCAAGGCTGCCAAGCGCGCGCTTGCCAAATGGATGATGTTGCACCCAACCAACGTCGTTCAAAAAGTCCAGTTCATCATGGAGCACTTTACCAAGAACGTCGCGCATCTCCTCGACGGTAAGGCGAAGGCCATGGTCGTCACGAGTTCACGTGCCGCCGCTGTCCGGTACAAGAAGGCGTTCGATGCCTTTATTGAGAAGCACCCTCAGTACAAAGACATTCACGCCCTAGTAGCATTTTCAGGCCAACTTACGGGCACGGAAGTCATGCATTTCGACGACGACCAGCTCAAGGGCGACGTCTTCATCGTCGATGATAATGCCATCTTCTCTGAAGACACAATGAACCCAGCCGTCAAGGGTCAAGACCTCCGGACTGTGTTCGACCGGCCTGAGTACCGAGTCATGCTGGTTGCAAATAAATTCCAGACTGGCTTTGATCAGAAGAAACTCGTCGCGATGTACGTCGACAAGAAAATTGCGAACGACGTTGAGATAGTGCAGACGTTCTCACGTCTCAATCGCACTTTTCCCGGCAAGGACCGAACCTTCGTCATTGATTTTGTCAACGACCCGGAGGTGGTTCATCGCGCGTTCCAGCGATACGATGATGGCGCTGTCATCGAAGACGTCCAGGACCTCAACATCGTCTACGAGCTTAAAGATCGGCTCGATGAGGCCGGTGTGTATCAGTTCGCCGATCTTGCGGCATTCAAAGCTGCGCGATTTAAGGCGGCCAAGGACTTCGTCAGCAATAAGGAGCCGCAGCACAAAGAATTGTACGCTGCCACGCAGGCTCCGACCGATCACTACAATCAGCGGCTTAAGGGGTATCGCGCTGAGGTCCGAGCGGCTGAGATTGACTATCAAAAGGCGAAAGACGCCGGCAACGACGACGGTATGAAGGCAGCCGATCATCGGCGTACGTGGGTCGACGGCTCAATCCGCGTCCTCGCGGACTTCAAGTCCAGTCTGAGCCGCTTTGCTCGAACCTACGGCTACATCGCCCAGCTAATCGAGCTCAATGATCCCGAACTCGAGAACTTTGCAGCTTTCACGAAGCTGCTGACAATGCGTCTCGATGGCGTTGCTCCCGAGGCTGTGGACCTGAAGGGCCTCACCCTGACCGGCTTCGACATCAAGGCTCGCACGCCAATGCCGCACCGAGGGTCGGTCGACGACGAGCAGCCTGAGGACATCGTGCTCAAGCCCGCTACCGGTGGCGGGGCCTCGGCTCCCGCAGGAAAGCCGGTCTACCTCCAGGAAATCATCCAGCGGCTCAACAGCCTATTCGGAGAGGCCGCGCCGCTCAGGGACCAAGCCCACTTCGTCAACCAGATCGCCGCTATCGCCCAGGAGAACAAGGTCGTCATGGCCCAGGTCCACCAAAGCGAGAAGGAGCTTGCGATGAAGGGCAATCTGCCTGGCGCGGTTCAGGGGGCAGTCGTCCGGGCAATGACATCGAATAGCTCACTTGCGACCCTCCTTCTCAAGAACGATCACCAGGCGATGGGCATCCTGACCAACATCATCTACGACATCCTGAAATCGGGCGAGAAGCTCGACCTCGATGGCCTGAAGGATGCCTGAGCGGCATCGATCAGATGCGTCCCTGCGGGCGGCGCTCCATCACGCCTTGCTGGAGCGGCTGGCAGGAGCCGGGCAGCTGGACTGGCGCCGCGCGGCGTTCGACGACGCTAGCATCCCGGCCAAATGGGGGCACTGTCACCGGCACGAACCTGACTGACCGCGGCAAACGGGGCACGAAACGCCGCCTCGTCGTCGATGCCCGCGGCACGCCGCTCAGCGTCGTTATGACCAGGGCCAACGCCAACGACAGCACCAAGCTTACCGCTACCGCTGGACGCGATCTCCTCGATACACACGGACCGACGGGGACGCACGCGCCGCAGGCGCGACAAGCTGCATGCCGACAATGCTCACGATTACCGTCGCTGTCGCAGGGAATGCCGGGCACGCGGGATCGTGCCCCGCACCGTCCGCCCGGGCATCGAGAGCAGCCAGCGCCTGGGACGGCACCGCTGGGTCGTGGAACGCACCTTGGCGTGGCTCGCCCGCTTCCGCCGGCTCGCTATCCGCTACGAACGCCGCGCCGACATCCACCTCGCCTTCACCACCCTCGCCTGCGCCGCCGCTACACTCAACCAGTGCAGAAGTTTCATTTAGACGCTCTAAGTCAGTCGTGATCTGGGGCTGATCGTTCTGCCTCTTGATTATAGGTGATCCGGCTTAGCCAACATCAGCTCAATGTCGGGAATGCCGACATCCGGAAGACTGCTTTCCTCAACGGAAATCATTGTGTCTAGCGGGCTGTCGATGACCGCCTTCATTGGGTGGTCTACTTCGATGTCTTCGACAATTTTCTTTATGTCCCTGGCTAGATCAGCATCGCTAAAGCCGAGAGGCACGCCATCGAGAGTCAATTCGGCGCTGTCGTCTTTCTTGGTCATGATGGTTTCCCCTATGCCGCCGCTTGGCTGAAATGGCCATGTGGTCGAGCGAGAAGCAGGCTGAGCAGAAGCCGCGGGATTTGCGAGAAAAGATTTGAGAAAAGATTAGGCGGTTCGCTTCGACCTGCGCCAGCGCGGCATCAGCTCATTGATCGCGAGCCTAATGGCGTCGTACTGCTCGGCCGCATGCCGGTTCGCTCGGTCCGTGAATGGCACGGTGGTCGTGATGAAGATGGCGTCGTCCATCATCTGCATGGCGACGACGACGCCCAGATGCGGATGCTCGCCCTTCACCATCGTCACATCGTCTAGAGCGCTGAAGCGTAGGCATTCGAGTTCTTCATAGGCCTCTACTCACTGATCCATCGTAATCGTCCGCACGAACATCCCTATTCTCATAGCACGGTGGCACTCGGTTGTTTTACCGCCTCATGAGTAGATGGCCGATTTGCCGCTGACGGGCAAGTGCAATCTGCGAAATGACTGCTAACTTTATGCCATCGATCAATATTGATCGATAAGCGGATTTGTCCGGAGGCCCACGTGTCCTGTTGCCGGCTAGCAGTGCGTGCAGAACCGGGCGCCGCGGTGCGACGGGCAGCGAGAGCGGCGGCCGGTGCCTACACCGGCCGGTGGTCGGCGACGAGTGCAGCGGCCGGAGACGGCGATTCGTCAAGGTCGGCCGGCGGCGTAGGGCGCGGCAGCGAGGGACGCGGTGTGCGAGTCGCCTAGGAGACTCACCAGCAGCCGGGAGTGCTTCGGGGCTGCTCGGCTGCGGCAGAGGGGCTGACGGCCGCTTGCGGGCTTCTGTGACGATCTGACGGGCCCTCTCGGCTGCATCTTTGGCGAGACGGGTCGTGCCGTGCGTCATGGTCACGACCGGACCCTCGAACAGCGGCGCGAGGTGTCCGGCCCCGACGCTGGCGGCGAACCGACGCGACGAGGCGGAGGCTAAGCGGGCGTCTTTCGCGATGTAGGAGGACCAGCCCACGTCGATCTCGTGGGAGAACTCGATCTGGTGGCCTTTGCCGGGGCGTTCCCAGGTACCGAACGCCGCCTTCATCGCGGCCCGCGCCTTGTCGGCGCGGCGGCGCGAGGTGAGATCCAAGCCGAGGATGCCGTGGACGTGGAGCCGGCGCTTGCCAGTCCTCGGGTCGCGGGCTTCCTCGTAGGTCGCCACAAAGTCGATGGCCGAACCGAACATCCTGTCGATCTGCTCGCGCACTCGCTTGTGCAACCACGGGCCGGGCTTCGGCTGGGCGTAGGCTTGAGTGGCGACGGCCTCGGATAGATTCGCAGTGAAGCCGATGACGGGGCCGGCGGCTTGGAGACCGAGGAAGGCAAAGATCACCTGAGCGTGGTCATCGAGATCACGCCAGGGCTGCGGCTTCTTCGTGGTCGTGCCGGGAATGGTTGGTGCGGTGCGGACCCTCATCTCCAGGTAGGAGAGCTTCTTGGAGGGAGAGGGAGAAGGTGGGGTGTAGCCCTTAGAGGTATTTACTGAACGGCGCGCGTCTCGATGGGGCTGAATAAGGCCCATCTCGGTCAGGGCTTCCCCTACGAAAACAAGGCTGGCGAGCGGGTCACGGCGCGACCGGCCGGCGCCGCCTTTTTTGCACAGCGAGGCCGGTCCCAGCGACGAATCGCCGATGGCCCCGGGGTTCAAGCTCTCCGCGGCATCGGCCGGAGCGGTATGCGCGGCTTCTTCGGCTGACGGGGCTGAAGCGGCTGGATCGGTATGAGGGGCTTCAACGGCCTCATCGACGTACTCGCAAAGTGAGGAATTATGGTTGTAGAGGCTGTGATTTATGGGGTGCGCATCTTGAATACGCGCCCCTGCTACACTAATGTTCATCTGTTCATCTTGATCTTTGGGCCGTGCGTTTGCCAGGACGTGCGGCCCTTTCTCTGTGGGGTAACTGTCGCCGGAGCGGCATTCATTGAAATGAGGCGCCTCACGCGGCTACGGCCTCGGGCCTCCCTTCGAAGGTCCGCGCCATCCACTCAAGGACAGCCTCGTGAGCGCAGCCGTGCTCGGCCAGGAGATCCTCACCCACGATCATTGCCCGCGGGTCAGCGGCTCGGCCGCGAGGGCTTCGGCGGCGGTGGCATAGTGCCGGAAGCTCTCGGCAAGGTCTTCGGCGATGCTGGTCGTGAGGCCGTGGACCATGATCGGCTCACGCGAAGCATCCGCCACGTCGTCCTCGACCTGAAGGATGAAGCCGCGGCCCTTCTTCGTCCCAACGAAGCGAGCCCGGTAGCTCTCATAGGCGGCATCGACCTCGAAACGGGTCGCTCGGCCGTGAACGAGTTCGTTGATACCATCGGCGACTGCGTGGGCCTGCTCGACGGTTAGAAACACCGGCTGGGTGCCTGTGTTATTGAAGTAGACGGTCGGCGTTCCGGTCTCGTCATCGAGACCGGCCGTCAGGTCGAAGCCAGGGAGCGACCTGTCGCCGATGACGTCATCCCAAGATGCGCGGATGAACGCATCAACGAGTTCGAGCGATGTTGCACCTCGTTTAGAGGCTACTTGGCGAAGCTGCGCGGCGCGGATCGCCGGCAGCGTCAGGGTGGTATGGAACTGCATGACTCTCCCCGCAGGAGTTAATCCAATTTAGTTAGTGTGGGGAGCCAAGCCTCGCCATGCAAGAGGCTGAGGCGCCTCTTTGCTGATTTCGCCTTCGATTTTTCACTGCCGGCACAGAATGCGGCCCCTTCGAGGTAGGCGCTTTTCCCTGGGACTTCGCCCTTTTCGAAATGCGCGATATGGCTCGACTAGATGAAGCCGGTACGAAGTCAGGACTGGAAGGTGATGTCCACCACCTTGTTCTCTTCCTCGGGTAAGTCCTCTGCATCGTCTGGGTCCTCGCGCATCGCTTCGATCTCCTTGCTGGTCAGGTTGACAACTTGAAGGACGGGAAGATCGTCATCGAGCGTGCTTTCGTCAGTGAGACCGAGAGCCGAGCGCTTGAGGGAGTGTAGCCGTTCAAGGGTCTGGGCTGCGAGAGCCGTCGCCTTTGCTGTGGCGGCGAGTGCAAAGAGCTTGCTGGGATCGGCAGCGGCTTCATCAAGGGCCGAGAGCAGAAGCTGCTCGATGCGCACCGCGCCCTGAAAGGCGTTCTCGCGGATTGCCACGGCACGCTGCGCCAGATCGTCGGTGTCGGCGAGCACCGAGACCCGCACCTGAGAGCGGATCTGGGCGCCGAGAGCTGCCGCAGTGGAGCCTTTCACGATCCCGCGCTTGGCGAACCGCAACTGCATCGCTCGTGCCGACACGCTGTAGCGGCTCGAGAGTTCGGCGAGCGTAGCTGCGCCGCTCGCCCACAACTCCTCCACCTCTGCCCACTGGGCGGGGCCGAGGCGGGCGTAAGGGCGCTTGGTCGGGGATGCAGCGGCCACGGTCATGCCGCCCACCGTGCGAGCGCGGCCTCGGCTTCGGCTCGGTCGTCCTTGATGCGGTAGATCGTCTGCCGGGACAGGCTCGTCACCTGGGCAATGGCAGAGACGGATTCGCCTTGATCCAGCATCGCCACCACGGCGTCGAGCTGGGCGCGCGTGTAGCTCGGCTTCCTGCCCCTGTAGGCGTCAGCCCGGCCCTTTGCATGGGCGATGCCGGCGCGCTGCGCTTCCTTGGTCGCTTCGGCCTGGGCCTGTGCGGTCGCGGCCATGAACGCGATCAGAGCGTCCCGCACCGCCCGCTGCATCGGGTCGGTCGTGGCGCCGTCGAAGGTGAGGCCGTTAATGACGCTCCGGACGATGACGCCCTTTTCCATGAACTTGCGGATGGTGTCGCACACGTCCCCATAATCACGACCAAGCCGGTCGATCCAGCGAACGATGAGCGTGTCGCCCTCCCGCAGCATGTCGAACAGACGGCGGCCCTGCGGGCGATCCGCCAGGCGAGTCGTGATGCCCGAGATGCCTTCGTCGGCCACGGTCTCAGCAAGGGGCCGCGCGCCTCCTGAACAGGGTTACCGTTTATGACTGGTGCCGCCTCATCTAAAGAGGCGGCACTGCTCGTTTGATAGCCTAATGCTGACTGTGCCCCACGTGTGCTTGCAAAAATATAAAACAGGATTGCTAGTATAGTATGTTTAATTGCGCTTTGTATTGATCGCGGCGCTCATTAGTTAATCTGCTAACACCATTGTTGTATATTAAAGATACTGAGGTCGTTAGGCGGCCAAGGCCTTCGATTGGTTTATCTTTCGCGATGATGTAGCCGCCTTCAACTTCTGAGTCGTGGAAATGGCGCCAATGATTCAATGCGTCCCAGAAGTATGTCACGGACCCATTGAGATAAAATCTGCTTGCCAGCCAAGATGGCCCCATATTTTCAAACAGAATTGTCCTGATCTGCAGAGTTCCCCCCAAATAGGAGTGATTTCGGTTCGGAATGAAAGCAGTCCGTCCTGGGTCATCAACCGTAAAGTAATTAAATTCTGGAATGATCCGGAAATATCCAGTTATAATATTTTCCTCCCCGGGAGTTATAGCCCTCGCGCCAAGATTTATACTAGCTTTTGTAGGCTCATAGGTTGTAGAAAAGCCGTATATTGACGCTTGTCCGCGGAAGTCCGTTTGATAGTATGGACGAAGGCCTAAGGTCTGCACAAAATCCGGCAGAATGTCGCCAAATTTGATTTGAATGTCCGCTCCAATTTGGGCGGCGTTTCGCTCCGAGGAAGGCCGCTCGGGATTGGTGAGTGTGCCATTAAAGTACGCGAAAGGTGCAAGGGCATATCCGAAATCTTTTCCAATGTATTCTCTCGCAACGACGTACGAAATGAACGCGTTTGTAGCAAGCGTCTGAGTGCGAGTTAATTCGTTGCTTGTAAATGAGATAGAAGCACCTTTACCATCTAGCGGTGATAAGGGGAAAAGATATCTAAAAGCGTCAAGAGGATCGCTTCTTATGTATAAATCTTGTATCTTGCTCGCATTGGACTGAGCTAAAGATGAGTTTAAGCCGCGCTCTGGATTTCCGTAAGGGTCGGTGGCGATTTTAGCGTCTTGAGATCTTTCGTTGGGCGCTTCACTTGTTGAAGCTGTTTTCCTGCGAACTGCACCTCCTCTGCGCGCCTGCTCTTTTCGCAGACTCTCAAGCTCTGTCGATCTGACCTTCATTAAATACTTTAACTCAGCGTCTGTCATTTCGACGATGGATTTTTTTGCCATCGCCTGCGCCGGCAGTAAAATCAACAGGGCGACTAGGATATACCGAGTGATCATCGTCAGTGCGCCCCTCAGCACATTCCTGCCATGATGCACGCAATTTTGTCTATAAGGTTCTGTACGTAAAACAGGTAAGTGCAATCGTTTGATCTTATTTGAACTCCCGCGCGCTGAAAATTTTGACTGCTATTAACTTTCAACATAACTACTGAAGTAATGGCCGCAGGGTTTCCTCCGGCATACTTCAGCAAGCTCGTGCTTCCATCCATTGTGGAGTCGTTAAAGCAGTTTGGAGCTTTTAGAGCAGCAAGGATGTTGAAACGCTGGCTGGAGCCCTGGTCGAAAGCAGCCGCCGTGAAAAACGCATCTTGCGGCCGAGGCTTGTCTGATCCTTCACGCGCATGTTCGTTATTCAACAAAACTTTGAGCTCGCTGGGGGCCTTTAAAAGGTTATCGACAGTCCTCTGAGCAGTCAATTGGTCAATTGCAATCGTGAGAGCCTTGATGGCCGATGTATTCTCCTCCAAAGATTTGAGTAATTCTTCTGGAATTTTCGGAGTTGAAATTGCATCGGTATGCGATCCCTCTTCCGGATCAGCCGACGGTGGTGCGGGAGAGGTGGCTTCTGCTGCTTTCAGGCGTGTTCGGCGTGCCATAGAGCTTCTCCGTCATCCTATTCGTATTACGGATTACTAGGGCCTCACGAGTCCAGTGGTTTTCATGTTACATGGCGAAAATATATAATTAGCGTGGCCTTGTTGAGAGGGGCACGTACGACAAGGGTGAGCATCGATGAGCACGAACCGTCCGCTTTGGGGAAATCTCGCGGGCCCACCCGCACGGCACTCCCCGGCAGCGAACGGCCTGCGAGGAACGCGGCATGATGGCTGGATCAAGCTCCGGCTTTGCCACGCACCGGGGCGATCCTATCTCCTACCCGATGTCCTGATCGGCTTCGGAGGCACTCGTTTTTTCGTCCCGAGCTTCTTCGGGCCGCCGCAGTTGGCCTTCAACATTCCGCCCCGATCCATCACAGGGAAAGGGGTCCACGAGGCGAGGCTGAGCCTCGACGTCGCGGCGCCGCGAGGCCAGACCGCCACGCGGTTACAGGTCACCATCCGGTCGGATGGGCACGTGCTATCCTACGAGGACGGGGCGCAATTGTATCGCTGCACCTACGTCGGCCCTGCTGGCACGCGTCTCGCGCCGCTGGTCTCGGGTAATTGTGCTCGTCTCCCGAACGACGATTTCGCCCTGGAGGTATTTCACCACACCGTCGCACCGACGGTGGATAAGATCCTGGCCAGCCGCGAGCTCTGGTCCGGGCCGTACAACCTTGCTGGCACGGCCAAGCTCGACAACGTCGCGCACGTCTATTTTACGACGCTGCCGACCATCGTTGACGAAGCCGACCTTCGCAGGATCGCGATGAGCTCGGGCGGCGTCATCTCGTTCCAGACCACCTCGGATCGGCCGCAGGAGGAGGCTCTGGACCTGCCGGTGTACCGCAGCTTCACAGCCGACCGCACGGCTACTTTGGCGTTCCATGTGCCCTGCGGGATCATTGCTCCTGCCCACCTCCTGTTCCATTCCTACGTGCCGCCGAACCCGGCCTATTACGAGGTCGTCGGATCCGAAATTGTCCGCGTGGCGATGAACCCAGGCGCAACCCTGCCGTTCGTCGATCAGAGCATCTCGCCGGTCCAGACGACGTTGAAGCGTTTCGACTACGTCGTGGAGGGAAACGCCTCGACAACCACAGGGCTTGAGGCGCCGATGCGCGAAGACGGCACCGCTCAGGTCGCCCATCTCGAACGACTCGATAGAGGTCTCGACCTCTTCGAATTCTGGCTCAAGCATCAGAACAGTGACCAAGTGAGCGGCCGTTCGTTTGAGGCACGCCGAATGCAACCTCCTGCCTGATACCTAAATGTGTGGCGAGGCTCGCCTGAAATATCGGGAGGGATTGCCCTGCCGGCATCCCGCAAGAGCCTGACTGTCGCCGGGGGTGAGTTCGGGCACGAGCACGCGCTCGACATAAGTCTGGAAAGCGTTGCGGTAGGTGGCGACGTCCAGCACGAATGGCGCGGGGTAGTGGGTCAGTCTGGAATTTTCGAGGGTTGAAGAACCTTGTCTCGCCCCTCTCGGCGAGAGGCTGACCTGTGAGGGCGCGCCCTAGTCGAGCGCGCCCTGCCTTGCGACTCGTGAGCTAGAGCGCGATCCGAGCGGGTTGAATCGTCTGGGGTTTTGGTGCGGGCGGGGATGTGATTCAATGTGCGGCCTTCCGAAGAGGAGAGCCGAATG
>NZ_QJJJ01000012.1 GCF_003201865.1 Methylobacterium sp. B4 | reverse complement strand
CATCGCCCTGAACATCTCGGCCGCGGCCCTGGCCGTCTTCGTGCTGAAGCCGATGCGGCGGCGCTACCTCGCCGCGGAGGCCGAAATCGCCGAGGAAGCCGAGGCACGCAAGGTCAAGCTTGCCTAAATCCAAGATCGAGGACACCTTGGTTTTCGCCCGCCGCCCGTTATCCGGGCGGCGGGCGGAATGATTGTTACATCGGCTCTGCGATCGAATTGCGTCGTGCGCGGCCTTGCGATTTCGCGAAGACGCTGCACGTTCACGAAGTGAGGTTGTCGAACGGGAAGCGGGCCACGCCTCCGTGACCGGGCATCGACCTCGATCTTCGAACGGGACGCATCGCGATCTCTGACGATCCGGGGGGGGAAGAAGAAGATGACAGCCACGCTGCCGGAAGGCGCCAGACCGGGGGACATCGTCACGCCAGACGGCAAGATCCTCTGCCGCGACCATGAGCTTCACGAGTTCGGCTACTTCACCGTAACCTACGAGCAGGCGCAGGTCGCGCGGGAGCACGGCTGGGGCTGCCGGGCCGGCGTCGTCCTCGACGGCGAGCATTCCGACGAGTGGAGCTGGTCCTACGCCGAGGAAGAGCGTCGCCTTGCGCTGGAGAACGACGAGACCCCGCCTCTCGTCCGGATCTACCGCGAGCCGCCGGCCTCCTGTCCGATCGAGACACCCCTCTCCTGCCGCCTCGGGGATCGATAGCCTCCGGCCGGGACGCAGCTTCAGCGATTGGAAGCAGGCGCTTTCATTCGGTCACCGCGAGCGGGACCGGATGAAAGCGCGCACGGGAACCGTTGTCCCGTTGTCGTCAGGGCTCTCATGGGCCCATTTCAGCGCAAGCTGGCGACAGGCGGACCGGTCAGGCCCCCAAGCGGACCGGTCCGCCACCTGCGCCGCAGCCACGGCCCGTCGGCGGGCTGGCAACGCAGGGCGGAGCCCGAGGCGGACCATCCGAGGCGAACGGCGGCCCCGCGCGGGCGATCCTGCGGGAGCGGGCCGGCGCGACAGCCGCCCCTGCGCCGAAATCCGGCGGCGTCGACGGCCATTTGCGGCCACCCGGTTTTTCGTTCATGAAGCGGCACCGCGCGCCGGGTGCCCTCGCACCGGCCCATCCGCCGCCCGACCGCATCGGGATTTTTGAAAAACCCCGGGATCTCGACCCCATGGCTACACCGGATTTCGACCTCGGCGACATCAAGCGCCGCATGCAGGGCGCCGTCTCCTCCCTGAGCAAGGATCTGGGATCGCTGCGCACCGGCCGTGCCACGCCGAGCCTGCTCGATCCGATCCAGGTCGAGGCTTACGGCGCCTCGATGCCGATGGCGCAGGTCGCCACGGTGAGCGTGCCCGAGCCGCGCCTGCTCTCGATCTCCGTCTGGGACCGCTCGATGGTCACCAACGTCGAGAAGGCGATCCGCGAATCCGATCTCGGCCTCAACCCGATGACCGAGGGCCAGACCATCCGCCTGCGCATCCCCGAGATGAACGAGCAGCGCCGCAAGGAGATGGTCAAGGTCGCCCACAAATACACCGAGGAGGCCCGCGTGGCCGTGCGCCACGTGCGCCGGGACGGGCTCGACATCCTCAAGAAGCTGGAGAAGGACGGCGCCATCAGCGAGGACGACGAGAAGCGTCAGGCCGGCGAGGTCCAGAAGGCCACCGACGACGCCATCGCCGAGATCGACGGCGTGCTGGCCTCCAAGGAAAAGGAGATCATGCAGGTCTGAGACCCCCGGACCTGCATCGAGGACGCAAGACGGGTGGGGCCGCGCCGGGCCGCGGCAGCGAGAGGGAGGCTGCGTTGGTTCGCTCGGAAGGCGCGCGGCAGATCGGGGAGGCGGGCGAGCCCGCGCCCGACGGTGCGGCGCAGCCCGCACCGCGGCACGTCGCCATCATCATGGACGGCAACGGCCGCTGGGCCGCGCGCCGGGGGCTGCCCCGCTTCGAGGGTCATCGCCGGGGCGTCGAGGCCGTTCGCCGCGCCGTGCGCTCCGCGATCAGCCTCGGGATCGGCTACCTCACGATCTACAGCTTCTCCTCCGAGAACTGGCGCCGACCGCCTTCCGAGATCTCCGAGCTGATGGGCCTGCTCAAGCTGTTCGTGCGCGGCGACCTTGCCGACCTGCATGCCCACAACGTGCGCGTCCGGGTGATCGGCGACCGGACGGACCTCTCGCCCGACATCGCCGGCCTGCTCGACGAGGCCGAGACCCGCACCCGCGCCAACACGGGCCTGACGCTCGTGGTCGCCTTCAACTATGGCGGGCGCCAGGAGATCGTCCGGGCGGTTCAGCGCATCGCCACCGCCGTGGCGGAGGGGCGCCTGCGGCCCGACGAAATCGGGCTGCCGACCGTCACGGACGCCCTCGACACCGCCGGCATCCCCGACCCGGATCTCGTGATCCGCACCTCCGGCGAGCAGCGCCTCTCGAACTTCCTGACCTGGCAGACGGCCTATGCCGAGTACGTCGTCGCGCCGGGCTTCTGGCCGGATTTCGACCACGAGGCCTTCCTCGCCGCCATCGGCGAGTACCACCGCCGCGATCGCCGCTTCGGCGGCCTGAGCGCGGGAGCCGGCTGATGACGGGGAACGAAGCGGCGCGGCCCGCGCAGCGGGCGCCGTTCGCGACCCGCGAGTTCGGCCTGCGGGTGGCCTCCGCGCTGGTTCTCGGCGCGGCCGTGCTCGGCGCCCTCGTCGTCGGCGGCTGGGCCTTCGCCCTCGTCTGGCTCGTCGCCGGAACCGTCGGCGCCGCCGAATGGCTTGCCATGACCCGCTCCGAGCCGCTCCTTCCCCTGCTCGGCCTCACCGGCGCGACGCTGCTCGGCCTGCTCGTCGCCCTTCTGCTCGGTGCGCCTGCCTGGGCTCCGCTCCTGATCCTGATCGTCGGCGCGGCCGGCCTCCTCGCCCTCGGCCGCGGCCCCAACCGGCGCAAGGCGGTCTGGGGCCTCCTCGGCGCGGCGGTGATCGCGGTCGTGCCGACGCTGCTGCGCCTCGATCCCGGCATCGGCATCGTCGGCCCCGCCTGGATGTTCGCGGTGGTCTGGTCCACCGACAGCGTGGCCTACTTCACCGGCCGCCTGATCGGCGGGCCGAAGCTGATGCCGCGGGTGAGCCCGAAGAAGACGTGGTCGGGCGCGCTCGGGGGCCTTGCCGCCGGCATTCTCGGCGGTACCGCGACGGTGCTCGTCGCCCGCAGCCAGGGCTGGAGCGCCCTGCCCGATCTTCCCCTCCTCGCCGTCGCCGCGCTGAGCGGGCTGGCCTCGATCCTCTCGCAGGGCGGCGACCTCGTCGAATCCGGCCTCAAGCGCCGCTACGGCGTGAAGGATTCCGGCCGCTCGATCCCCGGCCATGGCGGCGTCATGGACCGGCTCGACGGATTCTTCGCCGTGGCGGGGCTCGCCGGCCTCTGTCTCGCCGCCCTGCGGCTCCTGAATGCCTGAACGGAAGTCATCCCCGTGAGTCTCACCGTCACCGTCCTCGGCGCCACCGGTTCGATCGGCCGCTCGACCACGGATCTCCTCACCCAGCATGCCGGCCGCTTCCGCGTCGGCGCCCTCGTCGGCGGCCGGGATGCCGCGGCGCTCGCACGCCTCGCCCTGGAGATGAAGCCGGATTTCGCCGCCCTCGCCGACGCGAGCGCCGGCCCGGCTTTGGCCGAGGCTCTGTCCGGCTCGGGCATCCCGAACGGGGCCGGCGAGAACGCGGTGCTGGAGGCGGTCGCCCGCGAGGCCGACATCGTCGTCGCGGCGGTGAGCGGGGCGGCGGGCCTGAAACCCACCCACGCGGCGCTGCGGCTCGGACGCACCATCGCGCTTGCCAACAAGGAGAGCTTGGTCTGCGCGGGCGATGCCTTCATGCGCGATGCGCAGCGCTACGGCGCCCGCATCCTGCCGGTGGATTCCGAGCACAACGCGCTGGCCCAGGCCATGGGCGACGGGCGCGTCGCCGACATCGCCCGGATGACGCTGACCGCCTCGGGCGGGCCGTTCCGCACGTGGACCCGCGAGCGCATCGCCGCCGCGACCCCGACCGAGGCCGCCGCCCACCCGACCTGGTCGATGGGCATGAAGATCAACATCGATTCCGCCTCCCTGATGAACAAGGGGCTGGAGCTGATCGAGGCCCACCACCTCTTCGCCATCGAGGCGGCGCGGCTCGACGTGATCGTCCACCCGCAATCGATCGTGCACGGGCTGATCGCGTGGCGCGACGGCGCGGTGACGGCGGGGCTCGCCATGCCCGACATGCGCGTGCCGATCGCCCACTGCCTCGGCCTGGGCGACCGCCTGGAGATCGCCCGCGGCCGACCGCTCGATCTGGCCGCCACCGGCAGCCTCACCTTCGAGCCGGCGGACGAGGCTCGCTTTCCCTGCCTGCGCGTCGCCCGCGCGGCCCTCAGCGAGGGTGGCGCGGCCCCCACGGTGATGAACGCCGCCAACGAGGTCGCGGTGGCCGCCTTCATCCGCGGCGCGATCCCGTTCTACGGCATCGCTGAACTCGTGGAGCGGGCGGTCGAGCACTTTGCGGGCGAGCACCGCCGCGCCCCGGAGGATGTCGAGGAGGCGCTCGCCATCGACGCGCAGGTCCGGGCCTGGAGCCTGGAGGCCGTGCCGGCCGCCCGCGCCGCCGGATAGGCCGCCTGCGTTAACCCTTACAGAGTCTTGTCGGGGACGGCGGGGGTCGGATTGCCGGCGGACCGCGCGATTAGATCTCGCGCTCGCACGTGGGGCGTGCGACGATCCGCGTCTTGCAGGCCCCTGGGCCGCCCTGTCAGGGCGAATGGCGCCGGCAATGAATCCGATCGCGACGCATGATCGGACCGGTGTGATGGTCGCGGCCTAAAAGGATGGCGGCAATGGATTTCTTGAGCAGCATGGGCGGCAACGCGGCCGGATTCTTCGGCGCGGTGATCCCGTTCCTGTTCGTGCTGACCATCGTCGTGTTCGTGCACGAGATGGGTCACTTCCTGGTCGGGCGCTGGTGCGGAGTCGGCGTCACCGCCTTCTCCATCGGCTTCGGCCCGGAACTCGTCGGCTTCACCGACCGGCGGGGCACCCGCTGGAAGCTCTCGGCCATCCCGCTGGGCGGTTACGTGAAGTTCGTGGGCGATGCCAACGGCGCCAGCGTGCCCGACCCGGAGGCGGTCGCCCGCATGGATCCGCACGAGCGGGCGGTCAGCTTCCCGACCCAGCCGGTGGCCAAGCGCGCGGCCATCGTCGCCGCCGGCCCGGTCGCCAACTTCATCCTGGCGATCGCCGTCTTCGCCGGGGCGATCTACTTCAACGGCCGCCTGGAGACACCGGCTCGCGTCGAGGCGGTGCAGCCGGGCAGCGCCGCCGCCCGCGCCGGCTTCCAGCCCGGCGACGTGATCCGCGCGATCGACGGCACCCCGGTCGCGACCTTCGGCGAGATGCAGCGCGTCGTCTCGGCCGCCGCCGGAAGCTCCCTCGCGGTAACGGTGGAGCGCGCCGGCCAGGAGCAGACCCTGACCGCCGTGCCCGACATGATCGACGAGCGCACGCCGTTCGGCCGCCACCGCTTCGGCCGGCTCGGCATCAACGGGCCGAACGCGAGCGCGGCCAAGCTCGTGCATTACGGTCCGCTCGACGCCCTCAAGCTCGGCACCTTCGAGACCGCCTTCGTGGTGGAACGCACCTTCGACTACATCGGCAAGCTCGTCACGGGACGCGAATCCGCCGACCAGCTCTCCGGGCCGATCGGCATCGCCCGGGTCTCGGGCGAGGTCGCGCGGGTCGGCGGCGTCGGCGGGTTGATCGGCCTGATCGCACTCCTGTCGGTCTCGATCGGCCTGCTCAACCTGTTCCCGATCCCGCTGCTCGATGGCGGCCACCTGCTCTTCTACGCCTTCGAGGCGGTGCGCGGACGCCCCTTGAGCGAGCGGGCGCAGGAGATCGGTTTCCGCATCGGGCTCGCCTTCGTGCTCGTTCTGATGCTGTTCGCCGCCTGGAACGACATCCTCAATCTCGGGGCCTCGCTGAGCCAGCGCGGTACCTGAGCCGGGACACGTCCCTCCCCCGAATCGACGGCCCGGCGCCCGCGCCGGGCCGTTCTCGTTGAGGGTTAACGACGTCTTTCGACAATCCGGACAGGAACCGGAAAGACGTGATTCGAACCATATTTACGCCCTATTCACCCTAATCTGAGATCGTCCGAAACGGACCTTCCCCGTTAAGTGGCGCGAAGGCCACGACCCCTCAAAATCCCTGAATGTCGGACGACGCCTGCGTTTGCTTCGCAGGGGAATCCCGATAGAAGCGTGGCTGGGACCAGAGGGCGGCACGTCCCAAGGACGGCCGCCTGCGGGTGCGAACCCGTGCTGAGAAAAAAGAGACGGGCGATTACATGATGTCGATGACGGGAAAGCGCCGGCGAAAGTCGGCGGAGCGGGCCATCGTTCTGGTCGCGACCGCCGCCGGCGTGATCCTCGGCAGCGCCGCCGCGCAGGCCCAGCAGATCGTCGTTGAAGGCAACAAGCGGGTCGATTCCGACACGATCCGCTCCTACGTCACCGGCACCGCCTCCGGCTCGCCCGAGGAAGCCCGGCGCAACCTTCTCTCCACCGGCCTCTTCTCCGACGTGCAGGTCTCGGCGCGCGGCGGCACCACCCTGGTGCGCGTGCGTGAGAACAGCGTCGTCGGCCGCGTCTTCTTTGAGGGCAACAAGAAGGTCGAGAAGGCCACGCTCGAGAGCGTGGTGGAGTCCAAGGAGCGCGGCGCCCTCAGCCAGGCCGTCATCGCCGCGGACGTGGAGCGCATCCGGGACGTCTACAAGCGCTCGGGTCGCGGCACCGCCAAGGTCAGCTCCCGCCTCGTCGACCTGCCGAGCGGCCGCTCCGACGTCATCTTCACCATCGATGAAGGCGACAAGACCGGCATCCGCGCCATCAATTTCGTCGGCAACAGCGTCTACTCGGAATCGACCCTCAGAGGGCTGATGTCCTCTTCCGAGATGAACTTCCTCTCGTTCATCAAGACCTCCGACGTCTACGATCCCGATCGTATCTCCGCCGACCTCGACGTCGTGCGCCGCTACTACCTCAAGAACGGCTACGCCGATTTCCGCGTCGTCAACGCCGATGCCCGCTACGTCGAGGCGGGTGAGGAGACCGGCTGGGTCATCACCGTGACCGTCGAGGAAGGCCAGCAATACACCGTCGGCGCGGTCGCCGTGGATCCGCGCATCCCCGGCGTCGATCGCGAGGCCCTCGACGGCCAGATCCGCGCCCAGGTCGGCGACGTGTACAACGCCGAGGACGTGGAGAAGTCGCTCGTCGGCGTGACCAACGAGGTCAACCGCCAGGGCTACCCCTTCGCCCAGGTCCGCCCGACCGGCCAGCGCGACCGCGCCACTCATCAGGTCTCTCTCGGCTTCGTGGTCGAGGACGGTCCGCGCGTCTACGTCGAGCGCATCAACATCCGCGGCAACACCCGGACCCGCGACTACGTCATCCGCCGCGAGCTCGATCTGACCGAGGGCGATGCCTACAACCGCGTCCTCGTGGACCGCGCCGAGCGCCGCCTGAACGGCCTGGGCTTCTTCAAGAAGGTGCGCTTCTCCAACGAGCCGGGCTCGGCACCGGACCGGGTGGTCGTGAACATCGACGTCGAGGATCAGCCCACGGGCTCGTTCTCGGTGGCGGGCGGCTACTCCACCCAGGACGGTATCATCGGCGAAGTCTCGGTCTCCGAGTCGAACTTCCTCGGCCGCGGCCAGTACGTGCGCGTCGCCGCCCAGGGCGGCCAGTACGCCAAGGGCTTCGACTTCTCCTTCACGGAGCCGTACTTCCTCGGCTACCGCCTCGCGGCGGGCTTCGACGCCTTCTACAAGTACTCCGACCTGACCCGCTTCTCGCGCTACGAGACCACGGTCTACGGCGGCCAGCTCCGCGTCGGCCTGCCGATCACCGAAGAGTTCGGCGTCACCTTCCGCTACTCGCTCTACAACACCGAACTGCGGGTGCCGAACACCATCAAGCGGCCCTACAACGACTGCTCGGTGGCGATCCCCGGCTACACCCAGCTGAACCCCGCGGGCACGATCGATCCCTCGTCCGGCCAGAATGTCGGCGGCCTCCCGGCCTACCCGACCTGCGCCTTCGATGGCGAAGCCTCGATCGCGCTCAAGGGCGCCCAGGGTTCGACCCTGACCTCGCTCGCGGGCGTCACCCTGGCCTACTCGACCCTCGACAACCTGCAGCGGCCGACCAACGGCTTCTACGCCGAGGTCAAGCCCGACATCGCCGGCATCGGCGGCGACTCGAAGTTCTTCCGCGTGACGGGTGACGCCCGCTACTACAAGGAGCTGTGGGAAGACGTCGTCGGCTTCGTGCGCCTGCAGGGCGGTCACATCTCGGCGCTCGACAACAACCCGCTGCGCATCACCGACCAGTTCTTCCTCGGCCCGTCGCTCGTCCGCGGCTTCGCTCCGAACGGCCTCGGCCCGCGCGACATCGGCATCGCCGACGCCCGCTCCAACGCCATCGGCGGCACGACCTACTTCGGCGCCACCGTCGAAGTTCAGTTCCCGATCTGGGGCCTGCCGAAGGATCTCGGCCTGAAGGGCGCCGTGTTCGCCGATGCCGGTACGCTGTTCGGCTACGACGGCCGCCGCACCTTCGACCTGAACCGCGACAGCATCATCAACGGCTTCGCACCGGGATCGGGGTGCAACTACACGAACTTCGGTGCCGGTGCGATCCGGGTCGAGCCCGAGTGCGTGAACGTGCGCGACAAGCCGACGATCCGTTCCTCGGTCGGTGCCTCGATCCTGTGGAACTCGCCGCTCGGCCCGATCCGCTTCGACTACGCCTACGCTCTGTCCAAGGACGAGGGTGTCCAGACGGCGCTCGGCAAGGTCGGCAAGGACCAACTCCAGGCGTTCCGCTTCTCCGGCGGCTCGCGCTTCTGATCCGGGGCGGCTCGCCAGAGCCGCCTCGCCCGACGGCCCTTCGAGAGCCGTGCCCGACCGTCCGCGGTCCGGCACGGCTCTTTTCTTTTTCGTCCCGGCGGACTTCTTCGCCCCCGAGGCGGTGCCCGCTCCGGCGAAGAGCGCTATAGCGGCGCCCGAACCCATTTCTCTGCGGCACGCTCAGCCTCATGTCAGATCCCGTCTTCATCGCGCCGAAAGGCGGCCTGACCCTCGGCGCCGTCGCCGAGGCCTGCAGCGTCCCGCTCCCCGAAGGAGCCGACCCGTCCCAGCCGGTGACCGGGGCCGCCCCGCTCGAAACCGCGGGGCCGACCGAACTCGCCTACATGGACAACGCCCGCTACGGTGAGGCGCTGGCCGGCACGCGGGCGCTGGCCTGCCTCGTCTCGCCGCGGTTCTCAGCCCGCGTTCCGGCCAGCACGGTCGCCCTCGTCACCCGCGACCCCTACCGCGCCTATGCCGGGCTGCTGGCCCGTCTCTACGAGGAGGCGATGCGCCCGCGCTCGCTCTTCACCGCCGACGGCGTCTCGCCCGGCGCGCATGTTCACCCGCAGGCGCGGCTCGAGGATGGCGTGCGCATCGATCCCGGCGCGGTGGTCGGACCCGGCGCCGAGATCGGCTCGGGGACGGTGCTGGGCCCCAACGCGGTGATCGGACCGAACGTGCGGATCGGGCGCGACTGCTCGGTCGGCGCGGGCGCGACCCTGACCCACGCACTGGTCGGCAACCGTGTCATCGTCCATCCCGGTGCCCGGATCGGCCAGGACGGGTTCGGCTTCGCCATGGGCCCCGGCGGCCACCTCAAGGTGCCGCAGGTGGGCCGCGTCATCGTCCAGGACGATGTCGAGATCGGCGCCAACACCACGATCGATCGGGGCGCCTCACGCGACACGGTGATCGGCGAGGGCACCAAGATCGATAACCTCGTGCAGATCGCCCACAACGTGGTGATCGGCCGCCACTGCGTGATCGTCTCCGGCGTCGGCATCTCCGGCTCGACCACCCTGGAGGATTACGTCGTGCTCGGTGGTCAGGTCGGCGTGGTCGGCCACCTGCGCATCGGCATGGGCTCGCAGATCGCCGGCTCCTCCAACGTCAACCGCGACGTGCCTCCAGGCTCGCGCTGGGGCGGCACCCCGGCCAAGCCCGTGCGCACGTGGTTTCGCGAGATGACGACGCTGGCCCGACTCGCCGAGCGCGGGGGCAAGGACGAGGCGGAGGGGTGACGTCGGGGCGTTGCCCCGAAACCCGCCAAAGGACTGGTCCTTTGGGAACCTGGGACTAGAGATGCGTCCCGACCACGGCGGGTCCGGACGCATCTCTAAGCCTTTGTTGTGACGTGCTTTCTTTCGACGAACCGGTGTCCACTTCTTCGGAAAGCGCTCTAGGTGCGCTGTCACGCCCCTTCGAACAGCATCCGGATCTGGGGCGAGGCGGCCCAGTGCTCGATGCGGTGGCAGGTCAGGCTGGCGCGCGGCTGCGCCCGGTAGATCGCGAGGCTCTCCGCGACGAAGGCGGGCAGGCCCAGCGTCTCGGGCGGCGCCCCCCTGCGCTGGCGGCGCTTGAACACCGTCGAACCCGGCACGCCGTAGAGCGTCGCCACCGGGGGGTAGACCGGCCAGATCGCGTCGTCGAGCAGCACATCCGGGGCATAGGCCTCGACCGGGACGGTCCGCGCCGCGACGCCGGCCTCGCGCAGCAGCCGCGCGGCGATGTCGCCGAGCACCGCGAGGCGCGGATGGTTGATGTTGTGCATGAACAGGCCGGTGCGCGACCAGCGCAGCAACTCCGCCGACAGGTCGAAGCCGATCGCCCGGCTCGACGCGATCAGGTCGGCGGCGGCGATGTCCCAGGCATTGAGATAGCCGAGCCCCGCAAGGACCTCATCCCGGAACAGATTGACGATCCGCTCGGCCGGGAGCCCTTGCAGGAAACCGAACAGGGTGATGGCGGAATGATAGGTGCCGAGGGGGGATGGCACGAGCCGCACCCGTGCCACCGAGGCCAGATCGCCGACATAGACCGCGTCCGGATGGAAGGCGGTGAAGACGATCGATGGGAAGAGCCGCATCCGCGGCAGCCGCGCCTGCAGGGCCTCCGAGCCGCCCTCGGGGAAGAAGCCCGCCGGGAAGGGCTGGGAGAAGACGTGGTCGAACGCCCCGAGATCGGCGGCGAAGGCGTCGAGGCTGCGGGCCTGCTTGCCGAGTGACGCCATCGGAATCAGCCGCACCCGCGCCCCCGGTGCGAGGATGCGCAGGGCATCGGCGACGCCGCGGGCCTGACAATTGCCGATCACGGCGATGCGCGGACCGTGGAGATCGCTCTCGTCCGCCCCACGGCGCCTCAGCTTGAGCAGGGGCACGCTCCCGAGTAGCCGGGAAAGCCGAAACGCCAAGGCGGCGAGCCTATTCGCGCCGCAGCAGGCGGTCGACGACGAGGTCGGACCAGAACCCGGCGCGGAAGCTTCGCGTCAGCGCCTGCGGGTCGTAGCTGTGCTCGACCCAATCGAGGAAGCTCTGCCCCCGGGCCTCGCCCTCGCGCAGGTACAGGGCGAAGAAGGCATCGAGGATGCCGGTCTTGGCGAAGCGGAAATGGCCGTAGCGCGGCGAGAGCTGGCGCAGGGCCTCCCGCACCGGCCGGTCCTCGTGCAGGATCAGGAACAGGGTGGCGGCCAGTCCCGCCCGGTCCGCGCCGGACTTGCAATGCATCACCGCCGGGTACTCGATCCCCGCGAAGAACGCCTTGGCGGCCAGCAACGTCTCGCGGGAAGGCGCCTCGCGGGAGCGCAGCACGAACTCGACCAGGGTGAGCCCCTGCCGCTCGCAGGCCTCCCGCTGCAAGGGCCAGGAGCCGTGCTCGCGCCCGCCGCGCAGGGAGACCACGGTGCGCACGCCCTGGCGCTTGAACCACGCAAGCTGATGCGGCGTCGGCTGGGCCGAGCGCCACGCGATGCCGCTGCCGATCCGGTGCCGGTTGAGATAGGCGAGACGGAAGATCCCGTGATCGACGAGCAGCATGTTCGCCCAGGCCTTGGCCCGGTCGAGGGAGCCGGCGATGGGCCGCTCGAACTTCGCGATGCGCGCCATGCGCCGCGCGTAGCGCGTCTCGGGAGGGAGGAAACGGTTGAACACGGATCCGCGCGGGGCAGCCTGTCGGAGCGTCCCTCTAACAGCCCGCCGCCGGGGCGACAACGCGGGACTGTTCCGCCCCGCTGCAAGCCGTTGCCGAACCGGCCGCTTTGCCCCCATCATGGCGAATCTCCCGACCGGAGCCCTCCCATCCGGAGCCTTCCGATGACGACGAACACGGCGAGCATCCGCCGCGCCCGTCTCGCGGATGCCGCCGACCTCTCGGCGGTGTTCGACGCGGCGTGGCGCGAGGCCTATCAAGGCGTGATCCCGGGGCTGGCCCTGGAGCGTTTCCTGGCCCGGCGCGGACCGGCGACCTGGCGCGCGATGATCGGGGGCGGGCGCGGGCTCGCCGTCGTCGCCTTCGGGGATCGGCTCGCGGGTTACGCCGCCTACGGCCGGGCGCGCGACCGGACCATGCGGGCGGACGGCGAGATCGACGAACTCTACATCGCCCCCGAATTCCAGGGGCTCGGGCTCGGCACCCGCCTGTTCCGGGCGGTGCGCAACGACCTCATCGACCGTGGGCTGACCCGCATCGGCGTCTGGGCGCTGGCCGACAACGCCCGCGCCTGCGCCTTCTACGAGGGTCTGGGCGGCGTGGCCGGCCCGGACTCGGTCGAGCGCGTCTCCGGCATCGGTCTGCCGAAGGTCGGCTACCTGTTCACCTGATCGGCGTTTTCCGCCGCGAAGCAGGGATGGCGGACCGACTCCGCCGAAGGGGCGATTTCAATTCCGGCCCGCCCATTCTAAGACAGCCGGCGATGGGTGCGGCACCATGAGCCGGCCCGCACGATGCACCCGCGGGACGACGCGACGCGTCCGGCGGCCTGATCTTGAGAAAGCACAGGGCCATGGACATCAACGCCATCTCGATCGGCAAGAACCCGCCCCACGACGTCAACGTCATCGTCGAGGTTCCCCTCGGCGGCGAGCCGATCAAGTACGAGATGGACAAGGATGCCGGCACGCTCGTCGTCGACCGGTTCCTCTACACGCCGATGTTCTACCCGGGCAATTACGGCTTCATCCCCCACACCCTCTCGGGCGACGGCGACCCCTGCGACGTGCTGGTGGCCAACACCCGCGCCATCATCCCGGGCGCGATCATCTCGGTGCGGCCCGTGGGCGTGCTGGTGATGGAGGATGACGGTGGCGAGGACGAGAAGATCATCGCCGTCCCCTCCCGCAAGCTGACCCAGCGCTACAACCGGATCGAGAACTACACCGACCTGCCCGAGATCACGGTCAGCCAGATCCAGCACTTCTTCGAGCACTACAAGGATCTCGAACCCGGCAAGTGGGTCAAGGTCGTGCGCTGGGGCAACAAGGAGGAGGCCCAGCGGCTGATCCTGGAAGGCATCGAGCGCCATAACGCCCTCAAGGGCGCCTGATTTTTCAGACGATCGACCGAGCCGCAACGCGAGGCCGTTGCGGCTCGGATGGCTTCCGCTCGGCTCGCCTTCAGCTCTCCGCCGTCAGCGAAGCGAGCCAGCCACCACGTCAGACGGCCAGACTCCGCCTACGGCACCACGCGAGTCGAGACCGAGGCACCCGTCAGGATCGCGGTGATCGAGCTCGGGGCGTGCACCGAGCCCACCACGATGGTGAGCCGGCTCTCGCGGGCCAGGGCGAAGGCGGCCGTGTCCATCACCTTGAGATCGCGGGCGATGGCCTCGTCGTGGGTGATGCGGTCGTAGCGGATCGCCTCCGGGTCCTGCTTCGGATCGGCAGAATAGACCCCGTCCACCTGGGTGGCCTTCAGCACGGCGTCGCAGCGCAGCTCCGCCGCGCGCAGAACCGCCGCCGTATCGGTGGTGAAGTACGGGTTGCCGGTGCCGCCTGCGAGCACCACGACCTGCCCCTTGTCGAGATGGTGCAGGGCCGGCTGGCGGGCATAGGTCTCGCAGATCGTCGGCATCGAGACCGCCGACATCGTGCGCGCCTGCACGCCGGCCGCGTTGAGCGCCGTCTCGATGGCGAGCGAGTTCATCACGGTGGCCATCATGCCGAGCGAATCGCCGGTCGCCCGGTCGATCCAGCCGGCCTGGGAAATGCGCGCGCCGCGGATCAGGTTGCCGCCGCCGACCACCACCGCGATCTGGATGCCGCGGGCGACCGTGGCGGCGATGTCCTCGGCCAGCGCCGCCAACATCGGCGGGTGGAGCCAGAAGCCGTCGGGGGCGGCCAGGGCCTCCCCGGAGAGTTTGACGAGGACGCGGCGGTAGGTCGTCGTCTCCGACATCGAAGATCCTCGTCGTCTCGGGTGCGGGGCGCCGCGGCTTCTAGCAATACGGGGCCCCGAACGTCGAGGGGCGACGGCATCGCTGCCGCCGCCCCCGTGAGACGACCTGTGAGGATCGGTGACGAGGAGAGCCTTGAGCCGGCCCTCCGTTGCGTCAGCGCGACATGCTCGCGACTTCGGCGGCGAAGTCCGGCCCCTCTTCCTTCTCGATGCCCTCGCCCAGCGCGTAGCGGACGAAGCTCTTGATCGTGACCTCGCCGCCGGCCTTGCCCGCGGCTTCCTTGAGCACCTGGGTGATGGTCTTGGAGCTGTCGTGGACGAAGGGCTGCTCCAGGAGGGTGACCTCCTTGTAGTAGCTCTTCAGGCCGCTCTCGACGATCTTGGCCATCACGTGGTCCGGCTTGCCGGCGTTCTTCTCGCGCAGGATGTTGCTCTCGCGCTCGACCACGGCCGGGTCGACGCCGGAGGCGTCCAGCGCCGCGGGGCCGGTGGCGGCGACGTGCATGGCGATCTGGCGGCCGAGCGTCGAGAGGAACTCGACATCGCCCTCGGACTCGAGCGCGACGAGCACGCCGATCTTGCCGAGGCCTTCGCTGATCTGGCCGTGGACGTAGGAGGCGATCACGCCCTTGCTCACTTCGAGCTTGGCGACGCGGCGCAGGGTCATGTTCTCGCCGATCGTGGCGATGAGGTTCGAGAGCTTCTCCTGAACCGTCTCGGACGAGCCGGGGAAGGTCGCGGCCTGGAGACCTTCGAGGGTGCCGTCCGTGTTGAGCGCGAGCTTGGCGGCCTCGCGGGCGAAAGCCTGGAAGCTGTCGTTGCGGGCGACGAAGTCGGTCTCGGAATTCACCTCGACGATCGCGGCGTGGCGGCCGGCGGACTCGACGGCCACGAGGCCCTCGGCAGCGACGCGGCCGGCCTTCTTGGCGGCCTTGGCGAGACCCTTCTTGCGCAACCAGTCCACCGCGGCCTCGAGGTCGCCGTCGGTCTCGTTGAGCGCGCCCTTGCAATCCATCATGCCGGCGCCGGTCTTTTCGCGAAGCTCCTTCACGAGTGCGGCGGTGATGTTGGCCATGGCGATCCTCTCGGGGGCTGAAGTGCAGGTCTTGAAGTGCAGGTCTTGAAGTGAATGAGCCCGGCGCTCGCTGAAAGCACCGGGCTGTGTAGGGTCGATGACGGTCCGGTCGCCGGGCCTCAGGCCCGGCGGCCTCGCGTGGGAAGGATCAGGCGGCCGCGGCCTCGACGAAGGCGCGGGACTGCGAGACCCAGCCGTCGCGATCGATGCGGCCGTTGAGCTTCAGGTCCGTATCGAGCTTGGCCACGTCCTCGGGCTGCATGGCGGCGATCTGCCAGTAGTGCCACACGCCGGCATCGTTGAGCTTCTGCACGAGCTGCGGGCCGACACCGGTCAGCTTGGTCAGGTCGTCGGGCGCACCGCGGGGCGCGGCGAGCTGCTCGAAATGCTCGGTTGACTCGGCCAGCGCGGCGACGTCGGCCGGGGCGATCGCGTCGGAGGCGACGGAGGCCGCGACGTCGTCGTTGGCCGGCGGCAGCTCCTCGGCGGTCGGCTCCTCGGAGGCGCCGACATCGATGCCGAGCGCGCCCTGGCCGCGGCCGATGCCCTCGATCGCCGCGCGGGCGATCAGGTCGCAGTAGAGCGCGATGGCGCGGCCGGCATCGTCATTGGCCGGAACGATGTAGGAGATGCCGTCCGGGTTGCAGTTCGTGTCGACGATGGCGGCGACCGGGATGCCGAGGCGCTGGGCCTCCTTGATCGCCAGCTGCTCCTTGTTGGTATCGATCACGAACAGCAGGTCGGGCACGCCGCCCATGTCCTTGATGCCGCCGAGTGCCTTCTCGAGCTTGTCCTTCTCGCGGGTCAGCATGAGGCGCTCCTTCTTGGTGAGGCCGACGGCCCCGCCTTCGAGCGTCTCGTCGACCTTGCGCAGGCGCTGGATCGAGCCGGAGATGGTCTTCCAATTGGTCAGCATGCCGCCGAGCCAGCGGGAGTTGACGTAGTACTGGGCCGAGCGCTTGGCCGCCTCGGCGATGGAATCCGCCGCCTGGCGCTTGGTGCCGACGAACAGCACGCGACCGCCGCGAGCGACCGTGTCGCTCACCGCCTGGAGGGCGGCGTGGAGCGCCGGCACGGTCTGGGCGAGGTCGATGATGTGGATGTTGTTACGGGTACCGAAGATGTAGGTCTGCATCTTCGGGTTCCAGCGGTGCGACTGGTGCCCGAAATGGGCGCCGGCCTCGAGGAGCTGGCGCATAGAGAAATCGACGGCCATGATTCTTTGGTCTCTCCGGTTGATACCGCCGCGGAGGAGTAGCTGGCCATCGGCCGGCCACCGGAAACGCCCCATTCAGGCATGGGGCCGGCTCCGCGTGTGGAATGGGCGGGGCGTTAGCAGACACGGGGCGGCATGGCAAGAAGCCGGCCGCCCCGATCCGAGCGCTCCGCGGTTCGGTCCTTAATCTCGCGGCTCAGGCGGCGCGGACGGTCGCCAGGAAGCGGGTGACCTCGGCGCCGAGGTGATCGGCCTGCTGCGACAGGGCGGAGGCCGAGGCGAGCATCTGGCTCGCCGCCGCGCCGGTCTCCTCGGCCGCGCCCGCCACGCTGGCGATGGTGCCCGTCACCTCGCCGGTTCCGGTGGCCGCCTGCGCCACGTTGAGCACGATCTCCTGGGTCGCCGCGCCCTGCTGCTCGACCGCCGAGGCGATCGCGGTGGCGACGCCGCTGATCTCGCGAATGCGGTCGGCGATGCCGGCGATGGCCGAGACCGCCTGATCGGTCGATCCCTGGATCTGGTTGATCTGGGTCGAGATCTCGGCGGTGGCCCGGGCGGTCTGGCTCGCCAGTTCCTTCACCTCGGAGGCCACGACCGCGAAGCCGCGGCCCGCCGCACCGGCGCGGGCCGCCTCGATCGTGGCGTTGAGCGCCAGAAGGTTGGTCTGGGCCGCGATCGACGAGATCAGGTTCACGACGTCGCCGATGCGGCTGGCGGCCTGCGCGAGATCCTGGACGAGGGCGGCGGTGCCGTTGGCCTCGCCGACGGCGGCCTGGGCGAGATCGGCGGAGCCCGCGACCTGCCGGCCGATCTCGCTGACCGACGAGCCGAGTTCCTCGGCCGCCGCCGCCACGGTGTTGACGTTGCTGGAGGCCTGTTCGGCGGCCGCGGCGACGCTGACGGATTGGGCCGCGGTCTCCTCGGCATTGGCGCTCATGGTCTGGGCGGTCGCCCGCAGCTCGCCGGCGGAGGAGGAGACCGAGGCGACGATGCCGCCGATGGCGGATTCGAAGCGGTCGGCCATCTGGCGCATGCCGGCCTTGCGCTGCTCCTCGGCCGAGGCCCGGGCGAGCGCGGTCTCCTCCTCCAGGGCCCGCGTGCGGAGGATGTTGTCGCGGAACACGCCGACGGCGCTCGACATCTCGCCGATCTCGTCGCGGCGCTGGCTGTAGGGAACCGGCGAGGCGGCGTCGCCCTCGGCGAGGCGGCGCATGGCGGCGCTCATCCGCGCGATCGGGCGCGAGACGCCGAGGAAGGAGTAGGCCATCGCCCCGAGCGCCGTCAGGAGGCTGACGCAGAGCACGATCACCGTGACGCGCGTGGCTTCCGTCTGCGCCTGCCGGATCCCGGCATCGGCCGCCCGGCTCGCCGCGAGATTGATGTCGGTGAGGGCGCGCACGGACGCCGAGGCGGCAAGGTAGCTCGTGTTCATCGGTCCGCGGAAGGCGGCCATCGCCTCCTCGTAGCGCTCCGCAGGGAACGCGCGCAGACGCTCCCAATCGGATGTCAGGACGCCGAGCTTCGTCCGCATGGCGTCGTAGGCCGTACGCTCCTCGGGCGACGAGACCAGTGCGTTGTAGGCATCGACCTTTGCGCCCCGGTCCCGCATGAACTCGGCGACCTTGGCCGCACTCTCGGTCTTGGCGGCCTCGCTCTCCGCCGTCATGTAGCGGAACTGCCAGAGCCGGGTGCGGATGACGAGACTATTGATGAGGTTCGCCTCGTTCATCGACGGGATCGTGTTGTCGAGAAGCGCACCGGTCTTCGCCTCGATATCATCGAGTTTGATCAGGGCGACGGCACCCTGTGCGACGGACAAGATCAGCATGAGGACGAACAGGCCCATGAGGCTGTTCTTGAGCGTGATTCTCATTGTGGACCCCCGACAGAGGTCGGTAGGCTTGAAACAAGGCACTTAACAAACGTGAAAACGGTGGCGCCGAAACGACAACTTTTCCCCAGTGGCGCCCGGAGCGCGATGTACTCGCCATGAGCCTCCCGGCTTGTCCGAGCCATCCGGCAAGCGAAGGTGATCGCGTGAAGACCTGCCAGGCCCCCGGCGTCAGGCTCGCCATCCCTGACCAGTCAGCGCGTGACCCGGGCGAGGACCGAACGCTCCGGCTGAGGGGCACGACCGACGACGGCCTCGATCTCCGCTCGGTCGCCGTCGGCAGCACCGCATGCAGCGAAAGACGGCTCTCCCGACACCTGCGGCGGGACGAACGACGTGGAGGACAGCAACCGTTGGAGCCGGACGCAGGAGAAAGGCGGGATGACGGATGAAACAAGTCAGAGCCACACGCCCTGCTCGACCGCGTTCGGCGCGTAACGGTTGACGTACTGGACCATGCGCGGGCGATCCGCGGTGTCGGGGCTCGCGCCGTGTCTGTCCCGGATGCCGGATCGTCTGCTCGATCCCGAGCCCGAGCACGTCGAGCCGGATCTGATCGGCCATCCCGCCGCGCACCGGCCGCCTGGAGCGCAGCGTGCTGCGCTCCCAATGGTCCTCGATCCCGACGACCTCGCCCAGAACGGACGAAGAAGCAGCGGGCGGCGTGGCGGCCCCTCGCGCGGAGGGAGCGTTCAGGCGGCTGAGGCTACGGCCGGCGAGATCATCTTGCGCGCCTTCTTGTCCTCGGTGGTGCCGAGGAAGGCCTGGGCCTCCTCCTTGCGCTCGAAGACGTGGGGGGCGACGCCGCGCTTGGTCAGCGCCTCCTCCATCTTCAGGCGCAGGAAGGCGCTGGTCGCGTAGCGGGTCGTGGTCGCGTAGTAGTTCGCCTGGAGATATTGGATCATCCCGGCATAGTCGTCGTAGAGGTTCTCGTTGAGCCGGAAGCCGTCGTGGTTGATCACGGCGTTGACCCGCTGGCCGGCCTTGCGGCAGGCCTCGACGATGGTCATGCGCAGCTCGTCCATGTCGCTCTTCACCCGGCAGTACCAGCCCTCCAGGTTGATGAAGAGGATGTTGCGCTCGGCATCCAGGCTGACCCGCGACTTGAGATCGAGGTTAAGCAGGTCCGAGATCAGATCCATCGGCTCGTCGCGGAAGATGCGCGCGTCCATCGTCACCGGATTGCGCACCACGGGCGCGAAATCCATGTGGGCGAGGATGTCGCGCTCGATGTCGATGCCGGGCGCCACCTCGATCAGCTCCAGCCCCTCCTTCGTGAGCTGGAAGACGCAGCGCTCGGTCACGTAGATGACGGGCTGCGAGCGCTCCACCGCGTAGGGGCCGGAGAAGGTGTTCTGCTGGACCTGCGTGACGAATTTGCGGGCCCGGCCCTCGGTGACAATCTTCACCTGACCGTCCTGCACGGCGATCTCCAGGCCGCCCGCGGTGAAGGTGCCCGCGAAGACGACCGAGCGGGCGTTCTGCGAGATGTTGATGAAGCCGCCGCAGCCGTTGAGCTTACCTCCGAACTTCGAGGTGTTGACGTTGCCCGCGCCGTCGCACTCGGCCATGCCGAGACAGGTCATGTCGAGGCCGCCGCCGTCGTAGAAGTCGAACATCTGGTTCTGGTCGATGATGCAGTCGGCGTTCGTCGCCGCACCGAAGCTCGACCCCGAGGCCAGCACGCCGCCGACCGCGCCGGCTTCCGTGGTCAGCGTGATGTAGGGGGTGATCTTCTCCTCGTTGGCGACGGAGGAGATGCCCTCGGGCGCGCCGACGCCGAGATTGACCACGCCGTTGGGCGGCAGTTCGAAGGCGGCGCGGCGGGCGATGATCTTGCGCTCGTTGAGCGGCATCCGCTTGATGCCGGTGACGGGTACGCGGATCTCGCCCGCGAGCGCGGCGTCGTACATCACGCCGTAGTTCATGCGGTGCATCTCGGGCTCGGCCACGACGACGCAATCGACGAGGATGCCGGGGACGCGCACGTCCTTAGGCAGCAGGTAGCCGTCGTCGACGATGCGCTCGACCTGGGCGACGACGATGCCGCCGTTGTTGCGCGCAGCCATGGCCTGGGCGAGGCAGTCGAGGGTCAGTGCCTCCTTCTCGAAGGAGAGGTTGCCCGATGGGTCGGCGGAGGTGGCGCGGATGAAGGCCACGTCGATCTTGGTGGCGGTGTAGAACAGCCACTCCTCGCCATCGACCTCGACGAGCTTGACGATGTCCTCGGTGGTCAGATCGTTGACCTTGGCGCCGCCGTGGCGCGGATCGACGTAGGTCTTCAGGCCCACCTTCGAGAACAGCCCGGGCTGGCCGGCGGCGCAAGCGCGGTAGAGCTGGGAGATGACGCCCTGCGGCAGGTTGTAGCCGCGGATCAGGTTGGCCTGCGCGGCCTGGGCCACCTTGGGCATGCGCCCGAAATTGGCGGCGATGACGCGGGTGAGCAGGCCGTCATGGTGGAGGCGGCCGGTGCCGAGGCCCTTCGAGTCGCCTGCGCCCGCGGTCATGATCAGGGTCAAGCCGCGCGGACTTCCGGTCTCGACGAAGCGTTTTTCGAGAGCGGCGTGCAAAGCCTCCGGGATGCAACTCTGGACGAAGCCGGTCGTGGTCAGGACGTCGTTCTCGCGGATCAGCGCGATCGCTTCCTCGGCCGTGATGACCTTGTTCTTCTTCATGGGGCCGCCGTCCTCCGCTCGCCTCGTCCGGTCGGGCGGTGCTGCCCGCCTCTCGCCGTCATCCGCCCAGGATGCCGTCGACCGGCCCCGCCAGCCCGGACAATGTCCGCACTCTCAGGGTCGACCGAATTCTGCATGCACTTCTCATTGCGGCGCACCGATATGCTGTCGCACTGCAATAAACTGCACGTCTTGGGCCCGACAATACCCGAAAACTCTAGCAACATACGCCTGAAAAACTCTTCGCTCCAGCTTGAGAAAAATTGCAGCATCGCCGCGCCGCGGCGGCGTCCGGCGCGGTTCAACCGGGCCGGGAAGACGTTCTCCCGCGGCCCGCTGGTGTCGGGAGACCGTCGCGCGCTCGCGGCGCTTGCCCGTCCGGCGCCGCAAGATTACGAGGGCCGCGTTGGCCCGAAACGTCTTTCGGGCGCCTGCCGCATTCGAAGACCTTTTGGAGAACTGCCATGGGCTTTCTCGCCGACGCCCTCTCGCGGGTGAAGCCGTCCGCGACCATCGCGATGACCCAGAAGGCGCGTGAGCTGAAAGCCTCGGGCGTCGACGTCATCAGCCTCTCGGTCGGCGAGCCGGACTTCGACACGCCCGACCCCATCAAGGAGGCGGCGATCGATGCGATCCGCCGGGGCGAGACCAAGTACCCGCCGGTCTCGGGCATCAACCCGCTGCGCGAGGCGATCGTCAAGAAGTTCAAACGCGAGAACGGGCTCGACTACAAGGTCTCGCAGACCATCGTCGGCACCGGCGGCAAGCACGTCATCTACAATGCGCTCCTCGCGACCCTGAACCCCGGCGACGAGGTGGTGATCCCGCGTCCCTACTGGGTCTCCTACCCGGAAATGGTGATCCTGTGCGGCGGCACGCCGGTCTTCGCCGAGACCGACATGGCCCACGACTTCAAGCTCCAGCCGGAGGAGCTGGAGCGCGTCATCACACAGAAGACCAAGTGGATCATCCTCAACTCGCCGTCGAACCCGTCGGGTGCCGCCTACAGCCGCGACGAGATGAAGAAGATCACCGACGTGCTGATGCGCCACCCGCAGGTCTGGGTGCTCACCGACGACATGTACGAGCACCTGACCTACGGCGACTTCGAATTCGTCACCCCGGCCCAGGTCGAGCCCGGCCTCTACGAGCGCACGCTCACCATGAACGGCGTCTCGAAGGCGTACGCCATGACCGGCTGGCGCATCGGCTACGCCGCCGGTCCGGAACAGCTGATCAAGGCGATGGACTTCGTGCAGGGCCAGCAGACCTCGGGCGCCTCCTCGATCTCGCAATGGGCGGCCGTGGCCGCGCTCGACGGCACGCAGGAGCACCTCGCGCGCTTCAAGGCGGCGTTCCAGGAGCGGCGCGACCTCGTGGTCTCGATGCTCAACCAGTCCAACGGCCTGAAATGCCCGGTGCCGGAAGGCGCGTTCTACGTCTACCCGTCCTGCGCCGAGTTGATCGGCAAGACGACCGAGACGGGCAAGACCATCGGCTCGGACGCGGATTTCGTCACCGAGCTGCTGCAGGCCGAGGGCGTCGCCGCGGTGCACGGCTCGGCCTTCGGCTTGGGGCCCAACCTGCGCATCTCCTACGCCACTTCCAACAAGACCCTGGAGGAGGCCTGCCGCCGCATCCAGCGCTTCTGCGGTTCGCTGCGGTAAGCCAGAGCGCGGGCGAAGCGTCGCAGTCGCGCGACAGCGCGCCGGCGCGGTTGCCCGCGGCGGCGCGGGCCTCTACATCGGCCCTCCCCGGGGCCGATGCGTCCGATGGTTTCGCGAGCCCTCTCGGGCCTGCGTGGCAACGGGGCCGGCAGTGACGGGGCGGTGCGGACCAGTTCTCTGCACCGTTCCTGTGACGCTCAGTGGGCCGAGCGGCTGCAGGTGTGTCGGGGGCGCGGGGAACAGGAACCGCGATCCCGGCGCAAGGCCCACCTACCTCCCGCATCTCTCCCCGGCCCGGCGTCGCGCCCGGACCGGGGCGAGCCGGTCTGAGCCCGCGCAAGGCGTTAACGGTCTTTCGCAAGGAAAAACAAATCGGGGGCAGGTTACCGTCTCGCAGAGTATCGCAAGAAGGTTGCACCATGTCTCAGCCCGGCAGCGCCCGCGTTTCCGCCCGCCAGTATCGGCCGGAATCGAAGCTGGAAGATCTCGCCACCAGCCTGCGGCGGCTCGCCAACCATCGCGGCCTCGTGCGCAGCGAAATCGCCAGCCCGATGCTGCTGCGCCTGCTGCCGCCGGTCCGGCGCGCCGAGCAGAAGAGCTACGAGGCCGACCTGCGCCAGCGCCTGGCCGACGCCAAACTCGACGGTCCGCGCATCGCCTACCTGATGGCCGATGCGGAGCGGGAGATCGCGGTGGCCCATACGCGCCTCTCGGGCTGAGGCCGGCTCTCTATCCTTCGCGAGCAGACTTCGCCTCAGCCGACCTCGACCCGCCCGTCGAGACCGACCACGCGGCCGAGCCCGCGCACGCGGCTCAGCAGGCGCTCGCCGTTGAGTTCGGCCCACTCGGCGGGCAGGCGCAGAACGACCTTGCCGTCCTCCACCGCGACCGGCATCCGCTTGAGCGGACCGGCCATTCCGGCCGAGACCGGGAAGGCGACGCGCATGAGGGCGCCGACGAGACGGGCGCGGTCGAACAGCCGGGGGCCGGCGAGCGTGCGCAGGGTCTGACTCGCCTTCTCCGGCGCCACGCCCTCGTGGCGGAAATAGCCCGACAGCGCGAGGTAGGCTCGGCCGGGATGGTCGATGCCGGCGAAGGCGGCGTTGGCCAGCACGTTGAGGCTCTGCTCGCCGCGATAATCGGGATGGGCCCGCCAGCCGATGTCGGAGAGCAGGCAGGCCGCGTGACGCAGGCGGCGCTCGCCCGCCGTCTCGGGGCCGTCGAGGCTCGTGATGAAGTGGTCGGTCCAGTCGCGCAGTTCCTCGCCGTGATCGGGGGAGCGGGCACGCTGCAGGTTCAGCTCCTGGGCCGAGACGATCAGCGGGTCGGTCAGGCGCGTCTCGCGGTCGAGTTGCTCGAACAGCAGGCCCTCGCGCACGCCGAAGGCGGAGATCGCGATCTCGCGGGGTTTGCCCAGGCGGATGATCTCCTCCAGCACCACCGCGCCGAAGGCCAGCAGCGGCCGGCGCGCCTCGGAGATGGTCTCGACCTCCTGCAGGGTCGCGGCGTCGCTCGCCTCCACCATTTCGAGGAAGCTCAGCTCGTCGGAAGGCTCCACCGCGTAGCCGTGCATGACGTGGAGCGGGTATTGCCGGGCGGCCTGATGCAGGCGGGCCAGCGCCCGCCACGTCCCGCCGACGGCGTAGAAGGTGCGCCCGCGCAGGGTGTCGAGCTGCGGCTCGGCCTTCTTCAGATGGTCGCGGGCGAGCTTGCGCGCCTTCTTGAGAGAGCCCTCGGAGAGATCCTGGAGGGCCAGGCCGCCGAGCGGCATGGTCACGCCCTGCCCCACCGTTGTACCCCTGACATCGACCAGTTCCAGCGAGCCGCCGCCGAGATCGCCCACCACGCCGTCGGGCGCGTAGAAGCCCGAGACGACGCCGAGCGCCGACAATTCGGCCTCGCGTCGGCCGGAGAGCAGCTGGATCTCCTGGCCGAGCGCCGCGCGAGCCGCCTCCAGGAAAGCGGGGCCGTTGGCCGCGTCCCGCGCCGCGGCGGTGGCCAGCACGAAGATGCGCTCGATCCGCATGGTGTCGCACAGGACGCGGAAGCGGCGCAGGGCGGCGAGCGCCCGCTGCACGGAATCCTCGTTGAGGCGGCCCGTGGAGAAGACGCTGCGGCCGAGCCCGCACAGGACCTTCTCGTTGTAGAGCGGCGTCGGTGCGCGCTGGAGCCCGTCATAGGCGACGAGCCGCACCGAGTTCGAGCCGATATCGATGATCGCGACAGGTTCGACCGTCATGCCAATCGTCATAGGGGCCGGCCGTTCGACCGAGTGGGCAAGCGTCAGGTGGGGACGTGTCGGACCCATGCATCCCCCTTCGAGGGCAGTGCCCCGCAGGCGGAGCGCTCACGATGGTGCCGGGCCGATCGCCGGCCCGGATCAGGTCGTCGTCAGGACCGCTGGGCGCGGCGGCTGAGCGCCCGTGGGCTCGATTTCTTCGATGACTTGCCGCGCCCGGACAGGCTCGGATTCGTCATGAAATACTTGTGCGCATTGAACGGTTCCTCCCCCTCCGCGGGGCCGATCCGCTCGCTGGCACCCGACGCCAGTACACGCCAGCTCTGTCTGTTGTCGAGGAGGTTGGCCAGCATGATCTGGTCGAGCACCTGCTGGTGCACAGTCGGATTGGTGATGGGCAGCAGAGCCTCGACCCGCCGGTCGAGGTTGCGCTGCATCAGGTCGGCCGAGGAGATGTAGACGGTGGCCTTCGGATGCGGCAGCCCGGCGCCGTTGCCGAAGGCGTAGACGCGCTCGTGCTCGAGGAAGCGCCCGACGATCGACTTCACCCGGATCGTTTCGGACAGGCCCGGGATGCCCGGTCGCAGGCAGCAGATGCCGCGCACGATGCAGTCGATCTGCACACCCTCCGCGCTCGCATCGTAGAGCGCGTCGATGATCTGCGCATCGACCAGCGAGTTGCACTTGATCCAGATCGCCGCCGGACGCCCGGCCCGGGCATGGGCGATCTCCTCCTCGATATGCTGAAGCAGACGCGGCTTCAGGGTCAGCGGCGAGACCGCCATGCGCTCCAGTTCCGCCGGCTCGGCGTAGCCGGTGACGAAGTTGAAGATGCGCGAGACGTCCCGGGCAATGGCCGGGTCGGCGGTGAAGAAGGACAGGTCCGTGTAGATGCGGGCGGTGATCGGGTGATAATTGCCCGTCCCGAGATGGCAGTAGGTGACGAGGCGGTCGCCCTCCCGGCGCACCACCATCGAGAGCTTGGCGTGGGTCTTCAGCTCGACGAAGCCGAACACCACCTGCGCGCCCGCCTTCTCGAGGTTTCGCGCCCAGCGGATATTGGCCTCCTCATCGAAGCGGGCCTTCAGCTCGACGAGCGCGGTCACCGACTTGCCGGCCTCCGCGGCTTCCGCCAGCGCGGCCACGATCGGCGAATTCGACGAGGTGCGGTAGAGCGTCTGCTTGATCGCCACCACGTTCGGGTCGCGGGCGGCCTGCGCGAGGAACTGCACCACGGAGTCGAACGACTCGTAGGGGTGGTGGACGATGAAGTCCTTCTGCCGGATCGCGGCGAAAACGTCGCCGCCCGACTCCCGAATGCGCTCGGGGAAGCGCGGGTTGTAGGGCTTGAACTTGAGATCGGGCCGGTCGATCCCTACGATCTGCGAGAGCTCGTTGAGCGCCAGCATCCCCTCGACCACGAAGACCGAGTCGGGCGCCATCTCCAGCTCGTCGGCGACGAAGGCGCGCAGCTCCTCCGTCATGCCCGCCTCGACCTCCAGGCGGATGACGACGCCGCGGCGGCGGCGCTTGATCGCGGATTCGAAGTGCAGGACGAGGTCTTCGGCCTCCTCCTCGATTTCCAGATCGGAGTCGCGCACGACGCGGAAGGCACCCTGCCCTTTGAGCGAGTAGCCGGGGAAGAGCCGGCTCGCGTATTTCGCGATCACCTGCTCGATGGCGATGAAGCGGGCGGTGCCGTCCCCGGCCACGTCGGGCAGGCGCACGAAGCGGTCGAGCAGGGACGGCAGACGGATCAGCGCGCGCAGGGTCCGCCCGTCGCGGGGCCGCACCATCATCAGCGCGACCGTGAAGCCCAGATTCGGGATGAACGGGAAGGGATGCGCCGGATCGATGGCGAGCGGCGTCAGCACCGGGAAGATGTAGGACAGGAAGTAGTCGTCGAGCCACGCCAGATGCGCGTCCGACAGCTCGACAGGCTCGGCGAGGTGGATGCCGGCCGTGTTCAGCTCCTCCCGCAGCACCCGCCAGCGATCCTGCTGGTCGAGGGCCAGCCGCGAAACCTCGGTGCCGATGCGGGCGAGCTGCTCGGAGGGGGTCAGGCCGTCCTGAGAGGGCACGACGAGACCGGCGCGGACCTGATCGTGCAGGCCGGCCACGCGCACCATGAAGAACTCGTCCAGATTGTTGGCCGAGATCGAGAGGAAGCGCAGCTGCTCCAGGAGCGGATGGTTCGGATTGGAGGATTCCTCCAGCACCCGGCGATTGAACTGGAGCCAGGACAGCTCGCGGTTCACGAAGCGCTCGGGGGAGTGCCGCAGGGAGCGGCCGGCTTCCAGCACCGGCTCGCGGGCAGCCTCCGCCGCCTCGGCTTCCCCGGCCGTATCGGGCTCGGCCGGCTTCTCGGCGGCCTTCTCGGCGGCGAGGATGCGGGCAGCGCGGGCGGTCCGGGCGCGGGCCGACTCGCTGCGCACGCCCCGCTCCGTGGCAAGGCTGGTCTCCTCGGCCTCCGCCTCCACGTCCCGGGCGGCGACTTCCGACTCCACTTCCGACAACGCGCTGGCTCCCTTCCGCTTCGCTCGGCCCGGCTCCTACCATGGCGCGGCCGAACCTGTTTGACGGTTTGATGACAACGGGCCGGGGCTTACGCGGCTCCGTCTCCGGCTCCCTCGGCACCGCTCTCGGCCTCGTCGCCATCCTCCTCCGCCCCGTCGGCAGCGTCCAGCCGGTCGAGGACGGCGAGGGCGAGGGGCCGGGTGATGCGCCGCCGCCGTCCGAGGGCATCGCGGTCGAGTTCGGCCACCACCGCGCGGGCCCGGTCGAGCGAGCGGTCGATCCGCAGGGCAAGGGCGTCCACGACGGCGAGATCGACCACGAGCTGCCGGTCCACGAACAGCTTGACGATGACCGCCCGGAGCAACCCGTCATCCGGCGGGCCGATCTCGGCACCCGGCGCCAGCCGCAGGCGCGAGCGCAGATCCGCGACCTTCAGGCCGTAGGCGTCGACCGGGGCGGAGGCCGTGAGCAGCACGGGGAAGCGCCGCTCGCGGGCGAGGTTGAGCAGGTGGAACAGGGCCGCCTCGTCGCGGCCCGCCTCGCGGTCCACGTCCTCGATCACGAGGGCGCCGTTGGAGATCAGGTGGGAGACGTTGCTCCCGTCGATCTCCGCGGCGGCGACCGTCCAGGCCTGCGCCCGCGTCGCCCAGATCGAGGCGAGGTGGCTCTTGCCGCTGCCCGGCGGGCCGCGAAGCAGGAACACGGTGTCCGGCCAGTCGGGCCAAGCTTCGATCAGGGCATAGGCCTCCTCGTTGGAGGGGCTGACGAGGAAGTCCTCGGCGCCGAAGCGCGGATCGAGCGGCAGGTCGAAGGTGAGCTGCTTCGGGGGAGCTTTGTCGCGCATCCGCCCACCATACACCGTCGCGCGCGATCAATCGCGAGCAGGCAGCGAGGGGCTCGCGGAATCCCCGATCAGCACCGGTCCGTCGCCTCGGTAGATCTTGCTTTCGAGATATCGCTCGATGCCGAAGCGCACGATCACGCCGATGGAGGCGGCCACCGGCACCGCGAGCAGGAGCCCGAGGAAGCCGAACAGCGAGCCGAAGGCGAGCAGCGCGAACATCAGCCAGACCGGATGGAGGCCGACCGAGTCGCCCACGAGCTTGGGCGAGATCACGTTGCCCTCGAGAAACTGCCCGACGAGGAAGACGCCGACGGTCAGGCCGATATGCAGCCAGTCGCCGGTCGGCCACCACTGCACGAGGGCGACGCCGACGGAGAGCATGAAACCGGTGAGCGTGCCGACATAGGGAATGAAGGTGAGGAAGCCCGAGATCATCCCGATCAGCACGCCGAAGTTGAGCCCGACCAGGAACAGGCCGACGGCGTAGAACGAGCCGAGGATCAGGCAGACGAGACTCTGGCCGCGCACGAAGCCGGTCACCGCACCGTCGATCTCGCCCGCCAGCCGCCGCGCGGTCGGACGGTGGCGCGGCGGCACCCAGCCGTCGAGGGTGGCGATCATCCGGTCCCAGTCGTGCAGCACGTAGAAGGCCACGACCGGCGTCACGACCAGCAGCGAGGCGATGGAGACCAGCGCCTGGCTTCCCGTCCAGAGCGACTTGAGGAAGGCCAGGAACCACGCCCCGCCCTGCCCCACCAGCGTGCCGACGGAGGATTGCAACTCGTTGACGACTTCGGTGCCGCCGACGCGCTGGAGGAGCGGCCCCGCCCGCTCCACGAGGATGCTCTGCAGGCGCCCGACCATATTCGGTAGTGAATTGACGAGCGAGGCGATCTGGCCGGCGGCCAGCGGCACCACGATGATGAGCAACACCACGAACCCGACCACGAAGCCCGACAGGATCAGCAGCGTGGCGGCAAGCCGCCCGAGGCCGAGTCGTTCCAGCCGGTCGGCCAGCGGATCGAGCAGGTAGGCGAGCGCCAGCCCCGCCACGAAGGGCAGCATCACCTCGCGCAGTTCGTAGAGCAGGAAGACCACGACCGCGAGGATCGAGAGCCCGATGATTGCCCGCCCACGCATCGCGCGCCCGTCCTTTGTGTAAATCCGTCCGGCCGGGACAGTGGGAAGCACCGCACGCCCGGTCAAGGCGGGTCTTGCCCCGCGCGGCGGGAGGGCGTTCGATGGAAGCCCGGCCTCGACGGAGACGTGACGCCATGGACACCGAGGATATCGACCGGATCGACGCAGCGGTTCTCGCCCTCCTCCAGCTCACGCTGCACGACGGTGACCGGGCCTGGAAGGAGCAGTCCTGGGACGTGCTGGGCCGGCTTCATGCCAAAGGCCTGATCGACGCCCCCGTCGGCGAGGAGAAGTCGGTCCGGCTGACGCCGGAGGGGCTGGAGCGCTCGGCCGCCCTGTTCGAGGCGCTTTTTGCCCGCGGCACGGCATGATGCTGTGCCCGAGCGGGCCGTCCCCCGCCGGTGACAGTGGTCAATCGCGCCGCGATGTGGCAGCGGATTTCCGCATGATCGGCCAATTGACCAGCAATTACCGGACGACGGGGCGGCGATGACGGCGCAGGACGGGAACGGGCTCACCTACGCGCAGGCGGGCGTCGATATCGACGCGGGCAACGCGCTCGTCGAGACCATCAAGCCGCTGGTGCGCGCCACGCGCCGGCCTGGGGCGGACGCCGAGATCGGCGGCTTCGGCGGCCTGTTCGACCTCAAGGCGGCGGGCTTCAAGGATGCGATCCTGGTCGCTGCCAACGACGGTGTCGGCACCAAGGTCAAGATCGCCATCGAGACCGGGCGCCACCACACGATCGGCATCGACCTCGTGGCGATGTGCGTCAACGACATCATCGTGCAGGGTGCCGAGCCGCTGTTCTTCCTCGACTACTACGCCACCGGCAAGCTGGTGCCCGGCGTCGGCGCCGACATCGTGCGCGGCATCGCCGAGGGCTGCCGGCAGGCGGGCTGCGCGCTGATCGGCGGCGAGACCGCCGAGATGCCGGGCCTCTACGACGGCGCCGACTACGATCTGGCCGGCTTCTCGGTGGGCGCGGCCGAGCGCGGCACGCTGCTGCCGCGCCCCGGCATCCTGCCCGGCGATGTCGTGCTCGGCCTGCCCTCGTCGGGCGTCCACTCGAACGGGTTCTCGCTGGTGCGTCGGATCGTGGCCAAGACCGGCCTCGGCTATGACGCCGACGCGCCGTTCGCCGCCGGCCGCAGCCTCGGCGAGGCGCTGCTGGAACCGACCCGGATCTACGTAAAGCCGCTGCTCGCCGCCCTGAAACGGGCCGGCGGCATCCGGGCGCTTGCCCACATCACCGGCGGCGGCTTCCCCGACAACCTTCCCCGCGTCCTGCCCGACGGCGTCGGCATCGAGATCGACCTCTCGGCGATTGCCGTGCCGCCGGTCTTCGGCTGGCTGGCGCGCGAGGGGGGTGTGGCGGAAGCGGAAATGCTGCGCACCTTCAACTGCGGCATCGGCATGGTGGTGGTCGCCGCTGCCGACGCGGCGGATGCCGTAGCCGACGCACTGACCGAGGCCGGCGAGGCGCCGGTCCTGCTCGGGCACATCACCGAGCGGGGCGCCGAGCCGGTGACCTTCAAGGGGCAGCTCGCCCTGTGAGCGCCCCAATCCCGAGGAAGCGCGTCGCGATCCTGATCTCGGGTCGCGGCTCGAACATGGTCTCGCTGATCGAGGCGGCACGGGCGCCCGACTATCCGGCCGAGATCGTGCTCGTTCTCTCGAACCGTCCCGACGCCGCCGGCCTCGACCGCGCGCGGGAGGCCGGCATCCCGGCCCGCGCCATCGACCACAAGGCGTTCCCCGATCGTGCCCGCTTCGACGCCGCGCTCCGGGCGGAGCTGGACGAAGCGGGCATCGAGCTGATCGTGCTCGCCGGCTTCATGCGCATCCTCACCGACGCCTTCGTCGAGGCGTGGGCGGGCCGGATGATCAACATCCACCCCTCGCTGCTGCCGTTGTTCAAGGGCACGCACACCCATGAGCGCGCGTTGGAAGCGGGGGTGCGTCTGCACGGCTGCACCGTGCACTACGTCGTACCCGAACTCGATGCCGGTCCGATCGTGGCGCAGGCTGCCGTGCCGGTGCTTCCGGGCGACGATGCCGACAGCTTAAGCGCCCGCGTGATCGTGCAGGAGCACCGGCTCTACCCGGCGGCGCTCGCCCTGATCGCGGGCGGCGGCGCCGCGTTGGAGGGGGGCCGCGTTCGTTTCACGGCTCAGGCGCGCGACGCTGGGGCCGCGATCCTTTCGCTCTGACGGTCTCCAGCCGATCGCTTCCGGGGTTCGGCCACACTCCGTCATCGCGAGCGTCGGCAAAGCGATTCAGCGGCGCGACCTTTCCGGAAGAGGCGGCGCACTGGATTGCTTCGGCTTCGCCTCGCAATGACGGAAGCGGGAAGCAAGCGTTCAGCGAGAACAACGAAGCGGCTCAGAAGAAGATCGGCCGTGCGCTCGCCGAGTGCTCGACCAGCACCGCGCCGCTCGCCGGATCGACCTCTTTCAGCACCGCATCGTAGCCCCAGAGGTCGGCGAGGTGCTGGAGCACCCGCCGGGCGTCCTCCCTCTGCAGGGTGATCCGGTTGAGCGCCTTGTGGTGGAGGATGAGCTTGCGGTCGCCCTCCAAGTCCACGTCCACCACCTCGATGTCCGGGTCGAGCCACGCCACGTCGTATTGACGGGCGAAGGAGCGGCGCATCTTGCGGTAGCCGCGCTCGTCGTGGATCGCCTCCACGCGCATCTCCGGCTCGTCGGGATCGTCCACGACGTGGAACAGGCGCATGTCGCGCATCAGCTTCGGGCTCAGGAACTGCGCGATGAAGCTCTCGTCGCGGTAATTCTCCCAGCAGTCGCGCAGCACGCCCATGGCATCGCCGGTGCCGGCGATGTCGGGGAACCACTCCCGGTCCTCTTGGCTGGGCTGCTCCACGATGCGGGCGATGTCCTGCATCATGGCAAAGCCCAGCGCATAAGGATTGTGGCCGCCGAAGGAGCGATCGTCGAAGGTCGGCTGGCGGATGACGTTGGTGTGCGAGGTCAGGAACTCGAGATAGGCCGCCTCGCTGAGCTGACCTTTCTGCGAGAGCGCGTTCATGATCCGGTAGTGGCAGTAGGTGGCGCAGCCCTCGTTCATCACCTTCGTCTGGCGCTGCGGGTAGAAATACTGCGCCACGAGCCGGACAATCCGAAGAATCTCGCGCTGCCAGGGCCGCAGGCGCGGCGCCACCTTCTCCAGGAAGTAGAGGATGTTCTCCTGGGGCAGTTCCAGCAGTGCCTTGCGCCGCTCCAGGGCCGGGTCGCCCTTGGCCGCGCCGGTCTTGGCCGGCAGGGTGCGCCAGAGGTCGTTGTAGATCTGCTCGCCGTGCTCCTCGCGCTCACGCTCCCGGCGCTGCTCGCTCGCCAGATCCGGCCGCTTCTTGCGGGGGTAGCGGTGGACGCCCTGGCTCATCAGCGCATGGGCGGCGTCGAGCACGTGCTCGACCGCTTGGTGCCCGTAGCGCTCCTCGCAGCGGGCGATGTAGCTCTTGGCGAAGTCGAGATAGTCGAGGATGCCCTCCGCGTCGGTCCACTGCTTAAACAGATAGTTGTTCTTGAAGAAGTGGTTGTGGCCGAAGGCGGCGTGGGCGATCACCAGCGTCTGCATCGTGGCCGTATTCTCCTCCATGACGTAGGAGATGCACGGATCGGAGTTGATGACGATCTCGTAGGCGAGCCCCATCAGGCCGCGGCGATAGCTCGCCTCGTGCTGGGCGAAGTGCTTGCCGAAGGACCAGTGCTTGTAGAACAGCGGCATCCCGATCGAGGCATAGGCGTCGAGCATCTGCTCGGCGGTGATGATCTCTATCTGGTTCGGGTACCACGACAGGCCGAGTTCCGGCCCGGCCACCGCCTCGCAGGCATCGTGGATGCGCCGGATCGTCTCGAAGTCCCAGTCGTTGCCGGTGAACAGCAACTCTCCGGGCTTGGGCGCCGTGGACTTCGTGCGGCTCAGGCTCGCGACCATGTCGGCCCTTCTCTTCGACGCTGTCTCTCCTCCCCTCGCGAGGAGGTCGATCGCTACGCCTCCGCCCGCGCGTCCTTGCGGCCGAACAGCTCGCGGAACACGGGGTAGATGTCGCGGCGGTGGTTCACCTTGCGCATGGCGAGCGGCTCGCCGGCCTTGGCCAGAGCCTCGTAGGTTCGCCACAGAGTGGTGCGGTGCTCGACGAAGCCCGCGCGCGGGCCGTTCTCGTCGCCGACTTCGAGATAAGCGAAGTGCTGGCAGGCCGGCAGGATGTGGGCGCGCAAGAGTTCCGTCGAGGTCGGACCGTCGGAAGAGACGTTGTCGCCGTCAGAGGCTTGCGCCGCGTAGATGTTCCAGTCGTCCGGTGAGTAACGCTCGGTGACGATGCGCTTCATTTCGACCAGCGCGGAGGAGACGAGCGTACCGCCGGTCTCGCGGGAGCCGAAGAAGGTCTCCTCGTCCACCTCCGTAGCCTTGTCCGTATGGCGGATGAAGACGATCTCGACATGCTTGTAGCGGCGCGTCAGGAAGATGTGCAGCAGGATGTAGAAGCGCTTGGCCAGATCCTTCATGTGCTCGGTCATCGAGCCCGAGACGTCCATCAGGCAGAACATCACGGCCTGGGCGATCGGCTTCGGATAGGGCTCGAAGCGGCGGAAGCGCAGGTCGATCGGATCGACGTAGGGGATGCGCTTGGAGCGCTCCCTCAGGCCGAGAAGCTTGAGCTGCAGGTCGGGCAGGCGCGGATCGTTGGCCGCCTCGGCCTCGGCGATCTCGGCCTCCAGCGCCGAGACCTCCTCCAGCTTCGGCCGCTTGAGGGCGATGCGCCGGGACATGGAATTGCGCAGGGTGCGGGAGAGCGCGAGGTTGGCCGGCGAACCCGAGACGGTGTAGCCGGCCCGGCGCAGGCCTTCCGTCTCGACGATGGCGAGGCGGCGCTTGGCGAGATCGGGCAGTTCGAGGTCTTCGAGGAAGAGGTCGAGGAATTCTTCGCGGGTCAGGACGAAGTGGAAGGCGTCCTCGCTGTTCTCGCCGCCCTCGCCGCCTTCCCCGGAGCCGCTACCGCCCCCGCCGCCCGGCGGGCGCTCGATGCGGTCGCCCTCCACGTAGGTCTTGTTGCCGGGCAGGATGTAGTCCTGATGGCCCGAGCCCGGCTGGCGGGAGAAGCGCGGCTCGCGCACCCCGTCGCCGGGCACGGTGATGCGCCCGTCCTTGCCGAGGTTCTTGATGTCCTTCTCGCGGGCGGATTCCCGAACCGCGCGCTGCGCGACGTCCTTGACCCGGCGCAGGAAGCGCTGGCGGTTCGGGAGGCTCTTCCCACCTGGATTGAGCCGACGGTCGACGATGTGCATCCGGGGTCGCTCAGCGCCTAGTCTCACGTCCCTGGTCGAGGGACAAAGGTGCGAAAGTGCGGCGGATGCTCAGGGGAAGCCCCCTCAACCCGCCTGCTTCACGCGCATGTACCATTCCACGAGTCGTCGGACCTGCCGCTCGGTGTAGCCCCGGTCGGTCATGCGATCGACGAACTCGCCGTGCTTCTTCTCGGTCTCGCTATCCTTCTTCGAGCCAAACGAGATCACGGGCAGCAGTTCCTCGACCTGCGAGAACATCCGCCGCTCGATCACCTCGCGCAGTTTTTCATAACTGGTCCAGGAGGGGTTGCGGCCGCCGTGCTGCGCCCGCGAGCGCAGGGCGAACTTCACCACCTCGTTGCGGAAATCCTTCGGATTGGCGATGCCCGCCGGCTTCTCGATCTTCGTCAGCTCCTGGTTCAGGAGTTCGCGGTTGAGGAGCTGGCCGGTCTCGGCGTCCTTGAAGTCCTGATCCTCGATCCAGGCATCCGCGTAGTCGATGTAGCGGTCGAACAGGTTCTGCCCGTAATCGTGGTAGGATTCGAGATAGGCCTTCTGGATCTCGTGGCCGATGAACTCGGCGTAGCGCGGGGCGAGTTCGGTCTTGATGAACTCGATGAAGCGCTTCTCCGTCTCCGGTGCCAGCTGTTCGCGCCGGATCGCCTGCTCAAGCACGTACATCAGGTGGACCGGATCGGCCGAGACCTCGGTGGTGTCGTGGTTGAAGGTCGCGGCCAGAACCTTGAAGGCGAAGCGGGTCGAGATCCCGTCCATACCCTCGTCGACGCCCGCCGTGTCCTTGTATTCCTGCATCGAGCGGGCACGGGGATCGACCTCGCGAAGGCTCTCGCCGTCGTAGACCCGCATCTTCGAGAACAGGTTGGAGTTGGCGTGCTCGCGCAGGCGCGAGAGCACCGAGAAGCGGGCCAGCATCTCCAGCGTGCCCGGGGCGCAGGCCGCCGTGGACAGTTCGGAGCCCGAAATCAGCTTCTCGTAGATGCGCTGCTCCTCCGTGACCCGGAGGCAGTAGGGCACCTTGATGACGTAGATGCGGTCGATGAAGGCTTCGTTGTTCTTGTTGGTCTTGAACGATTGCCACTCGGCCTCGTTCGAGTGGGCCAGGATCACGCCGGTAAAGGGGATCGCGCCGATGTTCTCGGTGCCGACGTAGTTGCCCTCCTGCGTCGCGGTGAGCAGGGGGTGGAGCATCTTGATCGGCGCCTTGAACATCTCGACGAATTCGAGAACGCCCTGGTTCGCCCGGTTGAGGCCGCCCGAGTAGCTGTAGGCGTCCGGGTCGGCCTGGGAGAGCGTCTCGAGCCGGCGGATGTCCACCTTGCCGACGAGCGAGGAGATATCCTGGTTGTTCTCGTCGCCCGGCTCGGTCTTGGCGATGGCGATCTGGCGCAGGCGCGAGGGCCGCACCTTGATCACCTTGAAGCGGGAGATGTCGCCGTCGAACTCGTCGAGGCGCTTGAGGGCCCAGGGGCTCATCAGGCCGGTCAGACGCCGGCGCGGGATGCCGAAGCGCTCCTCGATCTCCCGGCCCATGACTTCGGGATCGAACAGGCCGAGCGGGCTCTCGAAGACCGGCGAAACCTCGTCGCCGGCCTTCAGCACGTAGACCGGGTGGACCTCCATCAGCGCCTTGAGGCGCTCGGCCAGCGACGACTTGCCGCCGCCGACGGGGCCGAGCAGGTAGAGGATCTGCTTGCGCTCCTCCAACCCCTGCGCGGCGTGGCGGAAGAACGAGACGATCCGCTCGATCGTTTCCTCCATGCCGTAGAATTCGGCGAAGGCCGGATAGACCCGGATCGTGCGGTTCATGAAGACACGGCCGAGGCGTGCGTCTCGGGCGGTGTCCACCATCTCGGGCTGACCGATCGCGTCGAGGATGCGCTCGGCCGCGGAGGCGTACATCAGCGGATTGTCGCGGCAGGCCTCAAGATATTCGGAGAGGGTCATCTCCGTGTCGCGGCGCGCCTCATAGCCGCGAGCGAAGCTCTGGAACAGGTCGTTCGTCGAGTGCAGCGGCATTCGAACACCCCCTTCAGGCTGATCACAGCTTCATCCTGTCTCGGGCTGGATGCAACTGACATTGCGGGATTTGTCGCACCGCCCACAGGCCGGCAGACCTGCGTGTGAAACGCGCCACAGCCAAGAGTGACTTGGATTTAACGCAGCCTTCATCGCTAGCGGAGCACGGCATCCAGCCCTCAGACGGGGCCGGATGCCGTCGCGACGCGTCCGCTGTCTTCGCAGCGCAGCATGGCCGGCCAGCGACCGGCCCGGCAGGATCAGAGGTCGGTCGTGTCCTTCTTGGCCTTGTCGGCCTTGTCGACGGTGATGCGGATATCCCGCTTCTCGATCTCGCCGTCGGCGTTCTTGATTTCGACGACGACCGTGTCCGAGCCCGTGTAGCCGTCCTTGGACTGGTAGAAGAGCGCCTGAACCTCGGCCTCCTTGTTCGGGCAACGGTACTTGGCCGGCGTCTTCAGCTTGCCGGCCTTGGTGATGAGCGAGCCGGAGCCCGGCGCGGTCGTCACCTTGATCTCCGGCATCGGACCGAGGGAGCAGTCCTTCTTGAGGTTCGGCACAATCACGAGGCGGGCCTGCTTCCCAGTGGGCACCGTCTCGCTGCGCGTGACGGTGGTCTGCGCGAGCGCCGGACCCGCCAGAGCGAGCCACAGGGCTGCGACGGGAAGAGCTGCGATCGGTTTCAGGGCGGGGGTCGGCGCATCCATCGGCGTTTCTTGGCCTCCTCACGGCCCGCGAACGGCCGGCCGGACGATCCGGCCTCGGCACAGCGGGCTGAAGGCGGAATGTGGGGGCCCCCCTCCTCCGCGTCGAGGCTTGCGCCGCGAATCTCCCGTCCTGCCGCAACGCGGCAGGCGCCCGCTCACTGCTGGAGCGCGGCGGCGACAGCTCCGGTCACGCGGGCGATCTGCGCCTGATCGAGCGTTCCGACCAGGGCCTGCGTGAGCGCCTTCTCGACTCTTTCCCGTTCGCCAAGATCGGCCAGCGGCGTGGATGGGATCTCCTGGTTGGGCAGATCGCAGACCCGGCGGATCGTCTCGGCGGCCTTGAGCAAGGTGTCGCGGTCGGCGGGCCCCATGTCCCAGAGCGGTGCCCGCAGGCGGCTGATGACCCGTCGCGCGTCGCGATACTCGCGATCGACCGTGGTCGCGGCCTCGATCTGGCTGACGAGAAACATCAGCTCCAGAACCTCGTTGGCTGCCTCGGGGCATACGCGCACGATCCGCATGACGCGGGCGATGAGTTCCTGAGTGGGAGACATCCGGGATCGGGGGGGAGCCATGGCGCCTCAACGCCGCTCCGCCCGTAAAGTTCAGGTCGAATGTTCGCCGCGCCAGCCGGGACGAGTCGGAAAAGCGCGAGACGAACCAATACCTTGCGCACAAGCGAGTTGGTGCGGCAGGCGGCTCGCGACGGCCGCCGGCCGTCACGACATCAGGCCGGCGCGCCCATCTCGTGATTCGCGTCGCCGAGCCCCGCGAGCAGAGCCCGGCAGGCGCGCAGTTCGGCGAGCGCCCCCTCCAGCGCCCGGCGATCCGCGGCGGCCGCCTCGACGCTCTCCTCGTCCCGCTCCGCTCCCGTCGGCGCGCCGGCCTCGGCCTCGCCCCGGCCGACCGCCTGGACGAAGCGCACGCCGTTCTCTTTCAGGACCCTTTGGGCTCCGCGGATCGTGTAGCCCTGCCCGTGCAGCAGGCGGCGTATGCCCCGAAGCAGCTCGACATCCTCGGGCCGGTAGTAGCGCCGTCCTCCGGCGCGCTTCGTCGGCTTGATCTGGCTGAAGCGGCTCTCCCAGAAGCGCAGCACGTGCTGCGGCACGCCGAGTTCCTCGGAGACCTCGGTGATGGTGCGGAAGGCGCCGGGACTCTTCTCAGCGCGCTCTTCGTCGATCGGGGCTTCGAGCGGCAATCCCATGGCGGCGCCTCAATCCGGTCTTTTCAACGGGGCCGGGATGGCTTCCGGCCTGCCAGGGGGCGACGAGCCGATCCGATCGCAGGCCGGGGGGTTTCGAGCCTGCGGAGCGGCTCAATCGTCCTCGTCCGTGTCGTGCCCGTTGACGTGGCCGCCATTGATGCGGGCCTTCAGCACGTTCGAGGGCTTGAACACCATGACCTGCCGCGGCTCGATCTCGACCTCGACGCCGGTCTTGGGGTTGCGGCCGATGCGCTTGCCCTTGGAACGCACGACGAAGGAGCCGAACGAGGACAGCTTCACCGTTTCGCCGGCGGACAGGCAGCTGCAGATTTCGGCGAGCACCGTCTCGACCAGGGCGGCCGATTCGGCGCGCGAGAGTCCGACCTGCTGGTAGACGGCCTCGCTCAAATCGGCGCGTGTGACCGTCTTCCCCGCCATGCGCTCCCCCTCCCGGCCGAGTCGAACCCCCGCCGCGTATCCCTATGATCGGACACGCTAATCGGCAGATGAGCCATGGTCAACCGAACCTTGCGGTTGACAGCTTGCGAACCATCCCCGTCGGATAATCCAGCCCCCCGCAGACGCCCGAAGGTCCGAACCGTTCGGCTTACCAGCGGATGAGCGCGGCGCCCCAGGTGAAGCCGCCGCCGATCGCCTCGATCATCACGAGGTCGCCCTCGCGGATGCGCCCGTCCCGGCGCGCCGCATCGAGCGCCAGGGGGATCGAGGCAGCCGAGGTGTTGCCGTGCCGGTCGACCGTGAGCACGACCTTCTCCCGGGCGATGCCGAGCTTGTCGGCCGAGGCCTCGATGATCCGGCGGTTGGCCTGATGCGGCACGAACCACGACAGGTCGTCCGCCGTGGTGCCGGAGGCGCGGAAGGTCTCGGCGATCACGTCGGTGACGGAGCCGACGGCGAAGCGGAACACCTCGCGGCCCTCCATCCGCAGCTTGCCCGTGGTGCCGGTGGAGCCGGGGCCGCCATCGACGTAGAGCTTGGAGCGATGGCGCCCGTCCGAGCGCAGGCAGCTCGCGAGCACGCCGCGATCGCTCGTTGTCCCATCCCCCTCGCGCGCTTCCAGCACGATCGCGCCGGCGCCGTCGCCGAAGAGCACGCAGGTGGTGCGATCCTCCCAGTCGAGGATGCGCGAAAAGGTCTCCGCGCCGACGACGAGGGCGCGTTTGGCCCCGCCCGTGGTCAGGAAGCGGTCGGCGGTGGCGACCGCGTAGACGAAGCCGGCACAGACCGCCTGCAGGTCGAAGGCGAAGCCGGACTCGATCCCCAGAGCCGCCTGGATCTGGGTCGCGGTGGAGGGGAAGGTGTGGTCGGGCGTCGAGGTCGCGCAGATCACGAGGTCGATATCGGCGGCCGAGAGCCCGGCATCGTCCAAAGCGGCGAGCGCCGCGCGGCTGCCCAGCACCGAAGTCGTCTCGTCGGGGCGCGCGATGTGGCGCTGGCGGATGCCGGTGCGCTGCACGATCCACTCGTCCGAGGTCTCGATCCCGCGCTCGGCGAGATCGGTGTTCGTGACGACGGTCTCGGGCAGATACGCCCCGCAGCCGATCACGACGGAGCGCCGATGCGCCATCAGATCCGTCCCTTCCATCACTTGTCGGCCGCGCCGGCCTCGAGGCCGGCGGTCAGGCCGGCCGCGACCGCGGGCGTCTGCTCCAGCATGTCCCGGATCGTCCGCATCAGGTCGTGGCGCGCCATGTCGTAGGCAAGGTCGACCGCCGCCGCGAAGCCGTGAGCGTTCTCCGAACCGTGGCTCTTGATGACGATGCCCTCCAGGCCGAGAAAGACGCCGCCATTGGCCCGGCTCGGATTCATCTTCTCGCGCAGGGCCGCGAAGGCCTGACGCGCGAACAGGTAGCCGATCTTGGCCGAGATCGTCCGGCCCATCGCCGCCTTGAGATAGGAGCCGATCTGCTTGGCGGTGCCCTCGGCCGTCTTGAGGGCGATGTTGCCGGTGAAGCCTTCCGTCACCACCACGTCGGTGGTGCCGCGACCGAGATCGTTGCCCTCGACGAAGCCGTGGTAGGAAAAATTCTCGGGCTCGGACTCGCGCAGGAGGCGGGCGGCCTCCTTGACGGCCTCGTTGCCCTTCATCTCCTCGGTGCCGACGTTGAGCAGGCCGACCGTCGGGCGCTCGATGTCGAGCACGATGCGGGCCATGGCCGAGCCCATCACCGCCATCTCCACGAGGTGCTCGGCATCGGTGCCGATGGTGGCGCCGACATCGAGCACGACGCTCTCGCCGCGCACCGTCGGCCAGAGGCAGGCGATGGCGGGCCGCTCGATGCCGGCCATGGTCTTCAGGCAGATCTTCGACATCGCCATCAGGGCGCCGGTATTGCCCGCCGAGACGGCGGCCTGGGCCTCGCCGTCGCGCACGGCCTGGATCGCGCGCCACATCGAGGACTTGCCCCGGCCCTGGCGCACCGCCTGGCTCGGCTTGTCGTCCATGGCAACCGAGACCGTGGTGTGGCGGATCTCGACGGCGCCCTTCAGCCGCGGCTCGGCCTCGACGAGGGGACGCACCACCGCCTCGTCACCGAACATCAGGAAGGTCATTTCGGGATGCCGTTCGCGGGCGATGGCCGCACCGGGCACGACGGTCGTGGGGCCGTGATCGCCGCCCATGGCGTCGAGCGAGATGCAAACGCGGTTCGACATGGTTCCTTCGGGAGGCCGCGGCGGGATTTTGCGGACAGCGAGCGTGAAGGGGCGCCTGGATGCGCCCCGGATCGGCGGCGCGCAAAATAGCGGCAGCGCCCCGCCGGGCAAACAAAAACTGAAGCGGTCCCGCGCAGGGGACCGGATGCGAGCCGATCAGTCCTCCTTCGGCTCGAGCCGGGCGCGCAGGGCCGCCAGATCGGAGAAGGGCAGCGGATCCTCGCCGACCGTGACCGGATCGAAGGCGACGCCGGGCTTGCGCGGGTAGGGATCGAGCCCGAGCGCCAGGAATTCCGCCGTGAGCGCACCGAAATCGACGCGTCCGTTCACGATCGGGTCGGGCAGCTCCACATCCTCGGCCTCGGTGCCCTCCAGGATGTCGGCGTTGGTGAACTCGACCTCGACCGGCTCGGAGACCTTCGATTCGAAGGGTTCCAGCGTCACCGTGCAGACCTGGGTCACGACGGCCTCCACCCGACCCTCGGCGAGCAGCCGGGTCAGGGAGCCGCTCAGAGTGAAGCGGCCGACGAGGTCGCGGAGGGCGGGGATCTTGAAGTCGCGGGCGAGCGCCTCGCACTCCGCCGGGCTCGCCTCGACGACGATCTCGGCGCGGTCCTTGGGCAGGCGCTCGACATTGACCGAACGGGAAAGCGGGCTCTCGCTCCTGAGGGTCATCGGATGCCTCCTGCCGACGCATCGGGTTGGCCGGGCGGCTCGGGGAAGCGCGGTCCGACCTCCAGCAGGCCGTCGAGATCCTGGGCGGAGAGGGCGGCGGCACAGGCCTCCACGTAGGCGGCGAGCGGCGCTGCGCTCTGCGCATCCTCGCGGCCCAGCAGGTTGCGGGCGAGCGCGGCGGCCAGACCCGTCCGGTCGCTCGCGTCGAGAGCCGCGCCGTAGGCGCCGGCCCGGGCGTAGAACGAGGCGCCGAGCTTCTTGATGCGCTTCGGGATGCCCATGTCGCCGATGCCGAGCTCGCGCAGGGATGCGTCGAGCTGGAGGAAGACGGAGTCGACGAGATCCTGCGCCACGTCCGCCGCGGGCGGCGGGAGCTGGCCGAGGCGGCGCAGCACGAGGATGACGTGCAGGGCGAGCGCCTCGAAGCGCCCTTCCACGGTATCGGGCACGCCGAGCCCCTCGTAGAGACCGGGACGGCGCGCGGCCTCGCCGATGCGCTGGTGCAGCGCTCGGATCGTGCGTCGGCGCCGGTCGGCGCGGCGGAAGAGGCCCGCGATCATATGGTCCACCGGATCGGCCGGGGCTGTGGCCGAGCTTGCCTTGTCAAAGCCATAACCCCGCGGTACGGCAACCCCGGACCAGGGTGCAAGTCCGAAGACGCGCGAGGCCAATCGCGCCGCGGACGAATCCCGCTTCGCAGGAATTAGGGGGGCCGATGTCGCGCCGTCTCGTCTCGTCGCTTGCCCGCGCCGCCGTTCTCGGCACCGTCGCGGTCGGCGTCTCAGGCTGCATCGGCGAGGATATCCGCCACGGCTACCAGATCGATCAAGCCGCGCTCGCCACGGTGAAGCCGGGCATGGGCGCCGAGCAGGTGCTGCAGATCCTCGGCACGCCGTCCACGGTCTCCACGGTCGGCAACAAGTCCTGGTACTACATCACCCAGAACACCCGCCGCACGGTGATGTTCCTGGGCGAGCAGGTCGAGGACCAGAAGGTCACGGCCGTCTACTTCAACCAGGGCATGAAGGTCGAGCGCGTGGCGCTCTACGGCCTGCAGGACGGACGCGTGTTCGACTTCATCGAGCGCACCACGCCGTCGAGCGGCGCCGACCGCGCCTTCATCAGCCAGCTCTTCCGCGGCCTGACCCGCTACGAGCCGTTCGGCAGCGGTGCCGGCGCCTCGATCGTCCCCGGCGCCCGCGCGGGCCAGTAAGGGTCGCCCGTCAGGGCGCGCACCACGTCGTCCGGCCCACCGAACAGGCGGGCCGGCTCCGTGCCGGCCAGGGCCTCGGGCGCCGTATAGCCCCAGGCCACCGCGCCGAAGGCACAGCCCGCCCGCGCCGCCGCCTCCGCATCCCGGATCTCGTCGCCCACCGCCAGCATCGCGGCGGGCGCCACGCCGGCCCTGCGCGCCACGGCCCGCAGGTGACGCGCCTTGCCGAACAGCGAGGCGCCGCAGGCGTAATGGCGGATGCATCCGGCGCGATCCCCGAGAGCGCGCCGCACGTTCGCCTCGCTGTTGGAACTGACGACGGCGAGCACGAGACCGGCCGCGTCGAGCCGGTCGAGCATCGCCGGCACGCCGGCAAACAACCGCACCGTCCCCGCATCGCGGGTGGCGAGCCCGCGCATGTGGCGGGCGATCAGGGGCAGCTTCCAGGCCGGAATGCCGAGATCCCGCAGGATCTCCCGGGCGCCCATGGCGCGCAGCCGTCCGGTCTCGCCCGCCTCGACCCGGCGGAAGCGGTAGCGGTCGGCCACGCCGTTGAGCTGGGCGCTGAACCAGGGGAAGGTGTCGGCCAGCGTGCCGTCGAAGTCGAAGGCGACGAGCCGGTAGGGCGACCGCATCCCCTCGCCTTCGAACATGCGCCCGCTCCTCCCCCCCGACATGCGAACGGCTCCGCCGGGGCGGAGCCGTCCATGGATCGTCGCGCAATCCGCGATCCGACGCCGCCGGTTTACGCGGCCTGCGACAGGGCCGGGTAGTCGACGTAGCCCTCCGGACCCTGGCTGTACCAGGTCTTCATGTCGTCCTTGTTGAACGGCAGGCCCTTGGCGATGCGCTCGGGCAGATCCGGGTTGGCGATGAAGGGACGGCCGAAGGCGATGGCATCGGCCTCTCCCGAGGCGACCGCCTCCTTGGCGCGCTCGCCGTCATAGTCGCAGTTGAGGATGACGGGACCGCCGAAGCGCTCCTTGATGACGGGGGCCACGGGCGCGACCGTCGCCTTGCCGAAGGTGCCGTCCGGGCCCGGCTCGCGCAGCTCGATGAAGGCGAGACCGACGCGCTCCATCATCTCGGCGGCGAGCCCGAAGGTCTCGTGCGGGTTCGAATCGTCCACACCCTGGATCGGGCCGTTGGGCGAGAAGCGGATACCGGTGCGCTCGGGGCCGACGATGCCGGCCACGGCCTGCGCCACCTTGGTGACGAGCCGTACCCGGTTCTCGACGGAGCCGCCGTAGCGGTCGGTGCGCTTGTTGCTGCCGTCGCGGAGGAATTCGTCGAGGAGATAGCCGTTGGCCGCGTGGATCTGCACGCCGTCGAAGCCGGCCGCCACGGCGTTGCGCGCCGCGCGCTCGTAATCGGCGATGAGACGCGGGATCTCGTCCTCGCGCAGAGCCCGGGCCTGCCCGTAGGGCTTCTTGCCCTCGTAGGTATGCGCCTCGTCCGGCGCGGTAGCGACGGAGGGCGCGACCGGCGGCTCGCCGCCGAGGAAGTCGGGATGGACGAGGTAGCCCATGTGCCAGAGCTGCGAGACGATGCGCCCGCCGCGATCATGGACCGCCTTCACGATCGGCTTCCAGGCCTCGACCTGCTCGTCGGACCAGATGCCGGGGGCGTAGGGCCAGCCGAGCCCTTCCTGGCTGATGCCGGTGGCCTCCGAGATGATGAGACCGGCGTCCGCGCGCTGCGCGTAGTATTCGGCCATCAGCGGCGTCGGCACGTGGCTCCGGGTGGAGCGGCCGCGGGTCAGCGGAGCCATGAGAATGCGGTTCGGCAGCTTGATGGCGCCGAGGGTCATCGGATCGAACAGGGACGGCATTCGAATCTCTTCTTGGGCGGGGCGGCTTCCGGGGAAGCGTCCCCGCTGCTTCTTGGAAGGCCGAACCTTGTGTTGCCTTCCCCATTCCGCCAGTGCGCTGGCGCACCTCCGCTGTCCCGTGCCGCCCCCGGCGCTCAACTCTCGGCGAGGCGCTTCTCGTAGCACCACGCCTCCATGCCGTCCTCGTAGTAGTCCGGCTTGGTCCCGGTGCGCGCATAGCCGCCACGCTCGTAGAGCCGGATGCCGCTGCCGTTGTCGGCCCGCACTTCCAGGCGCAGGCGCTCGCAGCCATGGGCGCGGGCATCGGCTTCCGCGGCCAGCAGGAGACGGCGTCCGAGCCCGGCGCCGGCGCGGGCGGGCGCCACGGCGAGCGAGGAGAGACGGGCGACGCGGCTCGTGCGCCGGCGCTCCAGGGTCGCGGCGCCGACCAGAATTTCGGGTCCTTCGGTCCCGCCGCCGGTCCGCTTGCCGGCTCCCGCCGAACACTCCTGCGCGATCGCGACGAGGAGCGTCATGCTGGGCGAACGGATCGCGTGGCGGATCGCCCGCCGCTCGGCCCGGTCGGTGGTGAAGGCGGCCTGCTCGAGTGCCGCCAGGGCATCCAGGTCCGCGAGGCGGGCGGGCCGGATTTCCACCGCCAGCCGGGCGGCTGCGCGCTCGGCCGGCGCGCTCACGCCACGCTCCAGGGATAGGACCACGTCTCGGTCAGCGCCCGCTCGCCTGCTCGATCCTGCCTGCGCAGGTAGGCCCGCAACTCGGTCGCGCCCGGCGCGTCGAGCCGCACGTCGATCGCGACGCGGAAACCGCCGACATGCGGGTTCGGCACGATCGAGGTCGCGGTGATGCGCCCGACGCTCGCACTCGCCACGACGTCCGGCGGCATCGGGTCGGCCAGCAGCGATCCGAGCTCCCCGCCGCCGAAATCGATCAGAAAGCGGCGGGCGAGCAGGGCGGTGCCGTCCGGCGTCCGGCGCGCCGCGCCGCTCGCGGCGGGTTCGGCGACGAAGGTGTTGACCACCTTGCCGTTCGGGTGGAGCGCCTCCCCCGCCAAGGCCCGCAGGCGATAGGCGAGCCGCACCGGCTCGCCCGGGGGATAGGGCGTCTTCGGGCGCCAGAAGGCCACGACGTTGTCGGCGGTCTCGTTGTCCGTCGGCAGCTCGACCAGAAAGACGCTACCCTCGCCCCAATCGCCCTCCGGTTCCACGAAGTAGCCGGGCCGGCGCTCATAGCCGGCTTCCAGATCCTGATAGCTGGCAAAGTCGCGGTCGCGCTGCATCAGGCCGAAGCCCTTCGGTGTCCGGTCGAGGAAGGTCGAGACGCGCCGGTGGCGCGGATTGTCGAGGGGCCGCCACAGCCATTCCCCAGCCCCGGTGGCGAGTTGGAGCCCGTCGGAATCGTGCAGCTCGGGCCGGTAATCGTCGCTGTGGCCGCGGTCGGTCTCGCTGATGAAGAACATCGAGGTCAGCGGCGCGATGCCCACGGAAGCGAGGGGCCGGCGCGGATAGAGCGTCGCGCTCACCCGCACGGCCGTCTGCGCCCCCGGCTCGACCACGAAGCGGTAGGCGCCCGTGGTCGAAGGACCGTCGAGGAGGGCGTGGATCGTGAGCGATGTCGCGCCCGGCCCCGGCACCTCGATGAAGAAGGCCCGGAAGAGCGGAAATTCCTCTCTCTCCGCTTCCGTGCCGATGGCGAGGCCGCGCGCCGAGAGCCCGTAGAGCTGGTCCTTTCCGAGAAAGCGGAAATAGCTCGCGCCGACGAAGACGATGAGTTCGTCGAGCCGGTCAGGCCGGTTCAGCGGCGCGTGGATGCGGATGCCGGCAAAGCCCAAATCCTCCGGCAGGGGCCCGTCGACCCGCGTCCGCCCGAAATCGAACAGCGCCGGATCGTATTTGACGGGTGTGCTCACCCCGTCGCGGACCAGATTCACGGCGACGGGGCGCGGATACAGGAAACCGCGGTGGAAGAGCTGAAGCCGGAACGGTCCGCCGGCCTCGCCCAGCAGCATCCGGTCCGGCCGGAAGCGGATGTCGCGCCAGCCGTCGTAGTCGAGCCCCGCCAGCGCGGGCGGCAGAGGCGGAACCGTGTCGTCGAAGGGCTGGGCCGCGAGCGCCTGCGCCCAGCGCTCGACCACGGCCGGCTCGAAGGGGAGTGGCTCGGATGCGGCGGGCCGGGCAATGGCGGGCAAGGCGGCGGCGAGGCCGGCGGCCGTCAGCCCCGTCATCACCCTTCTGCGCGAGGGCGCGGCTCCGTCCGGCGCCGTATCGTCCCCGGCATGACCTTTGGCCTGGATCATGATCCCGTTCCGCAATGCCACGGTTCAATGGCCGCTTCGCCGGGGCTTGGGAAGGGGGAAGCCGGCACCTGCGACGCGGCCCTGCGCCCTTTCCGCAACAATCGCCGCCAGGAGCGAATTTCCTCGGACGACGCGACTTTTTTCCCTTGTGGCCGCGGGCACTCGGCCGTATATCGCCCCTGCCCAATTTCGCACGTGCCTGTGGCCGCGTGTCGGTTGGTGGGCATCCGGTCAACTGCCGGACAGCCGCCAGGGGTCTTAAAGGATCGATGGTCGAAAGGGTGGATCCCTACGGCCGGCATCCGGGTGGCGACACCAGACCCCGACAACAACCGACAGCCGGAGGCGAAACCGGCGAACCCCGCTCTCCACGGGGGACGCAGCTTAAAGCAACGACGAACGGGCTTTTTTGGTCTCGTCGGCCCTCCAAAGGCCGACACCGAAGAGGCTTGTTTATCCTTGCCCGGCGTGCGGTTGGGGTTCCCCCATCCAATCCACGGCAGCTTCCGGGTGCTCTGCGCCTGTTGCCATCCGCGCGTCTCCAAAGCGCACGGATGACGCGACGCATCGCCCCCTGACGCCGACGGTTCGCTTGCCCGGACCGTCCCGATTCGATCTCGCGCCCGAGAGAGGGCGCCTCGAACCTGTGGTGGGGACGACCAATGACCGATCGCATCCGCGATTACCTGCGCGCGCGCCGTGACCTCGGCCGGGACGAAGGTCCGGTGATGGTCCTCGACCTCGATGTCGTGCGCGAGAACTACACCGCGTTCAGTCGGGCGCTCCCGGACACCCGCGTGTTCTACGCTGTGAAGGCGAACCCGGCCGCGGAAGTGCTGCGCCTGCTCGCCGAGATGGGCTCCTGCTTCGACACGGCCTCGGTCGCCGAGATCGAGATGGCGCTGGCTGCCGGCGCCACGGCCGAGCGCGTCTCCTTCGGCAACACCATCAAGAAGGAGCGCGACGTCGTCCGCGCGCTCAAGCTCGGCATCCGGCTCTTCGCCGTCGATTGCCAGGCCGAGGTCGAGAAGATCTTTCGCGCCGCCGGCGAGGCGGGTGTCGAGACCGGCGACGTGCAGGTGTTCTGCCGCATCCTCTGCGACGGCGCGGGCGCCGACTGGCCGCTCTCGCGCAAGTTCGGTTGCGAGCCGGAGATGGCGGTGAACGTGCTGGAGCACGCCCACCGGCACGGCCTGCACGCCTACGGCGTCTCCTTCCACGTCGGCTCGCAGCAGGCCAACACGGAGGCCTGGGACGGGGCGCTCGCCTCCGCCTCCCAGATCTTCCAGGAATGCGCGCTGCGCGGCATCGGCCTGTCGATGGTCAACCTCGGCGGCGGCTTCCCCACCAAGTACCTCAAGCAGGTGCCCGGTGTGGAAACCTACGGCGATGCGATCTTCCGGGCGCTCACCAAGCATTTCGGCAACCGCATCCCCGAGACGATCATCGAGCCGGGCCGCGGCATGGTCGGCAATGCCGGGATGATCGAGGCGGAAGTCGTGCTCGTCTCCAAGAAGTCGGAGGCCGAGGACGAGGTGCGTTGGGTCTATCTCGACATCGGTAAGTTCGGCGGGCTGGCCGAGACCATGGACGAATCGATCCGCTACGCGATCCGCACCGACCACGACGAGGACCGCAAGGCCCCCTGCGTCGTCGCCGGCCCGACCTGCGACTCGGTCGACGTGCTCTACGAGAAGAACCACTACCCGCTGCCGGTCTCCCTCTCGATCGGCGACAAGGTGTGGATCGAGGGCGCGGGCGCCTACACCACGACCTACGCGGCGGTCGCCTTCAACGGCTTCCCGCCCCTCGAGCAGATCGTGATCTGATCCGCTGCGGCCCCGGGACGCGTCCCAGGGAGACAGCCCGGTCAGGCTTCGTTCACGCCTCTTCCGTCAGAAGTGCCGCTCGTCTTACGAGACGTGCTTGTCGATGTGTCCCGGACGGCCCGCCACGCGGCGGGTGCGAGGGCTGTTTCCCCCCGCTTGCCAGCGATCCTGGGAGGGTACGGCCATGATCCAGATCCGCGATGAGATCGCCTCCGACATCGTAGTCCGCGAGCATCTGCTCGACGCCTGCTTCGGCCCCGGCCGCTTCCTGAAGACCTCGCAGCGCCTCCGCGAGGGCCGCCAGCCCGCGCGTGGCCTGGCCCTGACCGCCGTGCAGGAGGACAGGCTTGTCGGCACCGTGCGCCTGTGGGATGTCGAGGCCGGCTGCGGCCGCCCGGCCCTGCTGCTGGGCCCGCTCGCGGTCGATCCCTCGCTGCAGGGCGTCGGCCTCGGCGGAGCGCTGATGCGCGCCGCTCTCGCGCGCGCGGCCGAATGCGGCCACGGCGCCGTGCTTCTGGTGGGCGACGCGCCCTACTACGCACGCTTCGGCTTCGCCCCGGAGAAGGCTGCCGGACTTTACATGCCCGGCCCGTTCGAGCGCGAACGCTTCCTCGGTCTTGAACTGCAGGCGGGTGCGCTGGAGGGCGCCGAGGGCGTTCTGCGCGCGACCGGTGCGCTCGAGCCGCTGCCGGAGGTCGCCGCCGAGGCCGCCGCATTCGCGGCGCGACGACGCGCCGCCTGAGGCGAGGCCGGGCTGCGGCGCCCGCTTCACGTCATTCGATTGAACGCGAAACAGGGCCCGTCGACGCGCAAGAGCGGCGGCGGACCCTGTTTCGGTCGATGGTCGTCCGGGGACAGGCCGGGGACCCCGCCACGGATTTCGGGCTCAGCGGTGATAGGGCCAAGCGGTCGCGGAGAAGGACAGGCGGCTGATGCCCTCGTGGAAGGCGCGGGCTTGGCCGGCGACCGTGCGTCCCGAGCGGATGAGGGCGGCCAGGAGCGTGATGATGCCCGGATCGCGATCGATCGTCTCGATTTCGGGGTGGATGGACGGTGCGGTGAGGACGGTCAGCATGGTTCGAATCCCTTGTGCGTGCTGTCTCTGCCCCTCGGCGCCACTCCCTTGTTGCAGCGCAGCATAGACCCGCTTTTCGGCGTGTGTCTCCGGCGCAAACCGGCCTCAGCCCTGCGCACAATTCATGGCTGAGGCCGGGCAATCTTCACATTTTTGCAATGCTCACCTTGAGCGACTGGTTGACCGGCAGACGCCGAACCGTCATCCGCTCGTCACTTCCAAGCACCAATCACCCGCTCTCAAGCAAAGAGCAGCCCCGACAAGGAGTGTCCGCGCATGTCCGATGGCCCGCAGAAGGATTGGCCCGTCCACGGTCGCATCACCGGCCCGATCGTGATGATCGGCTTCGGCTCGATCGGCCGGGGCACCCTGCCCCTGATCGAGCGCCATTTCGAGTATGACCGCGCCCGCTTCACCGTGATCGATCCGGTCGATAGCCATAAGGATCTGGCCGACAAGCACGGCCTGCGCTTCGAGAAGGTCGCGCTGACCAAGGAGAACTATCGCGACGTCCTCACGCCCCTCCTCACCGAGGGCGGCGGCCAGGGCTTCTGCGTGAACCTGTCGGTCGACACCTCCTCGCGCGACATCCTCGAACTCTGCCGCGAACTCGGTGCGCTCTACATCGACACCGTCGCCGAGCCCTGGACCGGCTTCTACTTCGACAAGGACCTGAGCCAGGCCGACCGCACCAACTACGCGCTGCGCGAGAACATCCTCGCCGCCCGTCGCGCCGCCCCCGGCGGCCCGACGGCGGTGTCGTGCTGCGGCGCCAATCCCGGCATGGTCTCATGGTTCGTCAAGCAGGCGCTCCTGAACGTCGCCAAGGACACCGGCTCGACCACGCCCGAGCCGAAGACCCGCGAGGAATGGGCCGCGCTGATGCGCGAGCTGGGCGTCAAGGGCGTTCATATCGCCGAGCGCGACACGCAGCGTGCCAAGAACCCGAAGCCCCAGGGCGTGTTCGTCAACACTTGGTCGGTCGAGGGCTTCGTCTCCGAGGGCAACCAGCCGGCCGAGCTCGGCTGGGGCACGCACGAGACCTGGAAGCCCGCCAATGCCCAGGAACAGACCAAGGGCTCGCGCTGCGCGATCTTCCTGCTCCAGCCCGGCGCCGACACCCGCGTGCGCTCCTGGACGCCGACCGCTCAGGCGCAGTTCGGCTTCCTCGTGACCCACAACGAGGCGATCTCGATCGCGGACTACTACACGGTCCGTGACGGTGACGAGGCGGTCTACCGCCCGACCTGCCACTACGCCTACCACCCGGCCAACGATGCCGTGCTCTCGCTGCACGAGATGTGGGGCAATGCCGGCAAGGTGCAGGAGCGCCAGCACATCCTCGACGAGAACGAGATCGTCGACGGCATCGATGAACTCGGCGTGCTGCTCTACGGGCACGAGAAGAACGCCTACTGGTACGGCTCGCAGCTCTCGATCGAGGAGACGCGGCGGATCGCGCCCTACCAGAACGCGACGGGCCTTCAGGTGACCTCGGCGGTTCTGGCCGGCATGGTCTGGGCGCTGGAGAACCCGGAGGCCGGCATCGTCGAGGCCGACGAGATCGACTTCCGCCGCTGTCTTGAGGTGCAGACGCCGTATCTCGGCCCGGTGGTGGGCGTGTACACCGACTGGACCCCGCTGACCGACCGCCCGGGCCTGTTCCCGGAGGACATCGACCCGAGCGACCCCTGGCAGTTCCGCAACGTGCTCGTGCACGGCTGAGGCCATTCCATCGCAAAGCCTGAAGAGGGCCGCCCTGTCCGGGGCGGCCCTTTTTTGTTACGATTCGCGCCTTCGAACCGGAGGCTGATCTATGGCCGTGCCAGCACGCCGCGACACGCGCATGCAGGTCGCCGCGTATCGGGATTGGGCCGCAACACGGCCGGACGACGAGCGCTGGGCGTTGATCGACGGCGTGCCGGTGATGATGTCACCCGCCAAGAGCCGGGATCGCGGCCGCAAGACCGACTTCTACCGGAGCATCGTCTCGCTCAAGCTCTTCCCGATCGTCTATCAGGACGAGCCGCGGGTCGAACTCGGCGGCGCCCCGGCCGTTGCCGAAAGCTACGACGACATCGCCTTCTAGACGACGAACCCGCGCGGATCCGGCCTTGCCTCATTTCGAAGACTTCTACGCCAACAAGCTGCGCGGCTCGCTCGGGGTCACCGACGCGGAATCCGTACTCGACCTACGCGGGGCCAACCGCCCGACGGCCGAAGCCTCGCTGACCGACATGCTGGAGCGCAGCCGGTTCGCCAAGGGCAAGACCGTGGCGATCCGGCTCGATCCGCCGCCGGAGGGCGGCGGCGAGACCCTGTTCCAGCCGATCGGGCGCCAGCTCCTCGATGCCAAGCGGCGCGGCTGGATCGAAAGGCTCCAGACCCTGCCCGCGGAGGACGGGCTCGGCTTCTACGTGGCGCTGGCCGGCAAGCCGGCGCGCGAGCGCGATTGACCGGCATGGCCTGGACCCGGAACGACAACGCCCTGGAACACCTTGCCCGCTTCGGCTACGGCGCCCGCGGCTTCGTCTACTGCGTCGTGGGGACGCTCGCCGTGCTCGCCGCCTTCGGGCAGGGCGGCTCGGCCGGCGACAGCAAATCCGCGATCCGCGCCGTGCTCGGCGGTCCGTTCGGCGTGATCATCGTCGGGCTCATCACGCTCGGCCTCGCGGGCTTCGCGCTGTGGCGCCTCGTCGAGGGGGCGACCGACGCCGACCGGCGCGGGCGCTCGCCCAAGGCCCTGGCCGTGCGGGGCGCCCACCTCATCAGCGCCGTGATCTATGCCGGCCTCGCCCTCACCGCGGGCCGCCTCGCCTTCGGCATCGGCCGCGCCTCCGCGGGCGGCGACGGGGTGCGGGACTGGACCAAGTGGCTGCTCGACCAGCCCCTCGGACCCTGGCTCGTCGGGCTCGTCGGGCTCGGCATCGTCTCGGCAGGGATCGGTTACGCCGCCAAGGCCTGGAAGGGCAACGTCACCGAGCGCCTGTCGCTCCCGGCCGGCTCGGAAGCCTGGGCCGACCGTCTCGGCCGGTTCGGCTACGCGGCGCGGGGCCTCGTCTTCCTGATGATCGGCGGCTTCGTGCTCACCGCCGCATGGACGCAAGCCTCCTCCGAGGCCACGGGCCTCTCGGGCGCCTTCTCGGCCCTCAGGGCGCAACCCTACGGCTGGGTGCTGCTCGCCATCGTCGCCACCGGCCACTTCGCCTTCGGCGCCTTCGGTCTGATCCAGGCCCGCTACCGCCACATCGACGCCCCGGATCTGGGCGATGCGGACGGGGCGCTCACCAAGGCGGTGCGCGCGGCACGGTGAAGGCCGCCGCGTCCACGTCGCGTTGACAGCGCCCGGAGACATAGCCCAGAGCGGCGCCGACACGCCTGCGCCCGAGCGGGCTCTCACCGAGAACCGGTTTCCCTCGTTCGGGCGGATGCTCTGACGCGAAGCACCATGCAGAAGCGCACCCTCAAGACGGCGGCGATGGTCGTCCTCGATCTCGCCGCCACCGCGGCGGCCGTGGTGCTGACCTTCGTCTTCCGCTTCCAGGACGGGGCGCTGGCCGAGCGCCTGCACGCCCTGCCGCTGCTGCTGCCGCCCTTCCTGATCTATGCCGGGCTGATCTACGCGTGGTTCAAGCTCTACCGCACGAAGTGGCGCTTCGCCTCGCTGCCGGATCTGGCTGGCATCGTGCGCGCCGCGAGCGTCACCGCGCTGACGCTGCTCGTGCTCGACTACGTGCTGGTCTCCTCGAACCTCTACGGGTTCTACTTCTTCGGCAAGGTTGCCATCATCCTCTACTGGGTGCTGCAGATCTTCCTGCTCGGCGGCCCGCGGCTGGCCTTCCGCTATCTGAAATACGCCCGCTCCCGCCAGAGCCGGGCCCGCACGGCCACCACCCCGACATTGCTGCTGGGGCGCGGCAGCGACATCGAGATCGTGCTGCGGGCCATCGAATCCGGTTCGGTCAAGCGGCTCTCGCCCAAGGGCATCCTCTCGCCGCGGGCCGACGAGGCCGGCCAGATGATGCGCGGCGTGCCCGTGCTCGGCGGATTTCGCGACCTTGAGCAGGTGGTCGCCGACCTCGCCGGTCGCGGCCTGCCCGTACGCCGGCTCGTGGCGACGCCGAGCGCGCTCGCCCCTGAATCAGAGCCCGACGACCTGATCGCCCGCGCCCGGCGGCTCGGCCTGCCGCTCGCTCGCGTCACCAGCCTCGGCGAGGGGATGCGCGACGCCGAACTCGCGCCGCTCGAGATCGAGGATCTGCTGCTCCGACCGACCGTCGCCATCGATCGGCCGCGCCTCGAACGCTTCCTCACCGGCGCCCGGGTCGTCGTGACGGGCGGGGGCGGCTCGATCGGCTCCGAAATCTGCGCCCGGGCGGTCGCCTTCGGCGCCGCGGCGCTGCTCGTCATCGAGAATTCCGAGCCGGCGCTGCACGCCGTCCTGAATGGCCCGGCCCTCCTGCACGCCGAAGCCGAGGTCGAGGGCGCGCTCGCCGACATCCGCGACCGCGAGCGGCTGCACGCCATCCTGCGCGACTTCCGGCCGACCTACGTCTTCCACGCCGCCGCACTCAAGCAGGTGCCCTATCTCGAACGCGACTGGGCCGAGGGCATCAAGACCAACGTGTTCGGCTCGATCAACGTGGCCGACGCGACCGTGGCGGCCGGCGCCCGGGCCCTGGTGATGATCTCGACCGACAAGGCGATCGAGCCGGTCTCGCAGCTCGGCGTCACCAAGCGCTTCGCCGAGATGGTGGCGCAAGCTCTCGACCATGAAACCGCTCTGGACGCCGAGCGCGCCGGCCCGGAGGCGACGCGGCTCATCGCCGTGCGCTTCGGCAACGTGCTGGGCTCGGCGGGCTCGGTGGTGCCGGTGTTCAAGGCGCAGATCGCCCGCGGCGGTCCGGTCACCGTCACGCATGCCGAGATGGTGCGCTACTTCATGACCGTGCGCGAGGCGTCCGACCTCGTGCTCACCGCCGCCTCCCACGCCGACGCGGAAGGACGTGGCGATACCGGCGACCAGCGCGCCGCGGTCTACGTGCTCAAGATGGGCCAGCCCGTGCGCATCCGCGATCTGGCCGAGCGCATGATCCGGCTCGCCGGCTTCGAGCCCGGCGAGGACATCGAGATCCAGGTCACTGGCGCCCGGCCGGGCGAGCGGCTCAACGAGATCCTGTTCGCGAAGGAAGAGCCGCGGGTGACGCTCGCCGGCATCGACGGCGTCATGGCGGCCAAACCCGTCTTCGCCGATCGCGCGGTGCTGGAGGGCTGGATCGACCGCCTGCGCGAGGCTGTCGCGGCGGGAGATCGTGCGGCGGCGGAGGCGGTGTTCGAGGAAGCGATCCCGGACTTCCGCCACCGGGCCGGCGCCGTGCCGAACGCGGAGCCCGCGAGCCTCCCGCCACGCGCCGAGACCGCAGCGACGACCCCGGCCTGACGCTCAACCCGCCTTGCCGTCGCGGCCGTCGAAACGGGCGCGGGCCTCCTGAATCTCCGGCAGATGGGTGAAGGCCCAAGCGCCGAGCGCCTGGATCGGCCCCTTGAGGGAGCGGCCAAGCTCGGTCAGCTCGTAATCGACCCGTGGCGGGATGGTCGGGAAGATCGTGCGCGTGACGAGGCCGTCGCGCTCCAGCCCGCGCAGCGTGAAGGTGAGCATCCGCTGCGAGATGCCGCCGATCATCCGTTTCAGCTCGTTGAAGCGCCTCGGTCCGTCAGCGAGCATCATCACGACGAGCACACTCCACTTGTCGCCGATCCGCGCCAGGACCGTACCGACGAGGCGGCAATCCTGTCCGGTATGGTGATCGGGACCCGACGCCTCGGTTCCCTCGATGTGCCCGGGTTCCAAGAATGTGCCTCCTTGCGCGGCGATGACAGTGGTTATCTATAGCGCCTCGGTTCATTTCTGATACCGAGGATCAAACATGAAGCTCCTGCACGTCGACGGCAGCATCCTGGGCGCCCATTCCGTGAGCCGGACGGTCTCCGCCGCCATCGTGGATCGCCTGAGATCCGAGAATCCCGGTCTCGCCGTCGCCTATCGCGACCTCGCGCGGGCGCCCCTTCCCCACCTCTCGGGCGCCGTCCTCGCAGGTGCGCAGCCGAACGCCACGAACACGCCCGATATCCAGCACGACGTGGATCTCGGCCGACGGGCGCTCGACGAGTTCCTCGCCGCCGACATCGTGGTGATCGGCGCGCCGCTCTACAACTTCACCCTGTCGAGCCAGCTCAAGGCCTGGATCGACCGGATCCTCGTGGCCGGCATCACCTTCCGCTACGGGCCATCAGGCGCCGAAGGGCTTGCGGGCTCCAAGCGCGTGATCGTGGCGCTCGCCCGCGGCGGCCTCTACGGACCCGGCACGCCGGCGGCCGCAGCGGAACATGCCGAAACCTATCTGCGCACGGTGCTCGCCTTCATCGGCATCACGGCGCCGGAATTCATCGTCGCCGAGGGCATCGCCCTGGGATCAGAAGCGCGCGAGCAGGCGCTTACCGGCGCCTTGGAGGCAGCGAGCGCCCTCAAGGCGGCCTGAGAAGGACGGCCTGAGCGCGGCGGCCTCAGCCCCCGGTCCGCGCCAGCACCGCGAGGCCGTCGCGCGAGGTCTGCGCCGGCCGCCAACCCAGCGCCTCCAGGCCCTCGGCGCGGGCGACGAGGGCCTGGAGGCGCTCGAAGGCGGCCTCCCGGCCGGCGGCGCGGCAGGCGAGCCCGATCAGCGGGGTCGGACAGGGCAGCAGGCCGGGGCCGCGGCCGAGACCGGAGCGGAGCGCGGTCAGCATCTCGGGCAGCGTCAGCGGGTCGGGATCGGCCACGATCAGCGGCCGGTCCAGGGGCGCGGGGGCCTCCAGCACCGTGGCCACGGCAGCGGCCAGACTCTCGACCGAGACCAGCGAGCGCCGGCCGCTCAGGCTCGCCAGCGGCAGCGGATAGGGTGTGCGGGCCAGCCTGAGCAGCGCGGCCATGTTGCCCTTCACGCCGGCGCCGTAGACCAGCACCGGGCGCAGGGCGACCCAATCGAGCCCGATCTCGGCCAGCGCCTCCTCGGCGGCGAGCTTCGAGCGGCCGTAGGCGTCGGTCGGAGCGGGGACGTCCGCCTCGGACAGAGGCAGGGGCGCGCTCGAACCGGTCTGCGCCCGGATCGAGGAGAGGAAGACGAAGCGGCCGACCCGCGCCCGCTGCGCGGCCTCGGCCAGCTTGCGCGTCGCCTCCGTGTTCGAATTGCGAAAATCGTCCTCCGGCGCACCGGACATGGCGTGGGCCAGTCCCGCCGAATGCACCACGGCATCGACCCCGCTGAGCGCGGCGGCCATGTTCATCGGCCGGGCCAGATCGCCCACCACGGCGCCGCTCGCGCCCTCGGACACCTCCACGGGGCGGCGCAGCAGCACCCGCACACGGTAGCCCCGGGCCGAGAGTGTCCGCAGCAGGTGGCGGCCGATGAAGCCCGTCGCTCCCGTCAGCGCGATCAGCTTTCCGGTCACCTGCCTGTCCCTCTCATGCACCGCCCGGCCGCCCAGTCGCGAACCGGCGCAGCAGCCACCCGACGCACCCCGCCGAGAGGCCGAGGCAGGCGAGCGTGACCGCGGGGTGCGGCCAAAGCAAGGTCGCGGCCGCGAGCAGCGCGAGCGCGCTCTGGAGCCCGAAGACGCGTCCCACCACCCCGGGGACGGAGAAGCCGTGGACGGTGGCGACCTGATAGAAGTGGCTGCGATGGGCCTGCCAGACGGCCTCGCCACGGCGCAGGCGCCACAGCAGCGTGAGCGTCGCATCGGTGACCGGATAGAGCGGCAGGATCAGCGCGGCCGCCAATCCGCCCTCCCCCGCGAGCCGGTAGAGCAACCACGCCACGATCAGGCCGACCGGCAGGGAGCCGACATCGCCCATGAACAGCCGCGCCACCGGCCGGTTGAACGGCGCGAAGCCGAGAAGCCCGCCGAGCAGGGCGCCGGCCACCAGCGTCGGAGCGGGGGCGTAGAAGCCGGCGAGCCCGAGGACGAGCAGGAAGGCGACCGGCGGCACGAACTCGGCCAGCGTCATCCAGTCGAGCCCGTCCATGAAGTTCACGAGATTGACGAACCAGAGACCGGCCAGGATCGCGAGGCCGCGCTCCAGCCAGAGCGGCGCCTCGGGCAGGAGCCGCCCCCCGGTGGCGAGCACGACCGCGGCCACGGCGCCCGCCTGGATCACGAGCCGGAGCGAGGCCGGCAACGGGCGGATGTCGTCGAGGGCGCCGGTCGCGGCGAGCACGAGGACGGCGAGCGCCAGCACCGGCAACTCGGCCGAGCCGAGGCGGATCCCCATCGGGACGGCCAGGAGAGCGGCGGCAGCGAGCGCGGCGGCGATGATGGCGATCCCGCCGCCCTGAGGCGTCGGCACCCGGTGGCTGGAGCGGGCGTTCGGCCGCGCCAGGGCGTAGCGCTGCAACAGGGGCTTCAGCAGGACGATCAGCCCGGCGGACAGCAGCGCCGCGAGCAGCACGGCGAGGAGAGGAGCGAAGGTCATCGGGCTGCCGCAAGCCGCGAGACGGCCCTTCCCCCCTCGAGGGAGGCTTCGAGACGGCGTGTTCCGATCGTTTGCATGGTCCCCGCTCTAGCCGCCCTCCTCCCCTCAAGCGAGGCCGCGCCGGGGCCGATCGGACGATCCCAACTTGTTTTGGCCGCAAAGCCACGCGATCCGCGTCGGGCGGCGGGCCGAAAGAACGGTGGGTGCGCCGCCCGCTCCGGCCGGGTCGCCTTGCGGGGGCAGGATGCCGCCGATACGACTTGGCCGCTCGCCCTACCGCTCAAGCCGGTTGTCAAGAAACGCCCGTTGCGCACGCTCTCACTGGTCCTCGCGTTCCTGACGGTCGTGGCCGGCTCCCTGGCCGCCCTCCTCGGGACCGCCGTTCCCGCCCGCGCGGTCGAAGCCGTGCGCGTCACCCTCGACGCGCCCGCCATCGATCTCACGCCGACGATCGAGCGCTACCGCTCGGACGGCGAAATGATCCAGATCTCCACGGCGCCGGGCAAGGACGGCATCGTGCGGCGCATCGCGGTCAAGGCCCGCGAGGCGGGTGCGCGGCCCGACTGGATGGTGTTCGCGCTCACCAACGACACCGACGAGCAGATCGACCGGCTGCTGGTCGCCCCGCATTTCCGCCTCGTCGGCTCGGGCGTGATCTGGCCCGATCTCGGCGGCTCGCGCATCGCCGCGATCACCGCGAGCGAGGGCATCCGGCCCGAGCGCGACGAGAGCCTGGAGGCCGACCAGTTCCTGATCACCATCGATCCCGGAACCACGGTCACCTACGTCGCCGAATTGAAGGGGCCCAACATCCCGCAGGTCTACCTCTGGGATCAGGACGCCTATCGCAAGAAGACCTCGGGGCTCACCCTCTACAAGGGCATCATCATCGGCATCGCCGGGTTGCTGGCGCTGTTCCTCACCATCATCTTCGTGGTGAAGGGCGCGATCATCTTCCCCGCCGCGGCCGCGCTCTCCTGGGCCGTGCTCGCCTATGCCTGCATCGATTTCGGCTTCCTGCAGCGGATCTTCCCCGTCGCGGAGCAGGCGGAGCGGATCTACCGCGCCTCCGCCGAGGCCGTGCTCGGCGCCACCCTGCTCGTCTTCCTGTTCGCCTACCTCAACCTCTCGCGCTGGCACGTGCGCTACAGCCACGTCGCCTTCTTCTGGCTGACCTTCCTCGCCGGCCTCGTCGGGCTCGCCGTGTTCGATCCGCCCGTGGCGGCGGGCGTGGCACGCATCTCGATCGCGGCGGTGGCCGGCGTCGGCCTGCTGCTGATCCTCTATCTAGCCGTCCATAACGGCTACGACCGGGCGATCCTGCTGGTGCCGACGTGGCTGCTCCTGCTGTTCTGGGTGGTGGCGGCGGGCTTTGCCATCACGGGCCAGATCGGCTCCGACCTCGTCCAGCCGGCCCTCATCGGCGGGCTCGTGCTCATCGTCATGCTGATCGGCTTCACGGTGATGCAGCACGCCTTTGCGGGCGGAGGGCTGAGCCACAGCCTCGTCTCCGACACCGAGCGCCGGGCGCTGGCGCTCACGGGGGCGGGCGACATCGTGTTCGACTGGGACGTGCCCGGTGACCGCGTCTTCGCCGGTCCCGAGATCGAGGCGCAGCTCGGGCTCAAGCGCGGCACCCTCGAAGGGCCGGCGGCGAACTGGCTCGGCCTGCTCCATCCCTTCGACGTGGAGCGCTACTCGGCGGCCCTCGACACGGTGATCGAGGAGCGGCGCGGGCGCATTCTCCACGATTTCCGCCTGCGCTCGGCCGACGGCCCCTACGCCTGGTACCGGCTGAAGGCGCGGCCCGTGATCGGAACCGACGGCGAGGTGATCCGCATCGTCGGCACGATCAGCGACGTGACCGAGGCCAAGACAGCCGAGGAGCGGCTGCTGCACGACGCCGTGCACGACAGCCTTACCGGCCTGCCCAACCGCGAGCTGTTCCACGACCGGCTGGAGGCGGCACTGGCGCTGGCGAGCCAGGATCCGCGCCTCAAGCCCGCGGTGATCGCCCTCGACATCGACCGGTTCAAGGCGATCAACGACGCCATCGGCCTCTCGGCGGGCGACTCGATCCTGCTCACCCTCTCGCGCCGCCTCGGCCGGCTGCTGCGCCCTCAGGACACCCTGGCGCGGGTGGCCGGCGACGAGTTCGCCGTGATCCTGCTCTCCGAGCGGGAGCCCGACCGCATCCTGTCGTTCGCCGAGATGATCCGGCGCGCCATCGCCACGCCGGTGACCTACGCCGACCGCGAGGTGTTCCTCACCGTCTCCATCGGCATCGCCCTGCACGAGGCGGCGCAGGGCGGCAGCCAGGGCACCGGGCCGGCGCGGCGCGACGAGGTGTTCAAGAACGCCGAGATGGCCATGATCCAGGCCAAGCGCGGCGGCGGCGACCGCATCGAGGTGTTCCGCGCCAACATGCGCGTCGAGCGCTCCGACCGGCTCATGCTGGAGGCGGACCTGCGCAAGGCGCTGGAGCGCAACGAGATCAAGGTGCTGTTCCAGCCCATCGTCCGGCTCGAGGACCGCACGGTGGCGGGCTTCGAGACGCTGCTGCGCTGGGATCATCCCAAGCTCGGGCGCATCCCGCCCGCGACCTTCATGCCGGTGGCCGAGGAGACGGGCGTGGTCGTCCCGCTCGGCAACTTCGCGATCGAGCGCACGGCCCTGGAACTCGCCGCCTGGCAGCGCTCGCTCGACGTCGAGCCGCCGATCTTCGCCTCGGTCAACGTCTCCTCGCGCCAACTCCTGCGCCACGACCTCCTTCACGACGTGAAGACCGTCATCGCCCGCACCGGCGTCCTGCCCGGCTCGCTCAAGCTGGAGATGACCGAGGGGCTGGTGATGGAGAACCCCGAATACGCGGCCCAGATGCTGGCGCGCATCCACGACCTCGGCGCCGGCCTCGTCCTCGACGATTTCGGCACCGGCTACTCGGCGATCTCCTACCTCCAGCGCTTCCCCTTCGACACGATCAAGATCGACCAGACCTTCGTGCGCCAGCTGGGCCAGGGCCGGACCGCCATGCTGCGCTCGATCCTGCGGATGGGGCAGGAACTCGGTCTTGCCACCATCGCCGAGGGGGCGGAATCGGAGGAGGACGCGCAGGCGCTGCAGGAACTCGGCTGCGACTACGCGCAAGGCGCGGCCTTCGGCGAGCCGATGACGATGCTCCAGGCCCGCCAGCTCGTCGGCGCCGCACCCGAGGCCGCCTGACGCGAGCCGATCCCACGACGAGGCAGGAGCGTCGAGGATCCGCTTAAATCTCCCTTAACCATGTTGAGGGAAGGTTCATCCCTAGTATCCGGGACGCCCGTCGGCGATCCGGCCTACCCGAGGATGGACGATGATCGAGGCGACGAGACGCAGGAGCCCGGCCCCCACCGGCAGCGCGATGCGGCGCCTCATGACCCGCCCGATCCAGGCGCAGCTCAGCGGCGCCGCGCAACCCCACCTCACCGTGGTGGAAGCGTCGCCGGCCGCCGACGAGCCGGAGGAGGCTGCGGACGACCTCGCGCGCCTGCGCCTCGAAGTGATGATGATGAAGGCGGCCCTGGCCGCCGAGCGCCGGGAGAGCGAGGCCTTGCGGGCCAGCCTCGGCCTCTCCGAGCCCGAGACGCTGGGCGAGGAGGCGCGGGCCGTGCGCGAGCGCTGGGCCGCCCTGGTCGAGCGCCTGATCCACGATTCGCTCTGATCCCGAAACCTGTTTGATCCGATCGGAGCGGGTTGCCGCCATGCGTGCTCCCACGAGCGCCCGTTGCTCGCTTGTCGTGAACGGCCAGCCCCTGCGGGTGTCCCCCGGCGACACCTCTCTCGAAACCGCCCTCGCCGACGGCGTGATCGCCCCGATGACCGGCCTGCTCGGCCAGGGCGCCGGCCCCGCCTCGCGGCGACTGCCGGCCCGCGCGCGGCGCGCGGAATCCGTCACCCTGTCCGTACCCGATCCGGCGGCCGCGATCCGGCCCGGGGCCAAGGCCAGGAGCAAGTCCGAAACGTTGTCGCGGACGGTGGCGCGACGCACCGGCAGCATCGACGCGATCACGGCGCTGGCGCCGCGCGTCCTGCAGGTGGTCGCCACGCTGGACCGGCGGCTCTCCTTCGAGCCCGGCGATCAGGTCGTCGTCACGCTCGAGGGCGGTCGTCCCGTCACGCTCGCCCCCACCCTCGGCGTCGAGGGCGGGGCGGAACTCAACGAACTCGTCTTTCACCTGCGCGGCGAATGCGCGGAGGATCTCGGCGCCCTGTTCGGCTGCGCGCCCACACCCGGCCTCGCGCTGAAGGTGAAGGGTCCCGTCGGCCACGGCGCCTACCGGCCCGGCGGCGGACGCCTCGTGCTCGTCGCCGCCGAGACGGGTTTTGCCGGCATCTGGGCCATCGCGCGCGCCGCGCGCTACGTGGAACCGGCCCGCGAGATCTGCCTCGTGGTGGGCGCGCGCGATCCCCTCGACCTCTACATGCGCCCCTCGCTCGAATGGCTGCGCGCCACAGGCGTCACCCGCATCACACTGGCCGCCGACCGCCACCGCCAGCGCGCGCCGGACGTGCGCCCCGGCCCGCTCACCGCCCACATCCCGAGCCTGCGCACCAACGACGTGGTGCACGCCTCCGGCTGCTCCTCGACCCTCGGCGCGGTCGAGGTGCTGGCGGCAGCGGCGGGCGCACGCTTCTACCCGATCCCGCTCGAACCGGGAGCGTGAGGGGCGCCCTTAGGCAGGCCCGCTCTCCCGATGCGCCGTGGCGCTTCCTTCGGCAGCCGTCACGGTGCTGGATCGCTTCGCTGACGCTCGCGACGACGAAGAGAACGACTTGCGCCGTCATTGCGAAGCGACGCCGAAGCCATCCGGCCAGCGCGGCGCTGACCGGATGAGACGGTCGCGTCGGTCAGGCCCCGTTCGCCGGCAAGAAGGTGACGCCTCTTCGAAGCATCCTTCACGAGGAAGGCGCCCCGCATTCAAGGCGGGGTAGGCTGCGAGCGCTTCTGCCCCTGCACACCGCAAGCCAAGACAAAGGGGAGGAAGGATGCCCTTCCTCCCCTTTGATTGTTCGCGTCGTGGCTCTCAGCCCAGCTTCACCCGCCAGATCTCCTCGGCATATTCCCGCATGCAGCGGTCGGAGGAGAACCACGCCATCCGGGCGGTGTTGAGGATGGCCGTGCGCCACCATTGGGCCGGGCGCTTCCAGGCGGCGTCGATCTCGCGCTGGACGCGCCAGTAATCCTCGAAATCGACCGTGGTCAGGTAGCGGTCGCGGTGGCGCAGTTCGTCGACGAGGGGCGCGAAACGGCCGGGATCGTCGGGCGAGAAGGTGCCGTCGCCGATGGCGTCGAGCGCTGCCGCCAGCCGGGCCGAGGCGGCGATCGCCTTGCCCGCGTAGTCCGGCTCGTTCACGCGGGCGAGCACCCCTTCGGCGTCGAGGCCGAAGATGAAGATGTTCTCCGCGCCGACGTGGTCCTTGATCTCGATATTGGCGCCGTCGAGCGTGCCGACGGTGAGCGCTCCGTTGAGCGCGAGCTTCATGTTGCCCGTGCCCGAGGCCTCCATGCCGGCGGTCGAGATCTGCTCGGAGAGATCGGCGGCCGGGATGATCACCTCGGCCAGACTCACCGAGTAGTTCGGCAGGAACACCACCTTCAACTTGCCGCCGATCTCAGGATCGTCGTTGACGACCCGGGCGATGTCGCCGGCCAGCTTGATGATGAGCTTGGCCTGGACGTAACTCGGCGCCGCCTTGCCGGCGAAGATTTTGACGCGCGGCGTCCAGTCCTTGTGCGGGGCCTTCTTGATGGCCTGGTAGAGCGCCACCGTCTCGACGAGGTTGAGCAGCTGGCGCTTGTACTCGTGGATGCGCTTGATCTGCACGTCGAACAGGGCCGAGGGATCGACGGCGATGCCGGTGCGCTCTGCGATGACAGCGGCCAGCCGCTTCTTGCGGAGCTTTCGCATCGCCGCGTAGCGCGTGCGGAACTCGGGATCGTCGGCGAACGGCTTGAGCTTGAGCAGGTTGATCGGATCGTCGAGCACCGCCTCGCCCGCCGCCTCGACGGCGAGCGCCGTCAGCTCGGGATTGGCGTTGTGCAGCCAGCGGCGGAAGGTGATGCCGTTGGTCTTGTTGACGATCTTTTCCGGCTCGATCGTGTGCAGATCCTCGAACACGGTCGATTTCAGGAGCTCGCTGTGCAGCGCCGAGACGCCGTTGACCCGGCGCGAGCCGTGGAAGGCGAGCGGCCCCATGCGCACGCGCCGGCCGTTCGACTCGTCGATGAGCGAGATCGCGGCGAGATGGGCCGCCCCGTCGGGCGCATCGGCCCGGGCGTGCTTGCTCTGCTCCTCGAGATGCAGCCAGTTGATCAGGTAGATGATCTGCATGTGGCGCGGCAGCAGCCGCTCCATCAGCTCCACCGGCCAGGTCTCGAGCGCCTCGGGCAGCAGGGTGTGGTTGGTGTAGTGCAGCGTGTTGGAGGTGATCTGCCACGCATCCTCCCAGGTGAGGTCGTGATCCTCCATCAGGATGCGCATCAGCTCCGGCACGGCGATGGCCGGGTGGGTGTCGTTGAGCTGGATCGCGGCGTGGTCCGGCAGGCTGTGCAGGCTGCCGCGCTCGGCGACGTGACGGCGAACGAGATCCTGCAGCGAGGCGGAGGTGAAGAAGAACTCCTGGCGCAGGCGCAGCTCCTGCCCTTCCGCGGAAGAGTCGCTCGGATAGAGCACCCGCGAGATCGCCTCGGCCCGGGCGCGGCCGGCCACGGCCCCGACATGGTCGCCGGCATTGAAGCGAGCGAGTTCGACCGGCGCATCCGACTCCGCCTTCCACAGGCGCAGGGCGTTGACGTGCTTGCCCCGCCAGCCGACGACGGGGATGTCGTAGGCGACCGCCTTCACGGTCTCGGCGGGATGCCAGTGGCGGCGGATGTGATGGTCGCCCTGGCTCGACAGGGTGACGTGGCCGCCGAAGCCGATGGTGTAGGTCGCCTCTGGCCGCGGGAACTCCCAGGGATTGCCTTCCTCGAGCCAGGTCTCCGGCGCCTCGCGCTGCCAGCCATCCTCCAGCGATTGGCGGAAAATGCCGTGATCGTAGCGGATGCCGTAGCCCATGGCCGGGATCGACAGGCTCGCCATGCTCTCCATGAAGCAGGCGGCGAGCCGTCCGAGGCCGCCATTGCCCAGAGCCGCGTCGGGCTCGGCCCCCTCGACCTCGGCGAGGTCGACGCCGAGGTCGCGCAGGGCCGACTTCGTGGCCTCGACGAGGCCGAGATTGTTCATCGCGTCCGACAGCAACCGGCCGATCAGGAATTCCAGCGAGAGGTAGTAGACCCGCTTGTCGGGGACGCGATCGACCTGGCCCTTTCGCCCGGCATCGACGATCCGGTCGCGCAGGGCCAACGCGGTCGCAGCGAACCAGTCGCGCTCGCGGGCCGAATCCGGTGACTTGCCGAGCGCGTAGATGAGCTTGGCGCGGATGTCCTCGCGCAGTTCCACTACGAGATCGCCCCGGTCTTGCGCGCCTTGCTTAACATAGGTAGCGGCAGCCTTCTTCGTCGTCGTCAATGAGTTGGACGTATCCGCCTTATCGCCCCTGGCGGGAACGGACAGAGCTTCGTTAAGCACCTAGGTATCCCCCTTCGTTGCAGCCGATACGTTGTCGGTTCGCCACGGAACTCGCCCGCTTCTGGCGGCGGCGCGCTGATCCGCGACATGGTCTGTCGCCCTGCACCGGCCATGGTGTTGCCGGTGGCCTGACTTGTCGAGACACATCCCGGCGAAGATCCTCCGCGCAAGACGCGTGCCTGCATGCGTGTGTCTTCCCCAACACAACCCTGCCGCATCCATCGGTCTCGAAGACGAGAATTGCACCGCAACGCTTGAAGGCTTCCTGAACGGCCCTAACCCACCCCGTAGCGAGAGGCAGCAAAGCCGTCACCGCGGGAGGTCCGATGTCCGGCACGAGCGGCTTTGAGACGATCTGGTGGCAAAGCGGGACGGTCTATCAGGTCTATCCGCGCTCGTTCCAGGACACGGATGGCGACGGCGTCGGCGACCTTCCCGGGATCACGGCGCGGCTGGACTACCTCGCCTGGCTCGGCGTCGACGCCGTCTGGATCTCGCCCTTCTACCGCTCGCCGATGGCCGATTTCGGCTACGACGTAGCCGATTACTGCGATGTCGATCCTCTGTTCGGAACGCTCGCGGATTTCGACGCCCTGATCGCCGAGGCACATCGGCGGAAGCTCAAGGTGATCCTCGACTTCGTGCCCAACCACAGCTCGATCGAGCATCCGTGGTTCGCCGAGAGCCGGGCAAGCCGCGAGAGTCCGAAGCGCGACTGGTACATCTGGCGCGACGCCGCCCCCGATGGCGGGTTGCCCAACAACTGGCTCTCGAATTTCGGCGGCCCGGCCTGGACCCGGGACGAGGCCACCGGCCAGTACTACTACCACGCCTTCCTGCCCGAGCAGCCGGACCTGAACTGGCGCAACCCCGACGTCAGGGCAGCGATGCACGATGTCCTGCGCTTCTGGCTGGAGCGCGGCGTGGACGGCTTCCGCGTCGATGTGATCTGGCACCTGATCAAGGACGAGGGTTTTCGCGACAATCCGGAGAACGCCGACTTCGAAGCGCACCAAGCCGGGATCAACCGCTTCCAGCAGGTCTATTCCTGCGATCGGCCGGAGGTGCTCGACGTCATCGCTGGCATGCGGGCGGTGCTGCGCGCCTACGGCGAGCGGGTTCTGATCGGCGAGATCTACCTGCCGATCGAGCGGCTGGTGGCCTATTACGGTCCGGGTCTGACAGGCGCCGACCTACCCTTCAACTTCCAGCTCATCCAGACGCCGTGGCGCGCCGATGCGGTGGCGGCGCTGGTGGAGGAGTACGAAGCGGCCTTGCCCCAGGGCGGCTGGCCGAACTGGGTGCTGGGCAACCACGATCAGCCCCGCATCGCCGCCCGCATCGGCGAGGCGCAGGCCAGAATCGCCGCCATGCTGCTCCTGACCCTGCGCGGTACGCCGACCCTCTATTACGGCGACGAGATCGGGCTTGGACGGGTACCGGTTCCGCCGGAGCGGGCGCAGGATCCTTGGGGGCGCAACGAGCCCGGTCACGGCCGCGACCCGGCGCGGACGCCGATGCAGTGGGAGGATGCGCCGCATGCGGGCTTCAGCACCGGGACGCCCTGGCTGCCGCAGAGCGCCGATGCGGCCCGGCGCAACGTCGATGAGATGCGCGACGATTCCCGCTCGATCCTGACCCTGTACCGCCGGCTGCTGGCCCTGCGCCGGGACCACCCGGCCCTGTCGGTCGGTGATTATCGCGGCATGCAGCTGCCCCCGGATCTCGCCGGGGATGTGCTTGCCTTCGAGCGGATCGCGGAAGGGGAAACCTTGCGCATTCTGCTCAATTTCGGCAGCGCGGAGCGTAACCTCGCCCTTGAAGACGGAAGCGCCTGGACCGTCCTGCTCTCGACCCATGCAGGGCGAAGCGGCGAGACTGCGCAGCGCAACATTTGTCTCGAGCCGGATGAGGGCTTCATCCTCGGTGCCCTATCCGTCTGACGCGGTTGCATCCGGCCACATCGCGGGCGCGAGAAGCGGTGCCTTAGAGCGGAACACCCGCCGCATTCGCCCAACGCATGCAACCCATGATGCCGGCGCCGCTCTCCCGGAAAAATAAGCGGCTGAACCTGGTCTGAATTGTGCGATGCAACGGAACCGAACGCCTTCCGGAGCATTCTCATGCCGGGCGCAGCAGTAGCGGAACCCGCTTTTTCGAAGCGGTTTGGGGGCAGGTTAATGGCTTACGTGGATCTCGGTGTGCCGCGGGTCACCGAGGCGCCGTCTCCGTTCGCCGTCGAGCCGGATGCCAGGCTCGGCAACGCCCTTCTCCCCCGCATCCTCTACGCCACGCCGGAAATGGCGGATTTCGTGAAGACCGGCGGCCTCGGCGAGGTCGCGGGCGCCCTGCCCCGGGCGCTGCGTCGTCACTACGACGTGCGCGTGCTCATCCCGGGCTACGCGCGGGTCCTCGCCGGCCTCGAAAACCTGACGATGCTGGGCCGGTTTGCGGCCTTCGCGAGCGTACCGGCCTGTGAGCTCGGCTTCGGCACGACGCCCGACGGCCTCGGCGTCTACGTCTTGATCGCCCCCGATCTCTACGAGCGCGAAGGAACCCCCTACGGCGACGCGCGCGGCGATTTCGAGGACAACGACCTGCGCTTCGCCCGCCTGAGCCGGGCCGCCGCGGAACTCGCCGCCGGTCTCGATCCGCTCTGGTCGGCCGACCTCCTGCACCTCAACGATTGGCAGACGGCGCTGGCGCCCGCCTACATGTCCTGGCTCGGCATCCGCCGCCCGAGCGTGCTGACGATTCACAATCTCGCCTATCAGGGCCTGTTCCACCGGGACAATCTCGGACGGATCGGCGTGCCGGACTACGCCTTCCAGATGGATGGCGTGGAGTTCTACGGGCAGCTCTCCTTCCTCAAGGCCGGCATCTACCACGCCTCGCATGTCACCACGGTGAGCGAGACCTATGCCCGCGAGATCACCACGCCCGAGGGTGGCTGCGGTCTCGACGGCTTGCTCCGCACCCGCGCCGCGCAGGGCCGGCTGACCGGCATCCTCAACGGCATCGACGAGAGCTGGGACCCGCGCACCGACCCCCACCTCGCCACCCGTTTCGAGCCCGACGACTGGAAGGGCAAGCGGGCGAATGCCGACGAGGTCCGCAAGCAGTTCGGCATGGCGGTCTCGCGCGGCCCCCTCTTCGCCATCGTCTCCCGGCTCGTCCACCAAAAGGGAATCGATCTCAGCATCAGTGCCGCCGAGTCGATCGTCGCCGAGGGCGGGCAGCTCGTGGTGATCGGCCAGGGCGAGGGCCGCTTCGAGGAGGCGCTGCGGGATCTCGCCGGGCGCCATCCCGACAATGTCGGCGTCCATGTCGGTTTCCGCGAGACCGAGGCGCGCCGCATCTTCGCCGGCAGCGACTTCCTGCTGATGCCCTCGCGCTTCGAGCCTTGCGGGCTGGCGCAGATGTATGCGCAACGCTTCGGCTCCCTGCCGATCGTGCGGCGCACCGGCGGCCTCAACGACACGGTGGAGGACGGCGTCACCGGCTTCACCTTCGGTGAGGCGTCGCCCCGGGGACTGGGCTCCGCGATCCGGCGCGCCTTCGAGACCTTCGGCCAGAAGAAGCGCCTCAACACCATGCGCCGCAGCGCCATGTCCCGCTCCTTCGGCTGGGACGGGGCTGCGTTGAACTATTGCGACCTCTACGCCCGCGCCTTCGGCAACCACACCGCCCGGCGCTGGAAGGCGGCCTGACGCGTCGGACCGCGTCCGTATCGATCATCCTGCGCGCTGCGCTGCGAGTCCCTTTGCCCTCGCGCAGCGGGAACGCCGACGGCCCGTCCCGAGACATGGAATGCATGGCACGAAATCGGGTCGCTGACGTTGTGCGTGGATGGACGCGATCGTTACGCTCCCACACGTGAATCCGCTGCTTCTGAAACTTCGCTTCGGCATGGATCTCGATGCCGGGGACCGCGCCCTGCTCGGTGACGCCTTCCGGGCGACGCGGAGCCTGGAGCCGCAGCAGGACATCGTCCGGGCCGGCGAGCGGTCGAGCGGCGTCCACCTCGTGCTGGAGGGCTTTGCCTTCCGCTACAAGCTCGTCAGGGACGGGCGGCGGCAGATCCTCGGCCTTCTGCTGCCGGGCGATTTCTGCGACCTCCAGTCGATCGTGCTCGGCCCCTCCGACCACTACATCGCGGCCCTGACGGCCTGCATCATCGCCGACGTGCCGCAGCGGCAGGTCGACGCCCTGATCTTCCGCGACTCGCGCATCGCCCGAGCCCTGTGGTGGGCCACGCTGGTGGACGAGAGCGTCCTGCGCGAGTGGCTGGCCAGCATGGGCCAGCGCCCCGCCGACAAGCGGATCGCCCACCTGTTCTGCGAGTTGCTGCTGCGCCAGCAGCTCGTCGGCGCCGCCGGCGCGCGCGACTGTCCGCTGCCGCTGACCCAGCCCATGCTCGCCGACATCCTCGGCGTCACCCCGATCCACGTCAGCCGCATCCTGCGCGACCTGCGCGAGGCCGGTCTGATCGAGCTGAAGGATCGCCACCTCCACGTCCCGGAGGTAGAGCGCCTGCGCGCCTTCTGCGATTTCGACCCGGCCTATCTCCACCTCGTGAACACGCCCGAACAGGGGGCCTCCGAACCGCTCTCGGGGACCGGGCCCTGACGGAAATGCAGGCCAGCCCCTCGGCTGAGCGCCTGTACGACAGGCAAGATCGTGCAGATTCTCCCGGCCCGTTGCCCCGGCCGTCGTCCGGGGCCGTGCACCGCAGCCGGCAGGCCATGACATCCCCCGATCCCGTCCCGCAGATCACCCTCAACGATGGGCGGTCGATCCCTCAACTCGGCTTCGGGGTCTGGCGCATGCCGGAAGCGGACACGCCGGCCCTCGTCGGCACGGCGCTCGGCAGCGGTTACCGCTCGATCGACACCGCCGCGATCTACGGCAACGAGGGCGGCGTCGGGCGGGGCCTGCGCGAGACGGTGGTGCCGCGCTCCGACGTGTTCGTCACGACCAAGCTCTGGAACGACAGCCAGGGCCATGACGCAACCCTGCGCGCCTTCGACGACAGCCTCGCGCGGCTCGGCCTGGAAAACGTCGATCTCTACCTGATCCACTGGCCCTGCCCCGCACGCGGCCTCTATCTCGAGACTTGGCGCGCCCTGGTCCGCCTGCGCGAGGAGGGCCGTGCGCGCTCGATCGGCGTCTCGAACTTCACCGAGGATCAGCTCGACCGGCTCGTGGCCGAGACCGGCGTCACGCCCGCCGTCAACCAGATCGAGCTGCACCCCCGCTTCCAGCAGCACTCCCTGCGGGCGGCGCATGCCCGGCTCGGCATCGTCACCGAGGCCTGGAGCCCGCTGGGCCAAGCCCAGGTGCTGGACGAGCCCGTCATCACCCGCATCGCCGACCGCCTCGGACGCACCCCCGCCCAGATCGTGATGCGCTGGCACATCGAGAGCGGCTTCGTGGCGATCCCGAAATCGGCGACGCCGGCCCGCATCCACGAGAACATCGACCTGTTCAGCTTCCGTCTCACCGCGGAGGACCACGGGGCGATCGCCGGGCTCGACCAAGCCGACGGGCGCATCGGCCCGGACCCGGTGACCTTCCAGTAGGCGTGCCGCCCTTTCCCGGAGCGGGGCAGCGCCTCGGGATGTTCGACTAACCGGCCAGCGGCAGGGGTTTGGTCGCGGCGAGCTGCGTGCCGCCCTTCCGCTCGAGCAGGCCCGGCGGCGGCACCGGTGCCTCGATGATGCAGATCACGCCCTCCGGCTCGTAGAGCAGCTCCACCGTCCCGGCGAGCTCGCGCGCGAGGCTGCGCTCGATCAAGCGCGAACCGAAGCCCCGCCGCGTCGGCGGCGTGACGGGCGGTCCCCCGCTCTCGCTCCAGCGCAGCGAAAGATGCAGCTCCGGCCGGCGCTGCACGGTCCAGGTGATCGTCACCTTGCCCCCCTCCTTCGAGAGGGCGCCGTACTTGACGGCGTTGGTGCCGAGTTCGTGCAACGCCATGGCGATGGAGAGGGCGAGCCGGGGCGCGAGCCGCAGCCGCGGCCCCGACACCGCGAAGCGGGAGGCTTGGCCATCGGCTGCCTCCAGCGGGCGGATCGCATCGGCCACCACCGTTTTCAGCTCGGCGCCCTCCCAGCTCTCGCGGGTCAGGACGTCGTGGGCCCGGGCCAGCGCCAGGAGCCGGGCCTCGAAGGCGGCCTTGGCCGCCTGCGCCTCCTCTCCGTCGAGACCGCGCAGGGACTGCATGGCGATCGACTGGACGGTGGCGAGCGTGTTCTTCACCCGGTGGTTCAGCTCGTTGATGAGCAGCCGCAGGTGCTCCTCGGCCCGCTTGGCGTCGGAGACATCGACGTTGCAGCCGGTGAAACCAAGGAAGGTGCCGTTGTCGTCGAGCCGCGGCACGCCCTCGCAACGCAGCCAGCGGATCTCGCCGTTGCGGTCGATCACCCGCACCTCGGCCCGGAACGGGCGGCGATTGTCGAAGGCGTCCTGAAACAGCGCCTGAAAGCCGGCCAGGTCGGGCGGATGGATGATCGCCTCCCAGCCCTCGCCGGTCATCTCCGCGGCGGGACGGCCGAACAGATGGTCGAAATGCATGTTGGCGAAGACCACCTTCGCCGTCTCGTCGGTCATCCAGATCAGGGCGGGCGCGGAATCGGCCATGTGGCGGAAGCGCGCCTCGCTCTCGCGCAGGGCCGAGAGGCCGCGCTGCGTCTCGGCGAGCGCCCGGTCGCGCTCCTCGCTGCGGGTGCGCAGGCGCAGCGAAGCCTCCGAGAGCACGTCGGCGAGGCGGCGGATCTCGTGGATCGGCGAGGCGACCCGCGGGATCGCCTGCCCGCGGGCCAGCGCCGGGCCGGAGGCCGCGAGCTGGCGCAGGGGCTTCGAGACCCGCGACCAGAGATGAACCGCGAGCACCGAGGAGGTCGCGAGCACGAGGAGGCCGAAACCGCCGAAGGCCCAGATCCAGCGGCGCAGCCGCGCCTCGACCAGCGCGTGCGGGATGCTCGCCCCGGCGGTCCAGCCATTGAGCCGCGAGCGCGCCTCGACGACGGTGACGGGTTTGAAGTCGCGGTCGCGCCCCTCCCACACCCCGGGCGTGCCCGTCGCCTTCTGCCGCAGGGTTGCGAGACGGGCGTGCCCGATGGCCCCCGGCAGTTCCGGCAGGCGAGCCAGCAGAACGCCGTCCCGGTCCGAGACGCCGGAGACCCATCCCTTGACCTGCTCGCGGGACAGGATGCCGGCGACGCGGGTCAGGGGCACCGAGAAGCTGAGGATGTAGCTGACCGCGTCGTCGATCCGTACCGGCACCGCGACGGCATAGTGCGCGTGTTCCGGGTTGGCTCCGGCAAGATAGCCGGTGACCATCGAGCGCTGCCCGCCCTCGATCAGCTCCCGGTCGATCGGCAGCGAAGTGACCGGCAGCGGCGCGCCGGGCTTGAGCGCCGTGTTGACGATCTGCTGGCCGTCCGGGCGCCGCAGCACGAGATCGAGGCCGACCGCCTCGCGCACGAGGCGGGCCTGATTCTCGAAATTGGCGAACTCGCCCTCCCGGATGCGCGGCGAGGTCGCGAGCGTCTGCAGCACGGAGACGAGGCCTGCGGTGTCGCGGTCGATCGACAGGGCGATGCCGCGCACGTTCTCCCGGGCATCCTGCTCGAAGCGGGCACGCTCGGTCGCGGCGTAGCGGGTCAGCAGGATCGCCGTAAAGACCAGGCCGGGCCCGATCAGCGCGATCACCAGCATGATGAGGTAGAATTGCGTGGAGAAGCCACGCTGGCCGAGCCGGGAGAGCATGCGTCGGATCAAGGCGTCCCGCGTTTCACGCTCTGAGAAGTTTTTGGGCTCGGCGCGGACGCATCATGCCCCAGCGCAGGTGGCCATGCCAACCACCTTGCGGCAGGAGACCGCGCCGCGCCCCCAGATCAGGCTGTTCCCCCGGATCGGTCCACATGGCCGAGGTCGCGAGCCGGGTCGAGCCGGTCCCGCACCCGCCGCTTGAGCGTCTTCACGTCGGGAAAGCCGCCGTCGCGCACCCGCTCCCAGACCACCTCCCCCTCGACTTCGATCACGAACACGCCGCCCGTGCCCGGCCGGAGCGCGACCTCGCGGAGGTCGTCACGGAAAGTCGACAGAAGCTCCTGCGCCATCCAAGCCGCACGCAGGAGCCATTGGCACTGCGTGCAGTAGGTAATCGTGATGCGGTGGCGATTCTGTAAGGATCGGAGATCCGAATCTTTATTTACGTCAGACATTACAGGGGCTTCACGACCTTTCAGGTGATGGCAAGCTGCATTCTTGCCGTTATTGCCACAAACCGACGCGCCTCGTGGCGACCAGCTGGTTGCGACCAAGGCGCCGAGTGCCGAAGAACGCCGTCTACGCCTCGACGTAGGTTCCGAGGCATTGCTGTCGGGCCCTCACAATCGCGAGGATATGTTGGCAGCATCGAAGTCGACCATCGGTCGGGTCCGTACGGCTTGGCACTAAACCCCCTGCCCTCCGCAAGCCTGACCGGTCGGCGGTCCCTCATGTGGCCCTAGCGCCCGGCAATGGCTCTTAGTAGTTGACGCGCAGATTCTCGTCGCCGACGATTCTCATGATCTTGTTCGCGTATGGCGTCTTTTCAAAAACAAGAATACTATCGTAGGCGGTCATCGCTATAGTTGATTTCGTGAAGGCGTCGGCTACAAGACTCCCGTCATGCACGTGGTCCGCATTAAGTTTGTCTATCATGTGCTTAAACTTCTCGACCATCGAGTTCGAGGCACCTAGCCCGCCACCATAGTTCGCCCAGTACGCCGTGTGCATATCTTCTATCATGTATACGCCGCTCGGCGCGATACGGGGATAGAGGAATTCAAACGTTGCCGGCACATGATCCATGTGATGACTTCCGTCATCCAAGACCGCATCGAATGCGCCGAACTCATCGAGAAGGGACTGTAGGAAGTGAGGATCAGATTGATCGCCGATCCTTACTTCGACTTGCTCATCTCCGTACTGCAAGCAAACGGGATTGATGTCGATTGTCACGATACGTGCGTGTGGCCCAAACCACCGTTTCCACATCTGCGAAGAACCGCCGTTTCCGGCTCCGATTTCGAGGAATGTGCAGGGACGATCCTTGTATTTTGCGAAATGTCGTTCATAGGCAAAGAAGTAATGCCCACTCTTGTGGATCGGTCGGCCTTTATTGTCTAGAAAATAAGAATATAAAGACATACTCGAGCCCTCTTCGCTGAATTTTGGATTCGACGATGAACGACCGGAAGACGCCACGCTTGGACTGCCGCCGACCGCAGCACTTAGTTTTTGCGCCAGTACATCGACGTCATTGATCTGACGCGATTTCAAATAGCCAGATTTTTGCACCTCAATGAGGTATTGCGATGCGTCGAAATAAGTTGCATCCACCCGGTTCAGCTTATCGAGGAGGATCATGTTCGAATTGACATATGATTCAAGCGTAAGGCCAAATACAGATGGCGGATTTTCACAAAATATATGCGCATGAAAAGCAGATCCAACAAAACCTAAAACTGATTTATACTTGTAAAATAGCGAAATTTGCTCGGGTAGAGAAAGTTGCTCTGGGTAAACAATGTCAAATCCGCGATCGGACAGCCGTTTTTCGAGCTCTCCTTCGTTCGTGATGAAGGCAACAGACCCGGCCGGCAACTGCGATTTCGACAAATATACCGAACGATCGAGTCTGGTGGGCACAACACCACCTAAGAGCTTCCGTCCGATGCCATGCATCGCGGGAAGATAGGCCGGATGCGCTAGGTGCTGCTCAACGAAAGCTGCCGAGGGAACCAAAACGTTTTTGCACCGCGATGGCACGGAAGGAGAGGCAAAATCAGCTTCCGAAAGGCCGGCTGCGGTGAGCAAGGGCCCCATATAACGATTCGCGAAGTGATCCGCCGGGGAATGGTCACTGTGAGCAAGTAGCTTCTTTCCCAATTTGACCTGCTCAGACACCAACCAGAGTCGCGCCAGAGACGTTACGAGGAAATGTCCGAAATGGGGGATGATCGGACCGAAGTAGACACAGTCCTCGGGACCATGCTCGACAGCCGTATCATGACTGTGGAATTCGCTTTGCCCAACCAATGCGCCTGAAGCCCCCCGCCGGTAGGCAGCCTCCTCAATTAGACGCCCGTCAGCAGCGTATAACCCCCAATCATTGTCTTGATCCAGAAAAACATTTTTCGACATCGGGCGGAAAAAACACTCGTCGTACACTCGTGCCGAGGGATTTTCCGAAACGATGTGCGCTTCTCCGAACAGCGTTGAGCAGCGAGGCAACGTCATTTCATGCCTTCCTGGCTACATACCGTGAGCTCGCGCATCTCTGCCACTGGTCAGTCTTCCTTAAACCCGTAAGGCAAATCAAGGCTGGGCCAAGCCGTGACGACGAGGACGCTCCTGTCCTCGCACTCATTTGAGAAAGCCGGCGAACTCGTGTTGCGGCCAGATTGGCCGAGGCGCCTCGTCTCAAAACGACAGATCGCACGTCCGAGCGCTCGTGGGCACCCTTCTCTCGGGAGGATGTGCGCCTATCTCCCTCTGCAGCCTCACCGCCAAGCTGATCCAGGAGATCCACCATCATGTCCCTCTCCTTCAGCCCCGCGGCGCCAGCCCGCAGCTCGGTGCTCGGCCGGATCGTCTCCGCCCTGGCCGCCTTGTGGCTGGCGACCTGCCTCTCGGGCTGCGGGGCGATCAACCGGGTGCCGAGCCTGGAGGAGCAGGCGAAATCCGCCTGGAGCGAGGTGCAGAATCAGTACCAGCGCCGAGCCGACCTGATCCCCAACCTCGTTGAGACCGTGAAGGGCTACGCCAAGCAGGAGCAGGAGACTCTGACCCGGGTGACGGAGGCCCGCGCCAAGGCGACCAGCATCCAGGTCGATGCCTCCACGGTGAGCGACCCCGAAAAGTTCAAGCAGTTCCAGGACGCGCAGAACCAGCTGTCAGGCGCGCTCGGGCGGCTGCTCGCCTCCGTCGAGGCCTATCCCGACCTGAAGTCGAACCAGAACTTCCTGGCGCTTCAATCGCAGCTGGAAGGCACGGAGAACCGCATCGCGGTGGCGCGGCGCGACTACATCCAGACCGTCCAGGCCTACAACACCGAGATCCGCACCATCCCCGGCCGCTGGATCGCCGCGTGGTTCTACCCCGAGGCCAAGCCGATGGAGACCTTCACCTCCACGCCGGGCTCGGAGCGCGCGCCGAGCGTGAAGTTCTAGGCCCCGGCTGGTCCGGTCCCCGCTCCGGTGACACGCCGTCCGAACGGAAGCGTTGCCCGCGCGATCGGCTGGCTCGCGGCGCTTCCGCTCGCCCTGCTGATCTTCGCCGGGCTTGCCCTCGCCGCCGATCCCGACTTCCCGAAGCTCACGGGCCGCGTCGTGGATGCGGCGGGCATCCTCTCGCCGGAGGCGCGCGCGCGCGTCGACGGCAAGATCAAAACCCACGAGGACAGGACCGGCGACCAGCTCGTCGTCGCCACCGTTCCGAGCCTCCAAGACCTGACGGTCGAGGACTACGCCAACCGCCTCGCCCGGGCCTGGGGCATCGGCCAGAAGAAGACCAGCAACGGCGTCCTGCTGCTGGTCGCGCCCACGGAGCGCAAGGTCCGCATCGAGGTCGGCTACGGCCTCGAAGGCGCGCTCACCGACGCCCTGTCCAAGACCATCATCACCACCGCGATCACCCCGCGCTTCCGGCAGGGCGACTTCTCCGGCGGGGTCGAGGCGGGCGTGGATGCGATCCTGCCCATCCTCGCGGGCGATGCCGACGAGTGGCAGCGCCGCGCTCCCGTGCGGGAGGATGCGGTCGATCCCGTCACGGTAATCTTCTGGATCGTCGTCATCGTGGTGCTCGTGATCGTCCTGACCCGTCTGAGCGGCGGTGGGCGCGGGGGCCGCGGCGGTGGGGGCGGCTTCGTCGTCATTCCGGGGTCCTCCGGCGGCTGGAGCGGCGGCTTCTCGGATGGCGGCGGGGGAGGATTCTCGGGCGGGGGCGGCTCGTTCGGCGGTGGAGGTGCGTCCGGTGACTGGTAGCCAGACCATCCTCACAGACGCCGAGCGGGAGCGGATCGCCACCGCGATCGGTCGCGCGGAAGCCGGCACGACCGGCGAGATCGTGGTGCTCGTGGCCGCCAGCGCCGGACTCTACCGCTCGCCCGGCCTCGCGCTCGCGCTGGCGCTCGGGCTCGCCCTGCCCTGGCCGCTGATCCTGCTCACCGAGCTCAATGCCGGGGAGATCGCGCTCGCACAGGCGGGCCTCGTGCTCGGCACGCTCTTGCTCTCCCTGAATCCGCGCCTGCGGGTCGCCCTCACCCCGCGCCGGTGGCGGCGGGAGCGCGCCCACGCCGCCGCCCGCCGCGAGTTCTTCGCTCACGGCCTGACCGGAACGCGGGGGCGCACGGGCGTGCTGATCTACGTCGCACTCGCCGAGCGCTACGCCGAAATCGTCGCGGACAAGGGCGTTCGGGTCCGTGTGGAGGAAACGCAATGGCGCGCCATCGTCTCCGAACTCCTCGCCGCCGCGGGGCGCCACGCTCTGGGCGATGGCCTGGTCACAACCGTGGAGCGTGTCGGAGCCGTCCTCGCGACCGCGTTGCCGGGACGTCGCAGCGACAACGAACTCCCGAACCGGGTGATCGTCCTCGATTGATCCCAACGTTCCAGTGACGCTGGTCGGCAGATGTCACCACGATCTCTGATAGAGCCGGCGGCTGTGTGGTTCCCGCGACTGGCCTCGCCGGAAAAATTGCGCCAAACAGATCCGCGAAAGCCGCCTGCATCAAGAATGCGGCTGATTACGGAGCGAGGCGTCGCATGGGCGCATTACAAAAACACGGGCCCTGGGCCCTGGTCGGGGCGTTGGGGGCCGCTGCGCTGGCGGTCGTCGCCACGGAACGCGGCGAATCGATCAACGCGTTGTGGGTCGTCGTAGCCGCGGTCTGCGTCTACCTGATCGGCTACCGCTACTACTCCCTCTATATCTCAAACAACGTCATGCGCCTCGATCCGAAGCGCGAGACCCCCGCCCACCGTCACAATGACGGCCTCGACTACGTTCCCACCAACAAGACCGTTCTGTTCGGCCACCACTTCGCCGCCATCGCCGGCGCGGGCCCGCTCGTCGGTCCTGTGCTCGCCGCGCAGATGGGCTACCTGCCCGGCATGCTCTGGATCCTGGCGGGCGTCGTGCTCGCGGGCGCGGTGCAGGACTTCATGATCCTGTTCATCTCGATGCGCCGCGACGGGCGCTCGCTCGGTGAGCTGATCCGGGCCGAGCTCGGCGTGATCCCCGGCGTGATCGCGCTGTTCGGCACCTTCATGATCATGGTGATCCTGCTCGCCGTTCTGGCGATGATCGTGGTCAAGGCGCTGGCCGAGAGCCCCTGGGGCACCTTCACGGTGGCGGCCACGATCCCGATCGCGATCCTGATGGGCCTCTACGCGCGCTACATCCGGCCGGGCAAGATCGGCGAGGTCTCGATCATCGGCTTCGTCCTGCTCATGGCCGCGATCCTCGGCGGCGGTCAGATCAACGAGCACCCGACCTGGGGTCCGGCCTTCACCTTCACCGGTACCCAGCTGACCTGGATGCTGATCGGCTACGGCTTCGTCGCCGCGATCCTGCCCGTGTGGCTGCTGCTGGCCCCGCGCGACTACCTCTCGACCTTCCTCAAGATCGGCACCATCGTCGGCCTCGCGCTCGGCATCGTCGTCGTCGCTCCGCACATGCAGATGCCGGCCACCACGAAGTTCGTCGACGGCACCGGCCCGGTCTGGGCAGGCTCGCTCTTCCCGTTCCTGTTCATCACCATCGCCTGCGGTGCGGTCTCGGGCTTCCACGCGCTGATCTCGTCGGGCACGACGCCGAAGCTCGTCGACAACGAGATGGACACCCGCTTCATCGGCTACGGCGGCATGCTGATGGAGAGCTTCGTCGCGATCATGGCGCTGGTCGCCGCGAGCGTGATCGATCCGGGCATCTACTTCACCATGAACTCGCCCGGCGCCCTGCTCGGCACCTCGCCGGAAACGGCGGCGGCGGCCGTGACCAAACTCGGCTTCCCGATCGGCGCGGACGTGATCGCCCAGACCGCGAAGGACGTGGGCGAGCACTCGATCATCTCGCGTACCGGCGGCGCCCCGACGCTGGCGGTCGGCATGGCCCACATCATCTCTTCGGCCATCGGCGGCAAGGCGATGATGGCCTTCTGGTACCACTTCGCCATCCTGTTCGAGGCGCTCTTCATCCTCACCGCGGTGGATGCGGGCACGCGCGCCGGCCGCTTCATGCTGCAGGATCTGCTCGGCCTGATCTCACCGACCTTCAAGGACACGTCGTCCTGGGGACCGAGCGTGGTGGCGACCGCCCTCTGCGTGGGAGCCTGGGGCTACTTCCTCTACCAGGGCGTCACGGACCCCCTTGGCGGCATCTACACCCTGTGGCCCTTGTTCGGCATCTCGAACCAGATGCTCGCGGCGGTGGCGCTGACGCTCGCGACGGTGGTGATCTTCAAGATGAAGCGCGAGCGCTACGCCTTCATCACGATCATCCCGACGGTCTGGCTCTGCATCTGCACCCTGACCGCCGGCTGGCAGAAGATCTTCTCGCCCGACCCGAAGATCGGCTTCCTCAGCCATGCCGACCGCTTCTCGGCGGCGATCGCCGAGGGCAAGGTGCTCGGGCCGGCCAAGAGCATGGACGACATGCACAAGATCGTCTTCAACGACCGCATCGATGCGGCGCTCGCCGTGTTCTTCGTCGGCCTCGTGATCGCGATCGTGGTGTTCGGCGTGATGGCCTGCGTGAAGGCCTACCGCGCCGACCGCTGGACCGCTCTCGAAGCCGACCCGAAGCTCGCACCCGCAGAGTAAGGTTGCCTCATGTCGAGCACTGCAGCGCCGTCGCTCAACTTTCGTGATCGCCTCCGGGCCTTCAACAAGTGCGTCTGCGACGGCGCGCGTCTGATGGTGGGTCAGGGCGATTACGGCACCTATGTCGCCCACATCCAGAAGACCCATCCAGACCAGGCGCCGATGACGGAGCGTGAGTTCTTTCGCAATCGCGAGAACGCCCGCTTCGGGGTCGGCAACACATCGGGCTTCCGCTGCTGCTGAGGCGGCTTTCAGCAAGACGGACAAACGAGCGGGCCTTGGCCCGCTCGTTTCGTTTCAGGCCCTGATATCCCTGTCTGGCGCGAGCCCAGCCGACTCAGGGCGTGGGTCCGTCCTCCAACCGACGGGTTCGGTATGATCGGCTGGGCCAGTCCGGATCATGTCCAAGCCGTGCCAGCGCGAGACATGGCGGGCCCCGTCGTTTTCACGTGAAATTAAGCCTATCACCGCGCCGCCCCTATCCACCGGCAGGAAGCCCGCGAGCGACTGTCAGAGGCAGCGGCGATTGCACTGCAACCAGACAGGGTTCTAGTCTCCTCCCGCGTCGGAGGGGACCCCAAGCATGAATCAGTACGAAGCTGTGCCGAGCCCGGCTCCGGCGCAAACCGGTGTGATCGCCTTCGATCGACGGGCGCACGGGCTGACGGGCATCGTCGTCAAAGGCTTCCTGCTCTCGCTGGTCACCTTCTCGATCTACCGGTTCTGGTACATCACCAACCTGCGGCGCTTCTTCTGGAGTCGAACGCTCGTGGCCGGCAGTCCGGCCGAGTATCTCGGAACCGGCAAGGAGTTGTTCCTCGGCTTCCTGGTGGCGCTCGCCATCCTGGTGCCAATCTACTTCATCCTCTTCCTGCTCAGCTTCACCAGCCCGGTTCTGGCCGCGCTCGCAGCACCGATCTCCTTTCTTTTCCTGTTCGTGCTCGGGCAGTACGCTCTGTTCCGCGGCCGCCGCTACCGCGCCTCGCGCACCCGCTGGCGCGGCATCCGGCTGGCGCAGGACGGATCGGGGCTCGCCTATGCCGGCCGGGCCAGCCTGTGGTGGCTCGCCACCCTCGTCACCTTCGGCCTCACCTTTCCCTTTCAGCGCGCCTCGCTGGAGCGTTACCGCATCAACCACACGCTCGTCGGCCAGAGCCGGATGCACTCGACCGCCACCGGGCGCTCGATCCTGCTGCCTTGGCTGACGCTCTACGCCGTCGGGCTACTGCCGATCCTGATTAGCGTTCTGGCTCTGCTGGCCGCGAACGGCTTCGACCTGCCCGTCGACCTGATGATCGACGATCCCACCGGCCGCGAGAGCAAGCTGATCTTCAATCCGGCCTACGCGGACACGCCGCTCGCGCTCTACAGCGGCATCGTCGCGGCGGTCGCGAGCGTGTCGATCCCGCTGGCGCTGATCCTGTTCCCTTATTACCGCGCCCGTGAAACCCGCGCCTTCATGCGCGCGGCGCATCTGGGCGAGGCGCGTCTGACCTCGTCGCTGCGGGCTCGCCAGTTCTACTGGCCCTACATCCTCTACATGCTGGTGGTCGTCGGCTTCGTCATCGTGATCGGCATCATCTTCGCCATCCTGGTTCCGCTGCTCGCGACCGAGAACCCGAACGCCGGCGTGCAGACCTTCTTCGTGGTTTCGATCGTGCTGCTCTATCTCGGCGCCATGCTCGGCGCGGCCGTGCTCTATGTCCGCGCCATCACGGTTCGGCTGTGGCACGCGGTGGCGAGCACGACGCAGATCGAGAACCTGCCGGCGCTGGAAGCCGTGCTGGCCTCGGCGCGTCCGCCGGGCAGCGGTCTCAACGAGGGGCTCGCCGATGCGCTCGACGTGGGCGGCGCCCTCGAGATCGGACTCTAGGCCGGGCGATGGAAGCGCGATCCACGGCTGGAACCTTCTTCGACGGACTCAGCGCCCGGCCGCATCCGGTCACCCTGCGGCTGACGCATCGGCTGGAGATCGTCGGCGGCGACGTGCGCCGCGACTGGAGCCTGCTCGATCTGCGCCGGTCCGAAGCGGCTCCGCCGCTGACCCGGATCCTCCACGCGCCCGGGCCGGAAAGCGTGGAGTTCGCGGATGCCGACTTCGCGGAGGTGCTCGACACACGCTGCCCGGATCTCGGCCGGACAGAGCGCCAGGGCGGACTTACCCGCCTCGTGCTCTGGTCGATCGCCGCCGGCATCTCCGTCCTGCTCACGGCCATCTACGGCGTGCCGGCCGCCTCCGGCGTGATTGCGCCTCTCGTGCCGCAATCGGTCGAGGCCCGCTTGGCCAAGGGCGTGGACGGGCAGATCGTCGGCCTGCTCGGCAATCCGCCGCGCTGCGAGGTGCCGGAGGCGCGCGCCGTGCTCGACCGGCTGACGGCGCGGCTCACCGAGGGCATGGCGCTGCCGGCGATCCCGCAGGTGAGCGTGCGCCGCCACGCCATCGCCAACGCGCTCGCCCTGCCGGGCGGCCGGGTGATCCTGCTCTCCGACATCCTGGACAAGGCGAAGAACGGGGACGAACTCGCCGGCATCCTCGCCCACGAGTTCGGCCACGTCGCCGCCCGCGATCCGATGCGGGCGGTCATCACCGCGGGCGGCACCTCGTTTCTGCTGAGTCTCGTGCTGGGTGATCTCACGGGCTCGACCGTGCTCGTGGCGGTCGGTCAGGCGGCGATCTCGGCGGGCTATTCGCGTGAGGCGGAGCGGGCGGCGGACGCCTTTGCCGTGGCGGCGGTCGGTCGGGCCGGCGGGGATGGGCGGGCGCTCGCCGCGATCCTGGAGCGCATCACCGATTCCGACGACGAGAAGCCGGGAGCGACGTCGTTCCTGCGCTCCCATCCCTTCACGGCCGAGCGGGCGGCGCGGATCCGGGCGCTGGCGGGCGAGATGCCGGCCGGCCCCGGCATCCTGTCCGAGGCGGAGTGGCAGGTGCTGAAAAAGATCTGTCCGCCGAAGCCGAAGCCTGCGGAGGGAAAGGCGCCGGCGCCAGTGGAGAAGCTGTGAGCGCACCCCCGTCACCGCCAGGCCTCGGCCCGGCGGCGACGCAGATCATGGCAGTCTGGTCGAAGGCTTCGGCCCCTTCCGCGTCACTGCGAGCGGAGCGAAGCAGTCCAGGGCGCGACGATGCCGGCTAGGCTTGCGCTCAGGATCGCCTCGGCTTCGCCGCGCGCTGATGAGACGAGGTCGGTCGGACGCCGTTTCAGACCACCGGGCGCGGCAGCTTGCAGCTGTCCAGCGCGCTCAGCGCCTTGGCGCGGGCGCTGTCGTTGAAGTAGCCGGTGGCGCGGTAGGAGGCGACCTCGTCCCGGTCGAGGGCGGACAGGGTGCGCTCGGCGTAGCAGCCGCACGGCGCGGCGAGCGCCGTCTCTTCGACCTTCTGCAGCTTGGCCTGGGTGACCGTGCAGGCGTGGCGGACGCGGCCGGTGAGGTTGCTCTTGGAGGCGGTCTTCAGCGCCGGATCGGGCACGAAGCCGTCGAGCGAGCTGTACTGCGCGGTGCTGCCGGCGGAGTTGCAGGCGGCCAGCAGGGAAACGAGGCCGGCCGCGGCGAGCAGGCGGCCGCTGCGCGAAAACGTGAGGCGCATGGAAGCGGGATCCGAGAGTGACGGGAAATCGTCGAGGGACCCTGTTTCCGGTGGCAAGGCCCTGCGCCGCTAGGGCAGCAGAGTCACACCGGGCCGGAATGCGCGTCGCCGGCCCCGGCCGAAGCCGGAACCGGCAAGCGTTCCGCTTACGCGGCGATGTCGCCGTCGGTGAAGAACTGCGCGATCTCGATCTTGGCGTTCTCGGCGCTGTCGGAGCCGTGAACCGTGTTCTCGCCGACCGACTCCGCGAACTGCTTGCGGATCGTGCCCTCGGCGGCCTGGGCCGGGTTCGTCGCACCCATCACCTCACGGTACTTGGCCACGGCGTTCTCGCCCTCCAGCACCTGCACCACGACCGGACCCGAGGTCATGAACTCGACGAGCTCGCCGTAGAACGGGCGCTCCTTGTGCACCTCGTAGAACTTCTCGGCCTGCTGCCGGGTCATCTGGATGCGGCGCTGGCCGACGATGCGCAGGCCGGCGGCCTCGATCACGGCGTTGACGGCGCCGGTGATGTTGCGGCGGGTCGCGTCGGGCTTGAGGATGGAGAAGGTGCGCTCGAGGGCCATGGGTCCGGTCCGATGTCGTTGGAGAAAGGGGTCGCGCGACGCGCTGAGAATGGCGGGTTCGACCCTACCGGGGAGGCCGTCGGCGCGCCGGGCTTATAGCCGTGGAGCCGGGCCCCCTCAACCGACGCCGGGGAACACCGGGAGCCGGATGAAGAGCGTGGCGTTTTTCGGCTCCGCCATGGCTTCTACGCAACACCGCCGAAAAATCGCCCGATTGCAGGGGCGTATTCGAGCGACGTTCCGCCGCCCCGGCCCGCCGGGACGGCCCCTCCGCAAGCCCTCGCCCGTCACCGGGTCCAGCCTCAGGAGCCTTCCATGCGTCTCGCCCTCGCCTGCGCCGCCCTTCTGGTTTCCAGCGCCGCCATCGCTGCACCGAAGGATCTTTCCGGAACCTGGCTCACCGGGGACGGCCGCGCCAAGATCCGCATCGACCGCTGCGGTCCGGCCGGCGGCAATGCCTGCGGCAAGGTGGTGTGGCTCAAGTCGCCGACCGATGATTCCGGCACGCCGCGCACCGACCTGAAGAACCCCGATCCGAAGAAGCGCGCCCGCCCGGTCATGGGCCTGACGCTGCTCGACAACCTCAAGCCCGACGACGCTGGTTTCGCGGGCGACATCTACAATGCCGACGAGGGCAAGATCTATCAGGTCACCCTGGAGCGCGAGAGCGAGAGCGAGCTGGCCGTGCAGGGCTGCATGCTCAAGGTGCTGTGCGGCTCGCAGACCTGGACCCGGGTGCCGGACGTGAACCAGCAGGCCGCGGCGGCGCCGGTCGAAGCGCCGGCCAAGCCGGCCCCGAAAGCCGCCGCCAAGGTTTCGGCTAAGGAGGCTCCGGCCAAGGTCGCTCCGGCGCAGTAAGCGCCGGCACGCAGCAAAAAGGGCGCGCCGTTGCCGGACGCGCCCTGAAGTCTGTGCCGAACCTGATGGGGGTCCAAGCCCCGCTGAAGTAGGGCCACGCCGGCCCGCGGCAACGGGGTTCGGCACCGCTTTCCCCACCCCACGCACGCCACCGTCATCCTCCTGTCGGGGTGACGGGTTCAACGTCACCGCCGTGGCGCCCGCGCAACCGTGACGAAGCCTCTTGCTTCGGCGCGATGCGGGCGCATTGCGGCGGCGTCGGCATCTGCTAGTCCGCTGAATGGTGGCGGCAGGGGGCTGGCGCGGTGCTCATCAAGCGGGCGGGACGGAGCGGGCATCGGTGCGCGGCCGCGGCAGGTCTCGCCGCACTTCTCGGCGTTCAGGCCGGAGCCGCCCTCGCCGCGGATCTCGCACCGGCGCGCCCCCGCTTCCTCGATTGGTCGGGGGGCTATGCCGGGGTACAGGGCAGTGCCGGCGCCTCGTTCGGCAATTACGATTTCGGCCCCACCACGATCGGCACCCGCCGGGTGCCCGCCGTCTCGACCGGCGACGCCACCGGTAGCCGGGATCTCGGCAGCGACGCCACCACGGTGGTCGGCGGCGCCTTCGCCGGCTGGACCTGGCAGGACGGCGCTCTCGTCTACGGAATCGAGGCCGATCTCGTCGGCTCGAACCTCAAGCGCGGCGCCCGCTCCGACGCGCTCGGCTTCGGCTACGAGGCGCTCGACCCGCCCTTCGCCCTGATCCGCGAGAAGACGGACCTGTTCGGCGCCGCCCGCGGACGGTTCGGCTACGCCTTCGGCAACAATCTGATCTACGCGACATTCGGGCTTGCCGGGGCCAACGGGCGTGTGCTCGCGACCTATCCCGATCTCGCTGGCGGTCCGACGGCGACCGCGTCCCGCACCCTGTCCTATCTCGGCTTCACCCTGGGCGCGGGCGTGCAGTTCGCGGTCGACCCTCATCTCTCGCTCGGAATCGACTACCGCTACAGCGATCTCGGCGAGAGCGGCCGCTTCGGCCTGGGTGCCGTGCCGGGGGCCGATGGCGGCGCGGTGACGACTCGGACCGGCTTCGTCTCGAACCAGATGATGGCTCGGCTGATCTGGCACCCGGAGTCGCTGGCCCTGGTGCCGGACGACGAGGACGAGCCGGTCAAGGACGCGCGCTTCTCGCTGCACGGCCAGACCACCTTCGTGAACCAGGGCGTGACCGGCTTCCGCTCGCCCTATCGCGGTCCTCAGAGCCTCGTGCCGGACCAAGCGCAGGCGACGACCACGGCGACGCTCTTCCTCGGCCTGAAGCTCTTCGAGAACACCGAGCTCTACTACAACCCGGAATTCAGCCAGGGCTTCGGACTCTCGCGGACTTTGGGCGTCGCCGGCTTCGTCAACGGCGAGGCGCAGAAGGCGGGCGCGCCCTTCCCGAAGCTGCGCTCCAACCGCTACTTCCTGCGCCAGACCTTCGGCCTGGGCGGCGAGACCGAGGAAGTGCCCGACGGCCCGAACTCCATCGCCGGAACCCGCGACGTCGAGCGCATCACCGTCATCGCCGGCAAGTTCGCGCTCGGCGACTTCTTCGATGGCAACATCTACGCCCACGACCCGCGGGTCGACTTCATGAACTGGGGCATATGGGCCTCGGCGGCCTGGGACTTCCCGGCCAACCTTCCGGGCTTCACGCAAGGATTGATGGTCGAGTACAACCGCGCGGAATTCGCGATCCGCGCCGCCTACACGCAGGTGCCCAAGGAGCCCTCCTCGGACGTGCTCGACCCGCGCATCTTCGAGCGGGCCGGCGCCGTGGTCGAGTTCGAGGGACGCTACGCCCTCCCCGTGCTGGAACAGCCGGGCAAGCTAAGGCTCGGCCTGTTCTCGAATGTCGGCAACACCGCCGATTTCCGGCAGGTCGTGGCGCTGACCCAGACCGGCGCCTTCGCCGACATCAACACCGCCGTCGCGGCGAGCCGGGAGCCCCGGCGCAAGAGCGGCGTCTACGTCAATCTGGAGCAGGCGCTCACCCCCGATCTCGGCCTGTTTGCCCGGGCAAGCGTCAATGACGGGCGCAACGAGAGCCTGTCCTTCACCGATATCGACGGCTCGGTCTCGGGCGGCCTGTCGCTCAAGGGCACGGCCTGGGGCCGGCCGCAAGACACGATCGGCCTCGGCGCCGCGGCCAATCGCATCTCGTCCTCCCACCGCGACTACTTCGCCAACGGAGGCCTGGGCCTGCTGATCGGCGATGGGCGCCTGACCTACGCGCCCGAGCGGGCGGTCGAGGTCTACTACGCGCTGAACCTGACGAAGGCGGTGACGATGACCTTCGACTACCAGCACGTCGAGAACCCGGCCTACAACCGCGACCGCGGCCCGGCAGACTTCATCGGGACGCGTCTGCACACGGACTTTTGAGACATCCCCGTCATCGCGCCCGTCATCGCGAGGCGACGACGCGATGACGAGGACCGCCCCTCAGCGGGTGACGTAGACCTGCGTGCCGACCGGGACGCGCTCGAACAGGTCCGCGATGTCCTGATTGTACATGCGGATGCAGCCGTACGAGGCGAAGGTGCCGATCGAGTTCGGCCGGTTGGTGCCGTGGATGGCGTACTCGCCGCCGCGCAGGGTCATCGCCGCCACGCCCATCGGGTTGCTTGGCGAGCCGCCGCGGATGAGGTTCGGCAAACGGGGGTTGTCGCGCTTCACCTCCGCCGGGGGCGACCAGTCGGGCTGGTAGTACTTGCCGTCGATCTGCGTCGCGCCGCTCCACTGCTTGCCCGGCCGTCCGACCGCGACGGGATAGCGGATCGCCGTGCCGTCGCCGTTGACGAGGTAGAGCCGGCGCTCGCCGGTGCGCACCACGATGCTGCCCGGCCCGATGCCTTCCGCGAAGGGGACGATCTCCCGCGCCTGTGCGGCGCCCGCCGCGCACAGCACCGCCGTGAGCGCGCCCGCGAGACGCACCCTGTACTTCCCTATTCCGAACATCGAAGATCGCCTTTCCAAGCTGAAGCGCAACTGACGAAGACGATCCAACGTTCCAGCTTTCCGCTCTGCTTTACGCAGGGCGGAATTCGCGCGTCATGCACGGCCTGTTCGCGGCAAGGCGAATCTTGCCCTCGGGATTTCCGGAAAAGTTTAAGTAACAGGCGGGCGCCGCCTCAGCGCTCGTGCAGACGGGCGGCGTCCGGACGGCGCTCCTGCCAGCCGTGGCGGACGAGTTCCGGGTCGGCGTGCTCCTCGACCGGCAGGCCGACGCAGAGGTAGGCCACGAGCTCCCAGGTCTCCGGCACGTCGAGCAGCGCCGTTACCGTCGCCGGCTCCAGGATCGAGACCCAGCCGACGCCGATCCCGTGGGCGCGGGCCGCCAGCCAGAAGGCGTGGACGCAGGCCGCCACGGAGTAGCGCAGCATCTCCGGCATGGTCGCCCGGCCGAGGCCGTGGCCGGTCTCGGTGCCGGCATCGCAGAACACGGCTAGGTGGATCGGCGCCTCGCGCAGGCCCGCGAGCTTGAGCCGGGCGTAGAGCGTGCGACGCTCGTCCTCATAGGTCTCGCAGGCGGCGCGGTTGCAGCGCTCGAAGCTCTCGGCCACGGCCGCGCGCCGACCGGCGTCCGAGACCCGCACGAAGCGCCAGGGCTGGCTGTTGCCGACGGAGGGCGCCAGCGCCGCCAGATCCAGGCAGTTGCGCAGGACGGCTTCGTCGAGCGGATCGGTGCGGAAGCGGCGCACGTCCCGGCGCCAGGCGAGCAGGTCGGCCAGACGCCCGCGAAAGGCGTCGTCGAAGACGGGTGGCTCGCTTTCGCGCGCGGGAGGGGCGGGCTCGGACATTGCCGCCGCTTGTCGCGCCGTCGGGCGCGGCTGCCAAGCGGCATCAGGGGGTGCCGCCGGGCTTCGAGACGAAAAAAGGGCGGCGCTCCGAAGAGGCCGCCTGAAGTCCTTGGGTCTCGAAACCTCCGGATGTCGGACCGATCGGGTCCACGGCACCGCCCGAGGGCTGGGGAGCTCGGGTTTCGGGCGCCGCCGCGGTAACCGGGCCGACGAGGTTTCAAGCCACAGTACAAGCCTTTCGCCGTGACCTTGGCAAGGCGAGATCGCGGCGAGACCGTGATGTTTGCCACCTCACCGTGCGGGGACGCACATCGGCGGACAGGCCGCCCGCGGCCGCCGCCGGCTTGGATGGCCGGCGAAGCACCTTGCGGGCGCCCGCCCACGAGCCCATCATCTCCCTCACGCCGCCGGGTGACGGCACCGATACGGGAGCGACGATGAGCGAAGGACAGAGCGTCGATCAGCGCTCACGCGAGCGGGATGCTCAAGCGCCGCCGCAGGTGATCCCGTTCCCGCCCTCCTCCGCGCCGCAGGTCGCCTTCCAGCGCGACGAGCTGCGGACCATCTTCAACCTCTACGGCCGGCGCATCGCCGAGGGCGAGTGGCGCGACTATGCCCTCGACTTCCGCCGCGACAAGGCCGTGTTCTCGATCTACCGCCGCGCCTCGGAGATGCCGCTCTACCGGATCGAGAAGGATCCCAAGCTCGCCAACCGCCAGGGCGCCTACGCGGTGATCGCGGCAAGCGGACTCGTGATGAAGCGCGGCAACGACCTCGCCCGCGTGATCGGCGTTCTGGAGAAGCCGTTGCGCGCGGTGTGATCCCGCCTTCCGGATGTCAGCCGGACGCGGGATCGGTGCGGACCGCCGCTACCAGCGCACGATGACCTGCGCCCGAACCGTTCGGGGAGCGCCGGGCAGGATGTTGTTGTTGTTGTGCGCCGAGACGATGTAGCTGCGGTCGAACAGGTTCTCGATATTGACCTGCGCGCGCGCATTCTCGCTGATCCTGTAGAACAGTCCCAGATCGAAGCGAGAGTAGCTCGGAAGCCGAACCGTGTTGTCCGAAGTCGCGAAGGAGTGGGACTGGTTGATGAAGCCGACGCCGACCGAGAAGTGCCGGTCGATGTCGAACTTGTTCCACAGGGTGAACGAGTTCAGCGGCACGAGGCCGACGAAGTTTCCGGCAACGATCGTATCCGAGAGACGGTTCGTGATGCGCGCGTCGGTGAAGGCGTAGCCGCCCGCGATCGACCACCAGTCGGTGACGTAGCCGTTGGCGCCGATCTCCGCGCCCTGCGTGTTGGTCTGGCCCGAGAGCAGGAAGAAGCCTGGCCGGTTCGGATCGGCGAGGCGCTGGTTGGTGCGGTCGAGGTTGAACAGCGCACCGGTGAGCTGGAGCACGGGCGAAACGTCGTACTTCACGCCGACTTCCGTGTTCTCGAACCTTTCCGGTTGGGCGATGACGAGCCCCGGCGTCAGGGCACTGAACTGGTCGCCCGAGGAGGGCAGGTAGGAGATGCTGTAGCTCGTGTAGAAGGCGAGGTTCGGCAGCGGCTTCACGACGAGGCCGGCCCGCGGCGAGATCAGGTCGTCCACGCGGGCATTGGTGACGTTGGTGCGCCGGTCGGTCGCCGCGAAGTCGAAATGGTCGTAGCGCAGGCCGCCGATGAACTGCACGTACTCGTTCAGCTCGATCTGGTCCTGCACATAGGCGGCGGCGAGGCCGAGGTCGTAGGTGCTGTTGGCGCCGCTGGCGATGTTGCGGAAGGTGACGCCGACGCGGGTCAGCGGCGCGAGCGGGTTGACCACGAGGGTCTGCGTGCCGGTGGTCGCGAAGAAGCCGTCCTCGCGCAGGCTCAGGCCTTCCTGGTAGCCGAGCTCGAAGCCGCCCAGCAGGGTATGCTTCCAGGGCCCCGTGACGAACTGGTAGGTGAAGTCGGTCTGGTTGAAGTAGTTCGTCCGGTTGGTCTGGCTGTTGTAGGCCGAGATGTTGACGGCCGTGCCGGCCGCGTTCACCGCGCCGCCGGGGAAGACGTTCTGGTAGAACTTCTCGTAATCGGCGATGCGCGACTGGCTGCGCATCACGACGCCATTCTCGAAGACGTGGTCGAGCTGCGCCGTCGCGATATGCGCGTTGACGTAGGTCGGCGACAGGAACGGGTTGCCGAAATAGGTCGAGGTGTTCTCGCGGTAGCGATAGGGCCGGCCGAACTGCGAGGGGAGGCCGCGATCCGTGGTGCGGTCGTCGTGGAAGAATTCGTAGGACAACCGCAAGGTCGTCTGCGGCCCGAGCAGGAAGGTCATCGTCGGGTTCACGCCGTAGCGGCGGATATCGACGAAGTCGCGGTAGGTGCCGGTATCCTCGAATACGCCGTTCATGCGGAAGAACACGCTGTCGGAGACGCGATCCCCGACATCGAGCGCCACGCGCTTGTTGGCGAACTGGCCGCCCTGCGCCACCACTTCGCGGATCGGCAACCCGTCGGCTTCCTTGAGCACGCGGTTGACCACGCCACCACCGCCGCCGCGGCCGAAGATCATCGCGTTGGGCCCCTTGAGCACCTCGATGCGCTGGGTGTTGTAGAGGTCGCGATAGTACTGCACGTCGTCGCGGATGCCGTTGACGAAGAAGTCGGCGTTCGAGCGCTGGCCGCGAATGACGAGTTCGTCCCGGTTGCCCTCGCCCTGAGCCTGGACGACGCCGGGGACGTAGCGCAGGGCCTCGCCGATCGACTGGAAGCCCTGATCGAGGATCTGCTCGCGCGTGACGACGCTGACGGATTGCGGCGTGTCGATCAGGGGCGTCGCGGTCTTCGTCGCGCTGCGGGTCGCCTTGGTCAGATAGCCGACCGTGACACCGCCCTGCGGCTCGGCCCGGAATGGTCCGCCGCCCACGCCCTGCCCCTGCACGTGCAGCTCATCCAGGGCAACCAGGGCAGGTTCCCCGATGACGGGAACCATCGTCTGCGCCTGGACCGGCAACGTCGAAGTCAACGCTGCGCCCGTGAGCAGCGCATAGCGCAGCCCAGTATATCCGTTCAGTATCATCACCCAGCCCGCCGTCTTCTTATGGGATTGACGACGCTTTGCGGTCGTCGCGGCAGGCATGGCGACGCCGTTCATCAAAGATCAAGCTGAGGAGACTTTGTATCAACAAAGCCAGATTTTAGTCATTACAAGACTGATTACAAAAGACGCATCAACTCCTTGAAATCGGTGCGGCCGTCCCGCGATCGGCGCGTTCGAGCGCAAGGCACAAAAGCAATTTATGTTGCAGTTTTAAGACACCTGACAGGGCCCTAAACGCGGGCCGGATGCGTGCCGCGGGCGATGCCTGAACGAGGCGCCTTCACCTCCGGCGCAGGCCGGCGGCGCCTTCGGCAAGCGCGCGGATCCTGGCGGGATCGGGTTTGCCCGCAGGCACCACCCAGCTGCCGCCGACACAGAGCACGGAGGGGTGGGCGAGCCATTCGCCGGCGCTCGCCTCGGTGATGCCGCCGGTCGGGCAGAAGCGCACGGCCCCGAAGGGCGCGGCCAGGGCCTTCAGCGCCTTCAGCCCGCCCGCGGCCTCCGCCGGGAAGAACTTGAAGCGGTCGAGGCCGTGGTCGAGGCCGCGCATGATGTCGGCGGAGGTCGCGACACCCGGCAGGTAGGGCACACCCGAGGCGATGGTCGCCTCCGCCAACGGTGCGGTCAGACCGGGGCTGACGATGAATTTCGCGCCCGCGCCGATGGCCGCGTCGAGGTCGCGCGCGTTCAGCACCGTGCCGGCGCCGACCACCGCACCCTCGACGCTGGCCATGGCGCGGATCACGTCGAGCGCCGCGGGGGTGCGCAGGGTGACTTCGAGGGCGGTGAGGCCGCCGGCCACCAGCGCCTCGGCGATCGGTACGGCGTCGGCGGCGTCCTCGACCACCAGCACGGGGATGACCGAAACGGAGCGCATCAGCGCGTCGATGGTGCTCATGTGGGTTTCTCCACTCTCCGTGCTGTGTCCGAGTGCCTTGGAGTCACGCTCCGTCATGGCGAGGCTCGGCGCAAGCCATCGGGTACCGACCTCTCGGCGAGAGTTGCTGCCGCCGAAAGGCTTCGTTCACGCTCGCAAGGACGGCGCTTTGGTCAAAGCCCTGCCGCGGCCAGCATGGCCGAGCCGCCGCGCTCGGCGTCGTCGGCACCGTGGCGCATGAAGGCGAACAGCTCGCGGCCGGTGCCGAGACCGGGCGGCGGCTGGGCCGCATCGGTGCGGCTCTCCCACTCGGCCGGATCGACCAGCACCTCCAGGAGCCCGCCCTCGGCCGAGAGGCGGATCACGTCACCGTCGCGGATGCGGCCGATGGGACCGCCGCCGACCGCCTCGGGGCTGACATGGATCGCCGCCGGCACCTTGCCCGAGGCGCCCGACATTCGCCCGTCGGTGACCAGGGCGACCTTGTGGCCGCGATCCTGAAGCACGCCGAGCGGCGGGGTGAGCTTGTGCAGTTCCGGCATGCCGTTCGCCCGCGGGCCCTGGAAGCGCACGACCACCACCACGTCCCGCTCCAGCTCGCCCGCCTTGAAGGCGGCGATGACCTCGTCCTGATCGGAGAAGACCCGGGCCGGCGCCTCGATGGTGCGGCGCTCGGGCTCGACCGCGCTCGTCTTGAAGGTGGCCCGGCCGAGATTGCCCTTGACCAGCCGCATCCCGCCATCCGCCTGGAAGGGGTTGGCCGGCGGACGCAGCATCGTGTCGTCGAGGGACTCGGCCGGCGCATCCTCGAAGGTGAGGTCGTTGCCCTCGCCCAGGAGCTTGGGATCGCGGGCGTGATCGCGCAGGCGCGTGCCCGCCACCGTGAGGATGTCGTCGTGCAGGAGCCCGGCATCGATCAGCGAGGCGATGACGTAGGACATGCCGCCGGCGGCGTGGAAGTGGTTCACGTCGCCCGCGCCGTTCGGATAGACCCGGGCGACCAGCGGCACCACGCCGGAGAGACGGTCGAAATCCTCCCAGTCGATGACGATGCCGGCGGCGCGCGCCATGGCCGGCAGGTGGATCGCGTGGTTGGTCGAACCGCCGGTGGCGAGCAGGCCGACGATGGCGTTGATGATCGCCTTCTCGTCGATGCAGCGCCCGAGCGGGCGGTAGTCGTTGCCGTTCCAGCCGATCTCGGTCAGGCGGTGGATCGCCGAGCGCGTCACCGCCTGCCGCAGCCGCGTGCCGGGATTGATGAAGGAGGCGCCGGGCATGTGCAGGCCCATCACGTCCATCATCATCTGGTTGGAATTGGCGGTGCCGTAGAAGGTGCAGGTGCCGGCTCCGTGATAGGAGGCGGATTCGCTCTCCAGCAGTTCCGCCCGGCCGACCTTGCCCTCGGCATAGAGCTGGCGGATGCGCTGCTTCTCCTTGTTGGCGAGCCCAGAGGGCATGGGGCCGGCCGGGATCAGGATCACCGGCAGGTGGCCGAAGCGCAGCGCGCCGATGATCAGCCCCGGCACGATCTTGTCACAGATGCCGAGCAGGGCCGCGCCCTCGAACATGCCGTGGCTCAAGCCCACCGCGGCGGAGAGGGCGATGGTGTCGCGGGAGAACAGCGACAGCTCCATGCCGCGCTGGCCTTGCGTGACGCCGTCGCACATGGCGGGTGTGCCGCCGGCCACCTGCGCCGTCGCCCCGACCTCGCGGGCGAACAGCTTGATCTGTTCCGGATAGCGCCCGTAGGGCTGATGGGCCGAGAGCATGTCGTTATAGGCGGTGACGATGCCGATGTTCATCGCCCGCCCGGCGATGATCGCCGGTTTGTCCTCACCCGACGCCGCGAAGCCGTGGGCGAGATTTCCGCAGGCGAGCATCGGGCGATGTACGCCCGCCTCCCTCTCCCGCTCGATCAGCTCCAGATAGGCGCGGCGGCTGTCGCGGGAGCGCGCGATCACGCGCTCGGTGACCGCGGCGACCACGGGGTGAAGCTCCGGCATGGCTCGTTCGCCTCGTTCGGGTATCGACGGCATGGGCGGTTCCGCAAGGAGGCCCGCAGTCTCCTTAGCATGGAGCGGATCGGGGTCGCATCACGCTTGTGAGAACGTTTTCATCGACTGAAAAGCTTCGGTCGGCGAACCGAACTTCCTTCATCGCCTATCGCGCGAAGTGGATGCGGACGCGAGCGCGTGATCACAAGACCATCGCGATCGCGTACTTCTCCGTCGCGGCATTCGAGCCGATCCCCTCACGCTCCGGGTGCAGCGATCTCCCGCTCCACCTCGGCCGGATCGAGCACGTAGCGCCGCGAGCAGAACTCGCAGGTGATGCCGATGCTGCCGTCATCGGCCACCATGTCCCGGCGCTCCTCGGGCGAGAAGGAGCGGATCATGCCCATCACCCGCTCCTGTGAGCAGCGGCAGCGCTCGACCACCTCCTGCGCATCGAACACCCGCACCCCGCGCTCGTGGAAGAGCCGGTAGAGCAGGCGCTCGCTCGACACCGCCGGATCGACCAGTTCGTGGTCCTCCACGGTGTTCACGAGGCTGCGTGCCTCGGTCCAGGCATCGTCCTCTCCGGGTCCGCCGGTGAGGATCTCGTGGCCCTCCGGCGCGTCGCCCGGCGGCAGGTCGGCCTGGCGCAGCCGGTCGGGCGAGGTCGGCAGGAACTGCACGAGCAGGCCGCCGGCCCGCCAGCGGCTCTCGCCACCCTCCATCTGCTCGGCCACGGCGAGGCGCACCAGCGTCGGAATCTGCTCCGACTGGCGAAAATACTGGTGCGCCGCCTCCTCCAGACTTTGCCCTTCCAGCGCGACGACGCCCTGGTAGCGGCTCTGCGAAGCCCCCTGGTCGATGGTCATGGCGAGGTGGCCCCGGCCCATCAGGTCGGCGGCGCGCGCCTTCGGCCCGAGGGCCGCGACGGGCTCCGCCTCGAAGCGGGCCGTGGCGCGCAACCGGTCGGGCGCCTCGAAATCGACCACCAGCATGCCGACCGGCCCGTCGGTCTTGGTCTGGAGCTGGAAGCGGCCTTCGAGCTTCAGCGAGGAACCGAGCAGCACGGTGAGCGCCGCCGCCTCGCCGATCAGCCGGGCGACCGCGTCTGGATAGCCGTGGCGGCGCAGGATGGTGTCGATCGAAGGTCCGAGCCGCACCGCGCGGCCGCGCAGGTCCAGGGCCTCGACGGCGAAGGGCAGCACGGCGTCGTCGCCGCCTTCGAGGGCGGCGTTGGCGGGCGAGGAGGAAGTCGGGGCGTGTCCGGAGCTCATGGGCTCTCCGTGTCCGGGCTGAGCGAAAAAGGGAAGGCCGGCCGGCGTATGGCGAAACGCCATCAGGCCGATCCGCGCTCGGCAGCGCAAGTCCTTCGGTGTTCCCAGATATGGGTATTGCCGCGCCGCAACGCGAGAGCCGTCCGAGGACACCTGCCGGACGAGACCGGTCGGGCCTGCCATGCCCGCGCAGCGGATCGACGGCGTTCCCCCACGCCTGTATCTCCGCACCAGCCCCTTCCAACCACGGTCCTGCGCATGGATACCCGGCTGCGGCCCGGCCCGCGACAGTGAGTGCGTCCGGTCTCGAGGCCGTGCGCGACAGCGCCCTCCCCCGGGAAACGGGCCTGACCGCGCTGGCTCGGCTCGCGCCGTTCTTCTGTCTCTACATCACCTTCGGCACTACGCTGGGCTTCCTCATCAGCGGCGCGCCCCTGATCCTGCGGGCGCGCGGCGTGGAACTGGCGGAAGTCGGCTTCCTCCAGCTCATCAACCTGCCGGTCGGGCTCACCTTCCTCTGGGCGGCGCTGGTGGACCGCCTGCGCCTGCCGCGCCTGCCCCACCGGCTCGGCTGGATCGTGCTGATGCAGGGAGGCGCCATCGCCCTGCTCGCCGTGCTGAGCCGGGGCGAGGCCTGGCCGCTGCCGACCCAGTTCGCGCTCGCCATCGCCACCTGCTTCTGCGTCGCCACGATGGACATCGCGCTCGAAGCCCTGGTGGTGGAGACGGTCGGCCCGGAGCGGCGGCCCTACGTCGCCTCGGCCAAGCTCTGCGGCGCCTCGCTCGGCGGCATCTTCGGCGCCGGCGTCCTGATCGCCGAGTACGACCGTCTCGGCTGGGAGGTTTCCGTCCTCGCCGTGGCGGTCCTCAACGCGCTCTGCCTCCTGCCGATGCTGTTCTATCCCGAGCGGCGGCTGCGCCTGAGCTTTTCGCGCTCGGCGCGCGGCGCGCTGGATTTCGGCCGCCTGCGCCTTCTCGGCGGGCGCGTCGCGGTGCTCGGCCTCTACTTCGCGGCGATCTTCGCGCTGTCGGGCTCGAACAACCTCGCGCTGCTCGATCTCGGCGTGCCGCTCTCCGAGGTGGGGCTCGTCACCGGAGGGCTCTCCTCGGGCATCAACCTCGTCATGGCCCTGGTCTCCGGCTTTCTCGTCCGGCGGGTCGGCACGCTGCCGCTCATCACCGTCTCCGCTGCGGGCGTGGCGGCCTCGGGCCTGCTGATGCTGGCAGCCGCCGCGGCGGGCTCGCCCGGCCTCGGCATCGCGGCGGCGATCCTCGGCATCCTGTGCGGCGGCGGGCTCGGCGTGCCGGTCTTCAACATGATCTACCGCTGGGCGCAGGGGCCGCAGCCCGCCACCGACTACGCGCTCTTGTTCGGCGCGGCCTTCTTCGCCGCCATGCCGTTGCGGGTCGGCGCCCCGGCACTCGCCGGGGCTCTGGGCTGGCCGACCTACTTCGCCCTGGCCGTGCCGCTCTACGGGCTCGCCGTGCTGCTCCTGCGCCGGGCGATCGCCCGCACGCTCGAGGCGGACCAAGCGGCAGATCGGGCAGCGGCATGAGGTCCGCCCCGCGTCACCGCTCCTGGCGCATCGGCGCGCCCTCCCCTATGCGCGGGGGAACGGCGGAGATTCGCCGCGCCGCCCTCGTCCGGGCCAGAATGCACATCACATCCGCGCCATGCTGAAGGCCTTCCTCGCCTATTACCGGCCGCACCGGACGCTGTTCCTGGTGGATTTCGGCTGCGCCGTGCTCTCGGGCCTGCTCGAACTCGGCTTCCCGCTGGCCGTCAAAGCCTTCGTCGACCGGCTGCTGCCGCAGCAGGATTGGGGCCTGATCCTGCTCGCCGCCGCCGGCCTGACGCTCCTCTACGTCACCAATGCCGGCCTGATGGTGGTGGTGACCTATTGGGGCCACGTGCTGGGCATCAACATCGAGACCGAGATGCGCGCCCGCGCCTTCGATCACCTGCAGAAGCTCTCGTTCCGCTTCTTCGACGGGCAGAAGACCGGCCATCTCGTGGCCCGCGTCACCAAGGATCTGGAGGAGATCGGCGAGGTCGCCCATCACGGGCCGGAGGACTTCTTCATCGCCGTGATGACGCTGATCGGCGCCTTCGTGCTGATGTTCCTCGTCCACCCGCCGCTCGCCCTGGTGACGGTGGCGATCCTGCCGCTGATCGCCTTCGTGACGATCCGCTACGGCGGGCGCATGACCCGCAACTGGCAGACCCAGTACGGGCGGGTCGGCGCCTTCAACGCCCGCATCGAGGAGAATGTCGGCGGCATCCGCGTGGTGAAGGCCTTCGCCAACGAGCCGCACGAGCGGGCGCTCTTCGCCGCCGACAACCTGAAATACCGCACCACCAAGCTCGAAGCCTACCGGCTCATGGCCGGCGCGCTCTCGATCAACTATCTCGGCCTGCGCCTCGTGCAGATCGTGGTGCTTCTGGGCGGCGCCGCCTTCGTGGTGCGGGGCGATCTCTCGGCGGGCGGCTTCGTCGGCTTCCTGCTGCTGGTGGGCGTATTCTACCGGCCGCTGGAGAAGATCGGCGCCGTCATCGAGACCTACCCGAAGGGCATCGCCGGGTTCCGGCGCTATCAGGCGCTGCTGGCGACGGAGGCCGACATCGCCGACCGGCCCGGCGCAATTCCTGCCCCGCCGCTCAGGGGCGAGATCCGCTTCGAGGGCGTGCGCTTCGGCTACAGCCCGGACCGGCCCGTGCTCTCCGACATCGACCTGACCATCCACGCGGGCGAGACGGTGGCCTTCGTCGGTCCCTCGGGCGCGGGCAAGACCACGCTGCTCTCGCTGATCCCGCGCTTCTACGAGGCGGAGGCCGGGCGCATCACCATCGACGGCCACGACATCCGCGACCTGACGCTGGCCTCCCTGCGCGGCCAGATCGGCATCGTGCAGCAGGACGTGTTCCTGTTCGCCGGCACGATCCGTGAGAACATCGCCTACGGCCGCCTCGGCGCCAGCGAGGCCGAGATCATGGAGGCGGCCGCCCGCGCCCGGCTCGATACGCTGATCGCCGCGCTGCCCGAAGGGCTCGACACGGTGATCGGCGAGCGCGGAGTCAAGCTTTCGGGCGGCCAGAAGCAGCGGCTGGCCATCGCCCGGGCCTTCCTCAAGAACCCGCCGATCCTGATCCTCGACGAGGCGACCTCGGCGCTCGACACCCAGACCGAGCGGGAGATCCAGGCCTCTCTGTTCGAGCTGGCGCAGGGGCGCACGACGCTGGTGATCGCCCACCGCCTCGCCACGATCCGTTACGCCGACCGCATCGTCGTGGTGGCGGAGAACGGCATCGCCGAGCAGGGCCGCCACGACGCTCTGATGGCGGGCGACGGCTACTACCGGCGCCTCCACGCCGCGCAGGTGGAGGAGGCGCTGCCGGGCGCGCCGCGCACGGCGGCGGAGTGAGCCGCCCTCCGCTCCTCAGGCGCCCCGCTCGGCCTCGGCCAGCAGCCCGTCCACGAAGCCCGGCAGGCCGGTGCGGCGGGACCGCTTGAGGCGCTCGGCCGTCAGGATCGCCTGCAGAGCGCGGAAGGACTCGTCGAGATCGTCGTTGACGATGACGTAGTCGTACTCGCTCCAGCGCTGCATCTCGTTGCGGGCGTTGGCCAGCCGCCGCTCGATGGTCTCGGGCGAATCCTCCGCCCGGCGCTCCAGGCGGTTGCGCAACTCCGAAAAGCTCGGCGGCAGGATGAACACCGTCACCACGTCGTCCTGCAGCCGCTGCCGGACCTGCCGGGTGCCCTGGTAGTCGATGTCGAAGATCATGTCCCGGCCCTGGCCCAGCGTCTTCTCCACCGGGCGGCGCGGGGTGCCGTAGAAATTGCCGTGGACCTCGGCCCATTCGAGCAGGTCGTCGCGCGCGCGCAGATCCTCGAACGCCTCCCGTTCGATGAAGCGGTAGTGCCGGCCGTCGATCTCCGAAGGGCGGCGCGCCCGCGTGGTGACCGAGATCGACAGATCGAGCCCCCAGCCGCCATCCTGGGCGATGGCGCGGGTCAGCGTCGTCTTGCCCGCGCCCGAGGGCGAGGACAGGATCAGGATCAGCCCGCGCCGGGCGATGTCCGGCCTCCCCTGCGTGGCGTCCTGCGTCATCGACCGTCCTCTCCGCTGCGCACGTCGAACGTCCTCACTCGACGTTCTGCACCTGCTCGCGGAATTGCTCCACCACGGCCTTCAAGTCGAGTCCGATCCGCGACAGGCTGATGTCGCCGGCCTTGGCGCAGAGCGTGTTGGCCTCGCGGCCCAGCTCCTGCGCCAGGAAGTCGAGCCGCCGGCCGATCGCGCCGCCCTGGGCCAGCAGCTCGCCCGCGGCGGCGAGATGGGCGCGCAGCCGGTCGAGTTCCTCGCGCACGTCCGCCTTAGCGGCAAGCAGCACCGCCTCCTGGTGCAGCCGGTCGGCGTCGAGGCCGCCGGCGCCCGCGAGCGCCGCCACGGCTTCCGCGAGGCGGGCGCGCACGGCCTCGGGCCGGCGGGCCGGGCAATCCTCGGCCGCCTGCGTCAGGCGGGCGATCTGGCCGAGCTGGTCCTCCACGATGCTGCGCAGCGCCGCGCCCTCCGCCCGACGTGCGGCGACGAGGTCGGCGACCAAGCGCTCGGCGCCGGCGGCGAGATCACGGTTGAGCCGGTCGGGATCGGCGCCGGCCTCGACCTCCGTCTCGACGACGCCGCGCAGGGCGAGCAACCCGTCGAGGGTGGCGGGGCCGACGCCCTCGGGGCGCGGCACCCGGGCCACCGCCGCGGCGAGGCGCGCGAGCAGATCCTCGTCGATGCGCACCCGCACCCCGGCCTCGGGGCGCGTCAGGGTGAGGCCGAGCTGACACTGGCCGCGGGAGAGCGCCTTGGACAGGCCGGCGCGGACGGCCTCGCCCGCCGCCTCGAAGCCGTTCGGCACCCGCACTCGGATGTCGAGCCCGCGCCCGTTCACGGAGCGGATCTCCCAGAGCCACTGAACCGGACCGGTGGTGCCGGCGGCGCGGGCAAAGCCCGTCATGCTCGCGATGGTGGCGCTCAACTCCGCCTCTCTCCCGGCTCGTCCCCGCGGTGCGGGGCGGACAACAGGCACCTCGGATACGCGTTTTCCCCGAGAGGGCGCAATGCGCGGCCGCTGCCTTGCGGTCGGCCACGATCGAGCCCCCGCGTGCGACGCAGCAAATATCGACGCGGAACATTTTGCTCAAAAATTGGGCAAGCCATGGAAGCGTGCAATAGCTCACCGTCGAAGCAGGCATGAATACTGTGCATCAGCTTGACGTTTATTGGTCAGCTTCATAGCTTTGGAATCAATCCGGCACCACCGAACATTCGAGACGGGGCCCCTCCATGACGAACCCCTTCGACATCAAGAATCGCTTTCGCGCCCGCCTTCGGGCGGCCGACGCACAGAAGAACCGGGTCCGTGCCCAGCTTCTCCAAGAGGGGACGCGGGCGCTCACGCCGATCACGGAAGCCCTCACCCTCATGGCCGAAGTTCTGGAGGAGGACGGCATCGAGCATGGCCGGATCGTGTGCTCCAGCCCGGAGGTGGATCGCGACGACTTCGTCAGCGTCACCGCCACGCTGCAGGACGGCTCCGACCACGAACACCGCATCATCGTGAAGTACGGCCCCGTCCTGGGCGGGCGCAACTTCATCGCCGTGACGGGGCTCGGGGCGGAGTATAACGAGCGGCTCGTCGCGCTGGTGAGCAGCGCCGCGCCGGGCCTCGGCCGCTCCGTCGGCAACGACGTGCATGTCGAGGTGGATCGTGGCGGCGACCTCGCCGAGGTGCTGCGGGAGATGGTCGAGGACTTCTTCGCCGGCCACGCCGAGCCGCCGATCCGGACCGACACCCCCTCCGTCCGTGGGCGCCTCGCGCTGGTGCAGTAACCGACGCGCCTCCGCCCGCATCCTCGTCGGCGGTGATCCCGAGCCCGCGGGCCCGGCAGGCCGGCCCGCGCCGCCGGGAGCGGCTTCGTCACGGCTGCCGGTGGGGGCGCCGCCTCGGCTATCCACCGCTGCCCGATTCCTCGCGCGATGCGCGCAGCGCTACAGCCGGACCAAGCGGCAACGTTATCTTGCTGACGGAGGCGCAGAAGGCCTTCCGCCTCTCCAACACAGCCGACATGCCAAGCTGTTCGGCAGCCGCACCTGCTTGCTGATACATAATGCATTTTCAGCGTGGCAAGGCTTGTTCCGGGACTGCAAAAGCCGCTTTCCAGCCAAGGTGCAAACGGGCAGATAACGAAGTCGCGAGCGGACGCAAATTCGCCCGATATCGGTCGACACGTGCCGGCGATGCTCCAGACCGCAAGTTCTCCGTTGCCTCACAACATCCTCAGGATGGTGAAAGGCTTCGGGCTGACCGGGACGTGGTCTTGGACCTTCGCCACGAACGAGCACATCTGGTCGCCCGGCCTGTTCCGCATCCTCGGCCTCGATTCCGGCTCGACCCGGGCTGCGTACGACCTCCTGCTCGCACTCGTTCACCCGGAGGATTGCGCCGGCGTCGTCTCGTCCGCGGACATGCTGCAGGCGGGCCGGATGGCCCAGCAGACCTTTCGCATCCTCCGCCCGGACGGGACGCTGCGCACCGTGATGAGCCGCGGCGAGATCGTCGCGGCACCGGATGGGCGCCCGGTCCAGGCCATAGGCGTGCTGCTCGACGTGAGCGACCGCGAGATCCTGGCGCGGGCGCAGGCGGCGGAGCGGCGGCGCAAGCGGAAGATCTTCGAGCAGGCCGGCGCCTTCACCTCCGTGACGCTGAACTACCCCTACACCGACTTCTCGCCCGAATGGCTGGAACTGGTCGGCCAGCCGAAGCAGGTTCTGCTCGACGAGCCGACCCTGCCCGTCCTGAAGGAGGAGCGCGCGCGCTGGCGCGACCACGGACGGGAACTCTATCTCACCAAGCAGGTCGTCCACACCCAGCCGCGCCTCCTGTTGGCGAGCGGCGAGACCATCCCCTACCGCATGGTCATGGTGCCGATGTTCGGCCCTGGCGGCGGCATCGAGAGATGGATGAACTACATCGCCCCGCTCCACTTGGCGGGAAGCGCGCCCAGCGCGATGCGCGACAGCCTGGAACGCTTCGTCCAGGGCCGGCACCTGCGGGCCGGGCGTGCCCTGCTCGGCTGGTCGATGCACGAACTCGCCGCCGCCGCCCGGCTGTCCTACTCGACGGTCCGCCGACTGGAAGACGACGATGCGAGCGCGTCCGGGCACGCCCGCGGCTCGGCGCTCGCGGCCCTTCGCGAGCACGGAGTCGTCTTCTCCTTCATGAACGACGGAACCTTGACACTCGGCAAGCCGTGATCCCGACGCCGTCGCGCGGCCGAGCCCATGCCGCCCCCGAGTGGGGGCGAGCGCGTTCTCCGGCCTGACGCGGCAGCGTTACGCCCATGAAGCCGAGCGCACACATCGTGGGCCTCCCGGGCCGGATCCGCGGCGGGGAGGCGGGCTGATTGCACGGCGTTGCGCGAAGCGTCGCGGCACGAGGCTGTTCTCAGGCGGGGCTGCGGCGCGAGCGGGCGGAGCGGGCCATGGCGATGAGTTCGTGCGCGGTGAGTTCGTGCGGGGACGGCTTCGCCGGCCCTTCGCCCAAGGAGGGATCGGCCCGCTCCGGCGGCGGGGGCGCGGCGGGGGGCGATCGCACGTCCCGGCCCGGCCAGAGCTTGCGGATCTGTGAGGTCTTCCTGATTGCCCGCGCCGCCATGCCGTCCCCGAAACCGATCATGCACGAAGCGTTAACCAAGCTTGGACCGCAGAAACATTCTTGACGCGGGCCGATGTGGTGCTTCGCCGACGATTTCTCGGCCGGGGCGTGCCCGTTCGCGGCCCTCCCCTCGAACGCGAAGGGGCGGACGCGATCCCGTGATCGCGTCCGCCCCTTTTGCTTTACCCGTCCGGCGAGCGGCGAGCCCCTGCGGAGGGAGCCCTATTCAGCCGCGTCGAGGCGCGGGCGCTCGATCTCGGCGCGCTCGCGCTTGACCAGTTCGGCGGTCAGGAAGGCCACTTCCAGCGCCTGCTCCGCGTTGAGGCGCGGGTCGCAATAGGTGTGGTAGCGGTCCTGAAGGTCGTCGGCCGTCAACGCCCGGGCGCCGCCCGTGCACTCGGTGACGTCCTTGCCGGTCATCTCCAGATGGATGCCGCCGGCGATCGTGCCTTCCGCGCGGTGCACGCCGAAGAAGCCCTCGATCTCCTGCATCACCCGCTCGAACGGCCGGGTCTTGTAACGGCCGGCGGCGATGGTGTTGCCGTGCATCGGATCGCAGACCCACACCACGTTGCGGCCCTCGCGCTGCACGGTGCGGATCAGCCCCGGCAGGTGGTCGCCGACCTTGTCCGCGCCGAAGCGGCAGATCAGGCTGAGGCGGCCGGCCTCGTTCTCCGGATTGAGGAGGTCGATCAGGCGGATCAGCCCCTCGGCCGTGGTCGAGGGCCCGCATTTGAGGCCGATCGGGTTCTTGATGCCGCGGGCATATTCGACGTGGGCGTGGTCCGGCTGGCGGGTGCGGTCGCCGATCCAGAGCATGTGGCCGGAGGTGGCGTACCAGTCGCCGCTCGTCGAATCGACGCGGGTCAGCGACTCCTCGTAGCCGAGCAGCAGCGCCTCGTGGCTGGTGTAGAAGTCCGTGGTGCGGACCTCCTGGTGCGTCTCCGGGTTGATGCCGATGGCGCGCATGAAGTCGAGCGCGTCCGACATCCGCTCCGCCACGTCGCGGTAGCGCGAGGATTGCGGGCTGTCCTTGACGAAGCCGAGCATCCAGCGATGCGCGTTCTCGAGGTTGGCGTAGCCGCCGGTGGCGAAGGCGCGCAGCAGGTTCAGCGTCGCCGCCGATTGCCGGTAGGCTTCGAGCTGCCGCTTCGGATCGGGGATCCGGGCCTCGTCGGTGAAGGTCAGGCCGTTGACGATGTCGCCGCGGTAGCTCGGCAGCGACACCCCGTCGAGCGTCTCCGTCGGCGAGGAGCGCGGCTTGGCGAACTGCCCGGCGATGCGTCCGACCTTCACCACGGGCGAGCCGCCCGCGAAGGTGAGCACCATCGCCATCTGCAGGAAGACGCGGAAGAAATCGCGGATGTTGTCGGCCGAGTGCTCGTCGAAGCTCTCGGCGCAGTCGCCACCTTGCAGGAGGAAGGCCTCGCCCGCCCCGACGCGCGCCAAGGCCGCCTTGAGCTTGCGGGCCTCACCGGCAAAAACCAGCGGCGGAAAGCTCGCGAGCTGCGCCTCGACGGCCTGGAGAGCGCCCGCGTCCGGATAGGACGGGACCTGCTGGATCGGCAGGTTGCGCCAGGTTTTGGGGGTCCACCGCTCGGCCATGATCTTCTCTCCGCTCACCCCACCGGGTGATGCGCGCGGGCCCTCCCGCCTCGCGCGAAGCCGGGCTTATAGAGCGGATCTTTGCAAGTTGCGAGCGGCGAGGCCTGCGAGTCCCGCAAGTCTCCGCCGACCTCGGAACAGCGGATCTTTTCGTCGAACGCGAGCGAGCGGCACGGATCTATCGCGGCAGCGCCGTGCCCGCGAGCAGGCCGACGAGTTCGGCCTGACGCGAGACGCCGGTCTTCTGGAACACGCGCTTGAGCACCGTGCGGGCGGTGTTGGGCGTGATGCCGAGCTTGGCCGCGGCCGGGATCGGCGCGTCGCCCGCCGCGATCAGGGCGGCGAGCCGGGCTTCGGCCGGCGTCAGGTCGAACAGGCCCTGGACCACCTCCGCGCCCGGCACGTCGCGGGCGACGACCGGGGTGGCGACGAGCACGAAGCGGGCGCGGGCGAAGACATCGTGGGCCGCGCCGCGGATCGGCACGAGGTGCAGGATGACCGGGGGCCGCTCCTCGCGCGCCGCGATCGGAATCGAGCGCACCGACCGCTCTTCTGCCGGGCGCTCCACCGCCTCGCGCAGGAGCTTGTCGGCAGCGGGATCGACGGCGGCGAGACGCGTGGGCTGGTCGCTCAGGGTGTGCGGCATCATCGCCACGAGGGAGGGATTGGCGCCGATGAGGCGCCCGCCGCTGCCGAGCACCGCGGCGGGCAGGCCGAGTGCTTCGAGCGTCTGCGTCGTGGTGGTGACCCTCTCCATCTCCAGGCGGGCCGAGAGCAGGGAGGCCCGGGCGAGGTGCGGGCGCAGGGTATCGAGATCGGCGATCGTGTCCGGCCCGAAATCGCCCGCTGCCCGGGACCGCTCGCAATGGACGATGACGCTGTCGCCGCTCGGCGCCAGCACCACCGTCGCCGTGCCCGCGCCGTAACCCGCAGGAATCAGGAAGTCCTGATAGAGCGGCAACGCCGCCACCTCCTCGGCCGACACCACGTCGAGATCGGTCAGGAAGCCGGGATGGCGCATCCCGAGCAGCCGCCCGAAGCGGACGTTGTCGGGGAAGCGCTCGAAATGGGTGAGCACCAACTCGTCGAACTCGGGCGAGGACGTCACCCAGCCGCGGAAATGAGTGCCGCTCGTGACGACCATCACCGCCTGCGGGGCTCCCGCGAACCGGGCGAGGTCCGCCAGCACCTGACGCCACAATTCGGGCACCGCCGCCGCCTCGTAGATCCGGTCGATCAGCCCGGCGGCTCCGGCCGGAAGGGCGCCCGCGGCTTCGGCTGCGGCCGAGCGGATCACGGAGGGCATGGGGTGGGGCGGGATCGACATGGGTCCGGAGGGTTCGAGGGGGGGCGATCGTCGCGGAGCGGATTCCGCATCCGAGCGGGCAGGCTATCCGGCCGAGTCCTCGCCCTATCGAAAGGCGGCGGGCATCGCCCGGCCCCGAACCCTAACCGAGCCTCGGAAGACAATCCTGCGCCTCCCCCGAGTATCCACACCGATAGGACTGCGCAGATGCGCCGCATCGGTCTCGGGTGAGAGCGGAACGCCTCGCCGTCCCTTCGCACCACCACCTCTTGCCGGCGGGGGCCGGCGACCGACATCGAAGGCCGTGACGGACACGGGAGGGAGAATCCATGCGGCTCCAGGTCCTCGGCTGCGGCGACGCCTTCGGCTCCGGCGGACGCTTCAACACCTGCTTCCACGTCGATCCGCAGGACGATGCTTCCGGCAGCGCCTTCCTCATCGATTGCGGCGCCTCCTCGCTCATCGCGATCCGCCGCTTCGGCGTCGCGCCGAACCGCATCGGCACGGTCTTCCTCACCCATCTCCACGGCGACCATTTCGGCGGCCTGCCCTGGCTGATCCTGGATGGGCAGCTCGTCAGCGGGCGCACCGAGCCGCTGACCATCGTCGGGCCGCCGGGTACGGCCGAGCGCCTGCCGGCAGCCATGGAAGTGCTGTTTCCCGGCTCCAGCACCGCCGAGCGCCGCTTCAGGGTCGAGGTCGTGGAGATGGAGGCCGGGCAGCCGGTCGAGGCCGGAAGCGCCAAGGCCACCGCCTTCACGATGCGCCATCCCTCCGGCGCCCCCGCGCACGCACTGCGCATCGAGAGCGCGGGCCGGGTCGTGAGCTATACGGGCGACACCGAATGGGTGGACGCGATCATCGAGGCCGGGCGGGACGCGGACCTGCTGATCGCGGAAGGCTACACCGTGGAGCGGCCGGTCAAGTTCCACCTCGACTGGGCGACGCTGCGGCGGCGGATCCCCGAGATCGGCGCGAAGCGCCTGATGCTCACCCATATGAGCCCGGAGATGATCGCCCATCCGCCGGAGGGCTACATCGCCGCCGAGGACGGGCTCGTGCTCGCGCTTTGACAGCACCGGCCATCTGGCGTCTTCATCGCCCCCCACGCCCATCGAGGAAGCAGCACATCATGCGGACGGTTTACCTTCACGGCCTGGGCTGCCTCGGCCTGCTGCTCGGCTCGGCCGCGATGCCGGCCACGGCCCAGACGCCGCCGAACCCCGCCGCCTCGCAGGTCACCGCCGACCCCGAGCGCCTGGCTGCCGCCCGCGAGGTCGTCGCGGCCTCGCAGGGCGATCGGGCCGCCGTGCTGGCGGCCATGAAGGCGCCGATGGGCGGGATGATGCAGCAGATGGGCCTCAAGGACCCGCAGCGCGCCCAGGTGATGGTGGACGAGGTCGTGATGCCGACGCTCTCGGAGAACTACGACGACCTGCTCTCGATCCAGGCCCTCTCCTTTGCCTCCGTCCTCACCAAGGAGGACCTGAAGGCGATCGCCGCCTTCTACGCCACCCCCGCGGGCAAGAACCTCGTGAAGGCGCAGCCGCTCCTGAGCCAGGCCATGCTGACGGGCATGCAGCAATGGATGGGCGGGCTGATGCCGCAGATCAAGGACCGGATCGCCAAGGCCGCCGCGGCCCATGGCTGGACGGACGGCGCCAAGCCGCGCTGATCACGCGCCGCCGGCCGGCACCTGCCGATTCGGCGGAAAGGTCAACGGCATCCGGATCACGCCGCGATGGTAGGGGAAGCGGGCGCGCTGGAGCGGATCGGGGCCGGTGAAGATCTGGCGCGGGCGAAACGAGACCGGACTCACGCAGAGAAGATAGTGGCGCAGGTTCCGCTCGTCCGGCACGAACATCGCGGTCATGAGGTAGCGCGCCTCGTGGCGAACCCAGGACGGGATGGACGGCAGGCGCCAGCGCCGGGCAAGATGCTCGCCGACCCCGCCGAGGAAGGCATCCGGCTGGGCCTGCCCCAGAAAGCCGGGATCCTCGGCGATCATCGCGGCTTGGGCGGTGAGATCGCCGTCGCGGGCGTAGAAGGCGTCGAGGAAGTTCTGCAGGTGATGATCCCAGTCACCGTCCTCCCGTGCCCGCTCGACGACCTCGCGCAGGGAGGCGGGCCTCATCGCGGGGCGTCCGCGTCGAAGACGGACCGGAAGCGAAGGCCTGCTTCCACCGGCGGGTCTTCGTCGTAGACCGAGACGCAGAGTTCGTGGAGCGCCGCCGCGTCGCGAATGCCGAGATGCTGGGCGAGCGCCCTGGCATCGCGCAGGTCGCGCTCGCCGCGGTCGAGGCTCCTGAGGGCGTGCAGCTTCATCGCCAGGAGGTATTGCGGCTTCGCGAGGAAGGTTCGCAGGCCGGGCGTCCCGTCGGCGGGGTAGAGGCCGGAGGCCGTGAACAGCCCCTCGTCCTCGTCGAGGGGCGTGAACATGCCCACCGCCTTGTTGAGCCGGTCGGTCTGCAGACCCAGCCGCTCGGCCACGTGAGCGACCGAGGGCGGTCGTCGGTGCCCCGACGCCATGCGAATTGCAGCATCAGCGCGCCGCCGCCGTAGACGGCTAGCTCTACGAACAGGCCCCGCGCGGAGAGATCTGCGCCGAGCAGTTCGAAGGCCTCGACGAGGCGCGTCCGATCGAAGACCTGAGCCATGCCGAGACTCTAGCGGCCGCCTGGGTCCTGAAAAAAGCCTACTCCGCCGCGGCCGCGAACACCGTGCCCGCCCGCGGCAGGTCCAGCGTGTCCCAGGTCTCGACCAGGGCGGCGGTCAGCGCCGCGATGCGGCTGTCGTCGTGGAAGGGCGAGGGGGTGATGCGTAGGCGCTCGGTGCCCCGGGGAACGGTGGGATAATTGATCGGCTGGATGTAGATGCCGTGGCGCTCCAGCAGGTGGTCGGCCGCCGCCTTGCACAGCTCGGCGTCGCCCACCATCACCGGCACGATGTGGGTCTCGGTGGCGAGCACCGGCAGGCCGGCAGCTTCCAGCGCCGCCTTGGTGCGGGCCGCCTGACGCTGATGCGCCTCGCGCTCGGCCTTCGAGCGCTTGAGGTAGCGCACCGAGGCGCGGGCCGCCGCGGCGATGGCCGGCGGCAGGGCGGTGGTGAAGATGAAGCCGGCGGCGTGGCTGCGCACCGCGTCGCAGAGCGTGGCTGAACCGGTGATGTAGCCGCCGACGCAGCCGAAGCCCTTGGCCAGCGTGCCCTCGATCACGTCGACGCGGTGCATCACCCCGTCGCGCTCGCTGATGCCCGCGCCGCGCTCGCCGTAGAGGCCGACCGCGTGCACCTCGTCGAGATAGGTCATGGCGCCGTAGGCGTCGGCGAGGTCGCAGATCGCGGCGATCGGCGCCACGTCGCCATCCATCGAGTAGACCGATTCGAAGGCGATCAGCTTGGGCCGGTCGCCGGCCTCGGCGAGGAGCTGCTCGAGATGCTCCAGATCGTTGTGGCGGAAGACCCGCTTCTCGCAGCCCGAATGGCGCACGCCCTCGATCATCGAGTTGTGGTTGAAGGCGTCCGACAGAATCAGGCAGTTCGGCAGCAGCTTGGCGATCGTCGAGATGCCGGCCTGGTTCGAGACGTAGCCCGAGGTGAAGACGAGGCCCGCCTCCTTGCCGTGCAGGTCGGCGAGTTCGCGCTCCAGATCGACCAGGGGCGAGTTGTTGCCGGCGATGTTGCGGGTGCCGCCGGCGCCGACGCCGCAGCGAGCGGCGGTCTGGGTCAGGGCGCCGACCACCTCCGGGTGCTGGCCCATGCCGAGATAGTCGTTGGAGCACCACACGGTGATCTCGCGGGTGCCGCCCTCGGGGCGCCGCCACGTGGCCTGGGGGAAGCGGCCGGAGATGCGCTCGATATCGGCGAAGACGCGGTAGCGGCGCTCGCTGTGCAGCCGGTCGAGGGCAGAGCGGAAGTGGCCGTCGTAATCGGTGCGCGGACCGGCCGGTCGCGCGAGCGGGCGCTCGATCCTGGCCCGGCCGTTGCTTACGCCGGACTCGTCCACGCCGCCATCGCCGCCGACGATCGACTCGTCGGACACGGGGGCGCTGTCGGCAGCGTTCACGGGCATCAGGTTCACGGGCATCCGTCCTCGACGCTTTCGGCTGGCCGGGCGTTCTTCTCGGGACGCCTCGGGTAAAGAATTCGGGCCCGGCTCCTGCCCCGTTCGGGGCATTGCCGAGCCGTTCGCGGCCGCAGCGATGATCTCCCGAGGTTCAGCCCCCGGGGAGCGACGCGGCGTCAACCGCGCGTCATCTCCATCGACCGGCGGCGCCCGCTTCCTCTCAAGGACGCGTTCCTTGGACGCGTTTCTTGCCGGTGCCGCTGGGACCGCAAGATAGGAGGTATTTTCGAACTGGTTCAAGGTGAGTTCGAGACATTCCTGCTTTGCGCCGGCTTATCGACGCAGATTGCCCCTCTCGGGAGCACCTATTCACGGGTCGGTGACGAAGGGTCGCGGTCGCGTACCGGCCCGTCGCGAGGCGCCCGCCGAGGGGCCGAGGCCGGCATCGAAGGTCGGTCGATCTCCTGCTAGGATCAGGCCGCGATCGAGCGAAGCGCTACCGGGCCGGCCACGGTTCGGCGGAACGGAACGATGAACCGGGACGGGATGGGGACCAAGGACGAGGAACGCGCCGCCCGCCTCAAGGCGGCCCTGCGCGACAACCTGCGGCGGCGCAAGGCACAGGCCCGGAGCCGCGCCGAGGACGGGCCGGCCGAGTCTCCCCCCGAGCCAGCCCCCGGATCGCCGTCCGGGCCCCGCACGGACGGCACTTAGGAGCGCGTCTCCGCAAAGCCGTGAAGGCGCCCCCCGAAGGCGCGCCCCACGCGTTGCGGCCACGCTTCTTCTTTTTGCCGGATACCGCCTATACCTCCTCCTCGAAACGTGGGGCGTCGCGCCCCCGAGAACGCGAGCGACCTCCGCCCTTCGGGCCGGGAGGCGCCCCGAGGACCCCGATGGATCGCATCCACATCACCGGCGGCGCGCCGCTCAACGGCACCATTCCGATCTCGGGGGCGAAGAACGCGGCGCTGCCGCTGATGATCGCGAGCCTGATGACGGGCGAGACGCTCGAACTCATCAACGTGCCGCGCTTGGCCGACATCGCGGCGCTGACCCGCATCCTGGGCAATCATGGCGTCGACCACATGGTCGTCGGCAAGCGCCCGGGTCAGACTGCCGAGACCGGCCAGACCATCCGGCTCACCGCCTCGAACATCATCGACACCACCGCCCCCTACGAACTCGTCTCGACCATGCGGGCGAGCTTCTGGGTGATCGCGCCGCTGCTCGCCCGCTTCGGCGAGGCCAAGGTCTCCCTGCCCGGCGGCTGCGCCATCGGCACCCGTCCCGTCGACCTGCTGCTCATGGCGCTGGAGCGGCTCGGGGCCGAGATCGAGATCGACGGCGGCTACGTCGTGGCGCGCACCAAGAACGGCCTGCGCGGTGCCGAGATCGACTTCCCCAAGGTCACGGTCGGCGGCACGCACGTGGCGTTGATGGCGGCCGCACTCGCCTACGGCACGACCGTGATCGACAACGCCGCCCGCGAGCCGGAAGTGGTCGATCTCGCCGAGTGCCTGATCAAGATGGGCGCGCGCATCGAGGGTGCGGGCCAATCGCGCATCGTCGTGGAGGGCGTGGCCCGCCTCGGCGGCGCCCGCCACGAGGTGCTGCCCGACCGGATCGAGACCGGCACCTACGCCATGGCGGTGGCGATGACCGGGGGCGACGTCACACTCGTCAACACCCGGGCCGACCTGCTCTCCTCGGCCCTCGACACCCTCGCCTCCACCGGCGCCGAGGTCACGTCCGTGTCCGACGGCATCCGCGTGCGCCGCAACGGCGGCGGGATCAGTCCCGTCGACGTGACCACCGACCCGTTCCCCGGCTTCCCGACCGATCTCCAGGCTCAGTTCATGGCGCTGATGACGCTGGCCAAGGGCCAGTCGCGCATCCGCGAGACGATCTTCGAGAACCGCTTCATGCACGTGCAGGAACTGGCCCGCCTCGGCGCGAAGATCCGCCTCGACGGGGATCTCGCCGTGGTCGAGGGGGTGGAGCGCCTGAAGGGCGCCCCCGTGATGGCCACGGACCTGCGCGCCTCGGTCTCGCTGGTGATCGGCGCCCTGGCGGCGGAGGGCGAGACGCAGATCAACCGCGTCTACCATCTCGACCGCGGCTTCGAGGCCCTGGAGGCCAAGCTCGGGCGCTGCGGCGCGCAGATCGAGCGCGTGCGGGCCTGAACCGCCCGGCAAAGTCTCCGATTGCGTTCCCCCTCACCCCGACCCGGGGCGAGGGAAAAGCTTGACCCTCTCGCGAGGACGGCGCGCGATCAGCGCGCCACGGCGCCGCGCTTGACGCCGAAGCCGGGGATGTCGCAGGCGCAGGGCGAGTTGACCGGCGCGAAGCCCGTCGGACAATTGCCGCGGGCCGTGACGCAGATGCTGCCAGCGCCGCGACCGCCGCGCGGCGGGCCGCGGAAGCGCGGACCGTCTTCCTCGTCGTAGCCGCGGCGGCGGCCGTCATCCTCGCCGTAGCGGCGGCGCCCATAGCCGTCGTCATCGTCGCGGTAGCGCCGGCCACCGTCGTCGAACCGGCGCGGGCCGTCGTAGCCGCCGCCATAATACTGGGCACTCGCCGGGCTCACCACGAACCCGAGAGCCAGGGTGACCGCCAGGGCCCGCCCCGCGGCCAGAATTCCGTTACGCATCGTCCGCTTCCCCTCCAGACGGCTCAGTCCATCCCGGTCACCGTAGCCGTGCGCTCATGAACGCGCGATGAGCCCGAAAGAGCCATCGGCGCCCCATCGCCTCGCCCGACGACCGGGCGGGCGGTTGCCGCGACCGGGTGGCCTCGCTACCTACGCCTCGAAATCCGCTCCCCGCGCATCCGGTCGGGGAGCCCGGAGCGTATCCGCATGGAGCTTCTCAAGCTCGCCGCCCTCGACGCCGAGGATCTGGCCGTCATTTCCGCCCACCTCCAGGATGCGATCCTGCGGGCGGACGATCTGGCATGGCTGCCGAACGAGCATCGCTTCGCCCTGGCGGCCCGCCGCTTCGACTGGTCCGTGCCTCCGGGCCAGCCGCCCCGGCGCCGGCTCACGGGCGTGCATTTCGAGCGGGTGCTCTCGGTCAAGGCCAGGGGCATCACGCCCGGCACCCCGTCCGACGAGCCTCTGAGCCTTCTCGCGGTGACCTTCGAGGAGACCGAGGCGCCCTCCGGCATCGCCACGCTGGTCTTCTCCGGCGGAGCCGCGATCCGGCTCGAACTCGAATGCGTCGAGGTCCGCCTCAAGGATCTCGGACCGATCTGGGAGGCCGACGGCCGCCCGGATCACGAGGCCGTGCGCAGCCTCGTCGAGAACCGCCCGTCATGACCTTCCTCCGACCGAACGATTGTCTCCGATGATCCGCCTCGACAGCCGCTCCCCCGATTTCGGCGAGGCGTTCAAGCGCCTGCTCGGCCTCAAGCGCGAGATCGCCGACGATGTCGACGAGACCGTGCGCGGGATCATCGCCGGTGTCGTCTCCGGCGGCGACGCCGCGCTCGTCGATTACACCCGCCGCTTCGACCGGCTCGGCCAGGACTTCTCGGAAGCCTCCCTGCGCATCACCCCGGAGGAGGTCGAGGCCGCCGTGGACGCCTGCCCGGCCGAGGCCCGCGCGGCCCTGTCGCTGGCCGCCGAGCGGATCGAGGCCTTCCACCGCCGCCAGATCCCCGAGGACCACCTCTCCACCGACGATCTCGGCGTCACCGCCGGCTGGCGCTGGACCGCGCTCGAATCGGTCGGGCTCTACGTGCCCGGCGGCACGGCGAGCTATCCCTCCTCGGTGCTGATGAACGCCGTGCCCGCGCGCGTGGCGGGCGTGCCGCGCATCGTCATGGTGGTGCCGACCCCTGAGGGCCACCTCAACCCGCTGGTGCTCGCCGCCGCCCACCTCTCCGGCGTCACCGAGATCTACCGGGTCGGCGGGGCGCAGGCCGTGGCAGCACTCGCCTACGGGACGCAGACCATCGCCCCGGTGGCCAAGATCGTCGGCCCCGGCAACGCCTGGGTCGCCGCGGCCAAGCGGCGGGTGTTCGGGCAGGTCGGCATCGACATGATCGCCGGTCCCTCCGAAGTGCTGATCCTGGCCGACGCCCACGCCAACCCCGACTGGATCGCCGCCGATCTGCTCGCCCAGGCCGAGCACGACGAGGCGGCGCAGTCCGTGCTCGTGACCGATTCGGACGAACTGGCCGAAGCGACGGAAGCTGCGGTGGAACGCGCCCTGGCGACCCTGCCGCGCGAGAAAATCGCCCGCGCCAGCTGGCGCGACTACGGCGCGATCATCCGCGTCCGTGACTTCGACGAGGCGGTGCCGCTGGTCGACGCCATCGCCCCCGAACACCTCGAGATCGAGACGCAGGACGCCGAGGCCCTCGCGAAGAAGATCCGGAACGCCGGGGCGATCTTCCTCGGCTCGCACACGCCGGAGGCGATCGGCGACTATGTCGGCGGCCCCAACCACGTCCTGCCCACCGCCCGCTCGGCCCGGTTCTCCTCCGGCCTCGGCGTGCTCGACTTCATGAAGCGCACCACGATCCTGCGCTGCGATCCGGCCGCCCTGCGGGCCCTCGGCCCCGCGGCGATCGCGCTCGGCAAGTCGGAGGGGCTCGACGGGCATGCCCGGTCCGTGGCGATCCGCCTCAACCTGTGACGGGACGGCTTTTCCCGGGAGGACGGCGATCACGTTGCGGACTTCGGCAGCGGCAAAGCTTGCCTGAGAGGGCAGCTTTCGGCTCATGTGACGGCAATCGGGCGCCCGGGGGTTCGGGCGCCGACTCGGGAAGGCGGCGGCGATGAAGGCCGAAGCGAAGCAAGAGGCGCAGGAGGGGGCACCGGGCAGGCCGCGGAACCGGCTGGCGGCGGTGCGCCTCGACGAGGCCTCCATCGGCCGCGGCAATCCCGACCAGGAGCACGAGCGCGCCATCGCGATCTACGACATCCTGGAGGAGAACGTCTTCATCATTCCCGAGCGCGATGCCGGGCCCTACGGGCTGGTGCTCGGGCTCGTCGAGAACAAGCTCTCCTTCGCGATCTCGACGGAAGCCGGCGAGCCGGTGATGACCCACCTGCTCTCGCTCACCCCGTTCCGGCGGGTGATCCGCGACTACGAGATGATCTGCGAGAGCTATTACAGCGCGATCCGCACGGCCTCGCCGACGCAGATCGAGGCGATCGACATGGGCCGGCGCGGCCTGCACAACGAGGCTTCGGAGCTGCTGCGGCAGCGCCTCGAGGGCAAGGTCGACCTCGACCATGACACCGCCCGGCGCTTGTTCACCCTCATCTTCGCACTGCACTGGAAAGGCTGAGGCTTCCGGTATCATGCTGCCGGATGGGCGAGGGCGTCCGGCAGAACGATGCGCTTTCGGGACGCGGCGCGCGGTCCTATACGGACTTGCGCAAGAGCACCTCACGAAACGCCCGATCTTGGTTGCATCGGCCCCGCTCGCGATCGCGCGGGCCTGTCGCGAGAGGACATCGTGTTCGCATCGTCTCCCTCCGAACGTCGGCCGTCCCCGTTGGGGACGAGGCTCTAAGGCGGGATATGGCGGACGACGCGATCCCGGGAACCGGGCCGAAGAAGCGGCGGGTACAGTCCGTCCTGTTCATGTGCAATTTCAACGCGGTCCGCTCGCTGGCGGCGGAGGCGATCGCGCGGCACTATTTCGGCAAGTCGATCTACGTGCAGTCGGCGGGCGTGCGCTCGGGCGAGCCGAGCGACCCCTTCATGGTCGCGGCGCTCGACGAGATCGGCATCGACGCCGCCCGCCACAAGCCGCGCACGGTCGAGCAGCTGGAGGATTGGGAGGGGCTGAACTTCGACCTGATCATCACGCTCTCGCCGGAGGCCCACCACCGGGCGCTCGAACTGACCCACACGGTCGCGGCGGATGTCGAGTACTGGCCGACGCCGGACCCGACGCTGGTGCAGGACGGCACCCGCGAGCAGCGCCTCGACGGCTACCGCGACGTGCGCGACGGGCTGACCTACCGGATCAAGTCCCGGCTGAAGTCGTGAGGGCGCCTTGATGGAGATCCGCTCCGTCGAGGGCGACATCTTCGCAGGACCGGACGATCCGGCGGCGGGCCTGCCGCTCGGCAGCACGACCTGGGGCCCCGAGGCGCCGACGGGCGCCTCATCGTCAACGCGGTGACGCAGGGCGACGACGGACGGGCGAAGGGGCGCGTCAACGTGGCATACGAAGCGGTACGCTCGGTCCTGCGCGAGATCGAGGACCGCGCCCGCCGCGACGGCTTCGCGGGTGGCCCTCCCACGCATCGGGGCGGGGCTCGCGGGCGGATCGTGGACGACTCTTTCGCAGATCATCGAGGCGGAGGCGCGAAGCGTCGAGCCGGTGGTCGACCTGTTCGACGGGAAGCGGCCCGAGACCTGAGCGCGGAGGCCGCCGCCGGGCCGCCGCTCGCCGTTCTCTCTCTCGACCACCGGCGCCTGCCGCGTCTCGGGGCGGGCGCCGGCTCGCGGATCAGGACGCCGCCGAGACCGGCCGGCCCTCGCGGGCCGCCTTGGCGCTCTTGCCGCCCTTGCGCGTCAGGCTGACGAGGCAGGCCGCCACCGCCACGAGCAGGATCGCGATCTGGGTGCCGAGCGCCTCCCAGCTGCCGTTGCTCAGGCCCCAATCGGAGACGAAGGCGGGCACGCCCTCGGTGGTGAAGGGGATCAAGGCCTGCTCCTGAAGCTCCTGGAAGGCCTCGCCGACCATGCGCAGGCCCATGAAGAACAGGAAGGCCGAGGTCACGATGAACATCGGGCGCAGGGGCAGGCGCAGGGCCAGCCACTGCATGGCGACGAACATCGCCCCGAGCGCAAGGGTCGCCACGGCCAAGCCGGCCAGCAGCGAGCCGTCGAAGCCGTTGCCGCTCTTGGCCAGGGTGTGCAGGAACAGGATCGTTTCGGCGCCCTCGCGGAACACCGCCAGGAAGGCGATGCCGGCCAGCGACAGCACGGTGCCCGCGCCGAGGGCCCGCTCCGCGAGACGGTTGAGGTCCGCCTGCCACGCCTTCGGATCCTGCCGGATGAACAGCCAGCCGCTCATGTAGAACAGCAGCACGGCCGCCGCGAGCATCACCGCGGCCTCGAACAGGTCGCTGTGGTTGCCGTCGTAATAGGTCTCGAACACCCAGGCCATGCCGATGCTCGCGACCACCGCCGCGAGCGCGCCCAGATAGACCGGCCGGATCCGCTCCGCCGCGTCCGCCCGGCGCAGGAAGGCGGCGAGCGCCGCGATCACCAGCAGCGCCTCCAGTCCCTCGCGGAACAGGATCATGAATGCCTGTACGAAGATCGATCCGTCCATTACCCGAACACTCCCGGTCCGGTCCGGCCGGATTTCCGACGCCGAACCTCGAATTTTCGCTTGCGGCGCCTTGATCGACAGCACCGCAATACTTGTCATGCGGCAATGATCACTCGACGCGAATGACAGTTTAGAAACGTTCTCGAAAAGAACAGCCGCACTCTAGAGCGCGGCACGAGGACATTTGATCGTTTGCTTGCGCCAGTACAACTCTTTGCACCCTGGCCGCAAGCACCGAACCGGCTCCGGAAGATCGCGCCGAAGCGACGCATGCAGGCTCCCGACGCGCCGACAAATTTTCGCCGTTTTCACGGGCGGGCCGCGAAACCTAACGGCCACGTTGGGGATTGTTGAGGAAAGACGCGTCCGCGCCTGCAGCCCAGGCCACCGGCCGCCCCACCGAATCCACGGAGCGCGTCTCGCTGAGACGCGCGGGCAGGATACCATGATCGCGCAAACCTCCGTCGCGGCCGCCTTTGCCGGCCTCGTCCTGATCGGCGTGACCGCCGCACCCGCCCTGGCCGCTCCGCCCGCCACCCGCAGCGCGACGCAGGTCGCGGAGGTGGCCCAGGTCTCCCAGACCACGACCGCCTCCGAGAGCGAGGAGGACAGCGCCAATTGCAACAAGCAGCGCCGCCGCCTGTGGATCGAGGGCGAGGGCTGGATCGTCCGCCGCGTCACCATCTGCCGCTGATCCCCAGGCGGGCCGTGTGGGCCGGGCGCCGCGTCGAGCCCGGATCTTGCTCGCCTCAGCACTCTGCATCGGCTGGCGGCGCAGGGGCGCGGGGAACGAGCATGGGGTCTCCCGCTTTCGATTCTCGAACCCTTCGTCCCGCGGGGACACGTCACGGTCCGGAGAAGCCCCGACCCATGCGCACATCCTCCGTCGGCCTCGCCGCCCTGCTCGCCCTCGCCCTGCCCGCGACCGCGCTGGCCGACCCCTACTACGCCGCCGGCTACGGCTCTCACGGCTACGGCCATGCCGGATACCGTTTCGCCGGTCCGGCGCTGGAGGGAGCGTATCTCGGCGCCCCCTTCACCCGGCTTCCGAGCACGAGCCGGCTCGTCCCCCCGGCCTGGGGCTACGGCACCTACGGCGTGCCCACCGTCGCCGGCATCCGCGACGCACCCGCCGCGCGCCCGACGCTGACCGTCATCGACCGGCCGGCCGCGGCCCGGCGGACCGTCGCCCGCCGCGGCGCCCGGGTGCTGACGAAGGAGCCAGGCGGCACCTGGACCGAGCCGTCCCCCCGCTCCGACGCGGAGCAGACCGGCGCCCGGGTCGTCTCGGTGCGGGTTCCGGCCCGCTGAGGGCTGCGAGGCTGCCGCGAGAGCGGAGGAGGCCGCGCGATTTCGTGAGGCCCTCTTAACTTGTCTTGTGCACAATTCCGTTCGGGAGAGCGGGAGAAGCGGCCGTGCACATCGTCATCGTGGATTCGAGCCGGGTCGTCCTGCGGATCGTGGCGGGCATGCTCGAACCGCGCGGGCACGTGGTGTCGCAATTCACCGACTCGAACGAGGCGCTGACCTACGTCGCCGAAAACCCCAAGGTGCGCGCGCTCATCACCAGCCTGGAGGTCCGCCCCTTGAGCGGGCTCGAACTGTGCTGGTCGGCGCGCCTGCTGGCCGAGTCGAGCCGACCGCTCTCGATCATCGCCATGTCCTCGGCCCGGAACGCCCGCAACCTCGCCGAGGCGCTGGACAGCGGCGCGGACGATTTCATCGACAAGCCCCCGGGTGCCGAGGAGCTGCAGGCCCGGCTGCGGGCTGCGGAGCGGCTGACCACGCTCCAGGGCGAGCTGATCCGGCTCGCAGAGACGGACCCGCTCACGGGCCTGCTCAATCGCCGCGCCTTCCTGCAGCGCACGCGGGAGGCCGCGCAGAAGGCGCGTTCGTTCGGGCAGATCTGCGCCGTGATCCTCGACATCGACCATTTCAAGCGCATCAACGACGAGCACGGCCACGACGTGGGCGACCTCGCCATCAAGGCCGTGTCCGGCCTGATCGAGGGGGAGGGCATCGCCGGCCGCCTGGGCGGCGAGGAATTCGCGCTGGTTCTGCCCGGCCACAGCCTGACCCAGGCCGAGGCGGTCGCCTCCCGCCTGCGGCTCAACGCTTCCGACCTGCGCATCCGCTCCCCGAAGGGCCCGGTGCGCCTGACCTGCAGCTTCGGCGTCAGCGAATGGTCCGAGGGCGAGACCGTCGAGGGGCTGCTGAAGCGGGCCGACATCGCGCTCTACGAGGCGAAGACGACCGGCCGCAACCGCGTCGTCTCGGCGATGACCGACCTCGTACTCAGCCGGGCCGGCTGAGCGGACGCCCGCCGGGAGACGGCCGGACGCCGTCCGTCCCGATGCGGGACGCAAGCGGCCCCCGCCTGCCCGCAACGGGGCGATTCGGGGCCGCCAGCCACCCCTAAAGCGCTGGAACGACTCTTGTTCTTCCTTGTCCGCACACGCCGCCTCGTACCGCGGCGGAACGGAAAAGGGGAAGCGGCATGAGTCAGGCCCTCCATCACATCACCGATCGGGCCGTCGCGGTTCTGATCGTCGAGGCGCCGGCCGCCCCGGATGCGCGGATGCGGGCCGGGCTGGAACACGCCCCGGCCCTGCGCACCATCGGCGAGGACGAGCTGTCGGAGGGCGGCCCGGCGCCGGTCGTCGCACTGGTCTGTGTCGACGGGCGGCGGCTCGACCAGGGCTGCGCCCGGATCGCCGCCCTGCGCGAGGAACGCCCCTGGCTGCGCATCCTCGTCGTGCTGCGGGCCCTCGATGCGCAGGCGATGCCCCGGCTGATCGCGGCCGGCGCCGACGCCTTCCTCGGCGGGGGCCTGCCGGCGGACGAGGTCTGCGCCAACGTGCTCGCCCTGGCCGAGGCCCGGCCGCTCGCCCCCCGCCCCGTCGCCGAGGAGGGGACGCAGCACGACGGCGTCGGCCTCACGCCCCGCGAGGCGGAGGTGCTGCGCTTCCTCAGCGCCGGCTTCAGCAACAAGGAGGTCGCCCGGCGTCTCTCGCTCAGCGTGCGTACCGTCGAGACCCACCGGCTGAACCTGCGCCGCAAGACGCAGACCGGCCGGCTCAAGGATCTCGTCGCCCTCGCCCGCCAGCTCGGCCTCGCCCCGGTGCTGGACGGCGAGATGCCCCGCGGCAGCGCCCGCCACGCCGCCGCCGCCGCCCGCGCCTGAACGCGGCCCTCAGGTCGCGCGCGGCTCCAGGCGCTCGTCCAGCGCCGAGAGGGGACGCTTGGGCTTGCGGCCGACCTCCTCGCCAGACACCGAGGGCTCGAACGGCTCGGGGCCTTTGCGCAGGAGCTTGGCGAGATAGTAGCTGCCGAAGCCGAAGATGATCGCGTAGGCGATGATGAAGGCGATCAGCGAGGTCGTCACCGCCTGGGCGGTGAGCGGCGAGTGGGCATCCGCCGTCTTGAGGTGGCCGTAGACGATGTAGGGCTGGCGCCCGATCTCGGCGGTGAACCAACCGAAGATCACCGCGCCGAAGCCCGAGGGCGTCATCAGCATGGCGCAGGTGAGGAAGGCACGGTTCGTGAACAGCGTGCCCTTCCGGCGCAGCCACAGGCTCCACAGGCTCAGGGCCAGCATGGCCATGCCGATCGCGACCATGGCGCGGAAGGCGTAGAAGACCGGCCAGACCGGCGGGCGCTTGTCGGGCGTGACGTCCTTCAGGCCCGGCACCACCCCCGAGAAGTCGTGGGTGAGGATGAATGAGCCGAGCCGCGGAATCCCGATCTCGAAGTCGTTGCGCTCCGCCTCCATGTTCGGGATCGCGAAGAGCAGCAGCGGCATGTTGGCCTGCCGGTCCCAGTTCGCCTCGATCGCCGCGAGCTTGGTCGGCTGGTGCTTGAGCACGCCCAGGCCGTGGGTGTCGCCGACGAAGATCTGGATCGGGGTGAAGATCACCGCGAACCACAGCGCCATGGAGAGCGAGACCCGGGCGCCCGCGACCTTCTCCGGCGGCTCCTTGCGGGCGCGCAGGATCATCCATGCCGCCATGCCGGCCACTGCGAAGGCAGTGGTGAGGAAGCAGCCGAGCACCATGTGGGCGTAGCGGATCGGGAAGGAGGGATTGAAGATCACCTCGAGCCAGTCCGTGGCCACCGCCCGGCCGTTCTCGATGGTGAAGCCCGCCGGAGTCTGCATCCACGAATTGGCCGACAGGATCCAGAAGGCCGAGATCAGCGTGCCGAGCGAGACCATGCAGGTCGACAGGAAGTGCAGCCGGTCGCCGACCCGGTCCCAGCCAAACAGCATGATCCCGAGGAAGCCCGCCTCCAGGAAGAAGGCGGTGATGACCTCGTACTGGATCAGCGGTCCCAGGACGTTGCCGGTGAAGTCGGAATAGACCGACCAGTTCGTGCCGAGCTGGTAGCTCATCACGATGCCGGAGACGACGCCGAGGCCGAAGGAGACCGCGAAAGCCTTCACCCAGAACCGGTAGAGCACCCGGTACATGGGGTTGCCCGTCCAGAGCCACTGCGCCTCCAGCCGAACGAGGAAGGCAGCGAGCCCGATCGTGAAGGCGGGGAAGATGATGTGAAAGGCCATCGTGAAGCCGAACTGGATGCGCGAGAGCATCAGGGCATCGAGTTCCATGGAATGCCTTCCCGATTCCGGCCCGGTCCCTGCACGGTCCGCCGCCCGGCTTAATCCGTCAACCGGGCTCGGCGGCGGCGGGTTCTCCCGACCAGCGCACGCGACGATGCGTCCTCGCCCCGCCTCTTCCACGCTCCGATCCTCGCGAAAGGCGGGAGACCTGACCTTTGTCACCCGCCCTGCGGGTGAATCCGCGCCGAATTAGACCTATGTTAATCGCACTCGCTGAAACGATGGTCCACACGCAGACCGGGTCATCGCCATGGCGGCACCAGCATTGGCATTCTCTTCGAGCCCTGAAGACGAGGCGGAGAACGGCGCGCCATGCGGGGCGGCGACCATCGCGGAGCTGACCGCCGAGGTCGGGCGCATCGCTCAGGACAAGATCGGCCGCATCCAGCAGATCACCGCGCAGGCCAAGATGCTGGCCCTCAACGCGCGGATCGAGGCAGCCCGGGCCGGCGAGGCCGGCCGGGGCTTCTCGGTCGTCGCCCAGGAGGTGCGCGGGATCGGCGCGGCGATCGAGGGATTGGCGCAGGAACTGGAGAGCGGCCTCTCCAGCCGCATCGCCGACTTGCAGCGCAGCGTCGACGCGATGGCGGCCAGGACGCAAGGGGAGCGCCTGGTCGATCTCGCCCTCAACGCCGTCGAACTGATCGACCGCAATCTCTACGAACGCACCTGCGACGTGCGCTGGTGGGCCACCGACGCCGCCGTGATCGCCTGCGCCGAGCGGCCCGACCGGGAGGCCGCCGACCATGCCGCGGCCCGGCTCGGGGTGATCCTGTCGGCCTATACGGTCTATCTCGATCTGTGGCTGTGCGGACGCGACGGCACCGTGCTCGCCAACGGCCGGCCCGGACGCTACCCGCAGCTGCGCGGCGCCAGCGTCGCGGGCGAGCGCTGGTTCCGGGACGCGCTGGCGCTGCGCGGCGACGACTACGTGCCGGGCGAGGTGCGGATCGAGCCGCGGCTCGGGGCTGCGCCGGTCGCGACCTATGCCGCCGCGATCCGCGACAACGGCGGTTCCGCCCGCGGCGTCCTCGCCGTCCATTTCGACTGGGAGCCGCAGGCGCGGGCGATCGTCCAGGGCGTGCGCATCAGCGAGGCGGACCGCGCCCGCACCCGCGTGCTGCTGGTGGACGGGCAGCGCCGCATCCTCGCCGCCTCCGACGGCAAGGGCATGCTCGGCGAGACGCTGCCGGCGGGGTTCGACGGGCGCGCGAGCGGGGTCGCGCGCGATGCCCGGTCGCGAACCGTCACCGCCTTCCACCGCACGCCGGGATACGAGACCTACCGGGGACTCGGCTGGTACGGCGCCATCGTCCAGACCGAGGGCTGAGCGGTCGCCGGCGGGCGACGCCTCAAGCCGCCTTACGCCCGCCAGACGCGCGCTTGGCGCCCGATGCCTTGCCCTTGCGACCGCCCGTCCTGCGCGGCGCCTCGGCGGCTCGCTCCGCTTCTTCGAGGCGACCGCGCAACAGGCTAAGCACCGCGGCCTCTTCCGGGCGCAGTTCCTCGAGGCTGTCCGTCAACTCGCCCTCGACGGCGTCCTTGATCTGCAGGAGCAGGGCGCCTTCGAGGTAGCAGCCGAGAATCTGCGGGTGGATGTAGCACTTGCGGCAGATGGTCGGCGTGTTGCCGAGCCGCGAGGCCACGGATTCGATCGCCGCGCGCAGGTTCTTCTTGGCCTTGGCCTCGCTGTCGAAGGCTTCGAACTCGCGCAGCGCCACTGCCGCCAGCACCGTGCCGGCCCAGGTCCGGAAATCCTTGGCCGTAAAGTCCTCGCCCGTGATCTCGCGCAGGTACTCGTTCACGTCGGAGGAGGTGACGTCGCGCCGCTCGCCCGCGTCGTCGAGATACTGGAACAGCTCCTGGCCCGGCAGGTCCTGGCAGGCCTTGACGATCTTGGCCACGCGCCGGTCGCGCACCGAGACGGACCATTCCTTGCCGCTCTTGCCCTTGAAGCGGAAGCGCATCTCGGAACCCGCGATCTTCACGTGCGGGTCGCGCAGGGTGGTGAGGCCGTAGCTCTTGTTCGAGCGGGCGTAATCGTCGTTGCCGACGCGGATCAGGGTGGTCTCCAACAGGTGGACCACGGTGGCGAGCACCTTCTCGCGCGGCAGGCCGCGCTGGCTCATGTCGGCGTCGATCCGTCGGCGGATGCCGGGCAGAGCCGCGGCGAAGGCCATGATGCGGTGGAACTTCGAGGCCTCCCGCGCCTCGCGGAAGCGGGGATGGTAGCGGTACTGCTTGCGCCCCTTCTCGTCGCGGCCGGTCGCCTGGATGTGGCCGTTGGGGTAAGGACAGATCCACACGTCGGTATAGGCCGGCGGCACCGCGAGGCTCTTCAGCCGCTCGATCTCCCCGGGGTCGCGGATCGTCGCGCCCTTGGTGTCGATGTAGCGGAAGCCCTTGCCGTTGCGTTTGCGCCGCAGGCCGGGCTTCGAATCGTCCACGTAGCGCAGGCCCGCCTCGCGGGCGGCCTCGCGGGGATCGACCACGCCGGCGCCCGCCTCGTCCGACAGCATGTCGCCCTCCCTTATCCGTTGGGCATCAACCTCAAGGGCGCGGGTGCTGTTCCGCGAGGCCCCTTCCCGCGGGGGGCGCCCGTGCTATGCCCTTCCGATGACCGCCTCAGCCGACCCGCATGCGGGAAAGAACCTCGTCTTCGTCGTCACCGAGGACTGGTTCTTCGCCTCGCACTTCCTGCCGATGGCCCGGGCCGCCCGGCGGATGGGGCTCGCGGTGAGCGTGGTGACGCGGGTGCGCGCGCATCGCGCCGCGATCGAGGCCGAGGGCATCCGGGTGGTGCCGCTCGAGGCGGAGCGCTCCAGCCTCAACCCGATGGCGGCGGGCTACGCGGCCGGGCAGCTCTCGGGCATCCTGAAGGCGTTGAAAGCCGACATCGTCCACTGCATCGCGTTGCGCGGCATCCTGGTCGGCGGCACGGCGGCGGCGATGGCCGGCATCCCGCGCCGGGTCTTCGCGCTCACCGGCCTCGGCCTGCTCGGCGCTCGGGAGGATGCGACCGGGCGGCTGTCGCGCCTCGCGCTCAAGGGATTGATCCGGGGGCCGCTGGCGAGCCGGCAGACCCGCTTCCTGTTCGAGAACCCGGACGATGCCCGCGCGCTCGGCCTCGACCCCTCCGACACCGCCGTGACCCTGGTGGGCGGGGCGGGCGTCGATCCCGACGCCTTCGCGCCGCGCCCGCTTCCGCCGCCCGCGCCGCTCAAGGTCGTCATCGTCGCGCGGATGCTCTGGTCGAAGGGCATCGACGTCGCGGTGGAGGCCGTGCGGCAGGCCCGCGCCGGGGGCGCATCGGTCGAACTCTCGCTCTACGGCGCGCCCGATCCCTCGAACCGCCGGGCCATCCCCGAGGCGACCCTCAGCGACTGGTCGCGCGACGGGGTCACCTGGCACGGCCCCACTGGCGACGCGGCGGCGGTCTTCGCCGCCCACCATGTCGGCGCCCTGCCCTCTCGCGGCGGCGAGGGTCTGCCGCGCACGCTGCTGGAGGCGGCGGCTTCCGGGCGGGCTCTGCTGACGAGCGACGTGCCGGGCTGCCGCGACCTCGTGCGCGACGGCCGCGAGGGCCTGCTCGTGCCGCCGGGCGACGCCGGCGCCCTGGCCGCGGCGCTGACCCGGCTCGCCGCCGACCCGGCCGAGGTCGCGCGCATGGGCGCGGCGGCGCGGGCGCGTATCCTCGAGGGCGGCTACACGGAGGCCGCCGTCGCCGAGACGGTGGCCGGGCTCTACGCGGAGCTGCTGCGATAAGGCATCGTCCCGACAGAACCCGGCACAGGGAGCCCTTCGCGATGACCGAGTCCGCCGGACGGCGCAGCATCGACGGGCTCATCGCGCGCGACGACCCGGCTTGGCCGCTCGTCCTGTCCTGGGCGGCCGACCCCGCCGCCCATCCGAGCCGCATCCTGCCCCCCGATCCGGATCACCGCGACGCGGCGCTGCTGCGCCTGCAGGTCACCACGCGCTCAACCCTCGGCGCGATCGTGCACGAGAGCGGTGGGATCGCGCTGCACGACGGATGGCTGCGCCTGCTCGGCTCGGGCCGCCCCCCGGAGGCGGGGGACGGCACCCGCTCCCTCGTGCGCTGGAACGAGGAGGCCGGGGCCTTCGATGCCGGCGCCGGCACGGCGCCCGCCTTCCTCCTCGTCGCCGACGACGTCCTGGGCGGGTTCTTCGCCCTCAACGGCGGACGCTTCGGCCCGGATGGGCTCGGGCAGATTTTCTACCTGCCTCCGGACGGACTCGACTGGGAGCCGCTCGAACTCGGCCATGCCGACTTCGTGCACTGGTGCTTCTTCGGCGACACGAGCGCCTTCTACGCCGACCTGTCCGGACTGTGCGGCTGGGGCGAGCGCCCCCTCCCCGGCTTCGATCGGGCCTATTCCTTCTATCCCTTCGCCTGGTCGGCCGAGGCGGCCCGCGGCGGCCTCGACCGGCGCGTCGTCCCGGTCGAGGAGATCTGGCGGCTCAAATCCGAGCTTGCCGGCTGAGCCCGGCCCCTCACGCGCTTTCGAGTTCCCATGCCACTGCCCTCCCGGTCGATCCCGTGACGCCCTCCCAGGACCCCGTCCGCTTCATCCGCGAGCACACGGCCCTGCGCCCGGTGCCGCACGCCCCCGAGATCGTCCTGCACGTCGCCGACGAGGCGACGGCGCTCTGGCAGAAAACGGAGGACGAGCTGGAGGCGATCGGCCTGCCCCCGCCGTTCTGGGCCTTCGCCTGGGCCGGGGGACAGGCGCTCGCGCGCTACATCCTCGACAATCCCGCGACCGTGGCGGGGCGGCAGGTGGTCGACTTCGCCTCGGGATCGGGACTGGTGGCCATCGCCGCGGCCAGAGCCGGCGCGGCCCACGTCACCGCGAGCGATCTCGACCCGTTCGCGCTGCATGCAATTCCCCTCAACGCGGCGGCCAACGGCGTCGCGGACCGCATCACGGCGGTCGGCACCGACCTGATCGGGACGGATGCGCCCTGCATCCTGGCGGCCGACATCTTCTACGAGCGCGATCTCGGCGCGCGGGTCGGCGCCTGGCTCGGCGACCTGCACGCCCGGGGCCGCACGGTGCTGATCGGCGATCCCGGGCGCAGCTACCTGCCCCGCGAGCGGCTCATTCCGATCGCGCGCTACGAAGTCCCCGTCACCCGCGATCTGGAGGATGCCGAGATCAAGCGCTCCTCGGTCTGGCGCTTCGCCCCGCCCACCGGATGAGAAACGCGCTCGCCGCCCCATATGTCGGCGATGAACGACGCGGGCAGAGCGGATTCGGAGTCGACGATGGAGGCCGGGGCACAGCCCGTCAGGGCGCAGGACTGGGACGAGCGGGTCGAGCGCGGCTGCCGCAAGCTTCCCGAGCGGGTGCAGCGGGCCATCCACTGGCTGCGCGAGCCCTCCCGCTTTCCCCTGCGGCTCCTCGCGTCGATCCTGCTGATCCTCGGCGGCATCTTCTCGATCCTGCCGGTGCTCGGCCTGTGGATGCTGCCACTGGGCCTTGCGCTCCTGGCCCAGGACGTGCCCGCCCTGAAGGTGCCGATGGAGAAATCGGCCCGCTGGATCGAGCGCCAGTGGCGGCGCTGGCGCGAGCGCCGCACTCGCGGCTGATGCGGCGTCCGGGCGGACGGGCCGGGCCGCCGCCCTCGGCATATTGCCGCGCTTGACAGAAAATCGATGTCGGCCGACCCATCGCGGACCGGATCCCGCCCGGGAAGGATCTTCCGGAGACAACCTGTGATGCTGTTGCGTCTGTTCCCCCGCCGGCTCGCCGCCGCGGTCTTCCTCGCGGCGGGCGTGCTGACCGGGGCCGTTCCCCTGCCCCACTCTCTCCTGCCGGCCCGGGCCCAGGAGGTGGTTTTCCCGCCGAGCTCCCGCTTCGGCTTCACGCCGCCTTCCGACATGACGATCTCGAAGCGTTTCACCGGCTTCGAGCGGATCGGCGGCGGGGCGATGCTCTCGGTGGTGGAGCTGCCGGCCACCGCCTACCCGGAGCTCAAGCAGAGCTTCACCGACGAGAACCTCAAGACGCAGGGTCTGACCGTGGAGAGCCGCGAGGCGGTGACGCTCGACGGCGGCACCGAGGGCGTGCTCTTCACCGGCGAGCAGACCGCGGCCCAGGGCCAGACGCCCGCCGCCCGCAAGTGGCTGCTGATCGTCGGGGGCAAGGAGGTCACCGGCATCATCATCGCCCAGGCCGCGGTCGGCGCCGAGACCGACGAGACGATGCGGGGCATGCTCACCGGCCTGCGCATCCGCGGGGCGCTCGGCCTCGACGAGCAGGTCGCCGCCCTGCCCTTCCGCATCGACGACCTCGCCGGCTTCCGCCCGGTGCGGGTGCTGGCCGGCAATTCCGTGCTGCTGACGCTCGGGCCGCTGGATCAGGTGATCAACCTGAGCCAGCCGATCCTGGTGATCGCCCAGGCGGTACAGCAGGCCACCCCGCAGGAGCAGCGCGACGGCTTTGCCCGCGCCTCGCTCTACGCGAACCAGACGATGAAGGAGTTCTTCATCGAGCGCTCGCAGAGCTACCGCAAGAACGGGATCGACTGGCACGAGATCGTGGCCCGCGCCACCGACATCCCGTCCGGCCTGCCGGTGGTGGTCTCGCAGACCATCCGCTTCGCCCCGGACGGCTACGTCCGCGCGGTCGGCGTCACCCGCGCCGACCAGCGGGAGCAGATGCTGCCGTTGTTCCGCCAGGTGGTGGACAGCGTCCAGCTGCGCTGAGGCCCCTCCCCGCACCCTGGCGGGGAAGAAAAGCCCGGCGTCACTCGCAGACGCGCACGCGCCGGATGTAGATGTCGCCGTAGGGGTCGATCGTCTCGCGGCGCTCGAAATGGCAGATCGGGCCCTCGACGTAGACCGGCGGTGGCGCCCGGTAGACGGGCTTGCCCGGATAGTAGGGATCGTTTCCGGCCGCGATCGCGCCGCCGAGGGCGAGGCCGCCGAGCACGCCCAGTGCCGCCGCACCGCCCGCACCGATGCCGTCCCGCGCGTGAGCGGCGGGCGCCGCGCCGAGCGCCAGCGCGCCCGCCATCGCCCCGCCGAGAAGGCTTGCCCGCATCGTCGAACCTCCTTGACTGCCTTGCCGACCGACCTCGCGCTCGCACCGCCTCTCGGAGGGAGCCGGCGGCCCGAGCGTGGCCGTACCGGACGCCATCTGAGCGCGCGATTTGAGGCCGATCTTCGGCAGTCCCGCCTCCTCGTCCCGCGGGCCGGCGGACGACGGAGCGCTCCCCCGGCCCCGTTTCCTTGCGCAGCCGCCCCAAATCGTTGCAGAAGTGCGCGCCGTTCCGGACGTGCCCCCGCCCCTCTCGCCAAAGCGCCGCCAAGCCTTTGCCCGAGCGGCGCCGGCCGCCCGACCGGCGAAGGCCGGGACGGGCCCGGCGCCAACTTCCATCATGGTGCGAATTCCCATGACGCAGACCCTTCGCCTCGGCATTGCGGGGCTCGGCACGGTCGGTGCCTCCGTCCTGCGCATGGTCGCCCGTCGCGCACAGGCGCTCACCGCCGCCACCGGCCGCACGATCGCCGTCTCGGCCGTCTCCGCGCGCGACCGGAACCGGAACCGCGGCGTGGACCTCGCCTCCGTGCAATGGTTCGACGATCCCGTGGCCCTGGCCCGCTCGGGCGAGATCGACGTGTTCGTCGAGCTGATGGGCGGCTCCGAGGGCGCGGCCAAGGATGCGGTCGAGGCGGCGCTCGCCGCGGGCAAGCATGTCGTGACCGCCAACAAGGCGCTGCTCGCCCATCACGGCGCGGCGCTCGCCCGCTCGGCGGAGGAGCACGGCGTGACGCTGGCCTACGAGGCCTCGGTCGCGGGCGGCATCCCGGTCATCAAGGCGATCCGCGAGGGGCTGGCCGGCAACGAGGTCAGCCGCGTCTACGGAATCCTCAACGGCACCTGCAACTACATCCTCAGCCGCATGGAGGCGGAGGGGCTGACCTTCGAGGCCTGCCTCAAGGACGCGCAGGCGCTGGGCTATGCCGAGGCCGACCCGACCTTCGACGTCGAGGGCTTCGACACCGCCCACAAGCTCGCCATCCTCACGAGCCTCGCCTTCGGCGTGGAGATCGACGCCGAGGGCGTCTCGGTCGAGGGCATCTCGGCGATCCAGCCCCTCGACCTCACCATGGCCGACGAGCTCGGCTACCGCATCAAGCTCCTCGGCGTCGCCCAGGCGACCGCGGAGGGCATCGAGCAGCGGGTGCATCCCACTATGGTGCCGAAGGCCTCGGCCATCGCCCAGGTGATGGGCGTCACCAACGCGGTGACCGTCGATGCCGACGCGGTGGGCGAGCTGACCCTGATCGGCCCCGGCGCGGGCGGCGAGGCCACGGCCTCGGCGGTCGTGGCCGATATCGCCGACGTCGCCTTGTCGTCCTCGGCCCCGGGGCTCGCGCGCCCGACCTTCGGCCGGCCGGTCTCGGGCCTCGCGGCCCCGCGGCGGGTCGAGATGCAGCGCCACGAGGGCGGCTACTACATCCGGCTGACCGTGCATGACCGCACCGGCGTGGCCGCGGGCGTCGCCACCCGAATGGCGGAGGCCAACATCTCCATCGAGAGCATCGTGCAGCGCCGCTCCGCCAAGGCGGCGTCGAGCGATCCGCAAGGCCTGTCCGGCCAGCCGGTGCCGCTGGTGCTCATCACCTACGCCGCCACCGAGGGGAACGTCCGCAAGGCGCTCAGCGCGATCGACCGCGACGGCCTCCTGGCGGAAGCGCCGCAGCTCATCCGCATTGAGCGCGACTAGCGCGGCCGAGACCGGCCGGAACCTGCGGGAGACAACGTATTCTTGAGGAAGGCGTTGTCATGACATCGGTGCGGCACCGGCCGGGACAGGCCGGGCCCGAGGATGAGGGACGAGCGGCGATGGCAGTGGCCAATACCGGGATCTTCAGCGATCCCACGGCGCGGGGCCTGACCCTCGAACTGGTGCGGGTGACCGAGGCCGCCGCCATCGCCGCCGCCCGGCTGCGGGGCCAGGGCCGCGAAAAGGAGGCCGATCAGGCCGCCGTCGACGCCATGCGCTCCGAACTGATGGTACTGCCCATCGAGGGCATCGTGGTCATCGGCGAGGGCGAGCGCGACGAGGCGCCGATGCTGTTCATCGGCGAGCGGGTCGGCACCGGGCAGGGGCCGTCGGTCGACATCGCCGTCGATCCCCTGGAGGGCACCACGCTCTGCGCCAAGGACATGCCGGGCGCCATCGCCGTGATGGCCCTGGCCGAGCGCGGCACCCTGCTCGCCGCCCCCGACGTCTACATGCAGAAGATCGCGATCGGCCCCGGCTACCCGCCCGGCACGGTCGATCTCGACTGGAGCCCGGCCCAGAACATCGCCTCGCTCGCCCGGGCCAAGGGTGTCGAGCCCTCCGGCATCACCGCGATCATCCTCGACCGGCCCCGCCACATGGACCTGATCGCCGCGGTGCGCGACACGGGCGCGGGCATCCGCCTGATCTCGGACGGCGACATCGCCGCGATCATCCACTGCACCAAGCCCGACGAGACCGGCGTCGACATCTACATGGGCACGGGCGCCGCGCCGGAGGGCGTGATCGCCGCCAGCGCGCTGCGCTGCATCGGCGGCCAGATGCAGGGCCGGCTCATCCTCGATTCCGCGGACAAGCGGGCGCGGGCGGCCAAGCTGGGCATCACCGATCCGGCTCGGAAATACGACATGCACGACATGGCCCGCGGCGACGTGATCGTCGCGGCGACCGGCGTCACCACAGGGGCTTTGCTCTCGGGCGTGCGCTTCCGCCCCGGCATCATCGAGACGGAGACGGTGGTCTACCGCTCGAACACCGGCACGGTGCGCCGGATCGCCTGCGAGCACCGCCGTCTGGAGAGCGCGCCGGGCTGATCCCCCGGCAATAATCCCCGACACACCCTCCGCGCTGACCAAGGTCTCCTGCGCCGGCCGCCTTCAGCAGGCGGCGGGCTGGCCGAACAGCGCTTCTGCGAGGCGCAGCGGCTCGATCGGCTTCTCGCAATGGACCGCGTCCCGCAGGCGGGTCGGGACGGCGCTGTCCTCATAGCCCGTGGCGAACACGAACGGCACGCCGCGCGCCCGGAGCGCGTCGGCGACCGGGAAGACCAAGACCTCGCGCAGGTTGATGTCGAGCACCGCGCCGTCGATGCGCGGGGAGGTCTCGATCATCGACAGAGCATCCTCGATGGTCCCCACGGGGCCGATCACCCGGGCCCCGCTCTCCTCGAAGGCACGCCGCATATCGTCGGCGATGAAGTATTCGTCCTCGACGACGAGGACGTTCCGGCCGGCGAGGACCCCAGTTCGACTCAGCATCGCCCCCTCCTTCGCTCTCCCTCGACAGGCGCGATTCGGGCGAGAGCATAATCCGTTCAACACGGTCCGGAATGCGGTGTTCACAGATTTCAAGTTGTTGACAATGGGGTTTGACCGCCAAGACACAACCCAACGCACTTTCCGGGCCGGCCAGCGCCACGTTTGCGCGAGGCTGCGGCGCCGACGCGCCCGCCGCGAAGGGGGCGTGAGGCCGAAGAGGTCGGCGCTCAGAAGATCGCTCGCAGCAACTCGCGCCAGAGCCGCCGCAGGGCGTCGTAGGCCAGCTGTCTCAGGAAATCGGCAAACGATTCCTGGCCGCGACCGTCGCGGGAGAATTCGTGGGGCTCGGGCAGGGACATCGCCCGGGCCTTGGCCGCCTCGGGAAGGTCCGGGAACACGTCGAGCCCGGCTTTGTCCCGCAGGGTCGCAAGGGAGACGACGCGCCACGCCCCGCCCGCCTCGTTGGGCGCAAGATAGGCACCGGCCTCGCCCGTGCGCGGATCGTAGACGGCCTTGAAAAGCTGGCTCGGCACCAGGATGCGCCCCTTGACCGCATCGACTGAGGCCCCCTCGAAGACCGGACCGGTGACGACGAAGATCTCGCCGCGCTCGAGGGCGAGCCGCCGCACGCTCTCCTCGATCGCCGCCCAGAGCGTGCGGTTGGCGGTGCGGTTCTGGGGCACGATGTTGGCGAGGCTGAAGGATTCGGCCTGCGCCGTCTCGCTCGGCATGTCGCCCGCCGGCGCCAGATGGCCGCGGTCGTAGCCGCTGCGCAGGTAGTCCGACAGGCTCGCCCGGTCGTCCTCCGGCAGGCGATCCTCCTCGTGGAAGGCGTCGGCCCGCTCAACCCGGCGGGCGGCGGCGACGCTCCGGCGTGTCAGCCGCTCGGCCGCGTAGAGCGGCGTGCGCGAGAGGCCGGAATGCAGCACCGCGAAGGCGCTGAAACAGAGTGGGACGGTCCTGTCGGACAGCTTCGGGTTCGTGAGGACGGGGGCTTGGCCCTGCGCGAACAGGTTCGGGCAGGCGGATGCGCCGAACCCGGCCTCGGCGGCGGCCGCGAGAGGGCTCGCGACGGCGAAAAAGCCCGCTAGGGCGAGCGCGCCGAGAGGGTGCCGCGCCATCGCCGCCTCAGAAGCAGACGCGGACGCGTCGAGGACCGGACGGCGTCTCCCGCCAGCGGTAGCCGCAGGGGCGGCCGAGCGGATCGATCAGCGGGCGGATGTCGCGATCCGGCGGTCCGGGCGGGCGGCGGCAGCGGGCATCCTCGAGACAGACCGCCCTCGCGGGCCGCGCAAGATCAATGTCCGCCGCGAACACACCACGTCCATCGAGCAGGACCAGCACCAGGAGGGCCGGAACCATGGTCTTTGCGGCGAACGGCATCGGGGGTGGCGGCCTCGGATCGGGGGCGAGATGTTGATCAATGCAGCCTTCATCCATAATTGGAGGCACGTCACGCCTGAAATGGCGGCGCTGCCTTAACTCTGAAGGCAGACGAGGCGAGCAAATCCTCGGAAAGCTCCGCCGCTGTTGCAGCGAGATCATGGTATCCCGTGACCGCTTCGCGGTAGGATGGGCGTTCGGAGGTTCTCACGAAGCGTCCGTCGCACCGGCGTCGATGCCGCGTTCGTGCCGTGAGAGACACTCATACGTCCCGGGGCGAGCGGTTCCCGGGGGCGGGCGAAGTCCGGGATGGGCCGCGTTCGAGGAATTCGGGCGCGAGGCTCCGCGAGGGCCACGCCGCCGTTGGGAACGCAAAAGAGACGGGTGAAGGCATTGGCACTAGCGGACACGACGATCCTTGAGGGTCTTGAGACGCCGGATCGTCTCCGGCTTCTGCCGGAAGGCGAGCTGCGACGGGTGGCCGACGCC
>NZ_QJJJ01000011.1 GCF_003201865.1 Methylobacterium sp. B4 | reverse complement strand
GATCGTGCCGGTGGCCATGGAAGAGAAGCTGCGCTTCGCCATCCGCGAGGGCGGACGTACCGTCGGTGCCGGCGTCGTCGCCGCCATCAACGACTGATGTTTTCAGACGGCCGGCGCGGGGTTCGACCCTTGCGCCGGTTGTCATCGGGCGAAACGAAAAGGGCCGGCGCGAATGCGCCGGCCCTTTTTTCATTCGTGTCCGGGGCGACCCTGGACGATCCTTCGCGGCCCGCTGCCGCGGGATGCCGCAGGATGAGGAGTACGGTCGGACGAGCCCGATACATCCCATCGCCGCGAGGCGATGGGGGCGGAGACCTCATCGGCGTCCGAGAGGGGAGACCCCGCCCCGGCGCCCGAAAACCGATCCCGCGAAAACGGTCGCGTCAGGCCCGGACGGCGCGCGCGCGGGCCAGCGCCCGGACGGCGGTGAAGGGGAGAAGCAGCGTCTTCACCGTCGCGGTGAAGGCGAGGACGGCAAGGATCGGCAGGATCGCGACGCAGATACCGCTCACACGCATCGGATGCTCCTTGAGGCTGCTGAATCGGCGGATTCGTTTCGCCGGGTTGAGGACAGTTCGCCACCCAATCGCGGCGAGACCAAGGTAAACGAGAGCCGGCCCGCCATTTACTGCGAACTCGCGGACGCTTCGTCCCGGATATTGCCCCCGGGCTCGTCGATCGAGACACCCCGCAGTCCGAGCGCGGGAGGCCGCGCCGGAAGTGGACGCACCCGGCCGGCGCGCGGATGGGCCTCCTCGAAGGCGCTCATCAGGCGGGCGGCATCGACCTTGGTGTAGATCTGCGTGGTCGAGAGCGAGGCGTGACCCAGCAATTCCTGGATCGCCCGCAACTCGCCCCGGCGCGCGAGCAGGTGCGTCGCGAAAGAGTGGCGCAGGGCGTGGGGCGTCGCGCTCTCGGGCAGGCCGAGGGCACCGCGCAGGGCGGCGACCGCGTACTGCACGACGCGCGGCGAGAGCGGACCGCCCTTCACGCCGACGAAGAGCGGCCCCTCCGGGTCGAGGGAATGCGGGCATTGCGCCAGATAGGCGGCGACCGCCTCGGCGACCGCGGGCAGAACCGGCACGGCGCGGACCTTGCCGCCCTTGCCCGTCACCCGCACCTCGTCGATGCCCGGCACGGGCGCGTCGCGGGCAGCGAGCCCCAGGGCTTCGGAGATGCGCAGGCCGGAGCCGTAGAGCAGGGCGATCACCGCCGCGTCCCGGGCGAGCACCCAGGGCTCGCGGGCATCGTCCGGGCGGCTCTCCGGCGCGGTCATGGCGATCGCCGCAGGCACGGGCAGGGGGCGCGGCAGGCGCCGCTCGACCTTGGGCGAGCGCACCGCGCCGAGCGCGGCCACGCTTGCGTGTCCCTCGCGTTCGAGGAAGCGGGCGAAGGAGCGCAGGCCCGCCAGCATCCGCATCAGGCTGCGCCCGCCGACCCCCCCGGCGCGGCGCGTCGCCATGAAGGCGCGCAGGTCCCGGGGTTTGAGCGCGATCAGCCCCGCGATGGTCGGCGTGCCGGAGCGGGCGGCGCGATCATTCAGGAATTGGCGCAGGTCGCGCTCGTAGGCCTCGACCGTGTTGCGGGCCATCCGCCGTTCCCGCAGCAGCGCCTCGCGCCAGGCGAGCACCGCCGCGTGCAGGGTGGCGTCCCCCGGCGGCAGAAGGGCGTCGGCGGCGGGCGGGTCGATGTCCTGGGGCGCGGCTCGCGTCATCGAGCGTCAGCAAGCATCGCTTAAGGTTGACGAAGACTTAACCGGCCGAGGTCTTTCCGGGCGGCGGGCGCTGCGCCAGATGGCGGGCGAGATCCGCTAGCCGAGAGAGCCGCGAGAGAGCTGATGGCCAAACCCGTCCACACCATGATCCGCGTCCGCGACGAGGCGCGCTCGCGGGACTACTACGCCCGCGCCTTCGGCCTGGAGCCGGCCGACCGCTTCGACTTCCCGGACTTCACCCTGCTCTACCTGCGTGACCCGTCCTCGCCGTTCGAGCTGGAACTGACGGTCAACAAGGACCGCTCCGAGCCCTACAATCTCGGCGACGGCTACGGCCATCTCGCCTTCGTGGTGGAGGATGCGGAAGGTGAGCACGCCCGCTTCGAACGCGAAGGCTTCCCGGTCACTCCGGTCAAGACGCTCAAGCACGGCGAGACCGCGCTCGCGACCTTCTTCTTCGCCACCGACCCGGACGGCTACAAGATCGAGGTGATCCAGCGCGGCGGCCGCTTCGCCTGACTGGGCGGCGAAGGGTTACGGCGTTTTCTCCAGGCGTTCGAGGGCGGTCAGCGCCTTCTCGCAGGCGGCCGGGGAGGGCGCCGGCAAGCTTGTCTCCAGGCGCATGGCGTCGTCGAGCGCCAGGACGTAGCGCTCCTCCGTGAGCGCCCGACCGACGGCGGCCAGCATGCGCGCGCGGCCGTCCCGCAACGCCCGTTCGACCCGCCCGCGCTCGGCGCCGCAGGCGAGCGCCCGGCCCAAGATCTTGCCCTGGCGCTCGCCCTCGACCTGGGGAATGACGAGCGGCCGGGCGCCGGGCGTCTCGGCGGGGGCCTGCGCCCACGCCCCGGCGTCGGCGAGGACGGCGAGCACGAGCCCGCAGGTGCGGCTGGCCGCTGAACGCATCGAACCGTGTCCTCTCCCGATTTCTCGGACTCTCGACGGAGGCTGGCGCCGGCGAACCCGCCGGGCTTGGCGGGCCGCGTGCGCTGCCTCACGCTCTCGGGGGCGAATCTCGGTCACGGTCAAGCCCGAGGCGACAGGGGGCGACAATGAGTCCTTCGGAGATCGGTGCGGCGGCGGATTCGGCCGAGGCAGGGAAGGGAAGCGGCGGGCGGATGGCCGGGAGCGGGCGCGTGCCCCTGAGCCTCAAGCTCGCCTACACGGCCTTCATGGCGGTGCTGGTCCCGGTCTATCTGACCTTCTACGGGCCGACGAACTTCCTCTACTTCTGCGACGTCGCCCTGATCCTGACCCTCGTCGGAATCTGGACGAACAGCGCCCTGCTCATCTCGATCTGCGCGGTCGGCATCCTCGCCCCTCAGCTGCTCTGGGCCGTCGATTTCGCGGCGCAGGCCGCGGGCGTCCCGCTCACGGGCATGACCGCCTACATGTTCAACGGGGAGACGTCGGGCTTCCTGCGGGGCCTGTCGCTGTTCCACGGCTGGCTGCCGTTCCTGCTCGTGTTCCTGGTCTGGCGTCTCGGCTACGACCGGCGCGCCTGGGCCGCGTGGTCGGCGCTGGCGGTCGTGATCCTGTTCGTCTGCTTCTTCCTGATGCCGGCGCCGCGGCCCGATCCGGGGCTGACACCGGTCAACATCAACTACGTCTGGGGCATGAGCGACCATGCCGCCCAGACGCTGATGCCGGCCTGGGCGTGGTTCGCGGCGCTCGTCGCCGCCTTCCCGCTTCTGATCTGCTGGCCGACCCACCGGCTCCTGATCCGGCTGATGCCCGAGGTTCCTGTCACCTCGCCCGTCATGTCCCCCGCGGCTTGGCCCGCCGGGTCGGCGCCTCGCTGAGCGGGTCCTCCGGCCAGGGATGGCGCGGGTAGCGGCCCCGCATCTCCGAGCGGACCGCGGCCCAGGAGCCGCGCCAGAAGCCCGGCAGGTCGCGGGTGATCTGGATCGGCCGGTGGGCCGGCGAGAGCAGGTGGAGCACCAGCGGCACGCGCCCGCCGCCGAGGGTCGGGTGCCGGTCGAGGCCGAACAGCTCCTGCACCCGCACCGCCAGCACCGGCTCGGGGCCGGCTTCGTAATCGACCGGGATGCGCGAGCCCGTCGGCACCTCGACATGGCTCGGCGCCTCCGCCTCCAGGCGGTTGCGCAGGGTCCAGGGCAGGAGGCCGTGCAGGGCCTGCCCCAGGTCGTCGGCGGTGATCGCCGCGAGCGAGGCGCGCCCGACGAGGCTCGGCGCCAGCCATTCCTCGACGCTCCCCGCCAGGGCTTCGTCGGAAAGGTCCGGCCATTCGCCGCCCTCCGCCGCACCGTCCGCTCCGTGAAGGAAGCGGATGCGGGCACGCCACTGGGCCAGGGCGGGCGTCCAGGGCAGGCGGTCGAGGCCGAGCCCGGCGATGCCGCGGGCCAGCACCCGCGCCGCCTCCTCGTCGGCGGGGACGGGGAGGGTGCGCTCGTCGAGCGTCACGGCGCCGAGCCGCCGGCCCTCGCGGGCGCGCAAGGCGCGGGCCTGCCCGTCGAAACTGACGCTGCGCACCGTGGCGATCCGGTCGCCGAACAGCGCGTCGATGGATTCGGGCGAGATCGCCGCGGCCGACAGGATGCGGGCGGAGGCCGCCGCGCCGGTCAGGTCGGCGACGACGATGAAGGGCTCGCGGGCCAGCGCGCTCGCCGGGTCGAGGAGGCCGGCACGGCCATTGGCCATCAGGAAGGCGCCCTCGCGGCCCCGCGCCCGCGCCACCCGGTCGGGATAGGCGAGCGCCAGCAGGGCGCCGGGCTCGGCGAGGCTCGGATCGGGCTCGGCGCGACCGCCCGCGGCCTGCTCCGCCTGCCGCGCCCAGCCCTCGGCGAGGCGGCGCATGTCGCCGGCGCGGCCCCCGCGGTCGCGGGTGAAGCGGTCGAGGCGCTCGGCCAGATCCACCGCGTCCCCGCCGAGCCCGCGCTCGACCAGCACCGCGGCGAGACCGGTGGCCGTGCGGGCTTGGCCGGCTTGCGCCGCGCGGGCGACCATCCGGGCGAGCCGGGGCGGCAGGGGCAGGCTGCGCAGGGTTCGTCCGACGGTCGTGAGCCGCCCGTCGGCGTCGAGGGCGCCGAGATCGGTCAGCATCGCCCGCGCCTCGGCGAGCGCCGGCGCGGGCGGCGGATCGAGGAAGGGCAGGGCGGTCGGATCGGTGACGCCCCAGGCGGCGCAGTCGAGGGTGAGCCCGGAAAGGTCCGCCGACAGGATCTCGGGCCGGGCGAAGGGTTCGAGCGCGGCGGTCGCCGCCTCCGGCCAGAGGCGCCAGCAGATGCCGGGCTCGGTGCGCCCGGCCCGGCCCCGGCGCTGGTCGACCGAGGCCCGCGAGGCCCGGGCGGTGACGAGGCGGGTCATGCCGTTGCCGGGCTCGTAGAGCGGCACCCGGGCGAGCCCGGAATCCACGACGATGCGCACGCCCTCGATCGTCAGGGAGGTCTCGGCGATAGAGGTCGCCAGCACCACCTTGCGCCGGCCCGGCGGGGCGGGAGCCACGGCCCGGTCCTGCTCGCCCTGGGCCAGCGCGCCGTAGAGGGGTGCCAGTTCGGTGTCGTCGGGCAGGCGGCCCTCCAGCCGCTCGGCGGTGCGGCGGATCTCCGCCTGCCCCGGCAGGAAGGCGAGCACCGAGCCGGGATCGGCCCGCAGCGCCCGCAGGATCGCGGCGGCCATCGCGTCCTCGATGCGCTCGCCGCCGTCCCGGTCGAGATGGCGCGTTTCGACCGGATAGGCCCGGCCCTCCGACGCCACGACGGGCGCGTCGCCGAGGAGCCCCGCCACGCGGGCGCCGTCGAGGGTGGCCGACATGACGAGGATGCGCAGATCCTCGCGCAGCGCCCCCTGCGCGTCGAGGGCGAGGCCGAGGCCGAGATCGGCGTCGAGGGAGCGCTCGTGGAACTCGTCGAACAGCACCGCGCCGATGCCGGTCAGTTCCGGATCGTCGAGGATCATGCGGGTGAACACGCCCTCGGTGACGACCTCGATGCGGGTGCGGGCCGAGATCCTGGAGCCGAGCCGGACCCGCAGGCCGACGGTGTCGCCGACCCGCTCGCCGAGGGTCGCGGCCATGCGCTCGGCCGCGCCGCGGGCCGCGAGCCGGCGGGGTTCGAGGAGGATGATCTTCCGCCGACTCAGCCAGGGCTCGTCGAGAAGCGCCAGGGGCACCCGCGTCGTCTTGCCGGCGCCGGGCGGAGCCACGAGCACGGCTGAGGCGCCCGCGGACAGGGCGGTGCGCAGGGCGGGGAGCGCGGCCTCGATCGGGAGCAGGGCACCCTTGGACGGCGGGGAAGAAGACATGGCCGGCAGGTGCCGCGCTTTGGCCCTGCATGCAACCGGCGAGCGGAAAGGAAACACTGCGGAAGCTGGGCGATTCCGGCACGATTTTGCATGCTATGGCAGGCTCGTCGCACCATCGTGCAGTGCACACGAAAATTTGTTAAGTTTGTTGCCCTTCCCGTTGGAACGTCGAGAATAGTTGCGACTTGAGCGCTGGACGTGCGGCCCTCGCACGGGACGGAGACTGAACGACGATGCGCCTTGTCCTGACCCTTGCAGCCGGCGTGCTGCTCAGCAGCCTTGGGATGGGCGCGGCGTCGGCCGCCCCGGCCATGCCAGCCCCCGGCGTGATCGCCAGCGATGCGATGGAGAACGTGGGGTACCATTCCCGGCACCGCGCTCACCGGAGCGTTCTCGGCCACCGCCACTCGACCAAGGCCCAGCGCCGGGCCCGCCGCATGAACACGCACCGCCACGGCAACCCGAACGCCCGCAACCCGGAGCGTCCCGGCTACCAGCAGCAGCTCGGCACCACCACCGGCGGTCCGCGCTACTGAGCGCGCCGCACGGCTGACGGATCGGAGGGCCCGTCCGGCGCGATGCCGGGCGGGCCCTCTCGCGTTCTGCGCCGGCGCTTGCGGAGGCTGGGGAGAGCGCACACTTGTCCACGGACTTCACTCCATGCGGCCGGTGCCGGCCCGGAGCGGGGCTGCTAGCCTCTCCCTCATGCGTTCCAGACCGTTGCGACCCCAACCCCTCGAACGACGCGCCAAGGCGGCGGATGCGGTGATTTCTTCGCCCCTCGACATCCCCGGCGCCACGCCGATGATGGCGCAGTACATCGAGATCAAGGCCGCCAATCCGGATTGCCTGCTGTTCTACCGGATGGGCGACTTCTACGAGCTGTTCTTCGAGGATGCGGAGATCGCGTCCCGGGCGCTCGGGATCGTGCTGACCAAGCGCGGCAAGCACGGCGGGGCCGACATCCCGATGTGCGGCGTGCCCCTGGAGCGCTCCGACGACTACCTGCACCGGCTGATCGCGCTCGGCCACCGGGTCGCGGTCTGTCAGCAGACCGAGGATGCGGCGGAGGCCAAGAAGCGGGGCCCGAAATCGGTGGTGCGGCGCGAGGTGATCCGCCTCGTCACGCCGGGCACCCTGACCGAGGACCGCCTGCTCGATCCGACCCGGGCCAACCTGCTGCTCGCCATCGGCCGGCGCAAGGTCTCGGACAGTCGCGAGGCCTACGGGCTCGCGGCCCTCGACATCTCGACCGGTCGCTTCTCCTTGAGCGAGGTGGAGGGTTCGGAACTCGCCGCCGCGATCGCCCGGCACGAGCCGCGCGAGATCGTGCTCTCGGAAGTCATCCACGCCGATCCGGCTCTGGCCAAGCTGTGGCGGGAGACCAGCGCGGCTGTGGTGCCGCTGGCGCAGGGCGAGCTGGAGCCGGCGGCGGCCGAGCGGCGCATCCGCGAGCAGTTCGGCGTGAAGACGCTGGACGGCTTCGGACAGTTCAGCCGGGCGGAGATCGCCGCGGCCGGGGCGGCCCTGCTCTACCTCGAGCGCACGCAGCTCGGCACGCGGGTGCCGCTCTCCGCGCCGAGCCGCGAGGCGACCGGGGCGACGCTCTCCATCGACGCGGCCACCCGGGCCAACCTGGAACTGACCCGCACCCTCTCGGGCGAGCGCAAGGGCAGCCTGCTCGACGCCATCGACCGCACCGTCTCGGCGGGTGGCGCCCGGCTGCTCGCCGAGCACCTCGCCGGCCCGCTGACGGACCTCCATAAAATCGCCCGCCGGCACGACGCCGTCGCCTTCCTGACGCAGGACGGGCCCTTGCGCGGGCAGCTGCGCGACGCCCTGCGCGCCGCGCCCGACATCGCCCGCGCGCTCTCCCGCATCGGCCTCAATCGCGCCGGTCCGCGCGATCTGGCCGCCCTGCGCGACGGGCTCGATGCCGCCACGGCGATCCGTGATCGGCTGTCGGCCGAGGCGCTGCCGGACGGGCTCGCCCGTCTCTGCCGCCGCCTCGACAAGGCCGACCGGGTCCTCGCGGAGGAACTCGGCCGGGCGCTGGCCGACGACCTGCCGCTCAACCGGCGCGACGGCAACTTCGTGCGCGCGGGCTACCACGCGGAGATCGACGAGGGCCGCCTGCTCGGCCAGGATTCGCGCAAGGTCATCGCCGCGCTCCAGGCGCGCTACGCCGAGGCCTCGGGCTGCCGGACCCTGCGGATCAAGCACAACAACGTGCTCGGCTACTACATCGAGGTGCCGCAGGCGGTGGGCGAGGCCTGCCTGAAGGGCCTGATGCAGGACTTCGTGCATCGCCAGACCATGGTCGACGCGATGCGCTTCACCAGCGTCGAACTCGGCGAGCTCGAGTCGAAGATCGCGGGCTCCTCCGACCGGGTGCTCGCCCTCGAAGCGGCGGTGTTCGACCGGCTCAGCGCCGAGGTGAGCGCGCAGGCGGAGGCCATCGCCGACATCGCCGAGGCGCTGTCGGGCCTCGACGTGGCGGCGAGCCACGCGGAGCTCGCCGTCGAACTCGAATGGACACGGCCCGTCATCGACGAGAGCCTCGCCTTCGCGGTCGAGGGCGGGCGCCACCCGGTGGTGGAGGCCGCGCTCGTCAGGGCGGGCGAGCCCTTCATCGCCAACCACTGCGACCTGTCAGGGGACGCGGCCGGACGCATCCGCCTCGTGACCGGCCCGAACATGGGCGGCAAGTCGACCTTCCTGCGCCAGAACGCGCTGATCGCCGTGCTCGCGCAGATGGGCGCCTTCGTGCCGGCGGCCTCGGCCCGGATCGGCGCCGTGGATCGCCTGTTCTCCCGCGTCGGCGCGGCCGACGACCTCGCCCGGGGCCACTCGACCTTCATGGTCGAGATGGTGGAGACCGCCGCGATCCTGAACCAGGCGACGCGCCGCTCGCTGGTCGTGCTCGACGAGATCGGCCGCGGCACCGCCACCTTCGACGGTCTCTCCATCGCCTGGGCCTGCCTGGAGCACCTGCACGAGAAGAACGGCTGCCGGGCGCTGTTCGCGACCCATTTCCACGAATTGACCGCCCTGAGCCAGCGCCTGCCCCGCCTCGACAACGCGACGCTCAAGGTAGCCGAGGACCGCGGCGACGTGGTCTTCCTGCACGAGGTCGTGCCGGGCGTGGCCGAGCGCTCCTACGGCCTCCAGGTCGCCCGGCTCGCGGGCCTGCCCCCGAGCGTGGTGGCGCGGGCGGGCGCGATCCTCAAGGGTCTGGAGACGTCCGAGCGGGAGCGCCCCACCCGCCGCCGGATCGACGACCTGCCGCTCTTCGCCAGCCTCGCGAGCGCGCCGCCCCCACCGCCGGAGCCGGCCAAGCCCGAGCCCGACGACCGGATCGGCCTCCTGATCGACGCGATCGATCCCGACGCGCTGACCCCGCGCGAGGCGCTCGACGCACTCTACCGGCTGAAGAAGGAGCGGGCGGGCGGCTGATCGACAGCGTCTTCCCGACGGCGTCCTCGCGCGGGGCGGGCCTGCTCCCTGTCAGATTCCATCCCCGGCCCAGGCGCCGCCACCGGCGGCCGGGGCGAGATGGAAGCCATCGAGCGCGTCGCTGGACGGCGCGCGGCCGGCGCGAAGCCGGGCGACGTAGTCGAGGGCGCTCGCCACGACGCGCTCGGAATAAGGCTTGGCGATCACACCCAGCGCGCCGGCGAAATCCGGCGGGATGCGCTTGGCGTTGGCAGTCATGAACACCACCGTGATGCGCGGGTCGGCGCTGAGCTGGCGGGCCACCTCCACGCCGGTCGGACCATCGACGAGGTGGATGTCGACCAGCGCGAGATCCGGGGCCGTGCTGCGGCCGAGTGAAACCGCGTCCGCCGCATTGCCCGCCACGCCGACGCTGACATGGCCGAGATCCTCGAGGAGGCATTCGAGTTCGAGGGCGATCAGCACCTCGTCCTCGACGACGAGGATGCGCAGCGGCGTCTCGCTCACCTCCGACATCGCGGCCCTCCCGGCGCCTCTCGTGCCAGCCACAGCCAGCTATTCGTGAATTCTCGGGAGAGGGAAACGGGCACGGGCACCCGGACGGATCCTTTCCGGTGAATCGTCGCGTTCCAGCCGCCCGCGCCCGTCAAAGCGCGGCCTCGGCGAGCGGGATGGTGATCGCGATCCGGGTGCCGGGGCCGGCATCCGACCATTCGAGCCGCCCGCGCAGCTGGCGCACCACCATCTCGACCAGGGTCCGGCCGAAACCGGAGGGGTTCGGCGTCGCGGCCTCGACCCCGACGCCGTCATCCTCGATGACGAGACGCATGCCGTCCTCGCAGCGGTGCGCCTCGATCGCGACCCGGCCGTGGCGCTCCTCGGGGAAGGCGTGGCGCAGGGCGTTGGTGGCCAGTTCGTGGATCAACAGCGCCAGCGGGGCGGCCATGGCGGCGGAGAGCGCCAGCGCCTCGACCTCGGTCTCGATCCGGGTGCGGTCCCCGTCGAGGCCGGCGGCGAGGTCGGCGATCAGGTCGGCGGTGAACTCACGGAAATCGAAGCGGGAAACGTCGCCCTCGGAATAGAGCATCCGGTGCGCCGTCGAGAGGGCGCCGATGCGGTCGGCCATGCCCTGGAGCGCGTCGCGGGCCTCGCCCACGGGCGTGCGGCGGGCCTTCAGCAGCATCAGCGAGGAGATGACCTGGAGGTTGTTCTTGACCCGGTGATCGACCTCGTGGAGCAGGGCCGTCTTCTCTTCGAGGGCGGATCGAAGGTCGGCCGTGCGCTCGCCGACCAGCCGCTCCAGGGCATCGTTGGCGTCACGCATCGCCACTTCCAGGCGGTGCTTGTCGGTCATGTCGGCCTGGGCCGAGAAGAAGAACAGCACCGCGCCGGTCTGGTCGCGCACGGGGGTGATCGTCATGCCGTTCCAGAACGGCGTGCCGTCCTTGCGGTAGTTGAACACTTCCCCTTCGAAGGGCCGTTCCGCCGCGAGTGCCTCCCGCATCGCCCGCGACACGGTCGGATCGGTGCGAGGCCCCTGCAGCATGCGGCAGTTGCGGCCGTAGATCTCCTCTCGCACGTAGCCCGTCAGCGCCAGGAAGGCGCCGTTCACCCAGACGACCGGATTGTCGTCCCGTCGTGGGTCCGTGACGACCATGGGCGTCGGGCTGGCCTCGAAGGCTGCCGCGAAGACATCCACCGTCATGCCCGAGGGCAGGGTCGCGCCGTTTGGAAAACCCGTCATCATTACGCCAGCACAGACACGCCGCACGAAGAGGGGCATGCGATCCGGAGTCACCCGACGCGCCCCGCTGCGTCCGGCTCCGCGACTCCAACGGTCCCGCCCTGCCGCCGTTCCGTGCGGGTGAGACGGGTCCCGGCCGGACTGTCAGGCCTCGGCGGAGCCGATTTGGGCTGGCGGGCGCAAGGCCGCCATGTTTTTTGCCGATTCAAGACCTCGCGAGCGCGGATGCGACCGGCATCGCGCGGCGCAAGCCCAGGCCCACGAACACCCCGCGCCCCGACCGGGTCCGGGGCTCCAAGGAGTTCCACGCGATGGCGGCGGATGCAGCGGCCCCGAAGGCGCAACCGCGCAAGTTTCGCCTGAAGGACATCACCGAGGACCGCCGCGTCGCCCTGATGCTGGCGCTCGGCTTCGCCTGCGGCCTGCCGATCCTGCTCGTGTTCTCGACGCTCTCGGCGTGGCTCGCCACCGCCGGCATCCAGCGCACCAGCATCGGCCTTCTCTCCTACGTCTCCTTCGCCTACTCGCTGAAGTTCCTGTGGGCCCCGGTGATCGACCGCTTCGATCTGCCGGTCCTGGCGCGCTGGCTCGGCCGCCGCCGCGGCTGGATGGTGGCGGCACAGATCGCGGTGGCGCTGGGTCTCATCGGCATGAGCCAGGGCGATCCGGCCGCCTCCTTGAGCTTCATGGTGATCTGCGCCCTTCTCACCGCCTTCGCCTCGGCGACGCAGGACATCGTCGTCGATTCCTGGCGCATCGACGCGGCCCCGACGGAGCGGCAGGGCGTGATGCTCGCCGCCTACCAGCTCGGCTACGCCGTCGCCCGCGCCTTCGCCGGGGCCGGCGCGCTCTACATCGCGCAAGGGGCCGGCTGGAGCCTCGCCTACGGGGCGATGGCGGCGCTGATGCTGGTCGGGCTCGTGGCCGCCCTGCTCGCCCCGCGTCAGGACCCGGTGACGGTGCCCGGCGAGCGCCGCTCGGTCGCCACGACCCTGCGCGTCGCCGTGGTCGATCCGTTCTCAGACCTCGTGCGGCGCAAAGGTGCCCGGCTGATCCTGATCCTGGCGCTGATCATGTTCTACCGCCTGCCCGACATCATCTCGGGCGTGATGGCCCAGCCCTTCTACATCGAGAAATGCTTCTCGCTCACCGAGATCGCCAACGTCACGAAGATCTACGGCGTCATCGTCGGCATCCTGGGCGCCTTCGTCGGTGGGCTCTCCGTCATCCGCCTCGGCATGAACTGGACGCTGCTCATCGGCGGCATCATCGGCGCCGCCTCGAACCTGATGTTCACCTGGCTCGCGCTGGCCGGACCGGAGCGGGGCGCGATGCCCTTCTTCTGGATCGCCAACGGGGCCGTCGACACGACCGACCTGATGCTGCTGCTCCAGGCCAACAGCGGGGCGGGCGGCAGCGTCATTCCCTGGATCCCCGAGCGGGCGCCGCTCTCGCTGTTCGTGCTCAGCATCTCGATCGACAATTTCGCGGGCAATTTCGCGGGCACCGCGCTGATCGCCTACATGTCGAGCCTCACCTCGCCCGCCTTCGTGGCGACGCAGTACGCGCTCCTCTCCTCGCTCTACGCCCTGCCCGGCAAGTTCGTCGGCGGCTTCTCGGGCTACATGGTCGATGCGATGGGCTATCCCGTCTTCTTCGCCGCCTCCGCCGGGATCGGCATCCCGGTGGCCCTGCTCTGCATCGTCCTGATGGCCCTGCGCGAGGGGCGGGAGGAGCCGGTGCCGGAGCCCGTCCCCGAGGCGGAGGCGATCGCAATGAAGGCGTGATCGACGGGGCAGGCGGCTGTGGGGTCGGCCTGGGCTGAGCGTGGCAGACCCTCAGAAAACGGAACCAAGCCGGCGGCCCCGCGCTTGCTGTGTCCGATGTCACTGAGGTGCGATGACGGGATACGAACCGTGAGCGACTTGACCCTCGTCGGGCAGACCCTGCCGGTTCCGGTGGAGGCGCCCCCCTCGGTGCCTTTGTCGGAAGACGACCGCGCGGCCCTGCGCCGGGCGGTGACGGTGCTGGAGAAGCCGGGGCTGGCCGCCCGGCTCTCGGCGGCGGCGGGCGCCCCGCTCGACATGATCGGCCGGGCCCTGCCCGCGCCCGTGACCGAGACCGTGGCGAGCGCGACGGAGGGCGCGATGCGCACGGCCCTGCGGGTCGCGCTGGCGACCCTGCCCGACAAGTCCGTCAAGCCCGCCGGCACGGCCCTCGAGCGGGTCGAGACGGAAGCCGGTGGGCGCCTGAGCCGCCTTTTCGGATCGAGCGACGCCCGCCACAAGGCGCTCGCGGCGGTGACCGGCGCCGTGGGCGGCGTGTTCGGGCTCGCGACCGTGGCGGTCGAACTGCCGATCTCCACGACGCTCATGCTGCGCTCCATCGCCGAGATCGCCCGCGAGGAAGGAGAGGATCTCGCCGACCCCGAGGCGGCTCTGGCCTGCGTGCAGGTCTTCGCCCTGGGCGGTCGCGGCGGGGCCGAGGCCACGGTGGCCGATAGCGGCTACTTCGCGGTCCGCGCGGCGCTGGCCAAGACCATGTCGGAGGCCGCCCGCTACGCCGCGCACCGCTCGCTGCTCGATGCCGGCGCCCCGCCGCTGGTGCGGCTCACCGCGCAGATCGCCTCCCGCTTCGGCCTCGTCGTCTCGCAGAAGGTCGCGGCGCAAGCGGTGCCGGTGATCGGCGCGCTCGGCGGTGCCGCCGTCAACGCCGCCTTCATGGACCATTTCCAGTCCATGGGTCGCGCCCACTTCACCGTGCGCCGGCTGGAGCGCGCCTACGGCAAGGAGGCGGTGCGGGCCGCCTATCTGGAGGAGAAGGCGGCGCTCGGCCTCGGCTGAGGGCCCTCACGGCCAGACCTTGATCGCCACCGGCCGGCGTACGAGGTCGCGGTCGGAGGTGATGGTGCAACCCTCGATGCGCAGCGTGGCGTAGGTCAGCAGCGCGCCCGCGCCCACGTCGTCGAAGTTGCGCCCTTCCGCCTGCGGATCGAGCAGGGAGGGGTAGGAGATCAGCCGGCCGCTCGCCTTGCAGGGATCGTCGTAGAGCGTCTTTCCCGCCAGCAGCAGCCGCGGCGCGTCCCAGGTCACGAGGTCGCGCGACGTGCTCCAGTAGAAGCCGGATTCCGGGAAGCGCCCGCCGGCCGAGGCCATGAACACCGCGATCCACGCGCCCGTGCCGCGATGGCGCACCACCGCACCGACCGGCGCGGGAAACGGCTCGATCGGTTTGCAGGTGTCCGCGAGCTTGAACGCCTTGCGGTAGGGATCGGGGAAGGCGGCCGTGAAGCCGGTGCCGGTCCAAGCGCGCCAGCTCGCCGGATCCTCCGGGCGGTCGGTGCGAAACAGGCAGACGCCCGCGTGCTGGTCGCTGCTGGGCCGATCCCAACCCGTGGTCGAGGCGAAGAAGTAGCGCCAGCGCCCCTCTGCGAAGATGTTGGAGGGGTTGAAGAAGCCCCGGTGACGGCCCTGGCCCTCCTCCTGGCGGAAGGGCGGGCCGGCCACCACGGCCGGCGGCGCCGCGCGAACGAAGCTCGCGCCCCCGTCGCGGGAGTAGGCCGCGGTGACCGTGTTGTACCAGCACTCCATGTAGACCTTGGAGCGGCAGCGGCCGGGATGCTCGTTGGCCTGATACTCGTGGTGGAGGAGCGCGAAGACGCTTCGCCCGTCCTCGGTCCAAGTGGCGGTGATCCAGGAGCGGTCGTCGTAGAGGGCCGGGTCGGGCTTCTCGCCGGAATCGAGCACCACGCGACAATCGATTTTGAGGCGATCGAGGTCGGGCCCGCGCAGGGCCCGGTTGCGATAGTGCAGACCGTAGAGGGCGATGGTGCCCGAAGCGTCGCGGAAGGCGCGGGCGGGCGCGTCGGGCACGTCGGCCCCGTCGCAGGCGTCCCGGGTCGCGGAGAAGAGCGTGCGCTCCGGCCCCGTCAGGGTCAGCGCGGAGAGCGGCGGCTCGGATGCCGCGCCGGCCGGCGGCGCGAGGCCGCAGGCGGCCGCGAGCAGGGCGGCGAGAGGGCGGAGCAGTCTGGACATCGCCAGAGGATTGCGTTTTGAACCGTTACAGGGAGCTTGTCCGCATCCGCCGGAGCGAGCGCCGTCCACAGGCTGCCCCATGCTCGTTCTGATCCTCGGCCTCGTGCTGTTCCTCGGCACGCACGCCTTCTCCATGGCCCGCGGGCCGCGCGCCGCGGTGATCGACCGCTACGGCGAGGGGCGGTTCAAGCTCGGCTACACGCTGCTCTCGGCCCTGGGCCTCGCCCTGACGGTCTACGGCTACGGGCTCTACCGGCAGGCGGGCATGATCCCGGTCTGGTCGCCGCCGCTCTGGACCCGGCATCTGGCGGTGCTGCTGACGCTGTTCGCCTTCATCAGCCTCGCCGCGACGTACCTCCCCGGCCATATCCGCACGCGGCTCAAGCACCCGATGCTGCTGGCCGTGAAGATCTGGGCCACCGCCCACCTCCTGGCCAACGGCGATCTCGGCTCGATCCTTCTGTTCGGCTCCTTCCTTGCCTGGGCCGTGGCCGCGCGCATCAGCGCCAAGCGCCGGAGCCGGACGCTGACGGCGGGGCAGGTGGCACAGCAGCATGGCGGGCAGGCCGCCCCGGCGGGCTGGCGCAACGATGCGATCGCCGTGGTGGTCGGCGTGGTGGCGTGGTTCGTGTTCGGCAAGTACCTGCACCCGCTCCTCATCGGCGTCGCCGCCTGGCCGGGACAGGCGTGACGGCGGAAGGCGCGCGTAGTCGCCAAAGCGGGGGCGCTGTGCTAGGCGCCCTCGCGAGAGACGACAGGCGAGGCGAGCGCGCTGTCCGCGAGGGGCGCCCGGATTGGTGATGGCCGAGAACAACGAGTTCATCCGCGAGGTCGACGAGGATTACCGCCGCGACCAGGTCGCCCGGATCTGGAAGCGCTACAACGCGCTCATCATCACCGCCGCGATCCTGCTCGTCGCCGCCGTGGGCGGCTACAATTACTGGCGCCACGCCGAGCGCGCCCGCGCCGAACTCGCCTCCGAGCGCTTCGACAAGGCCAGCCGGCTGGCCAAGGACGGCAAGGGCGAGGAGGCGGACCGCGACTTCGCCGCGATCCAGGCCGAGGGTCCGGGCGGCTACGCCCTGCTCGCCCGCTTCCGCCTCGCCGCCGAGACGGGCAAGCGCGATGCCGCGGCCGGCGCGCAGGCCTACGACAAGCTCGCCGCCGATTCCGGCATCGGCGACACCCTGCGCGACCTTGCCCGCCTGCGCGCCGCGCTGCTGCGCCTCGACGGGCCCGACCCGGCCGGCGCGCTGACGAGCCTGCAGGGGCTCGCCGCCCCGGCCAACGCCTTCCGCCACACCGCCCGCGAGATGCTCGGCCTCACCGCGCTCAAGCGCGGCGACATCGAGGGCGCCGGCCGCTGGTTCGACCAGATCGCCGCCGACGGCGAGACGCCCCAGGGCCTGCGCCAGCGCGTCGAGATCTATCAGGCCCTCGTGGCCGGCGGCCCGGTCACCGTGACCGAGGCCAAGCCCGAGAACGCCGCCCCGCCGCCGATCACCCGCTGACGGCTCAGGCCGAACGGCGTACTCTTCGACACACCGAACACTGCGCCGCGGGCCTGTCAGCCCGCGTGCCCGACGAGACTGTTGTTTCCCATGGATCTGCCGACCGTCGCGATCGTCGGACGCCCGAATGTCGGCAAGTCGACCCTGTTCAACCGGCTGGTCGGGCGCAAGCTCGCCCTCGTGGACGACCGCCCCGGCGTGACCCGCGACCGGCGCGAGGGCGAGGGCTTCATCGGCGACGTCGCTTTCCGCGTCATCGACACCGCCGGCCTCGAGGAGGCGGACGCCGATTCGCTGCTCGGCCGCATGCGTGCCCAGACCGAGGCCGCGATCCTCGAAGCCGATGCGGTGCTCTTCGTCATCGACGCCCGCGCCGGCGTCCTGCCGTCCGACCGGCCCTTCGCCGAACTGGTGCGCCGCTCCGGCTGCCCCGTCATCCTCATCGCCAACAAGGCCGAGGGCGGCGCCGGCATGGCCGGCGCCTACGACGCGTTCTCGCTGGGGCTCGGCGATCCGATCCCGTTCTCGGCCGAGCACGGCGAGGGCCTGGGCTCGCTGCAGGATGCCTTGCGCGAGGTTCTGCCCGAGCCCGACGACGAGATCGAGGACGAGGAGGGCGGCAAGGGCCTGCGCGTCGCCATCGTCGGCCGCCCGAATGCGGGCAAGTCCACCCTGATCAACCGCATGATCGGCGAAGACCGGCTCCTCGTCGGCCCCGAGGCCGGCATCACCCGCGATTCGATCTCCCTCGATTGGGAGTGGCGCGGGCGCCGGATCAAGCTCCACGACACCGCCGGCATGCGCCGCCGGGCGCGCATCGACGACAAGCTGGAGAAGCTCGCGGTCTCCGACGGGCTGCGGGCGGTCCGCTTCGCCGAGGTCGTGGTCGTGCTCCTCGACGCGACGATCCCCTTCGAGAAGCAGGATCTCACCATCGTCGATCTCGTCGAGAGCGAGGGCCGCGCCCTGGTGATCGGCCTCAACAAGTGGGATCTCGTGGCCGACCAGCCGGGCCTGCTCAAGACCCTCAGGGAAGATTGCACCCGCCTGCTGCCGCAGGTGCGCGGCGTCTCGGTGGTGCCGCTCTCGGGCTTGGCCGGCGACGGCATCGACCGGCTGATGCAGGCGGTGGTCGATGCCTCCGAGGTATGGAGCCGGCGCGTCTCGACGGCGCGCATCAACGCGTGGCTCACCGACGCGGTCCAGCGCAATCCGCCCCCGGCCGTCTCGGGCCGGCGCATCAAGATCCGCTACGCAACCCAGGTGAAGAGCCGCCCGCCGCACTTCGCCCTGTTCGGCAACCAGCTCGACGCCCTGCCGAAATCCTACACCCGCTACCTCGTCAACGGACTGCGCGAGGCCTTCGAATTGCCCGGCGCGCCGATCCGGCTCTCGCTGCGCACCACGAAGAACCCCTTCGACAAGGCCTGATCGGTCTTCGAGGCGGGCGGAACGGGACCGGCGCGGTCGGCGCTTCGGTTTTCACTTGCAACGTCAGGCTGTACGCATCAATCATCGACGGTCTGCGTCGAAGATCTGCCGCCATGCCGTCGAGACCGCACCGCCGCCTCGTGCTGTTCCTGGATGGAACCTGGAACAAGGACGATGATGAGCATCCGCCGACCAACATCGTGCGGATGCGCGAGATCCTGAAGATCGGCGTCGACGAGGCGCTGGCGGCGCATCCCCCGCAATCCGTCCAGGCAGGCGGCTCGCGGGCAACCGGATCGATCATCGAGGAGAACGGCCGTTTCATCGAGTACGTGGTCTATTACGATCGCGGCGTCGGCACGGGCGCTTGGCTCGATCCTCTCAAGGGCGGCGTGTTCGGCAAAGGTCTCGACCGAAACATCCGGCAGGCCTACCGCTTCCTCACCGAACACTACGCCGAGGGCGACGAAATCTACGTCTTCGGTTTCTCGCGCGGCGCCTTCACCGCGCGCACGCTCGTGGGCTTCCTGTCCGCGGTCGGGCTGCTGAAGCCGCGCTCCTGCACGCCGGAAACGGAGCTCCGTGCGTGGCGCCACTACCGCCGCAAGCCGCAGGATCGCTACTGCGCCGAGTGGTTCGCCCTCGAACCGCACGTGTTCGACCGCAAAGCCCTCCGGGTCGCCTGCCTCGGCGTGTTCGACACCGTCGGCGCCCTGGGTGTGCCGCTCGACGGCTTCCGCGCGGCGAATGCGGAGAAGTACGCCTTCCACAACACGGAACTCTCCTCCATCGTCGATGTCAGCCTGCACGCCGTGGCCATCGACGAGCGCCGCCGCTCCTTCGAGGCCGCCCTCTGGCAGAAGCCGAAGTTCAAGCGCGATGTCGGGGCCGTGATCGAGCAGGTCTGGTTTCCCGGCGCCCACGCCGATATCGGCGGCGGCTATGCCGACTGGACCCGCGAGGGGCTCGTCCGGCGCGGCCGCGAGGAACTCGCCCTGGCCTGGATGATCGCCCGGGTGAAGGCGCTGACGCCGGGCCTGCACTTCGCGGAATTCGAGGACACGGGGCGCAGGCCGCTCCGGATCGATCTGCCGGCAGCGACCGCGGCGACGATCCACCGGCCCTGGCCCCGCATCACCCGCCACCGCCGGGCCGCGCGCTGCATCAACCAGATTCCGCCGCTCGCGGAGAAGGGGACCCGGGCCGTCGGCACGATGCCGCACGCCGAACCGATCGATGAGGCGGTCCATATCGGCGCGCTCGAACTGCTCCACCGATCCCAGGGCATCACTTTCGAGGGCGAGGGTCGGCCCGTGCCCTACCGGCCGCGCAACCTCGTCGCGGCCCTGCCGGCCATCGCCGCGACCTACGGCGCGGCCAGTCCGGCCATCCGGGGGCGTTGGGAGCCGTTCGCCCGCACGCTGCCGGATGGCGCCGTCTCCGAGCCCGAACTCTGCGTGGTCGACTGGAACGGGGAGCGCATTCCCCGCAGCAGGTCGGAGGGCGACCCGTGCGGCCTCGCCGTGCTCAGGCTCCTGCCCGACGACCCGGCGGCGCTGGGGCTGACCTTGCGCGACCGTCCGCAGCCCGGCCTGTCGCGGATCGATCCCGTCTGCCCATCCGCCGACACCGATCCCGCCGGAACGGAGATGGACAGCCCGACGAACGGGGACGATGGAGATTTTGGCCACGGGCCGCGTTGATCCTCGGAAGCGCGACGCCTCGCCTCGTCCCGGCAGGCTCCGCGCTCGGCTCGCATCCACACGGACCGCCTCCGATGGCCGACACGCCCTCCGCCACCGCGCGGCCGACGAAGTTCGGCCCGCCGCGCGCGATCATCCTCGCGGCGCTCGCCGCCCTGGCCCTGATCGTCGTCGCCGCGGCGCCGCTGCTCCTGCGCCTCCTGGGCGGCGAGGGAGCGCCCCACGCCGTGGCCGAAGGCCTGTCGAGCCGCGGCTTCTGGACCGCCGTCGCGGTCGGCCTTGCCGCGCAGACCGTCGATGGGGCGCTGGGCATGGCCTACGGCATCACCTCCACGACCTTCCTGCTCTCGACCGGCGTGCCGCCAGCCGCCGCCTCGGCCTCGGTCCACGTGGCGGAAATCTTCACCACCGCCTTTTCCGGCCTGTCGCACTGGCGCCTCGGCAACGTGGACGGCGCGCTGTTCCGACGTCTGCTGATCCCCGGCGTGATCGGCGCGGTGGCGGGCGCGACGCTGCTGACCTCGATCGACGGCGATACGATCAAGCCCTTCGTCGCGGTCTACCTACTCTTGATGGGGCTCTACGTACTCTCGAAGGCGTTCCGCACCCTGAAGGTCCGGCGCGAACCGCCCCGGGCGGTGGTGCCGCTGGCGCTCGGCGGCGGCTTCGTCGATGCCGTCGGCGGGGGCGGGTGGGGGCCGGTGGTGACGACCACCCTGGTCGGCGGCGGGCAGGATCCACGCACCTCCATCGGCTCGGTCAACGCGGCGGAGTTCTTCGTGGCGCTGGCGAGCGGGCTGTCCTTCACCCTGCTCGGCGGTCTGACCCACTGGACCACCATCGCCGGCCTCGTCCTCGGCGGGTTGTTCGCGGCGCCCATCGCCGCCCTGCTCGTGCGGGTGATCCCGGCGCGGGCGCTGATGGTCGTCGTGGGGCTGCTGATCGCGGGCCTGAGCCTCGTCAATCTCGCCGGGCTGTTCGGCTGAGGCGTCAGCCGGCCCGGGTGGTCTCGGCGAGCCAATCCACCACCGCGTCGAGGGCCTGACGGTTGCTGGTGTCGCCGCCGCGGGCTTCCTCGAACGCGGCGATCTGCCGGTCGGCGCTGGTGCCCTCCCGAACGATCCGGCGGGCATCGGCCACCTCGGCCGTGCAGCCGAGCGCCTCCGCATCCTCGGCGATCAGCGAGAGCAGGGTGTCGAGCGCCTCGGGGAAGGGGAAAGCCTGCTCGGCGGTCTCGTCGATCAGTTCCGCCTCGACGCCGCTGCGCTGGGCCCGCCACAGGTTCTCCGCAGCGATCGCCCGGGAGACGCCGGTGAGCCCCGCATGGATGTCGGGCCGGCGCTCCACCAGCCGCACGAGGCAGCGGAACAACGCGGCGATGACGATGGCATCGGAGAGCCGGGTGCAGGAATCGGCGATGCGCAGTTCGAGCGTCGGGAACTTCGCGGACGGGCGCAGGCTCCACCACAGGAAGCTCGCATCCTGGATGGAGCCGGCATTGGTCATGATGCGCACGTAGCGCTCGTAGGCCGCCATGTCGCCCATCAGGTCCGGCAGGCCGGTGCGGGGCAGTTCGCCGAAGGCGCTGAGGCGATAGGCGGACAGGCCCGTGGGCTTACCCTGCCAGAAGGGCGAGGAGGCGGTCAGCGCGAGGAGCAGCGGCTGGAACGGCAGAAGCCGGTCCATCAGCGCGACGCGCCCGCCGGGATCGGCCACCTCCACGTGGACATGCATGCCGCAGATCAGGCTGCGCCGCCCGGCGAGGCCGACATCGCGCAGGATGCCGCGATAGCGGTCCCCCTTGGTCGGCAATTGCCGTGCCCAGTCGGCGATGGGGTGGGTGCCCGCCGCGAAGACGAGGAGCCCGTGTTCCTGCGCCAGTTCGGCGAGCGCGCGGCGCTGGCGCAGGAGCGAGGCGTGGGCGGCGGGAAATTCCTCGGAGGGCGGGGTGCAAACCTCGACCTGACACTGGAGCAGTTCGCGCCCGATCTCGGGGAGGCGCTCGCCGGCCGCCTGATGGAACGGCGCCACGGAGCGGCGCGGCGTGCCGCGGGTCTCGGCATCGGCAAGGAAGTACTCCTCCTCGATTCCGAACCGGTACGAATGGGCACTCATTCCCTGCGTCTCCGAAAACGCTGACGCGCCGCCGGACCGGCGGCCGCGAAGAACCGGTTTGCGCGAAAAGACTTGGCAGTGAGCAAGCGATTTGCCCGCCCCGGGGTTCCGCCCCGCGCGGCGCGCGGCCGGGCCCCGCGACACCGTGGCGGCTGCGCGACACCCGCCGGGGCTCGCGCGGGGGCCGGGGAGGGGGCTACAGCTCTTCCGATTCCCAGAGACGCTTCGACACAAGCCACCATGCCCGAGTTGCCCGAAGTCGAAACCGTGCGCCGGGGCCTTGCCCCCGCGATGGTCGGCGCGCGCTTCGCCCGCGTGACCCTGCGCCGGCCGAACCTGCGCTTCCCCTTCCCCGAGCGCTTCGCCGAGCGGCTGGAGGGCACGACCGTGCTCGACCTCGCGCGGCGGGCGAAATACCTCACGGCCTCGCTCGATTCCGGCGAGAGCCTGATCCTGCATCTGGGCATGAGCGGGCGCTTCGACGTGCACCTGCCCGACGGCTCGAACCTCTCGCCCGGAGACTTCTACCTTGAGGGCGCGCTGGGCAGCCCCAAGCACGACCACGTGGTGATGGCGCTCAACAACGGGGCGACCGTGACCTACAACGACGTGCGCCGCTTCGGCTTCATGGACCTCGTGGCCACGGACGGGCTCGAGACCTGCCGCCACTTCGCCGGGATGGGCGTCGAACCGCTCTCGGACGCGCTCGACGCGGACCGGCTCGCGCGCCTGTTCGCGAAGAAGATCACGCCGCTGAAGGCCGCCCTGCTCGACCAGCGCCTGATCGCGGGCCTGGGCAACATCTACGTCTGCGAGGCCCTGCACCGGGCGGGGCTCCACCCGGCCCTTGCCGCGGGCGCGCTGGCCAAGCCCGACGGCGCCCCGACGCCCAAGGCGAAGAAGCTCGTCGGCGAGATCAAGGCGGTGCTCACCGAGGCGGTGGCCGCCGGGGGCTCGACCCTGCGCGACTATGCCCGGCCGGACGGGGAGCGGGGCGCCTTCCAGCACGGCTTTCGCGTCTACGACCGCGTCGGCCATGCCTGCCCGACGCGGGGTTGCACCGGGCGCGTCGGGCGGATCGTGCAGGGGGGCCGCTCGACCTTCTTCTGCGAGACCTGCCAGATCCTGCCCGCCCGCTGAAACCGGCGCAGCGTTTTCATCCCACTTATATTTTCGCGAAATCGGCCCGCGACTGCCCGTTTCCTGGGCACGGGGGCGCCAACGGCCGGAACGGTTCCGCACGGCTTTGTGTTTCAGCTTTGCCACAGACGGCAAAGCCCGTTCTCGATCTCCGGTTGCGCCGTCCCATCGGCGGTACTTCGGAGGCACAACGATACGGAGAAACACCCATGCGTGCCATGAAGCTCCTCCCGGTCCTCGGCCTGCTCGCGCTCGGCCTCGCCGCCTGCAAGGACGAGAAGAAGGACACCACCGGCACGACCACGCCGCCGGCCAGCACCACGACCACCGCGCCCGCCTCGCCGCCCGCGACCCCGCCGGCCGGCGGCGCGACGACGGCCCCCACCAATCCGCCCGCCACGGCCCCGGCCAACAAGCCCGCCGGCCAGTAACCGTTTTCGGATACGGGCGCGTCCGGCGAAAAGCCGGGCGACGCGCCGAGGAAGGCCCGCCCCTCCGGCGGGCCTTTTTCGTTGCGGGGGGCACGCCTCCGACGGACCGGCTCAACCCGTTCCAGCGGTCGCAACGGCTGAAGCGGCGCGCTTGACAGGCCGCGTCTCATGAAACATGAAAAGTTACATGAGACGCGACAGCAAGCTTTCGGGCGTCCTCCACGTCCTGCTGCACATGGCGGAGATGGAGGGACCGGTGACCTCCGAACTCCTCGCGGGCGTGATGGGGACCAATCCGGTCGTCGTTCGCCGCATCATGGCCGGCCTGCGCGACCGGGGCTACGTCCGCTCGGAGAAGGGGCATGGCGGCGGCTGGCGGATCGCCTGCGACCTTCGAACCGTGACCCTGCGCGACATCTATCAGGCACTCGGCGCCCCCGAGGTCTTCGCCATGGGCCACCGCACGGAGGCGCCCGGCTGCCTCGTCGAGCAGGCGGTCAACGCGGCGATGGACGAGACCTTCCGCGAGGCCGAGGCGCTGCTGATGGCCCAGTTCGGCCGCATCACGCTGGCGGCCCTCAGCGCCGACTTCCATGCCCGCCTCGCCGCGCGCGGCGGCGAGGTCAATCCGGAGACGACCCATGCACTATGATGCGGTGATCCTCGGCGGCAGCTTCGCCGGCCTGTCGGCGGCGCTCTACGTCGCCCGCGCCCGCCGCAGGGTCTGCGTGGTCGATGCCGGCGCCCCGCGCAACCGCTTCGCGGCGGCCTCGCACGGCTTCTTCGCGCAGGATGGGCAGAACCCGCTCGCGATGATCGCAACGGCCCGCGCGCAGCTCGCGACCTATCCGAACGCGAGCCTCGTCACGGACACGGCGAGCGCGGCGCAAGTGCAGGGCGACGGCTTCCGCGTCACGCTCGCGAGCGGGGAACGCCTCGCGGCAGCCAAGCTCGTCCTGGCCTTCGGCATCTCGGACATCCTGCCCGAATTGCCCGGGCTGGCGGAGCGCTGGGGCACGAGCGTGCTGCACTGTCCCTATTGCCACGGCTTCGAGTTCGCCGGCCGTCGTCTCGGCGTGCTGTACGCCGCCCCGATCTCGCTGCATCAGGCCGCGCTGGTCGCCGAATGGGGACCGACCACGCTCTTCCTCGACGGGAATCCGATGCCCGAGGCGGACGCTTGCGCGCGCCTCGCGGCCCGCGGCGTCGACATCGAGCCCGGCCCCGTCCGGGCGCTCGCGGGCGACGGCTCGGCCCTTGCCGCCGCGCTCATGGTCGACGGCCGCAGCCTCGCCCTGGACGCGCTGTTCGTCGGCCCACGCCACCGCCTGAACAGCCCGATCGCCGAGCAACTCGGCTGCGCGGTGGACGAGGGGCTGCTCGGGCCGATGATCCGCACCGAGGCCACGAAGGAGACCACGATCCCGGGCGTCTACGCCGCGGGCGATGTCGCCCGCTCCCCGCACAGCGTGGCCTGGGCCTCGGCCGACGGCGTCACGGCCGGGGTCTCACTGCACCAGTCGCTGGTGTTTCCGCGTCTGGCGGCGTGAGGGGGACAGGGCCGATCGGACGCGGTCGGGCCCTTGGATCCTGCTGCCGGGTCAGCCCTCCCCACCATGGATATCCGCCGCCCCGTTATTGTCTTTGTCTGAAGACAATTCGGACCGGCCTGCTCCCGACAGGCGATCGGTGCTTATCCATCGAGATGGACGCAGATGAGGGTGATGCTCCCTCGATTCCTTCGACTGGTTTCGGTTTGCCAGCGGGTGGCGAGGCGATAGGCTCGGATGTGGACGCGGTGCGATTCTCTTCACCCGGTCCATCCTCGGTGGGATCGAAGATCAGATGCAGCGGCTTCGATCGCGTCGGTTCATGGTCCATGCCTGCCTGATGCTCGGCGCCGTTTGGGGTGGTCAGGGAAGCGCGTTCGGCCAGAGCCTCACTCGCGCGCAGGTCGAGGCGAAGCTGCCGGCCCTCGAAGCGCTGGCGCAACAAGCCATCGACGCGGGCGAAGTCCCGGGCCTCGCGATTGCGGTGGTCTACGGCGACGAGACGCTCTTCCTGAAAGGCTTCGGCCTCAGGGAGGTCGGGAAGCCCGACCGGGTCGGGCCGGAGACGGTCTTTCAGATCGCGTCCCTGTCCAAGCCCGTGACCTCGACCGTCGTGGCGGCTCTCGTGAGCGAGGGTGTCGTCGACTGGAATTCCCGCATCGCCGATCTCGATCCCACCTTTCAGCTTCACGAACCCTACTCGACCTCGCAGGTCACCGTGCGGGACTTTCTCAATCATCGCAGCGGCTTGCCGGGCCGGGCCGGAGATGACCTGGAGGATATCGGCTACGATCGCGACGAGATCCTTCGCAGGCTGCGCCTCGTGCGACCGTCCTCCAGCTTCCGGGCTGGCTACGCCTACAGCAATTTCGGCTTCACGGAGGGCGCCGGCGCCGCCGCCCGGCCGACCGGCCGGTCCTGGGACGCCGTGGCGCGCGAAAAGCTCTTCGGCCCTCTGGGCATGACATCCACGAGCACGACGCAGGACGGTTTCCTGAGTCGCGTCGATCGTGCGGCGCTTCATGTCAGGCTCGACGGCGCGTGGACCGCCAGGGTCAGGCGGAATCCCGACGCGCAGGCCCCGGCCGGCGGCGTCAGCTCCACCATCCGCGATCTCGCCCGCTGGATGCGGCTCGAAATCGGCAACGGCCGTTTCGAGCGCAGGCAACTCGTTTCCGAGGCGGCGCTCGCTCAGACGCATGTGCCGCTCACGGCACGCGGCTCCAATCCCGTGACCGGGGGCGCTTCGTTCTACGGCCTGGGCTGGAATGTCGAGTACGGCCGCCACGGTCTCGTCTGGGGCCACGCCGGCGCCTTCAGCGTCGGCGCGCAGACCCTCGTCTCGATCCATCCGGAGGCGAAGCTCGGCATCGTCTTGCTGACGAACGCTTTCCCCTCGGGCGTTCCGGAAGGCCTTGCCGACAGCTTCGCGGACCTCGTCTTCGATGGCCGGATCCGCAAGGATTGGCTGAAGGAATGGGGCAAGGCCTACACGAGCATGTTCGCGCCGAGCGTGGCGGCGAACCGTGCCGTCTACGAGCGGATTCCTGCAAATGCCTCGGCCGCGCTGTCCCTGTCGGCCTATGCGGGCCGTTACGCCAACGCGTATGTCGGCGACGCCGAGGTGGCGGAGGTCGATGGTCGCCTGACCCTGACGCTCGGGCCCGGCGGCGCGCGGACCTATCCGTTGCGGCACTTCGATCGCGATGTCTTCCTCTGCTTCCCGGATGCGGAGGCCCCCGACAATCCGTCCGCGATCCGCTTCGCCGTCGGAAGCGGCGGGAAGGCTGCCGCCGTGACGGTGGATGCACTGAACGCGAACGGTCTCGGCACGCTCGATCGGCCGAGCGAGTGAGCGCTTCTGCGCGAGGCCGAGCCGGGATCCTTCCTCGGGGCGGTCCCTCGGGAGGGGCTGCCGCGCGTCAGGCTTGCGCCGCTAGATCACCGCCGTCTCGCGCTTCGCCCGCCGCCCCGCCGTCTCCTGCAGCACCCGCGCCAGCTCCGCCGCCGAGTAGGGCTTGCGTAGCAATTCGAAGCCGTGGGCGTCGTCCTGGGCCAGAACGTGGCTGTAGCCGGAGGTGAGCACCACCGGCAGGGTCGGGTAGCGCTCGCGCAGGAGGCGGGCCAGGGCGATGCCGCCCATGCCGGGCATCACCACGTCGGAGAAGACGGCGTCGAAGGCGTCCTCGGCGCGCTCCAGTTCCTCCAGGGCGGCCTCGGCGTTCTCGGCCCAGACCGGGCGGTGGCCGAGTTCCTCCAGGATCTGCGTGCAGAAGCGCCCGACTTCGAGGTTGTCCTCGACCACGAGGATCGCGAGGCGCGCCGTCTCGCCCGTCTCCGGCCTCGGTTCGGTGAGGGCAGGGGCCTGCGCGGGCGCGGCGACCTGGGGCAGGAAGAGGGTGAAGCGCGTGCCCTCGCCCGCGCGGCTCCTCACGTCCACGTCCCCGCCCGACTGCTTGGCAAAACCGATCACCTGGGAGAGGCCGAGGCCTGTGCCCTTGCCCACTTCCTTGGTGGTGAAGAACGGCTCGAAGATGCGCCCGAGATCCGCCGCGGCGATGCCGCTGCCGGTATCGGAGACGGAGACCGCGACGAAGGGGCCTCTCGCCCCCGCATGGCCGCGGATGGGCGGCATCGGCGCGCCGCCGTCGAGATGCAGGGTGAGCCGGCCCTCGCCGTCCATGGCGTCGCGGGCGTTGACGGCCATGTTGACGAGCGCGGTCTCGAACTGGCTCGCATCGGCCCGGACGTAGCAGGGCTCGCCGGGCAGGTCGGTCACCACGCGGATGCGCGCGCCGGTCACGGAGTCGAGCATCTCGCAGATGCTGCGCAGCCGCTCGCACACGTCGAAGGTCTCGGGTTTGAGCGCCTGGCGCCGGGCGAAGGCGAGGAGCTGGCCGGTGAGCTTGGCCGCCCGGTCCACGGTGTCGGAGACCGCGTCGAGGTAGCGGCCCTTACGCTCCGGGGCGAGATCCGGCCGGCGCAGGAACTCCACCGAGGAGCGGATGATGGTGAGCAGGTTGTTGAAGTCGTGGGCCACGCCCCCGGTGAGCTGACCCACCGCCTCCAGCTTCTGCGACTGGCGCAGGGCATCCTCGGCCAGCCGCTGCTCGGTGATGTCGCGGCCGAAGCCGTAGAGCAGGCCGTCGGCGGGCACGAAGGTCCAGAGCACCCGGCGGGCGCCGCCCTCCTTGGGCAGGCAGCTCAGTTCGAGATCGGCCGAAGCGCCCGCCACGAGCCGCTCCAACGTGTGGCCTGCCGTCTCGCGCTCCTCGGGAGCGAAGAATTCGGAGACGAGCCGTCCGACCGTCTCCTCCGGCGACCAGCCCAGAGCCCGGCTCCACGAGGGGTTCACCGCCTCGATCCGTCCGTCGGGCAGGGCCACGACCTTGAGGACCGGCGAGAGCGTCCAGACCCGGTCGCGGTCGCGCCTCTGCGCCACCACCTCCGCCTCCAGGTCGGCGGTCTTGGAATGGAGCAGGTGTTCGACGCGGCGCCGGGCGGTGATGTCCTGGAACAGGACCGCCACCTGCCGCCGCTCGGGCGGCTCGATGCGGAAGGCGGCGAGTTCGAGGTAGCGGCCCGTGGCGACGAGCTCGCGCTGGAAGCGGATCGGCCGGCCGGTGCGCAGCACGCCGCCGTAGAGCTCGACCCAGCCGTCGGCCTCGTCGCCGACCATCGCGCGCAGGCGCTGCCCGACCACGTTCTCGATGCCGGCATGCTGCGCGTAGGCGCGGTTGGCCTCCACGTGGACGTAGTCGCTCAACGGCCCATGGGGACCATCGAGGAACTCGATGACGCAGTAACCCTCGTCCATCTGCTCGAACAGCGTGCGGTAGTGCTGCTCGCTCTCGGCCAGGGCCGTGCGCTGTGCGCGCTGCTCGGTCACGTCCCGCACCACGCCCGAGATCCGCACCGGCCGGCCGTCGGCGTCGCGCTCCACCTCGACGGTGCGGGCGAGCCAGCGGAACGCGCCGGTGGCGCGGTTGCGCACGCGGTAGATCACCTCCCGCGCCGCCGGCTCCTCGGGCGAGGGCAGGGCCGCGGCATCCTCCGACGCGATCCGTTGCGCGAAGACCGAGAAGGGATGGCTCTCGCACGCGTCCAGGCCGTGAAGGCGGCAGAAAGCGGGGCTCGGATGCAGCACGCCCGCGCGCAGATCGAGGGTGAACATGCCGATCCCGGCAGCGTCCTGCGCCCGGGCGAGATGGTCCTGCGCCGCGCGGAAAGCGTCACGAGCCGGGTCGGCAGAGGTTTCGCCCGCTCGCAGGCGCACCAACTCGGCTTCCAGCTCCTCGATGCGGCGATACGGGCTCTCGGTCATGCTCACAGTCGGGAGTGTAACACGCCACGGGACGGCGCAAGCGCGACCGTTTAACCGAACCGTCGCATTTCCGCTGCACCCGCCACCTTACGATGACGCACGATCGAGCTCCGGATAGTGCCGGAAGATGCCCTGCTCATCGAAGGGCAGGCGTCGGTCGCTGGCGCGGTAGGCCGCGATCCGCGGCAGCGCCCCGACACGGGCCGCGTGGGCGGCGACCCGCGGCGTCTGCTCCAGGGCGCGGCCGGCCGCGTTCGGAAAGGCGTAGCGCAGGCCCTCGACGAGGTGGAACAGGGAGGTATCGGCATAGCTCAGCGCGGCGCCGGCCAGATGCTCCGGACCCGCCGGGTTGCGGGCGAGCACCCGCTCGAACCAGCCCAGGAACTTCGGCATGCGGCCCTCGCAGAAATCGTCCGCGCGCCGCCGCGCCTCCGCCTGCTGCTCCTCGTAGGTGAGGCTCGCGGCGATCGGATGGTGGGTGTCGTCGGCTTCCGCCACCATGTCGGCGATCGTCAGCTGGATCTGGTGCGTCCAGATCCGGTCGGCCTCGCTCGCGCCGACGAGGCCGAGGCGGGGGCCGAGATAGAGCAGGATCGCCGCGGTCTGTCCGATAACGAGATCGCCGTCCCTGAGCAAGGGCGGCGCGAAGGGCGGGCGCAGCGGCTCGTCCTCCAAGCGGTCCATCATGGCCTCGATGCCGCCGCCCTCCGCCTCGGGCAGGCGGGCGACATCGACGTAATCCGCGCCGGCCTGTTCGAGGGCAAGCCGCACGAACTCGCCGCGCCCGGGGATCATCGGCCAATAGTGGAGTTCGTAAGCCATGGTGCCGTCCTGCCGCGACCGGCTCTACCAGCCGTCGCGTTCCGCGCGGTCCGGCGCGCGCCCCTGGGGTGTCAGGGCGTCGATCACGCCGGGCAGGGCCTGGGCGAGCTGGGCCAGCAGATCCTCGCGCTTCAAGCCGGTCTCGCGGCTGAGATCATCGACCGTGCCGGGGCCGAGGGCGTCGGCAAGGCGGTTCGGGGGGATCTCCCGGTTGGGACCTTGAGCGATCCAGGAGCCGATCACGTCGCCGAGCCCGCTCCGCTCGAAGCTCTGGATCAGGCCGTCGAGCCCGCCCGCGACGGGGCCGCCCCCGTCCTCCGGCTCCCGGTCGAGGCCGGCATAGGGGCCGTCCCCCGGCGAGCGGCTGCCGGACGCACCGCCGGGGCCGTCGAGCATGCCGGCGAGGTCGCCGAAATCACCCCCGGACAGGTCGTCCCGCGCCAACGGCTCGCCGCGCCGGCCCTGGCCGAACCCGCCAAGATCGCCGTCATCCGCTCCCGGGCCGGAGTGAGGATTCCCCTCGGGCTCGCCACGTCCGCGCCCGAGAATGTCGCCGAGCCCGCCGCTTGCACCCTTCGCCAGCAGCAGCATGAGCAGCGCCTTGACCACGGGCGAGGCCAGCGCCCCGCCGCGCCCGCCCCCCAGAACCTGTCCCACGACGCCGCCGATGACTTGATCCAGCAGACCCATGCCCGTTCTCCCGCAGCTCTCGCTCGATCGCCCGGCGGCGCGGGCCCGAGACGGCTTCCATGCGTTCCGTCTCCCGTGATCCGGGGATCACGGGATGCGCCGGGCGGTCGAGGCCCCGCGCGGTGATGCGGCCTAGTTCTCCAGGCTCGAGCGGAAGGACTTGGACAGGTGGTCGCTCGGATTGGTGAGGGTTGTCTTGCCGCTCATCCTCTTGCCGTCCGTCCTCTTGCCGTCCGCCACCACCGAGGTCGTGGACCGGATCGCGCTCGGCGGCGAGACGTTGGCGGTCGGACGCTCGGCGGCGCGGTCGTTGCCCCGCACGGTGTCCGTACCCGAGGGCAGGGTGCCGGCGGTGGGCTGATCGTTGGGATTGGCCACGCTCTGGGCGAGGGCGGGCGCCGCGCTCGCCGACAGGATCAGCCCGCCGAGAAGGGCGCCCGCGGCGGCGCGGCGGCGTGAGGACAGGACTCGCATGGCTTCGGCTCCGTCGGCTGCGCCGCCGCCGCGCGGGCGGAAGCGGGATCTGAGGAGCCAATCCCCGTCCAGCGGCCGAGGTTCCGCAATGGGCGGGTGGTCTTGCCCCCCGGTTCAGCCGCGCTTGCGCCCGCCACCGCCCTTGTAGCGGGGCTTCTGGCCGCCGAGCCCCTGCGTCGAGCGGGCCTTGGGCCGCTCCTGCCAGGGCACGGCGTCGGCCGGCAGCTCGCGATCGGTGCCCGGGCCCATGTTGTCGAGGGTGGGCTTCGAGATGCGGCTGCCCTTCTGCCCGTAACGCCCGGCCTCGCGCTCCACGTCGGCCTGACGGGCCATGGGGTCGTCGGAGACCATCAGCTCGGTCGCCTGGAGGCGCTTCAGCTCGTCGCGCAGCCGCGCGGCCTCCTCGAAGTCGAGATCGGCGGCCGCCGCACGCATCCGCTTCTCGAGGTCGGCCATGACGGCCTTGAGATTGTGCCCGACGGTGATCGCGTCCTTGGCCAGCCCCGTATCGACGCGGACGTGGTCGCGCTCGTAGACGCTCTCCAGAATGTCGGCGATGCCGCGCTTGACCGATTGCGGCGTGATGCCGTGCTCCTCGTTATAGGCGAGCTGCTTCTGGCGGCGCCGCTCGGTCTCGGCCATCGCCCGCTCCATCGAGCCGGTGATGTTGTCCGCGTAGAGGATGCAGCGGGCCTCCGCGTTGCGGGCCGCGCGGCCGATGGTCTGGATCAGCGAGGTCTCGGAGCGCAGGAAGCCTTCCTTGTCGGCATCCAGGATGGCGACGAGCGCGCATTCGGGGATGTCGAGGCCCTCCCGCAGCAGGTTGATGCCGATGAGGACATCGAATGCACCCAGCCTCAAGTCGCGAATGATCTCGATGCGCTCCAGGGTGTCGATGTCGGAGTGCATGTAGCGCACCCGCACCGAGTTCTCGTGCAGGTACTCGGTCAGGTCCTCGGCCATGCGCTTGGTCAGCGTGGTGACCAGCGTGCGGTAGCCGGCCTGGGCCACGGCGCGGACCTCGCCCAACAGGTCGTCCACCTGGGAGCGGGCCGGGCGGATCTCGATCACCGGATCGACGAGGCCGGTGGGGCGGATCACCTGCTCGGCGAAGACGCCGGCCGTGCGCTCCATCTCCCACTTGGCCGGGGTCGCCGAGACGTGGACCGATTGCGGGCGCATCGCGTCCCATTCCTCGAACCGCAGGGGGCGGTTGTCGAGACAGGAGGGCAGGCGGAAGCCGTACTCGGCCAGCGTCGCCTTGCGCCGGAAGTCGCCCTTGTACATGCCGCCGATCTGCGGAACCGTGACGTGGCTCTCGTCGGTGAAGACGAGGGCGTTGTCGGGCAGGTACTCGAACAGGGTCGGCGGCGGCTCGCCGGGCTTGCGGCCGGTGAGGTAGCGCGAATAGTTCTCGATGCCGTTGCAGGCACCCGTCGCCTCGATCATCTCGATGTCGAAGGTGCAGCGCTGCTCCAGCCGCTGCGCCTCGATCAGGCGGCCCATCCGGGTCAGCTCCTCGACGCGGAGCTTGAGCTCCGTCTTGATGCCCTTGATCGCCTGCTGGAGGGTCGGACGCGGCGTGACGTAGTGCGAGTTCGCGTAGACTTTGACGAACTTCAGCTCGTTGAGCTTCTTGCCGGTCAGGGGATCGAACTCGACGATGGATTCGATCTCGTCGCCGAACAGGCCGATGCGCCAGCCGCGATCCTCCAAGTGGGCCGGCCACAGCTCGATCACGTCGCCGCGTACCCGGAAGGTGCCGCGGGCGAAGTCCGACTGGATCCGCTTGTACTGGAGCGCCACGAGGTCGGCGATGAGCTGGCGCTGCTCGATCCGCTCGCCGAGCGACACGGTGAACGACATCGCCGTGTAGGTCTCGACCGAGCCGATACCGTAGATGCACGAGACCGAGGCGACGATGATGACGTCGTCCCGTTCCAAGAGGGCGCGGGTGGCCGAGTGGCGCATCCGGTCGATCTGCTCGTTGATCGAGGATTCCTTCTCGATGAAGGTGTCCGAGCGCGGGACGTAGGCCTCGGGCTGGTAATAATCGTAGTACGAGACGAAGTACTCGACCGCGTTGTCGGGAAAGAAGCTCTTGAACTCGCCGTAGAGCTGCGCGGCCAGCGTCTTGTTCGGCGCCAGGATCAGGGCGGGGCGCTGCGTCTCCTCGATGACCTTGGCCATCGTGAAGGTTTTTCCGGAGCCCGTAACGCCGAGCAGCACCTGATCGCGCTCTGCCGTCCTCACGCCCTCGACCAGGGCGGCGATGGCGGTGGGCTGGTCGCCGGCGGGCGTGAACTCGGATTTCAGCGTGAACTTCACGCCGCCCTCGGACTTGGCCGGCCGCTCCGGACGGTGCGGCACCCAGGCCTCGCCGTTCTTGAACAGCGGGTTGCCCTCGGTCAGGAGCCGTTCCAGCGCCTCGACGGTGGCGGAAACACCCTCGGTGGCGAGCGAGGGCGCGTCGTCCTGCGGCGCGGCTTCGGGTGCCGGTCCGTCGTCGGGCGGGATCAGGCCGAGCGCCTGGGCCAGCCGCGGATCGACATCGGCGGCGTCCCCGATGGCGAAGCCCGCCTGCGGCGCCTCGGCGAAGCCGTCCTGCGCGATTTTCTTGTAGGCCTTGGCCTCACCCTTCTGTCCGCGTCCCTTCCGGGGCGGCTCCGGCACGGGCTCGACCGCCTTCGGGCGGTTGCGGTTGAGGGCCGGGTTGAGCAGCGCGGCGAGATGTTCGTCGAGCGGCATCAGCTCGGGCCGGTCGGCCTTCGCCGCCGTCTTCGAAGTCGTTTTCGAAATCGTCTTCGGGGTCGCCTCGGCCGATGCTTTGGCCGGGCTCACGCGCGGTGTCTTGGGTGCGGGCATGGCGGCAATATGGGCTCGTCGGGCGGTCTCAGGAAGAGTTCGGAGAGCCCAAGATCGACGATGCTTGCGGCTGATTTAGGCCCAGGCCAGCGTCCGACCGTTCTCATAGCAGGGAGACCGTCATGAAAACGGTCAGCCTCCGCGAGGCCGAGGCGGATCTGTCGCGGCTGATCGAGGCGGCGTCGGGCGGTGAACCGTTCGTGATCGCCGAGAACGGACGGCCCGTGGTCCGGGTCGTGCCCGCAGACGTCGAGCCGCCGCGGAGGCCACGCCTCGATTTCCTCGCCGGGCAGGTCTCGGCGCCGAACGACAAGGCATCACGCTCCTGACCTCCGGCGCACTCGTCGGCCGCTATCCTGGCCCAATCCGGCGTGTCTGATCGCTCTTACCAGCGCAAAGCCGCCGGCAGATCCCGCTCCCAGGCGGGTTCGCCCGCGAACCGATGCGCCAGAAACTCCACGAAGGCGCGCGTCTTGGCCGGGCGCCGGCCCGGCGGCATCAGGGCGTGGATCGGCAGGACCGGGGAGGGGACGCCGAAATCGAGGAGGACGAGCGTTCCCGCCCGCAGGGCCTGCGCCACCAGAAAGGTCGGCTGGTAGATCAGCCCGAGGCCGGCCACGGCCGCGGCCGTCAGGGCGGCGCCGTTCGGCGCCCGCAGGTTCCCCGAGACCGGGTAGGCCTGCTCGCCGAAGCGCCAGCCACTGGAATCCGACAGGGTGTAGCCCAGGCAATTGTGGTTCTTCAGTTCCTCGGGCCGGCGCGGCATGCCGTGCCGCTCGAAATAAGCGGGCGCGCCGCAGACCACGAGGCGGCTGGATGTAAGACGCCGGGCGATCAGCCCTGAATCGGCGAGGGTCCCGATCCGCACGGCGAGATCCCACCCCTCCTCGATCAGGTCGACCCGCCGGTCGTTGAGCCCGAGTTCGATCGTCAGGGCCGGATGCGCGGCGGAGAACGCCGCGAGTGCCGGGGCGATCTCCCGCACGCCGAAGGAGAGCGGCACGTTGAGCCGCAGGGTGCCGTGGGCCTCGACCCCTTCGGCACCGACCGCCGCCTCCGCCTCGTCGATCTCGGCGAGGATGCGCTCGCAGGCCTCCAGATAGGTTCGGCCGGTTTCGGTGAGCGTCAGGCGGCGGGTCGTCCGATGCAGCAGCCGCGTACCGAGCCGCGCCTCCAGGGCCGCGACGTGCTTGGTCACCCCGGTCTGCGACAGGCCGAGCGCCCGCCCGGCGGCCGAGAAGCTGCCGAGTGCGGCGACGCGGCGGAAGACCTCCATTCCCGTCACGCGGTCGAGCACGACAACCTCACACTCTCAGAGTGAGGTGAATGGCAGCGAACGCGGATTATCGCAATCGCGCGAGAAGGGCATGGTCCGGTCACCGCAAAGGCCGCGACCGCGGCGCATCTTCGAGACGAGCATGACCGACACCCGCACTGCCCCCTACGCCGCCCTGCTGCTGCGGCTCACCCTCGGCGGCCTGTTTCTGGCCCATGCCGGGCTGAAGCTGTTCGTGTTCACGCCCGCGGGCACCGCCGCCTTCTTCGGCTCGCTCGGCCTGCCGCCCGCCTTCGGCTACGCGGTGATCGCTGCCGAAGCCGCCGGCGGCCTCGCCCTGATCCTCGGCCTCTATGCCCGCTTCGTCGCCCTGGCTCTGGTCCCGATCCTGATCGGCGCCATCGTCACCGTGCACGGCGCCAACGGCTTCTTCGCGCAGAATCCGGGCGGCGGCTGGGAGTTCGCCGGCTTCTGGGCGATCATGCTGCTGGTCCAGGCCGGGCTCGGCGACGGCGCCTACGCCCTGCGGCGGGCGTGAAACGGAACCCATCGGGAGAGGGACCATGAGCGAACCGATCCATCCCGGTACCCGCATCGGCCACGTTCACCTCAAGGTGGCCGATCTCGAACGGGCCCTGGACTTCTATTGCGGCGTGCTCGGCTTCGCTCTGATGCAGCGCTTCGGTGCCCAGGCCGCCTTCGTCTCGGCCGGCGGCTATCACCACCATATCGGCCTCAACACCTGGGAGAGCGCGGGCGGCACCCCGCCGCCGCCCGGCACGACCGGTCTCTACCACCTCGCGATCCTCTACCCGACCCGGGCGGCGCTGGCCGACGCGCTGCGCCGGGTCGAGGCGGCCGGCCTCCCCCTCGACGGGGCCAGCGACCACGGCGTGTCCGAGGCGCTGTACCTGCGCGATCCGGACGGAAACGGGGTCGAACTGTACCGCGACCGACCGGAGGCCGAGTGGCCGCGGGACGGGCGGGGCGATCTCGCCATGGTCACCCGCCGGCTCGACCTCGTGGGCCTGCGGGCGGACGCCTGACGCTTCCCAGCTTGACGGCTCTGCGGCCGCGTGTACTTTGCAATGCAAAGTTCGTCCGGCGCGGGAAGACCAGCTCCATGCGTGACACTCACGGCGACCTCGACCGGGCGCTCGCCGACATCGTGGCGATCCGGATGCAGATCGCCCGGGACACGGCCTTCCGCGGCCTCGGCGCGGCGACGTTGGCCGCGACCGGCATCCTCGCCCTCGTCGTCGCGGGGGGGCAGGCCCTGCTCTTCGACGACCCGACGGCCCGGCCGGTCGCCTTCTTCGGACTGTGGATCGCCGCCGCCGTCACCGCCTGCATCCTGATCGGCTTCGAGGCGGTGCGCCGCTCGCGCCAAGTCCATTCGGGCCTTGCCGACGCCATGGTGTTCAACGCCATCGAGAGCTTTCTGCCCGCGGGCGGGGCGGGACTGTGCCTCGGGCTCGTCTTCGCCCGCTTCGCGCCGGACCAGCTCTGGATGCTGCCCGGCCTCTGGCAGGTGCTGGTCGGGCTCGGCCTGTTCGCCTCCGCCCGCATCCTGCCCCGCACCGTTCCGCTGGCCGCCGCGTGGTACCTGCTCGCCGGGCTGGCGGTGCTAGCGCTCGCCAGCGAGACGCGCCACCTCTCGCCGTGGCTGATGGGCCTGCCCTTCGCGGTCGGCCAGGGGCTGCTCGCAATCCTCATCCACCGCCAGTCCGGTCACGGCGAGGGCTTGGCCGACGGGTGCACCGACGGAGACGCCGATGCCGACCTCTGAGCGGCCCGAGGCCCGCTTCTCCTACGAGGGGCTCGACCGGATCATCCACGAGCGGGCGCGGCTCTCGGTGCTGACCTCCCTGGTCTCGCATCCCCGCGGCCTCGCCTTCCCCGACCTCAAGCGCCTGTGCGGGCTCACCGACGGCAATCTCAGCCGCCACCTCGCGGTGCTACAGGAAGCCGACCTCGTCAGCCTGGAGAAGGGCTACGACCAGAACCGCCCGCAGACCCTCTGCCGCCTGACGCCCTCCGGGCGCACCCGCTTCCTCGATTATCTCGGGGTGCTGGAGCAGGTGGTGCGCGACGCCGCCAAGGCCGCAGGCCGACCGGAAAAGAGCGCGGGCTCGCAGACCCCGGCCGGCCGAAGCCAGCCGGCCGAGGGCGAACGTCCCACCGGCCACAACCGATCCGGACTCGCCGAACCCGCCTGACTCGGCGGGAGACCTTCGAACCCCGACCCGCCGACCTCCTCCACCATCCTCATCCCACCATCCTCAACCCACTGCCTTCCGCCGTCCGGAGACTTTACGATGCAAAGCCCTCTCGATCGCAGATCCGGTCTCCACGCGGCGATCATCATGGACGGCAACGGCCGCTGGGCCGGCAGCCGCGGCCTGCCCCGAAGCGCGGGTCACCGGGCCGGGGTCAAGACGATCCAGCGGGTGGCCGAGGCCGCACCGGATCTCGGCATCGGGACGCTCACCCTCTACGCCTTCTCCAGCGACAACTGGCGCCGCCCGGCCGAGGAAGTCGGCGGTCTGATGCGGCTGCTGCGGGCTTATCTGCGTAGCGAGACCGAGCGGCTCGCCCGCACCGGCACGCGACTCTCGGTGATCGGCCGCCGCGATCGGCTGCCCGCGGGCATCCCGGAGGCGATGGTCCGCGCCGAGGCCGCCACCGCCTCCGGCGACCGCCTGCACCTGCGCATCGCCGTCGACTACTCCTCGCGCGACGCCATCCTCGCGGCCGCCGCCCGTCTCGGCCCCGAGGGCCTCAGCCGCGAGGGCCTGACCTGTGCGCTGGGCGCGGATGGCGACGTCGACCTGCTGATCCGCACGGGCGGCGAGAAGCGCCTCTCCGACTTCCTGCTCTGGGAGGCGGCCTATGCGGAGCTGCACTTCACCGACCGGATGTGGCCGGATTTCAGCGCCGCCGACCTTGCCGCGGCGGTCGGCGACTTTGCCGCCCGCGACCGGCGCTTCGGGGGTTTGAATCGGCCCGGCCTGCCCGAAGCCGCCTGAGGCCAGCGCTGGACGAAGCCGCGGACGGCGCCACATGCTCGGGTTCGACCCCGCCACGAAGCCTCGAAGAGCACCATGCAGGCCGATCCGAACGCCGCACCGCCGGCTCTCGACGACGAGACCCTCGCCTTCGCCGCCCGCGTCTTCCAGTATGCCCGGATGGGCCATGCCGACGAGCTGGCCGAGCTGTTCGGCCAGGGCCTGCCGGCGAACCTGCGCAACGACAAGGGCGACAGCCTCTTGATGCTCGCCGCCTATAACGGCCAGGAGGCGGCCACCCGCGTCATCCTGGAGGCCGGGGGCGATCCCGAACTCGCCAACGACCGGGGCCAGACGCCGCTCGCCGGGGCGGCCTTCAAGGGCGACGCGTCCATCGTCCGGCTGCTGCTGGAGCGCGGCGCGCAGGTCGACGGGGCGGGCGACGGCAGCCGCACGGCGCTGATGGTGGCGGCGATGTTCGACCGCACCGAGATCGTCGAGCTGCTGCTCGCCCACGGCGCCGACCCGGGCAAGCGCGACGCCTCCGGGATGAGCGCGGCCGACATGGCCCGGCAGATGGGGGCGAACGACACCCCGAGCCAGTTGGAACGGGCGCAAGGGGGCTGACCGGTTCCGGCGGAGACCGCCTCGTGTAGGATCGAAGCGCGCGCCGGGCGCGGGTCCCGGGCGTGAAAAAGCCGGGAGGAACGCGATGCCGGAGGCGGTCGGGGCGATCGACCAGGGCACGACGAGCACGCGCTTCATCGTGTTCGACCGGCGCGGGACGATCCTCGCGCAGGCCCAGCGCGAGCACGAGCAGATCTTCCCCCGTCCCGGCTGGGTCGAGCACGATGCGCGGGAGATCTGGCGCAACACCCACGCGGTGATGCGCGAGGGGCTGGCCCTGGCCGGGCTCGCCCCGGCGGATCTGGCCGCCATCGGCATCACCAACCAGCGTGAGACCGCCGTGCTGTGGGACCGGCACACCGGCGAGCCGCTGCACAACGCCATCGTCTGGCAGGACACCCGCACCGACCGGCACGTGGCCGCGCTCGCCCGCGACGGCGGCCGCGACCGCTTCCGCGCCGTCACCGGCCTGCCGCTGGCGAGCTACTTTTCGGCCTCCAAGCTCGCGTGGCTGCTCGACCGTGTTCCGGGCGCGCGGGCCAGGGCCGAGGAGGGCAACGCCCTGTTCGGTACGATCGATTCCTGGCTGGCCTGGAACCTCACCGGCGGCCCGCAGGGCGGCCTGCACGTCACCGACGTGACGAATGCCAGCCGTACGCAGCTGATGTCGCTGGAAAGCCTCGACTGGGACGAGGCCATGCTCGGCGTGTTCCGCATTCCCCGGGCGGTGCTGCCGCGGATCGTCTCCTCCAGCGGCGTTCTGGGCGAGGCCCGCGAACCATTTCCCGGCGTGCCCGTCGCCGGCATCCTCGGCGACCAGCAGGCGGCCCTGTTCGGGCAGACCTGCTTTGCCGCGGGCGAGGCCAAGAACACCTACGGCACCGGCTGCTTCGCCCTGATGAACACCGGCCCAGAGCCCGTCGCCTCGACGGCCGGGCTCGTCACCACGGTCGCCTACCGGCTCGCGGACCAAGCGCCCGCCTACGCGCTGGAAGGCTCCATCGCCATCACCGGGGCCCTGGTGCAGTGGCTGCGCGACAATCTCGGGCTGATCGGCGCCTCGAACGAGATCGAGGGGCTGGCCCGCAGCGTCGAGGACAATGGCGGCGTCTACGTGGTGCCGGCCTTCTCCGGCCTCTACGCCCCGCACTGGCGCGACGACGCCCGCGGCCTGATCATCGGGCTCACCCGCTACGCCAACAAGGGCCACATCGCCCGCGCCTGCCTGGAAGCGACCGCCTACCAGACCCGCGAGGTGCTGGAGGCGATGGAGCGCGATTCCGGGATTCCCGTCGCGGAGCTGCGCTGCGACGGCGGCATGACGGTCAACGACCTGCTGATGCAGTTCCAGGCCGACATCCTCGACCGGCCGACCCTGCGCCCCAAGGTTTCGGAGACGACGGCTTTGGGCGCGGCCTATGCGGCCGGCCTGGCGACAGGTTTCTGGCGCACTCTCGAAGATCTCAGGGACAACTGGGCGGTCGACCGGCGTTGGCATCCGCATCTCGATGCGTCCGAGCGCGGCGCGTTGTATGCCGGTTGGAGCCGGGCGGTGGAACGTTCGTTCGGATGGTTCGAGGAGGACGCTTGATGGGTGCTCGGATACGCTCGCTACGGACGGTTCTCCTGGCGGCCGCGATGGCCCTGCCGCCGCTGGCCGCCGGCCTCGCCCCGTCCGCCGCGATCGCCGCGCCGGCCGCCGCCTATCCCGGCCAGCGGGAGGGCGACCATGTCGTCGAGAACTTCAAATTCGCCAGCGGCGAGAGCCTGGATAAGCTCAAGCTGCACTACACCACCCTCGGCACGCCCCATCGCGGCCCGGACGGCGAGATCGACAACGCCGTGCTCGTCCTGCACGGCACCACCGGCACCGGAAAGAGCTTCCTCATTCCGACGCTCGGTCCCGAACTGTTCGGCGAGGGTGCGCCGCTCGACGCGCGCCGCTGGTACGTGATCCTGCCCGACGGGATCGGCCGCGGCGGCTCCTCGAAGCCCTCCGACGGGCTCAAGGCGCGCTTCCCCCGCTACGGCTACGGCGACGTAGTGGAGGGCCAGTACCGGGTCGTCACCGAGGCGCTCGGGGTCAAGCACCTGCGCCTCGTGCTCGGCACCTCCATGGGCGGGATGCAGGCCTGGATGTGGGGCGAGCGCTATCCCGGCGCGATGGACCTGATGATGGCGGTGGCGAGCCAGCCGATCCCGGTGAGCGGGCGCAACGCCCTGTGGCGGCGCCTGCTGATCGAGGGCATCCGCACCGATCCCGCCTGGAAGGGCGGCGAGTACACCGAGCAGCCGCGCAACTTCGAGCGCATCCTGCCGATCTTCAACATCATGACCGAGAGCGTGCTCGGCCTGCAGAAGCAGGCACCCAGCCGCGCGGCCGCCGACAAGACCTACGACAAGATGGTCGCCGGCTACGAGAACAAGGCCGACGCCAACGACTGGCTCTACTGGTTCGATTCCTCCTACGACTACGATCCTTCGCCGGATCTGGAAAAGATCACCGCCAAGGTGCTCGCGGTGAACTTCGCCGACGACGAGCTGAACCCGCCCCAGCTCGACGTGATGAACGCGGCGATGGCCCGGGTGAAGGACGGCCGCTTCGTGCTGGTGCCGACCTCGACCGAGACGCATGGCCACCAGTCCCTGCGCTTCGCCAAACTGTGGAAGAGCCATCTCGCCGAGTTCCTGGGGCATCCCAAGACGGCGACGCAGGGCAAAGACTCCCCGGAGGGCCCCGGCCCGCAATAGGGCTGCGGCCGAACGGAGGGCCATCCGCGACCGTTGTCGCGAGCGGCCTGTCGCGATCGGTCGGTCGTTTGGCAGGAAACGCCGCGGCCGCGGGCTGGAACACGGCCGGCGCGCCGGGTTATGTTTGTATCGGCAAAACGAAAGGGAGCGCTCGAATGCCTGACCGGTCCGCGATCGAGGCGACGAAGGGGCGGCGTCACGCCCGCAGATCGCCGCTTCGCTCCTGGCAGAGCGAGCCTTCGCAGGAGATGGTCCGGCGCGCCGCGTTCAACCGGTTTTCCTACAGCGGCGGCTATGATGGCTACGAAGGGCGCATGATGCTGACGCCTGAGGCGAAGGCCGAGGCGAGGGCCCGTCCCGCCGCCCCGGAGCCGATGCGGCGCGCCGAGGGCGGACGCGCGGGCGAGGCCGAGCGCTAAGTCTCAGGGGGCGGATCCGGCGCCCCGGCGGCGAGGGGATGTCCAGCCCGACGGGCCGAGCGGAAAGCCCGATCACGGCTTACGAAGGCGGTGGACCTGCCATGTCAGCATCATGCTCGACGCCATCAGGGCGGCGTAGAGCAGCTGAAGGAGCAGCGGGTTCTCGTGCATCGGCTCGGTCCTGCGGAGGCGCCCGAAAAGCCGAGTTGCCCGCAAATACCGGGCCAACATCCTTAGACCTGTGTCGAACGATCCCTCTCCGAGGGCCGGCCCATCGGCCATGCGGCCGGCTTGCGCCTTGCTGGAGGCAGCGCGACCGGGTAGGCCCTACGACACCGTCGCGGCGGACGGCGCGAAGGCCTTGGCCGAGAGCAGGCGCGTCAGGGTCGCGAGCAGGTCGGTCTGGGTGATGATCCCCAGGATGCGCCGGTCCTCGGCGACGACCACGACCGCGTGGGTGCGGCCGTCGGTCAGGGCATCGGCCAAGCCGATGACCGGCTCGTCCGGTCGCGCCGTGCGGGCCTCCGACATCAGCTCCGTGATACCGGCTTTGCCGTGGAGCGTCAGTTCCCGCAAGCCGACCGTGCCGAGGAGGCGCCCGGCCTCGTCGACCACCGGCAGCGTCCGGATGTTGTGGGCCATCAGGAGCTTGCGTACCTGCTCGACGCTGTCGCCGGGCCGGATGGTGACGACGTCGCGCGACATGATCTCGTCGCAGGTGAGATCGCCCTGCGTGCGGACAAGCGCCTGATGCTCGACCTGCCGAAGCAGGCGGTCGAGATCGGCGCGGTCGATGTCCAGCGTCTCGTGGAAGGCGACCAGGGCCGCGTCGACATCCTCCGGCCGGAAGCCGACGCGGAGCGGGGCGGGGAGATCCGCGGTCCCGTGCGTGTTGACCGGCGCCGGGGCCGGGACGTGCGGGTAGTTGCGGCGGGAGATCTTGTGGAAGGCGATGCCGAGCACGACGAGGATGATCGAGTTCAGGCAGACTGGGAAAAGGGGGAACGTGAACCCGGCATTGGTGACGGCCGGGCCGCCGATCAGCGCCGTCAGGGCGGCGGCGCCGCCGGGCGGGTGGAGGGACCGGGTCAGCGACATCGCCGCGATGGCGAGCGAGACGCCGACGCCGATCGCGATCACCGGATCCGGAATCAGGTGGGCGGCGAGCACCCCCATGAAGGCGGAAATCGTGTTGCCGCCGATGACCGACCAGGGCTGGGCGAGCGGGCTCGCGGGCACGGCGAAGATCAGCACCGCGGACGCGCCCATCGGCGCGACGATCAGCGGGATGTGCGGACCTTCCCCGAAGAACCAGCCGCAGATCAGGCCGGTCAGCGTGATCCCCGCGAGCGCGCCCAGGCAAGCGATCAGACGCTCGCGGAGGGTCGCGCCCGCCAGGATCGGCCTGAACAGCTGGAACCTGGGCGGTTTTCCAGCGCGCTGTTCCGGGCTCACGGTGTCGGGCATTCCCGGCCTGTCCTTCGCTCGATCGAGCCGCTCCCGACGGCGCACGCTCCCCTGAGTGGAGGCTCCGCCCGGCGGCCCGAGGCTCTGGTATACAAAATACAGATTGACGGAATCGGGCCGGAATTGCAACGCGCTTAGGCACTCTGCCCGCCCGCGAGGCAAGCTCGGGCGCTACGCCGTCCGGGCTGCGTCATGCTCCGCCCAGGCCGGCCGCTGGGTCGCGCGGGCCAGCAAGGTCGAGCCCACCATGGCGGCAAAGAGGCTCTGCAGGCGCGCCTCCGCTTCGGCCGTGCCGTCACCCTCCGCGCCTTCGGCGAAGGTCTCGAACAGCGTGCGGACGCCCTCGCGAAAACTGCGCTGCACGGGATCGCCGGAGTTCCGGCGCGCGGCGTCGGGCGCAAAGGCGATCATCGGGCAGGTCCGGTTCGGGGGCCGGACGGCAGCATAGTGCTCGGCGATCGCGGCCGCGGCGCTCCGGCCTTCCCGTGCCGCCTCACGCGCCACGCTCCGCCAGCTGTCGACCGCGTTCGCGAAGGCGAGGGCGCAGGCCTCCGCGGCCAGCGCATCCTTGCTCGGAAAATGCCGGTAGAACCCGCCCTGAGTCAGCCCGGCGGCCTTCATCACATCGGCGATACCGACCGCCTCGACGCCCCGCGCACGGAACAGGTCGCTCGCGACCTGCACGATGCGGGCGCGGTTCTCGTCGGCCTGAGCCCGGCTCGATCGCCCCATGACGCTTGTCCAAAAATAGAGGTTGATAGACCGCTAAAACCATCTTAGAGGTCGATCGACCGCTATTCAAGGGCGCCGGCCGCCTCGGTCGCTCCAGGGGAGCCTTCAGCATGAGCACCATCCCGAAGGCGCCCGCGCAGAGTGGCGTGTATTACGGCTGGGTCGTCGCGGCGGTGACCTTCCTGACCATGCTGGTGACCGCTGGCGCCGTCGGCGCACCCGGGGTGCTGATCGCACCCTTCGAGCGGGAGTTCGGCTGGTCGAACGCGGAGATCTCGTCGGCTCTGGCCGTCCGCCTCGTGCTCTTCGGCCTGCTCGGGCCCTTCGCGGCGGCGTTCATGAACCGCTTCGGCGTGCGGCGGGTCGCCAGCGTCGCGCTGGTGCTGATCGCGCTCGGGATCGCAGGCTCCTTCGCCATGAGCCGGGTCTGGCATCTGCTGCTGTTCTGGGGGCTCGTCGTCGGCGTCGGCACGGGGCTGACGGCGATGGTGCTCGGGGCGACGGTGCGACCCGCTGGTTCGTGGCCCGGCGCGGCCTCGTGCTCGGCCTGCTCTCGGCCAGCACGGCCACGGGCCAGCTCGTCTTCCTTCCGCTGCTCGCCTCGCTGACCGAGCGCCACGGCTGGCGCGCGGCGCTCTCCCTGATCCTCGCCATGCTCCTGGTCGCGACGGTCACCGTGCTGGTCCTGATGCGGGACCGGCCCTCGGATCTCGGCCTGCGCCCCTACGGCGCGACCGGCGACGCGCCGCCTCCGCCGCCGCAGAGCTTTGCCGCCATGCTCACCTCGCCCCTGGTCGCGCTGCGGGACGCCTCGGGCTCGGTGACCTTCTGGGTTCTGTTCGGGACGTTCTTTGTCTGCGGCGCCAGCACCAACGGGCTCGTTCAGACGCATTTCGTGTCGCTGTGCGGCGACTACGGGATCGGCACGGTCACGGCGGCGGGCCTGCTCGCCGTCATCGGGCTGTTCGATCTGGCCGGCACCATCGGCTCGGGCTGGCTCTCGGACCGCTACGACTGCCGCTGGCTGCTGTTCTGGTATTACGGACTGCGCGGCCTCTCGCTCCTCTACCTGCCCTTCTCCGATTTCAGCTTCTACGGCCTCTCCCTCTTCGCCGTGTTCTACGGGCTCGACTGGGTCGCGACGGTGCCGCCGACGGTGAAGCTCACCGCCGACCGCTTCGGGGAGCGCGCCAACCTCGTCTTCGGCTGGATCTTCGCCGGCCACCAGCTCGGCGCGGCCACCGCCGCCTACGGCGCGGGCTTCAGCCGGACCGTCTACGAGACCTACCTGCCCGCCTTCTTCGCGGCCGGGGCGCTGTGCCTGTTCGCCTCGGCGGCGCTGATGCTGATCCGCGACCGCCGCCCCGTCGTCGCCGCGGCGGCCACCGCGTGAGGCCTCAGGGCCGGAAGCCCTCGAACACCATCTGGTCCGCGTGCTCGCGGGCCAGGGCCCGCTGCGCCTCGGTGCGCACGGTCCAGGTCATCACCGGCATGTTTCCGAGCCGGCGGCAGAGATAGGGCACCGGCCCCGGCAGGTCGCCCACGCGCCAGGATAGGAAGTGCGGCCGGCTCACGTGGAGATGGAGCAGGCCCGACAATTCGGCTCGCAGAGACGGCGCGAGCCGGGCGTAGTGCGGGTCGTCCTGGCTCGCTTCGGCGACGATGCCGCGGGGCAGGTCGGGTGTGATCTCGGCCAGGGTCGCGACGATGCCCGGATCGAAGGATTTCAGCGCGACCGGCGCGTCGAGCCCCGCGACGATCTCGGCGGTGCGGCGGGTGAGACGCCGGTCGCCGTCGAAGCGCGACTTGATCTCGACGATCACCGGCACGCGGCCGGCGATCCGTGCCAGGAAGTCCGGCAGCGTCGGGATGCGCTCCCCCGTCTCGGCGATCGTGAGCCGGCCGAGTTCGGCGGCCGTGCGGGCCTCGACCGGGTCGGTCTCCCCGGTGAGGCGCCCGAGCGCCTCGTCGTGGAACACCATCGCCTCGCCGTCGGCGCTGAGCTGCACGTCGCACTCGATGGCGTAGCCGCCCGCCACCGCAGCTTCGGCCGCCGCCAGCGTGTTCTCGGGGATGCCGGCGGCGCGGTGGTGCAGGCCGCGATGGGCGATCGGACGGGCGGTGAGCCAGTCCGGCGCCCGAGGGGGCGCGCTCACGCGACCTCGAACATCGCTTCGACCTCGACCGCCGCGTCGAGGGGCAGTTCGGCGACGCCGACGGTCGAGCGGGCGTGCCGGCCGCGGTTGCCCAGCACCTCGACCATCAGGTCGGAGGCGCCGTTCATGATGGGCGCCAGGCCGGCGAAGCTCGGCACGGCGTTGATGAAGCCGCCGAGCCGCACGCATTGCACCACGCCGTGGTCGAGGTCGCCCACCGCCGCCTGGACCTGCGCCAGCACGTTGAGCGCGCAGAGCCGGGCCGCCGCCACGCCCTGCTCGGGCGAGACCTCGGCGCCGAGCTTGCCCTTGTGAGCGGGATCGAGCGTGCCGTCCGGGCCGAAGCAGATCTGGCCGGAGATGACGACGAGGTTGCCGGTGCGGACGTAGGGCACGTAGTTCGCCACCGGGGCCGCCGCCTTCGGCAGCTTCAGCCCGAGCGCCTCCAGACGTTCCTTGACCGTGTTCATCGCCTGATCTCCCCAAGCCTGTTCGCTGCGGGGGTCTGAGCACGGGGGCGGGGCGACTCGCAAGGGGAGGGACCGGCGCCGGCGTTCAGCCGACGATCTCCTTCAGTTGCGCCGCCGCCCTCGCCTCGGAGAAATCGTAGCGCAGATCGGCATGGGCGACCGTTGCGGGCCGGTGGGCGACGATGACCCGGGTCATCTTCAGGTCGCGGAGCGCGGCGGCGATCACCACCTCGGTCGGCTCGTCCAGCGCACTCGTGGCCTCGTCCAGAAAGAGGATCTCCGGGCGCCGGTAGAGGGCGCGGGCGAGGATCACCCGCTGGCGCTGGCCACCCGAGAGGGTCGAGCCCATGTCGCCCACCAGCGTCTCGAAGCCCATCGGCGTGCGGGCGATGTCGTCGAGGATCGCCGCGCGCCCCGCGCATTCGCGGATCCAGCCGGGATCGGGCCGCTCGTCGAAGCAGGCGATGTTCTCGGCGATCGAGCCGGCGAAGAGGCCGTCGTCCTGAATCACCCCGGCGATGCGGGCCCGGTAGGCGGCGAGCCCCCCGGCGCGGATGTCGCGTCCGTCGACCAGCACCGCGCCCTCGGTGGCCGGCAGCAGACCCATCAGGATCTTCATGACGGAGCTCTTGCCGCAGCCCGACGGCCCGGTGAGGGCGAGGCTCGCGCCCGGCGCCACCTCCAGGCCGAGGTTGCGGAACACCCAGGGCTCATCGTCGCCGTAGCGCAGGGACAGGCCGACCGCGCGCAGGCCCGCCGCGCGCGCCGGCAGACGCTCCCCTGCGGGAAGAAGGGCGGGCGCCGCGACCGGCGTCGCCCCGGCGGGGGAGGCGGCGGCCTCCTCGGGCTCGGTCATGACGATGTCCGAGAGGCGGTCGGTCTGCACGTTGAGCATCCTGAGCTGGAAGCCCGACTGGATCAGGTTGCCGATGCGGGTCGAGAACTGGTCGCGATAGGCCAGGAAGGCCACCAGCATGCCGAGCGTCATCGACTGGTCGATCACGGCCCGCGCGCCCACCACAAGCAGGATCAGCCGGTCGGCCCCGAACAGGAACTCGTTGCCGCGCCCGAACACGAGGTCGAGCCGCTGCAGCCGCAGGCGCGCGTTCAGCGCCTGGACGAACTGGTTCATCCAGGTGCCGCGGCGGCGCTCGCGCAGGTTCAGGAGCTTGACGCTCGCCATGCCGCGCACGGTCTCGATGAAGTGGCTCTGCTGGCGCGCCTCCGCGACGATCGCCTCCTCGGTGCCCTCCCGGTAGGCCTTGTAGGCGATGATCCGTAGGCCGGCGTTGAGCGCGGTGGCCGCGAGCGCCACCAGCGCCAGCCAGCCGCCGTAGAGGAACAGCATGATCAGCATGCCGACCGACATCAGCCCGTCGAGCAGGGCCTGGACGAGATCGGTGGTGATGCCCTTCTGGATCGTGGACAGCGTGCCGAAGCGGGAGATCACGTCGCCGACATGCCGCTTCTGGAAATAGTCGAGCGGCAGCCGGGAGAGATGGTCGAACAGCGAGCCCGACCATTGATAGTTCAGCTTCGTGCCCGTGAGCATGATCGCCCAGGTGCGGGCGATGCCGAGCCCCAGTTGCAGCACGAGCAGGAGGGCGAGCCCGAGCGCGACGACCAGCAACAGGTCGAGGTCGCCGTTCACGATCACCTCGTCGATGACGATCTGCGAGGCGATCGGCATCAGGATGGCGATGAGTTCGATGCCGAGCGACAGCATCAGGATCTGCGCCATGGCCGAGCGGATGCCGGCCATGCCCCGGAACAGGTCGGACAGGGCGAGGCCCTTCTCCGCCTTCTCCCGGACGAAGCTCTGGTTGGGCGCCACCTCCAGCGCCACCCCGGTGAATTCGCGCGAGGCCTCGGCGAGACTCAAACTCCGCCGTCCGCGAGCGGGATCGTGGATCACGATCTCCCGGCGGCGCACGGCGGCCAGCACCACGAAGTGGTTGAGGCCCCAGTGCAGGATGCAGGGCAGGCGCAGGCGGCCGAGATCGGCCATCTCGATCCGCAGGGCCCGGGTGGTGAGGCCCATGCTCCCCGACAGGTCCATGAGGCTTCGCAGCGTCATACCCTTGAGCGAGAGGGCGTGGCGCGCGCGCATCCCACCGAGATCGACGTGGCGGCCGTGATAGCCGAGCACCATGGCTAGGCAGGCGATGCCGCATTCCGCGGCCTCCGCCTGGAGCAGGACGGGCAGGCGGCGCCGGAACCCGAATTGCAGATCCGACAGCAGGCTCATCGGGACACCTCCGGGCCGCCCCCGTCCGTGACGAGATCGACGCTGCGCTTGACGTGGTAGAGGGGGTCGAGGAGCCAGCGGTAGAGCGGGCGCTTCTCCAGGGCGATGTCGGCCTCGACCCGCATTCCGGCCTCCAGCCGCCGCTGCTCGCCGTAGGCCGTCACGCTGTCCGCGTCCGGCCGCACGATGATGCGGTAGACGCCCCCGTTCCCCGCATTCTTGGCGGCATTCCGGGCCGCCTCGGGCTGGCCGCCGCCTTCGTTCTCCAAGGGCGCGCGGGTCACCTCCGCGACGCGGCCGCCGTGCAGGCCGAAGCGCTGGAAGGGGAAGGCGGCGTAGCGCAGCATCACGGTCGCCCCCGGCTCGATGAAGCCGATCGCGGAGGAATCGACGAAGAGGTTGGCCTGGAGCCGGCCCTCGCTCGGCAACAGGGTGAGAAGGCTGGCGCCCGCCGCCACGGTCTGCCCGGCCTGGGCACGGATCGAGGTGAGGATGCCGCGTTCCGGGGCGCGCACCTCGATGGCACGGCGCGCCTCGCTCTCGGCCCGCTGCTGTTCGAGCTGCGCGGCGGTGCGGTCGAGTTCGGCCAGATCGCGGGCCAGGGTCTCGTCGAAGGTGGCGAGCTTGGCCCGCAGATCGCCGAGCTTGCCCTCGACCTGCAACCCGCCCTGGCGGAACTGCGCGAGCTGCGAGGTCGCCTGGAGGTAGAGGTAGTTCTGGCTCTGGAAATCCGCCGCTCGGGCAAAGCCCCGGGTCACGAGGTCGGCGAGTTCGTCGGCCCGGGCCTTGAGCGGGGGCACGAGCTTTTCCTGAAGCGCGAGCTGCTCCTCGATCTTGGCGCGCTGCGCCTCCAGGTTGGCGACCTGCTCGCGCAGGCCCTCCTTCTCGGCCCTGGCCATAGCCGCACGGGCGGCGCGCTGGCGCTCCACGCTCTCGCGCTGGCGGCCGAGCTGGGCGATCACCCGCTCCTGCGTCGGGCCGCTCGCCGAGACCGCATCGAGGTCGATCGTGAACAGGAGCTGGCCGCGCTCGACCCGCTCGCCCTCCCGGACGCCCGAGGCGCTGACCCGGCCGGCCAGCGGGCTCGCCACGGTGATCAGGCCGATATCGGGCGCGAGCAGGCCCTCGGCATGGATGCGGCGCGTGTAGCTGCCGAGCCAAGCGTAGAGGCCGACCAGGGCTACGAAGGTGAGGCAGAGCCCGCCCACCACGCGGATCGGCAGGGGCTGCACCACCTGGGCCTCGCCGAGCCACGCGCTCTTGCGGGCCTCGGCGACCTCGCGACGGAACAGGGGGGCGTTCACGGAAAAGCCTCCTCGGATGCTGCGATGGGCAGCGCGGTTCGGGCTGCGGCGACCTGCCCACCTGCGTTGTTCTGACGCAGCAGCGTCATAATCCGCAACGGAATCAGTTTTTTAGCTCGGCCGTCTCGTCGGCAGGCTCCGTCGCGCCGACCTGCGTCAATTTTTGCCCCCCGGTTCGATGCAACCGGCCCCGACCATTCCGGACCGAGGCCGCGCCGGCTTGGCTCTGGCTCCCGAGCCACGCGAAAAGACGCAGGGACCGTGGACGGAAGCGGTTCGGTTCCGGCTCGGCGGCGCGGATGCCACCATCGGTCGTGATTGGGGAGAGCAAGATATGTCCATCCATCGGTTTCCGTCTCGGGTCGTGCGAAGCGTATATCGCGGCCCGGGTTGCCTGCCGAGATAATATCCGTACCTTATCCAACAGAGCAGCGCATCGCCGCGGCTCTTATTCCATAGGAAGACAGAAATACAGAACGTTCTTCCAGTATCGCTCGGACTAAGGAGAAAACCATGCAGCAGAACATCGACACCGTGCGCGAGCTCAACGCGGCGGAGCTGGATCAGGTCGGCGGCGGGTTGTCTCTCGGCCTCGGTCTCGAACTGGACCTGAGCAGCGAGCTGGGCGCCGTCTCCGGCACGGTCGATCAGGTGGGCGGTCTCGTGGGCGGCACGCTCGACAGCGTGCTCGGCGCCGTCGGCGGCCTGCTGGGCGGCGTGCTCGGCAAGTAACGCGGCAAATCAGCGGATTTCCTGGCCCGGCCGGCCTGGAGCCGGCCGGGCCGTCCTGCGGAAGCGGTCGACCCCGCCGCTTCCGCGGGACCCTTGCGTTGGCACCTGGCCGCCGCGCTCAAGACGCGGGCGGCCTCTGAACGGACAGGCTTGCAACCGGCGGCCTTGGAACGGGCTGCCTTGGAACGGCCTTCTGAGGCGGGCCGTTCATCCGCGTCGGGGCGCAAGCTCCGCCCGCCGTCCCCACGGGGATGGAAAGAAGAAGACGTCGCCCGCCCGAAGCGCGGCAAAAACCCGGGAGAACGAAGCGGCCGATGAGCGTTCCGTTCGTCAACGCATCCGTGCAGGGCGACCTCAGCGCCCCGCCCGACCAGATCTTCGGCCAGATCCCCGCGAGCGGCCTCGACGGCATCGCCTTTCTCGACTTCGCCTACGAGTCGGAGGGCTGCAGCACGCACCGCGTCGACGGCCTCCTCGTCGGAACGTGGCAGGGAACCTTGCGAGGAACCTTGCGCGGCGGCAAGCGCACCCGCCTCAGCTTCAGCGGCAGTGCGACGGATGAGCGGTCCGGCGAGCGGGCGGGCGAGGCGTTCGTGCTGCGCGGCCCCGGCTATACCGGCACCACCTGCTGGAGCGGAGCCTGCCGAGGGCGCTACCTCGCCTTCATGCCGGCGGCGGTCGAGCGGATGACGCAGGCGCCGCTCTCGCAGACCCGGATCGATTCGGTCACCTGCGATCTCGCCGAGCGGATGACCGTGTTCCACCTGCTGGCCGCCCTGGGCCAGGAGGCGGGCGGCCACGACAGCGCCGCGGACGCGCTGCTGGTCGACAGCGTGGCGCTGGCGGTGCTGCGCGCCTCCGGTGCCCTGTCGGAGCCCGCACCGCGCAAGAGCGCGGCGCTCAGTCCCCGGCAGGCCCGGCAGGTGCGCGACCTCGTCGCCGCACGGCTCGGCACGCCGCTGTCGCTGCGGGAGATGGCCGAGGCCGCCGGGCTCAGCGAGAGCTACTTCGTGCGCGCCTTCAAGGGCTCCTTCGGGGTGACGCCCTATCAATACGTGCTGCGCGAGCGCGTGACCCTGGCCCAGTCGCTGATCCGTTCCGGTACCGTCTCGCTCAGCGAGGCGGCGGTGCGCGCCGGCTTCCCGGACGCGCGGCGCATGGGGCGGACCTTCCGAAAGATGGTCGGCCGCTCGCCGACGGGATCGACGCGGCTGCAGCGGGTCTGATCGCGAAAGGCGGGTGCCGGACGGCACCGCGGCGGGACGAATCGGGTCGATTGGGGCGCGATGCGCCGCCTCGGCACCGTGCCGAGATTGACAGAAGCGCCTCGTTTCTTAGTAATCGCGCCCGTGCCGCCCGTCCCCCGAGGCGGCACTTTCTTTTGGCGATACTGCCCCCTGGATCGTGCCCGAGGAGACGGACCCGCGTGACCTCCGCCCTGCTGCCGACCTATGCCCGCGCCCCGATCGCCTTCGAGCGAGGCGAGGGCGCGTGGCTGGTCGCCGAGGACGGCACCCGCTACCTCGATTTCGGCGCCGGCATCGCCGTCAACGCGCTCGGCCACGCGCATCCGCACTTGGTCGAGGCCCTGACCGCGCAGGCGCAAAAGCTCTGGCACACCTCGAACCTGTTCCAGATCCCGGAAGGGGAGCGGCTGGGGCGGCGGCTCGTGGACGCGACCTTCGCGGATGTGGCCTTCTTCGCCAATTCCGGCGCCGAGGCCAACGAGGCCGCCATCAAGATGGCGCGCAAGTACCACGCGGCCGGCGGCCACCCGGAGCGCTACCGCATCATCACCTTCGAGGGCGCCTTCCACGGCCGCACGCTCGCGACCATCGCGGCCGGCGGCCAGCAGAAGTACATCGAGGGCTTCGGCCCGAAGGTCGAGGGCTTCGATCAGGTGCCCGTCGGCGATTTCGCGGCGCTCGAGGCCGCGATCGGACCGGAAACCGCCGCCCTGATGATCGAGCCGATCCAGGGCGAGGGCGGCCTGCGGGTGATCGCGAGCGCGATGCTGCGGCGTCTGCGCGACCTGTGCGACGAGCACGGTCTGCTCCTCATCATGGACGAGGTTCAGACCGGCGTCGGACGGACCGGCAAGTTCTTCGCCCACGAATGGTCGGGCGTGACGCCGGACATCATGAGCGCGGCCAAGGGCATCGGCGGCGGCTTCCCGCTCGGCGTCTGCCTCGCCACGGCCGAGGCCGCCCGCGGCATGACGGCCGGCACCCACGGCACCACCTTCGGCGGCAACCCGCTCGCCATGGCGGTCGGCAACGCCGTGCTCGACGTGGTACTGGCCCCGGGCTTCCTGGCGCATGTCGAGCGCATGGGCCTGCTGCTGACGCAGAAGCTCGCAGGCCTGATCGACCGGCACCCGCACGTCTTCTCCGAGTTGCGGGGGCAGGGACTGATGCGGGGCTTGAAGCTCAACCTGCCGAACACCGAGTTCACGGCGGCCGCGCGCGCGCGGCACCTCTTGGTGATCCCGGCGGGCGACAACGTGGTCCGCCTCCTGCCGCCGCTGATCGTCGGCGAGACGGAGGTGGACGAGGCCGTGACCCGGCTCGAGGCCGCGGCGACCGATCTGGAGGCGCAGATGCGCGGGGCCGCCTGAGGGCGGTGCCGTGAGCGAAGATATCGAGATGACCACCACCCTGAACGGCAGCGGCCCGCATGTCCGCCACTTCCTCGACCTGAAAGATTTCTCGGCCGAGACCCTGCGCGGCGTCCTCGACGCCTCCGCGGCGATGAAGCGCGCGCGGGTCAAGGGCCAGCCCGCCGCGGAGCGACCGCTCACCGGCAAGATGCTGGCGATGGTGTTCGACCGGCCCTCGACCCGCACCCGCGTCTCCTTCGACGTGGCCATGCGCGAACTCGGCGGCGACACCCTGATGCTGACCGGCAAGGAGATGCAGCTCGGCCGCGGCGAGACGGTGGCCGACACCGCACGCGTGCTCTCGCGCTTCGTCGACGCGATCGTGATCCGCACACTGGACCACACGCTGATGGTGGAGCTGGCCGAGCATGCCGAGGTGCCGGTCATCAACGCGCTGACCAAGGTCTCGCATCCGTGCCAGATCATGGCCGACGTCATGACCTTCGAGGAGCATCGCGGGCCGATCAAGGGCCGCACGGTGGCGTGGTCGGGTGACGCCAACAACGTGCTGGCGAGCTGGATCCACGCCGCGGCCCGCTTCGACTTCACCCTCAACGTCGCCGCCCCGAACGAGCTGGCAATGCCGCCGGCCCTCATCGCCTGGGCCGAGCGCGAGGGCGCCCGCGTCAACGCCACCACCGACGCCTACGCGGCGGTCGAGGGGGCGGACGCGGTGGTGACCGATTGCTGGGTCTCCATGGGTGACGACGACGAGCACTTCCGCCACAACCTGCTCTCACCCTACCGCGTGGACGCGGCGCTGATGAAGGCCGCGGCCAAGGACGCGATCTTCATGCACTGCCTGCCCGCGCATCGCGGCGAGGAGGTCACGGCCGAGGTCATCGACGGCCCGCAATCGGTCGTGTTCGACGAGGCCGAGAACCGTCTGCACGCGCAGAAGGGCATTCTCGCGTGGTGTCTGGGCGAGGCCGCCTGAAGAACCTCGCCCGTCGTCGCGAGACGAAGCCGAAGCGATGACGGGAGAGGGCGGCCGCCCGGACTCAGGCCGTCGGCTTGGCCTGGTTCATCGCCCAGATCACGCCGAACGGGTCGCGCAGCTGCCCATAGAGGTCGCCCCAGAACATTTGCTGATAGGGCATCACTACCTCGGCGCCCGCCGCCACAGCCCGCTCCCACCACGCCGCGATGTCCTCGACCGGCAGGAGCAGACTGAAGGCCTGCGGCGCCTGGAGCGGGTGACCATATTCGGGGAAGGCGTCGGAGAGCATCACCGAGGTGCCGTTCACGCACACATGCACGTGCATGGTCCGGCCCTGCTCGTCCGGCGGGACGGAGGCCAGGATCTCGGCGCCGAAGGCCTTCTCGTAGAAGGCGGCCGCCCGCAGGGCGCCGTCGAGCGAGAGATAGGCGACCACGCCGCCCCGCGGGGACACGGCCGGGCCTGGCTGGGCCGTCTCGGTCTCGCTCATCGCCAAGGATCTCCGGGCGATTCGTCTCGCACGGAAGGTGCCGCTCACCGCGGACGGCGCCAAGCATTTTCGCCACGTTCGGCGCTGCGATTCCATCCGGCCCGCCCACCGGTCGGATCGCCGCAGCCCACGGCCCGGCTGGAACGATCCGGCACGCCTCCCGTTGGCCCGCGGCTCTAACAAACGTTCCCAGCGCCGGCCTTCGAGCGCGCGAACCGGACGCCGTTCACAGGAAGGGTCGTTACATGGATCTCGGCATCAGCGGCCGCGTCGCGGTGATCACGGGCGGCGATTCCGGCATGGGCTACGTCAGCGCGGAATACCTTCTGCGCGAGGGCGTGAAGATCGTCCTCTCCGACCTGAAGGAGCGGGAATTGCAGGAGGCGGCCGAGCGCCTGTCGGCGCTGGGACCGGTCAAGGCGTGCCAAGCCGACTTGTCCGACGATGCGGGCGCGCGCAAGCTGCGCGAATTCGCGGACACCGCCTTCGAGACCAAGCCCACCATCCTCATCAACGGCGCGGGCATCACCGGCGCCACGGGCGACTTCCTAGAGATCGACGACGCGGGCTGGATGGAAACGATCCAGGCCGACCTGATGTCGGCGGTGCGGGTCGCGCGCGCCTTCATCCCGGGGATGCGCGAAGCGGGTTGGGGGCGGATCGTGTTCTTCACCTCCGAGGACGCGGTCCAGCCCTATGTCGAGGAACTGCCGTACTGCGCCGCCAAGGCGGGCCTGATGAACCTGACCAAGGGTCTCTCCAAGGCCTACGGGCCGGACGGCGTGCTGGTGAATTCCGTGGCGCCGGCCTTCGTCGCCACGCCGATGACCGACGCGATGATGGAGAAGCGCGCCGGGGAACTCGGCGTCTCCTTCGACGAGGCGGTCGAGAGCTTCCTCACGGAGAAGCGTCCCGGCATCGTCTCCAAGCGCCGGGGCCGGCCCGAGGAGGTCGCCGCGGCGGTGGCCTTCCTGTGCTCCGAGCAGGCGAGCTACATCACCGGCGAGAACCTGCGCGTCGACGGCGGCGCCGTCCTGACCATGGCGTCCTGATGCGCGAACTCACCTGCGACGTCGCGGTGATCGGGGCCGGCACCGCCGGCATCGCCGCCCACCGGGCCGCCCTCGACGCGGGGGTGAAGTCGATCCTGATCGAGCAGGGTCCCGGCGGCACCACCTGCGCGCGGGTGGGCTGCATGCCCTCCAAGCTGCTGATCACCGCCGCGAACGCCGCCCACGGCGCACGCGAGGCGCACCGCCTCGGCATTCGCGTCGGCGAGGTCGCCGTGGACGGCCCCGCCGTGCTCGCCCGGATGCGGCACTGGCGCGACCGCTTCGTCGCCTCCGTGTTCGAGGGGCTCGACCGGCTGCCGGCAGAGACCCGCCTGTCGGGGCGGGCCGTGTTCGAGGGCCCGGACCGGCTGCGGATCGACGACCACACCCGCCTGCGCTTCAAGGCTGCCGTGCTGGCGACAGGCTCCAGCCCGAGCGTGCCCGATCCGCTGCAGGATCTCGGGCACCGTCTGCTGACCACCGACACCGTGTTCGACATGGAGGACCTGCCCGCCTCGCTCGCCGTGCTCGGCGCCGGCCCGGTCGGGCTCGAACTCGCGCAGGCCATGGCCCGGCTCGGCGTCGAGACGCAGGTCTTCGATCCCGGCGACAGCCTCGGCGGCCTGAGCGATCCGGACCTCAAGGCGGCGGCGCGGGAGATCTTCTCGCAGGCCTTCGCCCTGCATCTCGGCGCGAAAGTGGAGCGGGGCAGGGTGGATGGCGACGGTGCGCGCCTGGGCTGGGACGGGGGCGAGACCCGCGTCGAGCGGGTGCTGGCCGCCGCGGGTCGCCCGCCGAACGTGCGGGGGATCGGCCTCGAGCTGACCGGCGCCCGCCTCGACGAGCGGGGCAGCCCGGCCCACGATCCCCGCTCGCTGCTCTGCGAGGGCTCCGCCATCCTGATCGCCGGGGACGCCAACGCGGACCGCCCGGTGCTGCACGAGGCGAGCCGCCAGGGCCGCATCGCCGGACGCAACGCCGCGCGGATCGCGGCCGGGGAGGGCGCCGAGCGGCCCGAGCGCTGGGTGGCGCTCGCCATGGTGTTCAGCGAACCGCAGATCGCCGTGATCGGCGGCGGCTTCGACGAAGGCGCAGACCGTCTCGTCGGCCGCGCCGATTTCTGCGACCAGGGCCGGGCGCAGGTCATGGACGAGGCGCAGGGCGGCCTCCGGCTCTATGCCGAGCCCGGCGGGCGCCTCGCCGCCGCCGAGCTGATCGGTCCCGGGGCGGAGCATCTCGGCCACATCCTCGCCCACGCGGTGCAGGACGGGCTGGACGTGCGGCGCCTGCGCGAGCGTCCCTTCTACCATCCTACCCTGGAAGAAGGGCTCGACACGGCGCTCTCCGATCTCGCGGACCAGCTGCGCTGAGACCCGGTTCCGCGCCTGCTCCGAACAGGCGTCGATGCCGCTCGACCGGGGACGGTCCGGGAGAGCGCTGCGCCGTGTCGCGGCCATTGTATCGTTTTAGACAAAGTCGGGATCCGACAGATACTTGGCGCCGATGCGCCGCAGTTTGCATCGGGCTTGGCGACCCCGCGCGGCATTGCGCAACCGGCCCGCGGCAGGCATATCGACAGTCACAATGGTCGATCCGTCGCAGATGCACGCCGAAGGGCCTCACGACGGCCCGGTCGAGTCCCGGGTCGATGTCGAGAGCCTCACCCCCAAGCAGCGAGACGAGCTGGAGGCGGGCGTCCTGGCGCTCGATTCCGCTGGGATCGTGCTCGCCTGCAACCAGGCAGCGGAGACCCTGTGCGGGATGTCCCGCGAGGCGATGCTCGGCCGCAGCTTCTTCCGTGAGCTGGTGCCGAGCGCCCACGTGCCCGGCTTCTACGGGCGTTTCCTCGCGGGCGTGCGCCGGGGCCGGGGCGACCAGTCCTTCGAATTCGTGTTCGGCCGCATTCCGGCTCCCCTGAGGGCGCGCATCGGCCTGAAGGCCGGCTCGGACGGGCGGATCTGGCTGACCATCAGCCCCATGGAGCAGATCGCCGCCGGCCCTTCCCGCGAGGCCGTGCTCGCCGCGATCGCCCAGCGCAGCCGGGCCGAGCCGGTCGATCCGAGTCTGTGCGAGCGGGAGCCGATCCACATCCCCGGCTCGATCCAGCCGAACGCGGTGATGCTCGCCGCCGACGCGGCGAGCCTGGAGATCGTGGCCTTCAGCGCCAACGCCGCCGACGTGCTCGCGCCCGCGCTTTTCCCCCCGAACGGCCTCAGCCTGGAGACGGTGCTGCCGGCGGAGATCGTCTCGGCGATCCGCAACGGCATGGCCGCCCACACCCTGACCGACGGGCGGGTCCTGCGCCGCTCGCTGACCCTGCCCCCGCGCGAGGAACGCTTCCACCTCGTGGCGCATGTCCATCTGGGGCGCGTCATCGTCGAGCTGGAACTGGCGCCGGAGCGGCCGGAGGACTTCCTCACGGCGAGCCCGCTGGAGGCGGAGATCGCCATGGTGCGGCTGCGCGCCGCCGAAACCCTCGATGAGGCCGCGCAGATCGCCGCCCTCGAGATCCGCGCCATGACCGGTTTCGAATCGGTGCTGGTCTACCGCTTCGACGCCGACTGGAACGGCGAGGCCATCGCCGAGGACATGGTGCCGGATTGGCAACGTCCCCTGATCGGCCTGCGCTTCCCCGCCTCCGACATCCCGGCCCAGGCGCGCGCCCTCTACACCAAGGCCAAGAGCCGCTTCGTGATCGACCGGGACTGCGTGCCGGTGCCGCTGATGGCCGACCGGGCGGCGGGCAACGCGCCGATCGACCTCACCTTCGCGCAGCACCGCACCCTCTCGCCGATCCACCTCGAATATCAGCGCAACCTCGGCGTCGACGGCTCGATGTCGATCTCGATCATGGTGGAGAACCGGCTCTGGGGGCTGATGATCGGCCATCACCGCCGGCCGCACTACGTGGCCCCGGAGACCCGCGCCGCGGCCACCGTGCTCACCGACGCCTTCGCCATGCGCGTGCAGGAGATCGAGGGCAAGGCACTCTGGAGCGAGCGGCAGCGCCACCTCGACATGCAGGGCCGGCTGGTGCGCGGGCTGACCCGCTCGGACGATTTCGTGGTCTCGCTGACCCAAGGCGATCCAACCCTGCTCGACCTGTTCGAGGCGACGGGCGCCGGCATCGTCTCGGACGAGGCCGTCTGCCTCGTCGGCGCCACCCCGGCGGAACCGGCGGTGCGGGCGCTCGCCGACTGGCTGCGGGAGAGCCTCCCCCCCGGCGAGACCACGTTCGTCACCGACACACTGGTCCTGCACCACGCGCCGGCCGCCGACTACACCGAGATCGCCAGCGGCCTGCTCGCGGCCTTCGTCGGCGCCTCGCGCCAGCACCTCCTGCTGTGGTTCAAGCCGGAGGTGCCCAGCACCGTCACCTGGGGCGGCGACCCGAGGAAGCCCGTGCTGCCCGGCAGCGGGCCGGTCGCGGTGCTGCCGCGGCGCTCCTTCGAGCGCTGGGTCGAGGAGCGTCGCGGCCATTCCACCCCCTGGGCCGCCTGGAAGGTCGCGCTGGCCGCGCAGCTCGCCGACGCGGTCGAGGGCGTGGTGCTGCGCCAGCGCCGCAAGATCGACGAGCTGACGGGCCTGCTCGCCGACAAGGAGCGCCTGCTGGAGCAGAAGGACCTGCTCACCCGCGAGATCGACCACCGGGTGAAGAACTCGCTGCAGATCGTGACGGCCTTCCTGCACATGCAGCGCCGCCAGATCGCCGACCCCGCCGCCCGCCAGGCCTTCTCCGAGACCTCGGCGCGGGTGATGAGCGTGGCGAGGGTGCATGACAGCCTCTACCAGGGCGAGAGCCTGGAACAGGTCGATCTCGGCCAGACCATCCAGACCCTGTGCAGCGACCTCGCCGGGATGGCGGGCGACGAGCACCGCGTCGAGATGACCGCCGAGCCCGGCCTGATGGTGCCCTACCGGCACGCGGTGGCGCTCTCGCTCATCACCACCGAACTCGTCACCAACGCCTTCAAATATGCCGGCCGCCCCGAGAAGGGGGCGCGGGTCAGCGTCACCGTGGCGGGCGGGGAGGGCGCCGTGCGCCTCAAGATCTGCGACGACGGGGTGGGCATGCCGGCGGGCTGGGAGAATGCGCGGGCGCAGGGCACCGGCCTCGGCATGAAGCTGATCCGCGCCATGCTCGATCAGATCGGTGCCCGCATCGACGTCGAGAACGCCGACGGCGCCTGCTTCACCGTCCACGCCTGACATCCCTGCCGAGCCGATTGTGAGCGACAGCCTACACGCCCGCCTGCGGCACGCCACCGCCGAGGCGCATGCCGCGCTGGAGCGCGACCTCGACTGGGAGGCGCGGGTGGCGACGCTGTCCGGCTACCGCGACCTGCTCGCGCGCCTGCATGGCTTCCACGCCGTCTACGAGCCGGCCATCGGCGCGGCGTTGGCAGATGCGGCCTTCTTCGATCCCCGCCGCCGCCTCGCCTTCCTCGACGCGGATCTCGCGGGCCTCTCGGCGGCGGCGCCCGCCTCATCGCCCGCGCCGCCGCGCCTGGACGGGGCCGGCGGCGCGCTGGGCGCGCTCTACGTGCTGGAGGGTTCGACCCTCGGCGGTACCGTGATCGGCCGCCACGTCGCCCGCCTCCACGGGGAGGGCGTGCCGCTGGCCTATTACAGCGGCCGAGGTCGTGCGGCCGGTCCGCTCTGGCGGGCCTTCCGCGAGCGCCTGGACGGCCTGCCGGAAGCGCAGGCCGCATCGGCTTTCACGGCGGGCATCGCCACCTTCGAGGCGATGCGGCGCTGGCTCGTTTCGGGCGAGGGCTGAACTCCCGGCTTTCGTTTCCGCATCGAACTCTTCGGAAAGCCGGCGACCGGCTTTCGGGACGATGCGCTATCCCGGCGGAGCCAGCACCTGCGTGCGCCGCGCCTCGAGGGTCTGCCAGACCACCAGCGAGGGTAGGCCGAGCACCACGTCGGGCACGCGCTTGGCGAGCGACAGGGCGATGGCGGTGCCGGCATCGAGCCCGAACAGGGCGCCCACCACCACGAAGCTGCCTTCCTGCACGCCGAGTCCGCTCGGCACGGGAAAGGCCGCCGACTTGATTGCCTGGGAGAGGGATTCGAGCACGAGCACCTCGGTCAGGCTGACCTCGACCCCGATGCAGGCCAGCGCGATCCAGATCTCCGCCGCCCCGAGTCCCCAGGCCGCGAAGTGCAGGACCAGCGACTGGGCGATGCGCCCGCGCCGCCCCCGGGCCCAGACGGCGTCGAGGGCGTCCTGCACGGTGAGGCCGGGCTCGGACGGCGGCGCCGTCCCCGCCGCATCCGGCGCCGCCATCCGCAGGACCCGGCGGCCGAAGCCGGTCAGGCGCCGTTCCAGGGCGCGGGCGGGCCCGAGGGTCTGGAGCGCGAAGAAGGCCGCCACCACCGCCACCGCCACCGCGGCGGCCTGCGTCGTCCAGCGCGCGAGGGAGGCGGCGGCCTCGCCCGGCAGGCGCCAGAGCAGCCCGGTCCCGAGGAGGGTGAAGGCCACCTGCGTGGCGACCTGGATCAGCATGTCGGCGAGCAGCGAGGCCGCGGCGAGACTGCCCGCCACGCCCCAGAAGGTCAGCAGGCGCCCACCCACCACCTCGCCGCCCACCGAGGCGACGGGCAGCAGCACGTTCACGCCCTCGCGCACGAAGCGCAGGATCACGAAGGCGCCGGTCTCGACCGGAGGCTGCGCCGCGCCGCCCGCACGGCCCGAGGGCGGGATACCGGACAGGATCCGCGCCCAGGCGAGGCCGCAGAGCAGCACGATGACGGCCCGCACCAGAACGATGGCGGCGAGCCCCGCCAGGCCGATCCGCCCGAAGGCCGCACCGATCGCGCCGAGGTCGTTGGTGGCCACGAGCCAGACGCCGAGCGCCAAGCCGGCCAGGGTGCCGACGAGCGGAAGCCGGCGCAGCAGCCTGCCCAGGAACCGGCGCGGGCGCGGCCCGCCGCCGGCGGCCGTCCCGGAATCCTTCGCGGGGCGGGCCGGCGCTTCAGACATCGCCGTCCCCCGCGGGCGCCGCCGGAACGGGAAGCGGGGAGGGCTGCGCCGGAACGAGGCCCAGCGCCTCGGGACCGAGGGCGTCGAGCGAGGGATCGATCAGGAGGACGCGGCGGCGCGCCAGGGACTGCGCGGTGGCGAGCGTCAGCATCCGCTTGGGGCAGGGGCCGAGACAGCCCGTCTCGACGACCCGCACCTTGCCGGCGCCCCGCTCGCGGGCGGTTTCCCGGTAGGCGCGCTTGAGCGCCCGGCCGAGCCGCTTGCGGTCGACCTCCTGGCGCTTGGCGCATTTCCGGCAGACCAGCACCACGTCCGAGAAGCCCGCCTTGGCCGTGCGGGCCGCCCCGCCCGGTTCCTGCCGCCGTCCCACGACGCCTCCCGCCCGGCTCCCTGGTCCGAGCCGTCTGATGTGCCTCGGGGGCGGTATCGCAGCAGCAGCGCCCGCGGCGCAATCCCGACGGATCGCCGCGCCTTAAAAAGGGCCGAAAAGAACGTGACCTGAGCGACGGACGGGACGCCGCCCCGGGCGCCATCCTGGGCGCCCTGCCGACGAGCCTTGCCCACGCCTCGTGCGGGTGGCAGGACCCGGGCGCGGGCGCGATCCCGGCGGCGGTTCCGCGAGGGCTCCCTTTCGATGAATTCCGACGAGGTCAAGCAGGAGACCCGAGTCCGGACGGGTTCGAGCGTGCAGTCGCTCATGGACCTCGCCCGGCGCTCCGTGCCGGATCTGCGGCGCAACGCCGAGACGATCGAACCGATTTCGCCGCGGCGGGGTCGGGGCCTGCCGGTCGGTCCCCTGCTCGAGCGGGCGCGCCGCAGCCTCGAATGGACCCGGCTGCCCGGCCTGCGGTCCCGCGAGGCGCGCCCGCCGGAGGGCCTCGCCAAGCGCCTGTTCCGCAGCTACGGCCTGTTCGTGCTGGCGCCGACGGCCGTCATCGGGCTCTACGTCTTCGCCATCGCCACCCCGCAATACGTGGTCGAATCGCAGTTCGCGGTGCGCGGCAACGTCGAGCCGATGGCCAGCGCCGAGCTCGGCCTCTACGCGGACCTGATCCAGAAGCACAACAGCCAGGACAGCTTCATCCTGCGCGACTACATCGGCAGCCGGCCGATGGTGGAGGCCGTCAACGCCAAGCTCGGCGTCGAGCAGATGTTCTCGAAGGACGGGATCGACTTCTGGGCCCGCTACAGGGATGGCCAGCCGGTCGAGAAGCTGGTGCGCTACTGGGGCCGGCACGTGAATGCGCATATCGACGCCATCTCCGGCGTGATCCGCCTGAGCGTGCGCGCCTTCGAGCCCGAGGATGCGATCGCGATCTCCAAGGAGGTGATCGCCCGGTCCGAGGCCCTGATCAACGACATCTCCCGGCGCGCCCAGGCCGACATGATCGCCCAGTCGATGAAGGAGGTGGAGCAGACGAAGGAGCGGCTCAAGCAGGCGCGGGTGGCCCTGCAGGAGTTCCGCAACCGCTGGGGCATCATCGACCCCGTCAAGTCGGCCGAGGCCGCCGTGACCACGATCGAGCTGCTGCGCAAGGACAAGATCAAGGCCGAGAACGACCTGCGCGTGCTGCGCGACTCCAAGCTCGACGAGAAGACCCGCGGCATCCAGGTGCTGGTGGCGACCGTCGGCGCCCTCGACGGGCAGATCAAGGATCTGCAGAACCGCCTCACGACCGACGGCATCGTCTCCAGTTCCGAGCACAACCTCACGCAGGCCCTGCTGGAATACGAGAGCCTGATGGTCGAGCAGACGGTCGCCGAGAAGCTCAACGCCTCGATGCAGTTGATCCTCGACCGGGCCCGGGTCGCGGCGGCCAAGCAGCAGATCTACCTCGCGACCTTCGTGCCCCCGCTGCTCCCGACCTACTCGCTCTACCCGGCGCCGTTCTACACGCTCTTCGCGGCCCTGTTCTGCTTCACCGTGCTCTGGAGTTCGATCTCCCTGGTCACGGCGGCGGTCAACGACAACCGGCTCTGAGGCGGCCTTTCCGAGGCCGCACGGCCCGGAGGACACTTTCGGGTCCCGCGAGTGCCCTCTCGCGCAGGGCGGCCCCGATGCTCTAAGACGATCGCGCGGCTCCCGCCTCGAACCTCCCAGGGACGGAAGGGGCCGCACGACGCCTCCCAATCCTCCTCTTCGGCTTCCATGGCGGATTTCACAGACCTCATCGCCCGCGCCGTCACCCCGTCGATGGGCCGGGAAGAGCGCGAACAGGTCTACACGGTGGTGCGTCAGGCCGTGCAGCGGCTCCAGGACCGCGAGAACCTCGCCCCGGACGATCCGCGCATCCTGCTCCAGCGCCACCTGATCGAGGAGACGATCCGCGACGTCGAGTTCGACATCATCCGCTTCCTGACCCTGCGCAAGATCGAGCAGGCGCGGATGGCGCAGAACGCGGAATACGAGGCGCAGTTCACTCAAAGCAAGAAGCGTTGAGGCCCCTCGGGCGGCCTCAACCGTAGGCCGCCACCGCCCGCACGCCGCCGGGCTCGGCTACGCTCACGCCCGCCTCGACATACTCGTTGAGCTTGTTGCGCAGCGTCCGGATCGAGATGCCGAGGATGCGCGCGGCGTGGGTGCGGTTGCCGAGGCAGTGGTCGAGGGTGTCGAGGATCAGGTCGCGCTCGACATCCGCCACGGTCCGCCCGACGAGGCCGCGGGTGGCGGCTCCCGCCGCGCTCGCCGCCCGCTCGGCCGGACCCGCGGCAGCGGCGGGCGCGGTGAAGGCGTCGCCCTCCGGGCTCAGGATCGCCTCAGGGCCGATCTCCGCCCCCTGCGCCAGCAACACCGCCCGGTGGATCGTGTTCTCCAATTCGCGGACGTTGCCGGGCCAGGGATTGCGGGCGACGAGGGTCTGGGCCTCCCGGGCGAGGGGGCGCACCGGCACGCCGTTCAGCTCGGCGTATTTGCGGGCGAAGTGGGCGGCGAGTTCGAGGATGTCGGCGTGGCGCTCCCGCAGCGGCGGCACGCGCAGATGCACGACGTTCAGGCGGTAGAACAGGTCCTCGCGGAATGTGCCCTTCTTCACCTCCTCGACGAGGTTGCGGTTGGAGGTGGCGAGCACGCGGATATCGACCTTGACGGGCGCCGCACCCCCGACCCGGTCGATCACCCGCTCCTGAAGTGCGCGCAGGAGCTTGGATTGCAGTCGCACGTCCATCTCGGAGATTTCGTCGAGGAGCAGCGTGCCGCCGTTGGCTTCCTCGAACCGGCCGATGCGGCGGGCGACCGCGCCGGTGAAGGCGCCCTTCTCGTGGCCGAACAGCTCGGATTCGAGCAGCGCTTCGGGGATCGCCGCGCAATTGACCGAGACGAAGGGGCGGGCGCCCCGGTTCGACTTGGCGTGGACGTGGCGGGCCAGCACCTCCTTGCCGGTGCCGCTCTCGCCGGTGATGAGCACCGAGGCCTCCGAGCGGGCGACCTGCTCGGCGAGCTTGACGACGCGCTCCATGGAGGCGTCGCGCCAGACGAAGCTGCGGGCATCGGCGGCCACCGCCTCCAGCACCGCCGCGATCAGCTCGGGATCGGGGGGGAGGGGGATGTACTCCTTGGCGCCCGCCTGGATCGCCGCCACCGCCGCGCGGGCGTCCGAGGCGATGCCGCAGGCCACCACGGGCGTGCGGATGCGCTCGTCGGCCAGCGCCCGTACCATCCGCGCGATGTCGAGGCCGACATCGACCATGACGAGGTCGCCGCCCTTGGCGCGCAGGGCCGCGAGACCCTGATCGATCCCGTCGGCATGGGTGACCGAGGCGCCCCGGTTCATGGCGATCTTGGAGGCGGTGACGAGTTCGCCCGAGAGCCGTCCGACGATGAGCAGCCGCATGGCTTAGGTTTCTCCGACAATTCTTCGGCTTCAGGTGGCCCGCCCCGGCCTGCGGCGATGCCTCGTCGCAGGCCGCCCCCGCGATTGCGGGGCGGCGGCCGCCCCCCCGCGATTGCGGGGCGGCGGCCGCCCGCCGGACGTGCCGATCCCGACCGGAGGCCGGGATCGGCACAACAGAGGGTCAGTGGTCGTTCTTGATGATCTCGGTCATGGTGACGCCGAGGCGCTCCTCGACCAGCACGACCTCGCCGCGGGCGACGAGGCGGTTGTTGACGAAGATGTCGATGGCCTCGCCGACCTTGCGGTCGAGTTCGAGCACGGCGCCGGGGCCGAGCCGCAGCAGGTCGCCGATCGGCATGCGCGAGGAGCCCAGTACCGCCGAGACGACCACGGGCACGTCGAAGACCTGTTCGAGGTCCGCCGCGCTCTTGGGGCTCGTCGGCGCGTCGCGCACGGAAGCCGGGCCGCCCTCCTCGTAGGAGAGATCGCCCTCGCTGAGCTGGGGCAGGCTGAAATCGTCGCTCGACATCGGGCTTCAGGCCTCGGCGGGATCGGAACAGGGTGAAAGGGCGGCCTCGACGGCGGCGGCGATGCGGGCGCGCTCGCGCACGACGCCGCCATCAGCCCATTCGAGGCGGGCGTCGCCGGGCGCCATGTCGGGTTCGCCGAGCACCACGAGGCGGCCCTCGAAGCCGTGCTCGCGGGACAGGCGCCGCATCAGGGTCTCGGCCTCGTCGACGATGGTTTCGCTCACCCGCAGGACGAGGTGGGGCACGCCGCGAAGGTGCCGCAGCGCCGCGCGGGCCGCCGCCTCCACCCCGGCGAGGGGACGGGCGGCGAGGGCCTCGCCCGCGAGCCGCTGCGCCAGTGCTCCCGCGAAATCGAGGGCCTGCGCCTCGCGCTCCGCATCGCGGGCGTCGGACTGGTTGAGGAGCGCGGCCGCGGCGAGGCCGACCCGGGTGAGGGCGTCGGCGAGCCGGGCCTGCCCCTGGGCCGCCGCCTCCGCCCGGCCGGCCTGGAGTCCCCGGGCATGGGCCGCCGCCTCAAGGGCGGCGCGCTCGGCCTCGGTGCGCGCGGCGGCCTCCGCATCGGCGGGGGAGGGCCCGCGCGGACGGCCGAAATCGGTGTCGAACAGGAAGGGGCGGGAGCCGCGGGCACTCAATAGACCAACTCCTCCTCGCCGCCGTTCTTGGCGATCATGATCTCGCCCTTCTCGGCCAGGTCCTTGGCGAGCTCCGTCATCTTGGCCTGCGCCTCATCGACCTCCTTGAGGCGGATCGGCCCCATCGAGCCCATCTCGTCGGTGAGGTTCTTGGCCGCGCGGGTCGACATCTGGCCCATGAAGAAGGCCCGAACCCGCTCGTCCGCGCCCTTGAGCGCCCGGCACAGGGTGTCGTTGTCGACCTTGCGCATGAGGGTCTGGACCGAGCCCGGATCGAGCTTCAGCAGATCCTCGAAGGTGAACATGAGCTGGCGGATCTTCTTGGCCGAGCCGCGGTTGGCCTGGTCGATCGCCGCGAGGAAGCGGGTCTCGGTCTGCCGGTCGAAGGCGTTGAAGACCTCGGCCATGAGTTCGTGCGCGTCGCGCCGGGTGGTCTGGGCGATGGTCGAGACGAACTCGGTGCGCAGGGTCTCCTCGATGTGGCGCAGCGCCTCCTTCTGGACCGTCTCCATGCGCAGCATCCGGTTGAGCACGTCGATGGCGAACTCCTCCGGCAGGATCGTGAGCACCTTGGCGGCGTAGTCGGCCCGTACCTTCGAGAGCACCACCGCGACGGTCTGCGGGTACTCGTTGCGCAGGAAGTTCGCGAGGATCTCGGGATCGATCTGGGTCAGGCTCGCCCAGACGCGCTTGCCCGACGCGCCCTTGATCTCCGCCATGATCGAGGAGACCTGCTCGGGGGGAAAGATCTTAAGCAGGAGCGACTCGGTGCGCTCGAAGTTCGAGGTCATGCCCCCGCCCGACGAGAGGCGCGATACGAAATCGACGATCAGCCGCTCGACGGTGCCGGCTTCGAGCGAGCCGAGCTGCACCATCGCGTGGCTGACGAGCTTGACCTCGTCCTCGTCGAGGCGCTGCCAGATCGGCGCCCCCTCCTCCTCGCCGAGCAGCAGCAGCAGGGCGGCGGCGCGCTGGGGACCGGGCATCGTGGCGAAGGCGGACGACGAGTCCACGCTCTCCATGGCAGCGTTGAAGTTTATGCCCGCGACCACCGACCCACTCCCTTCTCGCGATTCCGCCTCATCTCAAGCCCTCAGGAATCGTGGATCCAGTTGCGCAAGACCTCGACCGTCTCGTTCGGGCTCGCCCGCACCATGTCGACCACGCGCTCCACCGTCTCGGCCTGGATCTGTCCGGTCAGCTTGGCCGATTCGAGGAAGCGGTTGGTGCTGTTGTCGCGGATCGCCATCTCGGCCGGCATCTCACCTCCGGCCCCGGCCAGAGCGAGCGCGCCGGCCGGGCCGGCGAGGGAAGCCACCGGCGTCTCGGCTTCCAGCACGCGCCGCAGGAGAGGGCGCACCACCGCCATCAGCACGATCAGGGTGAGCAGGCTGAGCACGGCGAGCTCCACCAGCCGCATCACCTCGTCCTTGGTCGGGCTCAGGAGCGACTGGACCAGGCCGGGCTCCACGAAGTCGGGGGCGGCCGGCGCCTCGGCGAAGCGCAGGTTGACCACCTCGACCTGATCGCCGCGGGCCTTGTCGTAGCCGACCGCCGTGCGCACCAGGGCGGCGATGCGCGCAATCTCGGCATCCGAGCGCGGCTGGTAGGCCGGCTTGCCGTCTGCGCCGGGCGCGTAGACCCCGTCCACAAGTACCGCGACCGAGAGGCGCTTAAGGCGCCCGCCCTCCAGGGTCTCGACCTTGGTGACGCGGGAGATCTCGTAATTCGTGGTCTCCTCGTTCTTCTGCGTCGAATCCTTCTGCGCGGGCGGGGCCGGGTTTTGATTTGCGCCGGGCAGTTCGTTGCCGACGCTGACCTGCCCCTCCGCGCCGCCGGTGAGGAAATTCTCGGTGCGGGTCTGGGTCGAGCGGGCCACGCGGCTCTCGGGATCGAAGCTCTCCGAACGGCTCTCGATCCGGTTGAGGTCGAGTTCGGCGGCGACCTGCACCCGGGCCCGGCCCTGGCCGACGATGCCGGCCACGATCTCCTCGATCTGCGAGCGCAGGCGCCGCTCGATGCCGGCCTGCCTCTCCTCCAGGGCGCCCGCCCCGTCGGCTTGCGCGCCGCGGGCGCCGTCGGCGAGCAGCCGCCCGCGCTCGTCGACGATCGAGACGCGCTCGGGCTTCAGGCCCTCGACCGCGGAGGCCGCCAGATGCCGGATCGCCCGTACCTGACTCGCATCGAGGTCGCCCATGAGCTTGACGACGATGGCGGCCGAGGGCGCCTCGCGATCGCGCTCGAACAGGCGGCGCTCGGGCATGACGAGGTGGACGCGAGCGGCCTGGACGCGGCCGATGGCGCGGATGGAGCGGGCGAGCTCGCCCTCCATCGCCCGCAGATGGTTCACGTTCTGGACGAAGCTCGTGGAGGAGAAGGCGTCGCCCTTGTCGAAGATTTCGTAGCCGACGCCGCCCTGGCTCGGCAGGCCCTTGCCGGCCAGATCCATGCGCAGCTTGGCGAGGTCGGACCGGGGCGCGAGCAGGGTCTGGCCCATCTCGCCCTTGGTCTCGTAGACGATGCCGCGCGCGTCCAGTTCGCGGATCACCGCGGAGGAATCCTGGAGCGAGAGGTCGGAGAACAGCACTCCCATGTCGGGGCGCGAGACCCGCAGGATCACGAAGGCGAAGAAGCCGACGAGCGTCAGCGTCACCGCCGCCATCGCGGCGAGGCGCGCGGGCCCGAGCTTCGTCACCAGTTCCAGGATGGGTTTCACGGCCGAGCACGCCCACGACGCGAGTGCGGCCGCGAGGGATCGCGGTCCGCCCGGCAAGAATTGCCCGGTGCGTGGTTAGCGAGGCGTTAACGCCGGCCCGATCCCGTTCACGAACGCCCGCCCCGCGTCCCGCGAAAGGGTGAGCCGGAAACGACGAGAGCCGCCCCGGCTTCCGGTGGCGGCTCCTCCTGCGCTGCGCGAGGCTCGGCGCGCAACGGTCTGTGGGAACTGAAGAATCAGTGCCGGTAGTGCTGGATGCGGGTGGTGCGAAGCCCCGCCAGCCCGTGCTGGTCGATGGAATACTGCCAGCTCAGGAACTCTTCCGTCGTCAGGGTATAGCGCTGGCAGGCCTCCTCCAGGCTGAGAAGGCCGCCGCGGACGGCGGCGACGACCTCGGCCTTGCGGCGGATGACCCAGCGGCGGGTAGTGACGGGAGGAAGATCGGCGATCGTCAGAGGACTGCCGTCGGGGCCGATCACATACTTCACGCGCGGCCGGGGTGTTTCGGTCATGATACGCTCTACACTCGACTGACCTGTCGACAGCCAAGCTACTTGCGCCCGCTTAAAAGTTCTTGAAGTCGGTCGCTCGAATGCGATTCGTCCGCTGTGCGCGGGTGTGGACAAATCAGTCGGCGGCAACCTCGACATGCGTCAAGAGCCTGATGTCGTGAGGCTTTTGACGCTGGAGGCCGGCACGCGCGCCGTGCCGATCGTCAGCACCGGTTCAGAGCCGCTGAGGTCGACGCCGTCCACGACGCCCGACACCTTGGTGTCGACGGCGACCTTCGCGCCGGTCGCGTCGAGGGCATCGACGGTGATCGTGTACTTTCCGGCCGCGGCCGACAGGCCGGAGGTCGAGGTGCCGTCCCAGTCGAAGGCCTGCGCGCCGGCCTTGAGCGTCGTCGTCTTGGTGGCGACGACCGTGCCGTCCGTCCCCTTGATGGTGACGATCGCCCGGGCCGCCGCCCGCTGAGGCGTCAGGGTCCAGTTCGCCTTGCCGTCGATGAGGTCCGTGGTGGCGCCGTCCGCGGTCACCGTCTTGCCGATCAGGCCGGAGGCGGTGGCGGTGGCCGAGGCCTTGGCGTTGGTGAGGATCGAGCCCAGGGAGTCGTTGGTCTTGAGCTGCTGCTCGACGCCGGCGAACTGCACGAGCTGCTGCGTGAACTGGTTGGTGTCCAGCGGGTCGAGGGGGTTCTGGTTCTTCAGCTGCGTGGTGAGCAGGGTGAGGAACTGCGTGAAATTGCCCGCGATCGACTTGGCGTCGGTGGCCGAGGCGGCGGTGGCGCCGGTGATGCTGGTGCTGCTCGCGATGCCGGAGGCCATGGCGTCATCCTGAGGCGGGAGCGGGCGCGAAAGCCGCCGGCTCGCTGGAAAAGTCTGAAGGCGTCGTGACGTGGAGCCTCGTCTTCATCCGGGGATGGAAGGACGAGGCCCTAGATGCGGATGTCGAGGGCGCCCAGCGCCCGCAGCGGTCGCAGGGGGACGAGGTCGAGGGCGGAAATCTCGTCCCGCCCGCCCGGCAGGCCCTCGGGGCGGCCGCGGGAGGAGGGCTCGTCCTGCCGGCCGCCGCCGCCCTCTCCGCGCAACGACAGGTCGATCCCGCTGCCGCCCGCGTCGGAGGCGAGGTCGAAGCCGGCCTGCGCCAGGGCCTGCTGCAGGGAGCCGGCGTCGCGCTGGAGCAGGGCCAGGGTCTCGGGACGATCCACGACGAGGTGCGCGCGGGCGCGTCCGCTCGCCTTGTCGAGGTCGAGCGACACGTCGATGCGGCCGAGTTCGACCGGATCGAGGCGGATCGCGAAACGGTTCACCCCCGCGAGCGAGCGGAGCCCGATCGTCATGGCCACGGCCCCCAGCGGAACCGGCGGCGTCGCGGGCGCGGCGGGCTGCGAGGCACTCGTCTGCGTGCCCTGCGTGGGCGCCGCCCCCTGCAGCCCCGCCGTCCCGGACGGGGCCGCCACGGGGCTCGTCGGCGTCGGGGCGGTTTCCGTGCCCCCCTGCATCCCGGCCAGCAGGGCGTCGAAGCCCGCCTTGCCCTCCGCCGGAGCGGTGGGCACCGCTTGCGCGTCCGCTCCGGCCACGGACTCCGTCCCCGCCTTCCGCGCCTCAGCCGGAAGCGATCCCGGCTCGACTTGGCTCGCAGCGGCAGAGGCCGCCGGCACATGCGCTCCGGCGGCTGGCGAAGCGACGGCAGCCGGCGATCCCGCGGAGGCGGACGCCGCCGCTCCCGTCGGGCCAGCCGAGGCCGCGACGGAAACGGACGGAGGCGGCGCGGAGAGGAGTGGGGCGGGGAGGAGGGCGGGATCGGCCGCCGCGGCCTCCTCGTCCGACGCGGAGGGCGTCTCCTCCGACCCGGACTCGGCTTCCGTATCGGAAATCATTGCGGCGGCGACCTCCTGCGAAGCGGCTTCCTGAGCCACCTTTCCCTGCAGCGCTTCGCCGTCTTCGGGGCGCGCCCGTTCGGAGGATCGAGCGGAGGGTGTCGCCGGGTCGGCCATCGCCCGAGCCGGCATGCGCTCCGACCCTGCCGCAGGGCGGTCGCGCCGCGTGCTCATCTGAGCGGAGGAGCCCGGTTCGGGGGTCGCCCGCGCCGCGCCCGCGGGCTTGGGCCGGTCGGACGACGGGCTCCGGACCTGCCGGCTCTCGGCCGCGTTCGCGGCAGCGTCCCGAGCCCGGTCCGCAGCAGGGGCAGGGGCAGGGGTCGTGCGGCGGAGGGAAGCGGCCGCGGGCTTGCGCGCCTCGGCCTCCAGCGCGAAGCGCGGGCTCTCGGCTCCGCGCACGGGAGCAGCCGGCGGCCGCGCGGCCTGCCTGAGAACACTCTCCATCCTGTCCGCGCGCCAGACCGCCATACCGTCCATTCCTTGTCAGGCCGAAGCCCGCCCCTGCCGGAGCAAGCCGCGCACCAGACGGTGCGAACAGCTAAGCCTCAGAAAAAACAGTGGAAAGGTGAACCGCCCGCAAGCCGTTACCGCGCGGCTGCGGCCGGATCTGCCGGCCACCCGGCAGGATCTGCCGAGCCCGGGCGCGGCCCGATCCGCTCTCCGCCACCGGAAATCGGCTCATCGCGCGCCCATGCCTGGAAAGTCGGGGCCGGGATCGCTATAGACGCGGGGTGCGCCCGCGCTCCGCCGAGCCCGGCGTGCGCCCGAAGGCTCCGCCACCGGCCGGCAGACGGCCCCGATCACCGGCCATGAACTCGCTGGATCTTCCGAAGCCCCCGCACGAGACGCGCGTCGTCGTCGCCATGTCGGGCGGCGTCGATTCCTCTGTCGTGGCCGGGCTGCTGAAGCGCGAGGGCTACGACGTCGTCGGCGTCACGCTCCAGCTCTACGACCACGGCGCGGCGACCCACCGCAAGGGCGCCTGCTGCGCCGGCCGCGACATCCACGACGCACGCAACGTGGCCGAGACGCTGGGCATCCCCCATTACGTCCTCGACTACGAGGACCGCTTCCGCGAATCGGTCATCGACCGCTTCGCCGAGAGCTACCTCTCGGGCGAAACGCCGATTCCGTGCGTCGAGTGCAACCGCTCGGTCAAGTTCCGCGACCTGCTCGGGCTCGCCCGCGAGCTCGGCGCCGAGGCGCTGGCGACCGGCCACTACGTGGCGAGCCGACTGCTCGCGGACGGGGGCCGTGCCCTCTACCGCGCCCTCGATCCGGCCCGGGACCAGAGCTACTTCCTCTACGCCACGACGCCCGAGCAGCTCGCCTACCTGCGCTTTCCCCTCGGCGAGCGGCCCAAGGACGAGACCCGCGCACTCGCCCGGGAATTGGGCCTCACGGTCGCCGACAAGGCCGACAGCCAGGACATCTGCTTCGTGCCCCAGGGCGGCTATGCCGACGTGATCGCCAAGCTGCGGCCCGAGGCGACCCGGCCCGGTGAGATCGTCGATCTCGACGGCCGCCGGCTCGGCCAGCACGAGGGCATCATCCACTACACGGTGGGCCAGCGCCGCGGCCTCAAGCTCTCCGTCGGCGAGCCGCTCTACGTGGTGCGGCTCGAGCCCGAGACCGCCCGCGTCGTCGTCGGCCCCCGCGCGGCGCTCGCCACCCGCCGCATCCGCCTGACCGACCTCAACTGGCTCGGGGAGGGCGCGCCGGAAGCGATCGGCGATCGGCCCGTGGCCGTGCGGGTGCGTTCGACCCGCGAGCCGCGGCCCGCGCGCCTGTCCTGGAACGCGGCCGAGGCCTGCGCCGAGATCGAACTGGTCGCGCCCGAGGACGGCGTCTCGCCGGGTCAGGCCTGCGTGATCTACGCCGACGACGGGCCCCGAGCGCGGGTGCTCGGCGGCGGCACCATCCGGCGCATCGGCGCGTTGCAGGCAGGCGCCGCCGAGGCCGCCTGATGGGGTCGCTTCACGCCGTGCGGATTCAGGTTTTCCCAAGGTTCACTGACGTTCACGCGCTCCGGGCCGCGTACGGGCCCGTGCCCGAGCCGGCAAGCGTCGTGAGCCGCGATCGGAGAGGGTGACGGTTATATGCTGAGCGAGCGGGCGCCCGAGGCCGGGCCGACCACCGAGCTGATGCGCAAGGCCTATGCCCGCTGGGCGCCGGTCTACGACGTCGTCTACGACAAGCTGACCGAGCCCGCCGCCCGCGCCGCCGTCGAGGCGGCCGTCGCCCACGGGCCGCGGGTGCTGGAGGCCGGCGTCGGCACCGGCCTGTCGCTCGGCTACTACCCCCGCGACAGCTTCGTCTGCGGCGTCGATCTCTCCGAGGACATGCTCAAGCGCGCCCGGGGCAAGGTCCGCCGCAAGGGCCTGAGCCACGTGAAGGGCCTCCAAGTCATGGATGTCTGCCGCCTCGGCTACGCCGATGCGAGCTTCGACGCGGTGGTGGCGCAGTTCCTGATCACCCTGGTACCGAACCCGGAAGCCGCCCTGTCGGAGTTCCTGCGGGTGGTGCGGCCGGGCGGCGGCATCGTCCTCGCCAACCATTTCGGCCAATCCGCCGGACCGGTCGCCCGGGTCGAGGAGATCGTCGCGCCGCTCTGCACCAAGATCGGCTGGTCCTCGGACTTCAAGTCCACCCGCATCGAGGCCTGGGCCGCGCGCAACGGCGTCGAGGTCGTCGGCCTCAAGCCGACCTTCCCCGGAGGCTTCTTCAAGATCCTGCGGATGCGCAAGAAGACTTGAAGGCGACCTGAGGCGAGAGCGCCCGGGAATGGGCCGGCGGCGGGGGAAGGCCGGATGACGACAGGGAGCCCGCCGCGCGACGGGGCAGGGGACGGGAACGGCCCGGAGGGCGTGCCCGAACCCTCGGGCCCGCGCCGCCCCTGGCTGCGCTGGCTGCCGCTCGCGGCGCTCGCGGCGCTGTCGGTGGGCATCCTCGCCTCCGGCGGCACCCACTTCCTCGACCTCGACCGCCTGTCCGAGGCGCGGGTGGGGCTCCAGGCACTGATCGCCGAGGACCGGATGCGGGCGATCGCGCTCGCCTGCCTCACCTATATCGGCTCGGTGGTGGTCTCGCTGCCCGCGACCCTCGTGCTGACCGTGCTGGCGGGCCTCCTGTTCGGCCCGATCACGGGTGCGCTCATCGCCATCGGCTCCTCGACGACGGGCGCGGCGATCGTCTTCTCGGTCGGGCGCTTCGCCGCGGGCGACCTGATCCGGCGCAAGGCCGGCCCGCGGATCTGGCGCTTCGCGGAAGGGTTCCGCCGCGACGGGTTCGGCTACATCCTGATCCTGCGGCTGCTGCCGATCTTCCCCTACTGGATCACCAACCTCGCTCCGGCCGCCTTCGGCGTCCGGCTTCGTACCTTCGCGCTCGCCACCCTGCTCGGCCTGACGCCGGGGGCGTTCATCTATGCCGGCCTCGGCGCCGGCCTCGAAGACCTTCTCTCCGCCCGGGACGCGGCCAAGGCCACCTGCCTCGCCGCCGGGGGAACCAACTGCGCCGAGAGCATCGACCTGCGCGCACTCGTCACACCGGGCATGGTGGCCGCTCTCGGAGCGCTGGCGGGATTCGCGCTTCTGTCGGTTTATCTGCGCCGACGGCTTGAGCGGCGGACGCTCCGCGCATAAGACTTGCGCACAAGCGAATGGTGCGTGGCACCGGCTGCCCGCGCAACCTGTGCGATCGATGGCGGCGCCGGAAGCCGAGCGTACCCTTCGACCGCGATGGAACGACACAACGACGGGTGACGCGTGAGACGGCCCCGCCTACCGACTTCCGGCCGGCCGACCGAACCGGGAGGAGCGGCGCAGAACAGGCCGGCGGCTCTCGCCGCCCTACCCTGGCATATCGAGGCATCGGCCGGATCCGCGCAGACGCCGCGTCCGCGCCTGCGGCTCGGCCTGTCGGGGCGGCTGTTCCTGCTCACGGTCGCCTTCGTCGTGCTGGCGGAGATCCTGATTTACCTGCCGGTCGTGGCGAGCTATCGGCTGTCGCGGATCTCGGACCGGGTCGCGGCCGCACGCGTCGCCGCCCTGGTGCTGCACGCGGCCCCCGAGGGGAACGTCTCGGAGGACACCACCCGGCGCCTGCTCACCGACATCCGCGCCCGCGCCATCGTCGTGCGCGAGGGCGCGACCGCGCGCGTCCTCTCGCTCGGGCCGATGCCGGAGGCGGTCGCCGAGACCGTCGACCTGCGCGACCGGAACTGGGCGGCCGCGATCGGCGGCGCCTACCGAACCCTGTTCCGCCCGACCGAGGCGCCGCTCCGCGCCGTCGGGGCGGGGCTGGGGAGCTTCGACGTGGTCGAGGTGCTGCTCGACGAGGCCCCCTTGCGCACGGCGCTGGCGGAATTCTCGCTGCGGCTGCTGCTCATCTGTCTCATCATCGCCGTGCTCGCGGCGGGGCTCGTGTTCTTCGTGCTCCAGCGGGCGATCGTGCGGCCCGTGGTCCGGCTCGCGCGCGACATCGCCGCCTTCGCCGACGACCCGGAATGCACCGACCGGGTGGCGCGGCTCTCGGCGCGCACCGACGAGATCGGCCAGGCCGAGACCGCGCTGGCGCGGATGCAGGTCGCGCTCGGCGGCGAGTTGCGCCAGCGGCGGCGGCTGGCCGAACTCGGCCTGTCGGTCAGCAAGATCAATCACGAGCTGCGCAACCTTCTCACCACCGCCCAGCTGCTGGGCGACCGGCTGGAGGGCGCCTCCGATCCCCTGGTGCAGCGCATCGCGCCGCGCCTCGTGGCGACCCTCGACCGGGCGATCCGCTTCTGCGAGGCGACGCTCGCCTATGGCCGCGCCACGGAGCCGAACCCGCAGCGGCGCATGGTGGCGCTCGGCCCCCTCCTCGACGAGCTGACCGACCTCGCCGACCTGATGCCCGCCGCCCGCATCCGGGTGGAGGTGCGCGCGCCCCAGAATTTGGAGATCGACGTCGATCCCGAGCAGCTCCTGCGGGCGCTCACCAATCTCGTGCGCAACGCGGTGCAGGCCCATGCCGCCACCCGGACCGAGGATGGCGTGGTGCTGATCGAAGGCTACCGCAGCGGCCCGGCGGGCGCGGGCAGCGTCACCGTCCTGGTGGTCGACAACGGACCCGGCGTGCCCCAGCGGGCCAGGGCCAACCTGTTCGCCGCCTTCCAGGGCTCCACCCGGGCCGGCGGCACCGGGCTCGGCCTCGCCATCGCCTCGGAGCTGGTCCGCCTCAACGGCGGCAGCCTCAGCCTCGACGAGACGACGAGCGGGGCAAGCTTCCGCATCGTCATCCCGGACCGGGCCGCGGGTGCCAAGGCGGCGTGAGGGAAGACGACGCGGCGGCAAGGGCCGACCGCCTCGATTGCCTTAATGCCCCGCGCCGGCCGGCGCCGCCCCGCGCGGGCGGCGGATCAGCGGCGTGCCGCAGGCCATGGCGAGAAACAACACGGTGAGGACGAGAAAGACGTCCTCGAAGCTCATCACCAAGCCTTGAATCCGCACGGTATTGTTGAGTGCCTTCAGCGCCATGCCGTTGGCGTCCCCCCCGAACACCTCGAACTGGCGCCGCATCGCGTCCAGGCGCTGCAGCGCCGCGCTGTTGGCCCAGGTGAAGCGCTCGTGCAGGCGCGCGAGGTGGAGGTCCCAGCGGGCGTTGAGCACGGTGTTGATCAGCGCCAGCCCGACCGCGCCGCCGAGGTTGCGCGTGAGGTTGAACAGGCCCGAAGCGTTCTTCATCCGCTCCGGCGGCAGGGTGCCGAGCGCGATGTTGTTGATCGGGATCATGCACAGCATCAGGGAGCAGCCGCGCAGCACTTGGGGCCAGAGCAGCTCGTGGAAGTCCCAGTCCTTGGTCAGGCCGGTGACGATCCAGGTGCCGACGGCAAAGCCCGAGAATCCCATCGCCATCATGATCCGCGGATCGAGCTTGGCCGAGAGCTTGCCGGCGATCGGGGCGGTGGCGAACATGCACAGGCCCGAGACGAACATCGTCTCGCCGATCTGCAGCGCCGAGTAGCCGCGCACCCGGGCGAGGTAGACCGGGTAGAGGTAGGTCAGGCCGTAGAGCCCGATGCCCATCACGAAGCTGAAGACGCAACCCGCGGCAAAGTTGCGGTCCGAGAAGGCGCGCAGGTCCACGATCGGCTGGCGCGCGGTGAACACGCGGGCGAAGAACAGGACCGCGGACACGGCGCAGACGAGGGCGCAGACGAACACCGCCTCGTCCTGCAGCCAGTCGTGGTTCGGCCCCTCCTCCAGCACATATTCGAGGCAGCCGAGAAAGCCCGCCATGAAGGCGAGCCCAGCCCAGTCGAAGGATTTCAGCAGGTCGAAGTTCGGCCGGTCGAAATCGACCAGCACCCAGGTCGAGACCGTGACGAAGATGCCCGGCACGATGTTGATGAGGAACAGCCAGTGCCAGGAGAACAGGTCGGTGAGGTAGCCGCCGATCGTCGGCCCGATGGTCGGCGCCAGCGTCGCCACGAGGCCGATCATCGGCGAGACGATCGAGCGCTTGGAGGGCGGAAAGATCGTGAAGGCCGCGGCGAACACGGTGGGGATCATGCCGCCGCCGATGAAGCCCTGGAGCGCGCGCCAGACGATCATCTCACCGATCGACGAGGAGGTGGCGCACATCAGGCTCATCAGCGTGAAGCCGGCGGCCGAGATCGAGAACATCCAGCGCGTCGAGAGCACCCGCGACAGGGTGCCCGAGAGCGGGATCGAGATCACCTCGGCGATGAGGTAGCTCGTCTGCACCCAGGGAATCTCGTCGCCCGAGGCCGAGAGACCGGCCTGGATCTCGTTGAGCGAGGCCGAGACGATCTGGATGTCCAGGATCGCCATGAACATCCCGAAGACCATGCACAGGAACGCCACCATGCGGCGGCGGTCGATCGGCGGGTCGGCGGCTGGGCTTGCGGCGAGGGTCGCGCTGGCGGCCATGGGGCGCCTCGGACAATCTTGAGTGGATGATCCCTTCCTCACCCTCGTCCTGCGGTGCCTCCGCGGAGTGGAGGTCTCGAAGGAGGTTCCAGGGATCGTGCGGGAACGGGAGGATCCGTCGAAGCCCGCTGGCGCGGACACGTCGGGATGAGGGGTTTGACAGGAGCGATGGCCTCGTTCGGCCGGACGGGTCTCAGCGTCGGGCGGCGAGCCGCTGAACCGGGGCGTCGGCCCCGTCGCGGGTATCGACCCGCACCACCACCGAGAGGCCGGGACGCAGCAGACCCTCGCGGGCGACGTCCTCCGGCACGTGGACGCGCACGGGCAGGCGCTGCACGATCTTGGTGAAGTTGCCGGTGGCGTTGTCGGGCGGCAGCAGGCTGAAGACCGAGCCGGAAGCCGGCGAGAGCGATTCCACCGTGCCGACGATGTCGCGGTCCGGATAGGCGTCCACGTGGATATGGACCTCCTGGCCCGGCCGGACGCGGCCGAGCTGGGTCTCCTTGAAGTTCGCGTCGATCCGCACGCTCTTCAGCGGCACCAGGGCGGCGACCCGCGAGCCGGGGGAGACGTAGGCGCCGGCCTCGACCGCCTTGTTGCCGACGACGCCGTCGAAGGGCGCGCGGATCACCGCGAAGTCGAGGTCGCGCCGCGCCCGGTCGACCGCCGTGCGCAGCTCCGCCGCGAGGCTCTCGGCCTCCCGCTTCTGCGCCTGCAGCACGTCGACATTGGCGCGCGCCGCCGCGAGCGCAGCTTCGGCCGACTTCACCGCGGCCTCGGTGCGGTCGCGGTCGGCCTTGGCCTGATCGAGGCGGGATTTCGCGACGTAATCGGCCTGCATCTGCGTGGCGCGGCCATAATCCGCGCTGGCCCGCACGGCGTCGGCCCGCGCCGCGTCGATCTGGGCCGCGCTCTGGAGCACCTGGGCCTGCGCCGCCTCGGATTGCCGGCCGATCCGGGCGATGGTGCTCTCCTGCGTGGCGACCTTGTCCTGCGCCGCCTTCAGAGCGAGGCGGTAATCGCCGTCGTCGAGGCGGGCGATCACCTCGCCGCGCCGGACCGCCTGTCCGTTCACCACGGGGACGGCCTCCAGGTAGCCGGAGACCTTGGCGGCAAGCACCGAGATGTCGGCCTGCACGTAGGCGTCATCGGTGCTCACGAAGAAGCGCCCGACCGTCCACCAGTCCCAGCCGGCATAGGCACCGCCGCCGAGTGCCGCGCAGAGCACGAGGCTCAGCACCGCCCGCCGCAGCGGACGCCGGGGCTTGGCGGCGGGTGCCGGCGGCTCGACGACGGGGGTCGGGCGCAGGGCCGGGGCACGACCGCCCTCGGTCCGCTCCTCCTCGACGCTGTCCAGGGCCGTCTCCGACCGGCCGGAATCCTCACGAAGCGACATGGCTGAAGCCCCAGACATCCATTGACCGAACCGTTCGGTCACTCGGCGGGTCAGGTTGACGCCGTCGGTAGTCGAAGGCTAATTACCACTGACTGAACGGTTCGGTCAACGCGATTGAGCGGCGAGTGGGTGCGATGGCGGGCGCGGCGACACAGGAGCGGGGGCAGACGGCCCCGCAAGCAGCCTCATCGGGCGAGAGCGACAAGCGCCGGCAGATCCTGGAGGGCGCGCGCCAAGTTTTCATGGCCTCCGGCTTCGACGGCGCCAGCATGGGCGAGATCGCCAAGACCGCGAACGTCTCGAAAGGCACGCTCTACGTCTACTTCGACAGCAAGGAGGCGTTGTTCGAGGCGCTGACCACCGAGGCGAAAGCGGGTTTGGCGGAGAACCTGTTCCGGCTCGACGCCGACGACCCCGACGTGCGCACGGTGCTGACGCGGCTCGGCACCAGCTACCTTACGATGATGGCGCGGCCGGAGCACGTCTCGATCATCCGCATGGTGATCGGTGCCTGCGAGAAATTCCCCCGGTTCGGGCAGGCCTTCTACGAGGCCGGCCCGGCCTGCGGGGTCGGGCGGCTCAAGGCCTATCTCGATGCCCAGGTCTCGGCCGGACGCCTGCGCACCGGGGATACGGACCTTGCCGCCAAGCATTTCCTGCAGCTCTGCCAGGCCGGGATGCTGACGCGCCTGCTGTTCAATGCCGGCGCGGCGCCGGACGAGGCCGAGATCCGTCACCGGGTCGCGGAAGCGGTGCGGGTCTTCTACGCGGGTTACGGACCGTCCGCGGTCGCGTGACCCGTCACCCCGCGAGCGCGAAGGCGGGGTCGTCGGCGAAGTCGCCTCCAGACAGAACCGCCTGCTCCAGGCCGCCGGCCGCCGGCAGAAGGTTCTCGGCGAAGAAGCGGGCGAGCGCGATGCGCGCGGCATGGGCCGGATCGGTCTCGCCGGCCTTGAGCGCGGCGCTCGCGGCGAGCCCCGCGGTCGCGAGGCAGGCCGCGCCCTGCACCAGCCCGAACAGGCGCAGGTAGGGCGTCGCGCCGGGTAGCGCCGCCTGCGGGCGGTTGGAGGCCGACGCCTTCAGCAGGAAACTCGTCGCCCGGTCGAGGCTGCCGATGCCCTCGCGCAGGCGCGCCGCCGCGTGGCCGAAGCCGGGGGCGCCGTCCTTGAGCAGCGCTTCCGCCACCCGCCGCAGCGAGGCGATCTGAGCGCCCACCGTCGCCCCGCCATTCAGCGGCAGCTTGCGGGTGACGAGATCGATCGCCTGGATGCCGTTGGTGCCCTCGTAGATGCCGAGAATCCGCGCGTCGCGCATGAGCTGCGCCGCGCCCGTCTCCTCCACGAAGCCCATGCCGCCATGCACCTGCACGCCGAGCGAGGTCACCTCGTTGGCAATGTCGGTCGAGAAGGCCTTCGCCACCGGCGTCAGCAGCGAGGCGCGGTCATGCGCCGGCTTGCCCTCGGGGCCGTGCGCCGCGTCGAGTCCTTGGGCGGTGAGGTAGCAGATGCCGCGGGCCGCCGCCGTATAGGCCTTCATGGTCAGCAGCATGCGCTGCACGTCCGCATGAGCGACGATGGCGCTGACCGGCTCGGTCGCGCCGGGAGCACGGCCCTGGCGGCGCTCGCGGGCATAGTCGAGCGCCTTCTGGAACGCGGCCTCGGCCACGCCCACGCCCTGCAGGCCGACATTGAGCCGGGCCGAGTTCATCATCGTGAACATGCAGGCCAGCCCCCGGTTCTCCTCGCCGATGAGCCAACCGGTGGCTCCGCCGCCATCGCCGAAGGCCATGGAGCAGGTGGGCGAGGCATGAATGCCGAGCTTGTGCTCGATCCCCGAGCAGCGCAGGTCGTTGCGGGTTCCGTCCGGCAGCACCTTCGGCACGAGGAAGAGCGAGATGCCGCGGGTGCCCGCGGGCGCATCCTTGAGTCGGGCGAGCACGAGGTGGCAGATGTTGTCGGCAAGATCGTGCTCGCCGTAGGTGATGTAGATCTTGGCCCCGGTGATCCGGTAGCTGCCGTCGCCCTGGGCTTCCGCGCGCGTGCGCAGGGCGGAGAGGTCCGAGCCTGCCTGCGGCTCGGTCAGGTTCATGGTCGCGGTCCACTCGCCCGAGACGAGCTTTGCGAGGTAGCGCTCCTTCAGTTCGTCGGAGCCGTGGGCGGCCAGCGCCTCGATGCCGCCGGCGGTGAGCAGCGGGCAGAGGCCGAAGGCGAGGTTCGCTCCGTTCCACATTTCGGTGCAGGCGGCCGCGATGAGGTGGGGCAGGCCTTGGCCGCCATGTTCGGGCGCGGCGAGCACGCCGTTCCAGCCACCCTCGACGAAGGCGCGGTAGGCCGAGGCCCAGCCCGGCGCGGTGGTGACGACGCCGTCGGCGAAGGGGGTGCCGTGGCGGTCGCCCGAGCGATTCAGGGGCGCGATCACGTCGCCGGCGAGCCGGCCCGCCTCTTCGAGGATGGCGGCCACGTCCTCGGGTGCGAGTTCCGCGCTGCTTCGCGCCAGCACGGCATCGAGCCCCGCCACGTGGCGCAGCGTGAAGGCCATCTCCTCGACCGGCGCGCGATAGCTCATGGTCTCCTCACCGCTCCTCCCACCGCCCGCGACGGCGGCGATCCCGTTTGACGGCCTGCGGCCCGAGGGTCTACGGCCGGCCCTTCTTTTTCCATCTCCACTCCGACATGGACGCCAGACCGTCAACTACCACGACGCTGCGCCTGAGCCCCGACGCCGACGGGCTCGCGCGGGCGGCCGACCTGCTTCGGGCGGGGCGCCTCGTCGCGCTGCCGACGGAGACCGTCTACGGACTCGGAGCCGACGCCACGGACCCGGAAGCCGTGGCCGCGATCTACGCCGCCAAGGGCCGCCCGCGCTTCAACCCGCTCATCGCCCACGTCGCGTCGCTCGAGGCCGCCCTGACCCAGGGCCTGTTCGACGCCGCCGCCCTTCGGCTGGCCGAAGCTTTCTGGCCCGGCCCGCTGACCCTGGTGGTGCCGGCGGCACCCACCGGAACGGTCTGCGATCTCGCCCGGGCCGGGCTCGACAGCGTGGCCCTGCGCGTCCCCGCCCACGCCGTCGCCCGCGACCTCCTGGCGGCCACCGGCCGGCCGGTCGCGGCGCCCTCGGCGAACCGCTCGGGACGGGTGAGCCCCACCTCCGCCTCCCACGTCCTGGCCGATCTCGATCACTGCATCGACGCGGTGCTCGACGGGGGCGAGTGCCCGGTCGGCGTGGAATCGAGCGTGGTCGCCTGCCTCGGCGGCCGGCCCCGGCTGCTGCGCCCCGGCGGCGTCACGCGAGCGGCCCTCGCGGGGGTGCTCGGCTTCGATCCGGAGGCGGCCGGCGATCCGGGATCACGCCCGGCGGGACCGGGCCTGCTGGCCTCGCACTACGCCCCCCGGGCGGGGGTGCGGCTCGAGGCGCGAACCGTCGAACCCGGCGAGGCTGTGTTGCTGTTCGGCTCCTCTCGTCCGGCCGGTCTGGAGCGGGCGGCGGCGGTCGAGTCCTTGAGCGAGCGCGGCGATCCGGCGGAGGCCGCCGCCCGCCTGTTCGAAGCCCTGCGCCGCCTCGACGCCTCCGGCGCGCCCGTGATCGCCGTGGTGCCGGTGCCGGAAGACGGGCTCGGCGAGGCGATCAACGACCGCCTGCGCCGGGCCGCCGCGCCGCGCTAGAGCCTTCTACCGCTGGCCGCGGCAGGGCTCCTCGACTTTCCGAAAAGCCCTGCCGCGGAAATCATCCCAAGTAGGTCAGAACCAGAAGGCGCAGACGCGGGATGATCACCATCTCGCTCTCACGCCCCGTAGTGAAGTAGGCGCCCGGCTCGCGAACGGCTTTGTAGACCGCATCGGCGTCGAAATGGCGGGCACCTTCCTTCAAACATCCAAATCCCGATGCCCACTTGCCATCACCGATCCATGTGCTCGGTACAGGTGTTTCCTGCCAGGGCTGGTAGGTCCAGTATGGCTCCTCGGGTCCACCCACGTAGCCGCGTCCGGTGCGGGCCGATCCGAGATGCGCTAAGCCGCGAAATTCGAGTTGAGCAGCAGCCTCGTCGGAGAGCTGAAAGGCGGCCCCGCCACAGGCTTCCCGTCTGATCGGAATGAGCGGATCGAACAGCGTCATGTCCGATCCTTGAGCGATCATCGACGTGAGCTCAATCTCTGCGGGAATTGCCCGAAGGTAGTGGGATGCAGCTTGCTCCGCGAACGGATCGGCAAAGGTCATGCTGCGCACGACGACCCACACGCCCAGCGAGATCGCTCCGTTCAGCGTCAGGAGAACGGTGATGTTGGTCAGTGTCCACAGCACCCAGCGGGTTGGCCTGTTCATCCTGCGGGACTCCGAGTCGGCGCAATACGCCTGAGTCACCCGACCATACTTTTCGTACAGCTTCTGCGTGCCGTCGCACCTCGCGGCGGCGCGTATCATTCGCCCACGAATTTTTTGAACTTTTTCGCGGAACCGCTTGGGCGTTCGCGCATTATCCGATCACGAAGGCCAGTTCAGCCCCCAATGGCCTTTTCCCTTCAAGGCTCGGAGCAATCCGAGCCTTTTTTCTTGTCCGCTGGCCAAGCCGTTGCGGGAGAAGGGGAAACGCTCGCAGCGGCCTCTATTTCGCCCGCGTGTGGCGCCGCTGGATCGCCCGGCGCAGGATGCGCGAGAGATCCTCCACCGAGTACGGCTTGTGCAGCAGCGGGAAGCCGTGGCGTCCGTCCTCGGCCAGCACGTGGCTGTAGCCGGAGGAGAGCACGATCGGCATTTCGGGCCGGCTCTCGAGAATCGTCCGGGCGAGGTCCACGCCGTTCATGCCGGGCATCACCACGTCGGTGAACACCACGTCGAAGCGCTCCGGCGTGCGGGCGAGTTCGGCGAGCGCCTGATCCGCATCCATGGCCCAGACGGTGCCGTAGCCGAGTTCGGCCAGAGCCTGGGTGGCGAAGGCGCCGACCTCGCGGTTGTCCTCGACCAAGAGCACGCAGGTGCCGTGACCGGGGGCCAGCGGCTCCGGCTCGTCGGCGCTCTCGGGAACCGTCGGCGCGATCTTGGCTCGGGGCAGGAACAGGGTGAAGCGGGTGCCCTGGCCGAGCACGCTCTCCACGGCGATGTCGCCGCCCGACTGCTTGGCGAAGCCGAACACCTGGGAGAGCCCCAGGCCGGTGCCCTGGCCGACGCCCTTGGTGGTGAAGAACGGCTCGAAGATCCGCGGCAAGTCGGCGGGCGCGATGCCCGAGCCCGTATCGGAGATCGAGACCGCCACGTAGTCGCCGGGCACCGGCGGATGGGTGCGCAGCGCCGGGATCTGGCCGGCATGGCCGACCCGGATCGTCAGCGTGCCCTCGCCGTCCATGGCGTCGCGGGCGTTGACGACCATGTTGACGAGCGCGGTGTCGAACTGGCTCGGATCGGCCTCCACGAGGCAGGCGAAGGGCTCGCCCGCCGCGTCGAAGCAGGGCTCGATCAGGGTTTTGACCTGGATGCGCGCCCCGGTCAGCGTGCCGACCATGTCGGCCACCGAGGCGACGCCGCGGCCGACATCGAACACCTCGGGCTTGAGCGCCTGGCGCCGGGCGAAGGCGAGGAGCTGGCCGGTGAGTTTGGCCGCGCGCCCCACGGTGTCGGAGATCGCCTCGACGTAGCGGCGGCGGCGCTCCTCGGCGAGGTCGGGGCGCTTGAGCAGGTCGGTGGAGGATTTGATGACGGTGAGCAAGTTGTTGAAGTCGTGGGCCACGCCCCCGGTGAGCTGGCCCACCGCCTCCATCTTCTGACTCTGGCGCAGGGCCTCCTCGATCCGCTCCCGTTCGGCCACCTCCGTCCGCAGGCGCTCGTTGGTCTCGGCGAGTTCGCTGAGGCGCCGCCGCTCCGCCGTCAGGTCGGTGAGCACGCCGCAGAGCAGCAGCGTGTCGCCGCTGCCGTCCAGCCGGTTGAGGGACAGGTAGGCCGGGCGCTCGATGCCGGCCTCGTCGCGCAGCGCGATTTCGCCCCGGGCCGGCCCCTGCGCGGCCTGCTCCACCAGGGCAGCCAGCGCCGCGCCCTGGCCCTCGGCGGCGAAGCTTGCCAGCTTCTGGCCGATCAGCCGCTCCTGGCGCAGCCCCAGCGCCTCGGCCAGCCGCCGGTTGCAGTAGAGCAGCGCCCCGTCCGGCCCGAGGGTGAAGGCGCCCTCCTGGATCTGCTCGATCAGCACCCGGTAGGGCCGGTCGGCATTCTCCAGGGTGTAGACCAGCCGCTCGCCGGACGGGCCCTCGACCACGATGGCGTCGAAATCGCCCCGGCGGATCGCCGAGAGGGTTTCCTCGACCTCCTCCAGCCGCGTCTCCAGTTCGCGGATGCGCGCCTCGGCCCCGGCGAGGTCGGTGGAGGCGGATTCGGCGCTCATCGGTGCTCCCGCACGAAATCCTGCAATCCCAGCCCCTCGAGGATGCGGCGCTCGTCGCTGAGGTCGCCCGCGAGGCGCCGGGCGGGCAGGGGGCTCAGCCGCACCAGGGTCGGCGCCGCCACGACGCCGTCGCCGCCCGCGAGCTGCGATTGCTGGTAGATATCGACGACTTCGAGGTCACCCAGCCCGCCGAGCCGCTGCTCGCACAGGCGGCGCACGCTGTCGATGGTGCGCGTCGAGCGCAACGAGGTGCCGGCCACGTAGAGGCGCAGGCGGAGTGGGCCGGCAGGCCCGTTCTCTGAAGCAGCGGCCGCGCTCAAGGCTGATCCGCCCTCGGCCGGATGTCGAGGCCGACGAGCACCTTCTCGGTGTTGGAGAGGTCGCCGATGATGCGCTTGAGCGGGGAGGGCAGGCGGCGCACCAGGGTCGGGATCGCCAGGATCTGATCACCCGCGGCGAGCTGCGGGTTCTTCATCAGGTCGATCACCTCAATGTCGTAGCGGCCGGCGAGGTGCTCCTCGCAGAAGCGCTTCAGGTTCGACATCGCCGCCAGCGACTTGGCGGTCTGCCCGGCCACGTAGAGCCGCAGGCGGTACAGCCCCTCGTCCGCGGTGTCCGCGCCGGCCTCGGATTCGTCGCCCGTCGGTTCGAGCCCGCTCATTTCACGCCTCCCCGGCGGGCGACGAGAGTGTCCCGCTCGCCCGCCCGCATCGTCTCACGCAGCTCGTCCTCGTTCAGGAGCACCGCCTCTTCCTCCTCCGTAGCCTCCAGGGTGGCCCGCAGTTCCTCGATCTGGCGCTCCAGCGCGTGGCGCCGCCGCACCGCCTCGCGCCTGCGGCGGCGGTTCTCCTGTTCCCGGCGCAGGGCGGCAGCGGCCTCCTCGGCCTCCTGCACCACCCGCGCGGTGCCGGTGAGCACGCCCGCCGGACCGATATACGCATCGATGAGCGCGATCCCGTCGCCCGACATCACGAATTCGCGCACTTGGTTCGAATGGCGCATGCCCCGCGCCTTGATGACGTAGAGCGTGCGCGTGCGCTCGCCGTTGGCCTCGACGTTGAGGAGGCGGATCCAGGCATCCATCAGCGAGGAGACGCCGATGCTGCTGCTCGCGTCGAGCTCACCGTCCTCGCGCAGGCTGGTGAACAGGGCGGTGATGCCGCGGCTCTTGAGCATGTCCACCATGCGCAGCATCGTCGCCTGAAGCTCGACCGCGGGCCCCCTCAGCGCGGAGAGCGGATCGATCACCACGAGGGAGGGCGCGAAGCGGTCGATGTCCCGGTGCATGCGCGCGAGGTGCATCTCCAGGCCGTAGAGGCTCGGGCGCGCCGCCTCGAACCGCAGCAGGCCCGAAGCGACGTGGCGGGCAAGGTCGAGGCCGATCGAGCGGGCGTTGCGGCAGATCTGGTCGCCGCTCTCCTCGAACACGAAGGCCATGCAGCGCTCGCCCCGGAGGCAGGCCGCATCGATCACGCTCGCGGTGATCATCGTCTTGCCGGTGCCGGCCTCGCCCGAGACCAGGATGCTGCTGCCGCGGTGGAAGCCGCCGGGGTCGAGCATCGCGTCGAGGCCCGCGATGCCGGTGGGCACCACGCCCTCGGGAATCGCGTAGTCGAGATCCGTCGAGGTGACCGGAAGGACGCTGATGCCGTCGGCATCGATCAGGAACGGGTACTCGTTGGTGCCGTGGGCCGAACCGCGATACTTCACGACCCGCAGGCGCCGGGTGGTGATCTGGTCCTCGACGCGGTTGTCGAGCAGCACCACGCAGTCGGAGACGTATTCCTCCAGCCCCTGGCGCGTGAGCTGGCCGTCGCCGCGCTCGCCGGTGATGATCGCGGTCAGCCCGCGGTCCTTGATCCAGCCGAACAGGCGGCGCAGCTCGGCGCGCAGCACGCTCTCGTCCTTGAAGCCGGTGAACAGCGTCTCGATGGTGTCGAGCACGATGCGCTTGGCGCCGATCGAATCCACCGCGAAGCCGAGGCGGATGAACAGGCCCTCTAGGTCGTACTCGCCGGTCTCCTCGATCTCGCTGCGCTCGACCCGCACGTGGTCGATGGCGAGCTTGCCCTGCGCCAGGAGGCCGTCGAGGTCGTAGCCGAGGGAGGCGACGTTGGCGACGAGATCCTCGGCACGCTCCTCGAAGCTCATGAACACGCCGGGCTCGTCGAAGAGGGTGGCGCCGTTGACGAGGAAGGTGGTGGCGAACAGGGTCTTGCCGCAGCCCGCCGAGCCGCAGACCAGCGAGGGACGCCCCCTCGGCAGGCCGCCGAAGGTGATGGCGTCGAAGCCCGCGATGCCGGTGGGGACCTTCGGCAGGGTCGCCGGGGCCGCCTCGGATGAAGGCCTGCGCGGGCTCTCGAGCTCAGACGCCAAGACGGGACTCCAGGGCGATAATCATCACGGCGCGGACCTACGGGGACGGTCGGGCGCAGCGGCGGGCCTTCGAAGCGGCGATACGGCGGCCGGGCCCTCGCGCCCGGCGCGAGCGGGAAGGCCGGGGCGTGATCGTCTCGAGGCCGCATCGCGGCGGGCCATCTGCGCCCGTTTAGCCGGGCTCCCCTAATGCAAAGCCCCCGGAGTGGCAATGCGAAGCGGGCGACAGGGGCGCGGCACCTGACTCGGCGTATCCGACCATCGACACGGCCGCGTGCATTTTCCTGAAAACTTCTACGGCGCCGCTGAAACCAAATCCGAACCGGCCCCTTAAGAAAGGCAACGACGTTCTCACCCCTTCAAGCCCGACCGATGACCAGCAAGCCCCAGATCTCCGACGCCTCCGACACGCCGCGCATCCTCGTCGTCGAAGACGAATGCTTCGTGCGCATGGTGGCCGTGGACATGCTCGAGGATGCCGGCCTGCCCGTGGCGGAGGCATCCGACGCGGACGCGGCCCTGCGACTCCTCGAGGGGACGGCGCAGGCCTTCGATACCCTTTTTACCGACATCGACATGCCGGGCTCGATGAACGGCCTCGCCTTGGCCCAGCGGGTGCGGGCGCGCTGGCCGCATATCCGGCTCGTCGTCACCTCGGGCCGGGTCCGGCCGGCCGGCCGGGACCTGCCCGATGCCGGCTGCTTCCTGCAGAAGCCCTATTGCCGCTCCGACCTGCTCGGCGCCCTCGCCCGGGCCGCCTGAATCCTCGATCGCACACGGGGATCGCGTCACGGCGGCGGGAGGCGCCAGCGCAATTCCACCCGCAGGCCGCCGAGTTCGGAGCGTCCGAAGCGCATCGACACACCCGCCGCCTCCACGAGGTCGCGGGCGATCGCGATGCCGAAGCCGGTGCCGGGCCGGCTCTCGTCCCAGCGGCGCCCACGGGCGATGCCGGCGATGGCCGCCTCGCTCATGCCCGGCCCGTCATCCTCCAGCACGAGGCACGCCTCTCCCGCCGCCGCCCGCCCCGAGACGCGGACGCGGCGGTGGGCCCATTTGCGGGCATTGTCGAGAAGGTTGCCGAGAATCTCCGTGAGATCCCCCTCGTCGGCGGGAAAGCCGAGGCCGTCCGGAGCCGCGATCTCCCAGCGCAGGGCCTCGCCCTCGGGCAGGCGCTTCAGGGCACCGACGATCCGCTCGATCACCGGCGCGACCGGGCAGGTGCGCCGCCGCAGGCCGCCCGCGGCCGCCCGGGCGCGGGCGAGCGTGCGCTCCACCTGCCGGCCCATGGCGTGGGCCTGCTCGGCGATCTCCGCCGAGAGTGCCGGATCGGCGGCGGCCGTGCGGCGAGCCAGCGCGTCGAGCACCGCGAGCGGCGTCTTGAGGCCGTGGGCCATATCGCCCGCGCCCGTGCGCGCCCGTTCCAGATCCCGCTCCTGGGCGTCGAGCAGGCGGTTGAGATCCGCCACCAGCGGGCGCACCTCCTCGGGGAAGGTTTCGGGCAGCCGCGCCCGCGTCCCGGCATGGACCGCGGCGAGATCCGCCCGCAGGGTCCGGAAGGGGCTGAGCGCCCGGCGGACGAAGAGCGACATGGCCAGCGTCAGCGCCCCGAACAGGGCGACGAGCGAGGGCACCAGCAGCCGCAGGAAGGTGGCGCGGCTCTCGGCGAGATCCCGGCGGTCCTCGGCCACCGTGACGGTCAGCGCCACCGTGCCGCCGTTCGTCGGGATCGAGACCCGGCGGGTCACCGCGATGAGCCGGCCGCCGTCCGGCCCCGGAAGGTCGCCGATGGCGGGCTCCGCGGCTGCGTCGGGAACGGTGCCGAGGCCGCGATCCCAGAGCGAGCGCGAGCGCAGGGCGCCGCCGGTTCCCCTGTCGGCCCGCTCCACCTGCCAGTAGAGGCCGCCATAGGGGGCCGAGAAGCGAGAATCGGGCGGCTCACGCGGCAGGTTCAAGGCCCCGTCCGGGGCGAGGGCGACCTGCCCCGCGATCAGCTTCGCCGTGCGGTCGAGGCCGTCGGCGGTGCGGGCATCGAGCACCCGGTCGAAGATCAGCGTCAGCCCGATACCGGCCAGCGCGAGCGCCAGGGCGATCAGCCCGGCGGCGGCAAGCCCGAGCCGCAGGCGCAGCGAGTCGCGCTTCACGGAGAGCCGGACACGTCGGCCGGTACGAGGTAGCCGTGGCCGCGGCGGGTCTCGACGATGCCGGGCCCGAGCTTGCGCCGCAGCCGGGTCAGCAGCGCCTCCAGCGCGTTGGCCTCCCGGTCGCTGTCGCTGCCATGGAGATGGTCGAGCAGTTCGCCCGCCGGCACGACCTGCCCCTGACGGTGCAGCAGGAAGGCGAGCAGGCGGTATTCCAGCGCCGTGAGGTCGATCTCGCGGCCCGCCACCGAGACGGCGCGGGTGCGGGTGTCGAGTTCGACCGCGCCAGCCCGCAGCAGGGGGGAGGCGTGGCCGGCGGTACGGCGCAGGATGGCCCGCAGCCGCGCCACCAGCTCCTCCATCCGGAACGGCTTCTGGAGATAGTCGTCGGCACCGGCATCGATCCCCTCGACGCGCTCGCGCCAGCCGTCGCGGGCTGTGAGGATCAGCACCGGCAGGGCCACGTCCGCCGCGCGCAGGCGGCGCAGCACGCCGAGGCCGTCGAGTCGCGGCAGACCGAGGTCGAGCACCATGGCATCGTAGGTCTCGGTCTCGGCCCGGAACCACGCCGCCTCGCCGTCGCCGACGACCTCCGCGACGTAGCCGGCCCGCTCCAACCCCTCCCGCACGTCCGCGGCGATGCGCGGCTCGTCCTCTACGACGAGGATGCGCATGGGGCTGCCTCCCGCTCCGCGCCCGGCTCCGCCCGGAAGCCAGCGATCGCCCCCCGGGTCGAGGCCTCAATCATCGTCGTCCACGTCGAGAACCTTCAGCGAGCTGGCATCGATCTTCACGTCCCGGCGCCGGCCGTCGGGGCTCAGGATGCGCAGCTTGTAGAGCCAGCGCCCGTCGTCACGCTTGAGGTCGAGCGCCACCACGTCGCCGGGCACCGCGGCGCGGGCGGCGGCGAGCACGGCGTCGAGGGGCCGGATCTCGCCCCGCTCCAGGGCGCGGCGCGCCCGCTCGCCGTCGTCGTCGGCGCGGACCGGCCCGGCCGCGCCGAGGGCCGGCGGCAGGGCCGAGAGGGCGAGGAGGAGGAGGCGGGGGGCGAGGCGTGACATGCGAGGCGACGGGTCTGCGCGCGTCCCGCTGACAGGACACTGACGGGCGGCGTCAGGCCGGTGCGGGGAGGCCTCGGCGACAAGGCGGCATCGACGACGCAGCGGCCACGGCCGGCGCGCCGCCCGCTCCCCTCCCGCGAGGTTCCCTTCGATGTCGCTCACCGCCACCATCCTCCTGATCTACGCCGCCTGCCTCGTCGGCACCATCGCCAGCTCGCGTTCTTCCCAGGACAACCCCTCGGAAGGGCAGGGCCCCCGGCGCCTCCTCGGGGCGCTCCTCGTCCCCACCCTGGCCCTCGTGGGGGCAGGGATAGCGGCAGGCAGCCCGGCCCACGCGGCCGAACCCGTGTCGCATTCCGTGTCGCAAGGGGTCGACGGCCCCGCCCACGTGATCGACGGGGCCACCCTCGAGATCGGCGGCCGGCGCCTGCGGCTGCACGGCATCGACGCGCCGGAGATCGACCAGACCTGCTACGACGGCCACGAGCGCAGCTATGCCTGCGGACGCGTCGCGGCGGCGGCCCTGGCGGCGCGGATCGGAGCCGCGTCCCTCGCCTGCGAGCCGCGCGGCGGCGCGGACGGCACCGCCACCGTCCTGTGCCGGCTCGGGGAGGAGGATCTCGCCGCCTGGATGGTCGCCAACGGATACGCCGTGGCCGACCGCAGCGTCTCGGCCGACTACACCGACCAGGACCGCCGCGCCTGGGGCCGCCGCCTCGGCCTGTGGTCGGGCGTGTTCGAGCTGCCCTCGGAGCGTCGGCGACTGCGCGGGGCGAGTGCGGGTCTGTGATCGAGAACCTGTGCAACTCGACCGAGTGCGCGTCTCTCACAAGACGCGGCCGCGCGCTCAGCACGAGAGCGCAGGCAGTCCGCCCCCAGGCGCTGTGTCAGACGCCGTGACGCGATCCCACTCGCGCCCTCATCCTGAGGTGCCGGAGCAAAACGGAAGCCTCGAAGGAGGTCGCGGACGAGGGTGGACAAAACCTCGTGCGGTTCTGCCATCGCACATCGAACGGGTCCTAAGCCCGCCGGGCCAGCCCGGCCGCGAAGTCGCGCAGGGCCGCCTCGACCATCGCGGCGACCTGCGCTTCGGTCTTCGGCGTGCGGATCACCAGACTCGCCATCACTTCCGGATGGATCCGCCGCTGCTTCGGGGTGCGGGCGTGGTTGGAGAGCCGCAGCCGCTCCGGCCCCTCGCCTCGGGCGAGATAGAGGCTGTCGCCGCGCTCGTTGCGGGCGACCTCGCAGAACCCTTTCTCCACGAGAAGACGGCTCGCGAGGGTCAGCGCCCGAGCCGGCGCGAGCGCAACCATCGGGGGCGATCAGGACGCGGCGGCGAGGACGGCCAGGGGCACGGCCGCGACGAGGAGCGCGGTCAGCGCCGCGGGCGCGACGTAGCGCGGCCGGTAGGACAGGAGCAGCACCAGCCCGACCGCCGCCCCGGTCAGCGCGCCGAACCACTGCACGGGTCCGAAGGCCCAGCCCTCCCAGGCGCCGGCCACGAACAGGGAGACGGCGAGGGCGGCCCAGCCGAAGGCGCGCAGCCGGAGCACCGCCCTGCGCTCCGCCCGCCGGTCGAAGATCTCGGAATGGTGCCGGTTCAGGCTGAGGCAGAGCGCGGTCAGGCCCGCGAAGCTGAGGCCCAGATTCACGGCGAGGACGAGGGGCGTCATGCGTGCGTCGGCTCCGTGTGCCGCGCGGGCGAGCGGGCAGGGGAGGGGACCGAGGAGGGGGCCGGCGCCCGCTCCGACCGCGCGCTTCGCTCGCGCCGGGGCGCCTCGTAGCGCCGGACTTTTCGCGACGCGACCGCGAACAGGGCCGCCAGCACCAGCATAGACCCGTCGAACCACAGGAACAGCGGGTCGCCGCCGGAGGCGCGCAGCGGATGTCCGGGGATCGTCAGGATGTCGGCCGCGACCACCGCGAGGCACAGAACCGCCACCGCCGCCAAGCCCTCGCACCAGGCCCGGCGCTGCGGGCGGGCGAGCGGCACCAGGGCGGCGAGGATCCAGGCGCCGAAGAAGGCGCGGATCTCCCAATCCTCGCGGCCCGCGAGATCCACCGGCAGGAGCCGGTTGGCGAGGAAGTAGACCGCTACCGCCGCGGGCAGGCCGGCGATGCTGCCGACGTTGAGCGCCTGGACGAGGCGCAGGCCGGGGAAGGAGCGCTCGCCGGGTTTCGGCAGGCGCGCGAGCGACCACAGCACGATGCCCGTCGCGACCATGGCGCAGCCCATCAACCCGCACAGGAAGAACAGGATGCGCAGGGCCGGGCCGGCGAAGTGGGCCTCGTGCAGGCCGGTCATGGTGGTGAAGGTCTTGGCCGCGGGCTTCAAGCCGCCGTTGCGCGTCTCCAGGATCTCGCCGCTGACCCCGTCGAAGGCGATCTGGGGATGCTCGTGCGAGAGGCCGTGCGGTTCCTCGAACACCGCGACCACGGTCGCGTTGGCGTCCCCGTGGTTCGAGATGGTCAGCCGCTCCAGCGGCTCGGACCAAGTCGCGACCGCGCGCTCGACGATGGGCCCGATCGGCGCCATCTCGGCCGTCCGCCCCGCGGGCTTGCGCGGCGTGGTGATCCAGTTCGCCTCGACGAAGAAGGCTTGGGAGTCGCCCTTGTAGGCGGTCGTCACGCCCCACGGCATGTAGAGCGTCGCGAGCGTGATGATGCCCGTGTAGGTGATCATCAGGTGGAACGGCAGCGCCAGCACGCCGGTCACGTTGTGCGCGTCGAGGAAGCTGCGCCGGGGCGCCTTGTCCCGCCGGAAGGTGAAGAAGTCGGCGAAGATCCGCTTGTGGATGACGATGCCGGAGATCAACGCCACCAGCATGATCATCGCGCAGATGCCGACGACCCAGCGCCCCCAGAGCGGGGGCATGTGCAGCTCGAAATGGAAGCGGTAGAGGAAGTCGCCGCCCTTGGTGTCCCGCACCGCGGCCTCGGCGCCGGTCTTCGGATCGAGGGTGACGTGGCCCGGCGGCTCGCCCGGCCGGGTGCGCCAGAACAGGTCGAGCACCGGATGATCGGGCTGGGGCAGGCCTATGAACCAGGTCCGGGCCTTGGGCGCGTGCTCCTTGAGGTAGGTCACGGCGCGCTCGGCGGAGGCCGCGAGGCCCGCGCCGTCCGTCGGCTCGACGCGGACGAGTTCGGGCCGCATCCAGCGGGAGATGTCGGCCCGATAGTAGCTCGCGGTGCCGGTGACGAAGATGGCGAACAGCACCCAGCCGACGATGAGGCCGGACCACATGTGCAGCCACGCCATGGACTGGCGGAAACTTCCCTTCATGGTGCGATTCCCCGCATCACGAGCCAGAGACCGCCGGCAAGGGCCAGAGCCGTGGCGGCAAGCGTCACGGTCGCCCGCAGCAGCGTGCGCATCGCGAAGACGAGCACCACGATCCCGGCCATCAGCGCGAAGCTGACGAGCGTCGCCGCCGCGACCGCCTCCGAGCGCGGCAGCGGCAGCGTCAGCGACAGGAGCGCGGTGGCGAGCGCGGCGATCCCGTAGCCGCCCCCGGCCGCCAGAACGACCCGGGCGGCCACGGCGGCCCGTTCCTTCAGCGGCGTCGTCCCGACATGCGAAGCCATGCCGGCCTCCTACCAGCGGTAGCGCAGGGTTGCATAGACGGTCTGAGGCAGGCCGTAATAGCAGCTGGTGTAGCCGTTGCAGCCGCTGACGTATTTTTCGTCGAGGAGGTTGGTGGCGTTCAGCTGCATCGAGAAGCCCTGAAGCGTCGCATCGAGGTACTTCAGGTCGTAGTTCAGCGTGGCATCGACGAGCACGCTCGCCGGCACCTTGAAGGTGTTGGCCGCATCACCCCAGGACGGTCCGAGGTAGCGAACACCGCCGCCGATTTCGAGACCCAGAAGCGGTCCCTCGTTGAAGCGATAGGTCGCGAGCAGCGAAGCGGTGGAGTCCGGCACCAGAACCGGGCTGCGGCCCTGGAGCGGCACCGTCTGACCGGGGGTCAGGTCGTTGGCGGTTCGGCCGTCGTCCCGGACGTTGCGGATGTCGAGGAGCGAGAAGCCGCCGATCAGGGTGACCCCCTCGGTGAGGTTCGCCCGCGCCTCGAACTCGACGCCCTGCACGCCGACCTGACCGGTCTGCACGACGAAGCCCTGGCGCGCCGGGTCCGCGGTCGTGCGGTTCGACTGTCGGATGTCGAAGAAGGCGGCGGTGAGCAGGATATCGGTACCGGGCGGCTGGTACTTGATGCCGGCCTCGTACTGGTCGCTCGATTGCGGATCGGGCACGCGGCCGACGGTGCCGAAGGCCGTGTCGAATACGCGGCCCGCCACGATCGGCTCGAAGGCCTGACTGTAGGACACGTACGGCGCCACGCCCGAATCGAACAGGTAGAGCAGGCTCGCCCGGCCGGTGAAGGCATCGGCCGGCGCGTTCTGGAGCGTCAGGGTGCTGGTGCCGTTGGTGGCGAAGGAGCGGGTCGGCCCGGTCTGGCGTGCGACGTCGTAGCGCCCGCCCAGCGTCAGCACGAGGCGGTCGAACTTCATCTGGTCCTGGAAGTAGACGCCCGTCTGCTGCGCATCGACCCGCGAGACGGTGTTGAAGGCCGGGAACGCGATGTTCATGTCGTAGTTCGGCGCCAGCACGTTCAGGTCCGGCGCGTCCGGGAACGGGGAGCCGGTCGTCCCGGTGCTGAAGGTGCGGTGATCGACGCCGAGCAGGGCGGTGTGGGCGATGAAGCCGGTATCGAAGTTGGCGACGAAGTTGCTGTCCATCGTGTAGGCTTCCGCCGCCACGTTGGTGCCGATGACCGCACGCGGGATCAGCGGGCCGGTGGCGAAGGGGCCATTGCGGGGATTGAAGGCACTGTAGACGCTGCGGTAGTCGCCCTGCGTGCGCAGGTAGCGTCCGGCCGAGTGGAAGCGCAGATTCTCGCTGAAGCGGTGATCGAACAGGTACTCGATCGAGGCCTGGGTCCGATCCGAGCGCTCGATGCCGCGGTCGCCATCGTAGAAGTTCACCGGCAGGCGGCCGATGATGCCGTTGCCGAAGTTGCGCGGGAACACCGTGCCTACCGCCGGGAAGCCGCCGTAGAAGCCCGAGAACGGGTCGCGCTGGTAATTGCCGATGATGGTGAGCTGCGTGTCGGCGGAGGGCCGCCAGGTCAGGCTCGGGTTGATCAGCGCACGCTCGACCCGCGTCGTGTCGACGGGACCGTCGCCGTTCCAGCCGAAGCCGACGATGCGGTAGGCGAACTGGTCGGCAAGCCAGGGCACGTCGGAATGGATCGGACCGCCGACATCGACGCCGCCGCGCACCTCGCTGAAACCGCCGCCCTGAACAAAAACCTCACCGTGCTGGACGAATTGCGGCACCTTCGACACGAGGTTGACGATGCCGCCCGGACCCGACTGCCCGTAGAGCACCGAGGCCGGGCCCTTGATGACGTCGATGCGCTCCAGCCGATAGGGATCGACCGTGGCGTTGGCGTCGCGCCCGCCGAGTAGCGCCATGCCGTCGAGGAAGACCGGCGCGGAGAAGCCGCGGATCAGGAACTGCTCCAGCCGGGTCGATCCCGCACCGCCTCGCTGCTCGGTGGTGACGCTCGGGGTGTAGCGCAGGGCCTGGTTGATGCTGAGCGCGTTCTGATCCTCGATCTGCTTGCGGCCGATGACGGAGATCGACTGGGCCGTCTCCAGGATCGGTGTGTCGGTCTTGGTCGCGACGATGCTGCGGCTGGCGACGTAGCCCGGAACCGCGCCCTGGGCGCCGCCGGGACCGTAGAGCGCGCCGCCGAGCGTCAAGCCGCGGCCTTCGCCGGTCACGCTCAGTTCGGACAGCTCGACGGCGGTGTCGGCGACAGGCTGCGCCGAGACCGGCAGGGCGGCGCCGCACAGGACCGTGCCGGACAGGATCGTCGAAGTCAGCAGACGGGAGAACCGAGCCGCAGACGGAGCCGGCTGAGTGGAGACGGCACGATCTTCAAACATAGCACCCAAGACTTTATCTTGTTTTATGATGTAAAAGCAGGCGTATCACGACGATACTCCGCCAGCCGTATGGCAAAAATCGAATGATGCATGCAAGAACTATGTTTTATAACGATTATAATTCAAACTAAGATAGATCTATCAAAAGATAGATTACGCAAGACCCAAGCGCTGGCTGAACTTTCGAACAGAATTTCTTGATGCGATCGCTTGGCGGCGGGAAGATGCACCGCGAGGCGGCGTCGGTCCCCAGTCCGCTCGATCTCTCGAAGCGTCTTGGAAGGCGGGGTGATGAGCCCATTCATCGGCCCACCCTCCGCCTTACCGCCGTGCTTGCGGTCGAGCCCGAGGTGGCCGAATTTTCCTTGGTTTGCAGGACGTTCGAGCTTATGCGCCGACGAAGCCGCTATGGGCTTCGTCTTGCCGATCCGTGCGGAAGGCGGATGCCGGAGGGGCAAAGAGCGAAGCGCGCTCGCCCGCCTCCGGCGCTTAAGAAACACCCTGAATCCAAGCCGCCAATATCGGCGTTGATCGTTAGAATTGGCGATGCGAGGACGCTGATCGGACAGCCTTCAACAGATCATCATCGGCTGTGGATAGATTTTCCCGAAATCCGGCGAGGTGTTTTCGCGCGAGGACGCTTTCCTCAGCAGCCGTGCGATCTAAGTTCTATGCTGGAGCAACCTGTCATTGCGCTGACGGCCAAGGAGATCCGCAGTGCTCGACGACGAAGGAAGGGGGGCTGCCCGCCTCGTCAAGGACCGTATCATGCTGACACTCTGCGTTCTGATCTTGGCGGGCTTCGCCGTCGGATGCTTCCTCCGGCTCGCCGCCGTGACGGCCGCCAGCTTCCTCGTCTCGCTGATCTGGCTGGCGACGAAGATCACCCATCAGGAGATCACCGCGGTCGATCTCCTCATGCTGTTCGCCTATCTCTCGGCCCTGCAGGGCGGTTTCCTCATCGGTGCCTACGCCGCCGCCCGACGCAGTGGATAGAGGCCGTCTTCACCACCAGAGAACCCGCTCGGCCCGCAGACAGGCCGCGGCCCAAAGCCCGTACGACAGAACGACGAAGCCGATGCCGGCAAAGAGGCGCGCGTGCTTGGTGAGCATGGAGATCGGGACGTCCATAGAATGATTGCGCGCCACCGACTTGTGCGCAATTGCGGCAACAACATGGCACCTGGACCAAGAAGTTTGCCTCTGCCCTCACAGTCCTAGACGGGCATGGCTGCCCTGCGGCCGGCGCGGAGAACGCAGGCGGAACGGCCGCGTTACCGTTGCCCGGCGCAGTAGCCGACAGGGCTGAGAGTCCCTGTCGATTCGCGGCCTTTCCTTTCGATCCCGCCGCGCTTCCGTTGCGGTGCCGGCAAGCCTGTCCGCCCGGCGGCAATGGCGCACGGTCGATCCCGCCGCAGGTCAGGAACGATCCCGCCTGTGCAATCTTCTCTCGACACGACGAAAAATGGAGGAGAAGCGCCGTGGACGATGATCGCGTTTGGTCGTTCGAGAAAAGCCTTTGGGTTGGTGATGCGGACCACTACCGCACCCTGGTCGACGACGAGTGCCTGATGGCCCTGCCGCAGCCGCCCTACGTCTACGGCGGACGGCAGGCGATCGAGGCGGTGGCGAATACGCCGCGCTGGACGGAGGCCAGCCTGGAAGACGGACGGATCGCGCGGCCGCAGGAGGGCCTGATCGTCATTGCCTACACGGTGAAGGCCAGCCGCAACGACGAGACCTACGAGGCCCACTGCACCTCGACCTATCGCCGGCTGGCGCATGAGGAGTGGCGCGTCGTGCAGCATCAGCAGACCCCACGCATCCTGGCGCCCGCCGTCGACGGAAAGGCGTGACGCGTCTCGCCGGTAATCGTCCGCAAGCCGTGGGGTTGCCGAACGGGGAGGGAGCCGTCGCGCCCAGCGATCTGCAAGGTGGGGGCAGGGCGACTCGGGCGTCCGCCCCTTACAATGGCGATCTAAAATGCGCCACGCGAACCCAATTATTTCGGCCCGATGGATCTTCGGCCGTCGTTCAGCGTTACAGCTACAGGTTTTAACGCCGATCTGACAGAGAGAGATCAGAGGCTGGCATGCCAACTGCCTCTCTTGAAGCAATACCGGAGCTCTGGTCGACTAGTCCGCGTGAGGCCGAAGATCAAGTCTGACCGCTCCTTGCCGTCCTTAAAGCGATTGTCGATCATGTCGGATCACAGGTATCGTATTCAGTGGCTGCGGAGCAGTTGCGGCAGGCCTGTGGGGTGATCTTAGCAAAGGTGGATCGGATCGCCGCCTTCAGATCCGACAGAGCGCGGGTGGCGGCTCTACGCGGGTCGGCCTTCAGTTTGACGAAGACCTGTTCGATCGGGTTGAAGTCGGGCGAGGAGGGTGGAAGGTAGAGCACCTTGGCGTCCACTGCCTGGATCGCCTCGCGCGCACTCGGCCACCTTGTGAGCGCCGAGGTTGTCTATTACCACCGTATCGCCTCGCTTCAGCACCGGGACCAGAGTGTCGGTGACACAGGCGCGGACGCGCTCACCGTTGGCGGCTCCGTCGAACAGGGCCGTGGCGGCCGCGCCGCTCAAGCGCAAGGCCGCCGTGACGGTGATCGTCTTCCAGTGGCCGTGCGGGACGGCGACCCGGCAGCGCTCGCCGCGCGGCGCCCAGCCATAGCATCGCACCATGTGCTGGTCGCGGGCGCCGTCTCGTCGAGGAAGACGAGCCTGTCGGGATCGCGTTCGTCCTGGGCCTCGAACCAGTCCTCGCGCTCGGCTCTTACGTCCGGCCGCTATTGCTGGCGGCGTGCAGCATGTTTTTTGTGCGTGATGCGGTGGCGCTTGAAGAAGCGCGACAAGCCGCTCCGGCTGATGGCGATGCCGCGCTCGGCCAGCCGGGCGCGCAGTTCTGAGAGGATCAGCGTTGGCTGCTCCTCGCGCAGGTTCAGAATCAGATCCGCATGGGCTTCGACGTGCTGCGAACGCCGGTCGTCGCCCTGCGACTTGGCCGCCACTCGGCCTTCCCGCTCGAAACTTTCCTGCCAACGGATGGCGCTGGCGGGCCTCACCCCAAACCGCTCGGCCGCCTGACGGCGCGAGGCGCCCTCGGACACGACCTTCACGACACGCTCGCGTAGATCCGATGACAACGGTGAGACCATTCATCCTGTTGGTGGCCGACAGGGAATCAGATCAGGCCGCGAGAGAAAACCCTAACCAACTCACAGCGGTCGGCGGCAGCTCTCGATCGGTCATCTCCCCCTGGATACTGGTTTAGCGGCGGTTGTCGGCCACAGCTCGAACCCGCGCGAACTCGACGCCAATTCGCGGCTGGCGCGGCGCCTCGTGGAGGATCGGAATGCCGACCCGCATTTCCCCTGGTGGAGGAGATCTGCGACGAGGCGATCCACATCATCATTGCTCCCGAGCGGGAGTTCCACACGCTGCGCCAAGAAGGGATAGGCAATCTATCCAGCCGCAGTACTCGGCAGACTATTACGTCTGCGCGCATCGCGACCGGCTCGATTCTCGGCTAAGTCATTGCCTGGAAATGGCCTTGGGGGATTGGCTGGGGCGCCAGGATTCGAACCTGGGAATGGCGGTACCAAAAACCGCTGCCTTACCACTTGGCGACGCCCCATCGGCTTCGAGCCGCCGGTTCTCTAGACGGGCCGCGCGGGGCTGGCAACCGGGTCGGAGGCGTCCGCTCCCGTGTCCGGCGGTGTTTTTGCCACGAGGGCTCGGGCTCCTGCCGCAGGCCTCGCTCTCAAAAGCCCCTGCACGGGGTGCGCGCGAGGCCCTATGCTCGGGCGGATCGGGGACGCGGGAGCGTGAGGGCGATGGCGGATCGGGTGGCGGTGGTGACGGGGGCGGGGTCCGGCATCGGGCGCGCGGTCGCGCTCGGACTCGGGCAGGCCGGATGGCGGCTGGTGCTGGCGGGGCGGCGGGGGGAGGCGCTGGCGCGGGTCGCCGCCGAACTGCCGGACGGCGCGGCTTGCGTGCCCACCGACGTGGCCGACCCGAAGGCCGTCGAGGCTCTGTTCGCGACGGTCGCGGAGCGGTTCGGACGGCTCGACCTGCTGTTCAACAATGCCGGAATCTTCACTCCGGCCGCGACCGTCGACGAGGTCGCGGTCGAGGATTGGCTGGCCAGCGTCAACGTCAACCTCACCGGCGCCTTCCTCTGCACCCGCGCCGCCTTCGGCTTGATGCGCCGACAGGAGCCCCAGGGCGGGCGCATCATCAACAACGGCTCCATCGCGGCCTACGCGCCGCGGCCGATGTCGGCGCCCTACAGCGCCACCAAACACGCCATCACCGGGTTGACCCGCGCCACGGCGCTGGACGGACGCCCCTTCGCGATCGCCTGCGGCCAGATCGATGTCGGCAACGCCGAGACCGAGATGACGCAGAGTTTCGGGCAGGGTGCGCGGCAGGCCGACGGCTCGATCCGGCCCGAGCCGTACATGGAGGCGGCCCACGTCGCGGAAGCGGTCGTCTACATGGCCGGGCTGCCGCTCTCGGCCAACGTGTTGTTCATGACCGTGATGGCCACCGGCATGCCCTTCGTCGGGCGAGGCTAGGGGAGCGGCTTTGCGTCGGAGGCGCGGAGCGCGTAGAGAGCAGGCCACCGCCCGACCCCCTTCGAGACGAGCGGCCGCCCGCATTGCGGCGGCCGGTGCCCGCCATGCTGATGCAGACCGATCCCAAGCCCGCAGACCCGAAAGCCGACCCGGTCGCGCGGCGGCGCACCTTCGCGATCATCTCGCACCCGGATGCGGGCAAGACCACGCTGACCGAGAAGCTGCTGCTGTTCGGCGGCGCGATCCAGCTCGCGGGCGAGGTGAAGGCCAAGCGCAACCGGGTCTCGACCCGCTCCGACTGGATGGGAATCGAGAAGGAGCGCGGCATCTCGGTCGTCACCTCGGTGATGACGTTCGAGTATGGCGATTGTGTCTTCAACCTGCTCGACACGCCGGGCCACGAGGACTTCTCCGAGGACACCTACCGCACGCTGACGGCGGTCGACTCGGCCGTGATGGTGATCGACGCCGCCAAGGGCATCGAGGCCAGAACGCGCAAGCTGTTCGAGGTGTGCCGGCTGCGGGATATTCCGATCGTCACCTTCGTGAACAAGCTCGACCGCGAGGCGCGCGACCCCTTCGAGACGCTCGACGAGATCGAGAAGACGCTGGCCCTCGACGTGGCGCCCGTGACCTGGCCGATCGGCCTCGGGCGCAACTTCGCGGGCACCTACGAGCTCGGCGGCAACCGGGTCCGCCGGCTCGATGCCGCGGACGATGCCGGCACGATCGCCGTCTCGGGCTTTGGCGATCCGCTCTTCGACACGCTGCTGACGGAGAACGGCGCGGCCGATGCGTGGCGCGAGGAGGTGGAGCTGGCCGAGGGCGGTCTCAAGAGCTTCGATCTCGCCGCCTTCCGCGAGGGCCACCTCACGCCGGTCTTCTTCGGCTCCGCCCTGCGGAATTTCGGGGTGCGCGACCTGATCGACGGGCTCACCCGCTTCGCCCCGCCGCCGCGCGGCCAGGAGGCCGACAAGCGCGCCGTGGAGCCGACCGAGCCGAAGATGACGGGCTTCGTGTTCAAGATCCAGGCGAACATGGACCCGAACCACCGCGACCGCATCGCCTTCATGCGGGTCTGTTCGGGCCAGTTGCGGCGCGGCATGAAGGCCAAGCTCGTGCGCACGGGCAAGCCGATGTCGCTCTCGGCGCCGCAATTCTTCTTCGCGCAGGACCGGGCGATCGCCGACGAAGCCTATGCCGGCGACGTGGTCGGCATCCCCAACCACGGCACGCTGCGCATCGGCGACACGCTCACCGAGGGCGAGGAACTCGTCTTCCGCGGCGTGCCGAGCTTCGCCCCCGAGATCATGCGGCGGATCAAGCTCACCGACGCGATGAAGGCCAAGAAGCTGCGGGAAGCCCTCCAGCAGATGGGCGAGGAGGGCGTGGTGCAGGTGTTCATCCCGCAGGACGGCTCGCCGGCCATCGTCGGCGTTGTCGGCGCGCTCCAGCTCGACGTGCTGAAGGAGCGGCTGCAGGCGGAATACGGCCTGCCGATCGACTACGAGACCACGCGTTTCTCCGTCTGCCGCTGGATCGAGGCGGAATCGGAGGCCGAGATCGACAAGTTCGTGAACGCCCACGGCTCGGCCATGGCGAGCGACCTCGACGGTGCCCCGGTCTTCATGGCCTCGACCGCCTTCTCGCTGCGCTACGAAGAAGAACGCTGGGAGAAGATCCGCTTCACGGACGTGAAGGATTATCAGAAGCGAGCGGCCTGAGCGGCGGGCGCCCGCCGCGACGCGGGCTCGACGGGGCCGCCCCGACCGGAGGCGGCCTCAATCGTATTCGAGGTCGAGGGAGCGCTCGAACGCCATCGCGCTCATCTGCCGGCCGCTCGGATCGGCAACGGAGACGTCGCGAAAACCGCGCCGCGCCAGCTCCCAGGTCTTCTCCAGGGCCTGCTCGTCGGTCCCGCAGGCGAACGCCATGGTCCGCCCGGACGGATCGGTCCCAGTCACCTTGTACATCGGTCGCACTCCCGGCCTGCGCGGGTGATCCTACGCCCGCCGCCGCGGGATCGCGAGGGGGCCGGTCCTCAGCCGAGCAGAGCGGCCTTGTCGACGTCGAGCGCCGCGGCCAGTTCGTCGAGCACCCGGTGCTCGCTCTGCGTGATGCCGCCCTTGTCGGCGGCGTCCGCCGCGATGAGGAAGACGTGCTGGCGCTGCTCCAGGGATCGGTCGGCGATGGCTGCGACCTGCTGCAGGTTCTCCAGCCGCCCGGCGCGCAGCTCGGCCCGGGCCAGCGCCTCGAACAGCGCCGCCTCCAGGGCGAGCGTGTCGTAGGATTTCTCCAGGATCGGGTTCGCCCGCATGCTGACGAGGGCCGCCTCGATCTCCTCGTCGTCGGTGTCGCCGTCGGCGACGATGACGTTGGCCGCCGCCGAAACCGCCGCCTGCATGAAGACGGTATCGCCCGCGTAGGACATCACCACCCGGTTGAAACGGACCAGGGCGTCCTGGAAAAACCCCATCTTGCACTCCCCCAGCGGCGCCCCGTCCCGCGGGACGCCCGATGGTTCCAACGCGGCCGGCGAACCGTCAAGACAGCAAGGCCGGCGGGCCCGTCAGAGTTCCGCCGAGCGCCGCGACAGCTCCGCCCGCAGGTGGCGGGCCGCCTCGATCAGGGTCGCGTCCCGGCGCTGGCGCGGCCGGGGCAGGTCGATGGCGACGTCGGCCGCGATCCGGCCGGGACTGCCGGCCAGCACCACGACCCGGTCGGCGAGGTAGACCGCCTCGTCGATGTCGTGGGTCACGAACAGCACGGTCTTGCCGGTCTGCGCCTTGATGCGCTGAACCTCGTCCTGAAGGCCCTCGCGGGTGAAGCTGTCGAGCGCCGAGAAGGGCTCGTCCATCAGCAGCACCTCGGGCTCCACCGCGAGCGCCCGGGCGATGGCGACGCGCTGGCGCTGCCCCCCGGAGAGCTGGTGCGGCCAGCGCCCGGCAAGGTCGGCGAGCCCCACGAGCTTGAGCATCGCCGCGGCCCGGGCGCGGCGCTCGGACTTCGGAAGACCGTGACGCTCCAGGCCGAAGGCCACGTTGTCGAGCACCCGCCGCCAGGGCAGCAGCCGGGCATCCTGGAAGACCAGCGCCATCGGCGTGCGCGTGGCCGCCTTCGTGTCGAGGGTGACGGTGCCGCCGCTGGGCTTGGCCAGATCGATCAGCACCCGCAGCAGCGTCGACTTGCCGACGCCGGACTCGCCCACGATGACGAGGAACTGCCCGCGCGGCACGGCGAGGTCGAGGCTCGACAGGATCTCGGTGCGCCGTCCGTCCCGCTCGTAGGCGAGGCTCAGGCCCCGGATGTCGATGATCGGGCGCGCGCCGGCCGGGAGGTCGGTCGCACTCATGCGCGCCACCGCAGCAGCCAGCCCTGGAGGGCGACGAAGCCGGTGTCGAACAGGCCGTACAGCCCGGCCATGGTGAGCATGTAGACCACGACGATGTCGGTGGAGAGAAGCGAGGAGGCCTGCATCATCCGCGCGCCGATGCCGGGCACGCCGAAGATCTCGGCGGCGACCACCGCCATCCAGGCCTGTCCCAGCGCCGTGCGCAGGCCCACGAGGATGCCGGGGGTCGCAGCCGGCAGGAGGATCTTCGTCAGGCGTGCGAAGGGCCCACGGAAGCCGAAGGCCTGGGCCACCTCGACGAGGTCGCGGTCGACCCCGCGCACGGCGCCCTGCGTCGCGAAGAACACGATCCAGAACACGCCGATGGCGATGATGAACACGGCCGCCGAGGGCTGGACCCCGAACCAGATGATCGCGAAGGGCACCCAGGCGAGGCCGGGAATGGGGCGCAGAAGCCGTACGACCCAGGCGGTCAGGCTCTCGAACCAGCGGAACATGCCGGAGAGGAGCCCGAGCGCGATGCCGGCCCCCGCGCCCGCGCCGAGACCGACCACGTAGTGGCTCAGGCTCTCGGCGACCGCGCGCGGCCAAGCCCCGCCCGAGATCTCCCGGGCGAAGGCCGCGGGGAGGGAGGAGGGCGGCGGCAGGAAGGCCGGGTTCACGAGGTCGAGCCGGGGCGCCGCCTCCCACAGGGCGAGGAAGGCGGCGAGCCCCGCGGCCGCGAGGGCGACCGAGCGAAACGAGGTCATGAGGCGTCGATCAAGGCTGCTCGGATCAGGGCTTCTTGACCTTGTCGAAGGGCTTGGCGTCGAACAGGCCGTCGGTCGGCGCCTCCTTGTCGAGGGTGCCGATCGAGACCTGATAGGCCTGCATCTTCTTCGTCGCCTCGATGATCGTGCGCGGATCGGCGACGAACTTCGCGGCCGGCGAGGAGAGGGCCTTCTGGATCGTGGCGACGTCGGTGATGCCCTTGCCGAGCGCCGCCTCGACCGGCGGGGCGGCGCGGGCCGGGTCGGTCTTGAGGAGTTCGGTCGCCCTCACCAGCGCCGAGACCAGCCCCTCGACCGCCGCCGGGTTGGCGTCGGCGAACTTGCCATAGACCGCCACCACCGTGCCGGGCTGTTCGGGGAACATCTCCCCGCCCGTGGCGATCAGCTTGATCTTGGGGTTGCGGCCCTGGACGATGGTGAGCGCCGGCTCGCGGATCGAGGCGCCGTCCACGGCGCCGGCGAGCAGCGCCTGCTGGGTCGCGTCGATACCCATGGCGACGACCTCGACATCGGCCTTGTCGGCCTTGGCCACCTGCCAGAGCCAGTGCTGGAGCGTGGTGTTGGGGACCGAGCCGGGCGGCTGGGTGGCCAGCCGCGCGGGGCGGCCTTCCTTGGCCTTGAACTGCTTGAAGGCCTCGGCCTTGCTCGGCGCCGACTCGAAGTAGGTGGCGAGCTTGGGGGCGGCCACGAACACCATCTCCTCGATGGCGGTGGCGGCCACGACCCGCACGTCGATGCCCTTGGTGCGGGCCACCGCCAGCGGAGCGATACCGGCGACGTAGACGTCGATGGTGCCCGATGCCAGCGCCTGGATCATGTTCGGGCCCGACTCGAAGGTGGTGAAAGTGGGCGCCAGCCCCGCCTCCTTGAGCCAGCCCTCGCCGTTGGCGACGAAGACCGGCGCCGCGCCGATCACCGGGATCACGCCGATGCGCACCGGCGCAGTCTGCGCGGCGAGCGGGGCGGGGAGGGCGGCGAGCCCCGCGAACAGGGCGAGGGCCTTGAGCAATCTGCGCATCGGGACGAGTTCCAGGGGGCCGGGCGGTGCTCCCCATGGCACAGCGGGCGCGATCTTCCAATCCGGGTCCGGCACGAGGGACGAGCCGGGCTGAGGCGGAAGCTTTGCCGGCCTGCTACGGAACGGGCCATCCGCCCTGCCGTTTACCCAGCCGGAAGCGGCGGGATCTCCGCCGGGACAGACGACGGGATATTCTCCACCATGAGCCTCATCGGAAGCATCGTCAGCAAGATCCTCCACCCCTTCGGATCGTCGGAGGCTCAGGCCGCGGAATCCAGCGCCAAGCCCTCCGAAACCCAGGCCCAGCCTTCCTCCGGCGGCGGCAGCGCGCCCGCCTCCACGCCGACCAGCGGCGGCGCCTCCTCGGGTGCCGCATCGTCGGGCGGCTCGGTCGACGTCGAGGCCGTGCTCAACGATCTCGCCGCGAAAAACTCGCAGAAGCTGAACTGGCGCACCTCGATCGTCGACCTGATGAAGCTTCTCGACCTCGATTCGAGCCTGCACGCCCGCCAGCAGCTGGCCGACGAGCTGCACTACAGCGGCGACAAGAACGACTCGGCCTCCATGAACGTCTGGCTGCACAAGCAGGTCATCAAGAAGCTCGAGGAGAACGGCGGCAAGGTCCCCGCCGACCTCAAGGACTGAGTGCGTCGAAGGGCGCGTCGGCCCGTACGGCGCGGTCCCGGGAAGTCGGGCGGCGGGGAGATCTCCCCGCCGCCCTCTTTTTTGCGCGAAGGGCGATCGAGACCCGCGGCGGCGCTGCGGATATCGGCCCCGGGACGATGGGCCGGCCTGCCGGCGGACTGTCATAGAGGCCGGCCGTGCGACAGGCTCGCGGCCGTCGCGCATCGACAATGACCCTGGACAGGCAAGATGGGACTGATGGTGAATCTCGACCGGCCCTGGCTTCAGCGCCTGGCCCTGCGCGCCGCGCTCCTCACCCGGGGCATGACGCTCGGCGTGCGCGGGGTGGCCATCGACGGGCAGGGCCGGGTCTGCCTCGTGCGCCACACCTATATCGGCGGCTGGCACCTACCGGGCGGCGGCATCGAGCCCGGCGAGAGCGCCCCCGCGGCGATGATCCGCGAGTTCCGCGAGGAGGCCGAGATCGTGGTGGCGCCCGAAGAGGGGCTGCGGTTACACGGCTTCTTCCTGAACCCGGGCGCCCTGCGCCGCGACCACATCGCCGTCTACGTCGCACCGGCCTTCACGCTGAATGGGCCGAAGCGACCCGACCGCGAGATTGCGCAGAGCGACTTCTTCCCCCTCGACGCCCTGCCTCCGGACACGACTCGCGCCACCCGCACCCGCCTCGCCGAGATTACCGCTGCTGCACCGCCGGCCGAGCTGTGGTGAGGGAGCCGGCAAAAAGTGCGAACTTGGCGCTTGCATCGCCCGGCGGAATGGTGTTTAGACAGCGCCACCGACGGAGGCGCCCACGGCGCCGGACGGACGGACAAGAGAGCGGGTGTAGCTCAGGGGTAGAGCACAACCTTGCCAAGGTTGGGGTCGAGGGTTCGAATCCCTTCGCCCGCTCCAGTTTTACGACAAACTGACCGACCTACGAGAAGCCGCCGCAAGGCGGCTTTCGTCGTTCTGGGGCAGATCGCGGGGCTTCATGGCAGGCACCCTGTCGCTCGTGCGCGAGCGGTCGCTGCCGAGGCCGTCTCGGGTCCGCACAGGGCTGCCCGCCGCGATTGAGGAGACGGCACCGATCCGTGGCCGTTCCCTCTGCTCCCCGATCACCTCCGAAGTTTTGCGAACCGCTGGACGCATTCGGCTCCAGCGTGAACGCTGCGTCTTCGTGTGCGGGCCTGACACGCCGCGAAAGCGCAACTCGTCCGCCATCTGTACGAGATCGATCCGCTCTCGCTCGCAAATGCGCTCAAGCGATCAAAGCCGTCCGGGCCGAAGCAGGTCGCGCTGCCAAGGCGCGTTCAAGCCAGCCACCGCGACCGTCACGGCACGCCCCCCCCGCTGCAAGCAGGGCGGCGAGGCGCGCTCGCTGAGACAGCGAGATTGAATCAAGTACTGCTGTGATGTGGAATTTCGCCGTAAGTGGCTGGGGGACCTGGATACGGACCCGCGAAACAGCCACGAGAAAACCTGAACTCGTAGAGACACTTGGCTTTGCTACCGCCACAGGATGTGTAGCAGTCCGGTGGACCGGCGACAAGAAGCATCGGTGGTGGCGCCTCCACGCTGCAGCGTGCTGAGATGCCTTCCCCAGCGCGCCCGCCTTCCGCTCGCCGTCGATGTCCTCGCACAGCCTCTCGCGCTCACGCTCGCGGTTCCAGCCAGCTCGACGCAGGGCTGATATCGACGGCCAGTACGCGCAGACACCACCACGGGAACGCGGTCGCGTCGTCCGGTCCAGCCTCGCCCGCCGCGATCACCACGGTAAGCTTGAGCCGGAGATCCTGCACGGTCTGGCACGGCGCGATGAGCAGCGCGGTGCCCGCGGCCCCGAGAGCGCGGGCCGTAACAGCTTCGCGGGCGCGCGCCGCTGGGAGGCCGGCCGCGGCTGCGGCCTCCCGCACGACAGCTTGGCGTCGCCGTAGCTCGGCCTTCAGGCGGCGTCCGAGCGAACCATGACCGAGGTGGCGCTCGATTGTCGTGGGATCGGCCGCGTAGGCGAGCCCAGGCCTGGCAGGGTCCCCCGGCAAAGGTACGCGGGGGTAGCCGTGCGCGGCCACGACTGCTTCCTCGAGGCGGTCGAGTCCAGCGAGCGCGGCTTCGTGAGCGGCGAGCGCGTCGAGAAGATCACGCAGGGCGCGTTCGACCGGGGTGGTGCCGTTGCCCGGTTCGATGTCGGTGCTCCGGCCGATTTCGTCGAGCAGTGTGGTCAGCACACGGCACGAGGGGGGCGGGACGGCCGCGCTCACGTGGTGACCTGTTGCTGATCGATGTTTGCCCCAGCGCTGGCCGGTGTGGCGTCCACTGTCGCCGCAGCAGGGACGGACGCCTCGAATGAAGGGAGATTGAGAGCCGCAGGCTGCAGCGCGGTGAGGTAGTCCGCCGCCCGTGAGCTTTGCGAGGCAGCGTGGCTCAGGGCGTGCGGGTTGGCACGCAGCAGCGGCATCCAGGATGCGCAGTAGGCGGCATGGTAGGGGTGGGGCGCGCGTGCGAGCCCGAGGTCGGCCAGGACGAAGGCGGCACCGAGCTCGGCTACCAGTTCCTCGGCAGCGTAGGTGCGGGCGCCGAACCGGCCGGTGAGGTCACGGGCGAGGCGATGCGGGGCACCCGTCCAGTGCACGAGCTCGTGAGCGAGCGTGCCGGCATAGCCCGTGGGCGTGCGGAAGGCGGTGCGCGGCGGCAAGTGGATCGTGTCGGTGGCCGGAACGTAGCAGGCGCGGGTGCCACCCTCGCGGATCACGGCGCCAGTGTTCGCGACGAAGGTGTCGAAAACTGGCAACGGCGCAGGCGGTGATGTGTCCGGGGGTTCGCTGGTTGTGGGTGGGGCGGCGTCGACCTGGGCGGCGTTGAACACGTGGGCGGCGCGGGCAACGAAGGGAGCGCCTTCGGGCGCTTCGCCGTCGCCGGCCGCGGCGCTACGGGGCAGGTCCTTGTAGAACAGCACCAGCGTGCCGCGCTCGGCCTTCCGCACCTGCGCACCGAGCGTGGTCCACTGCCGATAGGTCGCCCAGCGCGCGTCGGCGAAGCCCTGTGCCTGCGCGGCGCACCACAGGGCCAGCACGTTGATACCGCGGTAGCGTCGGCCGGTGCGGGCGTTGCGGGGCATGGGGTCGGCGCCGTGCCAGGGCGGGGTCCACGAAGCGGGGGCCGCGGTCTCAAGCTGTGCGAGGATGGCGGCGGCGACGCGAGCGTGCAGGTCGTGCGCGGGCATGAAGGGCGTGGCTCCGGGTGGCCATTGCGTTGGCGGCTCGGTCGGTGTTTCCCGGAGCGGCAAGCGATGTTCACCGCAGCGATCGGTGCTCAAACGCAGCGTCGCAGGTCAGTGACGGGGCGGCAGGGTGTACCACTGCGGCCCCACCCGCTGCTGGGTGAGGGGCGGTGCTCTCCTCTCTGCCTGTTCTGGATCTTGGTGAACGTTAGAGGGAGACCGGCTTGGCTTTAGGCAAGGCTTTGCCGGGCCCTGGCAAAGCCTCGTACCGAACCAGGCAGGTGGATCTTGGAGCCACGCCATCGGTCGACCGGCGGATCGAAGTGCAACCTTGTAACAGGCAGGCCGGGGCTGTGCTGTCGGCCTTTACGCACCGCTTCCCGTCAGCTTGGACGGCCAGCGCCGACGGACCCGCTAGCTCGATCCGCGGTGCGTTTAGGTCGTCGTGGAGGTCTGGGGCGACCCGTTCCCTCCATCCTACGGTCCCGCGTACGCGGAGCCGCTTGCGGCCGATGCCCTTCGGCGTGCGACCCGGCGGTCCCCATCCCGCATGGCTGGCGGTGGAGGCTCGGGGCTCATAGGGAGCATGGCTCTTTCCCTAAGTTGAGAAATAGCTCTGCTCTATCTTCTGTAGTTGGAGGAGCGTCTCGTCCTTGGTGATTTCTGCGACATCAATCGCAGCCGCTCATGTTGAGCGCGGACACCTGACCCAATGCAGCCTCCCAGAATATCCGCGTTGTGGCAGATGGACCGATCGAGGTGAGCAACCGGCGTTGGCTGGTCGCTATCTGTCTACGTCATAGATGCGCCGGACCAAGGAGAAGCTAGGATCAGGGATTTAGTGGCTGCCCCCGACTGAATCGCGGGAGCCGGCTACCACGCACCTAGTCGATCGATGCCCCTATCCCGGCTCCTTGGCCAGGGCATCGAGGGCCTGAGCGAGGCCGCGGAACGACAGCGGGATTGCCACGTCCTGCCCGGCCGCGTTCCTGAACGCGATCCGGCCCGGCTCCGCCGCCCCGCGCCATCGCCGGAGGTTCTCCTCCTTGACGGCCGCCTCGGCCACGCAGGCCCCCGGCAGGCAGCGGCGCCAGGGCAGTTCGGTCCCCGTCGCATCCTTCTCGTCCATCAGCACCCGCACGCTGCTCGGGAAGGCGACGTTGGGCGGCAGCAGGGCCGTCACCTGCAGCGGCTGACCCGCGCCGACCCGCCCGACCGCGATCTGCGCGATTGGCTGGGCCTGCCCCTGCACCTGCATCGATTGCGCCGCCTCGCAGACCCGCACCGGTTTCTCGGCCGTGCCCCCGCGCTGGCACCGCAACACCCAGTCGCCATAGCTCGCCGAGGTCGTGCCGGGCTCCGCCGGCACGGCCGAGGCCGCAGGAGTCGCCGCCGACGGCGAGGGGGCCGCCTGCGCCAGAACCGGACCGTAGGCGAGGGGGCAGGCCACCGGCGCGGCCATCGCGGCGATGGCGGCCAGGATCGGAACTGTTTTCGTCGAACGCATCGTCATCCGTCCTACCAGCGATAGAGGAAGCCGCCCTTGAGGCCATGGATCTGGGTGCGATCCGCTCCGACCTGGCCGGTATAGGCGAGCGATAGCGTCGTCTCCGACGTCACCTGCCAGTCGAGGCCCGCCTGCGCCACCAGGGCGTCGCGCGCCACCGGCACGCCCGCCGTCAGGAAGCTCTGACCGGCCGTGCCGAAGCTGAACAGGGTCGAGGGCACCACGTCGCCGTAAGCGCGGCGGTAGCCAGCGAGACCGCGCACGAAGATCGGCGAGGTCGAGCCGAAGAACGCACCGATCTGCCCCTGGGCCTGCACGCCCACCGTCGATGTAGCAATGTCGTAGTCCTGCCCCCGGGCGGTCAGCGCCGCCGCACCGCCGCGCTCGGTAAAGCCGTCACGGCCGATCCGGATCGCGGCACCACCCACAAAGGGCTCGACGTAGCCCGTGCCGGAGCCGACGCGGTAGCCGACTTCGCCGAAGGCTTGGCCAAGCGAACCGCCGTAGCGGGCGCTGGCACTGTCCGAGAAGCCGGGGAAGATCACCGCGCGGTTGGTCGCGAGGCTTGAGCCGGCATAGGCGCCGCCGAGCCGCAGCTGCACCGGGCCGAAGCTGCCGCCAGCATAGAGTGCGCCATAGCCGCTCTCGACCGTGCCGGTGGACTGGCGGGTGGTGATGTCGAAGGTAGTGAAGGTGTAGCCGCCTGCCACGCCCACGCGCCAGCTTTCGTCGAGGCGGGTGTCCGCCCCGAGCACGAAGCCGGAGGTCTGCTGATCGAGCCGTGCGGCATTGCCGTCGCCGCCGACCGCGCCGAACGAGCCGAAGCCCTGGCCCCAGACCGCGACCGGGTTCGGCGCGACGAGCTGGGTCGGGACCGAGACCGGTGCGGGGGTCTGGCTCGGCAGGTCGGCGGTGTACATCGCCGGCAGGGTGGTGCCGGGCGCGAAGCGCTGGCCGATGCCCCCCACGCCGGGACCGCTGAAGCTCGGAGCATCTCCGAAGCGCAGCCGGTCGAGGATCGCCTCGCGCACGAGGTAGCCGGTCGCGAACTGGCTGGTCACCGCACCCGCATGGATCTCGCCCGAGAGCGCATCGAAGGCTTGCCGCGCCTGGGGGGCCGACAGCACGGCGATGCCGTCGTAGAGACGCGTCCCGGCGCCCTGGGCCTGGACCGTCGCGGCGACGCTGCCCTGGTTGCGCGTGATCGCCACCGCGCCGAACTGCACGCCGTTGCTCGCCAGCGTCAGATAGGCGTCGTTGGCGTCGTAGCTGAGGGACGGCGTCAGGAAGGCGAAGTTCGTGCTGACGCCGGCGAACTGCCCGGTCACGCCCCCCGCGGCCGAGAGGATGGTGTAGCGCGTGCGCGGTGCATACTGGTCCGTGCCCGCCGTGACCTGCACCGTTCCGCCCTGCAGCGTTGCCGTGCCGGTCGCGGCGATGCGGTCGGACTGGCCGGCCGCCGTAGCGTCCACTTGGTAGATCGACTGGCTTGCGAACAGCACGTTGCCGTCGACGCTGAGCGTGCCGAGGTTGCCCGGGGCGGTGCCGGCGCCCGGGGCGACGCTCGCCCCGGACTGGACGGTCAGCCCACCGATCCGGCCGGTGCCGCCGAGGCTGGCGCCGTTCGCCACGGTGATGGGTGAGGCGGCGAGGCTTCCCTGGACGACAAGCCTGCCCGTCGCGACCGTGGTCGGTCCCGACAGCGTCCCCGTGCCGGTATAGGTCAGCGTGCCCTCCCCCTGCTTGGTGAAGCGGCCGGTGCCGTTGAGAGCGCTGCCCAGCGTGGCGTCGCCGGCTTGGTCGACGATCAGGTCGCTGTTGCTGCTCACCGGTCCGCTGCCGAGAGCCGCCGCCGAGGCGACGAGCGTCCCGCCGTTGAGGGTGGTGCCCCCGGTATAGGTGTTGGGGCCGGTCAGCGTCAGGCGGCCGCTGCCGGTCTTCACCAGCGCCGTCGCGACAGCGCCATCGACGATGCGGCCGGCATAGGTCGTCGAACGGTTGTCGCCGCCCGTGGTCAATGCGCCGTTGCGCAAGGTCGCCGTCGTGTCGGTGCCCGAGAGCGAGCCGACGGTGAAGGCGGTGCCGCCAAGGTCGAGCGTGCCGTCGTTGGCGAAGGTAGCCACGCCGGTCAGCGGCCCGGTGAGGGTGAAGCTGGCCCCCGCGCCGTTCGAGACCGCGCCGACGATCTGTCCGGCGGCCTGGACGGTGCCGGTGTTGGCGATGCTGCCGTTGAGCACGCCGGTGGTGATGAGCGTCCCGGCATTGGCGAACGGCGCGGTGGCCGTCGTCCAGGTGCCGGTGTTGGTGAGGCTGCCGCCGGTCGCGTTGCGGCCGTCGCCGCGCCACTGGCCGGCATTCGTGACCGTGCCGGTGTTGGCGGTGAGGCTGCCGGCCCAGACGCCAGTGGCGCTGTTGGCGATGCTGCCGGACGCGGTATTGCTCACATCGGCGTTGTAGGCGCCGTCGTTGAGCACGCTGCCGCTGTTGGCGAGCGCATCGCTGACGGTGCCGCCCTGCGCCACCGCGATCGAACCGGCATTGACGATCCCCGCCGGGGCCGTGAGGCTGCCGCCCGAGGCCACGGTGAGGTTGCCGGCGTTGGTGAGCAGGCCGGCGAGGGCGTAGGCCCCGGTACCGGTGACGGCGAGGGTCGCGCCGCCCGCGTTAGCGAAGGGACCGCGGCTCGCTACGCTCCCCGAGACGGTGAAGGACCCGGCATTGTTGACGATGGCGCCGTCGATGCGGCCGGCCGAGGCCGTCACCGTACCAGTGTTGGTCAGACCGCCGGCCACGCTCCCAGCGCTGGCGAAGGTCGCCGCGTTGTTCACCGAGCCTGTCAGGCTGCCGCCGGTGGCAAGCGTCAGCGTCCCCGCCTGCACCGAAGTCAGACCAGTATAGCTAGTCACTCCTGAGAGGGTGAAGCCGCCGCTGCCGGCTTTCACCAGTCCGCCTGAGCCAGAGATTGTGCCGACATAGGTCGTCGTGGCGTTGCTGCCGCCGGTGGTGAGCGTGGCCGAACTCAGCGTCACGCTGCCGCCGCCGGCGAGCGAGCCGATCGTCTCGGAGGTCGTTACCAGCAGCCGCGCACCCGCCGTGTCGGCGAGTGTCACCGGAGCGGTGTCGAGGATCGCGGCACCGCCGCGCAGCTCGACCGTCCCCTCGGTGATATTGAGCGCCTGGAAGGTGTTGGCGCCAGTCAGAACCAGCGTGCCCGCGCCCACGCTCTTGTTCAGCCCGACGCCGGTGATCGGAGCGCCAATCGTCGCGCTGACCCCGCTATCGACGCGGATCGTGCTGAAGCCGGCCGGCCCGTTCGGGTCACCCGTCAGATTTAGCGCGCCGTCGGCACCTGCGAGAAGGGTGTAGCCGGTGCCGGCGAACTGCAGGCCTTGCAGATTCTGCTGGCCGGCCACCGTGACAGTGCTCGCCCCGCCGCCAGCCGGCGCGGTGAACACGCCGAACTGCGACTGCCAGTTCTGGTTCACTCCGCCCGCGGCCGGAGCGTCCGTCCAGTTGGCGTTGCCCGCGTTCCAGGTGCCGGGCCCGCCTTGCGCTCCGGCCACTGCACCGGTCAAGTCCGCGCCGTCCCAGTACTGCACGACCTGCCCGCCGAGGGCGAAGCGTACGTTGACCTGGCTCGGTCCCGGCGTGCCGGCGACGGGCACGCTGTAGACCGCGGCCGTGCCGTTCGTGGCGGTAACGCTCGTGAAGCCGGCATTGGCTGATGCCGCTGACGTCACGCTGCCGCCGACGTCGTAGAGCCGGTACAGGCCGCTCGCCGGCGCATTGCTCAGCGCCAGCGTGCCACCGTTGACGGTGAGGTCGCCGCCGACCCGGATCAGGTCGTTGCTCGTTCCGGCAACGCTGTTAGGCGCGCCGAGGTCGAAGGCGTTGGTCGATCCGGCCTGGATCGTGTAGCCGCCGCCGATGGTCAGCGTGCCGATCGTGCCGATGCCCGGGACGGCGCCGGCGGCGACGGTGCCCGCATTGGTCACGCTGCCGGCGAACGTGCCAGTGCCGACCAGCGTGCCGCCCGAGCCGACGCTCAGGCGTGCCGTGTCGCCCACAGTGTCGCCGAGGACGCCCGTGAGCTGTAGGGTGCCGCCGTCGAGGGTGGCCGCGCCGGTATACTGCACGCCGGGACCGTTGGATCCGGATAGCATCTGCACGCCGCTGCCCGACTTGATCAGCGTGCCCGAACCGGTGAGGCGCCCGGCATAGGCCGTGTCGCCGACGCCGCCGACCAGGACGAGCGCGCCTTCGTTGGCGAGGGTCGCACCGGCTGTCGTCCCCACAAGGCCGCCGACCGATAGGCGCGTGCCGGTCGCCGTGCTGGCCGTCGCGTCGTTGGCGAGCACCGTGATGCCGGTGAGGCTGCCGGCGTTGACGGCGAGCACTCCGGCACCGGCATTGATGAAGGGGCTGTCGGCCGTCACCGCGCCGCCGACGGAGAAGCGGTCGCTGTTGACGATGGCCCCGCCGAAGCGGCCGCCGTCGGCGTTGATCACCGCGGCGTTGGTCGTGCCGCCGTCGAGGGCGCCCGCCGTCTGTGCATAGGTACCGGCGCTGTTGCTGAGGCCTCCGTTCAGCGTGCCTGCGTTGGTGAAGGTGGCGGTGTTCGTCACCGGCCCCGCGATGATCCCCATCGCCGTGTTGCCGAAAACGCCCGTGTTGGTGAGGCTGGCACCGATCGTCCCAGCATTGGTGAAGTTGCCGCCATTCGTGACGGTGCCGGTGATTGCCCCGCTGTTTGTACTGGTGCCGCCGGCAGCGTTGGTGAGGCTGCCAGAGACGGTGCCCGCGTTGGTGAAGGTGGCGTTGTTGGCCACGTCCGAGGCGACGCTGCCGCCGGCCAGGATCGCCAGGGTGCCGGCGTTGACCTGCGTGCCGCCGGTATAGGTGTTGGTCCCCGAGAGCGTGAAGGTCCCCGTCCCGACCTTGGTCACGCCGCCGGTGCCGGAGATTGTGCCGGCGTAGGTGGTCGGGGCGTTGCTGCCGCCGGTGGTCAGGGTGGCCGAGCCCAGCGTCACGCGGCCGGCGCCGGCCAGCGAGGCGATGGTCTGGTTGAAGGTCGCCAGATCCATCCGCGCGCCCGACGCGATCGTCACGGCCGAGGCGCCCGAGAACGCGTTATCCGCGCCCGCCTGGAGCGTGCCGGCGTTGATCGCGGTGGCGCCGGTGTAGTCATTTGTGCCCGACAGGGTCAGCGTGCCCGCGCCGACCTTGGACAGCGCGGTGGCACCGGTGATCCGCCCGGCATAGGCCGACGCCGTGCCGTCCGAGCCCACGGCCAGCGTGCCGCCGTTGGTCAGGGTCGCCGCCGCGGTCGAGCCGGCGAGCGAGCCGACGCCGAGGTCGTTGCCGCCGAGGTCGACCGTGCCGTCGTTGGTCAGGCGGCCGATGCCGGCGAGCGGACCGGTGACGTTGACGGTGCCCACCACATTGTTGGTGACGAAGCCGTTGGCCTGTCCCCGAGCGTTCACGGTGCCGGAATTGGTGATGCCGCCGTTGACGATGCCGGTGCTGGTCAGGGCGCTATTGGCGGCGATCGTGGCACCGTTGTTAATCGTCCCGGTACTCGTCGTCGTGCCGGCCGTGTTGGTGAGGCCGTCGTTGACGATTCCCGTTCCGGTGTTGGTAAAGACCGCCGCGTTGATCACGCCACCGTTGACCGTTCCGGCGTTCGTGGCCGTGCCGGCATTGTTGGCTAGACCAGTGTTGACGACCGCGCCGGCGTTGTTCGTGAACGTGCCCGTATTGGTGATGCCAGCGCCGATCGTGCCGTTGTTCGTCGCCGTACCCGAATTGGTCAGACGTCCGCCCACGCCGCCATTGTTGACGAAGGCGCCGGTGTTTCCGACGGCTCCGCTGATGCTGCCGTTGTTGGTCGAGGTGCCGGCGTTCGCGAGATCGGCTGCCAGCGTGCCGTTGTTGACGAAGATCGCTGGCGTGTTCACGCCAACGCTCGAGGCGACGCCGCCGTTGTTGACGAGGGTGCCGGTCGCGACTGTCGTGCCGCCGCCGAAGGTGTTGGCGCCGGTCAGCGTGAAAGTGCCGCCGCCCGTCTTGATCAGCCCACCGGCCCCGCCGATGACGCCGCCGAAGGTCGTATTAGTGCCATCGACGCCCGTCGTCAGCGTCTGACCGCCCAGGATCTCGACGATCCCGCCGGTCGTGCCACCACCGGTCAGCGATCCGATCGTCTCGGAGTTCGTGACCAGAAGGCGCGCGCCCGCCACGTTGGCAATGGTCGCCGGCGCGGTATCCGCGATCGCGGCGCCGCCGCGGACATCGACGGTGCCGTCGGCGATGTTCAGGGCGCTGAAGCTGTTGGCGCCGGTCAGGATCAGCGTGCCGGAACCGACCGCCTTGTTCAGGCCGAGCCCAGTGACCGGAGTGCCGATCGTCGCGCTGACCCCGGCATCGACGCGCAGAGTGCTGAACCCGGCCAGCCCGTTGGGATCGCCGGTCAGGTTGAGGCTGCCGGCGGCGCCGGGGGTGAGGGTGTAGCCGTCGCCGGCGAACTGCAGACCCTGGACGTTCTGCTGCCCCACCACGGTGACGGTGCTGGTCCCGCCTACGCTCGGGGCGGTGAACACGCCGAACTGGCCCTGCCAGTTCTGGTTCACCTGTCCGGCGGCCGGATCGTCGGTCCAGTTGGCGTTGGTGGCATTCCAGGTGCCCGAGCCGCCCTGGGCGCCGGGCGTGCCGCCGGCGAGGCCGGAAACGTCGGTGCCGTCCCAGTACTGCACAACCTGACCGCCGAGGGAGACGCGGGCATTGACCTGGTTCGGCCCGCCGACGACCGGCTGCACCGTGTAGATCGCGGCGGTGCCGTTGCTGGCGGTGACCGTGGTGAAGCCGGCATTGGGCTGGGCTGCGCTCGCGACCGGGCCTGTCACATTGTAGAGGCGGTAAAGGCCGCTGGCATTGGCGTTCTGCAGGCTGGCGGTGCCGCCGTTGATGGTCAGGGTGCCGCCGACATTGATCAGGTCGTTGGTGGCGCCGCCGACGACGTTGGGCGTGCCGAGCTGGAACAGGTTGTTGGACCCGGAAGCGACCGTGTAGTTGCCGCCGACCGTGAGCATTCCGGGCAGCGTGCCGGGAGCGTTGCCGGCGGACACCGTGCCGCCGCCGTTGACGAGGACGGAGCCGGCGAAGGTGCCGGTGCCCTGCAGCGTGCCGCCGGCGTTGACGTTGAGGGTGGCGCTGTTGCCGGCGGTGTCGCCGACCGAGCCGCTCACGATCAGCGTGCCGGCATTGACATTGGCCGTGCCGGTGAAGGCCGTCGAGGTCCCCGTGAGCGTCAGGGAGCCGCTGCCGTTCTGATTGACGGTGCCGGCGCCCGAGAGGGCGGGCGCGAAGGCGACCGCGTCCGAGCGGTTGAAGCTCAGCGTGCCGTTGACGGTCACGCCCGACGTGCCGCCGATTGATCCGACAGTGCCGCCGTTGCCAATTTGCAAGCCGGTGCCGGCTGCGATCGTGGTCGTACCGGAGTAGGTGTTGGCGCCCGTCAGCGTCAGCGTGCCGTCGCCGGTCTTGGTCAGGCCGAGCGTGCCGCCCCCCGCGCCATCTTGCAGGATGCCAGCGTAGGTGCTGTCCCCCCCTACACCGGTGCCGACGGTCAGCGTCGCCGCCGTCGCGCTCGCGCTCTGGATGGTGCCGCTGCCGCTGAGCGTGCCGACGCCGAGAGGGTTGCCGGCGAGCGTCAGGGCGCCGTTGTTGGTGAGCTGCGTGATGCCGGTCAGCGCCCCACTGACAGTGAAGATGCCGCTGGCATTGTTGATCACGGCACCGTTGATCTGGCCCTGTGCCGACACGGTCGCGCTGTTGCTGACAGCCCCGTTGACGATGCTGCCCGCATCGAGAGAGAGGGTGCCGCCGGTGACGGTGGCTCCGGCATTGAGCGTACCGGTGTTGATGCTGGTACCCGCGATATTGGTGAGCAGGCCGCCGACGCCGCCGGTGTTGGTGAAGGTGCCGGAATTTGTGACGGTGCTCAGGATGGCGGCAGCGTTGGAGGCAGTGCCGGCATTGCTCAGATTGCCGTTGAGCGTTCCGATATTGGTGAAGGTGGCGCCGGTCGTGTTGGTGACGGTGCCGTTGATCTGGCCCCGAGCCGTCACGGTTGCGCTGTTGCTGACAGCACCGTTGACGATACTGCCGACGTTGAGCGTGAGGGTGCCGCCGGTGACGGTGGCGCCGCCGTTGAACGTGCCGGTGCTGTCGGTGGTGCCGGCCGCGTTCGTGACGAGCCCGGCGATGGTGCCGGTGTTGGTGAAGCTGCCGCTGTTGGTGACCACGCCCGCGATGGCGCCAGTGTTCGCGGCCGTGCCGGCATTGCCGAGGTTGCCGTTGAGCGTTCCGCCGTTGGTGAAGGTGGACCCGGCATTGTTCGCGACCGATGAGATCAGACTGGCGCCAGCAGCCAGAGCCAACGTGCCGGCCTCCACCGTGGTGTCGCCCGTATAAGTGCTGGCACCCGCCAGGGTGAGGGTGCCATTGCCGAGCTTGCGCAAGCCGATCGTGCCGCCGGTGCTGGTCAGAGCGTTCGCGACGGTGGCGCTGACATTCGTGTCGACGTTCACGAAGCTCTGACCCGGCGTGGTGAAGGAATCGCCGGTCAGGTTGAGCGTGCCGGTGCCGCCGAGTTGATAGCCGGTCACCGTGAACTGCAGGCCTTGGACGTTCTGCGCACCCGCCACCGTGACGGTGCCGGCGGTGCCGCCGAAGATGCCGACCCCCGAGCGCCAGACATCGTTGACCTGACCGCCCGGCAGAAGGGTCCAGTTGGTGTTAGTAGCGCTCCACGTGCCGGCTCCACCCTGAGCGCCGGCGGTGGCGCCGGTGGCATCGGCGCCGTCCCAGTACTGCACCGACTGGTTGCCGTTCGCGAGCAGCACGTTCACTTGGTTGGGGACGTCGGTGTAGACGAGCGCGTTTGTGCCGGCGCTCGGCGTGGTGACGGCTCCGAAGCTGCCCGCGAGCGTGCCGCCGGCGCCGTTCTGGTTGTAGTTATAAAGGCGATAGGCCCCCGAGACCGGACTGTTCGTCGCGTCGGTGGCCGAGACGAGCCGCAGCGTGCCGCCGAGCGCCAGGTTGCCGCCGACATTGATCAGGTCGTTGCTCGCACCGCCGACCACGCCCGGCGCGCCAAGCTCGAACAGCGAGGTTGCCCCGGCGTTCAGCGTGTAGTTTCCAGCGACCGACAGCGTGCCAGGCGAGCTGCCGGCCGAGACGGTCCCGCCGTTCGCCACGACCACGGATCCGGCGATCGTGCCGGTGCCCTGGAGCGTGCCGCCATTGTTGACGTTGACGGTGGCAGTGTTGCCGGCGGTGTCGCCGAAGATCCCGTTGACCGCGAGGATGCCGGCGTTGACGTTGGCGGTACCTGTAAACTGACCGTTCGACGGGCTGTTTGTGCTGCTCAAGCTCAGCACCGAGGTACCGTTTTGGTTCAGCGTGCCCGCGCCGGTGATCGTATTGGCGAGGCTCAGATCGGCCGTCCGATTGACCGAGAGCACGCTGGCACCGTTGGCACCGTTCGCGGCCGCGTTCAGAACCGCGAGGTTGCCGTTGAGCGTGCCGGCCGTGTCGCCGAGGACGAGTGTGCCGCCGTCGATCTGCAGGGCGTTTCCACCCGCGACTGTCGTGGCGAGGGTGCCGTTGTTGGCCAGCGTCGTCGTGCCGGTGCCGGCCACTCGCAAGCCGATCGCGCCCTGCACGGTGGTGCCGGAGGCCACGGCCGCGGTGTTATTCGCGTTGTTGCCGGTGAGGAAGAGGCCGGCATTGCCCGCGCCGCCGGCGGCGATTGCACCGTTGGCAGTGATCGCCACCGCGCCCGACGTGCCGGTGGCGACGAGGCCCGAACCGTTCGTCGTGGTGATCGGCCCGGCCGACACCGTCACCGCGCCGGCTCCCGCCGTGACCGCGTTGATGCCGGTCGTGGCGGCCGTGACCAGACCCGAACGGTTGACCAGGATGTTGCCGGCGTTGACGGCGTTCTCGATCACCGCGTCGATGCCGACGCCGGCAGTGCCGGTCGTCGCGCCCGCCCCCTGCACGGTCACGCCGGAGTTCGGGCCCGCGCCGGTGCCGCGCTGGCGCGCCGAGATTCCGACATTGCCAGCCACCGTGGCTGCACCGCCGACGATCACCGCGCCCGTGCCGGAGTTCGTGCCCCCAGTGTTGTCCACGAGCGCGCGCACGCCATAGTTCGTGCCGGTCACCGCCGCGTCGGTCGTGACCCTTACTGTGCCTGAACCAAAACTACGGGCGAACAAGCCATTGTCGGTCGGCGCGGACCCGGCGCCGATCGTGCCTAGGCCGGACGTCGTGACGGTGACGTCGCCCGAGACCGCCGTCGACTGGGCGAAGACACCGTTGCCGAACGCGCCGCCAACCGCGCCGATCGTGCCGCCGTTGGTGACAAGAATGCCGCTGGTACCCGAAGTGAGCGCATTGATCGCGGTGGAGCCGTTTGCCCCCGGTCCATGCTGGATCGCGGCGGCGTTGTTGACGGTGATCAACCCACCGGAACCTGTCGCGTTGATCGCGTTGGCGTTCCCGCTCTGGATCGTGCCGGAGCCGGTGTTGACCGTGACGGCGCCTGCATTGGCGGTGGCGTTGATCGCGACACCGCCCGCAATGATGTTGCCGACCGCAACCGGCACCCCTGTCGTGCCGACCGTCACGCTTCCGCTTCCGGTCGTGATGGCATTGACGCCGGTCGTTCCGGCGGTGACCGCTCCCGAGCGCGTGACGAGCACGTTGCCGGCATTGCCCGCGTTGCTGATCTGCGCATTGATGCCGACACCGGCACTGCCCGTGGTCGGGCCGCTGCCTGATACCGTCACTGCGGTGATGCCGGCACCCGGACCGGTGCCCGTCTGTGTCGCCGTGATGCCGGTCGTGCCGCCGGCCACGCCGCCACTGCCGCCGACTGTGACGGCGCCGTTCCCTCCGCTGCTGGCTAGAATACCGGTGGTGCCGACGGTGATGCTGCCGGAATTGTTGACGGTCACGACACCAGCGTCGCTGGCGATGGCCGAGATGCCGGTGACGAAGTTGTTGGTGATCGTGCCGGAGTTGTCGATCGAGACAGCGGTCAGCGTGCCGGCGAGCGATCCGGCTGTCACGTTCGAGGCGATGATCGCGCCGTCGCCGGTGCCGGACGGACGGGTGAGGGTCGCGGCATTGGTGACCTGGACGTAGCCCGTCCCGCCGGCGGCGCGCGCCACGCCGATGACGCCGGCGCCCGCGTTGGTGGCCGAGAGCGTCGTACCCTGCGCGGTCGTGAGCGTGAGGTTGCCGGTGCTGGTGCCGCCCTGGAACGACGCGTTGACCGCTCCGAATCCGCCGGTGATGTTTCCCTGCGTGGCGACCGTGATGTCGCCGGAGGCGAGATTGATCGCCCGCACGGCCTCGGCGGTCGAGGTGATCGCCCCCGCGGTGATGGTGATGGTGCCAGCGGTCGAGCGCTGCGTGTTGATGCCGGCCACGCCCGCCGCCGTCGCGCTCGTGTTGATCTGCCCGCCGGTCTGGTTGACGACGATCGCGCCCGAGCCGGACGCCGTGGCGACGATGCCGTTGCCCGTCGCCTGGATCGTTCCGGCGGTGTGGTTGACGGTGACCGCGCCCGCGCCACTGGTGCTGGCATTGATGCCGGTGGCCGCAACGATCGCGGCGGCGTTGCCGACCGTGACGGTGCCCGCCCCGCCATTCTGATTGAAGGCGAGGATGCCGGTGCCCGTGACGGGCGTTCCCACCTGGCCGATCGCGCCGCCGGCTTGGTTGTCGACGCTGACATTGCCCGCGCCTGTCGTGCTGTAGGCCACGACGCCGTTGTCGAAGGCGCCGCCGGCCGCGCCGATCGCGCCGGAGTTGGTGACGCTGACGCCGCTCGTGCCGGTGTTGCCCGTATTGATGGCATTGAGTCCCGAGCCACCGGTCACCCCCGCCGCGTGCTGGAGCCCGTCCGCGTTGGTCACAGTGAGCAGGCCGCCGGCGTTGCGCGCGTCGACGGCGTTACGGTCCTGCGCGGCCTGGATCGTCCCGCCGCTCGTGTTGACCGTCAGCGTGCCGGTACCCGCGTTCACCGCCAACACGCCGAGGCCCGTCGGGGTGCTGCCGAGCGAGCCGCCCGGCGCGTTCGTGAACGCCGTTTGGTAGGCAACCGGCACCGCCGAGGCGCCGCCTAAACCAGTGATGTTGCCGCCGGTGGTAACTGAGACCGCAGCAGCATTGGCCGCGTTGGTCTGTGCCAGCACGATGCCGTTGGCGTTGCCGGTGATCGAGCCGGTGCCGGTGGTGATGCTCGTCGCGCCTGTGCCCTGGTTGCTCGCGAAGAGACCCTGGCCGTTATAGGCGTCGGTCGGGTCGGAGGCGTTGAAGGCGACGGTGGTGGCGTTGGCCAACGAGATCGTCGAGGAGAACGCGCCCGTCCCCTGCTGGTCGGTGATCAGGCCCGACGAACCCGTGAAGGTGTTGCCGGTGCCGGTCACGTTGATCGTGGCGTTGGCGTTCGTTGACTGGACGAGCATCGCCGGCTGGTCGCCGGTGATTGTGTTTCCCGAGCCGGAGACGTTGATCGTCCCAGCGCCGGTGTTGGTCACCACGCGCACGCCCGCGCCATGGTTGCCGTTGCCCGATGCAGCACCGGTGACCGCCGCGCCGCTGCCTGAAAGCGTGACGCTAGCCGTGCCGCTGCCCGTCGTCTGAACGCTGATCGCGTCGGCGGTGCCGCCGGTGACATTGCCGCCGGTCACGATCCCGATCGTGCCACCGGTTGCCGCGAGGATGCCGCTCGTGGTGCCGGACACGGCACCGAGTGCTGTCGTCGTCCCGAGTGCGATCGAGCCGGTGCCGCTCACGGCACGGATGCCGAAACCACCGGTTCCGGTGAAGATGCCGCCGCCGTTGATGCTGAGCGACGCCGCCGTCGCAACGTTGAAGTCGAGGCCGTTGGCACCCGAGATCGTCCCAGCGGTGTTGTTGATCGCTCCGCCCAGCAATGAGAAGACACCGCTCTGGTTCGGCGCCGAGACGCTGCCCGTATTGTTGAATGTCCCGCCTTGGAGGGCAATGCCCTGATTGCCCGCCGTGATCGTGCCGGCGTTGACGAAGCTTCCGCCGGCGTTGACGAGCACGGCCGCCTGCGCCTGCCCCCCGGCCGCACCGGTGACGAGGCCGGCGCCGCCGGCGGTGGTGAGGCTGCCGCCGACGCCGATCGCCAGGGAGCCACCGTTCGCGATTAACGCGCCGACGGTCTGGTTCCCCGTCAGGGTGAGTGTCCCGGTCCCGGCCTTGGTCACCGCGCCGGCCCCTGTGATCGCGGGGGCGAAGGTCAGATCGTTGGATCGATTGAAGGCGAGCGTAGCGCCGCTCGCTACGGTGACGCCCGACGTGCTGGCGATTGAGCCGGTGATGCCGCCGTTGCCGATCTGCAGGGTACCGGCGCTGATCGTGGTGGCGCCGGTGTAACCGCTCGCGCCGGTGAGCGTGAGCGTGCCGGTGCCGACCTTCGTCAGCGCTCCGTTGCCGTCCGTGCCGATATTACCGCCGTAGGCGTCGTTCGTGTTGTTGCCGCCGACCGACAGCGTGGTGCCTGCCCCAAACAGGACCCCTGAGCCGCCGCTACCCCGGAGTGAGCCGATGGTGTAGGCCGCACCCGCGTCACCGACGGAGAACAAACCACCCGTCTGGGTAACGATCGCACTGGCCGGCACCGTGCCTGATGCGAGGGTGAGCTGACCTCCCACGATGTCGAAATCGGTCGACGCGACCGAACCACCGCCGCCGATCCGCAGGACTCCGTTCTGGACGGTCGTCGGGCCGGTGTAGGTGTTGACGCCGCGTAAATCGAAGAGACCTGTCCCCGTCTTTGTCAGCCCCCCGCTGCCAGAAATCACGCCGAAGTAACCTGTGGTGGCGTTGTTGCTTCCGGTCGTCAGCGTCGCGGAGCCTAGAGTAATGGTTCCGGCGCTGCCGCTGAGAGAGCCGATCGACTGGTTGTTGTTGTTGAGATCGAACGTGCCGTTGCTGACGGTCACGGCGCTCGCCGAAGAGATTATGTTGGCGGCGCCGGCCCGCAGGGTGCCGGCGTTGATCGTGGTCGTTCCGGTATAGGTGTTGGCTCCCGACAGCGTGAGCGTACCGGCTCCTGCCTTTGCGACCGCCCCGGTGCCGGTGATCGTGTTGGACAGGGTCAGGTCGGTCGCCTGCTGGAACGTTAGGCTCGTCCCACTATTCGCGAGATTCCCCGTCAGACCGGATGTCGCGCCCAGGAAGGTGAGCGTGTTGGCGCCACCCGTGAAGGCGATCGCGTTCCCGCTTCCGCCCGAGACCGCGGCGCCGCTTGCCAGCGTGATCGTCAGGTTCTGGCCGGATATGCCGGCGCCAACGAGACCCGCAGAGCCGGTGGGCCGACTTCCACCGGCCCCTCCGGCTCCTGCGGCACCGCCCAGGACCGTGATGCCTGAGCCGATCGTGACGGTCGCACCCGCCGTATTGCTGAAGAATAATCCGATCCCGCCGTCGCCACCACTTCCGGGTCCCCCGGCGTCTCCTGTCGTCCGGCCGCCAGCACCGCCAGCTCCGCCCGTCACGTTGAAACCTAACGTGCCGAGGGCACCGTTTCCCGTGATAACAGCGCCGTAGCCGCCCGCGCCGCCGCCGCCGCCGCCGCCGATGCCGCCGTCGCCTCCCTGACCTCCGGCGCCGCCCGAGAGGGCTCCGGTCGGCAGGGCTGCGCCCACGAAACCATGCGCCCCGCCACCGCCGCCGCCGGCGCCGACGCCGAACGTTCCCGCCCCACTTCCTGGACTGCCGGCTGCACCGGCGCTGCCGCCGCCGGCGCCGCCTAATGCGGCTCCGTTGTTGCCGTAGCCGCCGCTCCCACCCGTTGTACCAGCGCCGCCGCCGCCGCCGCCGCTGCCCTGACTGGTGTTGTGGTTTCCGCCAGCGCCACCGGCCGTCGTCGCATTGCTAACGCCGCCCCCACCCGCGCCGGCGCCACCGCCCATGCCGCCGTTGGCCCAGGCCACACCCGTGGGCGGGACGGCCACGACCGCTGCGCCCGCCACCGCCAGGACGCGTTTGCGCCACCGCTGCCCGACCCGGGCCGCCGGGCGAACCTTGCGTGTGCGCCGCCCGACGCGGAGCCGGGCCATCAGCGCGGCGGCTGGCTCGATCGCCAGCGCGAGCGCTTGCACCATGCGCGAACGCAGCCACGCGTAGCCGGCCAGTCTCGGCGCGCCCGGCTCCATGTCGACTCGCAAGCTGATCCCCACCAGCGCCGTCGAGGCGTCCAGTGCCGCGCGCAGCATACGGCCGCCAGCGTCGGATCTGCTCGTCATACTCTTCCCCCCCTCGGCGGCGCACGCGGCACAGAGCTGCCCGATCCGACCTGCGCTTTGCGCCGGGGCACACTGCCGATTGTCACGGCATCACGACAGGGGTCGGCAAGCCTCCTCGTTGACTAAGCGTCTTCAGAGAATGAAATCCTGGCACATCGTCGGCCCATGTGTGTTTCCGAACACAGATGCCGGGCCTGTGCGTGCTCGGTGCTGGCGGTGCTTCGCCGGGAGGCGACCGTCGGGCTCGTCGATGGTGTCGGACGAATGCAACGCCGAGGACACGAGGGCGGCATCCGGCAGGGTTGCACCCCTTTGAGCCGTGTTCCCTGCGTCGAGGTACGGACGCGACCCGCCACAGCTACGGCGTCAGATCCTCGACTGCCTCGACTGTGGCGTGCACCACCTGTCTGCGGGCCACGGAAGATCCAGGGACCGGGGCGTCAGCGGCGGGCGCCGCACCAGCCTCGTCAATATCCTCATCGCTATCGGCGCTCACACCGCCTGTGGCGCTGGCGACGGGCTCGCCACCGTCAGCAGCGCCCCCTGCGTGGTCAGCTTGCCGTCCCGCGTGAGCTCCTCGATCTGTGCTCCAACGACGTCGCGCAGCTGAGCGCTCGTCGCTTTAAACCCCAGCATCCGTGCGACCGCTGGGACGATCTCCTCGGCGCTCGCCCCGAAACTCCCTGTCACGACCTCTTGGATCGCTGCACGCAGCTCGGTCGGTGGCAGCATCTCCGGCCGCCGCAGCGTACCCGACCCGGCCAAGCTTCGGTCGCGCACGGTCACGGTCTGGCCCGGCAGTGCGAGGAACGAGCCGTCCCGCTCGATCCCCCCACGCGCGCGAGCCGCCTCTGCACCGCGCTCGACCGCTGCCTGGATGCGCGGACCGCTGCGCTGCAGGCCCCAGGCCTGGCGCACGCGAGCGGTCACCTCGTCGATGTGCACCGGCCCCTCGACCGCCACAACCTGCTCGACGAGGCCGGCTAGCAGTCCTGTCGGCGTCTCATGCAGTTCGGGCTGGCCGCGCGGGGCGTTGGGCACCAGCTCGACGTAGAGGCGGCTCGGCTGGTCGTCCGAGCGCTCGCTCAGGCCGACCTCGACGACGTCAGCCCGCTCGATCGTCACGACCTCGACCGGAACGGCTCGCGCACGGGCCCCGCCGAACTCCAAGCGCGCGTCGAGTTCGACCTTGGCCGCCTCGATCGCCGCGATCGTCCGCTCGAGCTGTTCCTCGGGGCGCTGGAACCAGTCGGTGCTCCAGATCCGGTGAATGATCCAGCCGTGGTCTTCGAGCACGGCCTGGCGCAGCCGGTCGCGGTCGCGCGCCGATCGGGATGCGTGGTAGGCTGCCCCATCGCACTCGATGCCGATGAGGTAGCGGCCGGGCCGCTCGGGATCGGCGATAGCGAGGTCGATGAAGAAGCCCGCCAGACCGACCTGCGGGTGGACATGATAGCCGCGGGCCTGCAGAGCGCGCGCGACCTGTGCCTCAAACACGCTGTCGTGGTCGCGCCCTGTCGTCTGCGCGATGCCGAGCCGCCCTGTGCGGGCGAAGTGCAGGAACAGCTTGAAGGCCAGCACGCCCTTGCCCTTGGCGCGCTCGAGGTCGATGTCCTCATCGGTGATCGAGGCGTAGACCTCGCAGCGGCGCTTGGCCCGGCTGATCAGAACGTTGAGGCGCCGCTCGCCCCCCTCCGCGCTCAAGGGCCCGAAGCGCATCGCCATGTACCCTTGCGCGTTGCGCCCGTAGCCGACTGAAATCATTACGACGTCGCGCTCATCGCCCTGCACGTTCTCGAGGTTTTTGACGAAGAACGGCTCGCTCGGATGGTCCTGGAAGAAGGGCTCCGTCTCGGGGTTGAGCCGGCGCAGACGCTCGACCTCGTCTTGGATGGCGCGACGCTGCTTAACCGAGAACGCCACGACGCCCAGACTGAGGTTCGGGTGGGTCAGCGCGTGCCGAAGCACGGCCTCGGCCACAGCCTTCGCCTCGACCGGGTTGGTGCCGGTGTTGCCGCTGTCGAACACCCCGCCGGCCACCGCGTGGAAGCGCAGGCCCATCCCGGCCTCGCCGGTATAGGGGCTCGGCACGATGAACAGCTTGTTCTCGTAGAACTGGCTGTTCGAGACGGCGATCAGGGACTGGTGCCGGCTGCGATAGTGCCAGCGCAGCATGCGCTGCGGCAGGCCGCGAGCGGTGAATAGGCCGAGCACGCTCTCGACGTCAGCGACCTGCGCGGTGCCGTCGTCGTCCTCGTCGCTCGTCCCGCCAGTCATTTTGGCGAAGAAGCGGGTGGGCGGCAGCTGCTTCTCGTCACCGACCACAACGACCTGGCGCGCGCGCGCGATGGCGCCCAGCGCGTCGACCGGCTGGATCTGACTCGCCTCGTCCATCACGAGGAGGTCGAACTCGATCACCCCTGGCGGCAGGAACTGCGCCACCGAGAGTGGGCTCATCATCAGGACGGGCTTGAGCGCCTGGATCGCCGGGGCGGCGCGCTGCATGAGTTGGCGGATCGGCATGTGGCCGCGCTTGCGCGCCATCTCGGCCCTGAGCACGCCGAGTGGCCCGAGGCCGCCCGCGACCTTCGGGATACGCCGGTGGTGGGCGCGGGCGACCTCGACGCTCGCCAGGGCGATGCGCTGCCGGTCGAGGTCGGCAAACTGCGTGGCCAGCCGTCCATGCAGTTCACCGTCGAAGCGGGCGAGCGCGGGGTCGGCTTTGGTGAGTGCACGAAACAGCGCCTCGAAGTACGCCATCTCGAAAGCCGGCCGGGCGGTGTTCGGTGCGAGACGCCCATCCGCCAGCCGGTCGACCAACTCTCCGAGTCCAAGATCCCGGGCCCGGTTGGCACGTTCGCGGTAGGCTACCCACTTCGAGAGCCCCTCGATCTTAGTGCCCCAGCGCGCAACAGCGGAGCGTAAAGTCTCTGTTGGGATCGTGCCTGCACCCGGGTGGGTGAACCGAGCAACGACCTCGAGCCTCAGATCCGCGAAGAGCGCGTCGAGGTCAGTGGTCAAGCGTCTGGCCTCAGCCGCGGCTGCCTCCGCTCGCTTGGCCAGCGCCACCCGGTCTGAGACGCGTGCGGACTGCACGCGAATATCGGCGTTGTCCGTGACCCATTCTGCAGCGGACCTGAGGGCTGGCCAGTCGGAGGCAGAGCCGCGCCAAGCCAGACCGAATGCGGTGCGGCCGAGTGCGTCCGCTGCTTCGAGCGCGTCGCCGGCCTCCTGTGCGGCGGTCAGGTGCGCCAGCACGGCGAGGCGCTGGGGTACGGGCGTGTCCGTCTCGATCATCACGGCGCGACAGCCCGCGTCGAGGGAGGCGATGGCCCCCGCACGATCGGCCAGGCGCGCGAGCGGCACTTGATTGACGTTCACTACGCTGGGGAAAGCTGCTTCATTCGCGTCGCCGAGATCCGCCCAGTGGACGGACGCGATCGGACCGAGCACCTCGCACAGCCGCGCGAGGGCAGAGGCCCGCGCCTCGAGATCGGCGCGATCGGGTAGACGGCTCGCGATCAGGCGCGGTTCAGCGCCCAGGCCGCGCAGGCTACGCATCCAGGCAACGAGGGCCTGGAGTGGCTCAGGCCGGGAGCGCTCAGCCCGCCAGTCGGTGCCGAAGGCCGCCCGCCCGAAGGCATCCTCGGCTTGCAGGAGGGCGATCGCCGCTTTGCCAGCCTGAAGTGCGTCGAGGGCGGCGAGTACCGCGGGCAGCGGGGTGGCAGGCGCCGCCAACACCGTCCTTACGAGGCGGTTGGCCGCGCGCCACTCACCTGACAAGAACCGGGTGAAACTCGTCCCCTTGGCTGCCAGGACTTGACGCGCCGACGCGAGCTCCGTCGTCCAGGCAGCCTCCGTCAGGACGCCCGCGGTCGCTGCTCTGGCCTGGGCCAGCCGGGCCGCCGCTTCAGCGAGGTCTCCCGCCTGATCGACACCGCGCTCCCACACAGTTGCGGCGAAGGCCTCGGGGCTCGCGTCTGGGGCGTCCGCGACACGCCGCGCGGTGGTCACGAGGCGCTCGACGTCACTCAGGGTTTCGACCGAAGCCGCCGACCCGAGACGCCCCCTCAGATCGCGTGCAGCGGCCAGCACACGCGGGACCTGCGTCTCGAGCGCGGCCGCGCGAGCGAATCCCTCGGCCGGGAAGGTTCTCGGCAGTGTCTCGAGCCCGGTGCGCAGGCCCGCGACGTCGATCGCATAGGCCTCCGCCCGCACCGCCCCGGACAGTTCGGCGACGAGCGCGGCGTAGGCGCTGCCACGCTCGAGCAGCGCGGCGATCTCAGGCCGGTGCGAGGCCCACGCCTCGCAGCCGAGGGCTGCGTCGCCAAGAAGCGTCGGCGCTCCGGCGAAGCGCTCGGCCAGCGCGGCGGCGAGTTCGAGGTCGCCGAGGGACGCGAGCCCCGGTCGGCCAAGTGAATCCCCGACGGCTTCGGCCTCGGCCTGCACCGCCCCCAGGGCCACCTGTAGGTCGGCAAGGCGGAGCTTCAGCCGCTCGACATCGGTCGGCAGGATCGTCTCAAGCCCCACACCGCGCCAGGGGTGATCGTCTGGCCGGCCGATGTCGGCGACGCGCTGGGCAAGCTCGGTCAGCAGATCGTCGCGCTGCCGCACCCCGTCCGCGTTCCAGGATGGCGCTGCGGGCAGCTCGAGGTTCGTCGGGCGCTCGCCATCCTGGCGCAGCCGCGTGAGGTGTCCGATAACTTGGTACGGCGTGAGGCCTGAGGGGGCGTGCTGCTGATGGAGCCGCGCTGGATGGGCGTTCAGCGCGTCGCGCGCCTCGGTTAGCCGGGCGATGAGACTCGTCTCGGTGCCGGATCGGGGCGCGCCGAGCTCCCAGGTGCGGCGCAGCTCGTCGAGCAGCGCGCGTTTGTTAGCCTTGTTGGAGTGCAGCTCGAGGCAGGCATCGCCCACCCCCGCACGGTCGAGGCGCCGCTTGACCACCTCAAGCGCGGCCATCTTCTCGGCCACGAACAGCACGCTGCGCCCGTCGGCGATCGCGGCCGCGATGATGTTGGCGATCGTCTGCGACTTGCCGGTGCCGGGCGGCCCCTGGATGACGAGGTCGCGGCCGCGCCGCACCTCGTGCACCGCCACGGACTGCGAACTGTCGCAGTCCACGATGTGGAGTTGCTCGGCCGGTCCGATGTGCGGGTCGATCGCGGCGTCCTCACCGATGAGGTCGTGGGCCGGCGGGAATCCGTCAGACAGGAGCGCGCGGATCGTCGCTCGGTCCGTGAAGCGGGCGCCCGCCGGCCAGTTAGCCGGGTCGAGATCGCGGTACATCAGGAACTTCGCGAACGAGAAGAACCCGAGCACGATGTCGTCGGGCAGGACTTCCCAGCCCGGCTTCAGAGCGACGGCCTGCGCTACGTCGGCGGCGTAGACCGTTGGGTCGAACTCCTCGCCGAGCTCCATCCCGGGCAGGCGGATCGTATGAACGCGCTCGAGATAGGCTTCGAGCGAGAGGTTCGGGGCTTGCTCTTCGCCGCGCCAGCGCAAGCGGAAGCGCTCGGCGGCCGACCCGCGCTCGAGCCTGACCGGCAGCAGGGTTAGCGGCGCGTACCGGACGTTGGCTGCGTTGTTGGGGTCGATCCACTTCAGCGTGCCGAGCGCGAGGTAGAGGACATTAACGCCCTGCTCCTCCTCGAGCGTACGCGCATCGACGTAGAGGTCGAGTAGGCGCTTCTGCAGCCCTTCTGAGGTCAGGCGGGTCTGGAGTTTGGTGTCGGCATGGCGGATGTAAACGCCACGATCGTTGAGCGAGTCGGCCTCAGGCTGGGGGAGCGCATCGATCTCCTCCGGCTCGGCTTCTGCATCTGCGGCTTCTGGCTCTACGGTTTCAGGAGATTCCTGCTCAGCCTTCACCCGGCTGACGCGGCCGGGCAGAAAGGTGAAGGTCTTGCCCTCGCGCAAGAGCATCCTGAACACCTCGGACGCCTTCTCGTCGACAATCTCGAGAGATTTCACGCTCTTGGCTGAGCGCGGAATATTGAGCAGGCGGTTGCGCGCAGAGAGGTCGAGGAGTTCGGCGCGCGCGCGCTCGACCTTGGCGTCTACAGGCAGATCCGACTGGAAGACTGACCCGGAGCTATCATCCTGCACAGCCGATGCCGTTCCCGCCATTTTTTCCTCCGTTGGGGAACTTGAACGATATTTCGGCCTAGCTTGTCTATGGCCGTTTGGACACGGGTCGACGAACGGATTGGGCCGTCGCTGTGGTGTCGATAAACCGGCGGGGGCGAGCTGTAGCTCGCAGGATGCATTCGAGGCGGTATGTCGGCAGAATTGTCGCGGTCAGACCTGCCAAGTTTCAGACACTTGGCAGGTCGCAGAAGGGCGCGACTTCGGCGATGTGTCCACTCTGGCCCCGCACCCGTCTGCCGTGCGCTTTTCAGTATCTGGCTGTCGCCAGTTCCTTCAGGCGCCGGAGCCAGATGTCCGCAAGGCTGCCCAGTGCGCCCGCTATGTCCTGGGGCCACCAAGGTTCGCGCACGAAGGGGAAGGAGAGAATCACGCGGGTGGCAATCGCCGGTCCCGGCTGGAGGAGGGGGATCAAGTCGACAGTCAGCGCGAAGGTGTGCGCTCTGCGAACATCGCGGACGGCCTCGTCATCCCAGTCTCGGCCGTGAGGCGCCAGGTCGATAGGTGTCGCGTCCGGAGGAAGTGGCGCTCGCTGATGCCGCTCTTCGGGCAATGAAGCGTTACCGCGCCGCGACCTTCTGGGACTGGATCGAGGTCGATCGTGATTGGGTGTGGTTGTTGCCGATCTGCCGGCGACGGGGTGAACAAGCTTGGGTGACGCAGGAGCCGCGCGAGATCGTGCGGGGCGGCATCGATGCGGCGGCTTGTCGTGAGCGCGGCGATGAAGCAGCGGTAATCGTCGTAGTCGAAATGCATGAAGGGGCGCCCCGTGGGAGGGACGCCGCACCGGAACTGCGGTGAAATTCAGGGGTAAGGGCGCAGGGGGAGCAGCGCCTGTCGTGTGCAGGCGCGGAAGTGTAGATCAGGTAAATCGTGTTCGCGGTAGTGTTCGGTGCGGCGCTGTCGATCGACGAGGGGTGTTCTAAACTACAGTGATCGGTTTCGATAGATTTCACCTCCGCAGGGCCCTGATGATGCCATTTAGGTTTCGAGCTGGGTTGCCGCCTCACGACAATCGGGGGGCTTGGCGCGACCTAGAAGCGGGACCGCTCTCCTAACTTAGGGTATGTTAGTCCTCCCGCTTAATCTCGGCTGCCGCGATCAGGTTGACTTGCCCCTTCCGCTCCCCGCGCATGCGCAGGAGGAACCCGCGTTCGAGGTACCCGCCGACCTCGTCGTCTCGTACGGCGATCTGGTTGGCAGCATGATGCTTAACCTTGCCGTACGCCGGGTCGGCCATGCGGAAGAAGCCGTCGCTGAAGCGGTGGGGTACGAAACGCTCACCGTCCACTGTGATGCGCACGAAGCGGGTCCCCGCCCGCCACGAAGCTGCGTGTACGGCAGACGACGGCTGCTTCGCCTGAGGCTGCTCGGTATCGTTGGACGAGGCGGTGATGCCGGCCGGTTGCGTGACATCACCGCCGATCAGTTTCCCGCCGCACTCTCCGACAGAGGAGATGGCTCCGATAGTGCGGTGCTCGCAGGCTCCAAGTCGAGCCTCCGCAGCCGCCGCCGGATCAGCTCTTCCCGCTCCGCGACGAAGTCCGGCAGCGCGCTCACCTGCCAGAGGGCCGGCTTGTTCGGTATCAGGTGCCGCTCCAAGAAGGTGCTGTCGCGCGTCTGGAGCCACTGACCGAACGGCAGATTGCTCTTCTCGAGGTTCTCGCGTGCGAGCAGCAGCTGCAGGTTGCCGAGCCGGTTCACGCTGTCGAGGATGCGTTCGATCAGCGACTCTGACAGGTTCTGCGCCATCAGGGCCTTCCGGTCGGCGAGCGAGCGCGGGATGATGTGGTCAATGTGGTGCGGGGCCGAGCCCCAAGCATTCGCATCGTAGAGGGTTGAGAGCGCCAAGAAGCAGTTGCGCTTGTTGTACCCTGTTTCGAGCACCCCCTCGATGTTGTTCGCGTCGAAGCCAGCGACACGGCCGCGTGAAGCGAGGCCCTGTGCGAGCGTGCGGTGCGGGAAGTCCCGTTCCGTCTGCAGTGTCTCCTGTAAGATCGAACGCGCCGTGCCTATCGTCCGGTCGGAGCTGCCGCCGAACACCCCGTTCAGGAGACTCCCAAGCAGCCACTGCTGGATGCGCTTGGCGTTCGTAGCCTCGAACGGCGTCGAGCCGTCCAGGCTGCCGCTGCCGATCCGGTGCAGGTAGTAGGCGATCGGTAGGAGCGCGTTGAGCGAGGTCAACGTCTCCCCGTCGATGCCGAAACGATTCACGAGGCGCAGCGTCGCCTCGAGGCTCGCCTTGATGCGTGTCCAGTTCGCTTCGATGCGGGCGAGGTTGGCGGTCGTAAAGTTGCCGACCTTATAACGCGGGTCGAGGTCGCACAGCACGAGACAGGACTTCATAACGAAGTCCTTGTCGAGCCGATTCCGGGCGACGAGACCGTCGTTCAGGTGGTCAACGAAGCCGTAGATTTCTTGGCGAGCACTCACCCCAGCCCACTTCGAGGTGATCATCGACAGCAGGAGGTCGGACTTGCTCAGCTTCGTTCCGCCGTCGTTGGCGCGGATGAAGATGTCGAGCACGCGGTCGTACGATTGGTCCTTCTCGGTGTAGTAGGCGATCACGCCGTCCTTCCAAACCGTGCGGTAAAGCCGGTCGAGCGTACGCTCGGCGGTCCGCGTCTGCGCCCGCGTGGTCGCGTCAGGCAAAGCGTCGAGGACCTCGTCCTTGAGCCGGTCGAACGCGTCGTCGCTGGTGCAGTCGAGGATGCGTCCGACCTTCAGCCAGAGGTGCTGCGCGCTGCTCTTCGGCTCCCCCTCGAAGAAGCGTAGTCCGTAGGTGACGCCGAGGTCCTCGTCGTCGCTGACCTCGTCGTCGGTCGCTGGGTCCTTCAAGAGGTCAAGATAGAGGCGCTGTCGGCTCCAGGCGTCGGGGTTGTGGCGCCGTGCGTACTTCGCTCGCACCGCATAGGTGCCGCGCAGGCCGATGAGCAGCGAGGTCAGGCGCTGCTGTCCGTCGAGCACCAGCATGACGTCGCGTCCGTCGGGCTCGGTCATCTCGTTGTGTGTGTCGCCGTGCCGGAAGTTCTTGTTTGATCCCGCGGTGTGGTGGTACGGTTGACCACCATGCTGCGAGGGATGCGCTATGGGCCAGGTTCTCCATGGAAGCGCCACCACGACGGAGGCAGTCCGTCGCG
>NZ_QJJJ01000010.1 GCF_003201865.1 Methylobacterium sp. B4 | reverse complement strand
GCTACCAGGACCACGACAAGCCGGAGAAGATGTACGCCGAGGCCGGGCTCGACGCCGAGGGCATCCTCAAGGCCGTCCGAGCCGCATTGCCGGAGAAGCCCGCGCAGCGCGAGGGCAGCGTGGTGAACCTGAAGCGGTAACGCCCCTTCTCCCTCTCTCCTCCGCGGGAGAGGGTGGCCCCCCGGAGGGGGTCGGGTGAGGGGAGCGCCGCTTCCGCTGGAACGACACCGGTTGAGAGCGGCACTGTCGCGCGGCCCCTCTCCCGCCTGCTCCGCAGGCACCCTCCCCCGCAGAGGGGGAGGGTTTTTCCGAAGTTACTTGATCACCGCGCAGCCGATGCGCGCGCCGGCGCCGCCGATGGGCTGGCTCGTGTGGTCGTCCTCGTTGGCGTGGATGATCAGCGCCGAGCCGTCGCCGTCGCGCAGGCCCCCCTCGCCGGTCAGCGGGGTCTCGCTCGAGACTTCCGCGTTCACCGAGCCGTCGGCATTGGCGTAGACGTTGGGCAGGTCGCCCTCGTCCGGCCCGTCGGGGTTGAGCAGGCCGTGCTTGCTCTGGTCGTGATTCACGTGGGCCTTCGACTTCTCGAACTTCTCCGTGTCCGAGCAATCGCCGACCGCGTGGAAATGGATGCCGTGCCAGCCCGGGGGCAGGCCGCCGGTCCCGATCATCACCCGCATCACCAGGGAGTTCGCCCCGTCGCGGATCATGATCTTGCCGATGCTCTCGCCCTTGCCGTTGGTGATCGCGCTCTCGTAGGTCTGCGGCGCGGCGGCCGCCTCCGACTTGGCGGGCGGCGGGGTCGGCTCCTTGGGCGCCTCCTTGGCGTCCTGGGCGAGCGCGGGCCAGGCCAAGCCCGCGAGCAGCGCCGCGACCATGGGGGCACGCACGGGAATGCGTCGGGTGGCAGGCATCGTCGCCCCTGGCATGATGGCACCTCTCATGAGCTGATCGTCTCCGTTGCCGATCTGTCGACAGGCCGATCGATATGCCGCTTCGGCCGACGCCTGTCATCGCCGCGCGGACGCTTGAGGCGGCCCGGGATCCGGATTAACCCCGACCGCTCAAGACGACCCTCCCGCGGCACGGGATGGTCTCGTGTTCGCAACCGCTCTTTCCGGAAGGCCGTGACCGCCGTCGCCGGCGGGCACCCGTCGTATGTTCTCGCATCGTCCCGAATGCGGAAAAACCACCGTTCGGGACGTTTGCTATAGGTAAGGCGGGGCGGCGCGCTCCGACAGGGGACGGCGACGGGGATGACGGGTCCGTCCCGTCGGCACGAAGCAGCGGGACAAGGCGGCGGGTCGGTCCGCCCGAAGGAGACACCATGACGGGGCAGCGGCTGCGCGCCGACCGGTATCTGGTCGAGCGCGGTCATTTCCGCAGCCGGGCGCAGGCGCGGGCGGCGATCGAGGCCGGCCTCGTCTCCGCCGACGGCTGCCTCGTCACGCGGCCCTCCGACCCGATCGGGGAGGGTGCGCGGATCGAGGCCGCCGCCGCCCACCCCTACGTCTCCCGCGGCGGGCTCAAGCTCGCCGCCGCCCTCGACGCCTTCGGCCTCGACCCCGCCGGCCTGCCCTGCCTCGATGTCGGCGCCTCGACCGGCGGCTTCACCGACGTGCTGCTGCGGCGCGGCGCCGCCCATGTCCACGCCGTCGATGTCGGCCGCGACCAGCTCGACGCCGCCTTGCGCGCCGACAAGCGGGTGACGAGCCTGGAGGGCACCGACATCCGCGCCCTCGCCCCGGGCGCGATCACCCCTGCCCCGCACCTCGCCACCATCGACGTGAGCTTCATCGGCCTGCGGCTGGTCCTGCCGGCGGTCGCCGCGCAGCTTGCCGGCGAGGCGGCCATCGCCGCGCTGATCAAGCCGCAATTCGAGGCCGGGCGCGCGCGAGTCGGGCGCGGCGGCCTCGTGCGCGACCCGGAGGTTCACGCCGAGGTCTGCGAGGGCGTGCGCGCCGTGCTCGTCGGCCTCGGCTTCGCCGTTTCGGGTCCGATCCCCTCCCCCATCGAGGGCGGCGACGGCAACCGCGAGTTCCTGGTCGCCGCCCGACGCGCGCCTTCGCACCATCCTTCGGAAGAACACAATGGTTGACCCCGTGACCGCGCCCGCAGCCGACGATGCGGCCGACGCGCCGGTCGAGACCCTGACCATCGCCCGGCTCGGCGCCCGCGGCGACGGCATCGCCGAGGACGGGCTGCCGGTGCCGGGCGCCCTGCCCGGCGAGCGCGTGCGGGTGCGCCGGGCAGGGCGCATCAGGGCGCTCGTCGCGGTGGAGGAGGCCTCGCCCGAGCGGATCGCGCCGTTCTGCCCCTATTACGGGGCCTGCGGCGGCTGCGCCGTGCAGCACCTCGCCCCCGCCCCTTACGCGGAGTGGAAGCGCGGCACCGTGGCCCAGGCGCTGGCGCAGGCCCGCGTCGAGACGGAGCTCGCCCCGCTCCTCGACGCGCACGGGGCGGGCCGGCGCCGCATCACCTTGCACGTGCGGGAGATCGAGGGCCGGGCGCGGGCCGGGCTGATGGCCGCGCGCAGCCACGCGCTCGTGCCCATCGCGCATTGTCCGATCACCGTACCGGGCCTGCACCGGGCGCCGGCGGTCGCGGAGGCGCTGGCCGCCCCGCTCGGGCACGGCCGCAAGCCGCTCGACGTCGCCGCGACCGCCACCGAGGCCGGCCTCGACCTCGACATCCGCGGCCACGGCGCCGTCAGCGAGGGCGTGCGCGGCGTGCTCACGCGGCTGGCCGGCGAACTCGATCTGGCCCGCCTCTCGATCCACGGCGACATCGTGGTCGAGCGCCGCCCGCCCCTGCTGGGCGAGGGCATCACCCGGCGCGGCACGCCGCCCGGCGGCTTCCTCCAGGCGACGGAGGCGGGCGAGGCCGCCCTGACCGCCCTGGTGCTGGAGGCGATGGAGGGGCCCAAGCCGCGGGTGAAGCGCGCCGCGGACCTGTTCTGCGGCAGCGGCCCCTTCGCCCTGGCGCTGGCCGCCCGGGGCATCGAGGTCCACGCGGCCGAGGGGGACGCCGCGTCGATCACCGCCCTCACCCGCGCCTACCGCGCCGCCGCCAGCCTCTCGCGGATCACGGCCGAGACCCGCGACCTGTTCCGCCGCCCTCTGCTCGGGCCGGAACTCGATGCGCTCGACGCGGTGGTGTTCGATCCGCCCCGGGCCGGCGCGGAGGCCCAGGCGCGCCGGCTCGCGGAATCGCGGGTGCCCCTCGTCGTCGGCGTCGCCTGCGACCCCGGCACCTTCGCCCGCGACGCCGCGATCCTGATCGCGGGCGGCTACCGGCTGGAGCGGGTCACGCCGGTGGACCAGTTCGCGTGGTCGAGCCATGTCGAGCTGGTCGGCGTGTTCCGCAAGGACCCGCGCAAGGGCGCGCCCCGGACGCTGCGGCGCCCGCGCTGAAACCCGGATTTCGAAAAGGCGGGCCTTTTCGCGGGTTCAGGGCGGAGCCCTGGTCGAAGGGAAGCCGGGGTTCCACCCCGGCGCCCCGCCAAAGGGCTGATCCCATTGGGATCCCGGACGCCTATCGCAGGCCCGCCTCCGCGAGCGCGGCCGTCAGGTCGGCGGGCTCGATCGAGAAGTCGTGCAGGTGCACCGGCCAGTCGTTGGCGCTGCGGGGGCCGAACACCGCGCGGTATTCCTGGCCGCAGGACGCGGCGAGTTCGGCGTAGAACGGATCCTCCCAGCCCTCCGGCACGAGGTGGAGGATCGGCGTGCCGGGCCGGCAGAACACCGTGTTGGCCATGCCTGCCCCGGCGATGCCGACGACGCAGGCGGCTTCGGCGAAGCGCACCGCCTGCCGCCGCACGTCGGCCAGTTCCGGGTCGAAGACCTCGAAGCCGAGGCCGCGCAGCAGGGCGAGCACCGGCTCGCGGTTGACGAGCGCCCGGCCCCGCCCCGGATGCCGGTCGACGAACAGGCGCCGGCCACCTCCGGCCAGGGACCGCAGCGCGAGGAGCCAGCGCGGCAGGCGGGTCCGCCGCCGGACCTGCCGGGCGAGGAAGCGCAGCGCATCCGGCGACTTGCCCGAGCTCGGCAGGCTGCAGGGCGTGGCGTGGTAAAGCGCGGCGAAGCGGTAGGTCTTGTCCCGGTCGAGGAAGCGGATCGAGACGCCGGGGTCGTCACCGAGGAGGAGCCGGATCGAGCGCCGCCGCGCCGCGTCGATATGCGGGAAGTAGCTGACGAGCGCGAGCGTGACCGGCACCCTCGGCTCGACCTGCCGCAGCAGCGCGAGTGCGTGCAGGCGCGGCAGGTCGTCGATGAGCCAGTGGCCGTAATTGAACGAGCCCGCCGAGTTGAGGAGGAAGACGGGGGCCTCCCCCCCGATCGTCTCGTCCACCCGCAGGAAGTCGGGGCCGGGGCCGGACACGACGTGCCGCTCCTGCGGCCGGTAGGTCTCGAAGAGGACGCATGGGCGGCCGTCCTCGACGAGGAACAGGGCGTTGCCCGCGAGCCGGATGTCGCGGGAGAGGCAGAGCACGGTCGGCGGCCCCGGCGGCCGGAGGGCGGCGAGCGCCGCGGCCTGCTTGATGCGGAACGCATCGCTGCCGCCGTAGAGTTGCGGCGGCGCGGGGATCGGGCCGGGGAAGCCGGGAAAGACCTCGCCGAGTACCTGCGTGCGCGGGCTCACCCGCCCGCGAAGCCGGTCGAGCAGGGCGGCCTCGCCGGGAAAGCCGCCGTCGCGGTAGAGACGCGCGGCCGCGCCGGTGAGGACGAGGTTGTCCTCGATCAGCCGCGTATGCGCGGCGGCGTCCGTTGCGGCCTCGTCCGGTTCCGTCTCGCTCAAGCCCGCTCCCCGCCGATCCGCGCCCCGGCCCCGTCTCCCCGGCGAGCGGTAGCACATCGCCGCCCCGGCGCGCCTGCCGCGAGGCGGGCGGCAGCCGGACAGCCCCCGATCGGGGATGGTTGCCTTGGAACCGTTAAGACCTGTAGGGGAGCCCTCGGCCGTGGCCGGCCCAGGGGCGGGAGACGCAAGGTTGCCCACGGTTGTATCGAGTGCGTTGGCAAAGCCGCTGCGGCGCTGGTGGAAGCGGCGGTCCGGTGCCCCGGTCCGCACCGCGATGGGGCGGATCGACGCCTGCTCGCCCGCCTTCCTCACCGGCTGGTGCGTGGACGCGCAGCGCGCGCCGAGCCCGGTCGACGTCTTCGTCAACGGCACGCATCTCCTGCGCGCCGCGCCCAACCACCGCCGCGACGACCTGACCGCGCTGGGGCTTCCCGCCGAGTGCGGCTTCGTCGTGCTCTATCCCGAGCCGCTGACGCTGACCGACGTGCTGGAGGTGCGCAGCGCCGACGGGCAGCCGCTGGACGGCTCGCCCAACACCCATCACCGCGAACGCCTGAGCCGCCTGCTGAACGGGATCGACCCGACGACGATGAGCGGGCTCGAACTCGGCCCCCTCGACCGGCCGACCCTGTCGAAGGCGCGCGGGCCCGTGGCCTATATCGACCACGCTCCGACCGAGGAGTTGCGGGCCAAGTACCAGGGCAGCCCGGCGGCGATGGTCGATCTCGACCGGATCCAGACCGTCGATTACGCGTGGCCCTCCGGCTCGCTGCGCGCGCGCATCCCGGACGGCAAGACCTTCGACTACGCCGTGGCGGTCCACGTGATGGAGCACGTGGCCGACCCCATCGGCTGGCTCGGCCATCTCGCCGAGGTGATCCGCCCGGGCGGCACGATCTCGCTGGCGCTGCCCGAGCGCTCTCGCTGCTTCGATCACCGCCGCGAGCCGACCCGGCCCGCCGACCTGATCGACGCCTGGATCGCCCGCCTCGACCGGCCGAGCCCGCGCCAGGTCTTCGACCACGTCGCCTTCATCTCCCCGCTCCATCTCGGCACGGACCTGCCGGCCCTGCCCGACCGGTCGCGCCTCGCGGACGCCCTCGACGCCGCCCGCCGGACGGCGGCGGGGGAGTATATCGACGCTCATTGCAACGTGTTCACCGCCGCCTCCTTCCGGCAGTGCTGGGCGGTGATCGACAGCCTCGGCCTGCTGCCCCTGGAGCTCGCGGCACTGCACGATCCCTATCCCGGCGGGGACGAGTTCATCGTCAACCTGCGGCGGACCTGAGGACGCGCTCCCGCGTTCGCCCCGGGCGAAGATGGTCGAGGAAGGACGGGCCCCCGTGTCGGACGCGGCAACCGATCACATTCATGTGGGCCGGGACGGCTGGCTCTTCGTCGTGGCCGGCAGCAACAACGTCATCGCGCAGTTCAACGAATCGGGCTTCATGGCCCATCAGACCGAGCTGTGGCGGGGGCTGCTCCGTGCCCGCGCGGCCCGGGCGCGGGCGCTCGGCCTCGCCTACCGCCACGTCGTCGTCCCGGAAAAGCTCTGCATCTACGAGAGCTTCGTGGACGGGATCGCGGTCGATCTGCGCCTCTCCCCGGCCCGCCGCCTGGTGCGCGGCCTGCCGCGCCGCCGGCCGCTGGCCTGGCTGAGGGAGTGGCGGGTCACGCGCGCCCTGCGGGAGACCTGCATCGACCTCGTCGCGCCGATGCGCGCGGCGCGCAACGAGGCACAGCTGTTCTACCGCACCGACAGCCACTGGACCTTCGCCGGCTGCCATCTCGCCTACCGCGAGATCTGCCGCTCGCTGCGGGCGACGCCCTGCCCGGATCTGGCCGAGCGCGGTTCCGGCGAGAGCACGTTCGCGGGCGATCTCGGCAGCCGCTTCGATCCGCCCCGGACCGAGCGGGCGCGGCTGCACACGCTCCAGCGCGACGCCGCGCGCGTCCATGCCAGCCCGATCGTGGAAGCGCGGGAGGCGGCGGGCCGGGCCGACACGCTCCATGTCGGCTCGCACGTGATCTACCGGAACGCCGCCGCGGCCGATCCGCGCCGCCTCGTGCTGTTCGGCGATTCCTACGCGCATTTCGCGCCGACCATGCTGACCATCATGCTCGCCGAGACCTTCGCCGAGGTGCATTTCGTCTGGAGCACGTCGATCGACTGGTCCTACGTGGAGCGCGTCCGGCCCGACATCGTGCTGACCGAGATCGCCGAGCGCTTCATGTTCCGCGTGCCCGACGACCGCTTCAGCCTGGAGGCCTACGCCGCCGAGCGGTTCGGCGAGGAGGCGCTTCCCGAGGCTCAGAACAGCTCGCCCTGAACCTCCGCTCCCCGCACCGGGGCGCTCCGGTGCGAGGCCGCCGCCGGCCGGGCCGGTGCCGCCGGCTCGGGCAGCCCGGCATCGTCGTTGCGCACGCTGTTGACCCGGTCGCTGACGGGATCGAGCCGCAGCCAGTCGTCGGGGCAGGGCCGGCAGAGGCGGGCGGCCTCGGGGGCGTCCACCGCCGCGTCGAGCCAGGCCTCGACCGCCTCCGGCGCCAGGATCGCCGGCATCCGCTCGTGGATCGCGCTCAAGGTGCCGTTGGCCGAGCAGGTGACGATGGCCGCCGTATCGACCTCGGAGCCGTCCGCCCCCATCCAGGGCTGCCACAGGCCGGCGAGCGCCATCGGCGCGCCGTCGGCCCGGCGCACCGCGAACGGCGTCCTCACCGCCGCCTTGCCGCTCCCCTCGCGGCGCCACTCGTAGAAGCCGTCGGCCAGGAAGACGCAGCGGTGATGGCGCATCGGGCCCCGGAAGGCCGGCTTCTCGGCCGCCGTCTCGATCCGGGCGTTGAACAGGACGGGAAAGTCCGACGGGTCCTTGAGCCAGGCGGGCCACAGGCCCCAGCGCATCAGCCGGAGATGCCGTTCCCCGCTCTCGCGCAGGACGACGGGCACCGGCTGGGTCGGCGCCACGTTGAAGCGGCCGGGGAAATTCGGCTGTTCCGGGTAGCCGTAGGAGGTGCGGTAGACCTCCGGCGGCTGGCCGATGAAGAAGCGCCCGCACATGCCGCCGATATGGAATCGGCGCCGGGGCGGGATCAAGCGGCGCGGGCGCCCGAGTCACAGCGATGGCGTCACGGCGACGACCCCACGTTCCCCCCCCCGCATCCCGAGGTGCGGAGCGAAGCGGGGCCTTCGGGCCGTGGGGGAGGGTTGGATCGAAGGCGGACCCGTTTTGTCGCGCCCGGCAGACCCGAAGCGCTATCCACATCCGCGCGCAGGCGCCCTACGTTGGCGGCCATGACCACCCCCGCGACGGCGAACGCTTCCGAGCCCGTCCTGCAGGTGCGCGCCGTGCCGGGCATGGCCCGGTTCGACGCGGCCGAATGGGACACGCTTGCCACCTCACCCGAGACGCTCGGCGCCGACGACGAGACCTTCAACCCGTTCCTGAGCCACGCCTTCCTCTCGGCGCTGGAGGAATCCGGCTGCGTCACCCGCCGCACCGGCTGGCTGCCGCTGCATGTCCGCGTCGAGCGCGAGGGAAAGCTGGTCGGCGCCGCGCCCTGCTATCTGAAGTCCCACAGCCAGGGCGAGTACGTGTTCGACCACGCCTGGGCCGATGCCTACGAGCGGGCCGGAGGCAGCTACTACCCGAAGCTCCAAGTCAGCGTGCCCTTCACCCCCGTGACGGGGCCGCGCTTCCTGATCGCGCCGGGGGAGGACCCCGACACGGCCGCCGCGGCGATCGTCGCGGGCTTGCGCGCCCTGCGGGGCGAGACGGGGGCCTCCTCGATCCACGTCACCTTCATGCGCCCGCGCGAGGCCGAGCAGGCGGAAGCCCTGGGCATGCTGGCGCGCCTCGACCAGCAGTTCCACTGGGAGAACGACGGCTATGCCGGCTTCGAGGATTTTCTCGGGGCGCTGGCCTCGCGCAAGCGCAAGGCGATCCGGCGCGAGCGGCGCGAGGCGTTGAGCCGGGGGATCACGGTCGAGCACAAGACCGGTGCCGGGATCACCGAGGCCGACTGGGACGCGTTCTACGAATTCTACTGCGATACCGGCGCCCGCAAATGGGGCCGGCCCTACCTCAACCGCCGCTTCTTCGCGCTGATCGGCGAGCGCATGGCGGATCGCATCCTGCTCGTGATCGCGCGGAACGGGGACAGGCCGATCGCGGGCGCCATCAACTTCATCGGCGACACCGCCCTCTACGGGCGCAACTGGGGCTGCATCGAGGATCACCCCTTCCTGCATTTCGAGGTCTGCTACTATCAGGCCATCGACTTCGCGATCGCCCGCGGCCTCAAGCGGGTCGAGGCCGGCGCCCAGGGCGAGCACAAGCTCGCGCGCGGCTACCGCCCGGTGCCGATGCACTCGGCCCACGACATCGCCGATCCGGGGCTCGCCCGCGCGATCGAGGATTATCTGAAGCGGGAGCGCGGCTTCGTCCGCGCGGCGATCGCCGAGTACGAGACCCTGTCGCCGTTCCGGCGAGGCTGCGAAGAGGCAAGCGAATGAGCCCGATCGACCGCATCCGCACCTATGCCGACGAGCTGACCGCCCTGCGACGCGATCTCCATGCCCATCCCGAACTCGGCTTCGAGGAGGTCCGCACCTCCGGCATCGTCGCCGAGCACCTGGAAAAGTTCGGCGTCGAGGTGCACCGGGGCCTGGGCAAGACCGGCGTGGTCGGGGTGCTCAAGGGGCGCCCGGGCGCGCGCCGGATCGGCCTGCGCGCCGACATGGACGCCCTGCCGATCACCGAGGAGACCAACCTCCCCTACCGCTCGACCGTGCCGGGCAAGATGCACGCCTGCGGACATGACGGGCACACCACCATGCTGCTGGGCGCCGCCCGCTACCTCGCCGAGACGCGGGATTTTGCCGGCACCGCCGTGTTCGTGTTCCAGCCGGCGGAAGAGGGCTTGGGGGGCGCCCGCGCCATGATCGCCGACGGCCTCTTCGAAAGATTTCCGATCGACGAGATCTACGCGATCCACAACGCGCCCCACGGGCCGCACGGGGTGCTGCAGGTGAAGCCCGGCCCGATCATGGCCGCGGCCGATTTCTTCGACATCCGCATCACCGGCCGCGGTGCGCACGCGGCGATGCCCCACCAGGGCATCGACCCGATCCTCGTCGCCACGGGGCTGGCCCAGGCGATGCAGTCGATCGTCAGCCGCAACAGCAGCCCGCTCAAATCCGCCGTGGTCTCGATCACGCAGATCCACGCGGGCGCGGCCTACAACGTCATTCCCGAGGGCGCGCATCTGGCCGGCACCGTGCGCACCTTCGACGCGGCGCTGAGAAAGTTGATCGCGACCCGCATCCGCGACTTGGCAGCGGGCTTCGCCGCGGCCTACGGCGCGACCATCGAGGTCGATCTGCGCGACGTGTTCTCGGTGCTCGACAACCATCCCGAACAGGCGGCGGCGGCGGCCGAGATCGCCGCCGAGCTGTTCGGCCCCGAGAAGGTCGAGGCCAACACCGTGCCGCGCATGGGCAGCGAGGATTTCGCCGACATGGTCGCGGCGGTGCCCGGCGCCTATGCCTGGCTCGGGGCGACGCCGGGGCCGGGCCTGCACAATGCCAGCTTCGACTTCGACGACAGCCTGATCCCGCTGGGCGCGGCCTATCTGGCGCGGATGGTGGAGCGGCGCGCGGCGGCGTGAGCCCTGCGCTGTTCTCCGACCCGCCCTAGAGCCGCGCCCGACCACGTTGGGTCGGGACGCATCTCTAAGCCTTTGCTGTGCCGCGCTTTCCGACGAACCGGTGTCCACTTCGTCGGAAAGCGCTCTCGCGTCCCGAGGTGCGGGTCCGAGATCGGGGCGCGCGAACGCAAAAAACGATTCGACAGCAAGGGACGGGATGCGCCGGCCGCCTTGTCGCGCCAGGATCGCCGCATCCACCTTCTCCGGGAGGAGCCCCATGCTCGCCGAACCCGACATCGCCCCATCCGACGCGGTGCCGCTCACCGAGGCGCAGATGCGCGCCGCGGTCGCCGCGCGCGATGCCGGCCTCGACGGGCGCTTCGTCTACGCGGTGCGCTCCACGGGGATCTATTGCCGGCCGGGTTGCCCGTCGCGGGCGGCGCGCCCCGACAACCTTTCCTTCCACGCCGGCCCGGCGGAGGCGCAGGCCGCGGGTTTCCGGCCCTGCCGCCGCTGCCGGCCGGACGAGCCCGCCCCGGCCGAGCGGCAGGCCGAACAAATCACCCGCGCCTGCCGGCTGATCGAGGCGGCGGACACGCCGCCCACCCTCGAGGCGCTGGCCCGAGCGGCGGGTCTGAGTCCGTTCCACTTCCACCGGATCTTCAAGGCGGTCACCGGCGTGACGCCGAGGGCCTATGCCCAAGCCCACCGCGCGGCCCGCGCCGCCGACAGCCTCGCGCAGGGCAGAACCGTGACCGAGAGCGTCTACGCGGCGGGCTACAGCGCCCCGAGCCGCTTCTACGCGGGCGCCGCCGAGCGGCTCGGCATGCGCCCGTCGGCCTATCGCCGGGGCGGGGCGGGCGAGCGCCTGTCCTTCGCGGTCGGCCCCTGCGCCCTGGGCCTCGTGCTGGTGGCCGCGACCGAGCGGGGGATCTGCGCGATCCTGCTCGGCGACGAGGAAGAGGCGCTGCGGCGCGATCTCGCGGCGCGCTTTCCGCGGGCGGAGATCGTGGCCGGCGCGGCGGATTTCGCGGCCACCGTGGCGGCGGTCGTGCGCCTCGTGGCGGAACCGGGCGCGGCCTTCGCGCTGCCGCTCGATGTTGGCGGCACCGCCTTCCAGCAGCGGGTCTGGGAGGCCCTGCGCCGCATCCCGGCGGGCGCGACCGCGAGCTACGCCGAGATCGCCCGCGCCATCGGCGAACCGGCGGCGGTGCGGGCGGTGGCCATGGCCTGCGGCGCCAACCGGCTCGCGGTGGCGATTCCCTGCCACCGGGTGGTGCGTTCGGACGGGGCGCTCTCGGGCTACCGCTGGGGCACCGCGCGCAAGAGCGAACTGCTCGCGCGCGAAAGGGCCGGGAAGGCTTGACGCGTTCAGGCCGGCACGGCCGAGCCGGGCGGGGCCGCGTCGTGCCCGGTGGGCGCGGGCGCCGACGAGCCGGGGGTCTCGGCAGCGTGCACACCCCTGGCCTGGATCTCGATGAAGACGCGGGTGACGTTGAGGCTCAGCGCCTTGATGCGCCGCTCCAGCCGGGCGACCGTGCGCTCGACTTCGCCCGCGGGCACCTCGTCGGCAAAGTCGAGGCTGAGGTTGACCAGGATGTCGGAGGGGCCGAGATGCTGGGTCAGCACCTCGTTGACCGCCTGCACCGCCCGCTCCTCGCGCACCGCGTCCTGGATGGCGCGCACCACCTCCGGATCGGCCGCCTCGCCGATCAGCAGGCCGTGGGTCTCGACCATCAGGAAGATCGACATGCCGATCAGCACGAGACCGATGCCGATCGAGGCCCAGCCGTCGAGCACCGGCATGTCGAGCAGGTGCGCGAGCACGACGCCGGTCATGGCGATCACGAGGCCGATCAGCGCCGCCACATCCTCCACGAGGATGGTGTAGAGCGCCGGGTCCTTGCTGCGCTGGATCGCGGTGATGGCGCTGCGCCGGCCCTTCTCGGCCCAGAACGCCTTGAGCGCGACGGCGCAGGAATAGCCCTCCGCCAGGATCGCGAAGCCGAGGATCGAGACGTTCACCCAGAAGCCGGAGAGCTGCACCCCGAAGACGGTCGCGTCGGCGGCGGGCTCGGGATGCTCGATCTTGTGGGCGCCCTCGTAGATCGCGAAGATGCCGCCGCCGAGGAAGATGAACAGGGCGACGATGAAGGCGTAGAAATACACCTCGCGCCCGTAGCCGAAGGGGTGCTTGGCGTCCGCCGGCCGCTTGGCCCGCTTCAGGCCGACCAGCAGCAGGATCTGGTTGGCGGTGTCGACCAGCGAGTGCGCGCCCTCCGCCAGCATCGCCGTCGAGCCGGTGAGAAAGGCGCCGACGAACTTCGCCGCCGCGATGGCGAGGTTGGCGCCCGCCGCCGTGTAGATCGCACCCGTGCTCTCGGCCATGTCCCGCTCTCCGCGGCGTCCACCGCCGTCACGGGCTCAACAACGCCGCCGCCTCGGCCGAGGTTGCCACGTCGGTTGCCCGGGGGAATCGAGAGCCCGGCCGCGGTGGACGGAGCGGGGCCGCCCGTGCAACCTGCCGCCCGATTTGGGAGAAGCCGCGCGATGACGCCCTACGATCCGGACAACATCTTCGGAAAAATCCTGCGCGGGGAGATTCCCGCCCACAAGGTCTACGAGGACGAGCACACGCTGGCCTTCATGGACGTGATGCCCCAGGGCGAGGGCCACACCCTGGTGATCCCCAAGGCGCCGTCCCGCGGGCTGCTCGATGCCGAGCCGCAGGCGCTCGGCGCCCTGATCGGCACTGTGCAGCGGGTCGGCCGCGCGGTGAAGGCGGCCTTCGCGGCGGACGGGCTGACGGTGTTCCAGTACAACGAGCCGGCCGGCGGGCAGACGGTGTTCCACCTGCACGTCCACCTCGTGCCCCGGCACGAGGGCGTGCCGCTCAAGCGCCACGAGGGCGGCATGGCCGACAACGCGGTGCTCGCCGAGCATGCCGCGCGCATCCGCGCGGCGCTGGACGAGGCCTGACCGGACGGCTCGACGTCTCAGGCGAGGGGCGACGCCCCGGACGCGGGCCGGGCGCCCATCGTGGCGAGGACGGAGCGCAGGGCCGCGTTCTCGGCCTCCAGCTCCGTGATCCGGCGCAGCAGCACGGCGAGCGACGGGTCCGCCGCCATCGGGGCCGGCTCGGAGACGGGCTTCGACGCCTCCGCGAAGGCGACGCCGACCGCGTCGCCGCGGCGCCAGCGCAGGTTCGAGCGGAGTGTCATCTCCTTCTGCGGGATGTAGAGGTCGAACACCTCCGGCAGGGTGTTGGTCTCGCTGAGCTCGAGCCGGGCGCCCATCTCCGAGAAGTCGCGGATCAGGCAGTCCATGCTGGACGCCCCCTTGTTGAAGTGGATCCGTCCCTTGAGGAAGGTCCGCTTGCGGACCTCTTGACGCTTGTCGCTGCTCATGACCGGCCTTCGTCCCGGATGGTCCCACCCGTCCTGACGGCCGTTCTCGCATGCCGGCCGTTAAGGAATGCTCGCCGGGATCGCGCTCAGGACCGGCCGGCCGCGCGATCCGCCGCGCGCTCGTCGAGGCACTGGAACAGGTAGAAGCCGTTGAAGCGCACGGCGGTGGCCGCGGCGCGGTCGTCGAAGCCGGGGGGAGGGCTGGCGCTGCCGTCGATCCGGCCGCCGAAGGTCCAGCGGCGGCCGCCGACGAATCGCGGCACGGCGCAGCTCTCCGGCACCGCGCAGCAGAGCGCTTCCCTGCCACGGCGATGGAACAGGTTGTAGCTTCGCATCGGACATCCTCCGCTTCGCCGCCCCGGCGGAGGGGCTAGCCCGACAATCGGTCGGGTTTGTGTCGATGGGGCCGGCCCGGTCCCGATCCTGCTCCCGGAAGGGTCATGCCGGAGCGGGTGCGACGTCCGCCCGGCAATCCGGCTCCTCGGTCGCGGTCTCCCCATCGCGGGCGGCGGCGAGGCGGACGGCGTGGTTGATCACCGCCATGTGGGTGAAGCCCTGGGGCAGGTTTCCGCGCTGCTCCCCGCTCCGCGCATCGATCTCCTCGGCGAACAGGCCGAGATCGTTGCCCCGGGCGATCAGCCGCTCGAACAGGGGCGTGGCCTCCTCCATGCGGCCGGCCAAAGCCAGGCAGCCGACCCGCCAGAAGGCGCAGGCCGTGAAGGTCGCCTCCTCCCCCTCCAGGCCGTCGTCGAGCCGGTAGCGGTAGAGGAGGTCGCCCGCGCCGAGTTCCGCGCTCACCCGGTCGAGGGTCGCGGCCACCCGCGGGTCGCGGGGCTCGAAGGCTTTGAACAGCACCGCGCGCAAGACCGCCGCGTCGAGATCGTCCGAATCGTAGGCCATGGTGTAGGCGCCGCGGGCCGCGTTCCAGCCCCGCGCATGGTACTCGGCACGGATCTCCTGCGCCGCCCGCTCCCAGCCCGCGACCGTGTCCGGGTCGGCGAGCCGGTGCCGGGGATCGGCGCGGGCGATCTGCACGGCGCGGTCGAGCCCCACCCAGAGCATCGCCTTGGTGTGGAGACTCTGGCGCTTGTCCGTGCGCAACTCCCAGAGGCCGTGATCGGGCGCGTGGCGGGAGCGGACGATGTGACCGGTGAGGTGGGACAGGGCTTCGGGCAGGTGGTCGTTGACCTTGACCGGCGGGTCGAATTCGACCCCCTCCAGATAGCCGTGCAGGGCTACCAGGAACTCGCCGTAGATGTCGTACTGCTCCTGCTCCGCGGCGGCGTTGCCGATCAGCACGGGGCCTGTCCCGCGCCAGCCGCGCAGGTGATCGAGGGATTCCTCGGCCGGCACCGCGCCGTCGAGGGCGTACATCAGGTGGAGTTCGCGGCCCCGGCTCGGGTCGGCCTCGCGCAGGAAGCGCAGGAACTCGGCCGCCTCCCGGTCGTAGCCGAGATTGACGAAGGCGGTGACGGTGAAGCTCGCGTCCCGCATCCAGACGTAGCGGTAATCGTAGTTGCGGTTGCCCGGCACCGCCTCCGGCAGCCCCGCGGTCGCGGCGGCGACGATGCCCCCCGAGACCCCGTGGGTGAGCAGCTTGAGGGTCAGCGCGCTGCGCAGAACCGTCTCCCGATACGGTCCCTCGTAGGTGCAGCGGCCCGACCATTCCTCCCAATAGGCCCGCGTCGCGGACAAGGACGCCTCGACCTCGTCGAGCAGCGCCTCCCCGGCCTCGCCCTCGCCGTGGGCGATCACGAGGTCGGCGCGCTCCCCCCGCGCGAGAGCGAAGCGGCCCTCGGCCGCGCCCTCGCCGAGCGCGAGCGGCACGGTGCAGGCGGCGCGGAGCGTGTCGCCCCCGCCGCGGAAGCGGACCCGGCCCGCGCCCTCTTCGCTCACCTCGCTCGGCGCGCGGGCGTAGTCGAAGCTCGGGCGCAGGAGCCAGCGGCCGGAGACCTGCCCCGACACGCAGACGAGCCGGCGCACGACGCGGCCACGGGCATCGCCGTCCGGCCCCTCTTCCGGCACCGTTTCGTGCGGGTGAAGCGGCATGAAATCGGTGAGCACCGCCCGGCCGGTCTCGGTGGTGAAGGTCGTCTCGAGGATGTTGGTGCCGGGCAGGTAGCGCCGCGTGAGCCCGGTCGGGCGATCGAGGGCGAGGCGGCAGGTGCCGCCCCGCTCGTCGTCGAGCAGCGCCAGGAACACCGCCGGGCCGTCGTGCCGGGGCCAGCAGAGCCAGTCGAGGGAACCGTCGCGGGCGATCAGGGCCGTGGTGCAGGTATCGCCGATCACGGCGTAGTCGGCGATGGGTCTGTCCGTCACGGTCGCTCCCGGTCGAGTCGCGCCGCGGCAACGCTCCGATACCGACGGGCGTTCGCCCCTGCGACACCGGGGAACATGCGGCGGGGCGGCCGCCCCGCCGGACGCAACGGGCGTCCGATCAGTAGCGGCGGGCGCTGCCGCGCATGATCCGGCGCGGCTGCCCGGCCATCGGGCGGTAGGCGCGCCGCGTGCCGTAGCCGCCGGGGCGCCGGTAATTGCCGTTGTTGACCCCGGCCGAGCGGTCGTTGCCGGTGGCGCTCGCCGAGGGCGAGAGCCCGCTGCCCGAATTGCCGCCGGTGTCCTGCGCGGCGGCGGGGCCGGCGATCCCCAGGGTGAGCGCGGCGGCGAGCGCGAAGAGGCCGCTGCGAAGCGGGAGCTTCATGGGTTCGATCCTTCCAAGACGTTCAGCCCGATGGGCTTCGTGATGGAGCGAACCGCGCCTTAGGGTGCATGTTCCCCGCCGATCCAGGTGCCGAGCACGCTCAGATCGGGGGAGAGCGCAACGAGGTCGGCGGCGTAGCCCGGGGCAATCCGGCCGAGGCGGGCCTCGAGCCCGAGGAAGCGGGCGGGGGTCAACGAGGCCATGCTCAGGGCCTCTTCGAGCGAGGCGGCGCCGCGGGTGCTCATGTGGCGCACGGCCTGCGCCAGGGTGATCGCGGCGCCGGCCAGCGTCCCGTCCTCCCCGGTGAGGCGGTCACCCGAGAGCGTGATGCGGCGGCCGAACAGGGTGAATGCGCCCTCCCCGCCCGGGCCGCCGGACGGACAGCCCACGGGGGGCATCGCGTCGCTCACCAGCATCAGCCGGTCGCGGCCCTTGAGGCGCAGCGCCAGCCGGAGCTGCGCGTCGCCGACATGGTGGCCGTCGGCGATGATCCCGGCGAAGGCGTCGCCCTCGGCCAGGGCGAGGCCGACCGCACCCGGCGCCCGTGGACCCATCTGCGACATGGCGTTGAACAGGTGGGTGAAGCCGGTCAGCCCCTCATCGAGCGCGGCCTCGATCGCGGGGCCGTCATCCGCCGTGTGCCCGGCGCAGACCCGGACGCCGCGGGCGACGAGATCGGCCACCGCGCCCGGCGGCACCCGCTCGGGCGCCAGCGTCACCAGGGTCAGGCCGCGCGCGCCGAGCCCGCTCAGCAGGTCCGCGTCGCCCGGCCCGAACTCCGCGATCCGCGCGGGATCGTGGATGCCGATGCGCGCGGGACTGAGGAACGGCCCTTCGAGATGGATGCCGAGGATGCCGGGCACGCCGGCGCGAATCGCCGCGGCGACGCCCTCGATCGCGGCGGCGATCGCCGGCCGCGTGTCGGTGATGAGGGTCGGCAGCAGCGCGGTGGTGCCGCCCCGGCGGTGCGCCGCCGCGATCCGGGCGATCCCCGCCACGCTCGCATCGTCGTTGAGGAGCACCCCGCCCCCGCCATTGACCTGACAATCGACGAAGCCCGGCGCCAGGATCGCGCCCGCGGCCAAGCGGGTGACGGGCATTCCCGCGGGCGGCTCGGCGGCGAGGTCGGCAATCCGCCCCTCGCGCAGCACCACGACGCGGTCGGACAGGAAGCGCTCGCCGTCGAAGACGCGCTCGGCGGCAATCGCGCGATCATTGCGGGATTCCAAAGGAATCATCCCTTTGGCGGGGCACCGGGGCGGAAATCCGGCATCCCTCCGGGGCTGCGCCCTGGACCCGCGGACGGGCTCGCCCTTTCGAAACCCCTGACGTCTCCCATCACAGCGTCTCCGTGACCTTGGTGAGGCCGGCGGGCGCGTCCGGGTCGAGGCCGCGGCGGCGGGCCTCCGCCTCGATGGCGCGGTAGGCCGGCACCAGCATGGCGATGGGATCGCAGGCGGGATGCCCGTCGTCGAGCCAGGGCAGGGAACCGAGCGGCCCGCCGCAGGCCTGTATGTGCAGGCCATCGCCGCGCAGGTCGCGCACGAGGTCGTCGACGCCCTCGGCCAGCGGGTCGGCCTGGCGCAGGGCCAGAACCGGGGTGGCGGCGGAAACGGAGGCGCGCGGGCCGTGGCGCAGCTCCGCCGCGGAATAGCCTAGCGCCGGCAGGCGCAGGGTCTCGGCGAGCTTGAGCGCGATCTCCCGGACCGGCCCGAGCCCGTGGCCGCGCCCGGTCACGAAGGCGGCCGGCGCCCCGCGCAGATCCGCGCTCCAGGCCGACCAGTCGAGGGCCAACGCCGCGCGCAGGCGCTCCGGGAGTGCCGCGAGCCCCTCCCGGAGTGCCCGGTCGTCGGCCCATGCCGCCACCAGGGCCGCGCCCGCGACCAGGGAGTTCGTCACCGTCTTGGTGGCGGCCACCGCCCGCTCCGGCCCGGCCCGGATCGGCAGGACGAGGTCGCTCGCCGCAGCCGCCGGCGAATCGGGATCGTTGACGAGCGCGAGGGTCAGCGCCCCGCCGGCCCGCGCCGCCCGCGTCGCCGCCACGAGATCGGGCGAGCGGCCCGATTGCGAGACCACGACGAAGAGTGCGCCCGCGACCTGGGGCGGGCGGTCGTAGCCCGTCACCACCGAGGGCGCCGCCGCCGAGACGGGCAGGCCGAGCCGGGTCTCGACGAGGTAGCGCAGGTGGACGCCGGCATGGCCCGAACTGCCGCGCCCGCACACCACCACGAAGGGGAATTTTTTGTCGCGCAGCGTGGCACCGATCCGCGCCGCCTCCCCGGCCGTCAGCACGGCGTCCGCCGCGGCGGGGATCTCGGCGATCTCGCGCTCCATGAAGGTCGTCATGCCGGCCCCGCCTCGTTCAGCGCCCGGCGCAGGTTGCCGTCGTGGCGCAGGAGCAGGTCCGCGGCCCGCGCCGGGCTGGCGCCACCCGCGATCAGAACCGCGCGCTTGATCTCGCCCTCCGCCCGGCCCAGGGCCTCGGCGGCGGCCTCCGCATGGCAGCCGGCGAGTTCGGCGACCATGGCCACGCCCCGGGCGCGCAGCTTCCGGTTGGTCGCGCGCATCGCCACCATCCGGCCGCGATAGACCCGGCCGAGCCGGATCATCAGCAGGGTCGAGAACAGGTTGAGGATCACCTTCTGGGCGGTGCCCGCCTTCATGCGGGTGGAGCCCGCCAGCACCTCCGCCCCGGTCACGGCGAGGATGCCGTGGGCCGCCTCGCGCAGGATCGGCGCGGCGGGATTGTTGCTGATTCCGACGGTGACGGCGCCCCGCGCACGGGCCGCCTTGAGGGCTTCGACCGTGAACGGCGTGGTGCCGCTGGCCGCCAGCCCCACCACGACGTCGTGGGCGCCGAGCCCGGCCCGCGCGACCCAGGCCGCACCGTCGGCGCCCGAATCCTCGGCATCCTCCACGGCGCGCAGCAGGGCACCCTCCCCGCCGGCGATGGCGAAGCCGAGCTGCGCCTCCGGCCAGTCGAAGGTCGGCGGCAATTCCGCCCCGTCCTGCACGCCGATCCGGGCCGAGGTGCCCGCCCCGACATAGACGAGCCGCCCGCCCTCGCGCAGGCCCGGCTCGGCGGCCCGGGCCGCGGCCTCGATCGCCGGCAGGGCCGGCCCCACGGCGGCGACCGCCGCGAGCTGGCCCTCCCAGAGCGCCTGGAGGATGTCGGGCCCGACCCAGGCATCGAGATCAACGTAGCGGGCGCTGGCGTCCTCGGTCCTCATGCCCTGCCCGCCCCTCTCGTCCGACATCCGCTCATCCGTGTCCGGCCCCTTCCGCTCGAGCCCCCGCCTCTTCGAAAGAGGTCACCCCCGGCCCGGTTCCGTGGGGTGCGGAAAACCGTGGCCGGAACACGGGTGCGCCGGATCAGGGATCGGTTGGCCGGGACCGGCGTTCGGTTGGCGCGTGCGCGGTGCAGCGCAGGGGAGAGGGCGTGGCAAGGGAGAGGGCGTGAGCGAGGGGCAGATCCGACAGCGGCCGGGCGGGCCGTCCATCGAGGAGGAGCCGGCGCGGTCGCAAACCTTGCGCCTGCTCACCTACAACATCCGCCATTGCCGCGGCACCGACGGCCGGGTGGCGCCGGAGCGGGTGGCGCGGGTGATCGCCGCGACGCGGGCCGACATCGTCGCGCTGCAGGAGGTCGATGTCGGGCGCAAGCGCACCGGCGGCCTCGATCAGGCGGAGGAGATCGCCCGGCTCGTCGGCATGGACCCGCATTTCCACCCCGCCCTGCACATCGAGGAGGAGCGCTACGGCGATGCCCTGCTCACCCACCTCCCCTCGCGGCTGCGCCGGGCGGATTCCCTGCCCGGCCTCGTCCGGCGCCCCGGCCTGGAGCCGCGGGGCGCGCTCTGGGCCGAGATCACGGCGGGCGCGGCGCGGCTCCAGGTCATCACCACGCATTTCGGGCTGCTGGGGGCGGAGCGCATCGCCCAGGCCGAGGCCCTGCTCGGGCCGGACTGGCTCGGCGATCCGGCCTGCCGGGAGCCGGTCGTGCTGCTCGGCGACTTCAACGCCACGGGCTGGTCGCGGGCCTACCGCCGCCTGAGCCGGCGCCTCACCGATGCTCGGAGGCTCGTCGGCCCCGAGCGGCGGCGGGGCGGGGCGACCTTCCCGAGCCGCTTTCCCCTGCTGCGCATCGACCATGTCTTCGTGAGCGCCGGCATCGCGGTCGAGCGCATGCGCGTCGTGAGCGATCCGCCGACGCGGCTGGCCTCGGACCACCTTCCGATCCTGGCCGAGATCCGGATCGAACCGGGTTGAGCCCAAGGCCGGAGCCGCGCATGGTGTCGCTCCGGGCCGCCCCGGCGGAGGCCCGCGGCAGGAAGAGGACGCGGCTCCGAGAGATGACGATCATCCGAAAACACCTCACCGCGCTGGGGCTGGGAACCCTCGCCCTCCTCGCGGCCGGCCCCGCCCTGGTCGGCCCCGCACGCGCCGAGCCGCCGCGGATCGCCGTGGTCGCGACCGGCGGCACCATCGCCATGAAGCTCGATCCCACCACCCACGCGCCGGTCCCGGCCCTGTCCGGCGAGGATCTCGTCGCGGCGGTGCCGAAGCTCAAGGACATCGCCACCATCGAGGTGACCGAGTTCAGCAACGTGCCGAGCGACTATATGGGCCCGGACCGCTGGCCCGCCCTGTCCCAGCGGATCGACGCGCTGCTGGCCGATCCCGGCATCCGCGGGGCGATCGTCCTGCACGGCACCGACACCCTGGACCAGACCGCCTACTTCCTCGACCTGACGCTCAAGAGCGACAAGCCGGTGGTGCTGGTGGGCGCCCAGCGCAACGCCTCCGACGTGGATGCGGACGGCCCGCGCAACCTCCTGAATGCGGCGCGCCAGATCCTGGCCGACGGCGCGGTGGGCCAGGGCGTGACGGTGACGCTCAACCACCGCATCAACGCGGCGCGCGAGGTGCGCAAGACCCACACGAGCAACGTCGAGACCTTCAACTCGGGCGATGCCGGCATCCTGGGCTACGTGGACGAGGATCGCGTGGTGTTCGGTCGCCGCTCCCTGCGGCGCCAGACCCTGCCGCTGCCCGAGCGCATGCCGCGGGTCGATCTCGTGGCGATGTATGCCGGTGCGGACGGCTCCCAGGTGCGGCACGCCGCCGGGAGCGGGGCCGAGGCGATCGTGGTCGAGGCCTATGGCTGGGGCAACGTCAACGCCGAGATGCACGACGCCATCGCCGAGGCGGTCGCCAAGGGCGTGCCGGTGATCGTGGCGACCAAGGTCTATGACGGCCGCGCCCTGCCGGTCTACGGCTTCAAGGGCGGCGGCAGCACCCTGCGCAAGGCCGGCGCGGTGTTCGCGGGCGACCTCACCCCGGACAAGGCGCGCATCCTCACCCTGATCGCCCTCTCGGCGGGCAAGGATCAGGCGAGCCTGCAGCGCGTCTTCGACAAGTAGGCGCGCCGCCGGCGGCAGAAGGGGGCATCCGGAGCGAGTGCCGCCTTCCGCCGTCGTCGCGAGCGTCAGCGAAGCGATCCAGCGGCGCGACCTCTCCGGATGTGTCCGCGCGCTGGATCGCTTCGGCTTCGCCTCGCGATGACGGGAGAGGATGCGAGCCGATCAGGCAGATCGCGCGGATCAGGAAGCGCCCAGGGCCTCGCCCTGTGAGGCCGGCTCGAACTCCGAAAGATCCCCGCTCCCGGCGCGGCGCAGGACAGCCCGGCGGCGCCAGGGGCGCCACGCGTCGGCGAGGCTCGCCGGGTCGCCGAGATGGAAGGCCTCGACGAGGCGGGCGACGGGGCCGCGGCGGGAGGGGACGATGGGGCAGAGCCGCGAGCCGGGCATCAGGCCGGAATCGTCGAGGGCCGCGCGCAGGGAGCCGCGCGCCTCCACGGCCTTGGCGAACACCTCGGGCGGGCAGCCGCCGTGATGGGCGAGCAGCCCGTAGAGAAGCCGGCGCAGGGCGGCGCGGCCCTGGATATCGTCGGCGGGCACCTCCAGCGCGAGGTCGCACTCGGTGTCGTAGCCGAAGGAGCGGTTGTTGAGGTTGGTCGAGCCGACCCGGAGCAGGCGTTCGTCGATGATCGCCACCTTGGAATGGACCAGGATGGTCCGGCCCTTCTGCGTGTGCGGCGCCACGATCCGCAGGCGCCCGTGGCGGTCGGCCCGGCGCAAGCCCGCGATCAGGCCGCGGCGGGCGCCGTCCATGGTCAGGCGGTCGAAGCCGCTCGGGCTGCGCTCGGAGAGCACGATCACGATCTCCGGCCCCTCGGGCTCCCTGAGCCGGTCGGCCAGCGCCCGCGCCACGACGGGCGAGGTGAGGTACTGGTTCTCCAGGTAGATGAAGCGCTGCGCCCCGCGGATCGAGGCGAGGTAGAGCGCGGCGCTCTCGGTGACGGCCGGGCGCCCGGCCAGCGGCGGATCGGTGCGCGAGACCGCGACCGTCGCGTCGGTGAGGTGCGGCGCGAGGGTTTCGGGCCAGGGATCGTGTTCCGGATCGGCGGCCGCGGTGCCGTCCGGGGCGATGCTCTCGCCGGTGGCGCGGCGCCAGCGCTCGCGGGCGAGCTCGGCGAGCGCCCCGGCGGCAGGGCCGTCGACCAGCATCATCACGTCGTGGCGGGGCGGGTAGTCCTCGCCCGAGGGCAGGCGGCGACGGGGATCGCGGTCGCGGTGGGCGGGGGTGTCCCAGCGGTTCACCTCGAAGTCGCTGCCGCCGCAGAAGGCGATCGCATCGTCGATCACCAGGAGCTTCTGGTGCTGGCAGGCGCCGAAGGGCAGCGTACCGTCGATGCGGAAGTCGATCTCCGGCCCGAGGCTCTCGCGCACGGTCTGCGGGGTGTGGTCGTTGCCCGCCGAGATCGGCCAGGGCATGTCCCAGATCAGGATGCGGATGGCCAGATCCGGCCGCTCGGCCTTCAGGGCGCGCAGCAGCTCGGCCAGGGTCTGGCCCGCCTCCGGGTCGGAGGCTGCCGGCAGCAGGCGCACCCGCGGGTCGAAGCTCCAGCCGATCAGCGTGATGCTCTCCCGCGCCCGCAGGAGCGCGGCCCGGGCGGCGGCGAAGTAGGCGGCGCCGTCGTGGAGCACGGCGACACGCCCCGCCCGCTCCCGCCGCCAGCAGGTCAGCCCCGGCTGCAGCCAGGTCTGCGCCGACGCCGGCTGCCGGCCCTCGGACACGCCCTGCCCGCCCGCGAAATCCACCCTCATGCGCCCGCGCCAGCCTTTCCCGTCTCGAGCCTGCCCGCCCCCTTATCCATCCCCTCGTCCATCCCCTTGCCCTCGGCCGATCCCTTGCCTGCGCCCTTGCCTGCCCCCTTGCCTGCGCCCTTGCCCGCTTCGAGCTTGGCCCGCACCCGCCGCCGGGTCAGTTCCACCGCCGCCACCGTGGCGACGAGCCCGAGGCCGAGGGTGATCCAGTGGGTCGGCTCGTCGCTGCCCGCGTGGCGGCCGATCACGCCGAGATAGACGCAGACCACCGTGCCCGGCAGCATGCCGATCACCGTCGAGACGAGATAGGCGCCCGCGCTGACCTCCGTCACCCCGAGGGCGTAATTCTGCGCGTTGAACGGCACGAAGGGGCTCAGTCGCATCAAGGTCAGCAGCCGCCAGCCGCCGTCGCCCACCGCCTCGACGGTGGCCTTGAGCTTGGGCCGACGCTCGATGAGCCCGCGCACCCGGTCCCGGAACAGGTGGCGTGCCGCGGCGAAGGCGAGCCAGGAGCCCAGCGTCGCGGCCAGCAGCACCACCGGCATCACCGCCCAGCCGAAGGCCACGGCGCCGGCGATGGTCAGCGGCGTACCCGGGATGACGAGGAGCGTCGCGATGAAGAACAGCACGCCGAACGCCAAGAGCCCGTAGGGTCCGAGGCCGTTGGCCCAGGCGGAGAAGGCGCGCAGCCAATCCTCGACCGGCAGGAGGGACCACGCCGCCACCGCGAGGGCGGCCGCCGCGGCCATGGCCGCCCAGCTCCCGATCGATCGGGCAGCGGCCGACCCGGCTCCGCGGCCCCCCTCGGGTTCGGCTCCGCTGGATTCGGCCCGCTCGGACGCGGCTTGGGCCGACGGGCTGGCCGAGCGGCGGGTGATGTCCATCGAAGGCTCGGACGCGAAGGGGACGGGAGGCGTTTGCCGGACGCGAGCGCAAACCGCCGGCCGGCCCATCCGTTCCCGGGAAGCGTCGCCGTTCTGCGCCGGAGGGGCGGCGCGCCCCGGCGGCTCGGTCCCGGAGCGAGCGCCGGGCGCTCCTTCCCTACCAGTCCCGGTCGAGCCGCGCCGCGATCCGACTCGGGCGCGCGCCGGCCAGGGCGCGTTCGAGGGAGGCCAACGCCTGGCGGGCCTTGCCCAGGCGGGGGCTGCGCCAGCGATGCGCGGTGCCGCGCGCGGCCACCACCGCCTCGCCGAGACGGTCCCCGGCCGTGACGAGGCGGTCGACCGCCCGCCGGATCGGCGGCGTCTCCTCGGTCAGCACGCAGAGGTCGGAGAGATGGTTGCGCAGGGCGTGCAGCTCGTGACGGCCGCCGCCCTCCCCCGCCAGCGCGGCGAGCGTGCCTTCCATGGCGACGAGGAGCCCCACGAGCGGTTCCGGCACCGAACGCGCCGCGCCCAGCCCTGCCGGGCCGGTGGAAACATCTCCTGCAGGGCCCTGCATGGCGGCTCCGCTCGCTTGATGGCGGACGGCGCGGATGCGCCGTGATCCTCGATTCCAACCGACGCGACGGGCGCCGGTCCTTCCGGGCACAAAGACCGACACGGCCGCAGCAGATCCCTGCCGCGCCCGAATCGGCGGAAAACATTCTTGCCTCGATATGAATCCGAAGCAAGCACAAGAGCGAATACGCTGTTCTGGCCGTCGCTTGCGCGGTTCCGCAGATCGGAAATCACTTTTCCATGAGGCTTTCGCCAGCCGTTGCTTGCCCCGTCCCGTGCGCGAAGCCGCAGGGTGTTGCGCTCGCCTACCGCGCGGGGTTCGGGCGGCGCAGGGCGTAGACGAGGGCGCCGGCGCTCATCAGCGCCAGGGCGTACCATGTCAGCGCGTAGACGAGGTGAGTGTTGGGGAAGGCCACGACCGTGAGGCCGCCGACCGGCAGGCCGCCGGGATTGGGCGCGGCATCGGCATCCACGAAGTAGGGTGCGACGGCGCCCTCCTGCGCGCGCTCCCGGTCGAGCCCTCTGGCGGCGGCGATGGCCGCGACGTCGCGGGAGAACCAGCGCTCGGCCCCCGGATCGTTCGCGCGCAGGAAGCCGCCGCCGGGCTCGGACAGGCGCAGCAGGCCGGTCACCGTCACCGTGCCCTCCGGCTCGCCCGCCGCGCGGGCGGCGCGGGTGCGGGCCTCGCCCGGCACGAAGCCGCGGTTGACGAGGACGGTGAAGCCGCGATCCGTGACCAGCGGCACGAGCACCCAGAAGCCGGCGCCGCGCTCGGTGAGCGCCTGGACGAGGGTCGCCCGGTCGTGGAGGAAGCGGCCCGTCAGCCGGAGCCGGCGATACTCGGCGGAGGCCGCGGTGAGGCCGGGCCACTCCTCCGGACCCGGCGCGAGGACGGGCTCGGCGTGGATGCGGGCGTCCACGCGCGCGATCAGGTCGAGCTTCCAGATCCGGCGCTCGACCTGCCAGGTGCCCAGCGCGAGGAACACGCCCGTGACGGCCAGCCCCGCCAGCACCAGCAGGATCCGGGCGAGGAGCGAGCGCCCCCGCCCGGGAGTGGAAGCCTCGGGCGAGGACGAGCGGTCGGGCGACGCGTCAGGGGGCGTGGCGCATGTCCTCGACGGAAGTCGGCATCATGTTGCTGTTCAGGTGGTGCATGACCCAGATCGAGCCGCACAGCGTGATGACCACGATGGTGATCGTGAAGATCAGCGCCAGGAAGGTCCAGCCGCCCTCCGACTTCGTGTTCATGTGCAGGAAGTAGATCATGTGGACCACGATCTGCACCACGGCCAGCCCGAGGACGACGACGCTCGTGACGAGCTTGTCGCCGAGAACGTCGCCCATCACCAGCCAGAACGGGATCGCGGTCAGGATGACGGACAGGACGAAGCCCGTCACGTAGTCCTTGAACGAGCCGTGGCCGTGGGCGTCCTGCCCGTGGCCATGCGCATGGCCATGGCCGTGGCCATGGCCGTGGTCGTTGGCGTGCGCTGCCCCGCTCATTGCAGGACTCCCATGAGGTAGACGAAGGTGAAGACGCCGATCCAGATGACGTCGAGGAAGTGCCAGAACATCGACAGGCACATCAGACGGCGCTGGTTCTCGGCGATCAGCCCGCGCTGGCGCACCTGGATCATCAGGATCACGAGCCAGACGATGCCGAAGGTGACGTGCAGGCCGTGGGTTCCGACCAGGGTGTAGAACGAGGACAGGAAGGCGCTGCGCTGGGGCGTGGCGCCCTCGTGGATCAGGTGCGCGAACTCGTAGAGTTCGAGCCCGACGAAGGCCGCGCCGAACAGGCCGGTCACCGCGAGCCAGAGTTGCGTCCGGGCGATGTTGTCCTTGGCCATCTCCAGCATGGCGAAGCCGTAGGTGATGGAGGAAAACAGCAGCATCGACGTGTTCACCGCCACCAGGGACAGGTCGAACAGGTCCTTGGGGGCGGGCCCGGCCGCGTAGTTGCGGCCGAGCACGGCGTAGGTGGCGAACAGCACCGCGAAGATGAGGCAGTCGCTCATGAGGTAGATCCAGAAGCCGAGCATCGTGCTCCCTTCCGGGTGATGCTCGCCTTCGAGATCGAGGAAGACGCGGTCGTCCGCGCCGTCGCCCAGGCTTTGAGTCGCGTGAGATGCCATGGTGCTCAGGCCCGTACCGCCGCCAGCGCCTCGGTCCGCTGCGCCTCGGTGCGGGCGACCGTATCGGCGGGGATGTAGAAGTCGCGGTTGTAGTTGAAGGTGTGGATGATCGAGACGGCGAGCGTCGCCGCGAAGGCAAGAGCCGCCAGCCACCAGATGTACCAGATCATCGCGAAGGAGAAGGCGATGCTGATGACGCCCAGGATCACGCCGGTGGCGGTGTTCCTGGGCATGTGGATCGGCTTGTAGCCGGCCATCGGCCGCTGGAAGCCGCGGGCCTTCATCTCCCACCACGCGTCGAGGCCGCGCACCACGGGCGTGAAGGCGAAGTTGTAGTCCGGCGGCGGCGAGGAGGTGGACCATTCGAGCGTCCGGCCGCCCCAGGGATCGCCGGTCACGTCGCGCAGCGCCTCGCGGTTTTTGATCGAGACGGCGAACTGCACGATCATCGCCCCGATGCCCAGCGCGATCAGGCCCGCGCCGATGGCGGCGACGACGAACCACGGCTGCAGGGAGGTGTCCTCGAAGTGCTGGACGCGGCGGGTGACGCCCATGAGCCCCAGCACGTAGAGCGGCATGAAGGCGACGTAGAAGCCGATCGTCCAGAACCAGAAGCTGACCTTGCCCCAGAACTCGTCGAGCTTGAAGCCGAAGGCCTTCGGGAACCAGTAGTTCACGCCGGCGAACATGCCGAACAGCACGCCGCCGATGATCACGTTGTGGAAGTGCGCGATCAGGAACAGCGAGTTGTGCAGCACGAAGTCGGCCGGGGGCACGGCGAGCAGCACGCCGGTCATGCCGCCGATGGTGAAGGTGACCATGAAGCTCACGGTCCACAGCATCGGCACGTCGAAGCGGATCCGGCCGCGATACATCGTGAACAGCCAGTTGAAGATCTTGGCGCCCGTCGGGATCGAGATGATCATCGTCGTGAGGCCGAAGAACGAGTTCACGTTGGCGCCCGAGCCCATCGTGAAGAAGTGGTGCAGCCACACGAGGTAGGAGAGGATCGTGATGACGACGGTCGCGTAGACCATCGAGGTGTAGCCGAACAGGCGCTTGCCGGAGAAGGTCGAGGTCACCTCGGAGAAGATGCCGAAGGCGGGCAGGATGAGGATGTAGACCTCCGGATGGCCCCAGATCCAGATGAGGTTGAAGTACATCATCGGATTGCCGCCGAGGTCGTTCGTGAAGAAGTGCGTGCCGACGTAGCGGTCGAGGGTCAGCAGCGCGAGAACGGCGGCGAGGATCGGGAAGGCAGCGACGATGAGCACGTTGGTGCACAGCGAAGTCCAGGTGAAGATCGGCATCTTCATCATGGACAGGCCCGGCGCGCGCATCTTCACGATGGTCGCGATCAGGTTGATGCCCGACAAGGTCGTGCCGATGCCTGCGATCTGCAGGCCCCAGATGTAGTAGTCGACGCCGACCCCCGGGCTCATGTCGGCCCCCGAGAGCGGCGGGTAGGCGAGCCAGCCGGTGCGGGCGAACTCGCCGATGAAGAGCGAGATCATCACGGTGACGGCGCCGGAGACCGTCATCCAGAAGGAAAAGTTGTTGAGGAAGGGGAAGGCGACGTCGCGCGCGCCGATCTGCAGGGGCACGACGTAGTTCATCAGACCCGTGACGAAGGGCATTGCCACGAAGAAGATCATGATCACGCCGTGGGCGGTGAAGATCTGGTCGTAGTGATGCGGCGGCAGGTAGCCCTCGTTGGCACCGAAGGCGATGGCCTGCTGCGAGCGCATCAGCAGCGCGTCGGCAAAGCCGCGCAGCAGCATCACGAGCGCCAGCACGACGTACATGATGCCGATCTTCTTGTGATCGACCGAGGTCAGCCAGTCGCGCCAGAGCGGACCCCAGAAGCGGAAATAGGTGATCGTGGCGAGCACGGCGATGCCGGCCACCACGACGCCTGCGAAGGTGACTTGCAGGATCGGCTCGTGGAACGGGATGTCCTCGAGGGTGAGGCGCCCGAACAGGAGCTTCTGCAGATCCGGGTTTGAGAACATGGGTCGAACTCGTCCGTGAATCCGGGGCGGCGACGGATCAGTTGTTGGTCTGGTCGGGGGCGGTGTGGCCCTGGCCACTGCCCTCGTGGGTCTTGTCGGCGTCGGGCGTTTCGCTCTTCGGCGCGCGGTGCGAGGCGGGCGTGGTCGCGCCCGGTGCCTCGTCGCCCCGCTCCGTGTGGCGGTTGTCGTATTGCAGCCGCGCGGCGTTCTCGCGGCTGTCCTTGCCGGCGCCGCCCTTGGCGTCGATCGTCATCATCTCGCGCATGCACATCTTGCCGGGGACGGCGCACATGTTGACGATCGAGCCGAACAGGCCGTCGGTGAAGGAGCCGTAATAGGTGACGGGCACCCGCTCGCTCGGGCGCTCCAGCTCCAGATAGGCATCGCGGGTCAGCTCCGAACCCTGCTGCTTCACTTTGGCGACCCACTGGTCGAAGCCGTCGCCGTCGAGCCCGTGGAACTTGAACGTCATGCGCGAGAAGCCGGTGCCGCTGTAGTGCGAGGACAGGCCGTCGAACTCGCCCGCCCGGTTGATCACCGCGTGCAGCTTCGTCTCCATGCCGGGCATGGCGTAGATCATGCCGGCCAAGGCCGGGATGTAGAAGGCGTTCATCACCGAGGAGGCGGTGATCTTGAAGCTGATCGGCCGGTTCACCGGCGCGGCCAGCTCGTTGACGGTCGCGATGTTGTATTCGGGGATGAAGAACAGCCACTTCCAGTCGAGGGCGACGACCTGCACCTCCAGCGGCTTCACGTCCGCCGCCACCGGCTTGCCCGGCTCGATGCGCGAGAGCGGCCGGAACGGGTCGAGGGTGTGGGTGCTGATCCAGGTCAGCGCGCCCAGCGCGATGATGATCATCAGCGGCGCGGTCCAGATCACCACCTCGAGCCCGGTCGAGTGGTCCCAGTCGGGGTCGTGGCGGGCCTCCGTGTTCGAGGCGCGGTAGCGCCACGCGAACAGCAGGGTCAGCGCGATCACCGGCACGATGATGAGCAGCATCAACCCCGTCGAGGCCAGGACGAGGTTGCGCTGCTGCATGGCGATGTCGCCGGAGGGCTGCATGACCACGAGGTTGCAGCCGGCCAGAAGCCCGAACAGGGGCAGCAGGACGAGGCCCCGCAGGAGCCGGGAGGCGGAGCGGATCGGGGAGCGTGCCACGGAAGGGGCCGCGGCGCGGGAGAGCGCGCGTGCCTTTGGCGGACGGAGGGCGGTCATGGCCACGAATCTTCGTTCCATCGCAAGGGCCACGCGGGTCTCGTCCCGCGCGGCGACGGTTCGGGTCTCCTCCCGCGGGTGCCCCCGCGGAACGGACACATCACATCTGACGCATCTCGGAACGGTCGAGATACAGCGCGAGCAGCGTCGCCAGGGCGCCCGACAGCAGGTAGACGCCGACCATGGCCAGCCCGTAGGCCGTGGAGAGGTACAGCACCACCAGCGGCGCGAACCCCGCGCCGAACAGCCAGGCGAGGTCCGAGGTCAGAGCCGCACCGGTGTAGCGGTAGCGGGCCCCGAGCCGCGAGGTCACGGCGCCCGCGGTCTGGCCGTAGGACAGGCCGAGCAGCATGAAGCCGATATTGACGTAGATCGTCTGGCCGATGGCGTTCTCGCCGAAGATCAGCGGCGCCAGGATGCTGCCGCAGGCGAACGCGGCGATGAGCCCGGCGCTGATGATGAGCAGGTTGCGCCGCCCGATCTGGTCGGCGATCAGGCCCGAGGCGGCGACCGCGCCGGCGCAGATGATGGCGCCGGAGAACTGCACCATCAGGAAGTCGCCGGCCGAGCGCTCGCTCGACAGGGCGAGCCAGGCGATCGGGAAGATCGTCACGAGGTGGAACAGGGCGAAGCTCGCCAGCGGCACGAAGGCGCCGATCCACACGTCGAGGGCGTGGTGGCGGGCGAGATCGACGATGCCGACCGGCTCCAGGCGCCCCTTGTCGAGGAGGCGGGTGAATTCCGGGGTGGCGACGAGGCGCAGGCGCGCGAACAGGGCCACGACGTTGATGGTGAAGGCGCAGAAGAACGGGAAGCGCCAGCCCCAGTCGATGAAGTCTTCCGGCGTGAGGTTGACGGAGAAGAACGCGAACAGGGCGCTCGCCACCATGAAGCCGATGGGCGCGCCGAGCTGCGGGATCATCGCGTACCAGCCCCGGCGCTCCCGGGGGGCGTTGAGGGCGAGCAGGGAGGCCATGCCGTCCCAGGCGCCGCCGAGCGCGAAGCCCTGCGCGACCCGCAGCACCGCGAGCAGCTCGATGGCGACGACGCCGATCGAGTTGTAGCTCGGCAGGAAGCTGATCGCCGCGGTGGAGCCGCCGAGCAGGAACAGGGCGATGGTGAGCTTGACGCCGCGCCCGTGCCGCTGGTGGATCTTCATGAAGAAGATCGACCCGAGCGGACGGGCGACGAAGGCCAGCGCGAAGATGGCGAAGGAGTAGAGCGTGCCCGTCAGCGCGTCGGCGAAGGGGAAGAACACCTTCGGGAACACCAGCACCGAGGCGATGCCGAACACGAAGAAGTCGAAATATTCCGAGGCCCGGCCGATCACCACGCCGAGCGCGATGTCGTTGGGACTGACGTCGTGGTGGCTCATGGCCACCTGCGCGTCCCGCTCCAGGGATTGGGAATTGGCCGTGGCGTGGTCGGTGGTCATCGCGGGCAGCCGGCTCGACTGGGGGTGCATCGAAGCCGCCACCTTGGCGCGGCGTTCGGCATGTGCCTAGCGGATGGGCTTACATCCGCAAAGAGTATTTGGCGTCGCAACAGGCGGCACAGGCCGGCCATGCAACGAAAGCAGATCTAACGCGTTCGCGCGGGATATAAAGCATCACGTTACGCACGGAATGCATGATGTCGCCGAGCCGCAAGATTGGACAGCGACGCTTCCGTGCAGGGCGCGAACTTCGCTCGCGCCCTGCGGGCAGTGCCAGCGTGACGCGCGGCCAGGTTCAGTGCCCCCCGGCCGCCTCCCGCCGCGGCGCCTTGATCCGGTACCAGCCGACATAGAGCGCGGGCAGGAACAGCAGCGTCAGCAGGGTCGCCGCGAGGATGCCGCCGATCATGGCGTAGGCCATCGGGCCCCAGAACACCTCGCGGGCGATCGGGATCAGGCCGAGGCTGGCGGCCGCGGCCGTGAGCAGGATCGGCCGCATGCGGTGGCGCGTGGCCTCGACCACGGCGTCCCAGGGTTCCATCCCCTCGGCCTCGCATTCCTCGATCTGGCTCACGAGGATCACGGCGTTGCGCACGATGATGCCGATCAGGGCCAGGATGCCGAGGATCGCCACGAAGCCCATCGGCTTGTCGAAGAGCAGCAGGGCCGGGACCACGCCGATCAGGCCGAGCGGCGCCACGGAGAACACCAGAAAGAGCTTCTGGAAGCTCTGGAGCTGGATCATCAGGAAGAAGGCCATGGCCAGCAGCATCACCGGCACCACGGCCGCGATCGGTCCCTGGCCCTTGCCCGCCTCCTCGACCGCGCCGCCGGTGGCCAGGGTGTAGCCCTCCGGCAGCGCCTCGACGTAGGCGTCGATGGCGGGCTGGAGCGCGGCGACCACGGTGGGCGGCTGGGTCGCGTCGTTGATGGTGGCGCGCACCGTCAGCGTCGGCACCCGGTCGCGGCGCCAGACGATCGGCTGCTCCAGATCGTAGTCGATCCGGGCAAAGGCCAGGATCGGCACGACGGAGCCGTTGGAAAGGGCGACCTGAAGGCTCTGGAGCGTGTCGAGGGAGGTGCGCTCCACCGTGCGGGCGCGCCCCACCACGTTCACGAGGTAGATCGAATCGCGCACCTGCGTGATCGCCTGACCGCCCACGACGCCGTTGAGGATGCCGGCGATGTCCTGGCTGGTGACGCCGAGCTGGCGCGCCTTGTCCTGGAGGATCTCGACGCGCAGCACCTTGCCCGGCTCGTTCCAGTCGAAGGTCGGCACGGCCAGCCGCTTGTCGCTCGCCACCACGTCGGCGAGCTTGAGCCCGAGCCGGCGCACCTCCTGCACGTCGGGTCCCGAGAGGCGGTACTGGATCGGGCGGCCCACGGGCGGGCCGAGATTGAGCGGCTGCACCAGCACGTCGGTGCCGACGAAGTCGTGCCGGCCGATCTTCTGCAGCCGTGCGACGACCCCATCGCGGATCTCCAGCGACTTCGTGACGATCACGATCTGGCCGAAGAAGGCGTTGGCGAGCTGCTGGTCGAGCGGCAGGTAGAAGCGCACCGCGCCCTGACCGACGTAGGAGCTCCAGCGCTCGATGTCGGGATCGTCCTTCAGATGCGCCTCGAAGCGGTCCATCTGCGCCCGGGTCTCGGCGATGGTGGCGTTCTGCGGCAGCGTCAGGTCGACGAGCACCTCGGAGCGGTCGGAGGAGGGGAAGAACTGCTGCTGCACGTGCCCCATCCCGACCACGGCGAGCCCCATCAGCGCGACGCAGACGATCACGGTGATCCAGCGCAGCCGCATCGCCACCCGCAGCACCGCCATGAAGGCGCGGGTGAACAGGCCCTGTCGCTCCGCATGATGCTTCATGGTCTTGGGGAGAAGGGTCACGCCGAGCAGCGGCGCGAACAGCACCGCGACCACCCAGGAGACCAGGAGCGAGGCGGCGATGACGACGAAGAGCGAGTAGGTGTACTCGCCCGCCGAGGAGCCGTTGAAGCCGATCGGCAGAAAGCCCGCCACGGTCACCAGCGTGCCGGTGAGCATCGGGAAGGCGGTGGAGGTGTAGGCGAAGGTCGCCGCCTTCTTGAGGTTGTCGCCGAGTTCGAGGCGGGCCACCATCATCTCGACGGTGATCATCGCGTCGTCGACCAAGAGCCCCAGGGCGATGATGAGGGCGCCGAGCGAGATGCGCTGGAGGGTGACGCCCATCACCTGCATGACCACGAAGACGATGGCGAGCACGAGCGGGATCGAGATCGCCACCACGAGGCCCGCGCGCAGGCCCAGGCTCACGAAGCTCACGACCAGCACGATCACGACCGCCTCGACCAGCGCCTTGGTGAAGCCGCCGACCGCCTCCTCGACGATCTTGGGCTGGTCGGAGACGAGGTGGATGCCGACGCCGATCGGCAGCTTGCCCTCGATGACGTGCATGCGCTCCTTGAGGTCCTCGCCGAACTTCAGGAGGTTGGCGTTGGGACGCATGGCGATGGCGAGCCCGATCGCCGGCCGGCCGCCGACGCGGAACATCGCGGCGGGCGGATCCTCGTAGCCGCGGGAGATCTCGGCCACGTCCGCGAGGCGGAAGAAGCGGTCGTTGAAGCGGAGATTCACGTTGCGCAGCGAGTCCTCGGAGGAGAACTGGCCGCTCACCCGCAGGGAGACCCGCTCCGGCCCCGCCTGGACCACGCCCGAGGCGGCCACCGCGTTCTGCGATTGCAGCGCCCGGATCAGCGCCTGGATGTCGATGCCGTAGCCCGCGAGCTTGCGGGTGGAGAAATCGAGATAGATCGTCTCGCCCTGTACGCCCATCAGCAGGGTCTTGCCGATATTGGGCACCTTGAGCACCTCGGTGCGCACGCCCTCGACGTAGTCGCGCAGCTGCCGGTGGGTCAGGCCGTCGGCGGTGAAGGCGTAGACGTTGCCGTAGACGTCGCCGAACTCGTCGTTGAAGGACGGCCCCCGCACGCCCTCGGGGAAGGTGTGCTGGATGTCGCCCAGGCGCTTCCTCACTTGGTAGAAGGCGGGCTGAATCTCCTCCTTGCGCGTCGTGTCGCGGAACTGGACGAACACCGTCGCCTGGCCCGGCGTGGTGTAGCTCCTGACGTAGTCGAGGGCGTTGATCTGCTGGAGCTCCTTCTCGATCCGGTCGGTGACCTGATCGAGCGTGTCCTTGATCGTGGCACCCGGCCAGCTCGCCTGGACCACCATGGTCTTGATGGCGAAGGGCGGATCCTCCTCGCGGCCGAGGCGTGAATAGGCCATCACCCCGGCGACCAGGCAGACGAGCATCAGGAACCAGACCAGCGAACGGTGGCCGAGCGCCCAGTCGGAAAGGTTGAAGTCCTTCACGCGCGAAACCTTTCGCAGAACCTGCCGTTCAGGGCCGGTCGTCGGCCAGCCGCACGGATTGGCCGTCGCGCAGGGAGTGGACGCCCGCCACCACGACCCGCTCGCCGGGCTTCAGCCCCGCGCGCACGGCGATGCGCCCGTCCCCGTCCGGCCCCTCCTCGGCGAGGGTGACGTCGCGGCGCTCGACACGCCGCTCTCCGCCCGCCTCCCCCTGTCCGCCCGCCCCCGGCACGATCCAGACCGAGCGGCGCCCGTCGGCCTCGAGCAGCGCGGTGGCGGGCAGGTTGATGCGGGCCTCGGTGCGGCGCTCCAGGGAGACGGTGATGGTCGCGCCCAGGCGGAAGGCGGGACCGGGCTCCTCCAGCGTCAGGCGCACGCGGCGGGTGCGGGTGCCGGATTCGGCGAAGGGGGCGACCTCGCGCACCCGGCCCCGCGCGGTGATCTCCGGCGCGCTCTGGAGCACGACCGTGAACAGCCCGTCCTTCGGCATGGCGCCGGCCAGCGTCTCGGGGATGTCGACCACGGCCTCGCGGGTCTCGGGCCGGGCCAGCGTCACGATCCCCTGCCCCGGGCTCACCACCTGCCCGATCTCGGCCAGCCGCTGGGTGACGACGCCGTCGAAATCGGCGTGCAGCTCGGTGTAGCCGATCTGGTCGCGGGCCTTCTGCAGGCTGGCGCCGGCCTGGGCGAGGCGGGCCTGGGCGGTGTCGCGCCGGGCCACCGCCCCGTCGAGCTGGGCCTGGGCGACGTTGCCGCCCTCGATCAGGCGCCGGGTGCGCGCCTCGGTGGCCGTCGCGTTCTCGGCCTGGGCCTTCGCATCGGCGAGTTCCGCCTCCGCCCGGCTGAGATCGAAGCGCGAGACGATCGGGTCGAGGGCGGCGAGCCGCTGGCCCTTCTTGACGACGTCGCCGACGGTGACGTCGCGCGCCACCACGCGGCCGCCGATCTGGAAGCCGAGCTGGGACTGGTAGCGCGGCTCGACCGTGCCGGCGAAGGGGCCGAAGACCTCGCTGTCGGTGGGCTTGGCGAGCGTCGTCAGCACCGGCCGCACGGGGGGCGGGGGCGGCTCCTGGGCGGGCTGGCAGGACGCCAGAACGGGGGCGAGCACGAGGGTGAGGACGGGTACGAGGATGTGGGCGGAAGCGCCCGGAACGGTCGGAGGCCTCATCGTCCGCCCTCCCCTTGCGCGGCCAGGGCGACCCGCTGGCCGGGACGCAGGAACTGGATGCCGGCCACCACCACGTTCTCGCCGGGCTCGACGCCGCCCCTGAGCACGATGTCGTTGGAGCCGTAGCGGTCGATCTCGATCGTCCGGATCGAGACGGTGCGCGCGGTGGCGTCGTAGATCCAGACCGCCGGCCGGTCGTCGGAGCGGTAGAGCGCCGACCAGGGCAGCACCACCGCCTCGCGGGAGACGAAACGGCCCCGGCCGATCACCACGGCGCCGAGCGACATGGCGGGCGGCGTCTGCTCGAGCCCGACCTTGACCCGCACCGTGCCGCTCGCCGCATCCACGGTCGGCGAGATCTCGCGCACGGAGCCCGTCGCCCCCACCGCGAGGTCGGATTGGAGCGTGACGTGGATCGTCTTGTCGCCGGGCGGGTTGGCGGTCAGCGCCTCGTAGACGTTGAACACCGCGTCCCGCGGCCCGTCCTGGGCGAGCACCATCACCGCCTGGCCCGCCTGCACCACCTGCCCCACTTCGAAGGTCCGGCTCAGCACGATGCCGGGCACGCCCGCGCGCAGCTCGGTGTAGGAGAGCTGCTCCTCGGCGGTTCCCAGCGCCGCCTTGGCGGAATCGACCGCGGCCTGGGAGGTGCGCAGTTGCTGCTCGGCGTTGTCGTAGGACGGACGCGTCGTGTAGCCGCCGCTGATGAGCTGCTTCTGACGCTCGAAGGTGACCTTGGCCTGGGTGAGCTGCGCCTCCGCCGAGACGAGGGCGGCGCGGGCGTTGTCGAGGTTGGCCCGCTGCACCAACGGCTCCAGCACAGCGAGCACTTGGTCGGCCGTGACGTGGTCGCCGACCTCGACCCGGCGCTCGGCGACCTTGCCGTTGGTGCGGAAGGCGACGTTGGTCTGGGCCTGGGCCTGGATGTCGCCGGTCAGCACCACGTCCGAGGCGACCGGGCCCTTGCGCGCCTCGCGCACCCGCACCAGCACCACGGAGGGGTCGTCCGCCTCCGGCAGGGCGGCCGGGGCGTCGGCGCGCACCGCAGAGAGGGCCTGCGCCCCCGCCGGCCGGCTCGGGAGGACAGGCGCCAGGACGGCGGCGCCCGAGACGGCAGCCAGGGCGGCGGAGAGGAGAACGGCGGGACGGAGCCGTGAGAACATCGGCCGAGGTTCCGAACAGCGGGGCGAGGCACGCGTCTTTCGCGCAGCGGGCGGCTTTCGCGGCGCAGGCCTATCGCGTATCTTACCAACCGTCCAGACGGTATTTTTCTGCACGGGCGCGGCGGCCCGCCGGACCTGTCGGAAAAATCGCTCGTTTGGTCAGGAACTTAGCGCACCACCTCGGACCTTGTATCCAGACACAGGGCCGGAAGCGGCGTTTCGGGAGCGATCATGTCGCAGAGGACGCGCAGCCGGCGCGACGACCGTGCAGAGGTGATTCTCGACGCGGCCGGCGCGGTGCTGCTGCGAGGCGGAGCGCGGGGGCTGACCATCGACGCCGTGGCCGCCGAAGCGGGCCTGAGCAAGGGCGGCGTGCTGCACCATTACGGCTCGAAGGACGCGCTGATCCTCGCCCTCGTCGCGCGCAAGCTCGCGGATCTACGCGCCGGCATCGCCGCCTGCGAGGCAGAGCAGCCGCCGGGGCCATCCGGGCTCGCGATGGGCATGATCGCCCATCTGCGCCGCAGCTACTGCGAGGACGACGACTTCACCCGCGCCCTCCTGCTCGCCTCGGCCGAGAACCCGGAGGCGCTGGCCGGCTACCGCGCCTTCGTGGCCGAGCGGCTGGAGCGGTTCGACGCCGCGCGGGGGGCGCCGGGCGTCGGGGCGGCCCTGTTCTTCGCGATCCTCGGCGTCGTGATGGGACGCACGCTCGGCTTCCACAATCTCGACGCGTCGGAGATCGAGCCGCTTCTGAGCGCCCTGGAGCGCGCGGCCCGGGATCTCGACTGACGCCGCGCGGCACGCGGGGTCGTGTCCAGGCTGGTAGACACAAGATTGTGATGGAGAATTCAGTCCGGCCGCGTCGTCAGAGGAGCCGAATCGGGGCAACAAATGTTCGATCAGCGCGATTGCAAGCGTCGTGGGACGCGATCGAACCGGCTGGATCGTGCATGACGCGCCTCCGCCGCCCTCGACAGGCTCGGATCGGGAAGGACGATGCCAACGAACGACGCCGATGCCATCGCCGAGGCTGCCACGCTCTGCGCGGCCGCCCGGGCGAAGCTTCCGGCCTCGGGCTTCCACCGGCTCCGCGTCCTGCTCGACATGATCCTGCTCGATCTCACCCGCGAACGACCGGCCCCGCAGAGCGCCGCCCCGCCCCCCGGCCCGGCGGAGGAGCCGGACCGCCGCTGACAGGCCGGCCCCCGGGTCGTCTCCGCCCGAATCAGCCGTCGTCGATCTGGCAGACGAGCCGGATCGTCATGACGCTGTCCCCGTTCCCGTTGCGCACCGTCAGGACCAGGGTGCAGTCCTGGCTGTCCTCGGCTTCGGCGGCCATCAGCGCGGTCATGACGCGCAGGGCCTCCCGGCGCAGAGCCAGGGGCTCCCGGATCTCGCGGCCCACCTCATCCTTCAGATCGGTGCCGTCGTTGATGTCGAAGAAGTAACGCGGCATCACGCAAGCGCCGTAAGAGGTGGTGGTCAGCCCCGACCGAAAACGGGCCTCTTCGTGACGTAGTCCCTGCCCGCTCGGCGCGGATCAGAGGCACACCCCACAGGTCAACGCGCGCTCGACAAGACCGGTTTCGGCCGTGGATGCCCCAGCATACAGCCGGGATGCCCCTCTTGGGAGAACCGGGCGGTCATATAATCTGTTCAATGCGCGAGAATCTTCGACAAAAACTGCTGAGCCCGCTCGCTGCGCGGCCGGTCGAAGAAGGTGTCCTTGCGGTCGTCCTCGACGATCTCGCCGCGATCCATGAACACCACCCGGTCGGCCACCTTGCGGGCGAAGCCCATCTCGTGGGTCACGACCATCATCGTCATGCCCTCGCGGGCGAGTTCGACCATCACGTCGAGCACCTCGCCGACCATTTCCGGGTCGAGCGCCGAGGTCGGCTCGTCGAACAGCATCACGATCGGGTCCATGGCGAGCGCCCGGGCGATGGCCACCCGCTGCTGCTGGCCGCCCGAGAGCTGGCCCGGATATTTCCGCGCATGCGCCGAGAGCCCGACCCGGTCGAGCAATTCGAGGCCGCGCCGGGCCGCCTCGGCCTTCGGGCGCCCGAGCACCTTGCGCTGGGCCAGCGTGAGGTTGTCGGTCACGCTCAGGTGCGGGAACAGCTCGAAATGCTGGAACACCATGCCGACCCGGGCGCGCAGCCGCGGCAGGTTGGTGCCCCGGTCCCGGACCCGGGTGCCGTCGACCGTGATCTGCCCCTCCTGGAACGGCTCCAGAGCGTTCACGCATTTGAGCAGCGTGGACTTTCCCGAACCCGAGGGACCGCAGACCACCACCACCTCGCCCCGCGCCACCGCCGTGGTGCAGCCGGTCAGGACCCGGAGGTCGCCGTACCATTTCGAGACCGACTCGATGGCGATCATGGTTCCGCCGGGGGCCGGCGCCGCGGTCGGGATCGAGGACGGATTCATGAACGGGTCCTCATCGGATCAGCGGACGATCGCGGTGCGGGCCTGGAGGCGGCGCACCAGCAGCGAGGCCGTGAAGCAGACCGCGAAGTAGACGAGCGCGGCGAACAGATACATCTCGACCAGCCGCCCGTCGCGCTGCGCCACCTTGGAGGCGGCCCCGAGGAAGTCGGTCAGCGAGAGGACGTAGACGAGCGAGGTGTCCTGGAAGAGCACGATGGTCTGGGTGAGCAGCAGCGGCACCATGTTGCGGAAGGCCTGCGGCAGCACCACGAGCCGCATGGTCTGGGCGTAGCTCATGCCGAGCGCCTGGGCCGCCGCGCTCTGCCCCTTCGGGATCGACTGGATGCCCGCGCGCACGATCTCGGCGAAATAGGCCGCCTCGAACAGGGTGAAGGTGATCAGCGCGCTGGCGAAGGCGCCGACCGGCAGCGGCGTGGGCGAGCCCGTGGCCCAGGCGCCGAGATAGGGCACGAGGAAGTAGAACCAGAAGATCACCAGCACGAGCGGCAGGGAGCGCATCAGCTCGACGTAGAGCTTGGCCGCGTGCGTCAGGCCCGGCACCCCGGACAGCCGCAGCAGCGCGAGACCCGTACCGAGCACGATCCCGCCGCTCGCCGCGAGCGCGGTGAGCGTCAGGGTGAACACCATGCCCTCGGCGAAGAGGTAGGGCAGCGAGGCGGTGACGACGGAGAGGTCGAGATTGCCGAACATCAGCGGCCTCCCGGCACGGCGGCGCGCCGCTCCAGCAGGGTCGCGGCCGCGATCACCACGAGGTTGACGGCCACGTACAGGATCGTGGCCGCCGTGAACGCCTCGAACACCTGGAACGAGAATTCCTGCATCGCGCGGGCGCGTGCGGTCAGCTCCAGCAGGCCGATGGTCAGCGCCACGGAGGTGTTCTTGAGGTTGTTCAGGAATTCCGAGGTGAGCGGGGGCAGGATGATCCGGTAGGCGTTGGGCAGGAGCACGTGGCGGTAGGTCTGGGCCAGCGTGAGCCCGAGCGCCGTGCCCGCCTGCGCCTGTCCCCGCGGCAGCGAGCGGATGCCCGCCCGCACCTGCTCGGCCACCCGCGCGGCGGTGAAGAAGCCTAGGCACAGCACCGCCGTGTAGAAGGGCGCGTCCGGCATCTGCTTGACGGCCGCACCGAGCCCCGCGGGCAGAAGCTCCGGCAGCACGAAGTACCAGAGGAACATCTGCACGAGCAGCGGCACGTTGCGGAACAGTTCGACATAGGCCGCGCCGACCGCGTTGGCGGCGCGCGACGGGACCGTGCGCATCACGCCGACCAGCGAGCCGAGGCAGAAGGCGATGACCCAGGAGCACAGGGCCGTGGCCAAGGTCCAGGCAAGCCCGGAGAGCAGCATGTCGGCATAGGTGCCGGCGCCCTCCGGGGAAGGCTCCAGGAAGATGCCCCAGTTCCAGTGGTAGTTCACCGCCGCTCCCCCGCTCTCGCACCCCACCGAACGCCCGTCGCCCGCCCTTCCTCCGATGCGGCCGCGGACTCGTCGCGGACTCGTCGCGGACTTGCCGCGGGCATCGGCGGCACGCGTTCAGTAGGCGGCCGGGTCGGCGCTGTCGCTGGGGTTGGCGAAGGCCTTGCGCATCGCCTCGCTCATGGGAAGCTTCAGGTTGATGCCCCGCGGCGGGATGGCCTGCGTGAACCACTTCTCGTAGAGCGCCGGCCCCTCGGGACTCTTGTAGAGGGCGGCGGTGGCGGCATCGACCACGGCCTTGAAGGGCGCGTCGTCCTTGCGCAGCATGATGCCGTAGGGCTCCGGCCGCGACTGGGCCTCCGAGGAGATCGCGTAGGCCTCGGGCGTCTTGGAGCCGGCCACCAGGGCGGCGAGCAGCACGTCGTCCATCACGAAGGCGTCGGCGCGGCCCGTCTCCATCATCAGGAAGCCCTCCGCGTGGTCCTTGGCGGGCAGGATCCGCATGCCGAGGCCGCGGGCCGCGTTGATCTCGTTGATCTGGCGGATGTTGGTCGTGCCCGAGGTCGAGACCACGGTGCGGCCCTTGAGGTCGTCGGTCTTGTCGAGCCCCTTCTCCTTCTTCGCGACGAAGCGCGTCGCGGTGAGGAAGTGGGTGTTGGTGAAGGCCGCCTGCCGCTGGCGGTCGGCGTTGTTGGTGGTCGAGCCGCATTCGAGGTCGATCGTCCCGTTGGCGATCAGCGGGATGCGGGTCGCGGAGGTGACGGGGTTGAGCCGCACCTCCAGCTTGTCGAGCTTGAGATGGGCTTTGACCGCATCCGCCACCTTCAGGCAGATCTCGTAGGCGTAGCCCACCGACCGCTGGTTGCCGTCGAGATAGGAGAAAGGCACCGAGGCGTCGCGGGTGCCGATGGTGAGGGCACCGGTCTCCTTCACCTTCTTCAGCGTCCCGGTGAGATCCTGCGCGCGGGCCGGCGTCGCCGCCGCGGCGGCGAGGGCGACGAGCAGGAGCACGTCCGTGAGGCGCATCGGCGAACCTTCCTTGAACCACCCGGCGGGCGGCAGCACGCCATAGTGGGGCGGGCGGCCGCGCTTGTCATCCGCGAAAGCCGGCGACCGAGGTCGCACGGAACGGTTGCACGGCGGCCGCACGCGCCGCGCGCGCCGCGCGCGCCGAACATCTTCCGATTTAATCCCGGAATCCGCAGACAATACTGGACTTTTCATCGCCGCGTTGCCTCAGGGGGACAAAGCGCCAGCAGCAGGAGGCGACGTCCGATCCGAGGCTATACGATTGATATCATTGAATTTATGACGATGCGCCCGATGTGGAAAACCGGCATCGCGCCGGAGCGGCGGGCATCGTCCCGTCCGGAAAATGCCCTGACAACCGCGACGCTTCTTGCACTTGTATAAAATATTAGGTGATCTCTAGCCCTCTCGAAGCAAATTTTCCTTGAAAACAGAGGCAACGCCGTGAAGCAATCGGTTTTGTACGCGTCGTTGCTTGTCGGCGCCTTGGCCCCTCCCCTTGCCGGCCCCGCCCTGGCCCAGGGCGCGCCGGCCGGCGGACCGTCTCCCTCCGCGACTGGGGTCTCGACCGCCCGGACGCAGGTGGGGACCGCGGCGGCGCGGCGGAAGCAGGACGGGCCCTACTTCGCGGCGGCGCCGGCCCAGCCGCCGAACTTCCTCTACAAGGCCCTCGGCGAGCCCGAGAATTGGCGCATCAGCGGCTCGTTCCGGTCGCGGGTGGAGGGCATCGCCAACCAGTTCCGCCCGGTGCCGACCTTCGCCGCCAACGACGTCCTGAACTCGTACCTCACCACCCTGCACGTGGAATACGGGGTCAAGGGTCCGGTGCGGCTGGGCGTCGAGCTGTTCGACAGCCGCGGCTACTTCCAGCAGCGCAACTCCTCGGCCTTCACCACGGAGATCAACGCCCTCGAACCGGGCCAGGCCTATCTCAACTTCGACACGGGCGATTTCGGCGGCGAGGGCTCGAAGAGCAGCCTGACGGTCGGTCGCTTCACCAAGAACATCGGCTCGCGCCGCCTCGTCTCGCGCCAGCAGTTCCGAAATACCATCAACGCCTATACCGGCGTGACCTTCGACTGGCAGGGCCTGGACAAGGACAAGTTCACGGCGCTGTGGGTGATGCCGCACACGCGTCTGCCCGACGACGTGAACGGCATCCTCGACAACGGCATCGCGTTCGACCGTGAGAGCCTGGACCTGCAGCTCTTCGGCGCCTCCTACACCTTCGCCAACATCTTCGGCGGCACGTTCGAGCTCTACGGCTACGGCCTCTACGAGCAGGATTCGGGCACCGGCCTGCGCTCGGTCCAGACCCGTGACCGGCGCCTGTTCACCCCCGGGATGCGGCTGGCGCGCCAGCCGCAGGTCGGCGCCTTCGACTACGATCTCGAGGCGATCTACCAGACCGGGCTCGCCCGCGAGACGGCGGCGGCCACGGACCTTCGCGACCTCACCGTCTCGGCCTACTTCGTCCATGCCGAGGTCGGCTACACCTTCGAGCACGAATGGAAGCCGCGGCTCTCGCTGCATTACGACCATGCCAGCGGCGACCGGAACAACGACGGCAAGTTCAGCCGCTTCGACACCCTGTTCGGCGCCCGGCGCTTCGAGTACGGCCCGACCGGGCTCTACGGCCCGGTGCAGCGCGCCAACCTGATCTCGCCCTCGATCCGCGCCGAGATCACCCCGAGCAAGGTCTGGGACGCCTTCATCGCCTACCGGCCGCTCTGGTTGGAGAGTGCCACCGACACCTTCGCCGCGACCCTGATCCGCGACCGCACCGGCCGCTCCGGAACCTTCGCCGGCCACCAGATCGAGGGGCGCCTGCGCTACTGGATCATCCCCAACGAGATGATCCTCGACACGGGCCTGGCCTACCTCGCCAAGGGCGACTTCCTGCGCAACGCGCCCAACGCCCCCGATACCGGCGACACCTTCTACGGCTACCTCAACACGACGGTGTTCTTCTGACGCTCCATCGGCCCCGCCGCGTCCGCGCGAATGCTGACGACGCGGGGCTCCTGACACGCCAACCAGGCCGCGAACCGTTGACAGTGCGGCACGCGGAGATCTGAACACCGACCCGACGGTGACCGGCCGCCCGGATCGACGATTCGGCCGAGTCATCCGACGCATCGGGGAGATTTCCGTGGCGAAGACGGCATCCGACACCAAGGCCAAGCGCTCCGCGAAGGAGGCGGCCGGAGGCAAGGGCGTGATCGGGAAGGCCAAAGGCGCGGCCGGCACGGGAAAGAAGGCGGCCAAAGCCGAGGCGAAGGCCGCGGCTATTGCGGCGGCCGAGAAGGCCGCCCGCCCGAACGCCCGCGGGCCCGCGGCGCGAGCCACCGCGGAGAAGCCGCCCCAGGAGGAGGATCTCGCCGTCGCCACCGTGCGCAAGGTGGCGATGGAAGGGGCGAAGACCCGCTCGGAACACGACCTGCTCGGGGACGGCGAGGTGCCGGCCGAGGCCCTGTGGGGCGTCCACACCAAGCGGGCGGTGGCGAACTTCCCGATCACCGGCGTGCCGGTGGGCCATTACCCGGAACTCGTGCGGGCGCTGGCCCTGGTGAAGCAGGCCGCGGCGCGGGCCAACCACCGCCTCGGCTACCTGCCCGAGGGGAAGGCCAGGATCATCGACGAGGCCTGCACCCTCGTGGCGACCGACCCGGCCTACGCCGAAGCCTTCGTGGTCGACGCGATCCAGGGCGGGGCCGGCACCTCGACCAACATGAACGCCAACGAGGTGATCGCCAATGTCGGCTTGAGGCTGATGGGCCGGGCGCCGGGCGACTACGCCGCTTTGCATCCCAACGACGACGTCAACATGGCGCAATCGACCAACGACGCCTACCCGACGGCTCTGCGGCTCGCGGTGATCTTCGCCACGCAGCCGCTGGTGAAGGCGCTCGACGACCTCGCCTACGCCTTCAAGAGCAAGGCGGTGGAGTTCGCCGACGTGCTCAAGATGGGCCGCACCCAGCTCCAGGACGCGGTGCCGATGACGCTGGGCCAGGAGTTCGACGGCTTCCACGCCACGATCAAGGAGGACGTGGCGCGATTGACCGAGATCGTCGGCCTGTTCCGCGAAGTGAATCTCGGCGCCACCGCGATCGGCACCGGCATCAACGCCGACCCGCGCTACGCCGCGCTGGCGGTCGAGGAGCTGTCGCGGCTCGCCGGCCAGCCGATGGTGCTGGCCTCCAACCTGATCGAGGCGACCTCGGATCTCGGCGCCTTCGTGCTGTTCTCCGGCACGCTCAAGCGCGTCGCGGTGAAACTCTCCAAGATCTGCAACGACCTGCGCCTGCTCTCGTCGGGCCCCCGTACGGGCTTCGGCGAGATCCGGCTGCCCGCCGTGCAGGCGGGTTCCTCGATCATGCCGGGCAAGGTCAACCCGGTGATCCCGGAGGTGGTCAACCAAGTCGCCTACATGGTGATCGGCCACGACCTGACCGTGACCCTCTGCGCCGAGGGCGGCCAGCTTCAGCTCAACGCTTTCGAGCCGACCATCGGCTACTGCGTGCTGAGTTCGCTGCGCATGCTGAGCGCGGCCATCGACACCCTGACCAAGCGCTGCGTCGAGGGCATCGAGGCCGACCGGGAGCGCTGCCGCGCCCTCGTCCAGGGCTCGATCGGCCTCGTCACCGCGCTGGCGCCGACGCTCGGCTACGAGGCCAGCTCCCGCATCGCCCGCCGCGCGCTCAAGGAGAACCGCTCGGTCGCCGAACTGGTGCTGGAGGAGGGCCTGCTGACCGAGGCCCAGCTCAACGGGTTGCTCGAATTGGAGGCCATGACTCACCCGACCCGCCGGCAGAAGGCCGGCACGGCCGGGTGAGGACGGCCTCGGCTCAAGGGATGACCCTGTCCGCCCGCAGCCGCGCGAACAGGTCGAAGAAGGCGTCGTCCGAGGGCTGGTAGTCGAGGAAGCCCAGGCGCCGGCTCTTGCTCATGTCGGTCACGACCTCGATCGGACGGCCGAGATCGGCATCGGTGTGCCAGGCCGAGGCCAGGCGGTTCAGGTCGGGCTCGATCAGGCCGTGGCGCGCCGCGATCTCCGTCCAGAGCGGTGCGGCGCCCGCCAGTTGCTGTTCGAGCGGGTTCACCGTGCCGTCGAAGGGGGCGGGTTCGACGCCGAACCATTCGGCCAGGCGCCCCCACATCCATTTCCAGCGGAAGACGTCACCGTTGACGACGTTGAAGGCCTCGTCGTGCGCAGCCGGCGTCAGCGCCGCCCATTCGAGGTGGCGGGCGAGCAACCGCGCGTCGGTCACGTCGGTGAGCCCCTCCCACTGCGCCGCCGAGCCGGGGAAGCGGAAGGGCCGCCCGGTCTCCCGGCAGAGCGTGGCGTAGAGGCCGAGCGTCACGCCCATGTTCATGGCGTTGCCGAGCGCATAGCCGACGATCGTGTGCGGGCGGTGCACGCTCCAGCTGAAGCCATCGCGCGCGGCGGCCTCGAACACCGCATCCTCCTGCGCGTAGTAGAAGTTCTCGACCGGCAGCCGCGGCAGGTCTTCGCGGAAGGGCGTGGGCGGCAGGCTTCCCTTCCCGTAGGCCTCGAACGGTCCGAGATAGTGCTTGAGCCCCGTCACCAGGGCCACGTGGCGCACGCTTGCCCCCGGGCGCAGGGCGTCGAGGAGGTTTGCGACCATCGCCGCGTTGACGCGGATGTTCTCGGCTTCCGTCGGCTGGCGCAGCCAAGTGGCGAGGAAGACGTGGCTCGGCGCGTGCCCCTCCAGCGCCCGGGCGAGCGCGTCCGGATCGAGCAGGTCGGCGGCGACCGGCGTGACGCCGGCGATCTCGGGCGGGCGCCGGGCGAGCCCCTCCACCGTCCAGCCCCGCCCGACCAGATGCCGGGCGAGGTTGTTGCCGACGATGCCGCCGACTCCCGCGATCAGTGCCGTTCCCGCCATGTCTCGTCTCCGCTGTCGTCCCTGGCCCCGTCCCGACAGGAGCTAGGCGTCCCGTCCGGACGGCGCTAGACGGCACCGTTTGGGGTCATAGGCACCGAAAGGTCACCACCATGGAGCCTGGAAGTCCGGACGAGGCGGGGCGGGAGGATTGTGCGCCGCGCCGGATCCTGGCGCTGTTCTCGACCAAGTGGACGAGCATGGTGCTGCACACGCTGCACACCCGCCACGATGGCCGCGCCCGCACCGGCGTGCTCCATCGCAGCCTGCCCGGCATCTCCAAGAAGATGCTGACCCAGACCCTGCGCGAGATGGAGGGCAGCGGCCTCGTCACCCGCCACGTCGAGGGCACGGTGCCGCCGGCCGTGGAGTACCGGATCACCCCGCTCGGGCAGCGCTTCGTGGAGCCGGTGGAACTCCTCTACGCCTGGAGCCGAGCCAATCCGGATGCCCTCGACAGCCTCGGCGCCCGCTCGAACGCCCGGCGCTGAGCGCAGGCTCGAACCGCGTCGATCAGACCAGCCCGGTCCCGTAGTAGACCCCGATCACGAAGAAGACGGCCACGGTCTTGATGATCGTGATGGCGAAGATGTCGCCGTAGGACTGGCGGTGGGTGAGCCCGGTGACGGCGAGCAGCGTGATCACCGCGCCGTTATGCGGCAGCGTGTCCATGCCGCCGCTGGCCATGGAGGCGACCCGATGCATCACCTCGAGCGGGATGCCCGCCGCCTGCGCCGCCTCGACGAAGCGGCCCGACAGGGCGCCGAGCGCGATCGAGAGCCCGCCCGAGGCCGAGCCGGTGACGCCGGCCAGCACGTTGACCGTCACCGCCTCGTTGATCAACGGGTTGGGGATTGCCGAGAGCGCGTCCGAGATGACCTTGAAGCCGGGGAGCGCGGCGATGACCGCGCCGAAGCCGTACTCGGTGGCGGTGTTCATACCCGCCAGAAGCGAGCCCGCCACCGCTGCCTTCGAGCCCTCGGAGAAGCGCTCCGCGAGGTTGCGGTATCCGAGGATCACGGTGGCGAGGATGCCGAGAAGCAGCGCGCCCTGCACCGCCCAGATCGCCGCCACGGTCTTGACCTGTACGGTCACGGGGTGGGCCGCCATCTCCGGGGTGAGGGCGGCGCTCGCCTGCTCGCCGTAAGAGGCGGTGATCCAGGCGAGCAAGAGCTTGTTGCCGATCCCGACGACGAGGAGCGGCAGGATCGCCACCGCGGGATGGATGACGACCCGGTCCTCGACCGCCTGCGGCTCGTTGGTATGACCCTCGCCGTAGCCCTCGTCCCCGGCCCGGCGGCGGCGCCATTCGAGATAGGCGACGCCGACGCAGAACACGAAGAGCGCACCGATGATCCCGAGCCACGGGGCGGCGTAGGCGTCGGTCTTGAAGAAGGAGGCCGGGATGATGTTCTGGATCTGCGGGGTGCCCGGCAGGGTGTCCATGGTGAAGGTGAAGGCACCGAGCGCGATGGTGCCGGGGATCAGGCGCTTGGGGATGTTCGAGCGGCGAAACAGCTCCGCGGCGAAGGGGTAGACCGCGAACACCGCCACGAACAGCGAGACGCCGCCATAGGTGAGGATCGCCCCCACCAGCACGATGGCAACGATCGCCCGCCCCTCCCCCAAGAGCCCGGTGACGGCGCCGACGATGGAGCGGGCAAAGCCCGAGATCTCGATGAGCTTGCCGAATACGGCGCCGAGCAGGAAGACCGGGAAGTAGAGCTTCAGGAAGCCGACGAGCTTCTCCATGAACAGCCCGGAGAAGAGGGTCGGCACCGCCGTGGGGTCGGTCAGCAGCACCGCGCCCATGGCGGCGACGGGGGCGAACAGAATGACCGAGAAGCCGCGATAGGCGATCCCCATCAGGAAGAAGAGCGCCGCGAGGCAGATCAGGAAGCTCAAGGCAGGCGCCCTCCCCGCATCGCCTCACCCGCGATGCGCGGTGATCAATCTGTCCCAAGCGCGGCCGTGTTCAATGGAGGCGGGGTTACAGCTCCCGGTGCATCACCAGCGCGTCGACCGGCCCGAGGGTGGGATGGCGGAACACGCCGGGCAGGCGGCCGACCTCTCGGAGGCCGAGGCTCGTCCACAGGGAGACGGCGCGGGTGTTGGTGGCGACGACCAGATTGAACTGCATCGCGGAAAAGCCCAGCGCCCGGGCCGTCTCGAAGGAGTGCAGGCCCATGGCCCGGGCGATGCCCCGCCCCCGCGCGGCCGGATGCGTGGCGTAGGTGCCGTTGGCGACGTGGTCGCCGGGCCCGAGCTGGTTGGCACGGATATAGTAGCTGCCCAGCACCGCGCCCGCGCTCTTCGCGACGAAGACATGGTGAGCCGGCGCGAACCAGTAGGCCAGCGCCCGCGCCCGGTCCCAGTCCCGCGGCAGGGCATAGGTCTCGCCCTCGCGCAGGATCGGCTCGAGGATCGCCCAGATCGCGTCGTGGTCGGCGGCTTGCGCCGGGCGGAGGGTGAGGTCGGTCATCGCGTCCGCGGAAGGGGATGGAGATGGGGATAAGGATTCATGCCGGGCTTCGGCCGGCCCGGCCCTATCACGGATCGGCCGCGCACCGGATCTCGCCGGAACGGCCCTGCCGTCGATCGGACCGGGTTCGGGAAAAAGGCTTAGAGCCCCCGCGCAGGCCACCGTCGAAGGAGGGATCGCGCCGCAGGGAGAGCGGGTCCCGCTCGCGAAGACGAGCCGGCCGACCGCCAGATCCCGCCATTGACAGGCAAATACTTTCAAATTCATCCTCGGATCGAGCCGCCTATCCACGGCCAGGCTCGCAGTAAGACACAGAGGGAGCAAACGCGATGAATCGACATTCGATGATCTTTGCCGCCTCGCTCTTCTTGACGATCGGCTTGTCGTCTGCAGCCTTGGGCATGCCGATGGGCGGAAGCTATACGGGCCGGGTCGAGAGCCAGACGCCGCAGGTGCTCGGACCGAACGAAGTCAGGCTTCAGCAGACCGCCTCCGGGATCAACACCGGCCCCGGCACGCCGCTCGACGGCGCTCGGGTACAGTGGGTGGAGACCGTCACGCTCAAGAACGGCCAGGGGCCGGTGGAGGGAACCATCACCTTCACGACGCCGACCGGCACGACGTCGAGCGTCTACAAGGGCATGGTCGCCACCGATGCGCAGGGGCGCGTCACGGCGACGGGCACCTACCGGGACAGCGCGGCCACGGGCGCGTTCGCGGGCGTGAAGGGCAAAGGGACCTACTCGGTCGCCTACGGCTCGAAGACGGACTTTTCCGGCCAGTGGCAGGGCGAGATCACGCTTCCCGGCCAGACCTCCTCGAAGCGCTGAGGCCGGCCGGGCGAAGGATCAGCCGGAGACGGGCTGCGTCGCCGGGCGCTCCGGCGGCGTCTCCTTGCCCGCATCGCCGCCGGGGATCAGGGCGATGCGGCCCCAGCCCGGCAACTTGAGGGCCGGGCGGCGCCAGTCGAGCCCCGCCACGGCGCCGAGCAGGTTGAGTTCCAGCCCGTCCACCCAGCCGATCGTGAGCCCGACATAGCCCCGCCAGGACAGGCGCAGGCCGGTGCCGCTCGGCGTGACTTCGGCGATGCGGCCCGGCGGCGTCCAGTCCTTGCCCAGCGCGGTAGGGGGCAGCGGCACGTCGTTGTCGGGGATGCGCGCGACGACGTGGGCGGCGAAGGTGTTCGAGTTCGGGCCCGGCCAAGCCCGGTAGGAGCCGAGGCTTCTATGGGGATAGTCCGCCACCGCCGCGCGAATCTCGGGGATCGCCCGCGCCGCGGCCGCGCCGTCGAGCCTCAGCACGATCTCCGGCTCGTTGCCGAACCAGCGCCCGTCCGGCGCGTAGGCGTCGGTGCGCACGGGCGGCCCCCAGCCGACCACGTCGTAGCGGGTGTAGCGGGCGGCGCCCGCCGCCTTGATCACCACCCAGCTGTGATGGGCGAAGATGCCCCGCCAGCGCCCGACCCGGGCGGCGTAGACCCGCACCAGCGCCTCCGGCACGGCTCCGGCCGGCGGTAGGAGGCCGGCGCTCGACCAATCCGCGCTCGACCAGTTCTCCGCACGATTCCCCTTCGCGTTCCACCACAGGGCGTGGGTCGCGAGCGGAACGAGGAAGAGCAGAACGAGGGCGAGGAGGATGAGGAGGGCGACGCGAAGGGTCGGGAGGAGCAGGTCGGCGAGCATGAAGCCTGTCATGTCAGGCCGCGCCCCGGCCGGCACAAGGACCGTGCGGTCGGGGGGCAGCGGGGGAGGACCGGCACCGTGCGGGAGCGCACCAAGGATCGGTCCCCTGATGCAGACCGGTCACAGTCCGCTCCCGTCGCGCGCCCCGCCGCGTCCGGGCGCCCGCACAGGACTTGCAACATTGTAACATTCCGGTGATGAAACATTGTAACGTGTCAGGGCGGCGCGACGGTTCGGGGCGGTGGAATGCGGGGCGGACGTTCGGGACGGATGCTGCTGGTGACCGGGGCGGTGCTGACCGTCGCGCCGGTTCCGGCGGCGCGGGCGCAGGAGAGCACCACGCTGGAGGAGATCAGCGTCACCTCCGTCAGCCCGGTCCAGGCGCGGGCCGCCGCCCCGGCGGCCGGCCCCTCCCCCGCCGCCCCCTTCGCGCGGGCGGCCGAGGTGTTGCCGGTGGCCACGAACACCTTCTCGCCGGTCACCGTGGTGCCGCAGGAGCGGATCGCCCGCGACCAGCCGCGCACGCTCGGCGACGCGCTGTTCGACCGGCCCGGCATCTCGGCCTCGACCTACGCGCCGGGGGCGGCCTCGCGGCCGATCATCCGCGGCCTCGACCAGGCCCGGGTGCGCATCCAGGAGAACGGCATCGTCAACGGCGGCGTGTCGGATCTCGGCGAGGACCACGCGGTACCGGTCAACCCGCTCAACGCCAGCCGGATCGAGGTGATCCGCGGCCCCGCGACCCTCCGCTACGGCTCGGGCGCGATCGGCGGCGTGGTCTCGGCCGAGAACAACCAAGTGCCGACCTTCATCCCGGCCCGCGGGATCACGGGGCAGGTCACGACCGGCTACACCACCGTCGACAACGGCCGGCTCGGGGCGGCCAGCGTCGATGCGGGCGCGAACGGCATCGCCGTCCACGCCGACGGCTTCGCGACCGCGACCGATTCCTACGCGATCCCCGGCGGCATCCAGCGCAACTCGGCCACCGAGACCCAAGGGGGCTCTGTCGGCATCTCGGCGATCGGCGACCGCGGCTTCCTCGGCATCGCCTACAGCCACTTCACCGCGCTCTATCAGATCCCCGGCGGCGCGGCGGAGGAGGCCCGCACCCGCCTGACCCCGAACCAGGACCGGGTGCTCGCCCGCGGCGAGTACCGGCCGCTCGACGGCCCCTTCGAGGTCCTGCGCTTCTGGGCCGGCGGCTCGGTCTACCGGCACGAGGAGATCGGCATCGGGGAGGACGGGATCGAGGGCGTGCAGGCGATCTTCAAGAACCGCGAGGTCGAGGCCCGCTTCGAAGCGCAGCACGTGCCGGTCGAGACCCGCTTCGGTACGCTCACCGGCGCGCTCGGCGTACAGGCGAGCCGGCGGGTGCTCAACACGCAGCTCGAGGCCTTCCTGCCGCCGACCGAGTCGCGGGTGCTGGCCGGCTACCTGTTCGAGGAACTGGCCGTCGGCGGGGGGCTGCGCTTCCAGGCGGCGGGTCGGATCGAGGGCGACCGGCTCAACAGCATCGCGACGCAGTTCCCCGGGGATTACCTGCCCGACGGCACCGATCCGGCGAGCTACGCCCTGACCAGGCGCTTCGCCCCCAAGAGCGCCAGCATCGGCGCCCTACAGGATCTGCCCTACGGCTTCGTGGCGAGCCTGAACGGCTCCTATGTCGAGCGCGCGCCCACGGGCTACGAGCTGTTCTCGCAGGGGCCGCACGACGCCACCGCGACCTTCGAGATCGGCGACCCGACCCTGCGCCTGGAGCGCGCCCGCACGATGGAGCTGAGCCTGCGCCGGGGCGTCGGGCCGCTGCGCATCGACGCCACCGGCTACCTCACGCGCTATACCGGCTTCATCTACAAGCGCGACACCGGCAATCGCTGCGACGACGACTTCGCCTCCTGCGGCAGCGGCGACGAGCTGCGTCAGGTCGTCTACTCGCAGGCCAACACTACCTTCTACGGCGCCGAGATCGCGGCGCAGCTCGACCTCCTGCCCGTGGGCGACGGCTGGGCGGGCCTGGAGGCGCAGTACGATTTCGTGCGCGCCCAGTTCGACGACGGCCGCTACGTGCCGCGCATCCCGCCCCACCGGCTCGGCGGCGGGGCCTTCGTGCGGGCCAATGGCTGGTTCGCGCGGATCAACCTGCTCCATGCCTTCGACCACACCGAGATCGCCACCTTCGAGACCCCGACCAAGGGCTGGAACGACCTGCGCGCGGAACTGGCCTACACCCAGGCGCTCGATCCGGCGCTCTACGGCGCCGCCGAGGTGACGCTGGGGCTGCAGGGCCGCAACCTGCTCGACGACGACATCCGCAACTCGGCCTCGTTCAAGAAGGACGAGATCCTGCTGCCGGGCCGCAACGTCCGCCTGTTCCTCACGGCGCGGTTCTGAGGCGGGGCGCCCCCTACCTGCCGGGCGCTCCTTTGCCCGGCGCCTCCTTGCCCCGCGCCGGCCTGGCCGCCGGGCGGGCGGCGGGGGTCACGGCGCCCGCCACCGTCCAGTGGCACACCGCCGTTCCCTTGAGGGCGAGGCAATCGTAGGCCCGGCCGTTGAGGGCGAGGTGGTCGGCCACCTCCGTCACCGCCGCGCGGTCGACGGGGCTGCAGCCGAGGTCGGATTTGGGGTCGCTGACGATGGCGAGCGCGGCGGCGCGGTCCTCGCCGGTGCTGCGCAGGAGGCTGCGCAGGTTGGCCAGCGAGGTGCAGCCGATCACCGGCCCGCCGGCCGCCCGGTCGCCCGCGGCTTTGTCGCTCGACGTCTTGGCCGGGGCCTTCTGATCGCCCGGGCGCGGGGCCGTCCCCTGCGCCGCGGCGGCGGGAGCGCAGAGGACCAGGGCGGCGAAAGCCCGGAGAAGGGTGAGCGGCAGAAGGGGCATCGGCGGGTCTCGGTCGAGGCCCGCCCCCATACCACGCTCCCCGCCGCACACCGAAGGCCGGACCGGGCGGCCCCGAGGATCGCGGTCCTACGCGCCCGTCCGCGCCTGCTGCGCCCTCAGCTTGGCGAAGCGCTTGAGGGCGCGCTCGCGGCGCAGCCGGGTCAGCCGCTCGATCCAGAAGATGCCGTCGAGCTGGTCGATCTCGTGCTGCAGGCAGGCGGCGCGCAGGCCCTCGGCCTCCTCCTCCTGCGTCGCTCCGTCGAGGTCGCGGTAGCGCACCCGCACCCGCGCCGGCCGCTCCACGGGCTCGATCACCCCCGGCATCGAGACGCTGCCCTCCGGATGGGCGGCCCGCTCCGGCGAGGCCCAGGCGATCACGGGATCGACATAGGTGGCGGGCGCCTCGTCCGGCTGGAGGCGGATCACCACCAGCCGCTCCGGCCGGCCGATATGGGGGGCGGTCAGTCCCATCGCCGAGACGGCCCCGAGGGTGTCGAGCACGTCGGCCGCGAGCGCCTGCAGCGCCGCGCCGTCGGCGGTGACGGGTTCGGCCGCGCGGTGCAGGCGTGGATCGGGATAGAGGACCAGCGGGCGGACGGGCATGGGCGGGCTTTCGGAGCAGGGCGACCCGCCGCTTCGATCGACGGCGCGGCAGGCCTCCCGCCCCCATACCAGACCGCGCCGCGGACCGGAGCCCGCGCATCATCGCGTCACGAAGGAGGGCCGGATTTCGTTTTGCGCAGGAGGCTCCGGAGACGATGCTCAGATGAGGCCCGGCCCCGACCCGGGGGTTGCTCGGCCACCGTACAGATTCGATCAATATCGGAACATGCCCGGCGGCGATGCATTGGTCACCGAACCTGAGAGGAGCGAGAATTCATGAAGACCATGACGACCCTGCTCGCCGGAACCGTCGTCGCGGCGACCATGGCGGTCGCCGCCCCGGCCTTCGCGCAGTCCATTACCATCGGGCCGGACGGGCCGGGCATCGACCTGCGCTCCCGGGCACAGCGCGAGCGTGATCGCGATTACCGCCGCGACAGCCGCATGCGCGACCGGGACGATTACTACCGCGAGCAGCGTTTCCGTGATCGCGACCGCTATGACGGGCGTGGCTCCGGCCGGCGCGGTTACGATTACTGACGACGCGACCGCGCCGCCGGCAAGGAGAGCCGAGGCGGGAACGGGCGAAGTTCAATCAGCCGAAAACTGAGCGAGGGGCCGGGAAACCGGCCCCTTTTCCAATGGGCGCGCCTCACAGGGTCGTGACCGGCGCTTGAACCCCGGCCGACAGAGAGACCAACAAAAGTTCAGATTGCCCGCGCACGCGATGGGATCTCGTTCCCACCCTCAAGCATCGGCGTTGCCGTGCCGCGGAACGGCCAAGGTTCCATCGAGCTTCGATACCCTTCCCGACGTGTCGGACCACTGACGAATGACGAGGAAACCTTCGCGCGGCTTGCACGGTTAGATCAACGAAATTAACGATGCGTTGTCGATCGGTGGCCGACCCTGACCAGGCCTTCGATGTCCCTGAAAGGGATGCGGCACCGGCTCATTCCCTCGCTCGCTTCGACGAACGGGACGGCTTTTTCGGCCGATGCCGGCACGCGTTCCGTACGGGGTGCCGCGGCGCGGCGAAGGAGGAATCCGGATGAACACTGGTACCGTGAAGTGGTTCGACGAGATCAAGGGCTACGGCTTCATCCAGCCCGATGCCGGCGGCAAGGACGTGTTCGTGCACATCTCCGCCGTGCAGCAGGCAGGCCTGCGCGGCCTCGCCGAGGGCCAGAAGGTTACGTTCGACATCGAGAACGATCGCCGCAGCGGCAAGCCGGCGGCCATCAATCTTCAGGCAGGCTAGACGCCCGCGCCGGACATCGCCTCCGGGGCGAGCACCCCACTGATCATGCGGCATCGGCCCGTAAGCTGGCATCCACCTTCCGGGCCGATGCTTCACAGCGCCCACCCCGTCCCGAACGTCTCTGCATTGCCGTCCGGGACGGCTCCACCACCCACTTGAACTCGGGAGCGGCCCTCCACCGCGTGCTTTGTCGCAACAGGCCGAAAAATGTGACCGGAACCGGCTCGGATAAGCACGGTCTCTGTTGCGTGTTGCGCCGCACTCGTGCATCGACTGCGCCGGTTTAAAAGGGTTCGCGCCGATTCCAGGCCGCTCGGACTTTGATCGCTCCGACGGCTGGCTCTGTCACCGCTGAGAAAGGTCATATGAGCGCATTCGACTTTCGTAATTTCGAAGACCGCCGTCAGAACTCCCAATCCGCCAAGGCGGCACTGCTCGAAAAATTCAAGGCCCGGCCGCCGGCCGACGATCCGGAGATGATCGCCAAGGCCCAGGCCCGCGCCGAGGTTGCCCGCGCCCGCGAGGATCGCGCGCGCGAGCGCGAGCGTGCCCGCGTCGAGGCCGCGCGCAAGGCGGCCGAAGAGAAGCGCGTGCGCGAGGAGGCGGAACTCGCCGCCCAGCTCGCCCGCGAGGCCGCCGAGGCGTCCGCGCTCGCCGAGCGCAAGGCGGCCGAGGCCGCGGATAAGAAGGCACAGCGCGACGCGCGCTACGCCGCCCGCAAGGCCAAGGTGAAGATCCGCCGCTGAGGCCTCTCCGCGCGGCGCCTATCGGGCGCCGCGCGGACGGAGATGTTCCGCCGACGATCCTTTCGCTCCGATCATCTCCCGACGAGATCGCGCGCCGGACGCTTCGAGCCCGGCGCGTTTTCTTTGATTTCAACTTGTCCGGCCGGACGCCGGCTCGGGGCTGGAAAAGGCCTCGGGCCTGCTTGGCACTCCCCGGCTTTGCCGCCAATTTCCGGCAGACGCGTCGCAGCCTCCCTCGTCGAGGCAAGGCGCCGACGAGGGAGGCGGGCCTTGCACATCATCCGATCCATGGCCGGGATCGGTCTTCTCGGCCTGTGCCTCGCGGCCCATCCCGGCGGCGCCCGGGCCGAGCCGCCGATCCTCAACCCGCAGGACGCGTTCTGCCGCAGCGAGGCGCGGGCGCAGGTCTTCTCCGCGCCCGATCCGCTCAATCTCGGCCTGCACGAAATCGGCCGCCGCATCTGGGCGAGCTGCATGGAGCGTGGCCGCGGCAAGGCGAAGACACGGAAAGCCGGCCGTCGCCGCCCCCGCTGAGGCGCGGCGACGGCTCGCCCCCTCGCCGTGGGGCCGAGGCATGCCCACATCCCTCGGCTCAGGCTGGAGGCAGGGACATCATGGGGCTTCTCGACGGACTGCTCGGACATGGCAGCGACCTCTCCGCGGACGAGGTGGACCGGCAGATCGCCGGCGTCCTGGCCCCGGGCGAGAGCGTGCGCGTCGCCTTCAAGGTGATCCGCGACCTGATGATCTTCACCGACCGGCGGCTGATCCTGGTCGACCGCCAGGGCATGACCGGCCGCAAGGTCGAGTACCTGACCGTGCCCTACCGAGCGATCACCTCCTTCTCGGTGGAGACCGCAGGCAGCTTCGACATGGATTCGGAGCTGAAGATCTGGGTCTCGGGCCGCCCCGATCCGATCCAGCGCACGCTCAAGCGCGGCGCCGACATCCTGGGAATCCAGCAGGCCATCGCCGGCTCGCTGAAATAGGCGGCCCATCGGCGATCGCATCGGAGACGGAGAGCATGACCGAGCCGGCCGTCACGATCCGGCGCCTCGGCCCCGGCGACGTTCCGGCGATGCGCGCGCTCAACGCCCTGTTCGGGTGCGCCTTCGCCGAGCCCGACACCTATGACGGCGCCCCGCCCGACGATGCCTGGCTCGCCGAGGGCCTCGCGAAACCGCACGTCGCCGTGCTCGTCGCGCAGGAGAACGCGAAAGAGGGCGAAGGGGCCGTCCTGGGCGGCCTCGTCGCCTACGAGTTCGACAAGTTCGAGCGCGCCCGCCGGGAGATCTACCTCTACGACCTCGCCGTCGCGGCCGAGCACCGCCGCCGCGGCATCGCTACGGCGCTGATCAAGCATCTGCGCGCCCACGCCGCCCGCCGGGGCGCCTGGGTGATCTTCGTCCAGGGCGACCCCGGCGACGACCCCGCGCTCGCCCTCTACGAGCGGCTCGGCACCCGGGAAGAGGTGCTGCATTTCGACATCGCGGTCGATCCGGCCCTGCCCTCGCCCCCTTCCCCGCCCTTGCCATAACGGGAAAATGCCTTTAAGGGCCCGGCCTTCGCGTTCGCTCCGGCCGGGGGCTGAACGGACGGTGCCGCCCCGCGCGGCACAGGGTTCCTCCAAAAAACCCGTCGTCCCGTGTCTCCGCCTTCGATCAACCGCTCGGGCCATCACAACGGCTCGAAGGGCTTGGCGCCGATAGAATGCGAGAGAACCGGCCCGATCAGCCCGCCATCCGCGCGGGCCGGGCCTCCTTTGGCAAGGAAAGGCCCAAAAATGCCTCTCTACGAGCACGTCTTCCTGGCGCGCCAGGACGTGACGTCGCAGCAGGTCGAGACCATGGTCGAGACCTACAAGGGCGTCATCGAGGCGGGCGGCGGCACGATCGAGAAGATCGAGTCCTGGGGCGTCAAGTCCCTCGCCTACCGCATCAAGAAGAACCGCAAGGCGCATTTCACGCTCCTCAACATCTCCGCCCCCCCGGCCGCCCTGGCCGAGATGGAGCGCCAGATGCAGATCTCCGAGGACGTGCTGCGCTTCATGACCGTCCGCGTCGAGCAGCTGGAGGCCGAGCCTTCCGCGATGATGCAGAAGCGCGACCGGGACGACCGCAAGGACCGCGACCGCGGTGACCGTCCGCGCCGCCGCGACGACGATTTCGGTGGCGGCGGCTTCGGCGGCGACCGTGACCGTGGCGACCGCGGGGATCGCGGCGACCGTCCTGAGCGCACCTTCGGCGGGGAGAACTGATCATGGCATTCGGTGCTGGTGGTGGCGGCGGTGGCCGTCGTCCGTTCTTCCGTCGTCGCAAGAGCTGCCCCTTCTCGGGCGCGAACGCCCCGAAGATCGACTACAAGGACGTGAAGCTGCTCTCGCGCTACGTCTCCGAGCGCGGCAAGATCGTGCCGTCCCGCATCACTGCGGTCTCGGCCAAGAAGCAGCGTGAGCTCGCCCAGGCGATCAAGCGCTCCCGCTTCCTCGGCCTGCTGCCCTACGTCATCAAGTAGGGCTTTCGAGCCGGCCCCCGGGCGGGGCCGGTCATCACCGCGAGGGCGGCCTCCCCTGAAGGGGCCGCCCGATCGTTGGGGCGTCGCACTCGGCCTCTAACCCTGCCCTTCCACGGCAGCGGGACAGCGGACTTCATGACCAAGGACATTCCTGTCGGCGCTGGCGCCGGCCTCGTCGCGGCGCTCCTGTTCGGAGTGCTGCTCAAGGCCACCACGCTCGCCATCCTGCTCTACCTGCTCGCCCCGCTGCCGATCCTGATCGTCGGCCTGGGCTGGAGTCACCGCGGAGCACTTGCCGCCGTGGTCTCGGGCGCGCTCGCGCTCGCCCTCTTCGTCTCGCCCTATCTCGGCCTGGCCTTTGCGGCCTATCTCGCCCTGCCCGCCTGGTGGCTCGCCTATCTCGCCGTGCTCGGCCGGACGGGCCCGGACGGGGGGATCGAGTGGTATCCCACCGGGCGCCTGCTCGCCTGGGTCGCCGGCACCGCGGCTCTGGCCTTCGTCGCCATCGCCGTGATCGCCTCGCCCGACTACGACACCTTCCGCTCGCAGCTCTCGGCGATGAGCCGCCGGGTCGTGCAGGTCCAGGTGCAGCGCGGCCGGATTCCGGCGCCGCCCCAGAGCGGCACCGCGGGCGAGGGCACCGCCAACACGACCGACAAGCCGGCCGAGACCGCTCCGCAGGCTGGCGGCGCGGAAAAGTCCGACGATCTCGCGAGCGAGGTCGCCGACGCGCTTGCCACCGTCGCCCCGGCGCTCGCCGCCCAGGGCCTGACGATCCTGTTCACCTTCTACCTCTGGGCCGCCGCCCGCATCGTGCAGATCTCGGGGCGCCTGCTCCGTCCCTGGCCGGACCTGCCCTCGACCATGATGCCGCGCACCGCCCTGCTGGTGCTGGCCGCCGCCTTCGCGCTGTCGCTGCTGTCGGGCTATGCCGGCGTGCTCGGCATCGCCCTGATGGGCGCCTTCAGCGCGGCCTTCGCCCTCCAGGGGCTCGCCGCCTTCCACGACCGCAGCCGCGGCCGGCCCGGGCGCTTCGCCCTGCTCGCCGGCCTCTACGTGCTGCTCTTTCTCACGCAGGGCGTGGCCATGCTCGCCCTGATCCTGTTCGGCATCGCCGACACCGTCCTCGACCGGCGCCGCCCGCGAGCCAGCGGCAGCGCCTGATCGAATCTTCGCTTCCAAGCAACTCAAGGAGAAGTCAGATGGAAGTCATCCTGCTCGAACGCGTCGCCAAGCTCGGCCAGATGGGCGAGACCGTGAACGTGCGTCCCGGCTACGCCCGCAACTTCCTGCTCGCCCGCGGCAAGGCCCTGCGCGCCACCGAGAACAACAAGCGGCACTTCGAGGCCCAGCGCGCCCAGCTCGAGGCGCGCAACCTCGAGCGCCGCAACGAGGCCCAGACGGTGGCCGAGAAGCTCGACGGCCAGAGCTTCGTGCTGATCCGCCAGTCCGGCGAGACCGGCGTGCTCTACGGCTCGGTCTCGACCCGCGATCTGGCCGAAGTCGTCACCAAGGAGGGCTTCACGGTCGAGCGCGGCCAGTTCGTGCTCAACCAGCCGATCAAGACGCTCGGCCTGCACACCGTGCCGGTGACCCTGCACCCCGAGGTCGAGGTCAAGGTGACCGTCAACATCGCCCGTTCGCCGGAAGAGGCCGAGCGTCAGGCCCGCGGCGAGTCGGTGACCGAGCGCGAGCAGTTCAACCTCGACGACCTCGGCCTCGAAGTCGGCCAGGCCCTGGCCGATGCCGGCGAGGGCGCCGACGACCGCGGCTGATCCTGGGATTCCAGGGGGATCATCCCTTTGGCGGGGTCTCGGGGCAGCGCCCCGAGTTCCCTTCACCAGGGCTCTGCCCTGGACCCTCTGAAAAGGTCTTGCCCTTTCGAAACCCATGACTTCGCGGTGGAGAACGGGGATGCGCCGGGCTTCGGCGTTGACTTGTTCTCAATCCGTTCCAGCATGACGCCCGCGATTCCCGTGACCCGGGAGCCGCGGGCGTCTCGCGTTTTCGGGCTCATTTCGGAGTCGTGGCGCCGGCGTCGCAGCCGTTCCGAGCCGGGTCGGCTAAGGAAGGCTTCACCATCCCGAGGCAAGGTCCGGCGGGCATGAAACGGGGCGGCCGAGCGGGGCCGCCCGGAACGGAGCGACGGACAAGCGCCATGGCCCTGCCCAACGCCCTCACGGCCAATCTCGAGACGGTGCAGCCCGAATACCGGGTACCGCCGCACAACATCGACGCGGAGCAGGCCCTGCTCGGCGCGATCATGGTCAACAACGACGCCTATTACCGCGTCTCGGACTTCCTGCTGCCCGAGCACTTCATGGAGGCGGTCCACCGCCAGATCTTCGAGGTGTCGGTCTCGCTGATCAAGGCGGGCAAGCTCGCCACGCCGATCACGCTGAAGACCTATCTCGGCGACATCGATCTGGGCGGCGTCACGCCGATGCAGTACCTCGCCCGGCTCGCGGCCGAGGCGACCACCGTCATCAACGCGGGCGAGTACGGCCGCACCATCTACGATCTGGCCATCCGCCGCCGCCTCATCACCATCGGCGAGGACATGGTCAACGGCGCCTACGAGGCGCCGGTCGAGTCCCGGCCGCGCGACCAGATCGAGGCGACCGAGCGTCGGCTCTACGAACTGGCCGAGTCCGGCAAGTACGACGGCGGCTTCCAGAAGTTCTCCGACGCGCTGACCGCCGCCATCGACATGGCGGCGAAAGCTTACCAGCGCGACGGCAAGCTCTCGGGCATCTCCACGGGCCTCACCGACCTCGACGCCAAGATGGGCGGCCTGCAGCCCTCCGACCTCATCATCCTCGCGGGGCGCCCGGCCATGGGCAAGACCTCGCTCGTGACCAACATCGCCTTCAACATCGCCAAGGCCTATCGCGGCGAGAAGCAGGCCGACGGCACCATGCAGACCGTCAACGGCGGCATCGTCGGCTTCTTCTCGCTCGAAATGTCGGCCGAGCAATTGGCGACCCGTATCATCGCCGAGCAGTCGGGCGTGCCCTCCTACAAGATCCGCCGCGGCGACATCCGCCCGGAGGATTTCTACAAGATCACCGACGCCGCCCGGGACATGCAGACGATCCCGTTCTACATCGACCAGACCGGCGGCATCTCGATCGCCCAGCTCGCCGCCCGCGCCCGGCGCCTCAAGCGCCAGAAGGGCCTCGACCTCCTCATCATCGACTATCTCCAGCTCCTCTCCGGCTCCGGCAAGAAGAGCGACAACCGCGTGCAGGAGATGACCGAGATCACCACCGGCATGAAGGCTCTGGCCAAGGAGCTGGCGGTGCCGATCATCGGCCTGTCGCAGCTCTCGCGTCAGGTCGAGAACCGCGACGACAAGCGGCCCCAGCTCTCGGACCTGCGCGAATCCGGCTCGATCGAGCAGGACGCCGACGTGGTGATGTTCGTGTTCCGCGAGGAGTACTACGTCGGCAACAAGAAGCCGCGCGAGGGCACGGAGGAGTTCTTCGCCTGGGAGGCCGAGATGCAGCGCGTCCACGGCAAGGCCGAGGTCATCCTGGGCAAGCAGCGCCACGGCCCGACCGGTACGGTGGAGCTGCAGTTCGACGCCAACATCACCCGGTTCTCGAACCTGGCTCAGAGCGATCGGATGCCCGAGCAGATGTGATAGGATCGGTCAGTGCTGACTGATCGGAGAGACGACGTGGCTCTCGCACCGAAGGCGCGGCCGCCCGCGCCGCCGACGCTGAACGAGGTCTTCGAGGCCGAGCAACAGCTCGTCGGCCTCATCCTGGCCGAGCCCGCCGTCTACCGACGGATCGCCGCGATCCTGCGCGACGAGGATTGGACCGAGAATCTGCACCGCGGTGTTTTCGAGGTGGCAGGACGCCTCGCCGAAGAAGGCCGACCGATCCTTCTCGATACCGTTCTGCCGCGGGTCAGCGACGTGGCGCCGGACGGCGGCCCCGCCGACCTCTACCTTGCCACGCTTGCCGAAAAGCCCCCCCCACCGGCCCGGGCCGAGCCGCTCGCGCACCTCCTCGCAGAGGCCACCCACGCCCGGACGGGGCCCGATCACCTCGATCGGGATCTCTACGCTTGGGCCTACGAGCAGGCCCAGGCGCTCCGCCGCGGGCAGTTCGCCGCCCTCGACGCGCTCAATCTGGCTGAGGAGATCGAGGACTTGGGCGGCGAGATCTACAACCGGATGGAGAGTGCACTGCGGATCACGCTGTTGCATCTCCTGAAGTGGGATCATCAGCCGGAGAAGCGGACGCGGAGCTGGCATCTCTCGATCCGCAACGGTCGCCTCGACGCTGAGGAGGTGCTGGAACGTCATCCGAGCCTCAAGCGCAGGCTTCCTGGCGCCCTTGCCAAAGCCTACCGCCGGGCCCGCATCGACGCCGCTGGCGAGACTGGACTCGATGAGGATGTCTTCCCCGCCGAATGCCCCTACACCTTCGAGGCGATTATGAACCGGCCGGTGCCCTGGCCGCCGGAGGGCGGGACGTTCTGACCATCTTAGAAGACAGTCCCGCGCCGAGCCGTGCCAATCCTCGCGCCCCGGGCCACGGCGCCCGCCTGACCGTCGATCTCGCAGCGCTGGCCGCGAATTGGCGGTCGCTCGCGGCTCGCGCCCCGTGGGCCGAGTGCGGTGCCGTGGTGAAGGCGGACGCCTATGGCTGCGGGCTGTCCGCGGTCGCGCCGGCCCTGTGGGGCGCGGGCTGCCGGACGTTCTTCGTGGCGCACCTCTCCGAGGGCATCGCCGCGCGGAAAATCCTGCCGGACGCGGCGCTCTACGTGCTCAACGGATTGCCGCCCGGCAGCGCGGAGGCGTTTCGTGCCCACCGCCTGCGCCCCGTCCTGGGGGACGCGCAAGAACTCGCCGAGTGGGCGGAGGCCACACAGGGCGCGTGGCCGGCCGCGCTCCACGTCGATACCGGCATGAACCGGCTCGGCCTTTCCGTCGCGGAGGCCCTGGCGCTGGCGGGTGATCCGGTGATCGCGCGCGCCGGCATCGACCTCGTGATGAGCCATCTCGTCAGCGCGGAACGGCCCGGCGACCCGCTCAACGCGCGCCAAGCCGCCGACTTCAGCCAAGTGAGGGCGGCTTTTCCGCAGATGCGCGCCTCGCTCGCCAATTCCTCGGGCACCTGCCTCGCGAACGACGCACGCCACGACCTGCTGCGGCCGGGCTATGCGCTGTTCGGCGGCAACCCGGAGCCGGGCCGACCCAATCCGATGCGGCCGGTCGTTCGGCTGGAGGCGACGATCCTGCAGGTCCGTGACGTCGAAGCCGGCGCGACCTGCGGCTACAACGCCCGCTGGCAGGCCCCTGCCCCGCGCCGGCTGGCCACGCTCTCGCTCGGCTACGCCGACGGCTATCCCCGCTCGGCCAGCAACAGCGGCCACGCTCTGGTCGGCGGCGTGCCCTGCCCGATCGTCGGCTTGATCTCGATGGATCTCATCATCCTCGATGTCACCGACGCAACCCAGGCCCGGCGCGGCGGCACCGCCACGCTGATCGGCGATGCCCTCGACATCGACAGGGTGGGGCAAGCCGCCGGCACCATCGGCTACGAGATCCTGACGGGGCTGGGTTCCCGTTATGTTCGCGACTATGTAGAGTGACCGACCTATCCCACCCATTCCCCTCATCCTGAGGCGGCGGCACGAAGCGGCGCCCTCGAGGAGGGCTCCAGGATCGCGCGGCCGGCTGGAGTCCTCCTTCGAGGCCTCTTCGCAGCACCTCAGGATGCGGGGGCTGGGTGGGAGGTTCGACAGATCCCCGCCCTGAGCCGTCTCCCATGGCAAAAATCCAACAGACCTTCGTCTGCCAGTCCTGCGGGGCGGTCTACAACCGCTGGCGCGGGCGCTGCGAGGCCTGCAACGGCTGGAACACGATCCAGGAGGAGGTCGCCTCCGCCGGCCCCCAATCCGGCCCGGCCGCGACCCGGCCCTCGCGGGCGCGGGGCCGCGTCTTCCCCCTCGAAGGCCTGACCGGCGAGGCCAAGGAGGCGCCGCGCACGCCATCTGGCATCAACGAACTCGACCGGGTGACCGGCGGCGGCTTCGTGCGCGGCTCGGTGATCCTGCTCGGCGGCGATCCCGGCATCGGCAAGTCGACCCTGCTGATGCAGGCCTCCGCTGCGATGGCCAAGAGCGGGGAGCGCGTCGCCTACATCTCCGGCGAGGAGGCGGTGGGGCAGGTGCGCCTGCGCGCCGAGCGGCTCGGGCTGACCCGGCACCCGGTCGAACTCGCGGCGCAGACCAACGTCGAGGACATCGTCGAGACGCTGTCGCAGGGCCACCCGCCCGCGCTCGTCATCATCGACTCGATCCAGACCATGTGGACCGAGACCGTGGAGTCGGCGCCGGGCACCGTCACGCAGGTGCGCAGCTCCGCCCAGGCCCTGATCCGCTTCGCCAAGACCACCGGCACGGCCGTCATCCTCGTCGGCCACGTCACGAAAGACGGGCAGATCGCCGGCCCCCGCGTGGTCGAGCACATGGTCGATGCGGTCGCCTCCTTCGAGGGCGACCAGGGCCACCACTTCCGGATCCTGCGCGCCGTGAAGAACCGCTTCGGGCCGACCGACGAGATCGGCGTGTTCGAGATGACCGATGCCGGGCTCGCGGAAGTCCCCAACCCCTCCGCCCTGTTCCTGGCGGGCCGCGACCACGCCGCCCCGGGCACCGCGGTCTTTGCCGGGATGGAGGGCACGCGGCCGCTGCTCGTGGAGATCCAGGCGCTGGTCGCCCCCTCCTCGCTCGGGATGCCGCGCCGGGCCGTGGTGGGCTGGGACCCGAACCGCCTCTCGATGGTGCTCGCCGTGCTGGAGGCCCATGGCGGCATCCGGCTCGGGGGGCACGACGTCTACCTCAACGTCGCGGGGGGCCTGCGCATCTCCGAGCCCGCCGCGGATCTCGCGGTCGCCGCCGCACTCGTCTCCTCGCTCTCGGGGGCGGCTCTTCCCTCCGATTCGGTCTATTTCGGCGAACTCGGCCTGTCGGGGGCGGTGCGGCCGGTCTCGCAGGCGCCCGCCCGGCTGAAGGAGGCGCTGAAGCTCGGCTTCGGCAAGGCGATCACCCCGCAGGGGCGCGGCGAGGCCGGGGACCGGGCGCTGCCGACCGAGGCCCTGCGCCACATCGCCGACCTCGTGGCCGGCATCGCCTCGGGCGCGCCGCGGCGGGGTGGGCGGCAGAAGGCCATGAGTTACGAGGAGGAGATGTAACCGGGGCGCGAAGGGACGCGCCTCAGAAATCCTGCAGCGCCGACCGCTTCCACCGGTTGGGGGCGATGCAGCGATACTCCCAGTCCGCGTCCCAGGCGCGCTCGCCGACGCGGCAGGGCGCCGCGCTGCTCGCCGGGGGCGAGGAAGCGCTTTCCACCACGCCCGCCCGGGTGATGATGCGCCCGGCCGGATCGACCGACCAGCCGTTGCCCTGGATCTGGGCCACGCCGTAGGCCCCCTGGAGGACGATGCCGGCCGGGCTCTTCGACCCCTCCCGGATACCGGCGACCGACTTGGCGCCGCCGATGCTGAGCGAGACCGGGGCGGAGGAATCGTCGAGGATGCTCGCCGTCGTATGGGCGCCCGTGACGAGGTAGGAGACAGGGCCGGACGAGGCGTCGCTGATGGTGGCGATCGCGTGCGACTGCCCGCCCAGCCCGGACAGGCCGAAGCCAATGCCGACGGGCGAGGCCGCGTCGATCTCGATGGCGGATTGCGAGGCGAGCCCGTCGCCGTTCAGGCGCATGCCCCAGATGGTCGAGTACCCGTTCGCCGCCGTCTCGTTTCCGACGATCGCGAGGTTGGTGGTGATCGCCTTGCCGCTCGCGGCCAGCCGCAGGTTGGTGCAATCGATGCCGAGCGGGCAGTCCCGGCCCGAATCGTTGCCGTAATCGAGCTCCACGTTGGGGAAGAATCCCGGCGCGACCGGCGGCGTCCGCAGGTGATAGTTGAACGCCGCGTTCCAGGCCGCGCCGGCCCCCTCGACGACCTCCGTCTCGAAGTAGCTGCCGACCTTCGCAGCGATGCTGGCATCGTTGATCCAGCGCCATTTGACCGACCCGTCGGAGACCGTGAACGGAACCGAGGCGGGCCGCGAGCCCGGCAGCGGATTGTTCGCACCCGAGGTTCCGGCCTGCACGACCCGATAGGTGGCGTTGCCGCTCGACACGTTGTCGCCGAGCGCGAAGCCGGTCCGGGCCGCCCACACCTTCTGCCGGCCGGTCCCGATGGTCGTCGTGACGGCGAGCGTCTGCTCCTCCGCCGCGTTGTCGATCTGCGTGCTGGCCGAGATCAGCAGGGAGGTGCGCTGATGGTCGAAAAAAGCCGGGTCGATCCGGCCGTCCGATGGCCCGTGGATGCACGACAGGGCGGGACAGAACGAGATCCGGTTTCCGACCCCGAGCATGATGGCATCGGGGTTCTTGCGGCCGGCGAGCGAGGTGTCGAGGGGCGACAAGCCCTGCGCCATCGTGATGGCTCCGGGCATCAGGACCGGGACGCCGTCCCTGATCCGGCCGGGGATGGGTGCGTCGAGGACTTCGAGGCCGCCCTCGCGCGGGACCGGCCTCGCCGGTTCCGCGCGGAGCGGGGCGGACAGGATCAGCAGGGCTAGCGCCACGCGCGCGGCATTCCAAGGGAGTTCGCCGCGCCGGCACACCGGGATTCTGATTGCAAGGAGCATGGCTGGTCCAGGATTCGAGGCCCGAAGGTGACGGCCGAGGTTCGCCGGGGTATATCGTTAACGACCACAGCGGACGCGCGGCCCGAGGGGAGCCGTCGCCGTCCGGGCGAAGCCGCCCTGTCCCGCCCCCGATTAGCGTAACCTGCGATGCCGTTCTCCGTCCTCGATCTTGCGGTGCTGGGCATCGTGCTCGTCTCGGCGCTGCTCGCTGCCGTGCGCGGCGTGACCCGCGAGGTGCTCGCGATCATCGCCTGGGTGGCCGCCGCCGCGGTGGCGTGGTCGCTCCACCCGCTGCTCCTGCCCACCGTGAAGCAGCACGTCTCCAGCGACACGGTGGCGCTCGTCGCCTCCATCGCCGCGATCTTCCTCGGCACCCTGATCGTGGTCTCGCTGATCACGGTGAAGGTGTCCGACCTCGTGCTCGACTCGCGGATCGGCGCCGTCGACCGCTCGCTCGGCTTCCTCTTCGGCGCGGGCCGCGGCTTCCTGATCTGCGTGATCGGCTGGGTGTTCCTGGCCTGGCTCGTCCAGGGCAAGGTGCCGGACTGGGCCGCGCAGGCCAAGAGCCGGCCGATTCTGGAGAGTTCGGGCGAGGCGCTGGTGGCGCAGCTGCCCGACAACCCGGAAGGCTTCCTCAAGCAGTTCCGCAAGCCCAAGGGCGACGCGCCGGCCGAGGAGCCGCCGCCGGAGACCGAACTCCCCGCCCAGCGCCGCAGCGATGCCGGGCCTGCACCGAAACGCTGATATGCTGGAATCGGTCTTGGTTGCGACGCGATCCGCACCTAGGTAACGGTTTCACGACGGTCCCGGCGTAACCCCTCGCGGCAGAGGCTGCGGGCGGCAGCGCCCGGCCGTTTCCTGCCGTGCCGGACGTGAGGCCCGCGGTTTCGCGCCTCCAGGATTCGAGATCGACATGTCAGCTGTCTGCGCGAGCGCCGATGCCCAGGACTGGGACATCGACGGGGACACGCTTCGCGAGGAATGCGGCGTCTTCGGCATCTACGGGCACGACGACGCCTCGGCCATCACGGCGCTCGGGCTGCACGCCCTGCAGCATCGCGGCCAGGAGGCGGCGGGCATCGTCTCCTACGACGAGGGGGTGTTCCACTCCGAGCGCCGCCAGGGCCTCGTGGGCGATTCCTTCTCCGACCGCGCCACGATCGAGCGGCTGGCCGGGCGCTCGGCCATCGGGCACGTGCGCTACTCGACCACCGGCGGCACCATCCTGCGCAACGTCCAGCCGCTGTTTGCCGAACTCGCCAGCGGTGGGCTGGCGGTGGCCCATAACGGCAACCTGACCAACGCGCTCTCGATCCGCCGCGACCTCGTCAAGGACGGCGCCATCACGCAGTCGACCTCGGACACCGAGGTGATCCTCCACTTGGCCGCCCGCTCGCGCAAACCGCGCATCGTCGAGCGCTTCATCGACGCGCTCCAGCAGATCCAGGGCGCCTACGCCATCGTCGCGCTCACCAACAAGAAGCTGATCGGCGCCCGCGACCCGCTGGGCATCCGCCCCCTGGTGCTCGGCGAACTCGACGGGCGCTACATCCTCGCCTCCGAATCCTGCGCGCTGGACATCATCGGCGCCCGCTTCATCCGCGACGTGGAGAACGGCGAGGTGGTGGTGATCTCGGAAGAGGGCGTCGAGTCGATCCGCTTCGCCGAACAGCGGCCGATGCGCCCCTGCATCTTCGAGTACATCTACTTCGCCCGCCCGGACTCGGTGGTGAACGGCAAGAGCGTCTACGGCGTGCGCAAGGCCATCGGCCAGGAACTCGCCCGCGAGGCGGCGCCGGAGGCCGACGTGGTGATCCCGGTGCCCGATTCGGGCGTGCCGGCGGCTTTGGGCTTCGCGCAGGAAGCGGGCCTGCCCTTCGAGATGGGCATCATCCGCAACCATTATGTCGGACGAACCTTCATTCAGCCGACCCAGACCGTGCGTGAACTCGGCGTGCGCATGAAGCACTCGGCCAACCGCGCCGCGGTCGAGGGCAAGCGCATCGTGCTCGTGGACGACAGCCTCGTGCGCGGCACCACCTCGGTGAAGATCGTGCGGATGATGCGCGATGCCGGCGCCCGCGAGGTGCATTTCCGCATCGCCTCGCCGCCGATCACCTATCCCGACTTCTACGGCATCGACACGCCCGAGCGCGAGAAGCTGCTCGCCGCCACCCACGACCTCGAGGCCATGCGCCAATATATCGGCGCCGATTCGCTCGCCTTCCTCTCGATCCCCGGCCTGTACCGGGCGATGGGCGAGACCGAGCGCAACGCCGCCTGCCCGCAATACACCGACCATTGCTTCACCGGCGACTACCCGACCGGCCTGACGGATCTGGCGATCGCCGGGCCGAAGCGCTTCGCGATGCTGGCCGAGGCGGACTGAAGCTGATGGCCGACACGATCCTCGACGGCCGCGTCGCCGTCGTCACCGGCGCCTCCCGCGGCATCGGCCGCGCCGCGGCGCTCGCGCTGGCGGGGGCCGGCGCCCACGTCGTCGCGGTGGCCCGCACGCAGGGCGGCCTGGAGGAACTCGACGACGCGATCCGCTCGGGCGGCGGCCACGCGACGCTGGTGCCCCTCGACCTCACCGATTACGACGCCATCGACCGCCTCGGCGCGGCGCTCAACGAGCGCTGGGGCCGGCTCGACGCCGTGATCGGCAATGCCGGCATCCTCGGCAACCTGATGCCCGTCTCCCACGTCACCCCGAAGACCTGGGATCAGGTGATGGCGATCAACGTCACCGCCAACTGGCGCCTGATCCGCTCCTTCGACCCGCTGCTGCAGCGCTCGGATGCCGGGCGGGCCGTGTTCGTCTCCTCGGGTGCTGCCGCGAAGTGCCGGGCCTATTGGGGACCCTACTCGGTCTCGAAGGCGGCGCTCGAGGCGATGGTGCGCACCTACGCCGCAGAGAATGCGAGCACGGGGGTGCGCGCGATGCTGCTCAATCCCGGCCCGCTGCGCACCCGCATGCGCGCGGCGGCGATGCCGGGCGAGGACCCTTCGACGCTGAAGACGCCGGAGGATCTGGCACCGCATTTCGTGCGGCTCGTGGCACCCGCCTGGAACGAGACGGGCAAACTCTACGATTTCCCCAGCGACCGGGTTCTGGAGTTCCAGAGTCCTCAGTAAGGGGGTCCGGGGCCTCAGGCCCCGGCGGGTCGCGGGCGGAGCCCGCATTCTTCGTTTTTCCGGGTTCAGCCATGATCGACGTCCGCTGCATCTGTGCCATCGGCCAGCGGGGCCAGCTCGGCCTCAACGGGCACCTACCCTGGGAGGGCAACACCGATCCGCTCTTCGTGGAGGACGTGACGCGCTTCTTCGCGCTCACCATGGGCCACGTGCTGATCGCCGGCCCCAAGACCGTGGCCTCGGTGCCGGAATTCGCGTTCAAGGACCGCACCATCGACGTGATCCGCTCGCACGAGGACCCGGAAGCGGTGCTGGCCCGCTATCCCGGCCGGCGCATCTTCGTCGGCGGCGGCATCGCGGTCTGGAACGTCTACGCGAAATACATCCAGCACTGGGACGTGACCCGCCTGCCCTACGACGGCGAGGCCGACCGCTGGTTCGACCCGGCTTGGCTCGTCGGCGGCCCGCTGCGGAGCTGATCCTTTTCCGATCCGGCGCCGACCGCTCCCGCATCCCCCCTGCCGCATGGCGGTTCCGGCCGGCATTCGCTAAGGAGGCTCGGCCGGAACCGTGAGCGGGGCCGGGCGAGCGCAGGGTAGGATCGGATGAGCGGAACGGGCAGAGGAGCCGGCGACAGCGAAGCCACCGCCGATTTCGGCTACGAGCGCGTGCGCCTCTCCGAGAAGCAGGCGCGGGTGGACGACGTGTTCCGCTCGGTCGCGCGCCGCTACGACCTGATGAACGACCTGATGTCGGGCGGGCTGCACCGGGCCTGGAAGTCGCACCTGATCTCGATGCTGCGCCCGTCGCGCACGCGGCCCTACCAGCATCTCGACGTGGCCGGCGGCACCGGCGACATCGCCTTCCGCACGCTCGCGGCGGGCGGCCCCGAGACCCACGTCACCGTGCTCGACATCAACGAGGCGATGCTGCGGGTCGGCGCCGAGCGGGCGGGCCACGCCTACGACGGCCGCATCGATTTCGTGACCGGCAACGCCGAGACGCTGCCCCTGCCGGCGAACCGGTTCGACAGCTACACTATCGCCTTCGGCATCCGGAACGTGCCGCGCATCGACGTGGCGCTCCGCGAAGCGCACCGGGTGCTCAAGCCCGGCGGGCGCTTCCTGTGCCTGGAATTCTCGCGGGTCGACCTGCCGGTTCTCGAAAAGATCTACGACGCCTACTCCTTCCACGTGATCCCGCGCATCGGCGAGCGGGTGGCGGGCGACCGGGAATCCTACCAGTACCTCGTCGAGTCGATCCGCAAGTTCCCCTCCCCCGACAGCTTCGCCCGGATGATCGAGGCGGCAGGCTTTGCGCATGTCAGCCACCGCCGGCTCTCCGGCGGCATCGTCGCGATCCATTCCGGCTGGAAGATTTCTTGATTCTCTTCCGATCTCAAGCGCTGACGACCGCCGCCGCGGGCGTGTCGGCAGGGTCGAGCTCCGCGGCGCAGGGCACGCCTTGCGCCGGCGATCCGGTGCGATCCCTCTCCGAGCAAACGCCTTTCAGGGTTCGATGATGCTCGGGGCCGTCTTCCACCTCGCCCGCGGCGCCCATGTCGGCTTCGTGCTCGCCCGCGAGGGCGGGCTGGCGCTGATCGACGCGGCGCAATTGCCGCCGCACCTGCGGCTCGCCCTCAAGGTCGGCCGCCTGCTGGAGCGGCGCGGCATCGCGCAGGCGCCCGGCGCGAGCCCGCTGGAGCGGGCGCTGACCCGGCTCGGGCCCTCCTACGTCAAGTTCGGCCAGTTCCTGGCCACCCGCCCCGACATCGTCGGCATGGCCGCCGCGCGCGATCTCGAACGGCTTCAGGATCGGGTGCCGCCCTTCCCCCAGGGAATCGCCCTGCGCGTGGTCGAGCGGGAACTCGGCAAGCCGGTCTCGGCCCTGTTCACCGCCTTCAGCGAGCCGATCGCCGCGGCCTCCATCGCCCAGGTCCACAAGGCGACGGTGCTCGACGCCGACGGAACGCAGCGCAACCTAGCGGTCAAGGTGATGCGGCCCGGCGTGCGCGAGCGCTTCGCCAAGGACCTGCAGGCGATGCGGTTCATGGCCCGCATCGTCAACGCGCTGCTGCCCGACGCCGAGCGCCTGCGCCCGCGCGAAGTCGTGGAGATCCTGGCCCGCTCCGTCACCATGGAGATGGATTTCCGGCTCGAAGCGGCGGCGATGTCGGAGCTGGCCCAGAACACCAAGGGCGACACGGATTTCCGCACGCCGCGGCCGGAATGGGCGCTGACCGCGCGGGACGTGCTGACCTCCGAGTGGATCGACGGCGTGCGCCTCAACGACCGCGCCGGCATCGTCGCGGCGGGCCACGACCCGAAGGCGCTCGGCCGGGTGGTGATCCAGTCCTTCCTGCGCCAAGCCATCCGCGACGGATTCTTCCACGCGGACATGCATCCGGGCAATCTGTTCGTCGATTCCCAGAGCCGGCTGGTGGCGGTCGATTTCGGGATCATGGGCCGGCTCGGCCATGCCGAGCGGCGCTTCCTGGCCGAGATCCTGCTCGGCTTCATCACCCGCGACTACCGCCGGGTGGCGCAGGTGCATTTCGAGGCGGGCTACGTGCCGCGCCACCACTCGGTGGACGATTTCGCGCAGGCGATCCGGGCGATCGGCGAGCCGATCCACCAGCGCCGGGCCGACGAGATCTCGATGGCCAAGGTGCTGACCCTCCTGTTCGACGTGACCGCCCTGTTCGACATGAGCACCCGCACCGAACTGGTGATGCTCCAGAAGACCATGGTGGTGGTGGAGGGCGTCGCCCGCTCGCTGGATCCGCAGCTCGACATGTGGACCGGCGCCGAACCGGTGGTGCGCAGCTGGATCACCCGCCATCTCGGCCCCGTCGGCCGGATCGAGGGCGGGGCCCGCGCCGCGCTGACGCTCGCCGAGGTCGTCTCCGACATCCCCGACATCGCCCAGCGCATCCGCCGCATCATGATCCGCCTCGACGAGGAGGGCTCTCACGAGATCCAGGTGATGGAGCGGATCGCCCGGCTGGAGCGGCGGCGGGCGATCTGGTCGACGGTCGCGCTGTGGGGCATCGCGGTGGGCGCGCTGGTTCTGGCCTTCCGGTGAGGGCGCCCCCGCCTCACTCTTGACGCGCGCGCCGCAAACCCCCGTTCTGCGTCCATGCCGAACTCACCCTCAGGCCCGCTCGCCGGCCGCCGCGTCCTCCTGATCGTCGGCGGCGGGATCGCCGCCTACAAGGCGCTCGACCTGATCCGGCGCCTGCGCGAGCGCGGGGCGCGGGTGCGCCCGCTGCTGACGGAGTCGGCCCAGGAATTCGTCACGCCGCTGGCCGCCGCCGCGCTCGCCGGGGAGCGGGCGCATACCGACCTGTTCGACCGGGAGACGGAAGCCGATATCGGCCATATCAAGCTCGCCCGGGACGCGGACGCGATCGTGGTGGCGCCGGCCACCGCCAACCTGATGGCGCGGATGGCGACCGGCCACGCGCCGGACCTCGCCTCGACGGTACTGCTCGCCACCACCCTGCCGATCCTGATCGCCCCGGCCATGAACGTGCGGATGTGGCAGCACGCGGCCACGCAGCGCAACCTCGCGACCCTGAAGGCCGACGGCGTCGCGGTGGTCGGCCCCAACGAGGGCGCCATGGCCGAGGCCGAGTTCGGCCCCGGACGGCTGGCCGAGCCGAACGAGATCGCCGACGCCCTCGAAACGCTGCTGAGGCAACGTGCCGCGAGCCCCGGCATCGGGTTTCTGGCGGGCCACGAGGTCCCCGAAAAACCGCTGGCCGGGCGGCACGTGCTCGTGACCTCGGGGCCGACCCACGAGCCGATCGACCCCGTGCGCTACCTCGCCAACCGCTCCTCGGGCCGCCAGGGCCACGCGGTCGCCGCCGCCGCCGCGCAGGCCGGGGCGCGGGTCACCCTGGTCTCCGGGCCGGTGGCGGTCCCCGATCCGGAGGGCGTCGCCGTGGTGCGGGTGGAGAGCGCCCGCGCGATGCTGGCCGCGGTCGAGGCAGCCCTGCCGGCCGATCTGGCGATCTTCGCCGCCGCGGTCGGCGACTGGCGCCCCGCCGAGACGCGGGCGGGCAAGATCAAGAAGGATGGCAGCCTCCCTGCCCCCCTGGCCCTGGTCGAGAACCCGGACATCCTCGCCACCATCGCCGGGCGGAGTGCGGGGCGCCCGCCCCTCGTCGTGGGCTTTGCTGCCGAGACCGACGACGTGATCGACAACGCGCGGAAAAAGATCGCGCGGAAGGGCTGCGACCTGATCGTGGCCAACGATGTCTCGGCGGAGGGCGGCGTGATGGGCGGGCTGGAGAACACCGTCCACCTCGTGGCGCGCGAGGGCGGGGTCGAAACCTGGCCGAAGCTCGGCAAGGAGGAGGTCGGGCGGCGGCTGGTGGCACGGTTCGCGGAGTTGCTCGCGGGACGCCCACGCTGAGGCGCGCGCGGGCGGGGCAACATGGGTCTGACGGGAAGAGTCAAGTTGCTCGGCCCGCCTTCGCTGCAGCCGTGAGGCATTCGCCAAAGGATCGCGACCCGCGCACCGCTCTTCAGCGCAACAGCGCCGCTGAGATCGACGTGGCGGGAAATGTTCCCGGCGCGGAGATCTTTAAGTTTTCTCCCGCTCAGCTTGCTCTCGTCGCCCCTTTTCCCAGATCCATCCTCCACGCCATCACAGCGACAGGAGCGACATCATGGCAAAGGCCGACCGGCACAGCATGGGCCCCGGCGCGCAGGGCAAGGGCGACGGGACCGGCGCCATGACCGAATTGCCCGAGGGCATCCTCGGGGAGAACGAGGTGCTGAGCAACCGCGACAAGTCCCGGCACTCCGACGAGCGCGGCCTCGACAGCCGCCACGTCCAGACAGAGCAGTACCACGACCATGTCGGCGCCCGCCAAACCGATGATCAGGGCGAAAGCGGGGACGCGGCCCATTCCAGCGGGCTGGCCGGGCCGATGACGAACACCTCGGGCGATGCCAGCGCGCTACGCTCGAAGCAGCGCGGCTGAAGCCAACGCCCTGCGCGCGGGCCGATCAGGCCCCGCGCAGGGCGATCCGCCGGGATTGGTCCCTCGACCGGCCTACCGACGGCGGGCTTGCGGACGGACGGCCCCGGCGGCTTGATGCGGGCAGGACAGGCCGTGCAGGATCGGCGCCGGGGAGGATCATCGTGCCGGACGAGGCAACGGGGGTTGACGGGGGAGGCGCCGGCGCGCGGGCGGAGCGGCTGGCCCGGTTCCGCCCGGCCTCCGGGATGGAGACACCGCGCTTCTCGGGCCTCGCGAGCTTCATGCGGCTGCCCGTCCTCGATCCCGGCGCGGCGCCGGGCGCGGTCGAGATCGGCCTGATCGGCATTCCCTTCGACGGCACCACCACGGGTCGGCCCGGGGCAAGGCTCGGGCCGCGGGCCGTGCGCGAGGCCTCCACCGGCACGCGGGCGCTCAACCACGCCACCGGCATCGCTCCCTACGCCCTGGCGGTCTGCGCCGATCTCGGCGACGTGCCGGTCAACCCCGTGGACGCCGCCGAGACCGACCGGCGCATCGCGGCCTTCTACCGGCCGCTCGCCGAGGCCGGGATCGTGCCGCTGACCGTGGGCGGCGACCATTTCGTCACCTATCCGGTGCTGCGGGCGCTCGGCGCCGCCCGTCCGCGGGGGGAACGCCTCGGCCTGATCCATATCGACGCGCACAGCGACACCGACGACGCGCAGTACGGCGGGACGCGGCTCACCCACGGCACGCCGTTCCGGCGGGCGATCGAGGCGGGCGCGCTCGATCCGCGCCGCTGCGTGCAGATCGGCATCCGCGGCAGCATGGACGCTGCCGACGAGCGCGACTGGGCCCTGGCCCAGGGCATGCGGATCATCGCCATGGAGGAGGTCTGCGCCCGCGGCCTGCCCGAGGTGGCGGCGGAGGCCCGCGCGGTGGTCGGCGAGGGCCCGACCTATCTCAGCTTCGACATCGACAGCCTCGATCCCGCCTTCGCGCCCGGCACCGGCACGCCGGAGATCGGCGGTTTCACGACCCGCGAGGCGCTGCACCTGCTGCGGGCCTTCCGCGGGCTCGATCTCGTCGGGGCGGACGTGGTGGAGGTCGCGCCCTCCCTCGACCCCACCGGGATCACGGCGCTCGCCGGCGCGGGGATCGCCTTCGAGATCCTGTGCCTGCTGGCCGAGCGGGAGGCGGCGCGGCAGCGGGCGGGCGAAGGAATGGACGAAGGGACGGATTGAGGCCGCCGCGCGGACCGGCTCAGCCCGTCGGGCCCGGGCGGTCCGCGGCGGAACCGGCGCGCGCGATGACCGGGCGATAGACCCGGAGCAGGTCGGCATCGAGCTGGCCGGCCTGGCTCTCTATGATCGCCAGCGCCTCCCCGGCGGACAGGGCCGGGCGGTAGACCCGGCGCTCGGTGAGCGCCGAATGCACGTCGCAGATCGCCACGAGGCGGACGAGGTCGCCGATCCGCGGCCCGGTCAGGCCCTCGGGATAGCCCGAGCCGTCGAGACGCTCGTGGTGGTAGCGCACCACGTCGAGGATCTCGGGGGCGAAGGCACCGTCCCGGGCCAGCAGGTCGGCCCCGAGTGCGGCATGCGTCTGCATCACCCGCATCTCGTCGGGCGTCAGGGGGCCGGGCTTGTTGAGGATGGCGAGCGGGATCAGGGCCTTGCCGACATCGTGCAGCAGGGCGGCCCGGGCGAGCCGCTCCCGGTCGGCCCGGCAGAAGCCGAGTTCGGCGGCGAAGGCGGCGGCGAAGCCCGCCACGCTCAGGGAGTGCTGGTAGACCTGGATGTCGTGGCGCCAGACGAGGTCGAGCCAGCCGCGGATGCCGACCTCGGACACCGTGTCGAGCACGATCTGCGTGCCCGCCTCGGCTTCCTCCGGGCTCGGGGGCCGCCCGGCGGCGGCGGCGTCGAACAGGCGGGTGACGAGGGTCGTCGCGGTCTCGACCCGGGCCAGCGGCGTTCCCGCCCCGGGCTCGACCGTTCCGGCCGCTTCCGGCGCCCGCCCCCTGGCCGGGAGCGACCGCTCGCCGGCGGAGAAGGCCCCCTTGCCTCCCTCGGCGACGAGGCGCAGCAGCGTCGGGACGATGCCGGAGGATTGGCGCGGATCGATCACCGTCGGCGCGCCGAGCATGCGGATGGCGGCCGCGTCCTGGGCGGCCCGGCCCCGGGCGAGATAAAGGCAGGGTAGGCCGCTGTCGCGGATGCGGCCGGCGAGCCACGCGATCCAGGCCGTCGCGTTTCCGTGCTCGGCGGCGAGATCGACGATGAAGGCGACGAGCCGCCCGGCGGGCAGGGCCGCCCCGGGCTCGATCACGCGGCAGGGCAGGACGAGGGCGATGCCGCGGGCCAAGCGCTCCGCCCGCTCGCGCCGGTCCGAGACGAGGACGACAACGTCCTCGCCGGACGTCGCAGCGCGCGCGCCTTCACGGCTCTCTGAGCCGTTCCGACGCCCGGATCGGTCCCGCGGTTCCTGCATCGATCATCCGTCGGCCGCACGTCACATGTCGGACGCGAAGCGCATTCCTCCCGCTATATCAAAAGTGTTGCGAAATGCTTCGCATTGTCTCGATCCTACAACTCTCGCGTATTCGCAGCGGGCAGAGAATTGCCGTCGGGCCGGCGGCGGCGGCCAAGCTGCAGGAACGGCGGATTGATCGGCTTAGCCTCGGGACGCACGATCACCCCCGTGCGCGGGGCCGCGAGAACTTGATGTGTCCCGGCCTCACTGCGGTCGCGGCGGCGGGGCCTCACTCGGCCGCGGCCCGTCCTCCATAGCCGCCGGCGGCGTTGGCGGGTGCGCCCGGGCGATAGGGTCCGTCCCCTTCCACATCCCCCTGCCCGTCCTCCGGGTCGTCCGTGCCGCCGACGAAGCGGCCGAACAGGCGCACGAACAGCCGCGACAGATCGTCGACGAGGAGGAAGATCGCCGGCACGAAGATCAGTGACAGCCCCGTCGAGACGATCAGCCCGCCGATCACCGCGACCGCCATGGGCGCGCGGAACTCGCCGCCGATGCCGAGCGCCATGGCGGAGGGGACCATGCCGGCCGCCATGGCGATGGTGGTCATGACGATGGGCCGCGCCCGCTTGCGGCCGGCATCGACGATGGCGGTGACCCGGTCCACGCCGCGGGCCATCTCCTCGATGGCGAAATCGACCAGCATGATCGCGTTCTTGGTCACCACGCCCATCAGCATCAGGATGCCGATGACGACCGGCATCGAGATCGGCATCTGGAAGACGAGGAGCCCCAGGATCGCCCCGCCGATGGAGAGCGGCAGCGAGAACAGGATGGTGAGCGGCTGGAGGAAATTGCCGAACAGCAGCACGAGGACGCCGAACACCATCATCAGCCCGGCGCCCATGGCGAGGGCGAAGCCCTCGAACACCTCGCCCATGATCTCGGCGTCGCCCGTCTGCCGGATGGTGACGCCCTCGGGGAGGTTGGTCGCGGCGGGCAGGGCCATCACCTGCTCGATGATCGAGCCCAGCGCGTCCGAGCCCTGGAGGTCGCCCTCGACGGCGACGCGCACGGTGCGGTCGTAGCGGTCGATGGCGGTCGGGCCGCGCCCCAGCGTCAGATCGGCCACCGTGGAGAGCGGCACCGCCGCGCCCGCCTTCACCGGCACCTTCAGGGTCTCGATCTCGGGCAGTTGCCCGCGCAGGCGCTCGGGCAGCATCACCCGGATCGGGATCTGGCGATCCCGGGCGTTGAACTTGGCGAGGTTGGCGGCGATGTCGCCGATCGTGCCGACTCGCACGGTCTCGGCGATGACATCGGTCGAGACGCCGAGATCGGCGGCGACGCCCGGTTTGGGGGTGATGCGGATCTCGGTGCGGTCCAGCGGCGCGGTCGAGATCACATTGACGAGGTGGGGGACGCCCATGGCCTCGCGCTGCAGGCGTGCGGCGACATCCGCCACGATCGCCTTGTCGGGCCCCGACACGATCAGGGCGAATTCCCGCTGCCCGCCCTCCTGCAGCGACCAGAAGCGGATATCGGGCACCTGCCGCAGGACGCTCGATATCTTGAGATCGACCTGCTTCTGGGTCAGGGCGCGGTCGCTCTTCGGGGTGAGGTTCACGGTGAGGCTCGCCAGCCGCACCTCCTTCTTGCCGGGCAACTGGCGCCCGCCATCGACGAAGACGGAGCGGACCTCGGGCATCTGGCGCAGGGTCTCGACGAGGCCGTCGGAGAGGCGCTGCGTGTCGTCGAGCCGGGCGCCGGGCGGCAGTTCGACCACGAACATCGTGCGCGCCGCATCCTCCGCCGGGATGAAGCCCGCGGGCAGCAGCCGGGTCGAGGCGATCGAGCCGGCAAAGCAGGCGAGGCCGAGGATCAGCGTCAGGTATTTGTGCCGCACCGACCACGCCACGAGGCGGGTATAGGCCCGCATCACCGGCCCCTCGCGCTCGTGGTCCGGGCCGTGGTCGCGCAGGAAGTAGGCGGCGAGCAGCGGCGTGATCAGCCGCGCGACCAGCAGCGAGACGAAGACCGCCGCGGCGATGGTGAGCCCGAACTGCTTGAAGTACTGGCCGGCGATGCCGGGCATGAAGGAGACGGGGGCGAAGATCGCGATGATGGTCGCGGTGATGGCGATGACCGCGAGCCCGATCTCGTCGGCGGCCTCGAGCGACGCGCGGTAGGCCGACTTGCCCATCCGCATGTGGCGGACGATGTTCTCGATCTCGACGATGGCGTCGTCGACGAGGATGCCGGTCACCAGCGTGATCGCGAGCAGGCTGACCGCGTTGAGCGAGAAGCCGAGCGCGCTCATCACCCAGAAGGTCGGCAGCACCGAGAGCGGCAGCGCCACCGCGGCGATCAGGGTGGCGCGCCAGTCGCGCAAGAAAAGGAACACCACGATCACGGCGAGCGCGGCCCCCTCGAGCAAGCCCAGCATCGCCGAGTGGTAGTTGCCGATGGTGTTGACGACGCTGGTGTCGATCAGGTCGAAGCGCACGCCCGGATTCTCGGCGTGCAGGGTCTCGACGCGCTTAGCCACCGCGGCGGCGACCTCGGCGTCGCTCGCCCCCATCGCCCGGGAGATCGCGAAGCCCACCACCGGCTCGCCGTTGAAGCGGGCGAAGGTGCGCGGCTCCTCGGCCGCGTCCATGAGGGTGGCGAGTTCGTCGAGGCGCACCTTGCGCCCGCCCGGCACGACGATGGAGGTGGCCCCCAGCGTCTCCAGGCTCGACGAGGCGCCCAATGTCCGGATCGACTGCTCGCTCCCCGCGAGTTCCCCGCGCCCGCCCGCCATGTCGGCGGAGGTGAGCCGCAGCTGCCGGTTCACGTCCGCGGCGGTGATGCCGAGCGCGAGCAGCCGGTCGGGCTTGAGGGTCACGCGGATCTCGCGGGCGACCCCGCCCAGCCGCTCGACGCCGCCCACCCCCTTCACGCCCTGAATCGAGCGGGCGACCACGTCGTCCACGAACCACGACAGGTCTTCGGGCGCCATGGCCGGGGCGGAGGCGCCGTAGATCATGATCGGCAGGCCGGCGATCTCGACGCGGCTGATGATCGGCTCGTCGATGGTGCGCGGCAGGTTGATGCGGATCTTGGAGATCGCGTCCTTCACGTCGTTGACGGCGCGATCCTGGTTCACCTCCAGGCGGAACTCGATCGTGGTGATCGAGGAGCCCTCCGCGATGGTCGAGAGGATGTGCTTGACGCCCTTCACCCCGGCTACCGAATCCTCGACCCATTTCGTGACCTGGGTCTGGAGCTCGGACGGGGCGGCGCCCGATTGCGTGACCGTCACCGAGACGATCGGGATGTCGATGTTGGGAAACCGGGTGATCGGCAGGGAGCGGAAGCTGACGAGGCCGAGCACCATCAGCACGAGGAACAGGACGAGCGAGGGGATGGGCTTGCGGATCGCCCAGGCCGAGACGTTGAGGCGCATGATCCGGGCTCCTCAGCGCGAACCGGCGGCGGCCTGCGCCGCGGCGGGCGGCACGGGACGCACCCGGTCGCCGTCGCGCAGGAACGAGCCGGCCCGGGCCACCACGCTCTCCCCCGCCGCAATCCCGGAGCGGATCTCCGTGAACCCCTCCGCCGAGAGCCCGGTCTCGACCCGGCGGGCGGCGACGCGGCCCTCCGCCACGGCCAGCACGCTCGCCGAGCCGTCGGCGGCGTAGAGCACGGCGGCGAGCGGGACCGCGACGCCCGTGCGCCGGGCGACCTCGACCCGGCCCCGGGCGAAGGCGCCGATATGCAGGGCCGGGTCGGGCTCCAGTCGGATGCGGACCTTTCCGAGCCGGGTGGCGCGCTCGACCTCCGGATAGACCCGGCGCACCGCGCCGGGAATGACGCGCCCGTCCTCCGTTTCCAGGCGCGCCGGGGCGCCGGCCCGGAGACGCGGCAGGGCGGTTTCGGGCACCTCGCCCTCCAGCTCGATCTCGCCCCGGGCGATCAGGCGGAACAGCGGCTCGCCCACCGCGCTGGCGGTGGCGCCGACCCGGGCGGTGCGGCGGCTGACGATACCGGCCTCCGGGGCGCGGATCGCGGTGCGAGCCCGGCGCAGGGCGATCTCGCGGCCTTGCGCCCGCGCCGTGGCGCGATCGGCCTCGGCCAGCGCCAACCCGGCCCGCGCCGCGTCGAGCCGTCCCTCCGCCCCTTGGGCGGCCGAGACCCGCTGCTCCAGGGTGACGGCGGTGGCGTTGCCGGTTTTCACCAGCGCCTGCGCCCGCTCCAGGGCCTGGCGCGCCTCGACCTGGGCCGCCTCCGCCTGGACGATCTGGCTCTTCGCCTGGACGATGGCGGCCTCGGCCCGTGCGGTGGCGGCGAGGTTGGCCGCTTCCTGCGTCTCGATCATCTCCAGGGAGAGCCGGGCCAGCACCGCGCCGCGCTCGACCCGGTCGCCCTCCTCGGCGGCGAGTTCGACGATGCGCAGGCCCTCGACCTCGGGGGCGACCAGGATCTCGTCGCGGGGTACGAGCGTGCCGGTGACGATCGCCCGCTCGACGATCTCGCGCCGCTCCGCCGGGACCACGCTCACCGCGGGCAGGAGCGTGGCCGGATCGGGTACCGAGGATGCGGGCGGCGCCTCGGCGGCCCGGAGGGAGTCGGCCCCGAGGAGACAAGTCCCGAGCAGGCAAGTCCCGGAGAGGCAAGCCGCCGCGATCGAGGCCGCGAGCGGACGCAGGGGAGAATGGGCCGGCATCGGGAAGAGCCTCTCGGGGGGCGCCGATGCGCCGCATCCCGCTTTCCGCGCTGCGATCGGCGATTTCGTGGCGCGTTCCGCCGGAGATGCCGATCCGCAAAGAGCCTGCCCGAAGTGTCGCGCGGCGGCAACAGCCCGTTCGACCGGTCGGAATCAGACTTCCCCGCCCGCTCCGGCCGGGCGCGGCACGCGCCTCAAGTCATCGCTCGCGCCACCACATGCGCGGAGCCGTGCAACCGGCCCGGCTTGGCCGGGTTGTCCTGTCAGAACACTCTTCCTCGATGGACAGGACGGCATGAGCATCTTCCAGATTCGACAGAAGACGAGCGGCGCGGTTCTCTGGACGGGCAGCGCCGACGACGAGCGCAACGCCCTCGACGCCATGGCCCGCGAGGCCGGCTATCCCGACTACACCGCGCTTCCCGACGGCCTGCGGGCGGCGGGCTTCGAGACGGCCAAGCTCGACCTGATCTCCTGATCCGAGCGGAATCGGCACCGGCCCCAGGGCCGGTGTCTCAGGCGCGGCAGCCGTCGCCCGGCGGCACGCGCACGGCATTGACCGCGTCCGGCTGCCGCCGCCGCGCCGCCGGTTCGGCCGGCGTCTCCAGGCGGCGGACATGGAGCCGGTCGCGGCCCTCGCCCTTGGCTGCGTAGAGCGCGATGTCGGCGCCGGCCAGCAGGGCTGAGAGGCCCCCGGCCGGCTCGCTCTCGAACAGGATCGCGCCCAGGCTCACCGTAGCGGCCACCGGCAGATCGCGGGCTCCCTCGAGGGTCAGGCCGGTGCGGATCGCGGCCCCGCACGCGCGGATCGCCGCCTCCTCCGCCTCCGGAATCAGGATCACGAACTCGTCCCCGCCGAGCCGCGCCAGGATCGCCCCGCGCGGCAGCAGCGCGTCGAGCACGCGGATGAGCGCCACTAGGATGCGGTCGCCGGCAGCGTGGCCCAGGCGGTCGTTGATCGTCTTGAAGCGGTCGACATCGAGTAGCAGCAGGGCGCCGGGCCGCCCGGCGTTCGCGCGCAGGGTCTCGGCGGCCCGGCTCTCGAAGGCGCGGCGGTTGAAGGCGCCGGTGAGGGGATCGCGCTCGGCCAGCCGCGTCATCGCCTCCTCCCGGCTGCGGCGCACGGCGGTGGCCATCAGCAGGGCGAGAAGCATCTCGACCAGGATGCCCTCGAACAGGGAGATCTGGATCATGATCCCCTTGAAGCCGACGAGACTGACGAAGGCGCCGGGCAGGGGCACGAGCAGCGCCTTGAGGCCGTAGAAGGCGCCGTGGACGAGGAACACGGCGCCCAGGCCGTCCGAGGCGGCCGTGCGCTCTGGAAACGGCGCACCGCTCCGGGACAGGAGGAGATGGCCGGCCTTCAGCGCCGCGACGGCGACCAGGGCGCTGTTCGTCACGGCGAAGGCCGGCGTGGGGTCGAGCCCGGCCGGCAGCAGAAGCAGACCGGCCCAGGGCAGGAGCAGCCCCCACCAGAGCGGCCCGATCCGGCGCCCGGTGAAGCGCGCGGTGCCGTAGAGGAAGGCGAGATGGGCGACGACGAGCAGGCCGTTGGCGAACCAGACGCCGAGGAGGAAGGAGGCGGAGCGCAGCGGCGAGAGCCCGCAGCCGACTACGATGGTGGCAAAGCCCGCACACCAGAGCAGCAGCGCGCCGTTGCGCAGGGTCCGCCACTCGAAGGCGAGAAAGCCCGCGGCGGCGGCCGCCGCCGCGAGGCTCATGAGCAGCATGGTGACCACATCCATCGCCAACGGGCCCCGCGCAACGGTAAGGTTACGGCTTCGCTAGCAAAGACGCTTGAACAAAGGGTTCCGTCCCCGCACGAGCCGCCCCGACCAGCCCGGCGGATCAGTTCGCGTGGCTGGTCCGCATGCGGTAGACCCCGTCGGCGCTGCGCTCGAACACCTCGTTGATGCCGGCGTGGCGCAGGGCCTCGCCGGAGGTGTCGGGCAGGAGGTTCTGCTCGGAGACGTAGGCGACGTACTCGCTGTCCGCGTTCTCGGCGAGCAGGTGGTAGAAGGGCTGGTCCTTGCGCGGCCGAACCTCTTCCGGAATGGCGAGCCACCATTCCTCGGTGTTGGCGAATTCCGGATCGACGTCGAACACCACGCCGCGGAACGGGTAGATCCGGTGCCGGACCACCGCCCCGAGGCCGAATTTGGCGGTTCTCATGCTGGTCTGGGTCATGACCGTTAGATAGGCTTCCCGCCCCTTCCGTTCCAACGCGGGGCCCGCATGCGAAATCCGGGCGGCTGCGATGCGGGTTCCCGGGCCGAACCCGGGCCCCCGCATTCCTTCGCGCCGATCAGGGCAGATTGTAGACCTTGGCCAGATCCGGGTCCTTCTCGGCCACCAGCCGGGCGAGATCGACGATGACCTTGGCCTGCTTCCAGGTGGCGTCGTCCTGCATCTTGCCGTCGATCATCACCGCGCCGGTGCCGTCGGGCATCGCCTCGACGATGCGGGAGGCGAAGTTCACCTCCGCCGGATCGGGGGCGAACACGGTCTTGGCCAGTGCCACCTGGCTCGGATGCAGTGTCCAGGCGCCGGCGCAGCCCATCAGGAAGGCGTTGCGGAACTGCACCTCGCAGGCGGCCGAATCCGAGAAGTCGCCGAAGGGGCCGTAGAAGGCCTTGATGCCGTTGGCCATGCAGGCATCGACCATCTTGGCGATGGTGTAGTGCCAGAGGTCCTGCTGGGCGGAGGCGCGGGCTTCCTCGCCCTTGGGGTCGGAGAGGACGCGGTAATCCGGGTGGCCGCCGCCGACCCGGGTGGTCTTCATGCCGCGCGACGCCGCCAGATCCGCCGGGCCGAGGCTCATGCCGTGCATGCGGGGGGAGGCCGAGGCGATGGCATCGACGTTGGCCACGCCCTCGGCCGTTTCCAGGATGGCGTGGACGAGGATCGGCTTGGCGACGTTGTGGCGCGCCTCCAGCTGGGCCAGCAGCTGGTCGATGTAGTGGATGTCCCAGGGCCCCTCGACCTTGGGCACCATCACCACGTCGAGCCGGTCGCCGACCTCGGCGACGATGGTGAACAGGTCGTCGAGAATCCAGGGCGAGTTCAGGGCGTTGATGCGGGTCCACAGGCCGGTGCCGGAGGCCGCGAAATCGGTGGCCCGGGCCATCTCGACGAAGCCCTTGCGCGCCGCCTCCTTCTGGTCGGCGGGGACGGCGTCCTCAAGGTTGCCGAGCACCACGTCTACGGTCTTGGCCAGCTCCGGCACCCGGGCGCGGACCTTGTCGTTGTGGGGCGGCACGAAGTGGATCATCCGCTCGAGCTTGATCGGCAGCTCGCGGAACGGCTCGGGCGCGCCCGCGGCGAGCGGCTGAAAGAAGCGGCGCGGAAGTTTCATCGGCTCTCGGTCTCCGGTCTGGCGTCTTGACCCATCGGGTTAGAGCACCGCGCCCCCCGGCGTAAAGCCGACCTTGGTCGAGCCGGGCCGGGGCCGCGCGTCGAGCTCCGTGCGCTCAAGCACTTCGCCTGCGCGACGACCCGAGCGGGATCCGACGAGGATTCATGCGGGATCCCCGGGATACGCATGTTGACGTATTGCGCCGGAACCGGGTTCGGAGGATGATCGACGGACGCCGCGAAGTCTTCGCCAAGAATTCGTGCGGACCGCCGGGCTCCACTAGTATAAGTCCGGTCACCGAACGCGTCGGCGGGCAGGACAAAGCTTGCCCGGCGAAGGAACGGCGGCACACGAACCGGGGGCAGGGGAACGGAACGGACTGCCGCGGCCCGTGTTTTTTGGGCGAGGCGGGCTGTCGAACACCGTCGGGAGACGTGCGTCGATGCCAAGACTGTTCAATCAACCGATCCTGCAACCGATCCGATCCGACCCGGGACGCACGCAGCGCGCCGTGCCGAAGCACGGGCCGGGTCGCCATCCGGGCTGGGGCCGCACCCTGGCCCGCGCCACCCTCGCCCTCGGCCTGGCCGCCGGCCCCTCGCAGGGGGCGCTGGCCGCCGAGAAGGCGAGGAAGCCGGCCGACGAGCGGCCGAGCTACACCGCCGCCCAGGCCCTGACGGCGCGGCCCGAGGGCCTGCCGGCCTCGGTGCGCATCCCGGGCGACGACGCGACCGCCTTCCAGGCCCTGATCGACGGGGCGGCGCGGGCCTCCGATCCCTGGCTGGTGCTCTCCGGCGGCGGCGAGAACGGGGCCTTCGCCGCCGGCCTGCTGGCGGGCTGGAGCCAGCGCGGCGATCGGCCGGATTTCGGGGTGATCACCGGCGTCTCGACGGGCGCCCTGATCGCGCCCTTCGCCTTCGTCGCGCCCGCGCTCGGGGCCAGGGCCGACGCGGCGCTCAAGGAGAACTACACCGAGATCTCGGCCGCCGACGTGTTCGAGTTCGGCGCCACGCGGGATTCGCTCACCGACACGTGGCCGCTCAAGGAGCGGATCGCGCGCATGGTGACGCCCGACCTGCTCAAGGCGGTGGCGGCCGAGCACGCCAAGGGCCGCCGCCTGCTGATCGCCACGACCCAGGTCGACAGCGAGCGGCCGGTGCTGTGGGACATGGGCGCCATCGCCGCGCGCAGCGCCGCGACCGGCGACCCGCGGGCGCTCGCCCTGTTCCGCGCCATCGTCCTCGCCTCCACGGCGGTGCCCGGCGTCTTCCCGCCGGTGGCGATCACGGCCGAGCCCCAGGACGGCGCCAAGGACGGCGCCAAGAACGGCGTCAAGAACGGCGTCAAGGACGCTGCGAAAGGCGAGGGGAAGGGTGAAGCGAGGGCGAAGCCGTTCGAGGAGCTGCACGACGACGGCGGGGCCATGGCCCCGTTCTACCTCGCGCCGGCCGCCGCGCTGGAGGGCGAGACCCGGCTGCATCTGCCGACGAACCGGGTCTACCTCGTGGTCAACAACCGGCTGGAGCCGGAATTCCAGATGGCCTCGCGCACGACGCTCTCCGTGCTCGGCCGCACCATGTCGGCGGCGATCAAGGCGCAGACCCGCGCGGCGCTGGCCCTGACCAAGGCCTATGCCGGGCGCACCGGCCTCGATCTGCGGGTGGCGCTCATCGACGAGCGCTTCACCAAGACCTCGGACCGGCCGTTCGACCAGGGCTACATGCGGGCGCTGTTCGCCCACGGCGAAGCCCTGGCGCGCGAGGGCAGCGCCTTCACCCAGGCCCATCCCCCGGCCGCCGCCGCGGGCCGCGAGAACCGCCGCGCCTCCGAGCCGGCCGGCGCCGTCACCGCCTCGCGCTGAGGGACCCGGACGGGCGCTCGGCCGACCTGTCCGGCCGCGATGACGGCATTCCCCGTCATCGCTTCACCGGCATCCGCAACGACGACGGGGCCGCCTATCCCTCCTCCGCATCGGCCGGGGCGTAAACGGCCTCGCCCAGGCGCTTGAGCGGGCCGCCGGGCCCCGAGCGCTTCCAGAGCCGGGTGTTGAGCGCCGCCACCGGGTCCTGACCCGGCAGGGCGAAGCCCTGCTCTGCCAGCCGCGCCAGGATCTCGCTGGCGTGGAGCGGGCGGCCCGCCTCCTCCAGCACCGCCAGCGACGCCTCGATCACCGCCCGGCCGTAGCGGCGGGCCAGCACCGTCTCGGACAGGCCGGGCTCGGCCGCAGAGGGCTGCGCGACCGGCGGGCGGGACGGCGCCGGGGCGGGGGGCTCCGGCGGAGCGGGAGGAGCCTCCCGCCGGGGCGGAGGCGGGGCGGGCGGCTCCGCGCTCTCCGGCGCCCGCGGCGCCGAGGGCCCGCCCAGGCGCCGCCCGAGATCGAGATAGAGGAGGAGCTCGGCGATCTGCCGGTCGATCGTCTCGCGCTCCCGGCGCAACGCCTCCAGCCGCGCCAGGGCCTCGGCTTCCGACAGAACCATGCTGGGCTTTCCGGCTGGTCATTCCCTTCAAGGGAACGTTATTCGGAATAGACGATGCCGCATCCCGGAATGGCGGGCAAGGAATTTCCATTCCCAACCCTTCCAAACGATTCTTCCGTTCCAGAGCATCGGCGGGGGCCGAGCCCGCGACCGGCGGTGCCCCGATCATCCGGAGACGGTTCGAATGCGATCGTTCCGTCGACCGCCTCATCCCGAGGTGGGAAGCGAAGCGGACCCTTGAAGGATCCTCCAGCCAGCTGCGGAGATCCCTGGAACATCCTTCGGAGCCGCTGACGCGGCGCGGCACCTTAGGATGCGGAGGTGGATGGGATGAGGCCGTGAGGGGGAAAGGAGGGCTCGCTTCATTCCCTCGCGGATCGCTTCATTCGCACGCACCGGCCGGCCCCGAAACCGGCAGGCTGGTCCGTATCGAAGGAATGCAGCACCTATTCCGAGTACTCAAGAATATTCCTTATGATCCGTATCAGACTTCAGAACGGAACGTTGGACTCATATGGAATATGCACGCTGCCGATCTTACAGAATGGAATATTCCCGACCTCCCGTCGGAAGCGACGCTCGTCAGCCGCGCGCCGCGGCACGGGCGGTGCGGGCGGCTTTGGGCGGCACCAGCAGGCTGCCGGGATCGGCCGGGTGCAGCAGCATGCCGCCCTCGTCGAGATCGATCCGCAGCCGCGGAAACACCTCCAGCAGGCCGGCCAGATCCGCCTTGAAGGCCTGGCGGAAGCTGCGCAGGCTGGCGTTCTCCGCCCCGAACTGGCGGTGCAGGTTGTCCCAGGTCAGGCGCAGGGGGCGCTGCAGGGCGCGCAGGCGGTAGCCGGTCCAGAACAGCAGGTCGAGCTTGCGCGCCGAGCCGGAGAAGGCGCGCGCCGCGCGGATATCGACGGGCAGGGCGTGGCGGATCAGGCTGTCGTAGAAATCCTGATGGAACGAGACGGTGCGCTGCCAGACGAGGCCGTCATCGCCGCGCCGCCAGAGTTCGAGCTGGCGGAAGGGGGGCACGTTGAGGGTCGAGGCCTGCCCCTCCCCGTCCCACAGGCCGATCTGCATCGAGCAGGCGGCGAGCCGGTTGAGCTGTTCCTTGAAGGCGCCGATGGTGCCGCGCTCGCCGCCGGTGACGGCGAAGCCCATGGCCTTCATGAAGCCGGAGAGGCTGTCGGCGACCTCGATGGTCGGGCTTCGCTGGCGCACCGCCTCGGTGCAGAGATGCAGCAGCACCAGCCGGGCCTTGGGGCCGTAGGGCAGGCCCTGCAGCTCCATCTCGCCGGTGACCGGGTTCTTCAGGCGCCCCGCCGAGAGGCTGAGCGAGTTGCGGCCGTATTCGCGCACGAAGTCGCGGGCGTCGCCCGGATCGCGGTAGGGCAGGCCGCACAGCGCCAGCACGGAATGCAGGTGCTGGAGGTTTTCCGGGGCCGTCGGCTCGTTCTCGATCACCTCGCGCACGGCGTCGCGGCGGCGGCGGTCGCGGCCCATGGCCTCGCGGGCCTCGGCCTGCGCGCCCTCCTGCGCCCGGGCGGCATCGCGCTCGCGCTGGCGGAACAGCAGGTGCTCGACGATCGGCGCGAACAGGAATCCGCCCCGCGCCGCCTCCAGCTCCGCCCGCAGATCCGCGTCGCGGATCGCGGCGATCTTTGCTTCGAGCCCCGACATCGCCTCCCCTATCGCCTCCCGCTTCCGGAGCCCGGGGGCCGGTCGTGCTGCGTGCTGCCGTCCCGTGTCACGTCGCCGGTCTTTCCTCGATCCCGGAATGTTCGGGAGGACGGGCCGCCGCGGGGCGGCCTGCCCGGTCCCCGCGGAATCCCCTGGGGCGCCAACCGATCTGTCGCGATTCGGCTCCGCGGAGTCCTGAGGGCTTCCGGAGTTTTCCCGGGAATCCACGCTTCGCCGGGGCAGTCCTGCACAGGCACGTGGTGCGGCCCGCCGGTTCGGGCGCGGCGGGCGGGCCGGGCCGGGCCGGCACGCAGAATCCGATGCACGCGCGTCCCGCCCGGATCGGCCCGCGCAGAGTTCGATACGCCCCTCCCCCGCCGGATTGTCCCCACGATCCACCGCGGGACGCGGTTTTGCACGCTGAATCCGGTACGGGCCCGCGCAGAATCCGATGCGCGAGGCTCCCTCCCTTGCGCAGAATCCGATGCACCCGCACGCAGAGTCGAATGCGCGCCCACGCAGAGTCGAATGCGCGAACAGGTCTCAAGCTACGGAGCAAAAAGAGGATTTTCGGCCACCCTATAACTTGCCGAACTGACTCTCTGAGAATCCTTAACAGATAGCTTTCCTAAGGGATGTCGCGGTGCGTCCGCTAAAACGAACAGGCCTTGTTGGCTGCTTTTCAAAAGGAATGAAGGGAATTTTGCACAGGCTCACCCGCTTTTCCCCGCATCCACCGGGCTCTGCGCAAGGCGCGGTGGAGCGTCTATGAGCGGGAGGGTTCCGGAATGGGCGAGCGGGTGTGAGGCGGGGAGCGATGGACGAGGCACCGATCGACAGGCTGCTGACGCTGATGGCGCGGTTGCGCGATCCGGAGCGGGGCTGCGCCTGGGACGTGCGGCAGACGCACGACAGCATCGTCCCCTACACGATCGAGGAGGCCTACGAGGTCGCCGACGCGGTCGAGCGCGGGGACCCGGAGGATCTGCGCGACGAACTCGGCGACCTGCTGCTCCAGGTCGTGTTCCAGGCCCGGATCGCGGAAGAGGCCGGCGCCTTCCGCTTCGATGACGTGGCGGAGGCGATCCGCGCCAAGCTGATCCGGCGCCACCCGCACGTGTTCGACGCTTCCGGCGCGTTCCTGCCCCCCGAGCGGCGCCCGACCGATCCCGAGGCGATTCAGGCGGCCTGGGACATCATCAAGGGGCAGGAACGGGCGCGGAAGGCCGCGGAGGGCCGGGAGTCCGGCAAGGCGGAGGCGGCGGGCCCGCTGGCGGGGGTGTCCCGCGCCCTCCCCGCTCTGGCCCGGGCCGACCGCATCTCGAAGCGCGCCGCCGCCGTCGGCTTCGACTGGCCGGATGCCGCCCAGGTGCTGGCCAAGGTGCGCGAGGAGACCGACGAGGTCGAGGAGAGCCTCGGGGCGGGCGCGCCGGAGGCGGTGTTCGAGGAGATCGGCGACCTGCTGTTCTCGGTGGCCAACCTCGCCCGGCACGCGGGCGTCGATCCGGAAGAGGCCCTGCGCCGGGGCACCGCCAAGTTCGAGCGCCGCTTCACCGCCATGGCCGCCCGCCTCGCGGACGGGGGGCAGGCGCTGGACGCCGCCGCCCTCCCCGCCATGGAGGCGGCGTGGCAGGCGGTGAAGCGCGACGAGAAGGGCTGAGAGCTACGGGGCCCGGCCGACGCGCAGGGCGAGCGGCCAGCGCACCGGCTTGGCCGCCTCGGGATCGCCCCAGACCCCGGTCAGGGCCGCGCGGAACGCCTCGACCGGAGCGCGGCCGACGGCCCGCTCGGCGGCCCGGACTGCCGACCAGGTCTCGACGTAGCCGATCAGCTCCGCCAGCCTCCAGGCCACCGCGATGGCGAGCCGGGGCGCCTCCAGCGCCGCGAAGGGAAACGGCAGGGCGCGGTAGCCGTCCTCGACGTGCCGGCGCTCGGCCGGCCAGTAGGGAGCGAGCGTGCCGTGGTGGAACTGCCCGAGCACCGCGTCGGCGGCCGCATCCTCGATCCGCGGCACGCCGTAGCTGATCAGGGCGACCACGGCCCGCGGGCGGGCGACGCGGCGGGTCTCGGCGTAGAAGGCGTCGAGGTCGAACCAATGGGCGGCCTGCGCCGCGGTGATCAGATCGACGCTTGCCCCCGGCAGGCCGCTGCGCTCGGCCGGGGCGACGCGGTAGGCGATGCCGGGATGCGGGGTCGCGCCGCCGATCTGCGCGGCGCTGGCATCGGTGGCGACCACCCCCGCGAAGCGCTCGGCCAGGGTGAGGGAGAACTGGCCGCTGCCGCAGCCCACATCGAGGGCAAGGTCGCGGGCCGGGGCGGCGTCGGCGAGGAAGTCGGCCAGGGCTTGCGGGTAGCGCGGCCGGTGGGCGGCGTAGCCCGCGGCAGCGGTCGAGAAGTGGTCCTTGAAGGCCGGCATCGGGGCCAGCCTAGAGCGCATCCCTGCGAAGGGGAAACAGGTTCGTCGAAGGATGCGCGTCACGACGAGGATCGGGAGGCACCGACCCGATGCGTCCAAGTCGACGGCGCTCGCAGGATCGGGGGCGCCGCTCACCCCTCCGCGCGGGGCTTCCCCTTCCCTGCCTTGGCACCGGGCGGCCTGGCACCGGGCGGCTTCGGCGTCAGGCGCTCGACGACCCGCTCCAGGGCGCGCTCGACCGCCGCCTGCTCGGGACGCGTCTCCGCCTCGTCCGCCGCGCGGGGGGGTCGGGTCGGGCTCGGATCACGACGCTTCGGCATGGACCGAGCCTAGACAGGTTCGTCGGCCCAGGACTACCGGATGCGACAAATCCAGCTCGATCGAGGGTCGTTGTCCTCAGCGAAAACACATTCTTATTCTTACGAGATGCTTAACACGCGACTGGTGCACGGCCCCGCTTCGACTGAATTAAGTCCCTCAGACTTGCCCGCCGCCGCTCCTTCGTGCGGCTTTGAAGGGCCAGTCGACGACGTGCACGGCGTAGAGCGCCCACCACACCATGACCGGCTGCAGGGCGAGGCGGGGCCCGTGATACCACCACGTGTCGGGGATCGGCGGGACCGGGATGCCCTCGACCGCCTGCTTGATGTTGGCCGGGACCACGCAGACCGCGTAGAGCGCCAGCATGATCCCGGCGAGGCGCCGTAGCCGCGGCACGAACAGCGCCAGCGCCCCCGCGATCTCGCAGAGACCCGTGGCGATCACCACGAGGCGCGGCTGCGGCACCCAATCCGGCATGATCGGCAGGAAGCGGTCGGTGGCGGCGAGATGGACGACGCCGATGACGCCGTAGAGGCCGATCAGGCCGAAGCGCAGCCAGCGCCGGTCGTCGCTCATCTTGAGAAAGCTCAGGCGGAGCGGTCGTCCTCGGCCTGCCGCTTGTCCTCGCCCGAAGCCGTGTTGCCCCGCGCGGCCTCCTCGGCCTCGGTGCCGGCGCGCTCCATCGGCCCCGGTTGCGACTTCAACTGGCCCGTCACCGGGTCCTTGGGCGAGACCGCCGCCTCGTTGCTCTGGTCGCGCTGCTCGTTCGCCATCCATCCCTCGCCCGCTCGGTGATCGTGACGGGGCAACGTGCCGTGCGCCGGAGGGTTCGCTTTCGGCGCCCTCCCCTACACGGCGATGCCGTGCAGGTCGTAGGCGTCGGCCCGCTCGATCTTCACGGTGACGATGTCGCCGGGCCGCAGCGGGCGACGCGAGGCGACGTGGACGCTGCCGTCGATCTCCGGCGCGTCGGCCTTGGAGCGGCCGCGGGCGCCGCTCGGGCCCGCCTCGTCGATGATCACAGACAAGCGCTTGCCCACCTTCGCGCGCTGCAAGCGCAGCGAAACGTGGCTCTGTGCCTCCATGAAGCGGCGCTTGCGCTCGGCCTTCACCTCCGGCGGCACCAGCAGGCCGAGATCGTTGGCGGGGGCGCCCTTCACCGGCTCGTACTCGAAGCAGCCGACGCGCTCCAGCCGCGCCTCGCGGATCCAGTCGAGCAGTTCCTCGAACTCGGCGTCGGTCTCGCCGGGGAAGCCGACGATGAAGGTCGAGCGGATGGCGAGATCCGGGCAGATCTCGCGCCAGCGCCGGATGCGGTCGAGTTGGCGTTCCTGGTTGCCGGGCCGGCGCATGCGCTTGAGCACCGAGGGGCTGGCGTGCTGGAGCGGCATGTCGAGATAGGGAAGGATCTTGCCCTCGGCCATCAGCGGGATGACCTCGTCGACATGCGGGTAGGGGTAGACGTAGTGCAGCCGCACCCAGGCCCCGAGCTCGCCGAGTTCGTTCGCCAGATCGTAGAAGCGCGCGCGCACCTCCCGGTCCCGCCACGGGCTCGTGGCGTAGCGGGTGTCGACGCCGTAGGCCGAGGTGTCCTGCGAGACGACGAGCAGTTCCTTCACGCCGGCCTTCACCAGCTTTTCCGCCTCGCGCAGCACGTCGCCCGCCGGGCGGCTGACGAGATCGCCGCGCAGGGACGGGATGATGCAGAAGGTGCAGCGGTTGTTGCAGCCCTCGGAAATCTTCAGATAGGCGTAGTGGCGCGGGGTGAGCTTGACGCCCTGAGGCGGGATCAGGTCGAGGAAGGGGTCGTGGGCGGGCGGCACCGCCTCGTGCACGGCGGCGACCACCGATTCGTAGGCCTGGGGGCCGGTGACGGCGAGCAGGTTCGGATACTTCTCGCGGATTTCCTCCGGCTGCGCGCCCATGCAGCCGGTCACGATCACCCGGCCGTTCTCGGCCATGGCCTCGCCGATCGCGGCGAGCGACTCGGCCTTGGCCGAATCGAGGAAGCCGCAGGTGTTGACGATGACCACGTCCGCCCCGTCGTGGCGGCGGCTCAGCTCGTAGCCCTCCGCGCGCAGATGGGTGAGGATGCGCTCGGAATCGACGAGCGCCTTGGGGCAGCCCAGCGACACGAAGGAGATCCGCGGCGCGGCGGCGCCCTTGGTGTCCGAGGGGGAGGCGGTTGCGGTCATGACGGCCCGTTGGGGGCGGCGCTTCCGGATCGGAGGCCCGCGCGTCCTGCATCGATGGCGGTGGATGGGCCGATATAACCGCATCGTGGCGCGGTTGCGAGCGTGGCCGCAAAACGGGAACGATCGGAAACGGATGGAGCGCGACCGCACCCGGATCGGCCTGCGCAACCGGCACCCGAGCCGGACGGCGCCGGAGCCGTGCCGTGCCGCGCCCTGCCCTTCGCGCTGGGCTGGGGTGGGCTTAGCCTGGCCGGACTTGGGACGCCGGCGCTCCGCGCACGAGTCCCGAGGCCGCGCCGCGGCCCGGGCGCTCTGCGGAGAGCGACGCGATCTTCCCGCCGAGCAAGGGCGCCGGTCCGCCCGCCGACGCGGTCGCCGCCGCCGGGCGGCGCGGTCGCGTTCTTCGTGGGCTGGTTCATGGAGGGCGGCAATTCCGGCGGCGTGTTCGGGCCCGACTTCCTGGCCCGGCTCGACGCGCTCGGCGTCGCCCCGTCGCTCGACATCGATGCCGTGTCAGAGGCGTGAGGATCGTCAGGAAAATTGTTTCGATGCAATGATCTGCTCGCGTATCCTGAACCGGTCTCTCAAGGCTCGGCCGGTTGCCGCGCATACCTCTCCCGCAGGTCCGGAAGGCGGGGGCGATTGACGGGAGCGCGCCGGGCGCCCTTGGGTAGACCCGAACGAGCGCCGCACGAGGCATGACGGCCGAGCCCATGGTCTGGACCCGCGAGATTCCCTACACCGACCCGGTCGCGGCCGCCGCGCGGCTCGCCCGGCTGCCCGGACTCGCCTTCCTCGACAGCGCCATGCAGCACGACACGCTGGGCCGCGTCTCGGTGCTGGCCGCCGACCCGTTCGGGCGGTTCCGGTATCGCGACGGCCGCGCCACGCTGGACGGACGCGAGATCCCCGGCCCCCCGCTCGCCGCCCTGCGGGCCTGCCTCGCGCCCTACCGCCTCGCGCCGCGGGCCGACCTGCCGGCCTTTCCCGGGGCGGCGATCGGCTACTTCGCCTACGATCTCGGCGCGAGCCTGGAGCGGGTCGCCGCCCCGGCCCGCCGGGCGGGGCTCACCGACGACTGTGCCTTCAACCTCTACGACACGTTGCTCGCCGTGGATCACGGGCGTCGGACCTGCCTCCTGATCGCCACGGGCTTTCCGGAGACCGACCCGGCCGCGCGGGAGCGGCGGGCCGGGGAGCGGCTCGAGCGCTTCGCGGCGCTGCTGGCCGAAGAACCCGAACCGGCGCCCGCCTGGGTCGGAGTGCCGCTCGCATGGCGCTCGAACTTTTCGCGCGAAGCCTATGAGATCGCTGTCGAAAGGGTTCGTGATTACATCCGTGCCGGCGACATCTATCAGGCCAACATCGCCCAGCGTTTCGCCGCCGACCTGCCGCCCGGCTTCGACCCCTTCGCGTTCTATCGCCGGCTGCGCGCCACCAACCCGGCAACCTTCGGCGCCTATCTCGACTTCGACGGTCTTGCCGTCGCCTCCTCCTCGCCCGAGCGTTTCCTGAAGCTGGAGGGCCGGGCGGTCGAGACGCGGCCGATCAAGGGCACGGTGCGCCGCGATCCCGATCCGGCCCGCGACGCCGCGGTCGCCGCCGCGCTCCAGGCCAACCCCAAGGAGCGGGCCGAGAACATCATGATCGTGGACCTGCTGCGCAACGACCTCTCGCGGGTCTGCGAGCCGGGCAGCGTGCGGGTGCCCGTCCTGTGCGGGGTGGAATCCTATGCCGGCATCCACCATCTCGTCTCGGTGGTGACCGGCACGCTCCGGGAGGGCGCGGACGCCCTCGACCTCATCCAAAGGACCTTTCCCGGCGGGTCGATCACCGGGGCGCCGAAGCTCAGGGCCATGGACATCATCACCGAGATCGAGGGCGACGCGCGCGAGCTCTATTGCGGGGCGATCGGCGCGCTCGGCTTCGACGGATCGCTCGACACCTCGATCGCGATCCGCACCGTGTTCATGGACGGAGCCCGGGCCGTGCTCCAGGCCGGCGGGGGCGTGACGCTGCTCTCCGAGCCCGGCCCCGAATACGAGGAGACGCTAACCAAGGCGGCGCGCGTCTTCGCGGCCTTCGGGGAGGAGGCGCCATGATCCTCGTCGTCGACAACTACGATTCCTTCGTCTTCAACGTGGTGCGCTACTTCGAGGAGCTCGGCGAACGGGTCGAGGTCGTGCGCAACGACGCGCTGGACGTCGCCGGCATCCGCGCGCTGAAGCCCGAGGCGGTGGTGATCTCCCCCGGCCCCTGCACGCCGCAGGAGGCGGGCGTCAGCCTGCCCGCGATCCGCGAACTCTCGGGCGAGGTGCCGATCCTCGGGGTCTGCCTCGGGCATCAGGCGATCGGCGCGGCCTTCGGCGGCCGGGTCGAGCGGGCAGGCCGCCCGCTCCACGGCCACGCCACGCCGATCCGCCACGAGGGCGCCGGGCTGTTCTCGGGGTTGCCGCAGCCGATGCAGGTCGGGCGCTACCACTCGCTGATCGTGGCGCCGACGCCGGAGATGGAGCGGCAGCTCGCGGTCGATGCCGTCTCGGCGGAAGGCGAGGTGATGGCGCTCTCCCACCGTGCGCATCCGACCTGGGGCATCCAGTTCCACCCGGAATCGGTGCTGACCGAGAACGGCCACGCCCTGTTCGCCAACTTCCTCAAGGGCGCCCGCGCGTGGCGGGCGGATCGCGACCCGGCGCGCACGAGAAGGCCCGCCGATGCTGTGGTCTGACGGGCGGCTGGTCGAAGGCGGCACCCTGCCCTTCGCCATGGGCGACCGCGGCCTGCTGCTCGGCGACGGGGTGTTCGACACGGCGCTCGCGCTCCAGGGCCGGGTCGCCTTCGAGGCGGCCCATGTCGACCGCCTCGCCGCCGCCGCGGCGGCGCTCGGCTTCCCCGTGGACCGGGCGCGCATCGTCGAGGCGATGCAGGCGCTCGCGGGCGCGGTCCCGCTCGCGGCGATCCGCACCACGCTCACCCGCGGCCCCGGCCCCCGCGGGCTGGCCCCGCCGACGGAGCCGACGCCCTTCCTGTTCGGCAGCGTCGCGCCCGCGCGGGCCGGGCTGTTCTTCGCGCCCCTGCGGCTCACCCTCACGCCGATCGCCCGCAACGAGACCTCGCCGGCCGCGCGCCTCAAGACGCTGGGCTATCTCGACGCGGTGCTCGCCGCCCGGGCGGCGCAGGCGCAGGGCTTCGACGAGGCGCTGTTCCTCAACACCAAGGGCGGCGTGGCCTGCGCCGGCACCGGCAATGTCTTCGCCGTCTTCCCGGACGCGATCGTGACCCCACCCTCCGAGGAGGGCGTGCTGCCGGGCATCGTTCGTGCCGAGATTCTGACGAAGATCGCGCCCGCGCTCGGCTTGGCGGTCACGGAGCGCCCTCTCCCGCCCTCCGAGCTGGAGGCCGCGGAGGCCTTGTTCGTGACGAACTCCCTGCGCCTGCTCGCGCCCGTGACGGCGCTCGGCGCCCGGGCCTACGACAGCGCCGGGCACGCAACCGTTCGCAGGCTCTGCGCGGCCCTGCGGGCGGCGGTGGTGGAGTCGTGCGGGGTCGAGCCGGAGGCGCTCGACCCGTGATCCCTCATTCCTGAAGCCACCTCAGGATGAGGACGTCGGTGGGATGAAGGCCGTCAGGCAAGCGCCGCGCTGTCGATGCGACCGACGCCCGCGCGCTCCATCGCGTCCCAGGCCCGCGCCAGCGAGCCGTCGAGATCGATCCCCCGCACGGCATCCTCGACCACGACGACCTCGAGCCCGGCCTCACGGGCGTCGAGGGCGCTCCAGAGCACACAGAAATCGGTGGCGAGGCCGGCCAGAAACAGGCGGGTCAGGCCGCGCTCGGCGAGGTAGCCGGCGAGCCCCGTGCGGGTCCGCCCGTCGGCCTCGAGGAAGGCCGAGTAGCTGTCGATGCCGGGATGGTAGCCCTTGCGGATCACCAGTTCGGCCCGGTCCGTCTCCAAGCCCTCGGCCAGCGCGGCGCCGTGCGTGCCCTGCACGCAATGCTCCGGCCAGAGCACCTGCTCGCCGTAGTGCAGCAGCGTCGTCTCGTAGGGAGACTTGTCCGCGTGGCTCGCGTGGAAGGAGGCGTGGCCGGACGGGTGCCAATCCTGGGTGAGGATGACGTGGGGCAGGCGCGCCGCCAGCCGGTTGATCGGCGCGATCACCGCATCGCCTTCCGGCACGGCCAGCGCCCCGCCGGGCAGAAAATCGTTCTGCACGTCGATGACGAGCAGAACGTCGTGTTCGGTCAGCTTCATCGCGAGGTCCGAGGGTTCCGAGGGATCCAGTCCCCCGGCGGGTCCGGGCGGAGCCCGGGATCCTTTGGTCCTAGGATACGAGGATCACGGCGTCATCACCGTCGCGCCCGTCGTCTGCCGTCCGGCGAGGTCGCGATGGACCTGGGCCGCGTCGGCGAGTTTGGCCCGGGCGTGGACCGGGATCTTCACCGCGCCGCTCGCCACGACCTCGAACAGCTCGGCGGCGTTGGCGTCGAGGCTTTCGCGGGTGGCGATGTGGGTGAAGAGGGTCGGGCGTGTGGCGTAGAGCGAGCCCTTGGCGGCGAGGATGCCGATGTCGAAGGCCTCGATCGCCCCCGAGGACGAGCCGAAGCTCGCGAAGATGCCGAAGGGCGAGAGGCAGTCGAGGGAGGCGGGGAAAGTCGCCTTGCCGACGCCGTCATAGACCACCGGCACGCCCTTCCCGCCCGTGATCTCGCGCACGCGGGCGGCAAAGTCCTCGTCGCGGTAGAGGATGACGTGGTCGCAGCCGTGTTCGCGCGCCAGTTCCGCCTTCTCCTCCGAACCCACGGTGCCGATCACGGTGGCGCCGAGATGCTTGGCCCATTGCGTGGCGATGAGCCCGACGCCGCCGGCGGCGGCGTGGAACAGGATCGTGTCGCCGGGCTGGACCCGGTAGGTCCGGCGCAGCAGGTACTGCGCGGTCAGCCCTTTCAGCATCATCGCCGCGGCGGTCTCGTCGGAGATCGCATCGGGCACGTGGACGACGCCCTTGGTGTCCACCACCACTTCCTCGGCATAGGTGCCGGTGGCGCCGGCATAGGCCACGCGCTCGCCGAGGCGGAAATCGGTCACGCCCTCGCCCAGGGCATCGACCACGCCCGCACCCTCCTTGCCGAGGGTGAAGGGGAGCGAGGGAGCCTTGTAGGCGCCCGAGCGGAAGTAGATGTCGATGAAGTTGACGCCGATGGCGGTCTGCCGGACGCGGATCTGCCCCGGACCGGGCTGGGGCGAGGGCACGTCCTCGTAGACCATCGCCTCCGGCCCGCCATAGGCGTGCACCCGGATTGCCTTCGGCATCGCATCCTCCTCGTCATTCCCGAACAGGACGCGAGATATCGGCCCGGCGAGCACAGGCAAGGGGTCGGACGCCGCTCTCCGACGAATGCGTGACTGCGCGCGCTATCCTTCGCGCACGGCGAGCTGCATGCCGGTGCCGGACAGGCAGCGGCGGATGCGGGCGTCGAGCTCCGGCGTCAGCGCCCGAACGTGGACATGCAGGGTGCCGGTATCCTCGGGATGCATGACGAGCCGGTAGTCCAGGCCCTCATCCTCCATCTGGCGCAGCAGGTTGCTGCTGGCCGTCGTCATCGCCGTGATGTGCTGCTCGATCAGCTCCGGCCGCATCACCCGCGCTCGCCCTCCCCGCCGGCCTCGTCGTCCAGGCCCTGCGCCGGGTGCGGGTGCTCGCTGCCGTCCTGCGGATTGCGCGTGTGCTCGACGGGCGGAAACAGCCGGGCGAGGCCCTGGGCGACGCCCGAAAGAACGGGATCGAAGGACGAGTCGAAGCGCGCCGGTTCGGCTTCGGGCCGCGTGGTGATGAAGGTTTTCATGAGATGAGACGCCCCCCCGGACGCCAATGGACGATGTGAATCTTGGAACCCCGCGACGAGACCGCGCAGCCCCCAACATAGGTTGCCAATGCCGGAGGATCGATTTGGTTTCACGTCAGATTGCCCGGGATCTCACCTTTCAGAGCGAACGCTCGGCGCCATCACCCTGATTTCCCCGCCGGCTTCGAGGCGATGTCGCACGCCTGCGCGGGCTCGGGCTCCGAGCGAACCGCCCGCCCGCCCTCTCGGTCGCACTTGACCCCGCCGCGCTCCCGCCTCTGTAGGAACGGCGGAGCCCCGCATCCTCTCGGCGGCGGCCCGAAGGAGCTTCCCGCCGTGACGGTCCCGGTGCCGACATCCCCCCCGCGCGCGCATCCCGCCGGCCCGCCGCCCCGCTTCGAGGTGGCGGTGGTGGGAGCGGGCGCGGCCGGGCTCGCCGCGGCCCTGGCGCTCGCCCGCGACGGCGTGGAGACCGCCCTCGTCGGGCGCCACGCGCCGGTCGCGGACGGGCGCACCGTGGCCCTGCTCGACGGCTCGGTGCGTTTCCTGCGGGTGCTCGGCGCCTGGGACGAGATCGCGCCGCACGCCGCCCCGCTGGCCGAACTCCAGATCGTCGACGACACCGGCAGCCTGTTTCGTCCGCCGCCCGCTCGCTTCTCGGCCTCCGAGATCGGGCTCGACGCCTTCGGCTGGAACGTCGAGAGCGCCCGCCTCGTCGAGACCCTGCGCCGGCAGGCCCGCACCACGCCGGGCCTGACGCTGTTCGAGGCGGATTCGGCCGGGATGCACCGGGCGGACGGGGCCGCCGCGCTGGCGCTGGAGGACGGGCGCAGCCTGGAGGCGCGGCTTGTCGTCGGCGCCGATGGCGGGCGCTCGCCCCTGCGGACGGCCGCATCCCTGCGAACCCGCGAATGGTCCTACCCGCAGGCGGCGCTCACCACCCTGCTCGCCCATGATCGGCCGCACCGGGACATCTCCACCGAGTTCCACACCCGCAACGGACCCTTCACCCTGGTCCCCCTGCCCGGCGGCCACCGCTCCAGCCTCGTCTGGGTGACCGCCGAGCGGGCGGCCAAGCGCCTCTCGGACCTCGACGACGCGGCCCTGGCCGCGGCGGTGGAGCATCAGGCCCGCTCGATGCTGGGGGCCATGCGGATCGACGGTCCCCGCGGGCTCGTGCCGATGCGCGGCCTCTCGGTGGCGAATCCGGTGGCCGAGCGCCTCGCCCTGATCGGCGAGGCCGCCCACGTCTTCCCGCCGATCGGGGCGCAGGGGCTGAATCTCGGCCTGCGCGACGCCGCCGCCCTGCGGGACGCGGTCTTCTCCGCCCGCGAGGCGAACCGGGATCCGGGAGCCCCGGCCTCGCTGGCAGGGTTCGCCCGGACGCGAAGCATGGATGCGCGCCTGCGGGGCACGGCGGTCGACTGGCTCAACCGCTCGCTGCTCACGGGTCTGCTGCCGGTCGATGCCCTGCGGGGCCTCGGCCTCGTGGCGCTCGGCGCCATCCCGCCCCTGCGGCGCTTCGTCATGCGCGAGGGCGTGCAGCCGCGGCTGGGCGCGCCGCAGCTCATGCGCTGATTCCTTGGACTTTTCGCTGGGCCCGCCCGGTGAGCGGACGGCCAAGATCCGGAGATTCCTACAAAAAATCGCCGTAGAGATCGACGGTCGTGAAGCCGCGCGGGCTCAGGCGCTCCGCCAGAACCCGGCGGTGGCAGCGGGCGGGATCGCGCTCGAAGCAGAGCAGGCAGATCGGCTGGCGCGCGGCCAGCTCGGCCAGGGCGAGCCCGCCATCGGCGGTGTCGAGCACCTCCTCGCAATAGATCCGCCGCATCAGCCCGGCATCGTGGGCGCGGGCCGCCTCGCGGCCGGATTTCGGCGTGCCGAGGCTTCGAAAGTGCTCGTAGCCGAGGCCGGCTTCGGCCAGCCCCGCCTTGAGCGCGCCCTTGGAGAAGCCGCGCTTGCGCGAATTGGCCACCGCCCGCACATCGGCGAGGACGGTGACGCCGGCCTCCTTAAGCGCGCCGTGCAGACGGTCCGGGGACAGGCCTTCGTAGCCGATGGTGAACAGAGTCTTGCTCATGGCCGTCCCGGACGAAACATCAGGTTTTCCAGTCTCTTGAAGCCGGGCCGCACGGCCGCCGGACGCCGCGGCGGTCGCTCATGTGCCTGTGGCGCAACGCCTTCCGGAATTCTGCCGCAATGCCAGCAAAGCTCTGTTAACCCCGCAACAGGCATCGAATACCCATTGAAGTCGCACGCGAGAAGTGGCGGGCCATCGATGTCGCAGGACACCGGGATTTCCTCGAACCCCGCACAAACCCCCTCGGCGCGCCGCGCCTGGCTGAAGCGCGGGCTCGCCGCGCTGCTCGTATCCGGGCTCGCGGCCTGCGCCTCGCAGAACGACTTCTATCCCACCAAGGGCGACGTGAAGCCCCATCCCGGCGTGGCACGGGCCAAGAGCCACCCGATCCAGGGCATCGACATCTCGAAGTGGCAGGGGCCGATCAACTGGGCCTCGGTCAAGTCTGCGGGCACGCAGTTCGCCTTCATCAAGGCGACGGAGGGCGGCGACCACGTGGACGAGCGCTTCCGCGAGAACTGGGACGGGGCGGGCCGGGCCGGGGTGCCGCGGGGCGCCTACCACTTCGTGTTCTGGTGCCGCTCGGCCGAGGACCAGATGGCCTGGTTCAAGCGCAACGTGCCGAACGATCCGACCGCCCTCCCCCCGGTGCTCGACGTGGAGTGGAACGGCCATTCGGCCAAGTGCCCGAAGAAGCTGCCCAAGGCTCAGGCGCTGTCGATGATCCGCTACATGCTGGATGAGATGGAGGCCTATACCGGCAAGCGGCCGATCATCTATACGGACATCACCTTCCATAAGGACGTGCTGGAAGACGAGCTGCCCGACTACCCTCACTGGGTCCGCTCCACCGCGGCCGAGCCCGAGCAGCGCTACGCCAACCGCAAGTGGATGCTCTGGCAGTTCACCTCGACCGGGCGCGTGCCCGGCGTGCGCGGCGACGTCGACCGCAACGCCTTCTACGGCAGCCCGACCGAGTGGGCCTCGTTCCTGGCCACCGATTGCGATCCGCGCGAGCACCGGCGCCTGTCCGGCCAGGGTCTCTGCACCGGCAAGTAGGACCGGCAAACCGGCGCCGGCAGGACGGCCTTGCGAAGCGTCCGGTCGCGGACGGTTCGCGCTGCGATGGTGCCGATGAAGCGGACGTTTCGCGAGCGGCACCAAGGCTCAACCGGATTCTGCCAAGTCAAGCGTAACTTATGTTGCCTTGCTTTTTCGGCCTAGCTTCGTAAAGGCGGGAGCGAGACGCGCAGCTGATCCGAATTTTTTCGTATCCCGCCTTGCTAGTGTCTACTTGTGGACAGACGGGCGCGGGAGCTTTGCGATAGGGACCGCACCTCCGACACGACGGATCTTGAGCCTTACATGCCTTCGGCCCTTGAGCGCTGCTTCGAAGGCAATCTGCTCCTGAACTGCCTGAATCCCGAGGACCGCCGCCGCCTTCTGCCCGATCTGGAGCGGATCGAGTACAAGCGCGGCGAGACGCTGTTCGCCGCCGGTCGCGAGGTGGACTTCATCAGCTTCCCCCTCGATCAGACCGTGGTCACCCTGGTGATCTCGATGATCGATGGGCGCAGCGCCGAGACCGCCACGATCGGCCGCGAGGGCGCGGTGGGGGGCGTGGTCAGCAACGGCGGCCTGCCCGCCTCGACCCACGCCCTGATCCAGATCGGCGGCCCAGTCCTGCGGATGGATTCGGCGCGCCTTCAGGAGGCCAAGCGCCAGTCCGAGTCCCTGCGCAACCTGTTCACGCGCTACTCCGACTGCCTGCTCGCGCAGGTGCTGCAATCGGTCGCCTGCAACGCCCTGCACCCGATCGAGGAGCGCTGCCTGCGCTGGCTGCTGACCCTGCAGGACCGGCTCGACAGCAACGTGCTGCCGATCACCCAGGAATCCCTGGCCGCGATGCTCGGCGTGCAGCGCACCTATCTCACCCGCATCCTGCGGATGCTCCAGCAGCAGGGCCTGATCGAGGTCGGGCGCGGACGCATCACCATCCTCAACCGTCCGGTGATCGAGGAGGTCGCCTGCGAGTGCCATGCCAGCGTCCGGCGCCATTTCGAGACCGTGCTCGGCGCGATCTACGGTCCGAACGGGCGCCTCGTCGCGATCGAGCCGCCCGGTTAAGCCCGTGTCCGCGCTCCCCGAGACCGGCCGACGCTCCCGTTTCGACGTGCCCCGGCGCGCGACGGCGTCTTTCCCTTCCGCCACGCGCGCTTTAGGCATTCTCTCGTCACGGCCGTTCCAGCAGGCGTTTCGCGTGCCCCACGAAACTCCCCCCGCTCCGGGAGTCCTCACGCCGGCACCGATGGCGGGATCGGCCGCTCCTGCGCGCCGTCCCGTTCGGACGAGGTCCGCGCCGCGCGCCCGTTCGGGCAACGCGCCCGGCTGCATCCGCCGATGAGCCGGCAGCCCGACGATCCCTTCGCGGACGGGGCGGCCCGGCGTCTGGTCGCCCTGGCCGGCTACGGCATCCTCGACACGCCTTCCGAGGAGGCCTTCGACGATGCCGTGGCGCTGGCCTGTCAGCTCTGCGAGGCGCCGACCGCCCTCGTCAGCCTCGTGACCGGCGACCGGCAATGGTTCAAGGCACGGATCGGCTTCGCGCCCGGCGAGACCGGGCTCGACCGATCGATCTGCATGCACACGCTGATCAAGGGCGGCATCCTCGTCATCCCCGATCTGACCGCCGATCCCCGCACCCGCGCCAACCCGCTGGTGACGGGCGAGCCGGGATTGCGGTTCTATGCCGGCGCGCCGCTCACGACCCCGGAGGGCGTGGCGATCGGCGCCCTGTGCGTGATCGACGCCAAGCCCCGGCCGGAGGGTCTGAGCCCCGCCCAGGCCAGGGGGCTCGCGGCCCTGGCCCGCATGGTGATGACGCAGCTCGAGCTGCGCCGGGGCAGCCTGAGCCGGCGGGCGGAGACCGCGGCCCTGGCCGAGAGCGAATTGCGCCTGCGGCTCGCCGTCGAGGCGGGCGGCATCGGCATCTTCGATTACGATCTCGTGGCCGGTACCCTCAGCTGGGACGCACGCACCCGCGCCCTGTTCGGGATCGGTGCGGACGAGGCCGTGAGCTACGAGGGCACCTTCCTGGCCCGCCTCCACCCGGAGGACCGCGCGGACGCGCACGCCGCGGTACAGGCGGCGCTCGACCCCGCCGGCCCCGGCCTGTTCGACTGCGTCTACCGCACCTGCGCGCCCGACGGCGGGGCGATCGCCTGGGTGGCCGCCCGCGGCGCCCTCGTCACCGAGGGCGGGCGGGCGCTGCGCTTCGTCGGCACGGTGCGCGACGTCAGCGCCGAGCGGACGGCCCAGGCCGCGGTCGCCGCCACGCAGGAGCGCTACCGCCTCGTCACCCGCGCCACCAACGACGCGATCTGGGACTGGGACCTCCTGGCCGACCACGTGCTGTGGAACGAGGCCCTGCACGTCGCCTATGGCTGGGCGCCGGAGGCGGTCGAGCCGACCGGCGGCTGGTGGCTCGATCACATCCACCCGGAGGATCGGGAGAGGGTGGAGGCCGATATCCGCCGCGTCATCAGCGGGGGCGGGCAGGATTGGAGCCACGAGTACCGCTTCCGGCGCGCCGACGGCTCCTACGCCGAGGTGCTCGACCGCGGCTCCATGGTGCGCGGGGCCGACGGCGCGCCGCTGCGCATGATCGGCGCCATGCTGGACCTGACCGAGCGCAACCGCGTCGCCGCCCAGCTCCGGGCGGTGGTCGAGGGCGCCAATGTCGGCATCGTCCAGATCGATCCGCGCAGCATGGTCGCGGTGGAGGTCAACGCCAAGCTCTGCGCGATCTGGGGCGCGCCGGAGAGCGCGATCGTCGGGCATTCCATCGCCAAGTGGACGCCGGAGGAGGACGCGGCGGAGCGCGACCGGCTGCACCGCCGGATCGCTGCCGGCGAGATCGTGCGCGAGACGCTTGAGAAGCGCTACCGCCGGGGGGATGGCAGCCTGATCTGGTGCCGGGTCAACCTCGTGTCGCAGATCCGCGGCGACACGATCCTGGCCACGGCGATGATCGAGGACATCAGCGAGGAGAAGCGGGTCGAGGCGCGCCAGAGGGCGCTGATCGAACTCGGCGACCGGCTGCGCGAGGCCGCCGCCCCCGCCGAGATCTCGCAGATCGCCGCCGGAATCCTGGGGCGCACCCTCGGCTGCGCCCGCGCGGGCTACGCGGCGGTCGACGCGGGCGCGGAGCGCCTCGTGATCGAGCGCGACTGGTCGCACGGAACCTCGAGCCTCGCGGGCAGCCATCCCCTGGCGCTGTTCGCGGCCACGGTCGCGCGGCTGCGGCGCGGCACGGTCCTCGCCGTCGCGGATCTTTCCGCCGACCCCGACCTTGCGGCCGACGCGCCGACCTACACGGCCATCGCCGCCCGGTCCGGGATCACGGTGCCGCTGCTGCGCCGGGGCGAGCTGGTCGGCCTCGTCTACGTTCATGCCGCGGGAGTCCGGGCCTGGAGCCGGGGCGAGATCGACTTCGTCCGCGAGGTGGCCGGGCGGGCCTCGGCGGCACTCGCCCGGCTTCAGGCGGAGGAGCAGCAGCGCTTCCTCAACCGCGAGCTGAGCCACCGCCTCAAGAACACCCTGACCATGGCCCAGGCCATCGCCTCGCAGACCCTGCGCAACGTCACCGACGTCGCCACGGTCAAGGAGGCGCTGGTGGCCCGGCTCGTGGCCCTGGGCAAGGCGCACGACATCCTGCTCTCCGGGGAGGGCGAGGGCGCCGGACTCGAGGCGGTGGTGGCGGGCGCGCTCGCGATCCACGACGACGGCGAGCCTGGCCGCATCGCGCTGTCGGGGCCGCCGATCGAGGTGGGACCGAAGGCGGCGCTGTCGCTGGCGCTGATGATCCACGAACTCGCGACCAACGCCGCCAAGTACGGCGCTTTCTCGGTGCCCGGCGGCCGGGTCCGGGTGGTGTGGTCGGTCGTGCCGGGCGGGGAGCCGCTTCTGGCGATGACCTGGACGGAGAGCGGCGGGCCGCCGGTCGCGATCCCCACGCGCCGGGGCTTCGGCTCGCGCCTGATCGAGCGCGGGCTCTCGGGGGCGGTCGGCGGCGAGACGCACACGACCTACGCGCCGGAGGGCGTGATCTGCCGCATCCTGGCGCCGCTGCCGGGGCTCCTCGAAAAAGAGTGAGGTTTCGAGGGCAACGAACCCGCGTTTCGCCGCTTGAAGGGGGGAACCCGGCCGAGGAACCCCATGGATCAACCCGCTCCCCCCGCCCCGCGCAGCGATGTGCGGCCCGATGGGACGAACGACCCGCGCGTTCTGGCCCTGGTCGTCGAGAGCGAGGCGGTCCTGCGCATCGCGACGGCGGACCTTCTGGCGGAGGCGGGCTTCGAGGTGCTCGAGGCCTGGAGCGCGCCGACGGCGACCCGACAGATCGAGCTTCACACCGGTCTGCGCCTCGCGATCGTCGACGCCGACCTCGCGGGTCCGCAGGGACGGTTCGTCCTGGCCCAGGAGATCGCGGCGCGCCGGCCGGACCTGTCCCTGATCGTGCTCTCGGCCGGCCTCTCGCCCGAGCCCGGTGACCTGCCCGAGCAGGCCCGCTTCGCGCAAAAGCCCCTCTCGGCCGCCCTCGCCCGGGAGGCCTGGGAGCGGATCGCGCGCTGAAGGCAGCCTCCGCCGTCATCGCGAGCGATCAGCGAGGCGATGCGGCCGCGTAACCTTTCCGAAGCGGCCGGGCTCTCGATCGCTTCGGCTTCGCTCCGCGAGGCCCGAGCAGGTGCTTCGACGGCCTCGTTTACCGCCGGCAACCCTCACGCGGCCGGCTGCGCCCGTCCCTCCCCGCTCGCGGCCGCATCCTCGCGCCCCGCCTCGCCCCGCAGCCGCTCGGCGGCGACGTAGAAGACGGGGGTGACGAACAGCGTCAGGATGGTGGCCACCAGCAATCCGCCGATCACCACCGTGCCCATGGAGAGGCGCGCATTCGCCCCTGCCCCGCTGGCGATGGCGAGCGGCACCGAGCCCAGGATGAAGGCGAAGGAGGTCATCAGGATCGGGCGCATGCGCAGCCGCGTGGCGTGCTGGGCCGCCTCCAGCGCGCCCTCGCCCCGCGCGCGCAGCTCCTCGGCGAAGGAGACGAGCAGGATCGAGTTCTTGGCCGCCAGCCCCACCAGCAGCAGCAGGCCGATCTGCCCGAACACGTCGAGCGGCATGCCCCGCAGGGCCAGGAAGCCGACCGCGCCGAAGATCGCCAGCGGCGTGGCGAGCAGGATCACCAGCGGCAGGCGCACGGACTCGTACTGCCCGGCCAGGAAGCAGAAGATCATGAACACGCCGAGCCCGAAGATGATCGGCGCGAAGTTGCCGGCGATCTTCTCCTGGTAGGCGACCTCGGTCCACTCGATGGAGTTGTTGGTCGGCAACGCGCCCGCCAACTCCTCGACCGCCGCGATCACCGTGCCGGAGCTGGAGCCCGGCTCGACCGTCACCGCCACCTCGATGGCCGGGTAGGTGTTGTAGGACAGGACCGCCGTCGGCCCCGTGGTGAACTTGGCCTGAACCAGGGAGCCGAGGCGCACCGGCTCCCCTTGCGCGTTGATGACGGTCAGCGCCTCCAGATCCTGAAACAGCCGCCGCCCGGAGGGGTCGCTCTGGACGTAGACCTGGTAGACGAAGCCGAAGCGGTTGAAGAGGTTGACGAAGCTCGACCCGACATAGGTGCCGAGCGCCTCGAACAGCCGGGCGAGCGGCACGCCGAGCTGCTCGGCCTTGGCCCGGTCGATGTCGAGGCGGATCTGCGGCACGCCCCAGTCGGTGGTCGGCGTCGCCGTGGCCACGCCGGGCAGCGCCTTGATCCGCTCGATGAAGTCGCTGGCCGTCTTCGCCAGCCCGATCCCGCCGTTGCCGGAGCGGTCCTGGATCTCCAGGGTCAGGCCGCCGCGCGAGCCCAGGCCCGGCAGGGGCGAGGGGTTCGCGATGCGCACCTGCCCGTCGGGATCGTGCCGGAAGCGCTCTTCCATGTCCCGGATCAGGTCGTCGACCGTGGTCTTGCGCTCGTCCCAGGGCTTCATGACGGGGATGTTGAAGCCGTAGAACGGGGCCACCGTGTCGGCGAGGAAGGAGCGCCCGCTGACCCCGATGGTGTGATCCACGTCGTCGCGGGCACGCAGAACCTCGCCGAAGCGGGCGTTCATGGCCTCCGTGCGCTGCACCGAGGCGCCCAGCGGCATCGCCACCTCGGCGTAGAGGTAGCCCTGGTCCTCCTCCGGCACGAAGCCGGTGGGGCGCTGCATCAGCAGCAGGAATGTGGCTCCGGCAAACAGCACGAAGACGGCGAGGGTCAGCACGACGTGGCGGGCGAGCCACCCGATCGAGCCGGCGACGAAGTTGGCCGAGCGCTCCAGCGCGGTGTTGAACCAGTCGAGGGGCTTGCGCCACCAGCGCTTCTTCCGCTGCCCGTGCGGCCTCAGGAGCAGGCCGCACAGGGCCGGCGTCAGGGTCAGCGAGACGATGGCCGAGATCATCACCGAGATGGCGATGGTGAGCGCGAACTGGTTGTAGAGCTGGCCCGTGAGACCGGGGATGAAGGCCACCGGCACGAACAGGGCGGCGAGCACCAGCGTCGTGGCGATGACGGGACCGCCGATCTCGTTGACCGCCTCGCGGGAGGCGGGCTTGGGCTCCATCCCCTCTTCCATCAGCCGCTCGGTGTTCTCCACGACGATGATCGCGTCGTCCACCACGAGGCCGACCGCGAGCACGAGGCCGAGCAGGCTCAGGGTGTTGAAGGAGAAGCCCAGGAGCGCCATCGGCCCGAAGGTGCCGATCAGGGCGATCGGCACCGCGATGGTCGGAATCAGGGTGGCGCGCCAGTTCTGCAGGAAGAGGTAGGTGACGACCGTGACGATGAGGATCGCCTCGACCAGGGTGCGCACCACCTCGTAGATCGCCTCCTTCACGAACTCGGTGGAATCGAGGGCGATGGAGTAGTGCAGGCCGGGGGGGAAGCGCTTGGCGAGGTCCGCCATGGTCTCGCGCGTCCCGTTCATCACCTCGACGGCGTTGGCGTCCGGGTTCTGGAAGATGCCGAGCGTAGCCGAGGGCTTGCCGTCGAAGTTCGAGGTGACGCCGTACTGCTCCGAGCCCAGCTCCACCCGGCCCACGTCGGAGACGCGCACCACCGAGCCGTCGGCATTGGCCCGCAGGACGATGTTGCCGAACTCCTCCGGCTTCGTCAGCCGGCCCTTGGTGACGAGCTGCAGCTCGAAGGGCGTCGCCCGGTCCATCGGCAGCTTGCCGAGCGAGCCCGTCGTCACCTGCGCGTTCTGCGCCTGGATCGCCTGGAGCACCGCCTCGGTCGGCAGCGACAGGGCCTCCATCTTGGCCGGATCGAGCCAGACGCGCATGGCGTAGCGCATGTTGGAGAAGTTCAGGATGCGGCCCATGCCGGTGACCCGGCGCAGCGGCTTGATGACCTGGGTCTCGGCGTAGTTGGCCAGGAACAGCTCGTCGAAGCCGGTGCTCTCGTCGGCGTAGAGCACGACGTTCCCGAGCCGCTGGCGCGAGGATTTCTGGATCTCCAGCCCTTGCGCGCGCACCGCCTCGGGCAGCTTCGCCTCGGCCCGGCTCGCGCGGGTGAGCACCTCGGCGGCGGCGGCGTCGAGGTTCGAGCCGACATCGAAGGTGGCGTCGATCGAGACGCTGCCGTCGGTCGAGCTCGTCGATTGAATGTAGATGAGGCTGGGCGCCCCGTTGATCTCCTGCTCCAGCGGGATCGCGATCGACTCGTAGGCCTGCTGGGCGGAGGCGCCGGGATAGGTCGCCTGGATGTTGATGATGGGCGGCGCGATCTCGGGATATTGCGCCACCGGCAGGGTCACCCCGGCGACGATGCCGATCGTCGTGATGACGATCGAGATCACGGCGGCCAGGATCGGCCGGTCGACGAATGCGGCGAACATTCGGTGGGCCGACTCCACGATGCGAGGGTGCCGCGCGAGGATGCCGCGAAGACCCGCATGCAACGTCTCGCGCCCGAGCGTGTTCCCTGTCGGGCTGACGTGCCCGAACGAGACCGGGCCTCGGGCGCCCGGCCAGCCCCCGGAGAGCGGATATCGTGCGGCCAGGCGTCGGCTTCGTCATCACCGGCCTCGTCGTCGGGGCTCTCGGGATCGCCGGAGGCGCGTGGTGGGGGATGGGCCACCCGATCCCCGGCTTCCTTGCCCATCACCTCAAGGTGTCGAGCCGCGCCGCCTCCAAGGACCGCGCGGCGCCCCGCCTCACGGTGCGGGCGGTGCGCGCGAGCCGCCAGGACGTGCCGGTCGCCTTCGAATATACCGGCACGATCATCTCGCCCCGCGACGCCGAGCTGCAGACGCGGGTGACCGGCTTCGTGGTGGAGCGCCCGTTCGAGCCCGGCGGCCACGTGAAGAAGGGGCAGGTGCTGTTCCGCATCGACCCCCGCCCCTTCGAGGTCGCCCTGAAATCGGCCGAGGCCCTGCGCGACCAGGCCAAGGCCACCCTCGACTTCGCCCAGGCGGAGGTGAACCGCACCGAGCAGCTCGCCGACAAGGGCTTCGCCACCGAGCAGCGCGCCCAGCAGAACCAGTCGAACCTCGCCACGGCCAATGCCAAGCTCAACGAGGCGGAGGCCGCCATCGCCCGGGAGCGGCTGAACCTCGATTACGCGGTGATCCGCGCGCCCTTCGACGGGCGCTCCTCCCTGTCGCTGGCCAATATCGGCGACATGGTGATCGAGAACCAGACCAAGCTCGTCTCGGTGGTGCAGGTGAACCCGATCGACGTGCAGATGGCGCTCTCCTCCGAGGACGCGGAAGCCGTGCGGGTGGCGCAGGCCGAGGGGCGTGTGAAGGTCCAGCTCCTTGATGTCCAGCGCGAGCCCGTGCGCGAGGCCACGATCTACCGGCTCGACAACCGTTTCGACCCCCGCACCGGCCGCCGCCTGATCCAGGCCTTCCTCGACAACGCGGACGAGCGCTACCTGCCCGGGCGCTTCGTGCGCGCCCGGATCGAGGTGGGCCGGCAGGAGCGCCTGCTGGTTCCGACGGTCGCGCTCTCGGCCCAGCTCGACCAGCAGGTGGTTTGGACGGTGGACGAGGCCGGCACCGTCCACATGACGGCGATCGAGGTCGGCGACGTCTACGGCGACAACACCGCCGTGCTCAAAGGCCTCAAGCCCGACACGCTGGTGGTGACCGACCATCTCCAGAGCATGCGCCAGAACCTCAAGGTCGAGCCGCGCATCGCCGAGGAGGTCAACGTCGTGCAGAACACCCCCGCCCAGGGCGAAGCGCGGCACTGATCCCGGGATGCCAAAGGGATCATCCCTTTGGCGGGGCGCCGGGGTTGAAACCCCGGCATCCCTTCAGCCCGGGCTCCGCCCTGGATCCTATGAGAAGGGCTTGGCCCTTTCGAAACCCTCGACTCAGGCCGCCCGCACCTGGGCGAGGAAGCCGCCGACCTCCGTGCGCAGGGCTGCCGCCTGGCGGGCGAGGTCGCTTGCCGCCCCGAGCACCTGGCTCGAGCCGCTGCTCGCGTCGTCGGCGGTGCGGGCCACCCCCGCCACGTCGTCCGAGGCGCGCCGGGTTCCCGCCGAGGTCTCGGCGGTGGTGCGGGCGATCTCGGCGGTGGCCGCGCCCTGTTCCTCGACCGCGGCGGCGATGTCGTTCGAGATGCGCGACAGGTCGCGGATCGTGCGGGCGATGCCGGTGATGCCCGAGACCGAAGCGCCGGTGGCGGCCTCGATCTCCGCCATGCGCCCCGCGATCTCCTCGGTGGCCCGGGCGGTCTGGGCGGCGAGGCCCTTCACCTCCGCCGCGACCACCGCGAAGCCCCGTCCCGCTTCGCCCGCGCGCGCCGCCTCGATCGTGGCGTTGAGCGCCAGGAGATTGGTCTGCCCGGCGATCTCCGAGATCAGCCCGACGATCCGGCCGATGCTGTCCGCGGCTTCCGCGAGGCGCGCGACCTCCCCTGCCGTGCGCCCGGCCTCTTCCTCGGCGGCGCCGGCCGCCTGGGCCGAGGCGCCGACCTGTGCGGAGATCTCGCGGATCGAGGCCGACAGCTCCTCGGTGGCGGCGGCGATGCCGTCGGAGGAGCGCGCCGCCTGGGCCGAAGCCTCGGCCGCCGAGGCGCTCAAGGCGGAGGTTTCGCCGGCCGCCGCGCTCATCCCCCGGGCGGCGGCCTCCAGCTGCAGCGCGGCCGCCGAGACCGCCGCGACGATGCCGCCGACCCGCGCCTCGAAGCCGTCGGCCACCGCCATCATCGCCGCGTGGCGGCGGGTGCTCTCCTCCTCGGCGCCGCGCTCCTGCGCCGCGCGGATGCGGGCGCGCTCGGCCACGCTGTCGCGGAAGGCGACCGCCGCCGCGGCGATGGCGCGCAGCTCGCTCGGCCCCTTCACCGGGATCTCGACCTCGGTTTCGCCGCGCCCGATCGCGGTCAGCGCCCGCGCCATCCGGCTCAAGGGGCGGGCGATGGCCGAGCCGAGGCCGAAGGCGAGGGCGACCGAGAGCAGCAGGGTGGCGAGCGCCGCCCCGGCCCAGAGCGCGACGGCGCGCTCGGCTTGCGCCCGGGCCGCGGCCGCGTCCCGCGCCAGGGCGGCCGTCAGCCGGTCCTCGATGCCCTTCAGCCCGTCGATGCGCTGCGTGGCGAGCCGGAACCAGCCCTTGGCGTCGGAGAAGGCGGGCACTTGGCCCGGCGCGGTCTCGAGGGCGAGCGCACGGATGCGCGCGACCTCACGGGCGGCCTCCGCGGCGTTGGCGCTCTCCAGCGCCGCGACGTCCCCGGCCGGGCTCGCGGCCCGGAACAGCCCCTCGAAGGTCGCCTGATCCGCCGCGAGCCCGGCGAGGCGCCGCAGGCCGGCCAGATCGATCGGGCCCGCGGCGAACAGGGCCGAGGCCGCCGCCCGCTCCTGGCCGGCGAATTCTTTGAGTGAGAGGAAGGCGGACAGGGCGGAGACCCGGGCGCCGAGGGCAGGGTCGGCGGAGACCTGCGCCACCGCGCGCACGGCGCCGAGCGCCTCGGCGATGACGCCGGAATAGAGGGCGAGGTTGGCGGGCACCGAGGCCTCCAGCCGATCGACCGCGCCGCGGTGCCGGTCGATCTCCGCGAGCCGCGCGCGCAGGGCCGTCGCCTTGGCGGAGCTCTCCCCGGCGGCATCGAGCCCGGCGAGGAGGGCCGTCCGCGCGGCGTCGGTCAGCCCGCGCTGCGCGGCGAGTTCCGTGGCGAACTGGCTTCCCTTCGAACCGAGATAGAGGCTCGAGGCCCCGCGCTCCTTCTGCGCCTCGTGCACGAAGGCGCCGATCCGCACCGACAGGCCGACTCCTTCCTCGGTCCGGGCCATGGCACGGCCCTGCCCCGCCCGCTCCGCGACCGCCACGCCCGCCGCGGCACCGAAGGCGAGGCAGGGGATCAGCGCCACCGTGACGATGCGGGCGCGCAGGGATGAGGGCAGTTTCATGACGGAACGATCCGGGAAAGTTGCGGCCGGACCATGGAAGTCGAATGTAAAGTAAAGATTTCGCCGGAGAGACGTTGCTCAAATTTGGTGCAGATGAGCTACGATTTCATCATGTCGGCGGTGATCCGAGCCAATTGCGCGGATCGAATAGATTCTGTGTCGTCACAACAGGCTATTCGTGCTCCCTTCGATCCGCTGCTCGATCACGCCGCGCCAGCCCAGGCCCCCATAGGTTTCGTCGCCGGGGGTGTCGTGGAAGGCCACGAGGCGGTCCCTATCCCGGTAGTGACCCTGGGACCGGCCGTCGGTGCGGAGCTGGTAGGTCTCGCTCAGCACCCCCTCGTCCCGGGAGCAGGCGATCACGCGGTTGCGGGCATCGAGCAGCATCACGCGGGTGCGCTCCCGCTCGCCCGCGCCCAGCCGGACGCCCTGGACGATGGCGCGGGCCTGCGGCTGCCAGTCGAAATGGATGGCGAGGATGCCCAGCGGCTTTCCCTCGGCGCGACCGCCCTCCCGCACGCTTGCGCAATAGGTGGCGACCTGTGCGCCGCGCAGGCGCGCCTCGGTCCGCATGTCAACCGCCGTCTAGGCGTCGCCGCTCGGCAGGGCGAGTGCGTGCCGGAACCAGGTCTCGGCCTCGACCTGCGCGCCGACCGCGCGACGGCCGCCGTGAGGTTGTCGACGCCGGTGCCGAGGCCCGATCCCACGGCTGCGGCCAGCGTCTCGACTTCGGTCGAGACGGTCCGGACTTCCTGCGCGACGACCGAGAATCCCGCTCCCTTCTCGCCGGCATGGGCCGCCTCGATGAGCGCGTTCAGGGCCAGCAGCGTCATGCGGTTGGCGACCGACGGGATGGCGCCGAGGTCGGACGAGGCCTTGGACTTCAGGGCCTGCGCCGACGTACCGACGACGCCGGTAAGGAGCAAGTCATTCATGCAAGCGCCGAGCGCACTATATGGCAGGCGCACTTTAATCTAATCGGAATGTGACGAAACCTCGCGATCTTCATCTTAATCTGAGTCTAAGGTATCGATCGCGTTGCTTGATTTTTGTTTCGGTGGATGGCGTGTTTTTGCGGCCGATCGGATCGGAATGTGTGCAGCCGAACCCGCCCTTCGGCGGCTCTCGGACGGGAGGCGATCCAGCCCATTCGAGCAAGGCGTCGCGGTCGCGACGGGCCGGCATTGCCGTCGTACCCGTTCCGTTCTAGTGGTTTCGCGCCGCCCGGAACCCATCTCCGTCCCCGGATACTGTTCCCGCGCGGCACACCCGTTGCCCGCCCGAGCAGAAAGCGAGGGCGCCGCAACCGGGCCGCCCGGATCGTCGCAGAGAATTTGTCGTCCATGGCCAAAGCCAAAGCCCGCAAGCCTGAGACCGCGGCCAAGTCCAAGGGAAAGGCCGAGGAACGGACCGACGCACAGCTCTCGGCCCTGTTCGACGCGGCCGGCGGCGCGGGCGCGCGCGACACCCGCGTCATCTCCGTGCGTGGGGCCCGCGAGCACAATCTCAAGAATGTCGACCTGACCATTCCCCGCGATCGGCTCGTGGTGTTCACGGGCCTGTCGGGGTCGGGCAAGTCGTCGCTGGCCTTCGACACGATCTACGCGGAAGGGCAGCGCCGCTACGTCGAGTCGCTTTCCGCCTATGCCCGCCAGTTCCTGGAGATGATGAGCAAGCCCGACGTCGATCAGATCGACGGGCTCTCGCCGGCCATCTCCATCGAGCAGAAGACCACCTCGAAGAACCCGCGCTCCACCGTCGGCACGGTCACCGAGATCTACGATTACATGCGCCTGCTCTGGGCGCGGGTCGGCATACCCTACTCGCCCGCCACCGGCGAGCCGATCGAGAGCCAGACGGTCAGCCAGATGGTCGATCGGGTGCTGGCGCTGCCGGAGAAGACGCGCCTCTATCTGCTCGCGCCCGTGGTGCGCGGCCGCAAGGGCGAGTACCGCAAGGAAATCGCCGAGTTCCAGAAGAAAGGCTTCCAGCGGCTTCGCATCGACGGCGAGTACTACCCGATCGACGACGTGCCGAAGCTCGACAAGAAGCTCAAGCACGACATCGACGTGGTGGTGGACCGCATCGTCGTGCGCGCCGACATCGCCAGCCGGCTGGCCGATTCCTTCGAGACCGCGCTCGAACTGGCCGACGGCATCGCCGACATCGAGTTCGCCGACACGCCGGAAGGGGAAACGCCGAAGAAGATCACCTTCTCCTCGCGCTTCGCCTGCCCTGTTTCCGGCTTCACGATTCCCGAGATCGAGCCGCGGCTGTTCTCGTTCAACAACCCGTTCGGCGCCTGCCCGACCTGCGGCGGCATCGGCCACGAGATGCGGATCGATCCCGAACTGGTGATCTCCGATTCCGCGCTGACCCTGAAGCGCGGGGCGGTGGGCCCCTGGGCGAAATCGACCTCGCCCTATTACGACCAGACGCTCGACGCGCTGGCCAAGCATTTCGGCTTCAAGACAACGGTCGCGTGGTCGGCCCTGCCCGCACAGGCCCGCGAGGTGATCCTCTACGGCACGGGCAAGGAGGCGGTGCGCTTCGACTACAATGACGGCCTGCGCGCCTACGCGGTCAACAAGCCGTTCGAGGGCGTGATCCCGAACCTGGAGCGGCGCTACAAGGAGACCGAGAGCGACGCGAGCCGGGAAGAAATCGGCCGCTTCATGAGCGCCACGCCCTGCGCCGCCTGCGACGGCAAGCGGCTCAAGCCGGAGGCGCTCGCGGTCAAGATCGACCGGCAGGACATCGGCCAGGTCACCGCCCTCTCCGTCCGCGAGGCCCATCGCTGGTTCTCGGAGATCTCGGAGAAGCTCACCGACAAGCAGAACGAGATCGCGGTCCGCATCCTCAAGGAGATCCGCGACCGCCTGACCTTCCTCGTCGATGTCGGCCTCGAATACCTGACGCTCGCCCGCGGCTCGGGCTCGCTCTCGGGCGGCGAGAGCCAGCGCATCCGGCTCGCCTCGCAGATCGGCTCGGGGCTCACCGGCGTGCTCTACGTGCTCGACGAGCCCTCGATCGGCCTGCACCAGCGCGACAACGAGCGCCTGCTCGGCACGCTCAAGCGCCTGCGGGATCTGGGCAACTCGGTCATCGTGGTCGAGCACGACGAGGACGCGATCCTCCAGGCCGACTACGTGGTCGATGTCGGGCCGGGTGCGGGCATCCACGGTGGCGAGATCGTCGCGCAGGGCACGCCGGAGGAACTCCTCAGGGATCCGGCCTCGCTCACCGCGAAATATCTGACCGGCGAACTTTCGGTGCACACACCCAAGGCCCGGCGCGATCCCGGCCGAGGTATGCTCACCGTGGTCGGCGCGCGGGGCAACAATCTGAAAGATGTGACCGCGCAGATTCCGCTCGGCACCTTCACCTGCATTGCCGGCGTCTCCGGCGGCGGCAAGTCGACGCTCGTGATCGACACGCTCTACAAGGCGGCGGCCAAGCGGCTGAACGGCGCCCTGGAGCACCCGGCCCCGTTCGAGCGGATCGAGGGGCTGGAGCATCTCGACAAGGTCATCGACATCGACCAGTCGCCGATCGGCCGCACCCCGCGCTCGAATCCGGCGACCTATACCGGCGCCTTCACTCCGATCCGCGACTGGTTCGCCGGCCTGCCCGAGGCCAAGGCCCGCGGCTACCAAGCCGGGCGCTTCTCGTTCAACGTGAAGGGCGGGCGCTGCGAGGCCTGCTCGGGCGACGGCGTCATCAAGATCGAGATGCACTTCCTGCCCGACGTCTACGTCACCTGCGACGTGTGCAAGGGCAAGCGCTACGACCGCGAGACGCTGGAGGTGCGCTACCGCAACAAGTCCATCGCCGACGTGCTCGACATGACCGTCGAAGAGGCGGCCGACCTGTTCAAGGCCGTCCCTTCCATCCGCGAGAAGATGGAGACGCTGGCCCGGGTCGGCCTGCACTACGTCCGCGTCGGCCAGCAGGCGACCACGCTCTCGGGCGGCGAGGCGCAGCGGGTGAAGCTCTCCAAGGAGCTGTCGAAGCGCGCCACGGGGCGCACGCTCTACATCCTCGACGAGCCCACCACCGGCCTGCACTTCCACGACGTCGCCAAGCTCATGGAGGTGCTCCACGAACTGGTCGATCAGGGCAACACCGTGGTGGTGATCGAGCACAACCTCGAGGTCATCAAGACCGCCGACTGGGTGATCGACATGGGCCCGGAGGGCGGCGACGGCGGCGGCCGGGTGGTGGCCCAGGGCACGCCCGAGGAGATCGCGGAGAGCGCGGCGAGCCATACCGGGCGCTTCCTGCGCGAAGTGCTCGCCCGGCGCCCCGCCGCGGGAGCGGCGAAGGGGCCCGCCAAGGCGGCCGCGAAGGCATCCTCGAAGGTGGCTCCGAAGGTACCTTCCAAGTCGGCGGCCGGATCGAAGGCGGACGCCGCGCCGGGCCGCCGGGGTTCGGCCACCGGCCGGGGGCGGCAGGCGGCCGAGTAGTCCGCGCTCCGGGCGCGGGCCGGTACAACCTGATCGCGAGAGCGCCGTTCCCGGTTCGACCCCGGGACGCGGCGGGCCGTTGTGCCGATTCGGCGCGCGCCGCCTCCCCGGTCACCCCGTCCCGGGCTGAGGCGGGGCCGGGACGGCGCGATCCGGGGGCCGGGCGCCCTTCGCGGTTGCGCAACTGCCCTGCCCCGCCTGCCGAAGCATCCTGGTCGCTCGCGACGTGCAATGGCTTGATTGTAATGTACTATTTCACCGACATCCGTGCCTCGGAGCCGGAGGAGACCTGCGTAAAGCATGGTAAGGAAGCATTAACGGTTTGGTTGCTCCGCAGCAAAAATGCGGCTTTTGCGCAACGGTAGGGTTGGAACTGCCGAGATTGAAGGCAATCCCCTGTCATTCGCGGTCGGTCTGTAGAATAGTTCCCGACGTCGAGACTTGAGGTGCGGCCGTAAGGGGGCACCGGCACCGGCCCGGCCATCCCGCTCTGGGGAGCAAGGGAGGCAGGGGGTGTGGGGGCTACGGGGCGGACGCCTGAAATCCTTGGGAAGGAACGAGAAAATGATGAAGAACTGGCTCGCCGCGGGCGCGATCGCGCTCACGGCCGGAATGACGACGACCGTCGCCCAGGCCCAGACGACCACGGTTCCCGGTGAGCAGGTCGGTCTCGCCACCGGCGCGCCGCTCCCCGAAGGCATCTATGCCATCAACACCTTCACCTACCGCAGCCCGGACGGGCCGAACGCGACCTCGGTCGATACCGCCGTCAACGTTCCGGTGCTCGTGTGGGCCACCCCGTACGTTCCGCTCGGCGGCCGCCTCGAGCTGCTCGTCGCTCCGCCGACCGTGTTCACCTTCAGCCGCGCTGCTGGCGGCCGTGACACCTCGATCAACGTCGGCACCTTCGTCGGCGGCATCTGGGCGTTCGACCTCGGTGGCAACATCGGCGTCAGCCTGCTCGGCGGTTCCTACCTCAACGAGCTCAATGCCGGTCGCGGCGGCGGTCTGAACATCCTGGCCTCCAACACCTACCGCGTCGGCGGTGCCGTCAGCTACACCGGCGACGGCTACAACCTGACCGCCAACCTGACCTACAACTTCTACGACTCGCCGAGCCGCTTCTCCGGCCGCAACGGCATCCCCGGCTTCTTCGGCCCGGTGCAGATCTCGGACGCGTTCAACCTCGACCTGACCGCGACCAAGAAGTTCGGCAAGTTCGAGATCGGCGCCATCGGCTACGGCACGGTCAACCTCGACCCGAACCTGCTCGCCTTCGTGAACGACCCGACCAGCCGCATCGGTCGCGGTGGCCGGTTCGCCCTCGGCGGCCTCATCGGCTACGACTTCGGACCCTTCTCGGTCCAGGCCTACGTCGCCCGCGACGTCGTGACCTCGGTCGGTGTTCGCGAGAGCACCGACGGTTGGTTCCGCATCATCGCCCCGCTCTACACCCCGACGGCTGCCGTGGCTCCGGCCCCGGCCCCGCTGGTTCGCAAGTACTGATTTCGCAAGTACTGATCGGGACAATCCGAACGGATCGGGGCGCCTCGCGGCGGCCCGGTCCGCGACGAAACGAAGCCGTCCGGCCGCAAGGCCGGGCGGCTTTCGCCTTTTGGGACTGCTGCCTTCCCGGACTCTCGCCTCCCAGCATTCCTGACTCCCTGCACTCCTGCCTTTTCGCGCCGATGCCGTGCACGGAGTGCGGCTGCGACGCCTCGCGCCGGGTGTCGGCGGGAACGGTGCCGCCTATGTGAGTCGGGATGACGCCGGAACGGGTTCGGCGGCCGGGGGGCGTAGCCCGCGGCGTATCCGTTCGCGGACCGTCTCGGGGGCGGCGGAGCGGATCGGAAGGGCTCGAAACATGTCCGCGCAAGGCGAATTCAGAATCCCGGCAGCCCTGCAGCCCAAGGCCGGCGACTACGCCTACGACCTGGAGCGCGCGCTGACCTCGGTCGTCTCGCTCTCCACCCGGGTTCCGGCGGAGGCCTTCACCGCCGAGACCCTGGGCACCGAGCGGGCCGGCAACGGCGTGGTGATCCGCGAGGACGGGCTCGTGCTCACCATCGGCTACCTCGTTCTCGAAGCCGAGAGCGTCTGGCTCACCACGCATGACGGGCGCTCCGTGCCGGCCTACGTCGTCGGCTACGACGGCGAGACCGGCTTCGGCCTCGTCCAGGCGCTCGGCCGCCTCGACCTGCCGGCCATGGGCCTCGGCCATTCGGACGTGCTCGAAATCGGCGAGCGCGCCGTGATCGCGGGGGCGGGGGGGCGCTCGCACAGCCTCGCGGTCGACCTCGTCGCCCGGCAGGAATTCGCGGGCTACTGGGAATACGTGCTCGACGAGGCCCTATTCATCGCGCCCTCCCATCCCCACTGGGGCGGCACCGCCCTGATCGGCCCCGACGGCACGCTGATCGGCATCGGCTCGCTGCAACTCCAGCAGGGCGGTTCGGGGGCCGGCCGGGCGATCAACATGGTCGTGCCCATCGAACTCCTGCCGCCGATCCTGGCCGATCTCGAAACCCGCGGCCGGGCCGACCGCCCGCCCCGCCCCTGGCTCGGCCTCTACGCCACGGAGACCGAGGACGGCGTCGTCGTGATGGGCGTCGCCGACAAGGGCCCGGCGGAGAGCGCCGACCTGCGCCCGGGCGATCTGCTGACGGAGGTGGCGGGCGAGCCCGTCGCCGACCTCGCCGGCTTCTTCCGCCAGATCTGGGCGCTGGGGGAGGCGGGCGTGCGCGTGCCGCTCACGATCAACCGTGACGGCCGCCTGTTGCGGCTCGCGCTGACCTCGGTCGACCGCGACCGGTTCCTGATGGGGCCGAAGCTGCATTGATCGGGCGCCCCGGACCGGAGGCACTTCCCCCCTGCCCGCCCGCGGGCGATGCGGCCCGCGCGAGCGGGGCGCAGAGCGTCACGCCCCGTCCGGCGGCGTGACGACCGGCTCGCGCAGCGGCCCGTAGGTCGCGCGGTAGCTGCGCGGCCCGACCACGGGCAGGACGAGGCGTCTGGCCCAATCCGGCAGCCGGGCGGTGCGCGACAGCCGGTCCGTCATGGCCTGCACATGCGCGACGCGCGGCCGGCGCCGCGCCTCGTAATCCGGCCCGATCCCGCGCCAATCCGACCGTCCGGCCAGCAACTCCGCCAGGACCAGGGCATCCTCCAGCGCCAGCGCCGCCCCCTGCGCCCAGACCGGCGCGGTGGCGTGGGCCGCATCGCCCGCGAGCAGGGCACGGCCCCGGCTCCAATGCGGGAGGCGCACTTCCTCCAGCGGCGCGTGATGGATCGTCTCCGGCCGGGCCAGCGCCGCGTCGAGCGCCTCGCGGACGGGGCGGGGAAAGCCAGCGAACACGCCGCGCAGGAGCGCCGGATCGGGCCGGCTCGTGGCGGCACCCTCGACCGAGATCCAGGCATAGGCCTCGCCCCGGTCGATGGGGATGAGCAGGAACAGCCCGCCCTGCCCGGCCCAGAGCGTCCAGGCCTCGATCCCGGGGTTCGGCGTCATGAAGCGCCAGCTCGCCGGGGCCAGCATCGCCGCACCGAGGGCTTGGTCCCCGAACAGGGCGTGCCGGACCCTCGAATGCACCCCGTCCGCGCCGACGAGCAGGCCGCCGGACTCGCGCGTGCCGTCCGCGAGTTCGACCGCCACGCTTCCCTCGTCCTGCCGCAGCCCGGCGACGGCGCAGTCCCGCCGGAGATCGTCCGGCGGCAGGCCGCCCGCGAGGAGCTGCAGGAGGTCGGCGCGGCGCAGGCAGTGCGGCCGCGCCTCGGCGCCCCAGAACGCCTCCTCGTCGACCGCGAAGAGCAGGCCGCCCCGCGCCGTGCGGTACTCGCGCCGCCGAACCGGGGAACCGACCCTGCGCAGGGCGTCTGCCAGTCCGAGCTGGCCGAGCGCCCGCACGGCGTTGCCCGGCAGGTTGATGGCGAGCCCTCCATCCGCGGGCGCCCCGCGCCGCTCCAGGGTGAGCGAGGGAATGCCCTGACGCTGCAGGGCGCGCCGCACGGCGAGGCCGGCAATCCCGCCGCCGGCGATGAGGACCCGCCCGGTCTGTCGCTGCTCCATCGGCTCCGTCACCGTTCTTGGACCAAGGTCACCGTTCCTCGAACGTCTTCGAGCGGGATCGCGCGCCGCTCCTGGGCAGGCTCCGAATCGGCGCGTCTCCGCCCGCCGGCACAGATCACGGGCATAGGTCATGGGCGGCGTTCGGCGAAGGGCTGCGCGCAAAGGCCGGGTCCCGCCCGCATTGATCGCCGGCCCGCGCGGTTCTATCCCGTGGCGATGACGAACCCGATCCACATCGTCGGCGGTGGCCTCGCCGGATCCGAAGCAGCCTGGCAGATCGCGCAGGGCGGCCGGCCCGTCGTGCTGCACGAGATGCGGCCCACCCGCGGCACGGACGCCCACCAGGGCGACGGGCTGGCCGAACTCGTCTGCTCGAACTCCTTCCGCTCGGACGACGCCAACGGCAACGCCGTCGGCCTGCTGCACCAGGAGATGCGCAGCCTGAACTCGCTGATCCTGCGCGCGGCCGACGCGAACCAAGTGCCCGCGGGCGGGGCGCTCGCCGTCGATCGCGAGGGATTCTCGCGGGCCGTCACCGCGGCGCTCGAAGACCATCCCAACGTGACCCTGGTTCGCGAGGAGGTCGCGGGGCTTCCGCCCGAGGCGTGGGGCTCGACCATCCTCGCCACCGGCCCCCTCACCTCCCCGGCGCTGGCCGAGGCGGTCGGCGCCCTGACGGGCAAGGAGTCGCTGGCCTTCTTCGACGCCATCGCCCCGATCGTCCACCGCGACTCGATCGACATGGGCAAGGCGTGGTTCCAATCCCGCTACGACAAGGCGGGGCCCGGCGGCACGGGGGCGGATTACCTCAACTGCCCGATGGACCGGGAGCAGTACGAGGCCTTCGTCGCCGCGCTGATCGCGGGCGAGAAGACCGTGTTCAAGGAATGGGAGGCCTCGACCCCGTATTTCGACGGCTGCCTGCCCATCGAGGTGATGGCCGAGCGCGGCTCCGAGACCCTGCGCCACGGGCCGATGAAGCCGGTGGGCCTCACCAACCCGCACAACCCGACCGTGAAGGCCTACGCCATCGTCCAGCTGCGCCAGGACAACGCGCTCGGCACGCTGTTCAACATGGTGGGCTTCCAGACCAAGCTGCGCCACGCCGAGCAGACCCGCATCTTCCGCACGATTCCGGGGCTGGAGAACGCCGAATTCGCCCGACTCGGGGGTCTGCACCGCAACACCTATCTCGACAGCCCGCGGCTGCTCGACGCCACCCTGCGGCTGAAGGCGCGGCCGTCCCTGCGCTTCGCCGGCCAGATCACGGGCTGCGAGGGCTATGTCGAGAGCGCCGCGGTCGGCTTGATGGCCGGCCGCTACGCGCTGGCCGAAGCGGCCGGGCAGGCGCTCGCTCCCCTGCCCCCGACCACGGCACTCGGCGCCCTGATCGGCCACATCACCGGCGGCCATCTCGAGGCCGGCGCGGAGGCGGACGCGAATGCGCCCCGCTCGTTCCAGCCGATGAACGTGAATTTCGGGCTGTTCCCACCGCTGGAGCGGATGCCGCGCAACGAGACGGGACGGCGCCTGCGCGGCCCCGAGAAGGCGGCGCTCAAGAAGCGGGCGCTGACCGACCGGGCCCGGACCGACCTCGCCGCCTGGATCGCGGGCGAGGGATTCTCGCAGGCGGCCGAGTAGAGGCTCCACGCCTTCGCCGCGGCGCCGGCATCGCCCGCGTTCGAGAGCACCTCCTGCCGTTGCGATCGAAACGGAGGGCTGCTTGTCGGCGAGGGCTGCCGCGGGGATACGCATCCGCAGCAGGGTTGATCGAGACGGGCACGCCTCGCGGCGATCTGCCCGTCCGACGGCCTCCCTTGCCTTACCTGGAGCTATCAGCCGGGATACCGTCGGCCGGCCGGGCAACGGGCCCTGGGAAGCATGGAGACGGCCTCAGGGTGTCAGCTCGAGAAGGAACCGAATCCTTCGAAGGTATTGGTCGGCGACGCGGTCACCTTCACGCATTCGTCGCCGGTATCTTGTTCGTCGGCAACAGGTTGATCGGGCGTGCGGTCGAGATCTTTCGGGTAGTTCTGGTCAGAGACAAAGGCGAGCGGCGAGGCGGTGCGATCGGGCTGCTTGTCTATGGTCATCCAAACTCCTCGGGGAATCGGTCGCTGATACGGCCGAGCTTGGGATAAGCCGTCTCAGGACGATTTGCAAAGCGCGCGCCCCGTTCCCGGTCTGCACCGGGCGCAAGCGCCTGTCAGGATTAAACGTGCCAAAGCCGAGACCGGCTGTGCCGCCGGCTCACCCGGGCTGCAGGCCTGAGACGCTGATGATTAAGATTTGTCTTCAGACAAAAAGACGAATGGCGCGCCCGAAAGGATTCGAACCTCTGACCCCCAGATTCGTAGATTGGGGCAGATCGTTGAAAACAAAGAACCTTTCTGCAAACCGGCCAAGAATGCGGCCTATATGGATCAAGGGGTTAGCACCCCGGTTGCAAACCAAAAATCCGGTCGATCGAGGCCCGGAAATAGAAACGCCGCTGCGGGGGTTGGAGCCCGCAACGGCGCTGAGATCGATGGTCGTCTCGAAACAACCAGCGTCAATAATACGGCGAAGCGGTCTCCGCTCGCAAGCCACCTCGTCGCCCTGATCGACCGCGAGGGGCGGGTCACTGGCGTCTTCGCTGGCCGGGCCGCAGCCCGCAGCTTCCTGCAGGGAGGCTGGGCATGACCGATCTCCGCATCGTCGCCATCGTGCGAAAGAACAACTTGGAGGAGGTGCGCGTCTCCGTGTCGACTGGCGGCCGGTATCCCCTGGTCGACATGCGGGTGTTCTCGACCACCGGCGCCAAGCGCGGCGAACCGGCCGCGACCCGGGCCGGCATCTGCGTGCCTCGCGATCAGCTTCCGGCCCTGATCGAAGCCCTGCAGGCCGCGGAGCGGGAGGCGTCGCGATGACCGCCCTCCCCTGCGCCGACGACGTCGTGCAGCCGCACGCGATCGACTCCGAGCAGGCGCTGCTCGGCGCCATCATCATCAACAACAACGCCCTCGACCTTTCCCGCCAGCACGTCCAGGCCGAGGACTTCATCGAGGACGTGCACCGGCACATCTTCGAGGTGATGTGCGCCCGCCGCGATGCCGGCGAGCCGATCGACCACAAGCTGATGGTGGCGGTACTCGGCGACGCCGATCTCGGCGGCGTCACGGTCGGCGGCTACCTCGGGCGGCTGGTGGCGGAAGCGACCACCGTCATCAACGCCCCTGGCTACGCTCGTGCGATCGCCCAGGCCGCACGAATGCGCCGCGTGCTAGCCACTGCACAGGAAGCCGTCGCCGCGATGACGGACGGCTCGGTGCGCGATCCGGCTGCCCACGCCGCCTACATGATCGAGGCATTGGACGAAGTCGCGAGTGCCGGCCTCGCTGAACACGCGCGTCGCATCACGCTCGGTCAGGGCATGTCGGGCGTTCTGGCGCGGATTGACGAAGCGCGCGCCGGCCGGGTGCAACCGGGCGCCCCGTTCGGCGTGCCCGCGCTCGACCGGAAGACGCTCGGTATGCGCCCGGGGCAGTTCATCGTGCTCGCGGGCAGGCCGGGCATGGGGAAGACGACCGCGGCGCTCCACTTCGCGTTGACCACCGCGCGCCGGTCCGGCCCCATCGCGTTCTTCAGCTTGGAGATGGATGGAAGCGAGCTGTCTGAGCGCATGCTGTCGGCGCTCGTCTACGACCCGCACGCTCGGGAGCCGATCACCTACCGCGCCATTGCCGAGGCCAAGGGCCTGTCCGATGGAGCGCTGCGGCGCCTGCATGAGGCGCAGCGCGACGGCGCCGACATCCCGCTCTGGATTGAACAGCAGGCTGGGCTGACCCTCGCGCAGATCGCCGCCAGGGCGCGGCAGATGCGGCTGAAGGCGGAACGCCAAGGCCTACCGCTCGCGGCTGTCGTCGTGGACCACATCGGCCTCGTGCGTCCGTCCAAGCGCTACAGCGGCAACCGCGTGCAGGAGATGACCGAGATCTCCTCGGGGCTGAAGGGCCTCGCCAAGGAACTCGGTGTGCCTGTCCTCGGCCTCTGCCAGCTCAACCGTGAGGTCGAGAAGCGCGAGGACAAGCGGCCTCAACTTGCCGATCTGCGTGATTCCGGCTCCATCGAGCAGGATGCCGACGTCGTGCTCGGGCTGTACCGCGAGAGCTATTACCTCGAGCGCAAGACCGACCTGACCGACGACGAGATCAACCGTCTCGCGCGGGCGCAGAACATCCTCGAGATCGAGATCCTGAAGCAGCGCGGCGGGCCCACAGCCCGCATCGAGTGCTTCTGCGACGTCGCCTGCAACGTGCTTGCCGAGGCCTACCTGTGAGCCCGCTGCCGACGCTGCCGCTCCTCGTCGACGCCTTCATCGCCGACACCGCGCACATGACCGTCGAGGAGGTGGGTGCGCACATCCGCCTTCTGGTGTTCGCGTGGCGCTCTCCCGGGTGCTGCCTGCCCGACGACGATGCCCGGCTGGCCCGGATGCTCGGCCTGACGGCCAAGCGTTGGGCCGCGCTCAAGCCCAACGTGATGGCGTTGTGGCAACGCAATTCAGAGGGCAATTTCACCCACGATCGGCTCACTCACGAGCATCAATTCGTAACGAGTAAAATCGAGAAGAAGCGTGCCGCCGGGAAGCTCGGCGGTCGGCCTAAGTTGTTGGAATTGCAGGAACAGGACAAAGCATCAGGTTCTGCAAATGGAAAGCAGAACGAAAGCGAACGCAAACCACCTACACCTACACCTACAGAATCCCCTTTATCCCCTTCCGGGGGGGACCCCGACGGCTTCGCCGAATTCCAATCGGCCTACCCGGCAAGGAATGTTCGCTTCCGGGCTGCGGAGGCTCGGAAGCGTTGGCTGGAAGCCCGGAAGCGAGGCGCGGAGCCCGCAGAGATCATCGCCGGAGCGAAAGCCTACGCCGCCGAGCAGCAGCGCATCGGCAAGGTCGGTACCGAGTTCGTGCAATCGGCCGACGTCTGGCTGAACAAGCAGCGCTGGCGCGACTACATCGGGTCGGCGCCGCCGGCTGGGCAACCCGGGCCGTCGGGTGGCCAGTCGCCGGACCATCGCGCCTTCCTCGACAGCCTGACCGACGACGATTGGCGGGACCACGTGCAGCGCTGGCGGCAAACGGGCGGGCAGTGGCTGCTCGCCCAGCGCACCGCGCCGCCCGACCACCCGCGGACGATGGTACCGCAGCACATCCTCAACGAGTTCGGTCTTGGCGTCGTTCGGGACCTGCCTGTCCTGATGGCGGGGACACGCTGATGTCCAATCTGGACACTTTCGCGAAGGTCCGTGCCCTCCACGACAGCACGACCAATCCGGGCGAGAAGGCCGCCGCTGCCGGCCGGATGAAGGCGCTTGCCCGCAAAGCCGGCATGACGGTCAAGCAGGCGATGTCCAAGTTGGACGCACCGAGGCCCAAGACCCAAGCGGAGGCTGCGGCTGAGGCGTTCAACGACATCTTCAACTCGCCGGAGGCGCTGGCGAGGCGGGCTGAGCGAGAGCTAGAGCGCGCCAAGCGCCGCGCGGCCGCGCTGTCTCGGCACGGCAGCGAGAGCAACGTTTTCGCCGACACCGAGCGCGAGGCGGCCCTGCGAAAGGCATGCGAACCGCTGCTGATGTGGGACATGCGCCCGGACTGGAAGGGCTGCTACGACTTGGGCGGCTGGGGCTCGCACGGAAATGGGGAGTCCATGCCCTCAGCCGTGCGCGAGGCCGTTACGCAAGGCTGGCCAATTCCCGAGACGGTCGCTGCGGCATGGGCCGAGTATCAGGCCACCGAAGAGATCGAAGACGATCGATCCGCCTTCGAGGACAGCTACGCTTCGCATGATTGGGTGCGTGCCCGCGGCTACGTCCTAGAAGACATGCTGGACACCATGCCGGCCCGCTCGCTCAACGACCTGCGTGCCCGCATGTCGTGGTTCGAATTCCTGAGCCGCAAGGAGGTCCAGTGGACGCACAAGAATGACCTGATCCGCTTCGCTACCCTCCGCGCCGATATCGAGCGCATGGGCGCACGGCTGCGAGAGCAGGATGCGGCGGGCGTCCAGACTGGACAGGGTGGGGTGCAGGAACGCCACCCCATGTTAGATCCCAAAGGGGGTCACGAAACGCTACCCCCTTTGAGCACTCCCGATTTGGCGACCTCAAACCCCGTCCAATCTGGACAGGCCCAAGCATACCCACATTCCAGGTATCCCTCGCGCCGCACCAACGCGGACAAGCGCCGGGACGTCATAGCGCTGCTGAATGTCGAGGATCCCGGCATTGGCGCGCTCACCGACCGCGAGATCGCCCGCCGCGTCGGCGTCTCCCCCACCACCGTCGGCACTATCCGCCGGGCCCGGTCGTCCGCCCCACGACAGGGAGGCGCTGATTCCCAGCCCTGAAAAGTCAGGCCTACGGCCGCAGAGCCCCGAGTTCTCGGGCCTGCGCCCGTCTTGAGCATTACAGTTCCAGTTGGAGTGCGTACCCATGCAGCCCCATGCCGGCCACAGCGCCCGTGCTGACAATTGCTCTTCATGCCTCGCAGAGGCTGCTTACGGTCGCTGCCTGATCCCATTCGATCGTCGCGAAGGCATTTCGGTCGAGATTGCTGCGGAGATTGCAGGCAAGTCAGTGCGGACTCTCCGCCTTTGGTGCGAGCAGCATCAGATCGGACGTCGAGTTGGCGGGGGGCCGTGGGTCGTCAGCCGCCCAGCGCTCGAGATGCTTCTGAACGACGATCAACGCGCGCTCTCAGCCTACTTGGCCGGCGATCGAGAGAGCCCGGTTGTCACCGGCTACTTCGAACGGGTCGGCCTACAGCACCTGCCCGCCAAGTGGAGCCGGCACATCGCGGCAATAGCGGCAACCGCGACGTATCCCTAAGCGCCTCCCCTCAGGCACGTTCTTGGCACGCTGAACCCCACCCGAGGAGCCGTGTCGTGCAGACCGCCGCCCGTTCCATGACCTTCCCCGAGTTCGTCCGCTTCCGGGCGGAGCGGGGTGTGGCCGATGCCATCCTGGAAGCTGCTCGTAAGCGCCGGACCTCGACGTCTGAGTACCTGCGCCACGCTCTCCGCGCCCAGCTCGTCGCAGACGGCGTCAATCTCCCGCCACTCGACGCGCTTTCGCATCGCGAAGCTGCCTGAGGAGAATCCGCATGGCCAAGACCAAGCCCATCACCGTCTACTCCCCCGATTTGGGGACTGAGCTCGCCGGCCTCATCACCACTCGCGACAACCTCCAGGCCCGGCAGACCGCACTCGCGGCCGAGTTGGAGCAGGCTGTTGCCGCCCGGCGCGAGCTGCTGATCCAGGGCAGTGACGCCGCCGCTATCGCCGAGGCCGAGCGCGCCTGCCGCGAGGTCGAGGGCACCGCCGCCGGCATCGCCGATGCCCTGACCGAGGTCGAACGTCGGATCACCGCCATTGAGGCCAAGATCGAGGACGCCCGCATCGCGAACGAGCGCGAGGCTGCTGCGGCCATGCTGGAGCGCGACGGCAAGGCGATCGATGCCGCGGCCGAGCGGGTCCGACAGGCTGTGGCCGCGCTGGCGGGAGCCCAGGCCGCGCTTGCCGGCGCGATCACGCCGACCTCCGCACCGCACTTCTCCCGGCGCGACTTCCATGGGCGGCGCGACAACGAGGCGCCCGAGGACGTTGCAGCCTACCTGACCGGACACCTGATCGCGACGATGCTGCCCGGTCTCGACGTGTCCGAGTCGGGCCGACAGGAGCGGTTCGGCTGGGTCAGCCCGCGGCCCATCGAGGCGACTGATGGTGAGACCCCGGCCAAAACCCTGCTCACCGACCCCATGCGCGATACGGCGGCCCAGATCCGTGCGGGCAACGCCTCGTCTGACCTGCCGCGGTTCCATCGTCCCGAGCCCGACTTCAAGCCCTCGGTGCCGCTACAGCAGGTCTACGTCCTCAAGCCTTTCCGCTACTCACCCGGCGAGAACCGCATGCCGGAGATCGTCACGACCGTCATCTCGACGATCCCTGCGCCGGTAGCTGAGCGCGCCATCGACGATGGCTTCGCGAGTCGGGACGAGCCGCGGAACTTTGAGCTGCTGCGGGAGCAGCGGCGCAGCGGCATGCAGGGGCGGAGCATCTACGAACTGCCCGATCTCGGCTTCGACCTGGGCACCTGGGTCGAGGGAGAGACTGCACGCCGCCGCGCCGCGTGGCTTGCCGAACACCGCCACGAGGCCGCGTGACCCGAGATCGCCGGGCGCATTCTCCCGCCCGGTGAGGCACTCGCGGGCAGCGGGCCGGCGCAAGCCGTGTCCGCGGGTGCCGCCCCCACTATTCCGTCACGATAGGAGACGCCCATGCCGATCCGCACTGCAGACGAATACCGCAGCGCGCTCGCCCGCCTCGAACAGGAGCGGGTCATCATGCGCAGCCGCTGCTTCACCGATGACGAGCAGCGCGACTTCGACAGCCTAACCTCCGACATCGCGGCCTATGAGGCGACCCGGTCGGCCGGCTCCGTCTCGCCGCCGCCGGCAGCACCGCCCCGGCCGTCGTCCCTGCCGGCCGCTTCGTCCCCACCCTCCGCAGGCACCTGCCCGCCCGCACTCCTCGCGGACGACATGCGCGCCCGGCTCTCCGCCAGCATGCAGCGCGAGCTCGCGCGTCAGGGGCTCGTTCCGGCACCGCAGGGCACACCCTCTGCCTCGATGGCCAGCATGGAGCGCGAGATCCGTCGGATGGGCCTGACCCCACGAGGGGCGGCGTGACTGCCGGGGGACCCTGGCACCCCCAAACCTATACGGGTGGTCGGGGCCCCCGAGCTTTCTAGCGCCAGGGTCTGAAAACCCGGCAACAGGCAACAAGGCAACGGCAACAGGCAACACATGCAGACCGAGACGAAGGCCGCCTTTGCTCGACGCCACGGGGTGAACCGATCCACGGTCCAGAAGTGGCAGGACAAGGGCCTCCTCGTCATCGCGCCCGACGGGATGGTCAATGTCGAGGCCACCGAGTGGAACCTCGACCAGCGCCCGGCCAAGTATCGGGGCGGCACGGCTCACCGCCCGGTGCGGACAGCCCCTCAGGACGTGCGGACGATTCCGCAGGAAGCGAGGACATGTCCGCAGGATGATCCGCAGGCCGAGGAAGAGCCGGAGGGCGGCCTCCTCATCGTGCTCGCTACCCTCGTCGGCATAGTCGGGAAGATCAGTGCCGAGGCCGCCATTGCGAGCGGCGCCTCGATGCGCGTGGCCTATGCTCTCGACAGCATCACGACCGTGCACCTCTGGAACGAGGCGGAGCGGATGCTCGGCATCCCGCCCGCCAGCGTCTCGGGCTTCGAGACCATGGTCGACAAGCGGGTGGTCGAGCCCGACTGGAACGGCCTCGCGGCGCAGGCGGCCGAGCCGGTCGACCTCGATGCCTGGGACGCCTTCGCGGCCGCTCACCCGATGTTGCAGCCCCCGACCGCGTGAGGAGAGCCGCATGCAGATCGCTGTGAAGCACAACCTGCAACTCTACGAGCCGGACAACATCGAGAACCCCGGAGATCCGGGCATCATCTTGCCGATCGCTGACGCGCAGGCCGTCATGGGGGAGACCATCGCCGCTTACCTTGCCCGTGTCGCATGGCGGTTTGAGCTTCCAACTGTCCTGACCATCAACGGCGAGTTCTATGGCCGGGCCGAGTGGGAAACGCGGGCTGTGGCCGCGAACGACCACGTGGAGTTCATCAGCCGCCCGCTCGGCGGCGGGCGCGGTGGGTCAGTCGGCAAGAGTATCCTCTCCGTTGTCGCTCTCGTCGCGCTGACTGCGGCGGCAGGACCGGCGGGGCCGCTCGGCGCGGCGCTTGCTACTTCGCTGGGTAGCTTCGGCGGGGCTGTCGCTTCCGCCGCCATCGTCGGCGCTGGCGCTCTGGCGATCAGCCACTTTCTCGCTCCGAAAGCGGGCGGAAAGACCAGCAGCACCGATGCGCTGCACTCGTTCGGCCTGCAGGGCAACGCCGCCCGGCCAATGCAGCCGATCCCGGTGCTGAACGGGCGGCTCAAGTTCGCTCCTGACTACGCCGCCCCGAACTACTCGGATTGCGCCGGCGACACTCTCACCGACCATGGAGATGGCTTTGACGGCCCTTCACGCCTACGTGCGCGAGAGCGCTGTTCACGTGCTCACCGATGGCTGGCTCCGTGGCCCCGAGGGGCAGGTGTTCGGCACCGCGCAGAAGGTGCGCATCCTTGGGCACCTGCCGGCCGTGGTCTCAGGTCGTGGGCCGAGCGAGCTGCCGGAGTACTTCGCCGACCGTGTGCGGTGGCGCTTCGCGTCCTTCGACGACGCCGTTGCGGATATGGCTGAGACCTACACCATCGCCCTGGCGCAGTTCGGCACGGCAAACCCGCAGGCCCGCGTCCGGCCGAACATGATCTTGATGGCAGGATGGTCGGAGGAGCGGGGCCGGCCTGAGTGCTGGGTGATGGACTCGGGCAGCGAGGCCGCCGGCCCGCAGCAGATCATGAACACCTGCGCCCCGTCGTCGCCCGAGCTGATGGGTCGCCTGGGCAGCATGGGCCTGACGGGCGGCATGGCCTCGTTCGATCCCTTGCGCGACGGTCTGCGCATCATGCGGGCACAGCGGGATCTCCGGTTTCCGCACCCGGTCAGCGGCGAGATGCAGCCGGCCGTGGGCGGCTTCTGCCAGCACACTGTCATCACCGCGCAGGGGATCTCCACCCGCGTCGTGGAGCGGTGGTAGGCGGAGCAGGCTGCATGATGCACCGATCGAGCATCCGCATCAGCTCGGTCACTATCGGGCCGAGCCAGCGCCCGCTTCCGAGGCCTTGGCCTTAACGCCTCGCTTACCCTGAGCCGCGAGATTGCACGCGCACAGTGAGCACGAGGAAGGCATGACCGACACCACGGACATGGTAGGCGTCGCAGGTGAGCGGATCCGCTAGATCATCGAACGCGTCGAGCGGATCGAGGAAGAGATCAAGGATCTGATGGAGACCAAGAAGGAGATCTTCGCCGAGGCCAAGGGCGAAGGTCTGGACGTGAAAGTGCTCAAGGAGATCCTGAAGTTGCGCAAGCAGGACAAGGACGAGCGCGACGAACAGGAGAGCCTCTTGGAGGTCTACCTACGCGCCATGGATGCCCCTGCGCCCCTCGCTCAGGCAGCTTAGTGCTTCCAGCGGGTGGCAGCCCTCCTGCTGCTGCCCGCTGAGTGCCGGTACGAGGCATGATCCCTCAAGCCTCGGAGCCCACTGCGACCGGCAAAGCCGAGAGCGCGATCAGAACGCCTAGGCTACCGATCGCGGCCGAGATGGCAGCATCGCTGTTGACGGTCATGTCGCGAGGCCGCAGCAGCCATGCCAGGACGATGGCGAACAGGCCAATGGTCAGCGCCAGCGGGCACCATAGCAGCCGGAGTGTGGTGAGGCCGATAAGAGAAGGTCGGGCAAAGGGCATCATGACGATCCTCCGCCCCTCTCAAGCGACGCAGGTGCGGATCAGATAGGGCCACGATGCCTTGCACGGCTCCACCTTCACCGGATGCATCGCCCGCGGCAGAATGCGGTTGAGCTTGGTGGCCTCGACGGGCGAGGCAAAGACGGTCGTTCCGTAGAGCAGCGTTCCGGCGACGACGATCCTGAGCATATCGAGCATGGCGTAATCCCCCTGCGGCCTTGAGCGACCGTCCTATGGGTGGGGATCTAGAAGCTCGGCTTTTCAGCCGGATTGCGCGAATTGTTGCGTGCGCTCTGCTGTAGCGCATCCCGATCGGCGGCGATCCGGCGAACGGCACCTGTCAGGTCGGTGGCTTCGTGCAGCTTGCGCAGCTGAACCGTGGCCCAGCATGGAGCGAGATCACCCACCGCTGGCCTGACGTCATTGGTAGCCGCCTCGACCCCGCGGCCGGGCCTCGATGGCCGGCGTCTGCCTCTTGTGAGCCTGCCCCATGACTGCGCTTTGTCGGTGGGCAAAGGAGAGCAGTGGCATTGGGTACTAAGCCGTGGCGCGCAGTCGGTCGAAGGGATAGGGTCGCGCATGGCTGATCCCACTGTCGGAGAACTCTTCAAGGCCAACGTCGTCACTCATGACGACTTGAACGCGCTGGTTGATGCCGTGCTCGACGGGCGGATGGGGGATCGGGCGGAACTCGGCGAGGGCTACACGCTCGACTTGGCGGCCGCCCTAAAGGCAAACGCCTTCGCTACTGCGGTTCTACGCGACAAGACGAGCGCGACTAGCGCGAGGCGCAGCGCTGCGCGCACGGCAATCCTACTGGCTCGGGCGCAGAAGGCGTAGGTCGCAACAAGTCACTTCTTCAGGAGGTGCCGTCGCACCGCATGTTGTTTCGAGCGCTAAGTGCTTGCGGGACGGAGCTTGCTTAAACGACGTTTCATCAGCTTGACGATCGGCAAGGTTGCACGAAGGCTTGCCTGGGTTCGAACTGCACCCGTCGGATCAACGATACGGATGTTGCGGTAGCCGAGCTCGGACCAACGATCCGCGAGGCATAGAGCGCTGGCTGCGTCACCGCGACCCGCCCGCTTTGGCCCACTGGCTGCATCGGCAATGACCTCAAAGCGTACCGCTACGTAAGGCACAGGTAAGCTCACGGCGTCGTGATTCGAGCCTTAGATATATCGTATGTTTGTATGGGATCATACAGAAGACGTCACTTGCGGTTGGTCGCTCCCGATCATGGAGGACAGCAATCTTGCTTGGCTGACGGATGAGGACGGCGCCATGGTTTGGTCCCTGCCGGCGGCGCTGCCAGCGATCGTTTGGATGGAAACGCTGGGCCCCAAGCGCCAACACCTGCCCTAGCTATGCACCCAGTTGATCCGATCTCAGGGACGTTAATGGGGAGGAGCGGTTGGGGCTTAGAACGAAGCTGGTCATGGCAATCATCGGCATTGTCGCGGTGGTCCTCCTGATGCGAGTGCTCTCACCGGGTCAGAGATGGCCTGACGGGCAGGTGGCCGTTTCTACGATAGCCGGCACCGCCTGCATGCCTCGCAATGGCTAATCCGATTTCCGACTTTCGGACTGCCCGGATGCGAGGACTGCTCGGCTTCGCCCGCGGCTGCGGAAGATCTACGAGACTGTCTGTCGGGAAGCCGCGGCGGCCGGCGTCGGCGATGACAAGCGCATGGCCGAGGTGCGGAAGCGCATGGTCGTGGCAGCGCGCAACTCAACACTATCGGCCCCGTTTATCGCAGCGGCAGCACAACAGGCGGTCAGGTGCGCATCAGCGCCTTGAAAATAGGTTGAGTTGTTTTTGAAACTCGGCGATCCTCTTAGATGCTCGTTGTCGTTTTGGAAAATAAATTTCATGGCAATATAACAGTATCAACTTAATCCTGAATGTAAAGAGGCAAGCATGGCAAGCGCTCATGGGTATCTCGACAAGTTCACAGTTATGGGTCAAGCTGTGTATGCAGAAGGTTGGGGCAACAACCTTGATCCAAAAATATTTTATGAGGGCAATGAGCTACCGTCTCTCGTATATAGATACGACAGGCCCGAAATAGCATCCATGATGAAAAGCGATCAAAATGGATGGGGATTCAAATTATTGGCAATGCTTCCATCTGGCGATATCAATCGAGAGAAATTCCGTCTGCAGTTTAGCCCAGAACTAAGTATGGATAATCCTGCATCTCGTTTTGCGGCACCTGGCGACATTCAATTCGAAGCAATGGTCAATCGCTTCCGCGAGGAAGTGGCTGGCAACCCAGGTCATATGCTGGAGATTGGGAGTCGAGCGCGCAGTGGGCGTAGCTACCGACACTGGTTTACGGCCGAGACTGACGGTGTGCGCCGTCGCCGCCTGCCGCCTACACCGCGAGACCGACGATGCTGAGGGCGCGGCCAGCATTCACTACGTCGGCGGGTTCTTACAACTGACGACACTGTACCGCGAGGCGGCCTTCACGCGCATCGTCCACCGCTGGCCCGATCCGCTTGGCGAGCCCATCGACCCGAAGCGCGGCGACCTGCTGCCAGCTTGGATCGAGGAGAACCCATGAGCGTCGAGACCCTTCGCCAGCAGGGCGCCGACGCCTGCCGCGCCTACTTCGCCGAGCTGGGCGACGACTTCACCGAACTGACCGCCGCTGGACGCGGCGATATGGTGATGATGGCGCTCACCGCTCGCGCCATCACGTCGGCGTCCGAGGCTGTCGGCATTCATGACGCGGCGAACATGCAGACTTTCGCGGAAGGCTTCGTGAAGCAGGCGAACGCCGAGATCCAGGTGCTGCGAGGTAAGCTGCTAATCACGCCGACCCTCAATCGATGCCGTACCCTGTAAATAATTCTCTATAAAGCTCTTCTATGTCATCTATTTCATTCATATTAAGTTTCCTAAATTCATTTTCCCTCGCTCTTTTGCTGAGCCTTCCATGCCCACTTCGCAAAAATCGGAGGAGAAGATCAATGGTCCTTTCTCCCATGTCGACAATTTCTGTGACCTCACGATGAAATCTGTCCCTATTTTCCAAAAACATAAGCTCTTCTGGAAGATTTTTCTCGACTGAACGTTGTATGCAACCAAACAAATATTCAGCACACAACGTTGCGTCAAAATATCTATAATAATCACCACTTTCCGAAAGAATTTCGACGTTGCCTTTGTCTGTCGGTTTCCATTCAATGAATTCCAGTAGCGGACGAGTAGTGCTCTCAAGGACGTCCTTGTAACGGGCAATGTCGTCATAAATTACGCTTGAGATAGGAAAGACGATCTCTCTTGGTGTGTAATTAAATTCCGCAAGCACATGATGCATTAGAAATCTATGAATTCTGCCGTTACCATCCTCGAAAGGATGTATAAATACAAATCCGAACGCAATGCAGGCTGCGGTCAGTACTGGGTGAAACTGCAATCTTCTTGCATAGGTATCAAACACCTCTAAGCCGGATAGCAGATCCACTAAGTCTTCCGCCCGTGCACTCAGGTGCTCTGGCTCGGGCTGTCCGAACGAGTCATGCTTTCCGACGAACCCTCCCTCATCTCTCAATCCAATATGTACAAAGCGATCATCGCCGATGAGTTCTTTTTGCAGGCTGACAAGTCTGTTAACCGTTAGTTCTATCTGGCCCGCCTTGCTAATGACAGCGCCCCATCGAGCGACACGATCTTTTGGCGGGTTTTCACCTTCAATAGCGAATGAGGCTTTCGAGTCTGCTAGGAGTAGAAAGGCCGCCGCTCGCGCTATCAGATCTTTGGGCGCGCTCTCGACAATCCGCTTTGCCTTTGTTGACAGCTCAAGGGATATAAATTTCTCTATCTTTTTTGTTTTGAAAACCATCGGACAGAATTCTGGCGTTCCGGGAAGATTGTCGCGAACCCGAAATCTTTTTATTTGTATGGATTTATTGGTTGCATACTGCTGCGATGTATCAATCGCATCAATATAGCCGCCCGCAGTCACGTCAGGAATTTTCAGCTTTTCATCCAATAGAAATTCATAAAAGAAGCAAAGCCTTCTTAAGTAGGTGCTGGTTCTTTTTGCAAGAGCCGCGTCCTCTAGTTCTTTCTTATCAAAATTTGTGAAGATAAATTTCAACGCTAAGAGCTGTACGCCTTCATATTTCAGGGCAAATATAAGATTGTCAATTGTGCCTGTCCCCGGGTACATTGCATTCGGATAAATGGCCCAGCCATCCTCCTTGCGGCGCGTGTTTTTGGTGGAGACAGCAGCCATTTCATGATGCAAAGGCACACGTAGATCAAATTTTTCGATGAGGGCTGCGTAACCTGCGAGTCGAGCTGCAACAGGCAGATAGCGTCCTCGAAACTCGATCACCGGCTCGGGGGCGGCGGTGTGGAAGGAGTCCGGGGCCTCGGGCATGGACGTTAAAAACCTTCACGGCTCATCGATTTTCGTCACAGATCGAGCTGTGTCGATTTTTTTCGTAACATGCTCTTTTGGATCAAAAAAGTGCGTCGCGGTAGGGAAACCGCACGCTGAGGGGGATTTCTAACGGAAATGGCTGTGGCGGCGTGAGGCCTGTGGATGCATGTCCGTGCTGGCCCGATATTCTCTCACTTTGCTGATGCGCGCCGCGCAGTCGGTTTGAGTTACCGACGGAGGTAACCGAAGCGGGTAGCGGGAGGGCGCCCTGGCGAGGGGGGCTATCTGTTGCTGCCGTTCCTGCGTGGAGCAGCTCAACGGTCGGCGGCCTATGGGTCTGTCGCCGCCTATCTAAGCGTTCGATGCCAGTCCGCCGGCCAGATACCCAAGCTCTTCAGGGCGGCATCACTGCTCCGGCAGCCCATCCTGTGTGAGCAGTGGAATAATCGATTTGCGTGCAGCACCAGATGCTGTCTTGAATTGTCGTCTGTGCCCCCCGGCCGCCTCGACAGTCGCCGGCACCCTGATAGCCTGCCCGTCCACGGTCCCTCGTCGACGGTGGAGACGGGGTGACGCAATGAGGCTGGTCAGCGAGCAGTCGGAAGCCGAGATCGCCCTGCGTCAGGCGTCGAGCGAACTCACCACTCACCTGAGGGCGCTCACCGCGAACCTGATGCGGATCTCACGCGGTGCCGGGGCTCCTCATCACCTCAGATACCGGCCGGGATATGAGGCTGCCCGGCATCGACCAGGGCTCGATCGACAGCTTCGATGGCGAGCAGGATGCGCGTGAAATCCTCAGCCATCGAAACCGGGGCCAGCTCGATTGCAGCCATCCGCTTCGCAATCGCGTTTCGCTGTCGTACGAGCGCGAGACGCGCGGCATTAAGATCGTCCAGCTCGGTCGTGGACATATTAGCTTCGTTCCTTTTCCAGCCGCGGGCGGGGAGGTTCACTCTGTTCCCCAGAGCCGCCCCCGCTAGCTGCGTCGGAAGCTGCTAAAGAACCGCGTGAGGCCGGCGAGGGCTCGGTCGCTTTCAGGCTGCGGGTCTGTGACCCTGGGCTTACCGGCGTCATTCAATATCTGTTCTACGAGGGGCGGCCACGGTACGCCCCGCTCCTGCAACAAATGAGCAGCGTCGACAAAAGCAGTGAATTGCTCCTGCGGTATCGGCCTATCCATGATCTGCGCTTCGAGGATGCGATCCGCCATCAAGGTCGCCAGCCGCGCGACTTCGCCGAGTTTTTCGGATTGTTCCTCGGCGCTGGCGTCGGTCATTTTAGATAGCCCTTCGCCTTCAAGTGCTCTGAGACAGCCTCGCGGATTGCCTCAGGTCGGCTCGGTTTTGGTTCAGGGTGATCCGCAATCCAGGCGTCGAGGGGCGCAAGCTGCTCAGGCTGCATCCGGACAACGACCGGCGTACCCGCGGCTGGTGCTCTCGGCTTACGGATCTTCGTGATATCACGAGTTGACGCGTTCATAGCGCTGATGATATCACGAAGAACGGCCCGACGGGAAGGTGGAAGCTCCCGCGCCGGGCCTAACCACGCACGTTGAGGCACAACGATCATGGCTACCCGTCATTCTACAGCACCGGCACGCGCCGGTGAACGGCTTCGCTCGCCTTCATCACTCTATGCGCGGCAATCTCCGCACCTCGAGATTGATGAGGCTGCGCCCGGCTCCATCGAGCCCTGGCAGGCCGTCGCACCCGTCCGGCCGGACACGGCACATGTCCGTGCCCTCCGCTTCCTCGACCTCGGTGGCGAGCTGATCTCCGCCCTCGCCATCATCGCCGGGGGCGTCCTCGCCTACGGCTTCGTCCAGATCGGGTGAGGGAGACGGATCATGGGCCAAAGATCCACCACCTCACGGGCAGCTCAGGCACCAAGCCTCGGCGACCGGGCCGCAGCCGCACGCGAGAGCGCTGCTCGGCATCTGCACAGCAAGACCGGGCCATCCCAGTTCGCGGATCCGCAAGCCTATACCGACGGCTTCGACTTCTCGCCGTTCACCACCGCCGACATGGCGTTCATCTACAAGATCGCCAGGGACACCGCGAACCTCTGGCGGCACGTCACGAACATGCCTCGATGCAACGAGCCAAGCGAGTTGGCGGGGATCCCGCGCTCGACCGCACTCGGCCTATTCGCGGATTTCGAATGCGAGCGGCTCGGCTTCTTAAGCGATCGGTGCGTGCAAGAACTCTCCCGGCGCCAACCGGCCGATGACGAGGAGCGCGATCACATCCTCTGCACTCAGATCCTCCACGAGATCGAGTGCAACGGCCGCATCGATCGTCGGGATGCGCCCACCCTCCTCATCGAAGCGCTGAAGGCCTGGGGGTGAGCCATGACGAACCTTGTTCGCTTCCCCGGCGGCCGCCGCATCCCGGCCGCCACCATCCCGCGAGCTGAGTTCGAGCGACTGGCCGAGCTCGCCCTTGATGTCGTCGACCAGATCGTTGCGCTGCTCAACGAGGCGGATGGAGATCCGGAGCTAGAAGAAAGCGGCGACGCAGAGCCATCTCTTGGCGCACCTGAGGGGCATCCATCGCAGATCGCATGGCTGCGCGGCGGTGACCGAGATTTCGAGATCAATCGGTGTCCGGTCGATGCTTCCTGAGCCTGATCGGCTTCCGCGATCTCTCGCGGAGAGCTCCCGGCGATAGCTCTCCGCGTCTACAAACCAGAAAACCTTTGTGGTCTTTTGCTGCTTGACGGACGCTGTGGCGCCTTGTAGTCCTTGAAGGGCCACAGAGGTCCTTTGGTGGGAGAATATCGGTGAAAGCTTCGCTGATCGAGAGCTGGAGCATTGGGCGGAGCGAAGCGGCCGAAATCGTTGGCCTGAGCGCCATCCAGATCGGCAACTACCTGAAGCGCTATAACCTCTTTCCGGAACGCCCACGAGGGAAAGGGCACCATGCCAGCTTCAAGCTGCGCGACCTGCTGAAGCTCGCAGCCGTCAAGGCGCTTATCGGAAGCGGCCTGAGTCCTGAAGAGGCCACAAGTGCATTCCGAGGTGACCGGGGGCCGTACAGCGCGATGCTTACGGACGGGTACGGCCCGGATCGCGAGCCTCTTTTCACCTATCCGGGCACGATGTTCTTCACCCGGAACAGTGACGGCCATTGGGTGGCCGCCGATGGGCCTGACAGGATTGTCTGCATCCAGATCCGGTGCTGGCCTCTCTTCGACAGCGTGTGGCCCAAGGTTCGGGCTCGCATCCTCTACGAGGGCACCTTCGACCCGGCGCCCTATCCGGGCGATGTCGAGGCAGAAGTTCTTGCCTTCGAGGAGCGCATTGCCGCGCTGCGTGCCGAGCGCTGGGGGGAAACCTCCGAGATCAACTCCAGCAGGGAGCAGGCGTGATCCGCAATGCCCCGCCAGCCCAAGCTTTCACAAGCCGCCATTGCCCGCGCCGTGAAGGGTGCGCAAGCAGCCGGTCTCAAGGTCGGCCGAGTCGAAATTGAAGGCGACCGGATCGTGATCCATTCCGGTGAGGAGCCTGCGGGGGCCATGACAAAGTTGGAGGCCTGGAGGGCGAGCCGTGGTTCGCGCTGAGTACCCAGGCGTCTTCGCGACCTACAAGACGCTGAAGGGCGGCACTCGGAAGGCCTATTGGTATCACCGCGCCACCGGAGTCCGCCTAGAAGGCGAGCCGGGCGAGCGCGCTTTCATCCTGAGCTATGCCGAGGCCGAGCGGACGTTGAAGGCCCGACACTCCGGCGACACCTTCAACGGCCTCGCCCGCGAGTTCACTGCTTCCCCGGAGTTCGAGAAGCTCTCGGCCAGCACCCAGCGCGAGTACAAGCGCATGCTGGCCAAGGCTGAGCCGGTCTTCGGCGATCTGCCGCGCGAAGCGCTGAACGAGCCGGCCGTGCGCCGCGACTTCCTCGACTGGCGCGCCAAGGTGGCTCGCACCTCAGGTGAACGCGAGGCGGACAATCGCCTGTCCGTCATCTCGGCTATGCTGACCTGGGGGCAGGAGAACGGGCGGATCGAGGCGAACCACATTCGCGGGTTCAAGCGGCTGTACCACGCCGACCGAGCCGAGATCGTCTGGCTGCCCGAGCATATCGACGCCTTCATGCGCGTGGCGCCGATTGAGCTGCAGCGCGCGCTGATCATCGCTCTCCACACCGGGCAGCGCCAGGCTGACATCCTACGCCTGCCCTGGTCGGCCTACGATGGCAGTGCAATCACGCTCAGACAGGGCAAGAGCGCCCGCAACGGCCGAGTGGCACCGCTTGTCACGATCCCCTGCACGCAGGCGCTCCGGCGCATGCTGGACGGCATGGAGCGCCGATCGCCGCTGATCCTGACAACGAAGACCGGCCGCGCGCTGCAGAAGCGGTATTTCGCTCGGCTCTGGGAGGAAGCTGCCACCGAGGCCGGCGTCGGGAGCATCACCCTACCCGGGATCGCAGAGCCAGTCGCTCTGCACTTCCACGACCTGCGTGGAACGGCTGTGACGATGCTGTCGGAGGCCGGCTGCAGCCCGCAACAGATCGCGACCATCACAGGCCACTCGCTCAAGACGGTGACCGTGATTTTGGACCGCTACCTCGCTCGCACGAGAGCGCTGGCGGACCAAGCAATCTTCAATTGGGAGAACTCACCGCGAACGGAATTTGCAAACCGTCTGCAAACCGCGACCCCGACGCCGAAGGCATCAAAGGGAAAAACTCATGTCTAACAACAGAGTAGATGGCGCGCCCGAAAGGATTCGAACCTCTGACCCCCAGATTCGTAGTCTGGTGCTCTATCCAGCTGAGCTACGGGCGCCCTTTTTTCGTCTCGACGCCTTCGGGAGGCGTTTCTCTTCTTGCTTGGTCGGAGTGGCAGGATTTGAACCTGCGACCCCCACGTCCCGAACGTGGTGCGCTACCAGACTGCGCTACACTCCGATGCCGCCCCCGAAGGGCCAGCGAGCGGGCTTATAGCCGGCACTCTTGGCAGTCGCAAGCGGGTCGGCGGGTCCAACGGCGCTTCTTTTGCTGCGAGGAGGCTTTCCACCCCCTCGGGAGGCGTCGGAAGGCGGCCTAAATAACTGAGAAATAGCGATTTTAAAAAAACCAGCCGCCGCCGCGTCCCTCTCCGTTTCGCGGGATCCGAAGGGAGCCGGGACACCGTGGGCGACACCTGTCCCTTCAGGCAGCGGCCGGTTGGGCTGCTTCTCTGACTGATAGCCGGGTCGGAGATACGGCGCTTCTGCCCGTGCAGAAGGCTGCCTTCGGCGCGAGACGTTTATTCCACCTGCCGAAACGATTTTTCCGGTCGGAGCCCGGAGCGCCCGCTACGGTTATAGTCAGATGTGTTAGAGGGCTCGTAGGGTTGTGTGCCGCCTCCCATCGAGAGGTGCGCGTGCAGTCACGTAACGACCGGGCGGACTGGATGAAAATGCCGCATCCTCAACTGCTGCGCGACATGGCGCTTTTCGTCGAAGTCGCTCGGCGCAAGAGCTTCAGCCAGGCGGCAGCTGCCCTCGGCATGCCGATCTCTTCCCTGTCGCGCCGAATTACGATGTTCGAGGCCACGGTCGGCCTGCGGCTTCTCGATCGCACGACCCGCAAGCTGGCGCTGACCTCCTACGGCGAGGCCTATCTCGCCCAGGTGTCGCGGCTCGTGGACGAGGCCCAGCGGACCTTCGACGACATGATGGCCGTGGCCAAGGGGCCGAGCGGGTTCCTTAAGATCGCCGCACCGCCGGATTTTTGGGTACTGCGCCATCTCTCGGGCGTGATCACGGAGTTTTCCGCCCTCCACGAGCACATCCACGTCCACGTCGATCTGAAGCCCGCTCCGGTCGATCTCGTGGGCGACAACTACGATCTCGCCGTGGCCATCGAGGAGCCGCGCGAGACGTCGCTGATCGTGCGCAAGGTGGCCGAGGTCGAGAACGGCATCTTCGGCGCGCCGGCCTATCTCGCCGAGCGCGGCGCGCCGGGGGCGCCGCTCGATCTCGAGGCGCATCAGGTCATCGTGCCGGCCCAGGGCACCTCCGCCAACTGGGCCCTCACCCGTGGCAGCGAGACCGTCGCCATCACCGTGGCAGGCCCCCTCTCCTGCAACTCGCTGAGCCTCGCCCGGCGCTTCGCGGTGGCCGGACAAGGCCTGACCCGGGCCAACGTCATCAGCGTCGACAGCGATGTCTCCACGGGCCGCCTGCAGCGCGTCCTGCCGGATTGGAGCCTGCCCCCGACGCCGGTCTACTTCGTCACGACCTCGCGCCTGCTGCCCGCCAAGGCCCGCAGCTTCATCGATTTCGCGACGAAGCGGCTCGCCACCGTACTCGCCGCCGCCTCGGGTAACCCGCGGTCGGGCGGAGGCACGCCGCGCCGCGTCGGGCAGAACGCCCTTTCGTCTTGAAAAGAAAAAGGGCGGGCCCCGCGGACCCGCCCTGTCGCCCATCCTCTGAGGCGTCGGAGCCCCTTCGATGTGAGGGCTGGCCTAGCGACCGTCTTGAGCGCGGTTCCCGCTGCGTCTTCCGGATCTGATCCTTATCTCTCGGAAACGCCTCCAGGGACCACACAGCCGGCTGGAACGCCTTTCGACGCTCCCCTCCGTTCCCATGCCTCAGGATGCGAGACTTGGCCGATAGGTGGGCCTCAGGCGTAGACGCTGCTCGGCGCCTGGGGGAACTTTTCCGCCAGGGCGCGGCGCAGCTTCTCCAGAGCACGGTTCTCGATCTGGCGGACGCGCTCCTTCGAGATGCCGAGGCGGTGGCCCAGTGCTTCCAGGGTTGCCTGATCCTCCGCCAGCCGCCGCTCGCGCAGGATGCGCAGCTCGCGCTCCGACAGGACGGTGAGCGCTTGGCGCAGCCAGACGAGTCGCCGCTCGCCGTCGACGAGCGCGGAGACCGTCTCGTCGGGCAGGGCCGCATCGTCGACCAGGAAGTCCATCCGCTCGGAGGACGCCTCGCTCTCCTCGCCCACGGGCGCATTCAGCGACATGTCGGGGCCGGACAGGCGCGCATCCATCAGCGCCACGTCCTCGCGGGACACGCCGATGGCGGTGGCGATCCGGCCGTGGATCTCGGAGCCGACCTGCTCCTCAGTCGATTGCATGAGGCGGGCGCGCAGGCGGCGCAGATTGAAGAACAGGGCCTTCTGGGCCGAACTCGTCCCGCCGCGCACGATCGACCAGTTGCGCAGGATGTAGTCCTGGATCGAGGCGCGGATCCACCACGTGGCGTAGGTGGAGAAGCGCACGTCGCGCTCCGGCTCGAAGCGGGCGGCGGCCTCCATCAGGCCGACATGCCCCTCCTGCACGAGGTCAGCCATCGGCAGGCCGTAATGCCGGAAGCGGCCGGCGAGCGCGATCACAAGGCGCATATGCGCGGAGATCAACCGGTGAAGGGCGCGCTCGTTGCGCTCCTCCTTCCAGGCCACCGCCAGTCCCCGCTCTTCGTCCCTCGCAAGGAAGGGCGCCTCCATCGCTGTCCGAATGAACTGACGCCGCATCCCCGCGATCTCTGCCATCCCCGCCTCTCTCGTTCGAGCGTTCTTGGTTCGAGCGTTGTCGGATCCGACCGCATGGGTCTCGCTGGCCGGCAGCGCGCCGGGCCGGACCATGGGTCAAGCCATCCGTGGCAGAGGCACAACACATCCGTGCGACGCTGGTTCCCTGCGGGCGCGTGGCGCCGGGGACGAAAGGATCAAGAGGTCATCCACAGCGCATGAAAAAAGGGCCCGGCGCGGTGCCGGGCCCTTTGAGCTGCGATCACGCGTCCCGCAGGGGAGACGTGGGTGGTTCCCGCCTCAGGCGGCCTCTTCCTGCACGTCGTCGTCGCCCTCGGCATCCGCCTCGGCTTCCGCTTCGCCCTTCGCGCGGCGCGGCGACTTGGCGAGGCTCTGCTCGATCAGCTTGAGCGCCTCGGTCTCGGTGATCTTGTTCACCGAGGAGATCTCGCGCACGACGCGGTCGAGGGCGGCCTCGTAGAGCTGGCGCTCGCTGTAGGACTGCTCGGGCTGGGCCTCGGAGCGGAACAGGTCGCGCACCACCTCGGTGACCGAGATCAGGTCGCCGGAATTGATCTTGGCCTCGTATTCCTGGGCGCGGCGCGACCACATCGTCCGCTTGACGCGGGCGCGGCCGGTCAGCACGTCGAGCGCCTTCTTGACGAGTTCGGGCTCGGCGAGCTTGCGCATGCCGACGCTGTTGGCCTTCGCGGTGGGCACGCGCAGGACCATCTTGTCCTTCTCGAACGAGACGACGAACAGCTCGAGCTTGTAGCCCGCGATCTCCTGCTCCTCGATCGCGGTGATCCGCCCGACGCCGTGCGCCGGATACACGACCGCCTCGCCGGTCTTGAAGCCTTGGCGGCCTGCCGTCGTCTTCTTGGCTGTGGTCATGCGGAATGAGCCTCCACTGTCATCCACGCGGGTCGAACGCCCGCGCTCGTCACTTCCGGGGCGGGACACCCGGCGCATGCCCCTGTTCGGCGGCGCGTCGCGAGACGCCGGCCGGTTCCCGGGCTCTTGCGTTGCTCCCACCACACGAAAGAACGCGCCGGGAGCAAAATGCTTCCGGCGGTCGATCGCAGCCAACCTCGTTTCCAGGAAGATGGAACCCGCCTTGCGAGCGGGAGGAGGGAGCGCATCGGGCGTGAGCGACGGCAGACCCTCATGTAACACAAACGGGCCGGCAAATCAAAGGATTGCCGGCGCGCAAGCGCTTCCCCGCATGGGAGGATCGTCGGTTTCGCACGGCTCCGCACAGCCCCGGCCGCCGGTTGCCGGGAGGCGGCTGCAAGAGGTGGGCGGAGCGCCCTGGCGCGCTCCTGCGGCTCCGATGGCGATGCTGCGCGAGCGCGGCGATCAGTCGCCGGAGCCGGGATTGGGCGAGAAATGCGCCTCCAGCTTGCCGCTCACCCCGTCCCACTCCTTGGCGTCGCCGGGGGCGTCCTTCTTCTGGGTGATGTTGGGCCAGGACTTGGCGTAGTCCGCGTTGAGCTTCAGCCAGCTCTCGAGATTGCCCTCGGTGTCGGGCTTGATCGCCTCGGCAGGGCATTCCGGCTCGCACACGCCGCAATCGATGCACTCGTCGGGATGGATGACGAGCATGTTCTCGCCCTCGTAGAAACAATCCACGGGGCACACCTCGACGCAGTCCATGTACTTGCACTTGATGCAGTTGTCGGTGACGACGTAGGTCATGGGCCGTTCGGTCCTTAAGATCCGCTTGCCTTGGCGGGATCGGGCGCGCCTCTGGCCGGCCCGCCACCCGCCTTAGGGCGCCTCACGAAGCCTCCGATGGACCGGGGGCGCCCCGCGCCGCCCCGAACGGGCGGCGGGAGTTCTCGTGAGGGATACCGACTTGCGGATGCGATCCCCTCGCGCGGCGGTGTCATGCCAGCCGGGCGCCGCCACCGCCCGATTTGGAAGCGCTCTAGCCCTTGGCCGGTGGGCTGACAAGCGTGCCGTCCCACCTGCGCGCCCGCATCCTGCGGGCAGGGCCTTTCCGGCCACAGGCGGCCGGCCGCCCGCCCACTTTCCGGTCCGGGCCTCGACAATCGAGCGACCGTGTTCAGCTCTGCGTAGTCTTAGTCATTGGTTAATTTTACTGTCTTCGACAATCGAGCTTGTCGGGAGAGCAACCTTCGCGGCTATCTGCACGTCGAAAGGTGCGTCGTTTGCGTCCCGTGTCGGTCGGGCGGCGCTCCGAGATCGTGTTTCGAAGCCGCGTCGAGTTCCGAGGTTTTCCAATGGCCGCCCCCGCCCTGCGCCCGCGTTTCCTGCTCCTGTCGCTCGCCGCTGCGACCGCGCTCCCGGCCCTCGCCGCACCCGCGCTGGCGGGCGGCGGCTGCGTGAGCGCCGAATGCTACCGCCGCGTCACCACGCCGCCGGTGTTCGACACCGTCTCCGAACGCGTGCTGGTGCAGCCGCCGCGCACGGTCTACCGCACGACGCCGCCGGTCTACGACACGGTGTCCGAGCAGGTGCTGGTCGCCCCGGGCGGCCGGCGCTGGGAGACCCGCGTCGATGCCTACGGGCAGCTCGTCGGCTGCTGGGTGACCACGCCGCCCCGTTACGCCGTGCAGACCCGGCGCGTGCTGGTGCGCCCGCCGGAGACGATCCCGCACACCCTGCCGCCGGTCTACGCCACGACGCAGCGCCGGGTGCTGGTGCAGCCCGCCCGCACCGCCTGGGTGCCGGCCGCCGCGCCCGCCTACGCCTCCGGCGCCGGGTACGGCCCTCTCGGCATCGGTTCCATTCCCGATGCCTTCGGCATTGCCGGCGCCTCCTCGGCGGATGTGGCGGTGGGCCTCGGCTTCTCGCGCGGCAGCATCTACGACGGATACTGAGCCTCTTGCCCGCCCGGCGGCCGGTGCGGCCTTGAATCGGGGCCGCGCCGCCGTAGCTCCCTCCCGGTCTCAAGACGGGAGGAGCGGCTCATGGCGGCGTTCAAGGCCTGGGTGATCGAGAAGGCCGAATCCGGTCAGACGCTGTCCCTGCGCGACTTCGACGGGGCCGACCTGATGGACGGCGACGTCACGGTGCGGGTCAGCCATTCGGGCCTGAACTACAAGGACGGGCTCGCCATGACCGGCCGCATGCCGGTGGTGCGCCGCTTCCCCATGATCCCCGGGATCGACTTCGCCGGCACCGTCGAAGCCTCGGATCATCCCGAGTATCGCCCCGGCGACGCCGTCGTGCTCACCGGCTGGGGCGTCGGCGAGACGCATCTCGGCGGGCTGGCCGAGCGCGCCCGCGTGCGTGGCGATTGGCTGGTGCCCCTGCCCGAGGGCCTGAGCCCCGCCGAGGCCATGGCGATCGGCACCGCGGGCTACACGGCGATGCTCTCGGTGCTCGCCCTGGAGCGGCACGGCCTGACGCCGGAGGCCGGTCCGGCCCTGGTGACGGGCGCCTCCGGCGGTGTCGGCTCGGTGGCGGTGGCGCTCCTCAAGCGCGCCGGCTGGCACGTGATCGCCGCGACCGGTCGCGGCGACGAGGCCGATTACCTCAAGAGCCTCGGCGCCGCCGAGATCCTCGAGCGCGAGGCGCTCTCGGGCGAGCCGCGGCCGTTGGCCAAGGAGCGCTGGGCCGCCGGCATCGACGCGGTCGGCGGCAAGGTGCTCGCCAACGCCCTCGCGATGACGAAGGGGGGCGGCGCCATCGCCGCCTGCGGCAATGCCGGGGGCATGGACCTGCCCTCGTCGGTGGCGCCCTTCATCCTGCGCGGCGTCGCGCTGCTCGGCATCAACAGCGTGACGACTCCGCAGGCGCCGCGCCGGGAGGCTTGGGCCCGGCTCGCCCGCGATCTCGACCGCGATCTCCTGAAGCGGATGACCGCGACGGTTCCGCTGGCCGAGGCGGGCGGCCTCGCCGAACGGCTGCTCGAGGGCCGGGTGCGGGGCCGCACGGTCGTCGCGATCACCTGAGCCCGGTGGGGCGTTTCCGGGAACCGGGATGCCGGCTTGAGCATTCCGGCTCTCATGAGCAGAGCATTCGTTCGTGAACCCGAGGGTGGCGAGGCCTTCGAAGACCTTCCCGATCGCCCCATCTCGTCCCAGCCCAACTTCGTGACGCCGGAAGGGCTCGCGCAGATCGAGGCCGAGGTGACGCGGCTGGAGCGCGAGCTGGCCGGGGTCTCGCCCGAGGACAAGGCCGACCACACCCGACTGTCGCGCGACCTGCGCTATTGGAGCGCGCGGAAGAATTCGGCCCAGCTCGTGGAGGCGGTCGCGGGCGACACGGTGCATTTCGGCTCGACCGTGACCGTGCTGCGCGAGGACGACACCCGCCAGACCTTCCGCATCGTCGGCGAGGACGAGGCCGACCCGCATGCCGGGTCGATCTCCTACGTGGCGCCGCTCGCCCGGGCGCTCACGGGCAAGAGCGTCGGCGACACCGTCACGGTGAACGAGCACGCGTTCGAGATCGCGGAGATCCGCTGAGCGAACGTCGGAGGTTTCGAAAGGACAAGTCCTTTCGCGGGTCCAGGGCGGCGCCCTGGGAAGAGGGCCGGAGTTCCACCCCGGCGCCCCGCCAAAGGAATGATCCTCTGGGAACCCGCGATCGGCTCAGGTGAACAGGCTGGACACGCTCGACTCGGTCGCCGTGCGTCCGATCGCCTCGCCGAGCAGCGGCGCGATCGAGATCACGCGGATGTTGCGGGCGAGCTTCACGGCTTGGGTCGGGAGGATGGAGTCGGTGATGACCAGCTCTTTCATCCGCGAGGCGGCGATGCGCGAGACCGCGCCGCCCGACAGCACCCCGTGGGTGATATAGGCGGAGACTTCCTTGGCGCCCGCGTTGAGCAAGGCTTCGGCCGCGTTCACCAGCGTGCCGCCGGAATCGACGATGTCGTCCACGAGGATGCAGGACTGGCCCTCGACGTCGCCGATGATGTTCATCACCTCCGACTCGCCTGCCCGCTCGCGGCGCTTGTCGACGATGGCCAGCGACGCGTCGATGCGCTTGGCGAGCGCCCGGGCGCGCACCACGCCGCCCACGTCCGGCGAAACCACCATGCGCTCGCCCGGCGCCAAGCGCTCCTTGATGTCGCGCACCATCACGGGCGCGGCGAACAGGTTGTCGGTGGGGATGTCGAAGAAGCCCTGGATCTGCCCGGCGTGGAGATCCAGCGTCAGCACCCGGTCGGCGCCGGCCTCGGTGATGAGGTTGCAGACAAGCTTGGCCGAGATCGGCGTGCGGCCCGAGGTGCGCCGGTCCTGCCGGGCATAGCCGAAATAGGGAATCACCGCCGTGATGCGCCGCGCCGACGACCGACGCGCCGCGTCGATCATGATCAGCAGCTCCATCAGGTGGTCGTTGGCCGGGAACGAGGTCGACTGGACGATGAAGACGTCCTCGCCGCGCACGTTTTCCTGCAACTCGACGAAGATTTCCATGTCGGCGAAGCGCCGGACCATGCAACTCGCGAGCGGCAGTTCGAGGTAGGCGGCAATCGATTCCGCGAGCGGGCGGCTGGCATTGCCAGCGATGATCTTGATGGACGACGTCATGCCGGGCGTCTCTCGGCTCTTTTCTCAGTCAATCGCGGGACGCACGCGAAACAACACGTCCGAGACCGCACACGCATCCGGCCGCGCGGCTCATACCAGCGGGGGAAGGCCGTCACAATGGTTTCATCGGACGAGCCCTGCCGCGGACCGCTCACGGTTCGAGCAGGCGGTGGAGATGGACGATGAAGTAGCGGGTCTGGGCGCTGTCGACGGTGGCCTGCGCCTTGGAGCGCCACGCGGTCTGGGCCGAGGCGTAGTCGGGGAAGATGCCGACGATGTCGAGATCCTTGATGTCCCGGAAGCGCACGCCGGACACGTCCTCCAGCTCGCCGCCGAACACGAGGTGGAGCTTCTGGTCCGAATCGATCGTCGTGGTCACGCGCCTCTCCTGCGGATGAAAGGACCGGCCTGTCGCCCCCGCAGGCACGAGCCGTGCCGCTCGGTCGCAGAGGTAACGGGGCGGGTCAAGCCGCCCTGGCGCAGGGAGGGGGCGATGCGGGGGCGTGGCGGACCGGACTTGCCCGAGCGGACGTCGCCGACCGGGCTTCACCGACTGGACTCGGCCCGATCAGAACAGCGAACCCTGGCGCGCGGCGGGCTCGGGCGCCGTCTTCTTCTCGGGCGTCGTCTCCTTGGGCTTCGGTGCGGCCTCCGACGCGGCCCGGCGGGGGGCGCGCTTCGGGCGCGGCGGCGAGGGCGGGGCGTCGGCCAGGGGAGCGGCCGGCGCGTCCTCGGGGCGCGCGAAGACCGCGCCGTCGGAAAATTGCAGCTGCAGCCGGGCGGATTGGGCGGCGGCGTCGGCCGAGCGCACCGGCTGGCCGTCGGCGTCGCGCACGAGTGCGTAGCCGCGGGCGAGCACGGCCTTGTAGCTCAGCGCCCCGAGCAGGCCGGTGAGCGCCCCGAGCCGGTCGCGGCGGCGCTCGACCGCGCGGGCCATGGCCGTGCGCGGGCGATGGTCGATCGCGGCGAGGCGCGCGCGCGCCTCGGCCAGCGCGATGGCCGGCGAGCGCCGGGTGAGCCGGTCGGCGATCCGGCTCAGGCGCTCGCGGGAATCGCGGGCATTGGCGGCGAGCGCCGGGCGCAGGCGCGCGTCGGCGAGGTCGAGGCGCTGGCGCTTGGCGGCGAGGAAGGCGTCGGCGCCGGGGATCGCCCGCACCAGCGCACGGAAATCCGAGCGCTCGCGTTCGATCCGCCGCAGCATCGTGCCCGCCTGCCGGGCGCCGAGATCGTGGACCTGGGCGGCGAGTTCGGCCCGCACCGGAACCGCCATCTCGGCCGCGCCCGTGGGCGTGGGCGCGCGGCGGTCGGAGGCGAAGTCGATCAGCGTCGTGTCGGTCTCGTGGCCGACCGCCGAGATCAGCGGGATCTCGGACTCGGCGGCGGCGCGCACCACCGCCTCTTCGTTGAAGGCCCAGAGATCCTCGATCGAGCCGCCGCCGCGGGCGACGATCAGCACGTCCGGCCGGGGGATCGAGCCACCGGGCGCGAGCGCGTTGAACCCCCGGATCGCGGCGGCGATCTCCTCGGCCGCCCCCTCCCCCTGCACCCGCACCGGCCAGACCAGCACGGGGCGGGGAAAGCGGTCCTCCAGCCGGTGGAGGATGTCGCGGATCACCGCGCCGGTCGGCGAGGTGACGACGCCGATCACCCGCGGCAGGAACGGGATCGGCCGTTTCCGGTCCGCCTCGAACAGCCCTTCGGCCGCGAGCTGGCGCTTGCGCTCCTCCAGCAACGCCATCCAGGCGCCGATGCCGGCGGGCTCCATCGAGTCGATCACGATCTGGTAGGAGGATTTCCCGGCAAACGTCGTGATCTTGCCGGTGGCGACGACCTCCAACCCTTCCTTGGGCTTCTGGCGCAGGCGCCCGAGCACGCCCTTCCAGACCACCGCATCGATCTTGGCCGAGCCGTCCTTGAGCGAGAAATAGGCGTGACCCGAGCCGTGCGGCCCGCGATAGCCCGAGATCTCGCCGCGCAGGCGCACATGCCCGAAGGCATCTTCCAGGGTTCGCTTGAGGGCGGCGGCCAGATCGCCGACCGACCATTCGGGCGCGTTGGCCTGGAGCAGCGCCGAGGGCGCCGGCTCCCCCGGCGGCGGAGGCGGCGGCACGGCGGACGGGCGCGGCGGGGGCACGAGCGGCATGGGGCCGGACGCTACGGGAAAGGGCCGGAGCGGGTAAAGGGCGCCCGGAGCATCGGCTGGGGAAGAGGCCGGAGGTGTGGCGCCTATGCCGAGCACTTCGTCCCGCGCGGGAGCGCACCCGGCCCGCGCGGGAACGCACCCGGACTGCAACCGCGCGCCAAAGCGCGCCGGCTGGGGCGTATTATGAGGGGTGGTGCGAGAAGGCCGACGATCAGATCAGGCGCGTGAGGATCAGCGCCGCCATCACCGCTGGTGCGGCAGCCGCGACGGCCCAGGGCCAGACGGGGATGAGGCGGGAGCGGCGATTGTCGTTGGCCGCCCGCGGGCCGGGGCGGCGGCGGACCACGTAATTCGACAGTCGTACGCCCGGTTGCTCGCGCTGCGGGCGAGGAGAGAAGGCGATCGAGTGGCGACAGATCGGCATGGCAGACGACAACAGGCGAGCCCGGCCAACCGTTCCGCCCCGGAGGCGGCAAGAAACGCAATTTCACGCACGGCGCCGCGCGGTCGGAGACGATCCTCTCACCACAGCGAGAATTCGGTGGCGAAATCGGTGGTCCGCAGCGGGCATTTCGGCGCGGGGCAGGGCTCGGCCGGGACGGCGGCGAGCACCCCGTCCGCCCCCGCCTCGAAGCGCAGGCGCACCGGAGGGTCGTCCTCCTTGGCGTAGGCGAGCCGCACCTCGAAGCGCACGGCATCGTAGGCCTTGCGGTCGGCGTAGACGATGACGTCGCGGGAGACGGATTCGCCCGGATTGAGGTCGGAGGGCTCGCTCGGAAGCGGCGTCGCCCCGGAGAACAGCAGGCCCTGGCGCAGGATCGGCGTCCCGCCGCTCTCCCGCGTGTAGTCGCGGGCGACATCGAGGCTCGCCGTGCCGGTGAGCGCGGCGCGGAAGGCCGCCTCCCGTTCCGCGGCCCGCGCCGCCTCGTCCGCGCCGGGCTCGGCGAAGCGGGTGCGGATGCCGATCGCGGTGTAGGTGAGCCCGAGCACGCGCACCCCCGCTTGGCCGACATTGGTGCGCGTCACCGTCGAGCGGATCGCCACCCGGTCGCCCCGCTCGCCGACCCGGGCGAGGTCGGTCTTCACCGAGACCGAGGGCGGGGCGAGCCCCGGCTTGATCCGCGCCTCGTAGACGAAGGTGTAGACGCCCCAGGCCCCTGCCCCGAGGATCGCCAGCGTCTGCACCAGGGTGTTGGCGCCCTCCAGGCCGAGGCGGCGCCGCTTCTCCGGCGGCTTGTCCGATGGCGTCTGCGGGCTCATGCTGGGGCTTCTCCCGGTCCGATTCCGGCCGAAGCGGGCCGGCCGATGCGAAACACCCTTTTCCCGGCCGGCGTTTTTTGGGAAGGGGTCGCGTCATGACCGAGCCCCTTTCCATCCTGCTCATCGGCTCCGGCGGGCGCGAGCACGCGCTGGCCTGGGCCATCGCGAAGTCGCCGCTCTGCGGCAAGCTCTTCATCGCGCCGGGCAATCCCGGCACGGCGCAGCACGGCGAGAACCGGCCGGAGCTGCCGGTCTCCGACCACGCGGCCGTCGTCGCCTTCTGCCGGGCGGAAAACATCGGCCTCGTGGTGGTGGGGCCGGAGGCGCCGCTGGTGGCGGGCCTGGTCGACGATCTCACGGCGGCCGGCATCCCGGCCTTCGGCCCGACGCGGGCCGCGGCGCAGCTCGAGGGCTCGAAGGGCTTCACCAAGGATCTGTGCGCCGAGCACGACATCCCCACCGCCGCCTTCGCCCGCTTCACGGCGCTCGAGCCGGCGCTGGCCTATCTGCGCGAGCGGGCTGCGCCGATCGTGGTCAAGGCCGACGGGCTCGCGGCGGGCAAGGGCGTGACGGTGGCCGAGAGCCTGCCCGAGGCCGAGGCCGCGGTGCGGGCGATCCTCGACGGGAGCGAGGGCGGCGCCCTCGTCATCGAGGAATGCCTGTTCGGCGAGGAGGCGAGCTTCTTCGCGCTCTGCGACGGCACCCGGGCGATCCCGATCGGCACGGCGCAGGACCACAAGCGCGTCCATGACGGCGACCGCGGACCCAACACCGGCGGCATGGGCGCCTACTCGCCGGCCTCCATCGTCACGCCGGAGATCGCGGCAGAGGTGATGACCCGCATCATCGCACCGACGCTGAAGGGCATGGCGGCCCGCGGCACGCCGTTCGCCGGCATCCTCTATGCCGGGTTGATGCTGACGGCGGAGGGGCCGAAGCTCATCGAGTACAACACCCGCTTCGGCGATCCCGAGGCGCAGGTGCTGATGCCGCGCCTGACCGGCGACCTCGTGCCGGCGCTGCTGGCGGCAGCCAGGGGCGATCTCTCCGGCGTCGCCATCGGCTTCGACGATGCCCGCGCGGCGCTCGCCGTGGTGATGGCGGCGCAGGGCTATCCCGGTCCGGTCACCCGCGGCAGCGAGATCCGCGGCACCGAGAGCGCCGGGGACGATACGGTCGTCGTCTTCCACGCCGGCACCCGCCGGGAGGGCGCGCGCCTGCTCGCCGATGGCGGCCGGGTGCTCGCCGTCACCGCCCTTGGGGCAAGCGTGCGGGAGGCGCAGGAGCGCGCCTACGCGGCGGTCGCGCGGATCGACTGGCCGGAAGGCTTTTTCCGCAGCGACATCGGCAGCCGCGAGGTCGCCCGGGAGGCGGCTTCGGGCGATTGATGGCCGACCCGTTCGACCTCGCCTTCGCCGCCGCCCGTGAGGCCGCGGCGCTCGGCGAGGTGCCGGTCGGCGCGGTGGTGGTGCGCGACCGCGCGGTTCTGGGCGTGGCCGGCAACCGGCCCCGGGCGCTGCACGATCCCACGGCCCATGCGGAGATCCTGGCGATCCGCGAAGCCTGCGCCCGGCTCGGCGACGAGCGGCTGACCGACTGCGACCTCTACGTGACGCTGGAGCCCTGCCCGATGTGCGCGGGCGCGATCTCCTTCGCCCGCATCCGGCGGCTCTACTACGCGGCCTCCGACCCCAAGGGCGGCGGGGTCGAGCACGGCCCCCGCGTGTTCAACCAGCCGACCTGCCACCACGCGCCGGAGGTCTATTCGGGCTTTCGCGAGCGCGAGGCGGCGGGGCTGTTGCGGGAATTTTTCGCGCAGCGGCGGGGCTGAGCCGCCGGCCCCCTCCCCCGCGGAGGCGACGATGGACCGGCCGAACCGCGGCCCCGCCCGGCGCGTTCGGACCTTGTCCCGCGACATCCCGACGGAGCCCCGCCCCATGGTCCCGACCTACCAGCGCGCCCTGATCGTCGGCGCCGGCCCGGGCCTGAGCGCCTCCCTGGCGCGGCTGTTCGCGGCGGAGGGGCTCCGGGTCGGGCTCGCCGCGCGCCACACCGACAAGCTCGCCGATCTCGCCCGGGAGACGGGTGCGGCCCTGCATGCCTGCGACGCCACCGATCCAAGCGCGGTCGAGGCCTTGTTCCCCCGGCTCGAGCCGGCGCTCGGGGGCTCGCCCGACGTCGTGGTCTACAATGCCAGCGGCCGGTTGCGCGGCGCCACCGTCGATCTCGACCCCGAGGCGGTAGCCCGCTCGCTCGCGGTCTCGGCCTATGGCGGCTTCCTCGTGGCCCAGGCCGCGGCGCGCCGCATGCTCCCCCACCGCCACGGGGCGATGCTGTTCACCGGCGCCTCGGCCAGCGTGAAGGGGTTTGCGGGCTCGGCCCCCTTCGCGATGGGCAAGTTCGCCCTGCGGGGCCTTGCCCAGAGCCTCGCCCGCGAGCTGCAGCCGCAGGGCATCCACGTGGCCCACATCGTCATCGACGGCGCCATCCGCTCCGCCGCCCGGCCCGATCCGGAGGGGCGCCCCGACGCCAGCCTCGACCCGGACGCCATCGCGCAAAGCTACCTCGCCCTCCTGCGCCAGGATCGCAGCGCCTGGAGCGACGAGATCGCCCTGCGGCCCTGGGTGGAGACGTTCTGACCGGTCACGCCCCCAGAAACGCCCGCAGCGCCTGAAGCGTGGCCTCCGGCGCTTCCTCGGCCATGAAGTGGCCGGAGTTGATCGAGACGCCGTCCGCCCGCGGTGCGAAGGTCCGGCGCCAGACCGCGAGCGCGGGCTCCGGCTTGTCCCGGTCGAGGTAATGCGTGCTTGCGAGCACCCGCACCGGCATGTCCAGGGTACGCCCCGCGGCGAGGTCTTCGCGGTCGGCGGCGCGGTCGGGCCCGTCGGGGCCCCCGGCCCGGTAGTCCTCGCAGAAGGCGTGGATGCGCTCGGGCACGTTCCAGGTCTGGCGGTAGAGCGTCAGCGCGCGCGGGTCGAAGGGAGAGAGGTCGCCCGCGGCGTTCCAGCCGCGCAGCAGCCCCTCGAAATAGGCGTCCGGGTTGCGGCCGATCACGCTCTCCGGCTCCGGGGCCGGGCCGGCCAGGAAGGGCCAGTGCGGGTTGGCGCCGGGCTTGGCCTCGATGCGGGTCCACTGCACCTCGGTCGGCACGATGTCGAGGATGGCGAGGCGCTCGACCCGGCCGGGCGCGTCGAGCGCCAGGCGGTAGCCGACCCGGGCGCCGCGGTCGTGTCCGGCGAGCGCGAAGCGGACATGGCCGAGCCGCTCCATCACCGCGACGATCTCCGCCCCGACCTGCCGCTTGGCGTAGGCGTTGCTGCCGCTCCCGGAATCCGGGGCGGCCGACCAGCCGTAGCCCTTCAGGTCGAGGGCGATCACCCGGTGCGTCTCGGCCAGCGTCGGGGCCAGCCGGTGCCACATCGCGTGGCTCTGCGGGAAGCCGTGCAGGAGGAGGAGCGGCGGCGCCCCCGCCGGCCCCCCCGCCCGGCCGAACCAGCGGCCTGCCGGCCCCTCGATCCAGAGCGGCTCGAAGCCCGGAAACAGGTCGTCGCCCTCGGCCATCCGCTCGCCTCCCCGACATGTCGCCCGGTCTGTCGCCCGGTCTGTCGCTGCACGATGCTGCCCCGGTCGGTCGCCGGAGGCAACGGCTCGGGCCGGCGATGGCTCCGGGCCGGCTTCGCAAGGAGGCGCTGCCGAGCTTCAGCCAAGGTGGGATCGGTCCTTTGTCTTGGGGTCATCGCGATTGATCGGAATTCGATCATGCTGCTCAAGTCGTGGGCAGGGCGAAATATTTACAATTCCGCGTGAGGTTGAGTCGAGCCTGCGGTGACGACATGCCCCTGAACGACCTCGAAGAATTTGCACGAATCGCGTTCGACTGGCTCTGGGCCACCGACACCGAGGACCGCTTCAGCTATCTCTCCGTCGGCGCCGAGCGGTTGCTGGGCCGCGAGCCGGAGGAGATGATCGGCTTTCCGCGCGCGGCCTTCGCCGGCGAGGAGGATGCGGACACCCTCGCCGCCTACCGCGAGGCGCTGGCCGCCCGGCGCCCGTTCCGCGAGGTGACCTACGTCTACCGCCACCCCGACGGCGCGCCGCGCTGGTTCGAGATCAGCGGCCGGCCGCATATCTCGCCCGAGGGCGAGTTCCTGGGCTATCGCGGCTTCGGCAGCGACGTCAGCGAGCAGCACCGTACCCGCCTCGCCCTCGTCGCGGCCCATGCCCGGCTCAGCGAGCAGAACCGGCTCTTCGATGCGGCCCTGGAGAACATGAGCCAGGGCCTGTGCCTGTTCGATGCGGAGCAGCGGCTGCTGGTGTGGAACCGGCGCTACCGGGAGATCTTCGATCTGCCGGAAGACGCGCTTCGCGTCGGCATGAGCCAGCGGGACGTGATCGCCTCGCTGGTGGCGCTCAAGCGCTACAAGCCTGGGGCGACGGTCGATTCGGTGAGCGAGAGCACCCGCACCTCGCTCACCGCCGACGGGCCGAAGGCGGTGCTGCGCGAACTGGCCGACGGGCGCGTCGTCGCCGTCATGCACCGCCCGATGGAGGGTGGCGGCTGGGTCTCGACCTTCGAGGACATCACCGAGCGGCGGCGCACCGAGGCGCAGATCGTCCACATGGCCCGCCACGACGGCCTGACCGACCTGCCCAACCGCACTTGTCTGCGGGAGATCGGCACGGAGCTGATCGAGATGCTGCCCGCGAGCGGGGAGGCCTGCCTCGCCGTGCTCTGCCTCGACCTCGACCGCTTCAAGCCGATCAACGACAGCTTCGGCCACGCGGTGGGCGACAGCCTGCTGCGGGCGGTGGCCGACCGGCTGCGCGCGCATGTGCGCGGACGCGACCTGGTGGCCCGGCTGGGCGGCGACGAGTTCGCGGTGCTCTACCGCGTCGAGGACGCCGCCGGAGCCGCGGCCCTGGCGCAGCGCCTGATCGGCGTCATCAGCGCGCCCTATCGCCTCGACGGGCTCACCGTGGAGATCGGCATGAGCGTCGGCATCGCGCTGGCCGCGGCCGGGGCGGGCGAGATCGAGCGCCTGCTCAAGGAGGCCGACATGGCCCTCTACGAGGCGAAGGCGGACGGGCGCGGCACGTTCCGCCTGTTCGAGCCGCAGATGGACGAGACCGCGCGCGAGCGGCTTGGGCTCGAGCGCGAGCTGCGCGAGGCGCTGGCCCAGGACCGCTTCGAGCTGCATTACCAGCCCCTCGTCGACCTCTCCGCCAACCGCATCACGGGCATGGAGGCGCTGGTGCGCTGGCGCCATCCCGAGCGCGGCCTCGTGAGCCCGGCGGTGTTCATCCCGCTGGCCGAGGAGACCGGGCTGATCGTGCCGCTGGGCGAGTGGGTGCTGGGGCAGGCCTGCCGCGACGCCGCCGACTGGCCGGCCGACATCAGCGTCGCCGTCAACGTCTCGCCGCTGCAGCTGCGCCACCGGGGCTTTGCCCAGAGCGTGCTGACCGCGCTCGCGGTCAGCGGCCTCAAGGCGACGCGGCTGGAACTGGAGATCACCGAGAGCGTGCTGCTCGAGGACACCGAGACGAACCTGGAGACGCTCCACAGCCTGCGCCGGCTCGGGGTGCGCATCTCCATGGACGATTTCGGTACGGGCTACTCCTCGATCAGCTACCTGCGCCGCTTCCCCTTCGACAAGATCAAGATCGACCGCTCCTTCGTGCGCGATTGCGCCGCCCAGTCGGAGGCCGGGGCGATCATCCGCGCCATCGTGAGCCTCGGGGCGAGCCTCGGCATCACGACGCTGGTCGAGGGCGTCGAGACCGAGCCGCAACTCGCCGCCGTCCGGGCCGAGGGCGCGCGGGAGGTGCAGGGCTTCCTGTTCAGCCCGCCCCGGCCCGCCCACGAGATCGCCGCGATGCTCGAGGCCGACGCGCGGGACGGCAAGGCGCCGCGACGGACCTTGGCGGCCTGAGCCTGCCGCCCCCGCCCTCCGGGGCCGGAATGTTAAAGGGCGGAACATGCGGCCCGAGGCGACCGTTGCTCTCTCAGCCCCCGCCTTCGAGCGGGCATCACGGAACGGGAGAAAACGCCATGTCCAGCACGACCGACAAGGTGAAGGGCCTCGCCAACGAGGCGGCCGGCAACGTCAAGCAGGGCCTCGGCAAGGCGACCGACAACGAGAAGATGCAGGCCGAGGGCAAGGCCCAGGAGCTCAAGGGCGAGGGCCAGCAGGTGAAGGGCGACGTCAAGAAGACGGCGGGCGATGCCGCCGATGCGGTCAAGGGCAAGGTCTGAGGCACGGTCTGACACGAGCGGTCCGAGGCCCGGGGTCCGACCCCTCGGCTCGGAACGCTTTGCGGGCGACGGCGATTTTCAGCGCTGTCGAGGGGAACGATCCGGGAGCTTGGCAATTTTCAAAGCCAGACAAGCTTTCGGACGGACCGCAAGCTTCGAGACATCGTTCGAAATGGACGTCAGGAGGTTACCATGATCGGTTGGGCCATTACCTTTCTCGTCGTCGCGCTGGTCGCCGCGCTGCTCGGCTTCGGCGGCATCGCCGGCACCGCGATGGAAGCGGCCAAGATCGTCTTCTTCGTCGCCATCGCCCTGTTCCTGATCTCGGCGGTGATGGGCGCGGTGCGCGGGCGCTCCCCGCGGTTGTGACGACCTGAACCTCGCGGTTCGATGAAAGGGCGGCCCTGGCGGGCCGCCTTTTCCTTTTGTGCGACCCGTTGCTCTGATAAGGGGCGCGGATGACCGACATTCCAGATCCTTCCCCGGCCGTGCCCGCGGACCAACCCGCCGCGCCCGAGGGCGAGCGCATCGCCAAGGCGATCGCCCGCGCCGGCATCGCCTCCCGCCGCGACGCGGAGGCGATGATCGAGGCCGGACGCGTCACCCTCAACGGCAAGGTCCTGACCTCGCCGGCGATCAACGTCACCGACGCCGATCGCATCACGGTGGACGACGAGCCCCTGCCCGCCCGCGAGCGGACCCGGCTGTGGCTGCTGCACAAGCCGCGGGGCGTCGTCACCACCGCCCGCGACCCGGAGGGCCGCCCGACGGTGTTCGACGGCCTGCCCGACGAGCTGCCGCGGGTCGTCGCCATCGGCCGGCTCGACATCAACACCGAAGGGCTGCTGCTGCTCACCAACGACGGCGGGCTGGCCAAGGTGATCGCCCATCCCGATACCGGCTGGCTGCGCCGCTACCGGGTGCGCGCCTTCGGCGACGTGACCCAGCCCGATCTCGACAAGCTCAAGAAGGGCCTGACCGTCGACGGCATGGAGTACGGCCCGATCGAGGCGACCCTCGACCGGGCGCAGGGCGACAACGTCTGGCTGACGCTCGGCCTGCGCGAGGGCAAGAACCGCGAGGTCAAGCGCATCCTGGAGCATCTCGGCCTCTCGGTGAACCGGCTGATCCGGCTCTCGTTCGGACCGTTCCAGCTCGGCGACCTCGAGGTCGGCCTCGTCGAGGAGATCCGCACCAAGGTTCTGAAGGAGCAGCTCGGAAAGAACCTCGCCGAGCAGGCCGGCGTCGATTTCGAGAGCCCGGTGCGAGAGACCATCGCTCCCTTCGGCAGCCCGAAGAAAGCCCCCCGCGCCGCGCAGCCCGCTTCTTCCGAGGGCGCGGCCCGTGGCCGCGCGGGTGCCGCCCGCCCCGCCCCGGCGGGCCGCCCGCCCCGCGATCCGGCCCGGCCCGCCGCCCCGGCGCGTGCCTCGGCACGCCCGGCGCAGCGGGCGCCCTCCCCGACCGTGTGGCGCGCCGACGATGAGACGCGGCCGCGCGCCTCCAAGGTGCCGCGCCGGGGCCTCGACCCCAAGACCGCCCGCGCGGCGGCGGCCGAGCGCGGCCGCGAGCGCGTCGGCGCGATCCAGGCTGCCGGCGAGCGCCGGGTGCTGGTGGAGCGGCTTCAGCCCACGCCGGAGACCCCGGCCGCCGAGCCGCACCGCCGCGTCCGCTTCCGCAAGGAAGAGGAGCGGCCGGAGGGCCGGGAGAGGCCGCGCGAGGACAGGCCGCGCGAGAGCCGGCCCCGCGAGGACCGGCCGGGCCGGGATGAATTCCGCCGCGCCGCGCCCTCGGGCGACGCCCGTCCCCGCCGCCGCGAGGCCGGGGAAGCCGCGCCTGCCGAGCGGCGCGGTCCGCCCCGCGAGCGTCCGTCCTCGTTCGAGGGACGTCCGCCGCGCGAGCGCAGCGAGGGCCGGCCCCCGTACGACCGCGGCGAGGGAGCGCCCCGCCGTGAGCGCCCGGACGAGGGGCGCGCGCCCGAGCGGCGCGGTCCGCCCCGCGACCGGCCCCGTGCCGCCGAGGGCGAGCGTCCGGCCCGTCCCCTGCGGGGCGCCGAGGGTGATCGCCCCGGCTTCCGCAAAGGTCCGGGCAAAGGACCGGGAGCCGGCCCGGGCAAGGGGTTCGGCGCCAAGCCCGGCTTCAAGGGCGGTGCCCGCGACGGGGCCCGGGGTGATTTCAAGGGTGGCCCGAAGGGCGGCGCCCGAGGCGACTTCAAGCCCGGCGGCGGCGGTGGCCGGCCCGGCGGGCGCCCGGGTGGCGGCGCAGGGCGTCCCGGCGGCAAGCCCGGCGGCAAGCCCGGCGGTGCTCCGGGCGGTCGCCCCGGCGGCGGCAAGCCGGGCCCCCGCGGAGGCGGCCGTCCGAGCCGTCCGCCGCGCGGCGAGGCCTGAGGCCTGACGCGTGCGGATCGTCGGCGGCGAATGGCGCGGGCGCAGGCTGGCCGGACCGAAGGCGGAGGGCATCCGCCCGACCTCCGACCGCCTGCGCGAGGCCCTGTTCAACGTGCTCGCCCACGCCTACGACGACGCGGTCGAGGACGCGGTGGTGCTCGACCTCTTCGCGGGCACCGGAGCGCTCGGGTTCGAGGCGCTCTCCCGCGGCGCGGCGCGTGCGCTCTTCGTGGATGAGGGGCGCCAGGCCGGCACGCTGATCCGCGACGGGATCGCCGCCCTCGGCTGCGAGGCCCGCGCCCGGCTGATCCAGCGCGACGCGACCCGGCTCGGGCCCGCCCTCGATCGGCCCGCGACGCTGGCCTTCTGCGATCCGCCCTACGGTAAGAACCTCGCGCCGACGGCTCTCGCGGCCGCCGCCGGGGGCGGCTGGCTCAGCCCCGGCGCGCTGGTCCTGGTCGAAGAGGCCGCCGGGGCCGGCCTGGTCCTGCCGCCCGGTTTCGCGGAACTGGAGCGGCGCAGCTACGGCGAGACGGCGGTGACGTTCGGACGGTTCGCGGGCTGATCCCTTCGCCAGTGTCGTGAGGTCGCCCTATCTCGCTCGGGTCTCGCCCGTCCGCGAAGGAGGCCCGCACCCATGCTCCTCGTCCCGCCGCTCTCCCGCCGAACCCTCCTGCACGGTGCGGCCCTCGCCGCCGGGGCGAGTCTCCTTCCGCGTCCGGCCCGCGCCGCGGACGCCCTGATCACCCGGCCGATCCCCTCCTCGGGCGAGCGCCTGCCGGCCATGGGCATCGGCACCTCGCGCCGCTACGAGGTGGCGGTGACGCCCGAGGCCACCGCCCCCTTGCGCGAGGCGGTCGAGCGTTTCGTGGCACTCGGCGGGACGGTGATCGACACTGCCCCGAGCTACGGCACGGCGGAAGACGTGCTCGGACTGATCCTCGAAGGCCTGCGCGAAAAGATCTTCCTGGCGACCAAGGTCGCCGCCCGCGGCCGGGAGGCGGCCCAGGCCGAGACCGAGCGCTCGTTCCAGCGGCTGCGCACGGACAAGATCGACCTGATCGCCGTGCACAACCTGATCGACACGGAGGTGAACCTCGCGGTCCTGCGCGCCCTGAAGGAGAAGGGCCGCATCCGCTATGTCGGCGTCACGGTCTGGCGCGACGAGCAGTTCCCGGACCTCGAAGCGGTGATGAAACGCGAAAAGCTCGATTTCGTGCAGGTGAACTACGCCCTCGACAGCCGCGCCGCGGCCGAGCGCATCCTGCCCCTGGCCGCCGAGCGGGGCGTGGCGGTGATGGTCAACGTGCCCTTCGGCCGCGACCGCCTGTTCAAGGCGGTGAAGGACAAGCCCCTGCCTGACTTCGCCACCGCGTTCGGCTGCAAGAGCTGGGCGCAGTTCTTTCTCAAATACGTGCTCGCCAACGAGGCCGTCACCTGCCCGATCCCGGGCATGGCCAAGGCGAGTTACGTCGAGGACAACCTCGCCGCCGCGACCGGGCGGCTGCCGGACGCCGCCGAGCGGCGCAAGATGGAGGCCTTCATCGATGCGGTCTGATTCCTTTGTCACGTTCGCGCGGCGCGGCGCCCTTGCGGCCATCCTGTGCACCCTCGCGATGCCCGCGCTCGCCCAATCCGAAACCTCCAAAAAAATCGGGATCGTGGGAGCGGGCAATATCGGCGGTACGCTCGGCCGGCTCTGGATCAAGGCCGGCTACGAGGTGTTCTTCGCCTCGCGGCATCCCGAGCAGCTGAAGGCGCTCGTGGAGGAATTCGGTCCGAAGGCGCGGGCGGGTACGCCGGCCGAAGCGATCGCCTTCGGCAACGCCGTGCTGCTCGCGGTGCCCTACAAGGCCTATCCGGAGCTGGCCAAGGAGAACGCCGCCGGGCTGAAGGGCAAGGTGGTGATCGATGCCGGCAACGCGGTGAAGGCCCGCGACGGCGCGGTTGCCGACGAGGTCGAGCGCGACGGGATCGGCGCGACCTCCGCCAAGTATCTCGCCGGCGCCCGGGTGGTGCGGGCCTTCAACGCGGCGAACTACAGGATCTTCCAGAAGAATGCCGGGCGGCCCGAGCCGCGCATGGCGGTGCCGATCGCCGGCGACGACCCGAAGGCGCTGGAGACCGCCCGCACCCTGGTCTCGGATGCCGGCTTCGACCCCGTGGTGGTCGGCGAACTGAAGGCGGCCGACACCTTCGCCATGGGCTCGCCCGGCTTCGGGCACGAACTGTCCGCGCCCGAGTTGAAGGCCAAGCTCGGGGTGAAGCCTTGAGCGCAGAGGCGCCGGCCTCGCCCCCCCAACCGCGCCCGGCCTCCCGGCTCGCCCGCCTCGTCGATGTGCGGCCGGGCGAGGGGCCGGCGCTCGCCTGGTCCTGGGCCTACATCTTCGCGCTGCTCGCCAGCTACTACGTGCTGCGCCCGATCCGCGACCAGATGGGCGTGGCCGGCGGCCTCGAGAACCTGCCCTGGCTGTTCCTGGCGACCCTGGTCGGCATGCTGGCGCTCAACCTGCCCTTCGCCTGGCTGGTCAAGCGGCTGCCGCGGGCGCGCTTCGTGCCCCTCACCTACCGCTTCTTCATCCTCAACATCCTGATTTTCGCAGGCCTCATCGCCTTCGCCGAGGGCGAGACGGCGGTCTGGGTCGGCCGCACCTTCTTCGTCTGGCTCTCGATCTTCAACCTGTTCGTGGTCTCGATCTTCTGGGCCACGGTGGTGGACGTGTTCTCGACCGAGCAGGGCAAACGCCTGTTCGGCTTCATTGCCGCGGGCGCGACGCTGGGCGCCATCTGCGGCTCGGCGGTGACGGCGACGCTGGCGCGCGACGTGCCGACCTGGGCGCTGCTCATCGCCGCCGCCGTGCTGCTGGAGGCGGCGGTCTTCGCCATGCGCGGCCTCGCCCGCCTGATCGGGCGCCTCCACGAGGTGCCGCAGGATTCGCGGGCGGGCGACGTCATCGGCGGCGACGTGCTCGCCGGCATCCGGCGCACATTCGCCTCGCCCTACCTCCTCAACATCGCGCTGTTTCTGGCGCTGTTCTCGGTCACCGCGACCTTCCTGTATTTCGAGCAGGCGGCGGTGGCCAAGAACAACTTTTCCAGCCGGGGCGCCCAGACCGCCTTCTTCGCCAACGTCGATCTTGCGGTGAACACCCTGACCCTCGGCGTGCAGCTCTTCCTCACCGGCCGCATCACGAAGTGGCTCGGGGTCGGCGTCACGCTGGCGCTGCTGCCGGCGGCGAGCATCATCGGGTTTGCCGCGCTGGCGCTCTCGCCGACGGTCGCCTCGGTGGTGCTGATCTACGTGCTGCGCCGCGCCGGCAACTTCGCCATCGCCCGGCCGGTGCGCGAGGTGCTGTTCACGGTGGTGCCGCGCGAGGACCGCTACAAGGCCAAAAGCTTCATCGACACGGTGGTCTACCGCCTCGGCGATCAGGTCGGGGCGTGGTCCTATACCGGGCTCGCCGCGCTCGGCTTCGGCGGCCATGCCGCGGCCGTGGTGGCGGTGCCGCTCTCGGCGGCGTGGCTCCTCAACGCGCTCTGGCTCGGCCGGGCGCAAGTGCGGAGGCAGGCGGCGATGACCGCGGACGACAGTTCGGCACCGATGTCAACGCGGGCGATCTGAGGCGCATTGTTTCAAAGGTTATTTTCAGTCTAGTCTCGTATCCGCCGACCGCTGCGACATGCCTCGACCGCCGGGGACAGGCGGTGATGCGGCATCGCATCACGCGTGTCTTTCTCTCGGCAATCGGACATAGAACAGAAACAGTGCCGTGCGGTATCCGCAGGGCCACAGCCCGTTCCGCGGCTCCGGCAGGCGCGTGTTTCCCACGGAACGCGCGCCGCACTGGCATAGCCAGGGTCGGGGCCGCTGGCGACCGGGAGTTTCGTGAGGCCCTCTTACCGGACATCGACCGGAGACCCATGGGACTCGTCCAGTACGCCCTCAAGTTCCGCATCACGACCTACGTGCTCGCCGTGCTGATGATGCTCGGCGGTGTCAGCGCGATCGTCGTGACGCCCAAGGACGTGCTGCCGGCGGTCGACATCCCCGTCGTCGTGGTGGTCTGGACCTATACGGGCCTGTCCGCGCCGGAGATGGAGAAGCGGATCACGACCTATTCCGAATTCGGAATTTCCAACAACGTCAACAACATCGCGCGGATGGAATCGACGAGCCTGCAGGGCACGTCGGTGATGAAGATCTATTTCGACCAGAGCGTCAGCATCGATCTGGCCATCGCCCAGGTCGTGTCCTCCACGAACTCGATCCGCGCGCTGATGCCGCCGGGCGTGCAGCCGCCCGTGATCGTGCGCTTCTCCGCCTCCTCGGTGCCGGTGATCCAGCTCGCGCTGACCTCCACCAAGGACAGCCTCAACAAGGTCTACGATTACGCCCAGTACCGCATCCGCCAGCGCCTGACCCAGGTGCCGGGCTCGACCCTGCCCTCCCCCTTCGGCGGCGCCCCGCGCCAGGTCATGGTCGATCTCGACCTGCACGCGCTCCGGGCCCTCGGGATCACGCCGCTGGAGGTCACCAACGCGGTCACCTCGCAGAACCTGACGATCCCCTCGGGCCTCGCCAAGATTGGCGAGCAGCAATACCCGGTGCAGATGAACGCGACGCCGGATGCGATCGCGGCCCTGAACGAGATCCCGATCAGGGTGGTCAACGGCCAGCCGGTGCTGGTGCGCGACGTGGCCTATGTCCGCGACGGCGGCCCGCCGCAGGTCAACGTGGTGCGGGCCGACGGCGCCTCCTCGGTGCTGATGCGGGTTCTGAAGAACGGCACCGCCTCGACGCTGGACGTCGTCAACAACGTCAAGGCGGCGCTTCCCGACATCCGCGCGGCGGCGCCCGAGGGGCTGGAGCTCAAGCCGCTCTTCGACCAGTCGGTCTTCGTCTCGAACGCCATCGAGGGCGTGTGGCACGAGGCGGTGATCGCCGCCGCGCTGACGGGCCTGACCATCCTGCTCTTCCTCGGCTCCTGGCGCTCCACCCTGATCGTGCTCGTCTCGATCCCGCTCTGCCTGATGACCTCCCTGGCGCTGCTGGCGGCACTCGGCCACACCATCAACGTGATGACGCTGGGCGGATTGGCGCTGGCCGTCGGCATCCTCGTCGACGACGTGACGGTGGCGATCGAGAACACCTACCGCCTGTTCGAGGAGGGCAAGCCGTTCCGCAACGCCGTGGTCGAGGGCGCGGCGGGCATCGCCAAGCCGGCCCTGATCTCGACGCTCTCGATCTGCGCCGCCTTCGTCTCGGTCTTCGCGCTCACCGACACCCCGAAGTACCTGTTCACGCCGCAGGCGCTCGCGGTCGTGTTCGCGATGCTGACCTCGTATCTCCTCACCCGCACCCTGGTGCCGGTGATGATCGACGTGCTGGTGGCGCGCGAATACCTCCAGCACCACGGCGGTGAGGCAGAAGCCCCGCGCCGCGGCCGGATCGAGCGGGCGCTGGCTTGGCTGCTCTCCCCCGTCTTCCGCTTGGCCGGCGCCTTCCGCCGGGGCTTCGAGGCGCGCTTCGACCGCTTCCACCGTGGCTATGTCGGGCTGCTGCACGCCGTCCTGCGCCACCCCGTCGCGACGGTGACGAGCGTCGTCCTGCTGTTTGCCGGCACCGGCGGGCTCTTCGTCTTCACGGGCCAGGACTACTTCCCGCAGGTCGAATCGAGCCAGATGACGCTCCACCTGCGCACCCGGCCGGGCATGCGCATCGAGACCGCCGAGCAGACCTTCGCCGAGGTCCAGAAGGTGGTGCGCGAGGTGATCCCCGAGGGCGAGATCGACCAGATCCTCGACAACATCGGCATCCCCTCCAACAATTACAACTTCGCCTTCTCCGACGGGTCGTTCGTCTCCTACAACGACGGGCAGATGCTCATCGACCTGAAGGACGAGCACGGCTCCATCGCCGAGTACCAGCGGCGCCTGCGCGAGACCCTGCGCGAGCGCTTCCCCGACATGATCGTCTACTTCCAGCCCTCCGACATCATCACGCAGATCCTCAACTTCGGGGTGATCGCGCAGATCGACGTGCAGGTCTCGGGGCGCAACACGGTCAAGGACTTGGAGGCCGCCCGGCGCATCGAGGCGCGGCTGAAGGAGACGCCCGGCCTCGTCGACGTGCACCTGCACCAGATCGTCGACACGCCGCAATTCTTCGTGGACGTGGACCGGCGGCTCGCCGCGGAACTCGGCCTGACGCAGCAGCAGGTGGCCCAGAGCCTCAACGTCTCGCTCTCGGGCTCCTTCCAGGTGAATCCGAACTTCTGGACCGATCCGAAGACCGGCATCCCCTACCAGCTCTGGGTCCAGACGCCGGAATACCGCAACGACTCGCTGACGGCCCTGCAGAACACCCCGCTCTTCGCCCGCGCCAATGCCGGCAACGGGCCGGGCGCGCTGACGCTGCTCTCCAGCATCGCGACGATCACCCGCCAGCCGACGCAGACGGTGATCAACCACGTCAACACGCAGCCGACCTTCAACGTCTACGCCGCGGTGCAGGACCGCGACCTCGGCGCGGTCGCCCGCGACATCGACCGGATCGTGGCCGAGGAGCAGAAGACCCTGCCGGCGCCCGACAAGATCTCCGTGCGCGGGCAGATCGAGAACATGCGCGCCGCCTTCTTCCGGCTCGGCATCGGCCTCGGCATCGCGGTCATCGCCGTCTACCTCCTGATGGCGGTGAACTATCAGAGCTGGGGCGATCCCTTCGTGGTGCTGGCCGCCCTGCCGATCGCCTTCTGCGGCATCGTGGCGAGCCTGTTCATCACCGGCACCACCTTCTCGATCCCCTCGCTGTTCGGGGCGATCATGTCGGTAGGCATCGCGTCGGCCAACTCGATCCTGCTCGTCACCTTCGCCAAGGAACACCGGGAAGCGACGGGCTGTTCGGCCCACGAGGCGGCCATCGTCGCGGGCGAGACGCGACTGAGGCCGGTGCTGATGACCGCGAGCGCGATGTTCCTGGGCCTCGTGCCCATGGCGCTCGGCACCGGCGAGGGCGGCGAGCAGAACGCGGCGCTCGCCCGCGCCGTGATGGGCGGCATCGCGCTCGGCACGCCCTCGACGCTTCTGTTCGTGCCGTTCCTCTACAGCCTGCTGCGGCGGGGCGAGGCCAAGCCGCTCGAGGATTACGTCTGATGCGCGTGGGTATCGAGAGAAGGATCGTTCCGTGAGCCAGCCCGACCGGACAGGGGACGACAAAAAAGTCCCGCCGCCGCCGGGCAAGGGCGGCTTCGTGCTGGCCGGGCTGATCGCGCTCGGCCTCCTGGCCTATGGCGGCTACGGCCACTGGCAGCGCTCGGCCCGGGCCGAGGCGACGCGCGCCAAGCAGATGGAGTTCGTGCCCAAGGTCCGCACCGAGGAGGCCAAGCGCCTCGACGGGCCGGTGGAACTGACCCTGCCGGGCCAGACCGAGCCCTTCGCCACCGCGCGGATCTACGCCCGCGCCACCGGCTACATCGCCGAGCGGCACGTCGATCTCGGCTCGCGGGTGAAGAAGGGCGACGTGCTCCTGCGCATCGCCGCCCCCGATCTCGACCAGCAGCTGGCGCAAGCGGAGGCGCAACTCGGGCAGCTCGAGGCGCAGCTCTTGCGGGCGAATGCCATGGTCGATCAGGCCCGGGCCAACGTGAACCTCGCCCAGGTCACCAATTCGCGCACCTCGACGCTGGCCGGCCAGGGCTGGGCCTCGAAGCAGACCGCCGACAACACCCAGGCCGGCGTGCTCTCCCAGTCGGCCAACCTCGCCTCGGCCGAGGCCGATGTGAAGGTGGCGCAGGCCAACATCAAGGCGCAGCAGGCGACCGTGGGCCGGCTCAAGGCGCTCACCGGCTTCGAGATCGTCACCGCGCCCTTCGACGGGGTGGTGACCACCCGCAACGTCGATGTCGGCGACCTCGTCCAGGCGGATGCGGGCTCGGGCACGCCGCTCCTGTCGATGGACCGGGACGACGTGCTGCGCATCTCGGTCAACGTGCCGCAGAACGCGGCGGTGGGCGTGCGGCCCGGCATCGCCGCCACGATCAAGGTGCCGCAGATGCCCGACCGCAGCTTCTCCGGCGAGGTCGAGCGCAGCTCGGTGGCCCTGCTCGCCTCCTCGCGCACGCTGACGACGCAGGTCGACGTGCCCAACCCCGACCGCACCCTGCGGCCGGGCCTCTACGTCTACGTGACGCTGGCGATCCCGCGCACCGGCGGCACCACGGTGGCGGTGCCGGCCGAGGCCCTGGTGTTCAACCAGTCCGGCACCCGCGTCGCGGTGGCCCGCGAGGACGACCGCGTGACCTGGGCCGAGGTCCACGTCGCCCGCGACAAGGGCACGGTGGTCGAGGTCGACAAGGGCCTCTCGGGCGGCGAGCGCCTCGTGCTCAGCCCACCCGCCGATCTCAAGGAGGGCGGACGCATCGCCCCCCAGGCGCCGAAGCCGGTGCAAGCCGCGCAGCGGTAGAAGAAAGCTGCGCCCTCATCCTGAGGTGCGTGGCGAAGACGCCGAGGGATGATTCCGTCCTTGCGAGGCGGAGCCGAAGCGATCCAGTGCGCCGCCCTGTCCGGACACGTCGCGCCGCCGGATCGCTTTGCCGGCGCTCGCGACGATGGCGGAGCCGGGGCGATCGATCGGAGCCCGTATGGGCGGCCACATGCCGCCCGTTGGCCCAATCGGCGGGTTGCGCGGGCGGCCCCGCTCGGCTCACATCCCGCCCGGACAACGCATCCTGCCGAGAAGGCGACGCCCATGACCGATCTCAAGACCCTCCGCAGCCTCTCCGGGCTGCCGCCGGAGCCCGCCGCCCTCGCCGGTTCGGCACTGGTGATGATCGATCTTCAGAACACCTACCGCGAAGGCGTGATGCGCCTGGACGGCGTCGAGCCGGCGCTTCGCGAGGCGCAGGTGCTGCTGGAGCGGGCGCGGGCGGCGGGCATCCCGGTCTTCCACGTACGCCACGATGCTGGGCCGGGCTCGCCCTACGACCTCACCGCCGCCATCGGCCAGATCAGCGACGAGGTCGCCCCCCGCGAGGGCGAGGCCGTCATCACCAAGGCCTATCCGAGTTCCTTCGTCGGCACCGACCTTCAGGCGCAGCTGGAGGCGGCCGGCGTCAAGGACGTGATCCTGGCGGGCTTCATGACCCACATGTGCGTGAATTCGACGGCCCGAAGCGCCTTCAACCTCGGATTCCGCCCGACCGTGGTGGCCGCGGCCACCGCCACGCGCGCCCTGCCGGGGCCGGACGGCGCGACCGTGCCGGCCGCCGCGCTCCAGGCCGCGAGCCTCGCCGCACTGGGCGACCTGTTCGCGGTGGTCGCACCGGACGCGGCGGCGATCCGGGGGTAGAGCATCATCCCGAAAGGTGGGTCGCGGCTTTCGGAAAAAATTGATGCAAAACCAAGAGCTCAGCACATCGTCCCGGATCCAGCATCCGGGACGATGTGCTGGACCGATCAGGCGGCGCGGGCGCGGGGCTGCTCGGCGGCTTCCGCCGGCTGCGCGCCGCCGAACAGGCGCTGGTAGAGCGCGGCGGGGCTGTGACTGCGGCCTTCCGAGTCCACGATGCGGACGTCGCTCATGCCGGAGGTGGTCAGCGACAGGCCCTGCTCCAGGGCGCTCAGCAACGAGCCGTGCTGCCAGGAATAGACGCGCGAGGCGGTGTCGGCGCTGACGGTGAAGCTCACGAAACGCATTCCCGATGTTGGAGGCCGGCCGGCGACGCTGCGGCCGAGCTTGTCGAACAAGACCCGGCCCCGATCCGAGTTCCGTAAAACTTGATGCGAAATAGTGGTTCTTGGTTGACGAATTCTTTGCGGCATTTGACCCTTTCCGTGACGGAACCGCGGAAGGGCCGTGGCGGTACGATGGCAGCGGCGCCATTCGTTCCCCGCAGGGGGCCCGTCCGCCGCATTGCCGGGGCGCGCTAGGTGTATGGTCCCGGGATGAGGTGTGACGGGTTGATCCTGAAGCGATTGGGCTCTTTCGTCCAGGCATTCAGGATGAACTCGGTGGGTGTCA
>NZ_QJJJ01000009.1:0-187500 GCF_003201865.1 Methylobacterium sp. B4 | reverse complement strand
GTGCCGAGGCCGAGACCCGCCGCCCCGGCGAACAGCGCGAACAGGGCCGGCATCGGCCAGCTCTTCTCGTTGGGAGCGATGGCGCGGGTGATGATGCGGGCGTTGGTGGCATCGATCCCGGCCCGCTCGCTGATTTCGCGGGCGCGGGTGAGGAACGCGGTGTAGACGCCACGGCTCGCCTCGACCTCCCGCTCCAGCTCGCGCAGCTTGACCCCCGCTTGATTCGTCGTGTCGTTCTCGTTGCGCAGGCGGTTGAGGTTGGCCGTCAGCGTCCGCTCATTGGCGAGCGCCCGCTCGTAATCCGCCCGCGCCGATTGAGCGAGCCGCGTCAGCTCGGCAGCGATGAGTCCGCGCACGCCTTCAAGCTGGCTCGACACGGCAAGAATGGTGGGGTGCCGGGCTCCGAGCTGGGTGCGCAGGTCGGCCTGCCGCTCGATCAGTTCGGCGTACTGCGCGCGCAGCTTGCCGACCACCTGCGACTGCGTCGCCTCGGCGATGGCATCGGCCGACGCGCCGTTGCGGCGGGCCCGCTCGATCTGGTCGTAGCGCGCCTTCGACTCGGCGCTGCGGGCCTGGGCGGCGCTGAGCTGGACGTTGATCTCGCCGAGCTGCTGCTCGGTGACGAGGCGGCCGTTCGAGCGGACGAGATCGTTGGCCGCCCTGTAGGATTCGGCCTTGTTCTCGGCCTGGCGGACGCGCTCGCGCTGCGCGTCGAGCCGCTCGGTCAGCGAGGCGGATGCGCGCCGCGAGGCCTCGGCCCGGGCCTCGCTCTGATCGGTCAGATAGGCACCCGCGATGGCGTTGGCGACGCGAGCGGATTTCTCGGCCGATTTGGCCGTGAAGACGATGTCGATCACGAAGACCTTGTCGGCCCGCTTGATCGCGAGGCGCTTGCGCATGTTGCGCAGGAGGCGCTCCTCCCGCTCGGTGGGCGCGGCTTTGGGTGCCGGCCAGCCCACGGCGGCGCGCACGTCGTCGAGGAACTGTGCGGCCGGTCCCTTCTCGACGAATTCTGGATCCTGGGTCAGCCCGGCCTCGCCCGCCGCACGCAGGAGCACGCTGGTGGATTCGAGCACGCGGGCTTGGCTCTCGACCTGGGTGATGCCGCCGTCGGGAGCGACCATGGCCGGGTTGATGTCGTTGGTGAGAACCTGCCGGTCGCGCGGATCGATCAGGATCTGCGCCGTCGCGGTGTAAAGTGCGGGCGTCAGCAGGCCGTAGGCGAGGGCGGCCGCGACGAGGATCAGCACGGTCCAGAGGATGCTGGCCCGCCGCCGCCAGAGGATGCGCCAGAGGTCGCCGATCTCGGCGGTGCGATCGAGGCCGTCCGCCGCATCGTGCACGGGCGCCGGCAAGGGCAGGCTCCGGTGGCCCGCGTCGATCCTGCTCTCCAACTGCATCATGGCCGGGTTGTCGCCTCGGGACCGTCGCCGCTCGGGCGCGCCTCCTTCAGGGAGGGCCTCCGGCCGCGTGCTGCAATCCGCGTGCGTAGTCGGCCTGTCCGGTTTTGGAAAAAACCTGTGAATACGGCACATTTTCGTCCCGTTGCGGGACGCCGGCTCATGGCTGATTCGTGAGGCGGGCTGCCGGCTCGGCTGGGGCGGCGAGCGCCGTTCGGCGGGCGAGGCCCTTGTGGAGGTGGACCATCAGCGCCACGCCGAAGAGCGGCGTGATCAGGTTGACGATCGGCACGATCATCAGCCCGGCCAGGAGGCAGCCCGCCGCGATGATTGTGAACCCGTAATGCTCGCGCATCGCCCGCGCTTCCTGCAGGGGGCGGAAGCGGCCGGCGGCCAGCTCGAAATACTCGCGCCCGAGCAGGTAGGCGTTCGCGCCGAAGAAGGCGAAGAGGTTCACCCCGGGCACGAAGACGAGGATCAGCGCCACGAGGTTCACGAGCAGCGCGAGCCCGGCGAAGCGGAGGGCTGACCCCATCGCCTGTCCCCAGGGCAGGGCGCGCCCCGGCGTGTCGGCGGGAAAGTCGCTGCGCTCGACGATCTCGGCCGCGTCGTCGAGGAAGAAGCCGGCCACGAGGATCGAGACCGCGGGCATGATGTAGGCAAGCGCGACGAACAGGCCGGCTCCGGCCAGGAAGAAGGCGAGGGTGTCGAGAAAGGGGTAGTCGGCGGAGATGTGGTGGCTCGCCTGGAACGCCTGGATCAGCCGCGTGAGCGCGAACCACAGGACGAGCAGCAGCCCGATCGTGAGCGCGAGCGACTTGAACAGGATACCGCGCAGGGCGGGCGAAAAAACCTGCCGCAGGGCTGCGGCAGCGGCCTTGATGAGCATCGGCCCCCGATCCTCCGATGATCCGCGCCCGCCCGGGGACGGGTTCTCGCCGCTCCGGGCAGGCCGCGCAAGCCCCCGGTCACGGGATCGTCTGACGAAACGCGGCTCCTGCGAGCGTTTGACGCGTTGCCTCGCCAGCATCGGCCCCGTCACGGGGATGCTCGGACCTCGGTGCGGCCCGGTGCGCGACGACCCTCGCCTTGTCGGAGCCCCAGGCATGACCCGCTCGCTGACCACCCGCCTCGCTCTCCTCGGCCTGCTTGCCGCCGCGCAGCCGGCCGCCGCCCACGAGGTTGGCGCGTGGGCGGGCGCCAGCTTCGCCCCGGCCGAGCGATCCGAGGTCGCGGTCGCGGCTCTCGACGGCAAGGCCTACGTCGTCGGCGACTACAACGGCGCCACCGAACTGCTGATCTACGACCTCGCCGCAGACCGCTGGAGCAAGGGCGCACCCTTCCCCTATCCCGTCCACCATACCATGGCGGCCGAAGCGGGCGGTCGGATCTACGTGTTCGGCGGGTACGTGAACGGCTGGGAGGCGACGGATCGGGTCTGGGCCTACGATCCCGGCCGGGACTCCTGGGAGCCGCGCGCCAAGATGCCGACGCCGCGGGCGGCGGGCGGCGCCACGCCGCTCGGAGACCGCATCCACGTGGTCGGCGGCAGCGGTTCGGGCCGGGGCAACGTGGCCCCCCACGAGGTCTACGATCCGGAGCGCAACGCCTGGACGCGGGCGGCCGACCTTCCCACTCCGCGCGACCACCTCGCGGTGCAGACGGTGGCTGGCCGCATCGTCGCCAGCGGCGGGCGCATCGACGGCGATTCGGGCAAGAACCTCTCGGCCAATCAGATCTACGATCCGGCGCGCGATGCCTGGAGCGAGGCCGCACCGCTGCCCACCGCGCGCAGCGGCGTCGCCTCCGCCGTGCTCGACCGCGAGGTTTTCGTCATCGGCGGCGAATCGAACCGACGGACCTACGACGAGGTCGAGGCCTTCGATCTGCCGGCCAATGTCTGGCGCGGTCTGGCCCGGCTCCCGACCGCCCGCCACGGCTTCGGCGCGGTCACCTACAAGGGCCGCATCTACACGCTGACGGGCAGCCCGCGGCCCGGAGGCGACAAGTCGGGGACGGTCGAGGTGCTCGATCCGAAGGGCGCCGCGCCGGCCCGTTGATCGGAAACGGCATCGGGCGCTTGCCGTCGGCCCGGCCGCGGCCGACATGAACCCCGCCGCCGTCTCGCACATTCTCCGACGTCATGCTGGTCCCGCCCGAGCACGCCCGCTTCCAACCCATCGTCGCACCGCGGTTCAGAACACCGTCGACCTTGCCCGACGTGGTGGTGATCGGCGCGGGCGCCGCCGGGATCGCGGCGGCGCGGCGGCTGATCGAGCGGGGGCTCGCGGTGACGGTGCTGGAGGCGCGCGGCCGGGTCGGCGGCCGGGCGGTGACGACATCGTTGCGGGGCCACGCCGTTGATCTCGGCGCGCACTGGCTGCATGCCGGGCCGGTCAATCCCCTCGTCGCCCTTGGGCTCGAGCGGGGCGAACCGCTGCGGCGCGCGCCGCAGACGGAGCATCTCTGGGTGGGGCGCCGTCGGGGCCGGGCGGCCGAGGAGGCTGCCTTCTCCCGCGCCTTCGCCGTCGCCGACCGGGCGATCACCCGCGCCGCGGCCCGCGAGGCGGATGGTCCGGCCGCCCTCGCGCTTCCCCGCCATCTCGGGCCCTGGGGCGAGCGCATCGCCCTCGTTCACGGCCTCGTTTCGGGTCGGCCTCTCGCTGAGGTTTCGCTGCACGACTGGCCGAGCCTGGAATACGGCGACAACTTCTTCGTTGCCGGCGGCTACGGCGCCTATCTCGCGCGGCTGGCGCAGGGGCTGCCGATCCGCCTGGATTGTCCTGTCGCGAGCATCGATTGGTCGGGGCCGGGCGTGCGGGCGCGGCTCGCCGACGGCGGGCGGATTGCGGCCCGCGCCGCAATCGTGACCGTGCCGGTGCCCGTGCTCCAAGCCGGCTTCCGCTTCGACCCGCCGCTTCCTGGGCGCACCCGCGCGGCGATCGACGGCTTCCTCGCCGGCATCTACGAGCACGTCGTGCTGCACTGGCCCTCGGCGCCGTTCCGGGGGCGCGACCGGCTCGCCAGCATCGTCGCCGGTCGCCGCCGGCCGCCGGGCCTGCTGACACGGATCGACGGCACGCCGTTCCACTACTTCGAACTCGATACCGCGCTTGCGCGGGCGCTCGATGCCGGCCGCTCCGGCCCGAAAGGAGCCCGCCGTCTGGCCCGCTCGGTCCTGGCCGAGCATTTCGGCGCAAACGCGCTTGCCGATCTCGCGATACCGGCCGTCACCGCGTGGCGGCACGATCCTTGGTCGCGCGGCTCCTGGGCCGTCGTACCGCCGGGCCACGCCGCGGCGCGGGACATGCTCCGGGAGCCGGTGGGCGAGCGGATCTGGTTTGCGGGCGAGGCGAATTCCCGCGCCCAGTGGGGCACCGCCGGCGGCGCCTACGAGGAGGGCCTGCGCGCCGCCGATGCTGCGGCCGACCTCCTGTCATCGCCTGCCTCACGCGCCTCCGCGGTCACTCCGTCTGCCGCATGAAGCCGTCGGGCGTGCCGGTGCCCGGCTCGACGAAGCGGATGTCGCGCGGACCCCGCCGGGGCGTATCCACCGAGAGGAAGACCACCGGCTCCTCCAGGAGCGCCGGCACGGAATGCACCACGCCGCGCTTGAAGAACACGAGCTGGCCCGGTCCGACCTCGACCGCCGGCGCGTCGCCGAACTGCATCAGGCAGCGGCCCGAGAGGGCGTAGAGGTATTCGTCGCAGCTGGTGTGAGAGTGCGGCGGCGTCGGCCGGTAGACGCGGAAGACGCGGGCGCTCGCGGCCTCCTCGTCGGTGAAGCGGTGATCGACGACCAGGGTGTCGGAGGTCTCGGGCAGGCCGCGCACGCTCTCGGCGACGTCGAAGATCGCGTGATCCCTGGATGGTGGCTGGCCCATGGCTGGCACGCTCCGGCTCGGTCCGGCGGTCACTATGGTCGTCGTCGGCAGTCCTGCACAGGGCCGGACCCTTCCTTACGTTTCACCTGCGCCCCGGTGATGGTAGAAAATCCGATGCCGCGCAGCGCGCGGCCCGGACAGCAGCGGCCCGGACGTGATGAGAGGCTACGAGGGAAATGCGCAGGTCATGGCGGATGTCGCCGCCGTGATCGAGGAGGCCCGGCGCGAGGGGCGCGACCTCGCCACGGCCCTGCGCATCGCGCGGGTGACACTCGCCTATGTCAGCGGCCCCGAGCCCGAGCCGGAACAGGCCCGCGCCCTGGAGGCGATCGACCGGCAGTTGCGGGCACTCTCGGACTGACCGATTGCCGCCGATCCGCCGGCACCGGCTCAGCCGGTCTGCACGATCAGCGTCACGGCGCCGAAGGCCAGGACGGCGAACACGGCCACGGCCATCAGGATGAGGGCCGCGCGCGACTCGCGTAGCTCGTTGTTTTCCATCGGCCGAGTTTAAGGGAGGACGCTCGGGAAGGGGAAGCACCTTGGCCGCCCGTCCGGCCGGCTTCCCCATCGACCGCCGGGCTCTGTCAGGCGGGACGCGTCGATGCCGCTCAGGACCGACGCGGCCGAGCGGAGTCCAGAACGACGATGTCGTCCGGGCAGACGGTGCCGGCGGGCGCCGCATTGGTCGCCAGAACGCCGTGCAGGGGCCTCACGGTCCAGCGGCCGTACCAATCGCCCGACGGGGAGAAGCCGGAGCCGCCCGCCAGTCCCGGCGAGGCGGTGAGCCGCGCGGCGTCGGGGAGGCGGAAGCGGGACTCGCCGGATCCGTCTGCGAACAGCCCGAACAGGATCGGCTGGGCCTCGCGGTTCGGGGCAATCGTCGCGCGGTCGGAATGAGACATTACCAAACGCTTTCTTGAGGCCGGGTCGGTCCGTCCGAAATCGGGACGGGTGCTCGCGGCTTTGCAAGTTCGGCGCCCGTCCCGCCCGTCCTGCCCTGGGGCGAGAAGGAGCATCGGGAGAAGCCGACCCTGGTTCGGCGATTGCCATGTCGGCCCTATCACCGTCCTGCGCGGGGCCGAACGGTCCGCCGCGGGACGCTCCCGAACCGAAGCGGCACGGACGCCCGCCGTTTCGAGACCCGCGCTTGCGAGAAGGCCGATCCCCCGATGAAGAACGCGCTCACCGTCTCGCTGAACGCGCTGCGCTCCCGCTTCGCCGTCCTCGGTCTGGCCGGTGCGCTGGTGATCACGTTGACTTGGTGGTTCGTGGTCGCGCGCGGGCTCTGGCTGGCGCTCGAGTGGGCAGCGGTCTGATCCTCCCCAAAGGATCGCTGAAAACGTTCTTTCTATAGAACGCATCGAGCTTGGATCGTTCTCCCAGGGTCGCGTGCATCCGGAGAACGTTCTTTCGCATCAATCGTGCTGCGCACTGGAAGAGGGCAATCGATCCCGTGAAGCCACGGGAAATTCGGATCGGTGCCTGCCGGCACCGCCTTGACATCGTTCTTTAAAACGAACACTTCCTTCGCTCGAGAGGGCTTCGGCCCGGATCGCGGAGGTGAGAACGACGTGTTGGACGGAAACCCGATCAAGCTCGGCGCGACATCCACGCGGCGCGCGGCGCTCTTCGGCCTCGCCCTGGCCGCCTGTCTCGCGGGTCCCGGCAGCGCCCTGGCGCAGACGGAGATCCTCAACGTCTCCTACGACCCGACCCGCGAACTCTATCGCGAGATCAATGCAGTCTTCGCCGAGGAATGGAAGGCCAGGACCGGTGAGACCATCACCGTCCGCGCGGCCCATGGCGGCTCCGGCGCGCAGGCCCGCACCGTGATCGACGGCATTCCGGCCGACGTGGTGACGCTGGGCATCCCGTCCGACATCGACGCCATCGCCAGGCTGTCGAAGAAGATCGATCCCGAGTGGCGCAAGAAGCTGCCGAACGAGGGCCTACCCTACACCTCGACCGTCGTGTTCCTCGTCCGCAAAGGCAACCCGAAGGCTGTCACGGACTGGTCCGACCTCGCCAAGCCCGACGTGAAGGTCATCACCCCCAACCCGAAGACCTCCGCCGGCGGGCGCTGGAACTTCCTGGCCGCCTGGGGCTACGCCTACGAGCGGGAGGGTAAGGACAAGGAGAAGGCCAACGCCTTCGTCGGCTCGCTCTACAAGAACGTGCCCGTGCTCGATACCGGCGCCCGCGGCTCGACGGTGACCTTCGCCCAGCGCGGCCTGGGCGACGTGCTGCCGACCTGGGAGAACGAGGCCTTCCTCGTGCTGGAGGAGTTCGGCAAGGACAAGTTCGACATCGTCGTACCGCCGACCTCGATCTACGCCGAGCCGCCGGTCGCGATCGTCGACGCCAACGTCGACAAGAAGGGCACGCGCAAGCAGGCCGAGGCCTATCTCCAGTTCCTCTACGGCGACAAGGCGCAGGCGATCTTCGCCAAGCACCACTACCGCCCGATCAAGCGCGAGGCCGCCAAGCCCGAGGATCTGGCGCAGCTGCCCGAGATCAAGCTGTTCAAGATCGAGGATCTGCAGGGCTCCTGGGACGAGATCCAGCGGGCGAACTTCGACAATGGCGGCCTGTTCGACCAGCTGAGCAAGGCCGGTCGCTGAGTCCATGAGCAAATCCGTGCGCGAGCCACCGAAACCCCGGCGGCGCTTCCGCCAGAAGAGCGTGATCCCCGGTTTCGGGCTCACGCTCGGCTACACGCTGACCTGCCTCGGGCTGGTCGTGCTGCTGCCGCTCGCCACCCTCGTGCTCAAGGCGTCCGGGCTCGGCCTGTCGGGGATCTGGGAGGTCGCCACCGATCCGCGGGTGTTCAGCGCCCTGCGCGTGAGTTTTGGCGTCTCGCTGCTGGCCGCGCTCACGGCCTCCATCTTCGGCGGCATCGTCGCCTGGGTGCTGACCCGCTACGACTTTCCCGGCCGCAAGCTCGCGGACGCGGTGGTCGACCTGCCCTTCGCCCTGCCGACCGCGGTGGCCGGCATCGCGCTGGCCTCGCTCTACGCGCCCAACGGGCTGGTCGGTGAGCAGCTCGCCAAGGTCGGCATCGAGGCGGCCTACACGCCGGTCGGCATCTTCATCGCCATGGTGTTCATCGGCCTGCCGTTCGCCGTGCGCACGGTGCAGCCGCTGATCGCCGAGATCGACAAGGAGGTGGAGGAAGCCTCCGCCATCCTCGGTGCCTCCCGCGTCGCCACGCTCACGAAGGTGGTGCTGCCGCCGCTGATCCCGGCGGTGCTCACCGGCTTCGCCCTGGCCTTTGCCCGGGGCGTCGGCGAGTACGGCTCGATCATCTTCATCGCGGGCAACCTGCCCTACGTGTCGGAGATCGCGCCGCTCCTCATCGTCATCAAGCTCTCGGAATTCGACTACGCGGGCGCGAGCGCCATCGCCGTGATCATGCTCGCGATCTCCTTCGTGACGCTGCTGGCGATCAATTTGATCCAGGCCTGGAGCCGGCGGAGGTTCGGCTATGTCTGAGGCGCTGGCTCAACCTGCGAACGTCCCGGTGCGGGACGACGCGCCGCGCCCGCTCGGCAGCGTCGTCACCGAGCGGCCTCTGGTGCGCTGGCTCCTGATCGCGGTGGCGCTGACCTTCCTCGGCCTGTTCCTCGTGCTGCCGCTCGTCACGGTGTTCGCACAGGCCCTGGCCAAGGGTTGGCAGGCCTATCTCGCTGCCTTCTCCGAGCCTGACGCCCAATCCGCGATCCGGCTGACGCTCCTGGTGGCGGCCATCGCGGTGCCGTTCAACCTCGTCTTCGGCGTCGCCGCGTCCTGGGCGATCGCCAAGTTCGAGTTCCGCGGCAAGAACCTGCTCGTCACCCTGATCGACCTGCCGTTCTCGGTCTCCCCGGTGGTGTCGGGGCTGATCTACGTGCTCGTCTTCGGCTCGCGCGGCCTGTTCGGTCCGTTCCTGCTCGAACACGACATCCAGATCATCTTCGCGCTGCCGGGCATCGTGCTCGCGACGATCTTCGTCACCTTCCCCTTCGTCGCCCGCCAGCTGATCCCGCTGATGCAGGAGCAGGGCACGGCGGAGGAGGAGGCGGCCCTCACCCTCGGCGCCTCCGGCTGGCACGCCTTCCGGACGGTGACGTTACCCAACATCCGCTGGGGCCTGCTCTACAGCGTCCTGCTCTGCAATGCCCGGGCGATGGGCGAGTTCGGTGCGGTCTCGGTGGTCTCGGGCCACATCCGCGGCCTCACCAACACGCTGCCGCTGCACGTGGAGATTCTCTACAATGAGTACAACTTCGTTGCCGCGTTCGCCGTCGCCTCCCTCCTTGCCGGTCTCGCTCTTGTCACCCTCGCCATCAAATCCGTCCTCGAATGGCGCTACGCCGACGACATCGCGGCGGGCGCACGGCGCCACTGACCGGACCGGTTCAGCGACCGCGATTCGCATCGAGGAGCTGTCGAAGACCTTCGACACCGCCGCCGTGCTGCACGACTTCACCCTCGACGTGCGGGCGGGCGAGTTGCTGGCCCTGCTCGGGCCGTCGGGCTCGGGCAAGACGACGCTGCTGCGGATCATCGCCGGGCTCGACTTCCCCGATCGTGGCCGGATCATCTTCGGCGGCGACGACGCCACGCGGGTGCCGGTGCAGAAGCGCTCGGTCGGGTTCGTGTTCCAGCACTACGCCCTGTTCAAGCACATGACCGTGGCGCAGAACATCGCCTACGGGCTCAAAGCCCGGAAGCGCTCGGAGCGTCCCGACAAGGCCGAGATCAAGCGACGGGTCGGCAACCTGCTCGACCTTATCAAGCTCTCGGGCTTCGCCGACCGCTATCCCAGCCAGCTCTCCGGCGGCCAGCGCCAGCGCATCGCGCTCGCCCGCGCGCTTGCGGTGGAGCCCCGCGTCCTTCTCCTCGACGAGCCCTTCGGCGCGCTCGATGCGCAGGTGCGCAAGGATTTGCGCCGCTGGCTGCGGGAGATTCACGACCGCACCGGGCAGACCACGATCTTCGTCACCCACGACCAGGACGAGGCGCTCGAACTCTCCGACCGCGTGGCGGTGCTCGACCGCGGCCGCCTCGAACAGGTGGGCACGCCCGACGAGGTCCAGGAGCACCCGGTCTCGCCGACGGTGCTCAAGTTCCTCGGCGACACGATCGAGGTCGAGGCGATCGCTCAGGACGGGAAGGTGCTCGTGAACGGGCGTCCGACGCCGCTGACGGCACCGGAGGGTCTGGTGGGGCCGGTCAAGCTCTACGCGCGGCCCTGGCAGCTTCAGTTCGCGGAGGCCGATGCCGCCCACCTCACGGGCACGGTACGCTCGTCCTACCGGACCCAGGGCCGCCAGCGCATCGAGGTCGACCGGCCCGGCGCGAAGACGGTGGTGGTCGAGGCCTCCGACACCGCCCGCCTTGCCGGCGGCCGGGAGGTGGGCCTGCGGATCGTGGACGGATACGTGTTTCCGTGACCCCGCGGGGCGTGCCCCGCGACCGGTGAAGATCGCGCGTCACGCCGCGCGGAGGAGAGGCGGACGCCTGTCGCGCAGCCCGGCCTCACCCGGGCATCCGCAGCCCGAGGGCCGCGACGATCTCGGGATCGAAGGCGCGACTGACGTCGTCGGTGACGAGGCCGAGACCGTCGAACAGGTTCCAGAAGGCCCAGCCGAAGCCGAACGACTCGATGGTCTCGCGCAGATCCCGGATGTAGCGGGCGCGGTCGGCCGCCCCGGCGGCAACGTAGCGCGCGTCGCTGCGCAGGACGCCGAACTCGCCGATCAGAATTCGGGACGGCGGCACGGCGTGGCGCTCGGCCCAGGCGCGCACCGCCGAGAGACCGTGAACGAGGAAGCCGCGGTCCGGCCGCGCGTCGAAATACTCGCGCATCTTCGCCGTCGTCTCGGCATAGGCGGCAGCTTTTTCGGCCTCCGTGTGCTCGCGGTCCGCCTCCATCCGGCGCCGGACGGCGGCGAGCGTGCGCTCCAGGCTTCCCGCGCTCGCCGGCCAGGGCACGGCATTGAGCGCGCGATAGACCGGCTCGCCCCGCATCCACGGCGCACCCTGATGGGTGAAGAGGTAGGGCTCGTAGTAGTGGACGACGTAGACGAGCGGATCGAACGGCTTGAGGCTGGCCGGATCGAGCGCGTCGAGCCCGGGCACCATGCTGCCGCAGCCGCCCGTCGCCGTGAGCGTCAGGCCCGGCCCGGCATGGCGCGCCGCGGTAAGGAGATCGCGCTGCACTCCGTGCCAGACGGCCGAGCCGCAGGCCTGCGGCGGCTCGTTGACAGGTTCCAGCGCCGTGCGCCGCGGGTCGAGCGCCGATAGCCGCCGAGCGATCTCGGCGGCGAGCGCCGTGTAGGCCCGGAAGCCCGGCGCCTGCGCGCTGGCGATCAGCCGCGCGGAGTTCCAATGATGCGTCGCCTCGTTGATCTGGAGATTGACGAGAACGTCGAGCCCGCTCGAAAGACCCTGGGCAACCGCCGCCTCGAGTTGCTCCAGCAACGGCCGCCGCCGCACCTCGTCGAAGGACAGGAACGGACCGGGATCGACCGGAATACGGATGAAGTCGAAGCCGGCTTCGGCGAGGCGGCGCAGGTCGCCCCGCGTCGGCACAGGCCGCTGATCCTGGAACGGCGGCCATGCATAGTCGGTGCGGGGCGCGGGGAATTCCTTCGTGAGCGAGAACCAGGGCCACACGCTGATCCCCCGCCGCAGGGCAGGCCGCGTCGCTGCCTCGGCCGGATCAGGCCTGAGACAGGCGCCCAGCGCGCCGATCGAGGCGGCGAGGGCGGAGCGGCGGGTCAGACTCATGGCACCGGCTCGGACGAGGCTGCGCGACCGTGCTTCGCCGTCGGCACAGGCGTGGCGGGAAGGCCGGCCAGGGCGAGCAGTTCCGCCTCGTAGCAAGCCAGCACGTCCTGCCACTCGAAGCGCCGCGCTGCATGCAGCCGGGCAGCCCTGCGCGCGGGCGCGAGCTGGTCTGGCTTGCCCAGGGTGAGGGCGATGGCGGCCTCCAATCCGTCCTCGTCGTGGAAGGCGAACTGTGCCGGTCCGGCGGTCCAGGCGTTGTAGACGTTGGCGTGGGCGATCACCGCGTTGCCGGCCCAGAGCGATTCGACCAGGGAGGGATTCGTGCCGCCGACCGTATGCCCGTGCAGGTAGGCGCGGGCGTGGAATCGCAGGGCCTGCACCGTGGTCCTGTCGTAGATCGCTCCCGGGAACAGCACCTCGTCGCTGGCCGCCCCCCGCACGGCCCGATGATAGCGATTGTCCGCATCGAGCCGTCCGACGACGACGAGGCGCAGGCCCCGTCGGCGGCGCGAGAAGGCGCGCACGATCGACAGGACGTTGTTGTCCGGTTCGATCCGGGCGATCGAGACGAGATAACCGTCCGGCTTGAGCCCGAGATCGTCGAGCGGCCCGGTCGAGGCCGCCTCGACGGGATCGCCGCCATAGGGAATCATCGCGATGGCACCCCGCGGGCGTCGTGTCGCGAGATGGTCGGCGATGGCCGGATGGTCGGCGATCAGGCGGTTCGAGGTCCAGGCCGCGATCCACTCGCTGAGCCAGAAGAAGCCGCGGACGGCGCGGCTCCATTTCGGGCGCCGCCACTCGATCCCGTCCATGTTGGTCAGGACCTTCCGGCCGCGCAGGCGCAGGAAGGGGAGGAACACGGCGCCGTTGTAGCCCAGCACGAGGCAGACGGCCCAGTGCCGCGCGGCGTGGCGCGTGCAATGCGCGTCGAAGGCAAGCGTCGCGGCCGCACCCTTCTGCGCGACGGCGACGTGGATGCACTCGATTCCGCGCCACATCCTGGTCTCGAAGCGCGGGGCGACGCGATCCACCTCGCGCTGGCAGTAGACCGTGACCCGCCAGCCGCGGCTCGCCAGATGCAGCGCCAGCCGCTCGGCCAGCGTCTCGAAGCCGCCATGGGCCGCCGGGATGCCGCGGGTTCCGAGAATGGCGACGGCGGGACAATGCGCCGGGGCGAGGGCGGTGGGTGCGTTCAACGGGGGACCGACGGGCCTGGGGCTTGCTCGGCCGTCGGCCGCGCGACAAGCCCTGCGCCGCAACGAGACGCGCCGAGTTTCACGGAGCCGGGCCAAGTGACCCCATGCGCATAGCCTGTCTTCATCAAGGCTACGAACTCTACGGGTCCGACCGCAGTTTCGTCGAGACTGTCAGATTCATTCGCGAGATCTTCCCCTCGGCGGATTTGACGGTCGTTCTACCGCGCTCCGGCCCGATTGTCCCGCTTCTGGAGGGAATTGCGACCCGGATCGATTACGAACCGCTGTGGATACTCCGCCGGAAGGGGCTCGCCCGCCTCGCGACCCTCGACCTGCTGCGCCTGCCCCTCGCGCTCCTGCGCGCCGGCCGGCGCTTTGCCGGGCACGATCTCGTCTACGTCAACACGACCGTGGTGGCCGACCATCTCATCGCCGCCCGCGCCTTTCCCGGCCGCGCGCTGCTGCACGTCCACGAGATCCCGCAGGGGCCGGTGCTGACCGTGCTGCGGGGCCTCGTGCGCTGGAGCGGGGCGCAGATCGTGTTCAATTCGCAGGCCACCCGCGCGGCCTTCGCGCTGCAGGAGGGAAGGCCAGCACGGGTGATCTACAACGGCCTCGCCGGTCCACCGGCGCCGCTGCGGCAGAGCTACGACGGGACGCGGCCCCTGCGGGTGCTGATGCTCGGGCGGATCAGTCGGATCAAGGGGCAGGAAGTGCTGCTCGACGCCCTCGATCTCCTGCCCGAAGACACACGCGGACGGCTCGACCTGCGGATCGTCGGCAGCGCCTTCGAGGCCCCCGAGCGCGAGGCGGCCTTGGCCCGGCGCATCGCCGACTCGCCGGCCGCGGGCCGGGTGCGGCTGCTGCCCTTCGATCCCGAACCGGACCACCATTACCGCTGGGCCGACATCGTCGCGGTGCCGTCGCGCCTGCCGGAATCGCTCGGCCGCGTCGCCATCGAGGCGATGGCCTACGGGCGCCCACCGCTCGTCTCGGAGATCGGCGGCCTGCGCGAGGTGGTCGAGCACGGACGCACCGGATGGTGCGTGCCGCCGGACCGGCCGGACCGCCTCGCCGAGACCCTGGCGAGCATCGTCGCGCATCCCTCGGCCTGGGCCGGCTTCCCCGAGGCCGGGCGGCGGCGCTACGAGGCCCTGTTCAGTGAGGATGCGGCGCGCGGCGCGTGGCATGCCCTGCTCGCCGAACGCTTCGCCGGGGTGCCGGGGCCGATGCAGCCATGATCCGCGCCGACCTCGCCCGGCTCGGGGGCCGCTTCGCCGTGATGCTCGGCGGCGAGGTCCTTCAGAGCCTGTTCCATCTCGGGCTGAACCTCGCCCTGATCCGGGTGCTGTCGGCGCACGATTACGGTCTGTTCGCCATGGTCTTCGTCCTCGGCGGCGTCGGCCTCACCCTCGTGCGGGCGCTCGCGGGCGTGCCGGCCGCCACCTTCATCCCGCAGGCGCGCTCGGCCGGGGCCGCCCGGGCCCTGGCCGTCAGCTTCGGCACCGGAGCGGGTATCCTCGGCCTTGCGCTTGCCGGCCTGACCACGGCGGGCCTTCTGCCCTTCATCGGCCGCGATGCTCTTGCCGCGGGCGCCTTCGTCGGCCTGTGGTCGCTTCGCAGCTACCTGCGCATCGTCCTGTTCGCCCGGCGGCGCGCGGCACTCGCGGGCGCGAGCGATCTCGCTTTCACGCTCAGCGGGACGCTGATGCTCGCGCTCCTGCTCGCCGCCGGCGGCAGCGATGTTCTGGGGATGAGCCTCGCCCTGCTCGCCGCGGCCCACGGCATCGGCATCGCGGCAGCGCTCGCCCTCGCCCGGGAGCCGGTCCGGATCGGTCTGCGCCATACCCGCCGGCGCTACGCGCGGTTGCGCGGCTCGCTCTCGTGGTCTCTGGCCGGCGTGACTACCGCGAACGTTCAGGCGCAGGGCCAGATCCTGCTGATCGGTGCCCTGGCCGGCCCGGAGGCCTACGCGCCGGTCGCCGCCTGCCTCGTGCTGTTCTCGCCCCTGCGCCTGCTGGGCGCGGTGGTCGTGAACCTGATCCAGCCGGAGATGGCGGTTCAGCTCATGCGGGGAGAGGAGGGGCAGGCGCGCCTGCGACGCCTTCTCGGCGCAAGCACCGCAGCGTTCTTGGCCGCCTGCCTTGCCTACGGCATCGCGCTTGCCGCCCTCTTCACGCCGATCGAAGACCGCCTCTTCGCCGGTCGCTTCGCGGGCGAGCCCCTGGGCCTCATCGCCGCCACCGTCTGGCTCACCGTGACGGTCACCATGCTCTACGCCGCGCCGAAGACGTTGCTGGAGACGCGCCGCGCATTCCGCAGCCTCGCCGGGACTGCGCTGGCCAGCGCGTGCATCGGCATGGCCCTGATCGCGCTCCTCATCGTCTTCGGTTCGCCCGCTTGGTCGATGGTCGGCGTCGCTCTCTCCGAGATGGTCGTGCTGATCCGGTGCTGGCGGGCGCTGGCGCCGTCGCACGGTCGGGATCGCCCGCGCGGGCGGCGCTGGTCCGGGCTTACGCTCGAATCCCGGGACGGCTCCGTGAAACCTTCGAGGGTGATCCGATGAGCGGACCGGCCAAAGCGCTGCCCCCCATCGCGGGCGATCGACACGGCGCCGCGGGCCCGGGAGAGAGCTGCTACACGGCCCTCCTTCACGGCGACGCGGAGGCGGTCGCACCGCTCTGGCGCCTTCTGCAAGCGGAGGGAGCCTGCACTGCCTATCAGCACATCGGGTGGATGGGCGGCCTGCTGCGGCACCTCGCGGCGGCGCGGGGGGTCGAGCCGCTCTTCATCGAGGTGAGGGCGGGCGGGTGCCCGATCATGCTGCTGCCGCTCGCCCTGCACCCGAACGGCTTGTGCCGGGTGATCGAGGCCCTCGATCTCGGCGTCTGCGACTACGCCGCCCCCTTGCTCGCTCAAGGGCTCGAACTTTCCCCCGCCGAGATCGACGCGATCCGGCGGGCGGTGCGGGACGTGCTGCCCGCTGCCGATCTCATCCGCATCACCCGTATGCCGGCGCGCGTCGCAACCGAGCCGAACCCGCTGGCACGGTTTCCGGGCGTGCGGCGCATCGATCTCGCCCGTTCCGGTTTCGCGCTGGAGGGCGATCCCGCGACGCTTCTGAAGCGGGTCTGCACCCCGTCCGCATTCAAGGATCTCGCGCGGCGGGCGCGCCGCTTCGAGCGTTTCGCGGATGCCGGCTTCGTCGTGGGCCAGGGACGCGACGAGATCGCCGCCCTCGTCGAGGTGATGATCGCCCAGCGCCGCGCGCGCTTCCACGAACTCGGCCGCTACGAACCTCTCGACGCGCCCGGCGTCGCAGCCTTCTACCGCGAGGCCGCGCTCGCCCAGCCCGAGGGCGGGCTCGTGCGGGTGTTCGGCCTGCGGGCCGAAGGCCAATGGATCGCGACCGCCTACGGTCTCGTCCACGACGGCGCGTTTCACGGCACCATGCTCACCTTGGCGGATGGGCCGTTCCGCGCCGTGGCGCCCGGCCTCCTCATCGCCTCCCGCATCATGGTCTGGGCTCGGGAGCAGGGTCTCGGCTACTTCGACTTCACGATCGGCGCCCAGCCCTACAAGAGCGGCTTTCGCCCCGTGGAGGAGCCGCTGTTCGAATGGGCCGAGCCCCTCACCCTGCGAGGCCGCCTCGTCCTCAGGCTGAGCCGGGCCGTCGCCGGGGCAAAGGCGCGGGTTCAGCGCCATCCCGCGTTGGCCGGGCGCCTGCGGTCGGGCGTACGCTTCCTGCGCCGCCTGAAGGGCCGCCGGGCCGCCGACACCAGCGGCCTTTAATCCGCGATCGCGCGTGCGTCGCTGCACGTCCCAATCGCGACCGAGGCATTATAACAATATCCGTCAGAGCAAGAGCGCATAGCCATCCGGTTGTGCTGCCGTAAAGGAGATCGAACATCCAATGAATTTGCGAGTTGCCGCCGTCGTTTCCGCCATCATTCTTGGCGTGAGCGCTCCGGTCTCGTCCGTGATGGCTCGCGGCCTGGACGCACCTTCCGCCCTTTACCCCGATGTCACGGTCACAGGTTCCCTCGGTGTTCATGACGCTCCCGCACATACGTTCTGCCCCGGCAGCTCCGCGAGCGAGGGTAACGCCAACCAGCAGAACTTTCCGGTGAAGCAGTACGGCCAGACCTCCGGCGGGCCCCTCTGTTAATATTTCACACCTCGCAGGCTATGGTCCTGCATGAAGGTGCTGCAAAGAGAAACAGATCGAAACGGGCTTGTGCGGGATATCGTGCATTTCCGATTTCATTCCGGAAATTTATCGGCAAAAATCGACGCCTGACTTTCCAAATTCGATCAAATCGACGCGATGTTCATCGCCTCGACACAGTTCTTATCTCATCTCGACGGATCGACTGGGCCGCTGGCCCGGTTTCTGCCTGTCTCCGACGCGCCGTCCGGCCTCGCCCGAGGGCCGTGGACCGTGTCGGTGAACAGGACCACTCATCGAAGGAATCGACCGACCATGCAGCTGAAGCCTGTTTCCTACGCCATGATCGCTGCCTTCGCCGGCGGCCTCGTCGTCACCGTGATCGGATCCATGAACGTTCTGCTCGGTGGGATGTAAGCCTCCCGCGCGAAAACCCTCCCGCCGTCCTCGCTGCCTCGAGCGGGGACGGCGCGTTCAGCCCCGCCGCACGACCGCGTCGCGGTCGAGCCGCAGCAGCAGGGCGATCGGGATCAGGCCGATCGTCACGATCAGCAGCGCGGCCGCGGCACCGTCCTCGTAGGTGCCGCGGGCGGCCTCGCCGTAGAGGTGGGTGCTCAGCGTCTCCACGTTGAGCGGACGCAGCAGCAGCGTCACCGGCAATTCCTTGGCGATGTCCACGAAGGCCAGCAGCGCCCCGCTCAGCACCGCGGGCCAAGCCAGCGGCACCTGTACGGTCGCCAGCGTCGTGAGCCGGCCGCGCCCCAGCACCCGGGCGGCATCCGGGATGGTGCGGGGGATCCGGGCAAGACCCGCCTCCGTGGCGCCGACCGAGACCGTGAGGAAGCGCAGCGTATAGGCCAACACCAGGGCCGCCCCCGTCCCGAGTCCGATGGCGGGCGCCCAGCCGAGCCAGGCGCCGCCGGTGCGGGCGAGGCTCGTATCGAGCAGGGCGAGGGGGGCGAGCAGCCCCACGGCCAGCACGGTGCCCGGCATGGCGTAGCCGAGGCCCGCGGCCCGGATCAGGAGCCATCCCGCCCGCCGCCCGATCAGCGCGGGAGCGGCGGCGACCACCAGCCCCAGTATCACCGTCACGCCCGTGGCGAGGCCGGCATAGAGCACGGTGTTGCCGGCCTGCGCCGCCATCGTGTCAGGAAGCCCGGATTCTCGCAGCCGATGCCAGGCCGAGACGGCGAGATAGCCCGCGGGCAGCCCGAAGCCGAACAGGACCGGGATGGCGCCGAGGCTGAGGGCGGCCCAGGCGCGCCATCCGGCGAGCGGGCGCCGCGCGCTCGGCCGATCGCGGTGGGAGCTGCCGGCATAGCCGCGCCCGCCCCGCGCCACGCGCTCCAGCGCCACGAGCCCCACCACGCAGGTCAGCATCACCAGGGCGATCTGCGCGGCCCCGGCGAGGTCCGTGCGGTTCACCCAGGTGGCGTAGACCTGCACCGTCAAGGTGCGCACACCGAGGAATTCGGCGGCGCCGACATCGTTGAGCGTCTCCATGAGGGCGAGCCCGGTCCCGAGCGCGATCGCGGGGCGGGCCAGCGGCAGCGCCACACGGAAGAGAGTCCGCCCGGGCCCGGCGCCGAGCATCCGCGCGGCTTCCAGGAGGGTGCCCGCCCGCATCAGGAACAGCGCTCGCGTCGGCAGGTAGACGTAGGGGTAGAGCACGAAGCCGAGGAGCGCGATGCAGCCCGGCAGGGAGCGCAGTTCGGGGAAGGGTAGGTCGCGCGGGCTCGACAGCCCGAACAGGGCGCGCAGCCCGCTCTGCACCGGACCGAGGGGGTGCAGGAGGTCGAGATAGGCGTAGGCCACCACGTAGGTCGGCACGGCGAGCGGCAGCAGAAGCGCGGCTTCGAGCCAGCGACGGCCCGGGAAAGCGAAGGCCGAGACGAGCCACGCGGTCGCCGTGCCGAGGCCGATCACGAGCAGGCCGACGCCGACGAGCAGCAGGGCGGTGTCGCGGATCGCCTGCGGCAGGACGTAGGCCGCCAGATGCGGCCACAACTCGCCCGTCCCCTCGGTCGCGGCGATGGCGAGCGAGACGACGGGGGCCAGGAGCAAGGCCGCCAGCACCGCCGCCGCTGCCCCGCTCAAGGCTCGCGCCACCGTCATTCCCGCTCCCGTCTTCCCGTTCCGGTCGCCCGGCGAGGTTCTTCTTCCCGGCATGTGGACCGGTGTGGCGAGCGGCCCGGCGGTGCGGCCCGGCCCGAAAACGGGTGCCGTCCTCGATCGCCTTCGCGTGGACCTTTTGTCGAGAGGCGCGGCCCCACATCGGAGGCCGCGCGAGCCGCCTAGAGACGGCGTCCACGTCGTCGAAAAGCGCTCTAGTTGTCGAAGCCGACCTTGTCCGCCAGCAGGCTCGCCGCCTTGCGGTTGCGGGCGATCTCGACCAGCGGCGTCGTGTCGAAAGTCAGCGGGCCGAGCGCCTGCAGCAGCGGATCGATCGCGGCGCCGGGCTTCACCGGATATTCGAAGTCGGTCTTGGCGTAGAGCGCCTGCGCCTCGTCGGAGACGAGGTATTCGAGCAGCTTCACCGCCTCGTCGCGGTTCGGCGCATTCTTGGCGACGATCGCGCCCGAGACGTTCACGTGGGTGCCGCCGCCCTCGAAGGTCGGCAGTACGACCTTGATCGCCTCGCCCCACTTCTGCTGGTCCGGGCCGCCCCGGCCGGAGCGCATCAGGCCGACATAATAGGAGTTGGCGAGGCCGATCTCGCAAAGATCGGCGGCGATGTCGCGCGCCACGTCCCGGTCGCCGCCGGCGGCCTTGCGAGCGAGGTTGGCCTTGACGCCCTTGAGCCACGCTTCCGTCTTTTCGGCGCCGTGTCGCACGAGATAGGCCGCGATGAGGGCGGTGTTGTAGGGATGCTGGCCCGAGCGCAGGCAGATCTTGCCCTTCCACTTCGGATCGGCGAGCGATTCGTAGGTCGCGGCGTCGAGGTCGTTCAGCGCCTTGTCGGCGTAGAGCACGCGGGCGCGCATCGAGAGGGCGAACCAGCGCCCATCCGCGTCGCGCAGGGTGGCCGGCACGGCGGATTCGAGCGCGGTCGAGCGCACGGGCTGGGCGAGATCCCGGTCGACCAGTTCGATCAGGTTGCCGATATCGACCGTCATCACGACGTCGGCGTTGCTGCGGGCGCCCTCCGCCGCGACGCGCTCGGCCAAGCCCTTCTCGACGAAGACGGTGTTGACCTTGACGCCGCTCTTGGCGGTGTAGGCGTCGAGGAGCGGCCGGATCAGTCCGGGCTCGCGCGTGGTATAGAGGTTGACTTCGGCACTCTCGGCCCGGCCCGACAGGGCGAGCGAAAGACCCAGAGCCGCAAGACAACCGAACCGCCCCAAGCGCGACATGACACCTCCCCCGGAACACTCTCCCCGGCGCGAAGGCCGATCCGGCGCGAGAGAGTGCGATCGATCAAGAGTTCAGCGCCGCACGATCTCAGGACAAGCGGGTGGTGCGCCGAACATCGCCGTTGCGAAGGCGGTGTTATACAGGCGTGATTGGTCCGGCAAGGCTGCTTTGTTTATAGATGTTCCAAAGAAGAGTGCCCTATACCGTTCCGTCTTCCTCCGGGAAGACGAGAACGTGGTCCTCCACGAGGCACAGGCCCACGGTCTCGGCGTCGGCCTGCTCCTGCGGGACGGTGAGGCGCAGGGGCGCGTCGAGGCCCGCCACCGCCACGTCGAGGCGCCGGTTCGGCCCGGCGAAGGCGCGGCGCAGGACGCTTCCCGTCACTTGGCCGCGGGCATCCTCGTCCGCCGGCACGACGCGTATCGCCTCGGGCCGCAGGCAGACGCGCACCGCGCCCTCCGGGATGGAGGCGGGCAGGGGACACGTCCCGAGCGGCGTCGTCACCCGTCCCGAGGCGGCGCGTCCGGCCATCTCGACCACCTCGCCGAGGGCGCGCGCGGCGACGACGTTCGCCGGTGCGCGATAGAGAGTTTCGGCGCTGCCGCACTGGATCAGGCGGCCCGCACGCATCAGGGCGATGCGGTCTGCGAACTCCACGGCTTCCGCGGCGTCGTGCGTCACGAGGATCGCACTGATGCCGGCCTGACGCAGGACTCCGAGCGTGTCGGCCCTGACGCGCTCGCGGGTGCCGAAATCCAGGTTCGAGAAAGGCTCGTCGAGGAGCAGCACCCGCGGCCGCGGGGCGAGCGCGCGTGCGAGCGCCACCCGCTGCGCCTCGCCGCCCGACAGGGTCGCCGGATAACTCTCGGCACGTGCCACGAGCCCGACTTCGGCGAGGCGTTCGAGCGCCACCGTTCGTGCCGTGGCGCCCGGAAGGTGACGCAGGCCGAAGCGCACGTTGGCCAGGACCGTGAGGTGGGGAAACAGCGCGTAATCCTGGAACATCAGGCCCACGCCGCGGCTCTCCGGCGGCTCTTCGCGTCCGCCCCCCGCGACGGCGCGGCCGTCGATGCGGATCTCGCCCGCATCCGGCCGGTCGAGCCCGGCCACGAGGCGCAGCAGCGTGCTCTTCCCGCAGCCGGAATCCCCGAGTACGGCGAGGATCTCGCCCGGCCCGACCGACAGCGAGACGCCGTCGAGGGCGAGCGATCGGCCGTAGCGCCGGCTCACCGCGCGCAGCTCCAGGCGCGCCGGTCCGGTTCTATCCCGGGGCGTATCGGGGGCCTCCTCGCCCTCGGAGCGGTCGGCGGCTGCGTTTCGGTCGCGTTGGAGCAAGGACGGAAGATCCGACGAGAGGGCCGGCGCGGAGGATGGCCTCGGGGCAACTCCTCCCTCGCACATCGCCCGCGCCGAGACGAGCATCCTTCTCAAAGCCGTTCGGGCATGCTATCGCCGCGTCGATGCCGCACACCGACCGTTCGCGCCCTGCCGGGCCGCGGTCGGGCCTCCGGGAAACCGGGCGCCCTGCGTGTGATGCCATCGGCGGGTGTAGCTCAATGGTAGAGCAGCAGCCTTCCAAGCTGAATACCCGGGTTCGATTCCCGGTACCCGCTCCACTCTCTCCCTCCTGAGAACGGCTTTCCCTGCAGGCGCTTAGGCGCCCCGGGGTGGTATCCCCGGCTACATGCGCGAGCGCCGGATACCACCGGGATACCACCTTCGCGAGTGGTATCCCCCCTAGGCAGCGGCGCCCTTCGCGACCCGCCGGACCTTCTTCTGGGCCGTGACGGTGTCCCGCATCAGCGCGACGAGGGCCTGCCCGGGGACGCGGTAGTGCTCGGGCGCGGCGCACTCCAGGGTCTCGCTTCCCCGCTGGACCACGAGACGCGTCGGCAGGATCCCGGTCGCGATCCAAACCTGGCGGTCGACCTTGCGGACCCACTCAGCCAAGTGGCCGAGGTTGTAGATCTCGAAGAAACTGTTGACCGCCCGGAGGCGGACCCGCTGCTCCTCGATGCGCCGCATCAGGTCCCCCAGCTTCACCAGGCCGATGCGGATCTCGCGGGTCGTGGCCTCCGGTCGGCGCAGGACCTCCAGGGTCTCGGCGACCTCCCGCTCGATTGCGAGCAACTGCTCGGGGACCGTCGGGCCAGAGCGGAATAACTCGGCCCCGTGCAGCGCGTAGCCCTGGACAACCACGCCCCGGACGCGGGCGTTCTCGGTGCCGTAGTCGCGGAGCTGCTCATCAGTCGAGAGCATGCCGTCGCCGTTGGCCACGCGTTCGAGCCGCGCCCAGACCGTCCGCCCGAGCATCGCCTGCAGGCGGCGCCGGACGTCCATGAAGGCCTGGACGGCCGGGTCGGCTCGCATGGCGGCGATCTGGTCGACGAGGTCGGATCGCTGGGAGAGGACCATGCGCTGCCGCTCGACGTAGTCGCGCCGGTCCCGGGCCGCGTCGAAGTCCTTGACCAACTCGTCGAAGACGACGCCGTAGCGCTTGTGGGCGCAGTCCCGCCCGACGAGCCGGCGCCCGCCGGAGCGGTAGAGCATGACCACGCCCTTGTCGTGGTTGGGGTGCTTGCAGAACACGCACTGGGCGCGGCCGCGGTCCCGGCCCGCGACGTTGTAGGCCAACTCGACCATCGCCTCCTCGTCGGGCGGCGGGTCGTTCGAGACGTTGTCCAAGCTTTCCGGGTCGTCGGTTGTGAACTCCATCGTGAGGAGTTCGTCGTCGGATCGGGTTTTCCAGAAACCGGCACCCGACTTGTCAAAAAGGGCTTCGAGGTCCGCCAAGGGCATCTTCCTGATTACCAGTCAACGGAAGATGGAAACACAGTAAGCAGTTCGCCACCAGCGTCCCGCGAATCTTTACGCAGTTACCTGTGGATAAGCGGGCCTGGATACACCCAATCCGACTAGCACTTCGCGGCCGGTTCCACTAACGCCCGCGACCATCGCCTCCAGGGCCACGACCCAGGCGGCGATCTCCTCGATCATGCAGGCCACGAAGGCGTGGTCGCCGAGGACTTTGCGCCGCTCCCGGAGCTCCGCCTGCATCAGACCGACCATGGTGTTCGTGACCCGGTCCACGGTGTTGGCCGGCTGCTCCAGGCGCGCGATGCGGGGTGCCACGAGGTGCGTCAGGACGGCATGGCGGCGCAGGGTCGCCTCGGTCATGGCCGCGGGTCCAGGATGATCTCCTCGGCGGGCTCGCTTAGGTCCCTCGGGCTGAAACGGCCTTCTCAAGCTCGGTCTTCTCACGCCACATGGTCGGCCTCCTAGAACCGGGTGCAGTCGGGGCCGCCGCGGCCCCATCCGCGCCAGCGGTCGACGATGGCTTCGGCCTCCTCGGAGAGGTCGTGGCTCCCGTGCCATTCCTCGATGGCGCCGGGGACCTGCAGGGCGGCCAGCACCCGCTCGCCGCGTTCGGTCAGCCACGCCCCGCCGACGGACCCGCCGTGCTCGGTCAGGGCGGCGTGGTCGAGCAGGTAGCGGAGGACGTATTCGCGGCCCTGATCCTCGCCCCAGACCGCCTGCTGCAGGTTCTCCTTCTCCCACCTCGGGTGCGCTTCCAGGGCCCGGCGCAGCCAGTCGGCGGCGGTCCACGGCGCGCCGCAGCCGCACCAGCCGAGGTATTGGGAGACGGCCGCGATGGTGACGGCGGCTTCGCGCTTATCCATGGAAGGACCCCACCTGCGGCAGGTCGGCGTCCCGGGCGCGCCGCGGCTCGTCGGTCCACGGCACGCCCCGCACCCCAGCGAAGAGGGAAGCTACGCCGGCCGGCTTCGGCGTCAGGTTCGTCCAGAGCTCGTAGCGGTGCCGGCCGGTGGTGGGCTCGTCGATCCGTACGATGGCCGCCCCGGGACGCAGGTGCTGAATGACCGCCCGCAGCGCCTCGGCGTCCGCGGCATGGCTGGCCCGCTCGCGGTCGAGCGCGGCGGCGGCTTCCTCGATCATGGGCTTGCACGACTTCACGCCCACGTAGCGGCTTCCTCGGTCACCGAGGCGGTCGTCGTTCTCGGCTACCTGAAGGCGCAGATCGAACCGGTCGCGTAGGGTCTGCCCGTCCATGGTCAGGCAGCCTTTCCGAGCAGGCGGGCGAGGATCGACGGCGGCCGGGCGACCTGCGCCAGGGCCGCGTTCCGGGCCTCCCTCATGCGTCGGAGGCCTTCCGAGCGGCGCTCGTCCCGAAGGGCCCACATTCGCCTGTGGAGACCCATGCGAAGGCTGGTGCGCTCGGCTTCAGGGGCGAGGCTGGCAACATCGAACCAGAAGGCGTGCGGCTGACCGATGTTGTAAGGGTCCTCCAGCATCCCGAGGCCGACCTTGACGACGCGGTCGAGGAACGCCTCCCACGACCCGTAGGCCGCCACGGCGTCCGAGCGCATCCGGATGGGGTGGCCGTCGATGGCGAACAGCACCGGGGGCCCGAGCGGGCGCTTCGGCGTCGGCGGCAGCGGCATGGGCAGCCCGCGGGCGCGGCGGACGCGGTTCCAATGGAGGCGCATGGTCAGACGCGCTCCAACATGAGGACGCTCTCGATGGCGTTATCCCTGGCCTGCTTATACTCGGCGTCCCCGTCGTTCGGGTACCGATTGAGGGCATCGTTCCACCCGGCCCGGTACAGGGCCTTCAGGCCTTTGCCACGCACGAACCCGGCGTCACGCAGCGTCTTCAGTCCCGCACTAGGACGTCCGAGAAAGTTGAACTCCGCCATAGCCGCCAGGAACGCGTCCTCGTCTGACAGGGCCAGCAGCTTGGCGGTGTGAGCCGCCTCAGCCTCGGCCCGGCGGCGATGCCGGAGTTCCAGGACCGCCCCTTCGAGGCGCCCGGCGTCCTTGTCATCCAGCGCGGCGACGGCGCGCGCGAGCTCGTCCAGTTCGTCGTCCTTGAGCATGTCGTGATCCCTTCCCACAGGGATCGTGGACCGCACATGCCGATTCGGCCACAGGGCGCTTGACGCGGGATGGGTTTCCGGTCTTGGATTGAGTCGTTCCCCGCTCCGGTGGGGGCAAACCCGGCTTCCCCCCACGCGCTCGGGGCGACCGAGCTCCTCCCGGCTGCGGGAGGGCAGACCTGATCGAAGGGTGTCCACACCCTCCAGCGTCACTCCTCCCGGCTCCGGGAGGGCAGACCGAGACCGAATGGGCCTGGCATCGCGCCGGGCCTTTTTCGTTTCGGGGCTTGCACTGCGACTTGTTTGTCCTATCATATCGGACATGGTTGCCTCGGTTTGAACCGGGGGCCATCACGGCAGCAGGAAACCGCATCATGGCCAGCAAAACCTTCTCCAGCATCGTGCTCTTGCCCGAGCACCTCGACGATCTCGCCGCGGCGCTCGACGCCATCAAGGGCCGCGCCAAGGTCTTCCCGACCGCCGGCCAGATCATCGCCGCGGCCGAGCGCGCAGAGCAGCGCCTCGACGACGCCGGCGTCGCCTACAGCAACCGTGTGGGCTGCCTCTACGCGTTTCGCGAGGCCGGCCCGACCGCAAGCTCCTACAAGTACCGGAAGACCGTCATCTCCTTCGCGCTGAAGCGGACCGCCAAGGGATGGTTCGTGACCTCGGCCGGCTCCGAGGAGGTCCATCCGAAGCAGTCGAAGCTTGACAGGGTCGACCTCACGGCCAAGGCCAAGGAGGCCGTGCTCAGGGCCGCCCTCCGCGGGTTCGGCGAGCTCCCCGCCAAGGCCGCCTGAGGGGACCGGACATGAGCCAGACCCTCCACACCCTCTCGGAGCGCGCCCTCGCGGCGCCCTCCCTCCTCAGGCTCTGGGACCTCGTCGAGGCCTACGTCGAGGCCTGCGACGAGCAGGGCGTCACGACCGCCGAGGGCGGCCTCGACCTCGGCGAGCTGCCGACGTTCGGCGGCGACGTCCCGGCCCACATCGGCAACGGTGTCACCGTCCGGTCCTGGGACGCCACCCACATCCTCATCGACCGGCGCTACGCGGCGCAGCGGTTCGTCCTCGTCCCACGCTCCGCCTACGCCTGACCCACCGGCGCCACGGCGAACACCACATCAGGGCGGTCCCGACCGGGCCGCCCTTCCGCACGTCAGGAGCCCACAAATGCCGCGCCTCGTACTCAGCCCCATGCCCCAGCCGACTGACGGTGGCGTCTGCGTCGGCACGCTCGACGGCGAGCCCTGCACCTTTCACGGACGCACAGCGACCGCCGGCGGCCGCGAGTACGAGATGAAGGTAATCTCGGTCGACATCTTGGAGGCCGTCGACGTCGCGGCGAAGGCCGTCTTCGGGCCCGAATGGGTCCAGGCGCTCGCCCTCGTCACCGGTTTGAATCCCCGGACCTGCCAGCGCGACCGCATAGGCCGCTACGGACTCCCGGCGCCGATCCTGCGAGCCCTCGGCGAGGCTGCCGCTGAGCCATGGCCCCGGGTCACCGGCGACATGATGCTGGCCTGCGCCCGGCTGCTAAAGACCAACGCCATCGGAAACCGCTCCGGGCTGCACGCGCGGCACCCCGCCTTCGCCGGCCCGCCTGTCGGGCACGACGTCGACGCCACGATGCACGTCATCGCACAGCAGGCTCGCGCGCTCGTTTTTCGCCTCGTCGCCGAACGCTCCGAGCACCGTGCGCCCGCCCTCGACGACGACGCTTAACCCCTTGTTAGGGGGTGGAAGTGTAGCTTCGCCCCACGGGACCGCCTCGGCTTGAGCTGAGGGCCCGCCACTACGACGGATGCAGGAAACCGAAATGACGAGCAAGTCGCCCTTCGAGGCGGCTGCCGCGGAGATGCGCGCCGATATCGAGGCCGCAGACCGGGCAGCCCAGACACGCCCCCACGATCACGTCCTCACGCTCGCCGAGCTCTACCAGGGCGCCGAGCCCGGGGACGTCCTCGACCAGGCCGCCCGCGCCGCCGGGGCTACTCTCGCGGTGCGGAACGTGAGCCATCTGAGCCTGAAGACCTTGCAGGCGCTGGAGGCCGTCCGCCGAGAGCCTACGCTGCAGGGGCTCCGGCAAGTCGCCTGCGTCGCAGACGCATTCGTCCATAGCCAGGATCGGTTCCGCGTAGCCCGGAGTGCGCATCAGGACTGGCGCGACCATGCGGCCATCCTGCTGATGCTCGCCGGCGACCGCACCGGGGCGCGGATGACCGTCAGGAGGGCGTTCTCGCTGCTCCTCGCCGGCGACCACTCCTCTCTCTGCCTTTACGAGCTGTGGATCACCCTCGTGGAGGCGCTGCACGTCTCGACGGACGGCCGCGGCGAGGACGAGCCGGACGACTACGGCCCCATGCCGCGGATGCCGGCGAGGCTCATCGCCCGGCAGTGCCTCAGCATGCAGACGGAGGTCACGCTGCTCCATGAGCATGCGACCGCGGCCCTCCTCGACGGCATCGCCGATGACATCCCGCCCGATCCGGACTTCGACGACTTCATGGACCTGGAGCGGCCCGGCCCGCTGCGGCGCCGGCCCCTGCGGCCCGCTCCCCGACCGGTGCGGAAGGCCGTCCCCGCGGCCCCGGCCACCCCGGCACCGGAGGGCGGTCCGGCGCGGCGTCCGCTCGTCTCGGGCAGCCTAGATCACCTCACGGGCGTCATGGCTCCCTACAAGAAGCTGGCGAAGGCGCCGCTTCCCTCGGTCGCGGTGGGCGACCTGGCCGAGATCCGCGACGGCCTCGTCGAGGAGACGCCCTGGGCAGCGGCGGAGATCGCGCGGATGCTCGCGCCGCTCGCCGGCCGCGACCGCGTCGTCCTGCCCGGGCACCTTCTGGTCGGCGCCCAGGGATCGGGAAAGTCAGAGTGCTCCGTGCGCCTGCTGGAGCGGCTCGGGCTGACCACGTCCGTGTTCCCGGCCGGCGGCACGAGCGACGGGGCGTCATTCGGCGGGACGAGCCGGATGTATCACACAGCCCGTCTCAGCGTGCCCGGCCAACTCATGCTGTCGGCCGGCAGCGCGACGGTCGGCCTCGTCATCGACGAGGCGGACAAGATCGGCACGTCAGACCTTAACGGTCTCCTAACCGCGTCCCTCCTGGCGGTGACGGAGCCTTCGCGGCGCCATGTCTACCGGGACCCGGGACTCGACGCCGAGACCGACCTGTCGGGCCTGTCCCTGATCATGACGGCGAATCGCGTCGATCCGCTCCGGGGCCCCCTGCTGGACCGGCTCACGGTAGTGCCCTGGCCCTCTCCGCGGCGTCAGGATCTCCCGGTCGTCGCCAGGGGCATCGTGCGGGCGCTGCGGCGCGAGGCGGGCACGGACGCCGTCTGGCTCCCGGACCTCGACGCGTCCGAGATCAAGGCGCTCCAGGGCTGGCAGGGAGGCAGCATGCGGCCGCTCCGGCGGGCGGTCGAACGCCTCGTCGCGCTCCGGTCCGATCCGCGGCTGGCCAACTGAGGAGGGGATCATGCGTCGCGAAACCCGCCCTTTCCATCCCGCCGGCTCGCCCATCGTCGAGCTCTGCCAGATCCGCCTCGCCGCCGCCGTCGCCGCCGGGCGCGTCCCGGAGGGGGCCGGCCGCATCGCGCAGAGCCATCTCGCCGCGATCCAGGTCTTGGTGCGGATCGGCGAGCTCTCCCCGGTCGAGGCCGCCCTCCAGGCGGCCGAGGCGGTCGAGTACGCCACCGGCACGCTGGAGATCCTCTATGCGTGAGGATCTCCACGCCATCCGCGATGACGTCCGCTCCGCGTGGGCGACGCGGCGCTGCTGCGGCCTTGTCGGCATCGCCGCCACGCTCCGCATCGAGCGTGTCATCGCGCTGGACGCGGCGGGTCGCATCAGCCGGGCGGACGCCGTCCGGATGGCCCGCGAGGCGGAGGCCCTGGCCCTGTGCTTCCCCCCGCTCCCGACGCTCTGACCCAGGCCTACTACAACCGCGGCCAGCGCTGCTGGTCGGTCCGTGTGCGCGGCCTCGTCGCCGCCCACGTGCCGGCCCTGGCCCTGTCGGACTGCACTCTCCGGGCGTCGGAGGCCTCCCGCCTCCGGTGCCTGCGGAAGGCTAGCAGGGACGTCCACGCCTGGGTGGCGGGGACACCCCTCGAAAGGCCGCGCCCGCGGACCGCCGTCCGCATCGGCTACCGCCTGTCCGAGGCCGGCTTCCGGCGCCGGGACACAGGCGCCGTCATCACACACGCCGACGTCGTCTGGCTCGAAGCCGACGGCAGCGCGTGGGCCCTCAATCCTCTCTGAAGGTCTCCTAGAATGCGCGTTCTGATCCTTGCCGTTGCCGCCCTCGCTCCTTCCGTCGCGCTCTCGGATGAGCTCTGGCCGACCTTCAACTCGGGCTGGCAGTGGGCCTTGACCGAGGACATGCCGGGAGGCCTCCGCCGCTACGGCATCGTCGACGCTGAGCCGGCCGGCCCGGCAACGTGGAAGATCCGGGTCCAATGCGGGGTCGAGGATCCCCGCACCGGCCGCGTCGTCAGCCGGGTCGTGGGCACCGGTCTGAGCACCCGCGCGCGGATGCCCGGGTTCGGCGGGCGCTACGATACGGCGGACGGGCGCTGCGGCTCATTCATCGTGACCCAGGACGACAAGGACCCCGAGCGCCTGGACCTGTACGGGGAGTTCGACGAGGGCGTTCCCGAATGCCCTCGGCGTGGCGTGGGAGCACTGTCGTCGGGAGACTGATCGCCTACCGTCAACTTTAACTTTGGGGCCTATTAGCGCCGTCGCGGATGCCGCAGCCGTACGAATAGCCGTTGACGTATTCGGCGACGCGGCGACAATCAGCCTTCGGGACGGGACCGTGCGGATTCGCTTGCTGGGAATAGGCAAGTTGAACACTGTTCAGAAGTCTTGCCCGCTTTCCTGCACTTGACGACCCCGCAGCAGCGCACCCCGAGAGCGAGCCCCCGTGCGATCCGACGAAATTCCTACAGACGTGAGCCCGCTACTCGCGGCCGTCATGGCGCGGTTCCAGGGCGCCAGCGTCGTCAGCGTCCGCGACGCGGCCGCCGTAGATCACGCCGCCGAGGCCGCCGAACGCGCCGCCCGGCAGGCCGCCGCCGACGCCGCCGCCGAGGTCCGCGCCCGCGAGTTCGCCTGGCAGCAGGAGGAGCACCGCCAGAGCTTCCGCAGCGTCGCCCCGGCCTGCGTCGCGAACGGATGGAGCCTGTTTCCGCAGGCGCGCCGCGGCCGCCGCGGCCCCATCCTCGTCCTGCAGGCGAACAACAGTCGGAAGACCCTGCAGTGGGGGCCGTACCAGGAGCGCTTGCCGACCCCGGACGAGCTGACTTGGTGGGCGAACAGCGAGCGCCGCGACAACCGGGCCAACACGGCCCTCATCATGGGCCCGATCTCGGGCGGCGCACTGGCCGTCGACATCGACGTCAGCAACCCGGCGATCTCTGACGTCGTCCTGCGCCTCGCCGACCAGCACCTAGGACGCACCGAATTCCGGCGCGTCGGGCGCGCCCCGCGCATCGTGCTGATCTACCGCTCGGACCCGGCCGACCCGGTCCGCAACAAGTCCTTCGCCCTCGACGCGAAGGACGCCGAGGGCGCCGACCAAGCCATCGAGGTCCTCGCGGACAGGAAGCCGATCACCGCTTTCGGCGCCCACCACAAGACCGGCCGGCACTTCGAGTGGGTCGGCGCCTGCCGCCCGGACACGCACGGCCCCGAGCACGCGCCGGTCGTCACGCAGGCCGCGATCGAGGCCTTCGTCTCCGCCATCGACGCCGCCGGCGTCATCGTCCCGAACCTGCGCCGCGCCCTCGCCGTCGGCGACGGCCCCATGATCGATCCCGCCCTCGTCACCGCGTCGGGCTTCGTGCGGCCCGGCGTCAACATGTCGATGAGCGGCGTGGTCTGGGACGCCCAGGGCAAGGTCAGCGGCGGCCGCGAGGCCTACGTGCACAGCCGCGCCTACTCCTACGTCCTCCACAATGCCGGCCTGGCCCTGACCGAGGACGGGCCCTACACGCTCGCCGGGCTGCTCAAGGACGAATGCGAGGCCGCGTTCGCGCCAGGGGGGACGAAGTTCAAGAGCCCCCAGGAGCTCGTCCGCGGCTGCCGGGAGCGCATCGACAGCTCTGTGGCGAAGCTGAAGCGCGGGGAGATGAAGTCCCGCGGCATCGTGCGCGACGAGGCGACCGGCAAGGTCACCGCCGTCCCGGTGGTTCCGCACGCGGTCGAGCGCCTGGAGGCCGACGACCTGTCCTGGCTGCCGACCGAGCGCGCGAAGCTGCCTGACGACGTCGTCCTCGAGCCCGCCGATCCCGCCCTGGCCCGGGAGCGCGCGCTGATCTCGAAGGCCGAACGGGACGAGCAGTCCCTCCGGCTCGGGACGTCCATCGTCGAGGTGTTCCGGAAGTTCCACGACATCGTCCGCCGGGACCACGCCCTCGGGAAGGAAGCCCCCGTCCGCCCGGTGTTCCTGCTCCGCACGCCGACCGGCGCCGGGAAGTCCAGCACGGCGGTGAGGGTCACGACCGAGGACCTGGCGAAGAACGGCCCCATCCTCGGCGCCGGCTCCGTCGGCGAGGGGGAGCAGCGCCGGCCCGCCCGCGGCGCGATGCTCTACATGCAGCCGAGCTACGACAACATCGCGGAGAACGTCGAGCGCTTCCAGCGGTCCTCGCGCGGCGCCACGGCGGTGTTCCGGCGGAACGCGGAGGCCGCGGCCAAGGACCTGCCGGCCGGCACGCGGTATCTCATCCTCGAAGGCAAGGAACGCGGCGGCTGCCTGCGCGCCGACGACCAGCGGGTGCTCCGGGCGGCGGGGATCTCGACGGCCAACCTGTGCAAGGCCCAGGTCGAGGACGGCGTCGGCGGGACCGAGGAGCGGGTCTGCTCGCACTACGACACGTGCCCCGTCATCGCCGCCCGCAAGCTGATCACGGAGGCCGAGGTCATCTTCGTGCCGACCGCGTTCTTGACCTCGCCGAGCCTGCCCGCCGGGCTCCTGGATCACGTCGCCGGGGTCATCATCGACGAGCGCTGCTGGACCGAGATCTTCCGCTGGGACATCTTCCCGACGGCGACGCTCGACCAGCACCGCGCCCCCCCGCGCACGTACAAGCGGGACAAGGGCGAGACCGGCGAGGACCTGGCGGTCGCCCGTCAGTACGCCGCCCGGACCGCCGCCGAGGCCATCCGGAAGCACCGTGATGTCGCGGCGATGCTGGTCGTGGAGCACGGCATGGAGAAGGCCGAGGCCTTCGTCGAGGCGGCCGTGAAGGTGTGCGGACGCGCCCAGGAAGCCGGGCGCAAGCTGCACCCGGGCATGAACTCCGAGGCCATTAAGCTCCTCGCCGAGCGGCCGAAGGGCAAGCACCTGAGAGAGGAATGGCGGTTCTGGAAGATCGTCGAGGAGCGCCTGGCCGCGCTCAAGCACGACGGCGTGATCCGGGACCTCAACGGCGGCAGGGACCGGCTCGACCGCGACGGCAACGCGATGCCGGGGCAGGCCCGGGGCGAGCGTGACTACCGCATCCAGACGCTCGACGGCGGGGCCAACGTGCGGATCTCGTGGCGCGCCGAGCCCAACTTCGCCGAGAAGCCGATCCTCCTCCTCGACGCCTCGGCCGACGAGGAGCTGACGTCGAAGTGCTGGGGCGGCCGAGATGTGCAGGTCACGCACCTCGACGCCGAGCTCAACTTGCGGACCGTCCTCGTCGCCGACCGCGCCTGGCGCTCCGCGGAGTTCCAGATGGCGTATGCCGGCGCCGACAAGTCGAAGCGGCGGGCCATCGCCGCGACGGTCAAGCGCTTCCGCCACGCCATCTCGGCGGCGTCGCTGCTCTACGGCCACGGCCGTATCCTCGTTGGGGCTCCGAAGGCGACGCGCGCGGCGCTAATGGATGCCTGGGGCGAGCCGGCGAACTGCGACTGGGCGCACTACGGGGCGATCCGCGGGCTCGATTTCGCCCGGCGGCACCTCGTGGCGTTCTCGGTCGGTAGGCACGAGTTCCCGGTCCGGGTCATCGACGGAATCGTCGCCGCGGCGACCTACGACGACCCCGAGCCGGAGACCCCCATCGACCCCTGGGGCGACGGCTGCGTGCACAACGAGGACGGCAGCCTCGCCACGGACGACCGGGGCTACGCCATCGAGGTCCGCCCCCCGCAGGTCCGGCGCACGCACCCGCTCCGCAACGGCGGCAGCGTCACGGTCACAGTCTCGGAGTACGAGGGCCGCTGGGCGCGCACGATCCAGCGCCAGTTCCGGGAGGAGGAACTGGCGCAGTTCGCCGGCCGCCTGCGCCCGGTCTACCGCGTGGACGAGGAGGCGCCCCTGTGGATCGCGGGCTCCAAGGTCCTGCCGGAAGGGTTCGTCGTCGACGACGTCGTCGGGATGGCCGACCTCGCCGATCCCGCCCGCGTCGGCGCCCTGTTCGACGCCATCCGACGCACGGGCGTCGCCGACGCCAGGGTCATCGCGGAGCGGGCGCCGGATTCGAGGCTGCGGGGGGCCGCGGCGGCGGTGCTGCACGAGCTCGGGCTCGACGCGCCCGACGCCACGAGCCGGTGGTCCAAGGGCATGGCGGCGGTCGAGGCGGTGGTGGACGGCGTATCGACCACGGTGCAAGTCCCCGCCTACGTGGGCGATCCCGTGGCCCACGTCCGGGAGACCTACGCGGCCTTCGGCATGGACGTGACCGAGACCGAGTTCCTGGCGCTCGGCGCCCAGCCCGCCGGGGGGTACGCCAGGTCCGAGGAGGGCGACAAGGTGGTGGCCGAGGTCGGGACGCGGGCCGCGCGCGCGGCCCGGGAGATCTCCGTCCGGGAAGAGGTGCGGGCGTCGTTCGACCGCGTGGCCAGCAACTTCCGCACCGACGCGGCCACGCTGTTCGGGCCGCACGGCATCGACATGGACGAGCAGATGGTCCTGGTGGCGAACCCGCCGCCGCCCGCGGACGACGGCGCCGAGGTCATCCCCTTGCCGGTCGGGACGGGCTCAGGGCCCGCAGTCCAGTCGGAGCCGGACGCGGCTGCCGCATAGCCGTCGGGGTACGCGTGCGCTTCGGGACGCGCGCCCCCCGCGGGTCGCCGATCCTGAGGCGCAGGCACTTCACGCCGTTCTTGACGGGCGAGCGCTCGAATTCCCACTCGAACGGGACGCCGACCCGGCGGAGGTCCTCCGCGACCGGGCCGAGTAGCTGCTGCCCGATTGCCGACGGGGACACCATTCCGCTCGCGCCTAGGGCCGCCTGCATCTCGACGGCGGGGATCTCCAGGCTCAGGTGGCCGCCGCGGCCCCGCCGGGCCCTCCAGCCGCGCGGCAGCGTCGCCCCGGCCTCGGTCCACGCCAGCAGCCTGAGGTAGACGACCGGGGTGTAGCGGCAGGAGAACGCGGCCATGACGCGGGGGTCGTAGCCGAACGGGGCGGGATCGGGACCGTCGTCGGTGGCGTCCGCGTGCGGATGCGCGATGGCCGCGATGGTGCGGTCGGCCTTGAACTGCACCGCCTTGGCATTCGCCGCGATGCGATGCCGCGGACGCTCGACGTCCTCGTGGACGCCCGGCGCCAGGATGGCCACCTCGCCCAGCGAGGGCTCGCCGGCGATGCTCGCCCTGATGTGCGCCGCCCGGGCGTGAGCCTCCACCATCGTGCCGACGTTCACCCGCCCGACGTCGGAGAGAAGCGGCCCCAGCGGCATGCCGATTGTCTCGCGGGGGCGGTCGGCGAGGTGCTCGTAGTCGAACCTGGCGTCGAGCCAATCGCCGCGGTCGAGGTCCCGTCCCGCCGCCCGGGACAGCACGGACAGGGCGAGGCGGACGGCCTTGGCATCGACGCGCTCGCCGGGCGAGACCGGGTCGCCGTCCACGTGCAACGGCATCCGGGACGACAGGACGAGGTGGCGGGCGAGGTGGCGGCTGAGGGGCTGCATGGCGCGATCCGAAGCGGTCCTGACCCCTATAGTGCGACTGACGTTGGAATAGCTCAATGACTCATTTCTAGCAGTGTCTTAGACAAACGCACCCCAGTCCTTCAGGGGGTAGGGGGTTCCCACCCACCGGGAGTAAGCGAGCGTCAGCGAGCTATAGGAAACCTTTGTTCAGAGGGTTCCTACGCGCGCGCCTGCGCGAGGGCTGACGCCCCCGCTCCGTCGCGCGTGAGGTCTGGGGTTGACCGCTGTAGGAAGGCTGACCTCAAGGAGTGGGCTTCGCCCTGTTCTCAAGGGGTGAAGAACCGCCGCGCTACCGCCACCGCCCCGACGCCGCCGCGAGGCCGCCAGGGGCGACCGCCAGCGCCCCTCCCGCCGCCGCCGAGGGTCATTCCCCGTTTCGTCGCGCGAGGGCCGTCAGCGGGCCTCCCTGCGCCTCGCCGCGATCCGCACGCGCGCTCTTCTTTCTTGCGGGCCGGGGTGCTTCAATCGTCGCCATGAGCGAGACCCAGCACCTCCCCGACGCCGACACGCCTCAGGCCCGCGCCGCCCGCGACCGGCAAGCCGCCCGGGATCGGGCCCAGCGCTGGCGCGAAGAACGCCGGGCCGAGGTCGACGGCCTGCGCGCCCGGGTCGCTGAACTCGAAGCGGCCGCGGCGGTCGATGCCCTCCTCGTGGCCGGCCTTGCCCGTGCCGTGGCCCGCGACCGCGCGGCGCAGCCCCCTGGCGAGATCCCCGTGACCGGCGGCGCGGTCATGGTGCGGCACGTCATCGACCAGGCCGCGAAGGCGTCCCGCAACGCCGGCGGCTCCTACGACGATGCCAAGGCGGCCGTCGGCGCCCGGCTCCAAACGGCCGTCGAGGCCATCGCCCGTCCCGTAGCATGACGGCTACCGCTTGTGCCGAATCGCCCGGCGCCATACAATATGAGGGCTTCGAGCGTGCCATGCGGCGTGCGAGGGCAGGAAAGCCTCAACGGGCCCGCGCTGGCGACACCGCCGCCGGGTCCGCTTTTTTTGGAAGGCAGGCCGTGAGCGGTCTGGCGGTCGGCATAACCGTCTGAGACACGGTCGAGGCGGCCCGCGGCGCATAAAGCATTTCGGCAAACGCGCTCTCCCGCAGGCGGTCCAGTACATCGACCGCAACTCTGGACTGGATTTGCGTGATCGTCTTCACTTTCACGGGTGCCCTCGCAGCCTCCCGAAAGGAAATGGACTTCGTCGGCTTCGCGGTGCTCGGCACTGCGACCGGCATCGGCGGCGGCACCCTGCGGGACGTGCTGCTCGGGCTGCTGGTGTTCTAGCTGCTCCAGCCGGCCTACAGTGAAGACCACGTCGAGCGCCGATGTCAGCTCGCCAACACGCTCTTCTGACCCCGTGTCTGTACCGCTTACCGTCTCATGCCCACTCTCGGGCGGGATTATGATCCTACTCTTGGCGAGAACCCGAGTAAGGCTGAGCGAACTTTTGACCCTTTCCCGACCTTGAGCTTCATGCTCTCCTTGATCCGCTGTGCTGCTAAAAGCGGACACCCTGCAGGTGAACATAACGCCCGGATATCATTGCCATTAGGCGACGCGGCTTTGCCCTTGCATCCGCGCATTCTTTGGCTGTCAAAGGACAGCCTCGGTTCCTTGCCTGCGTCGAGAAACTGAACCAACTGTGCCGCTACGTCTGCGCTGGACCGCCGATCTGAAGCCTTTCGGTCGCACGAGCGTTCATGCCACTCTTGTGCGGTCGCCCCGGGATCGCGCATAAGCACCGCGATGGACACTGGCGGTCTGCATAGGCGTCGCGTCGCGGCGCGAGAGTGGTGGGTGCTCAGCGCCCGCGCGCTCGTGCTCGCCCTGGCCCTGTTCATCGTCGCTCCCGTCGCGGGCGTCGGTGAGGACCTCGCGTTCCACGCCCCCCGTCACCACGGACTGACCGAGATGGCCGCCCTCGACGCGGCCGCCCCCGAAGAGGCTGCCGACCCGGGCTTCGCCTGTCATCTCCATTGCGGCTGCCACCAGGTGGCTCCGCCACAAGTGTCGGCCGACGTCACGCTGGCACCGGAGTTCGCCGCCCTGACCTATTCCTGGGTGGCCGAGATGCCGGCCTCCGTTGCTCCCGACCGCCTGACGAGACCGCCCCGCGCGTGAGGTGACGCCGCGCCCATGAGCGCGCGTTCGCCCGGCCGTCCGACGCGGCGCCGGGCTCGTCTCCTCACCTGAACCAACGGGAGCGACCGCGACCGCCCAGAGGGGCCGTCCGGCATCCCGGCCGAGCGGTCCCCATGCGCATCCTCCTGTTCGCGGTCCTCCTGACCGCCGGCATCGCCATCGGCGCAGCCGTCCCCGCCGTCACCGGCTTCGTCCAAGGCAGCCTGTCCGCCGCCGGCCTGCCGAAAGACCTGTTCGCTTTCACCGCGGGCCCGGCTCCCGCCAAGCCCGAGCCCGCACGAGCCGGGGCCGGGCAGGACGACGATGACGACAAGGGAGCCGCGTCCCCCGAAAAGGCCCACGGTAAGGAACCCGGAGTGCACGGGCACGAGGCGGCCGAGGGGCACGCCGAGGCCGAGGCAGGCGTGATCAAGATGGCCCCCGAGCAGGTCTCGGGGCAGGACATCTCGGTCGTGAAGGTCGAGGGCGGCACCCTCGCCCGGCACCTTCTGGTGCCCGGCACCATCACCCCCGACACCGACCGGATCGCCCGTGTCCCGGCCCGGGTCGTGGGTACCGTCGCGGAGATGCGCAAGCGTCTCGGCGACCGGGTTGCCAAGGATGAGGTCGTCGCCGTCCTCGAAAGCCGGGAGGTCGCCGACGCCAAGAGCGAGTATCTCACCGCCTCCGTGCGGGCCGAGCTGGAGAAGACCAACTACGATCGCCAGCAGGCGCTCTGGGACAAGCGCGTCTCGTCGGAGCAGGTCTACCTGCAGGCCAAGGCGACCTATACGGAAGCCACCCTGCGCGTCGACCTCGCCCGCCAGAAGCTCTCCGCCCTGGGGCTGAGCGCGACCGAGGTCGCGGCCGCGCAGAAGCGGGACGAGGCGACGCCGAACCAGTCCACCCTGCGCCGGTACGAGCTCCGCTCGTCGCTCGCCGGCCGCATCGTCGAGCGCAAGGTCGACGTCGGGACGAAGGTCGGCGGAGAGGGGGACCCGGCCGACGTCTACACCGTCGCCGACCTCTCGACCGTCTGGATCGAACTCTCGGTGCCGACCACCGAGCTTGCCAAGGTGCGGGAGGGCGCACCGGTCGCGGTCACCCCGGCCCAGGAAGGCGGCGACCGCCACGCCGACGGCAAGGTCGTCTTCGTCAGCCCGTTCCTGAACCCGGACACCCGCTCGGCCCGGGTCATCGTCGCCCTGCCGAACCCGGACCTCGCCTGGCGCCCCGGCACCTTCGTCACCGCCGAGGTCGAGATCGCGCACGACGCGGTCGAGGTGCGCGTCCCGAAGGCTGCCCTGCAGACGGTCGGGGGCGAGCGCGTCGTCTTCGTGCGCACGGAGGAGGGCTTCGAGAAGCGCGAGGTCGAGCTCGGGCGCTCGGACGACGATTCCTACGAGGTTGTCTCCGGCCTGAAGCCGGGCGACCCCATCGCGCTCGCCAACTCCTTCCTCCTCAAGGCCGAGCTCGGCAAGTCCGAAGCCGGCGACGACGACTGAGCGGGAGACCGGACATGATCTCCCGCATCCTCGACTTCTCCGTCCGGCAGCGCTGGCTCGTCGTGCTCCTGTCGCTGCTGGCCGCCGGCTTTGGCGTCCACGCCCTGACGAAGCTGCCCATCGACGCGGTGCCTGACATCACCAACAACCAGGTGCAGATCAACACCGTCGCGCCCGCGCTCTCGCCCTTCGACATCGAGAAGCAGGTCACCTACCCGGTCGAGACCGCGCTCGCCGGCATCAAGGGCCTCGAATACACCCGCTCCCTCTCGCGCAACGGCTTCTCCCAGGTCACGGCGGTCTTCGCCGACGACGTCAACGTCTACTTCGCACGCCAACAGGTGGTGGAGCGCCTGAGCGAGGCGCGCGAAGGGCTGCCGTCGGAGATCGAGCCGCACATGGGGCCGATCACGACCGGCCTCGGCGAGATCTACATGTGGACCGTGCGCTACGCGGCGCCCGGCGAGCGGAAGGCGTCGCGCCCGGGCAAGCCCGGCTGGCAGGCGGACGGCAGCTACCTGACGCCCGAGGGGCAGCGGCTCGCGACCGAGCTGGAGCGCGCGGCCTACCTGCGGACGGTTCAGGACTGGGTGATCCGGCCGCAGGTCAGGACCGTGCGGGGCGTCGCCGGCGTCGACAGCATCGGCGGCTACGAAAAGCAGTACCATGTCCAGCCGGACCCGACGAAGCTGACCGCGCTAGACCTGTCCTTCGGCGACGTCGCCCGGGCGCTCCAGGCGAACAACGCGAACCAAGGCGCCCGCTACCTGGAGGACAACGGCGAGGGCTACGTCGTCCGCTCCTCCGGCCGCCTGGAGAGCATGGACGAGATCGGCAACGTCGTGGTCACGACCCGCGGCGGCGTCCCGGTCCGGGTGAAGGACATCGCCGAGGTGCGGATCGGACGCGACCTGCGCACCGGCTCGGCCAGCGAGGACGGCCGGGAAGCCGTCGTCGGAACCGCCCTGATGCTCATCGGCGAGAACAGCCGCACGGTCGCGGCCGCCGTCGACGCCAGGATGCGCGAGATCCGGCGCTCGCTCCCGCCGGGCATCGAGGTCCAGACGGTCCTCGACCGGACCCGTCTGGTCGAGGCGACCATCCGGACCGTGGCGACGAACCTCACCGAGGGAGCGGCCCTCGTCGTCGTCATCCTGTTCCTGCTGCTCGGCAACATCCGCGCCGCCGTCATCACTGCCCTGGTGATCCCGGTCGCGATGCTGATGACGACGACCGGCATGGTCGAGGCCGGCATCTCGGCCAACCTGATGAGTCTCGGGGCGCTCGACTTCGGCCTCATCGTGGACGGGGCGGTAATCATCACCGAGAACGCCCTGCGCCACCTAGCCGAGCGGCAGCACGCCCTCGGGCGAGTCCTCACCCTGGAGGAGCGCCTGGCCACGGTGCGGGCCTCGGCCGAGGAGATGATCAAGCCGTCCCTCTACGGGCAGGCGATCATCATCCTGGTCTACGTGCCGCTCCTGACCTTCACCGGCGTCGAGGGCAAGATGTTCGAGCCTATGGCGCTCACCGTCATCATCGCCCTCGCGGCGGCCTTCGTCCTCTCCCTCACCTTCGTCCCGGCGATGGTGGCCATCGTGGTCACCGGCAAGGTCACCGAGAAGGACAACCTCATCATCCGCGCCCTCAAGGCGGCCTACCGCCCGATGCTCGGTGCCGCGGTCCGCACCCCGCTGGCCTTCGTGGCGCTGGCCCTGCTGCTGCTCGCCGGGAGCGGCGCGCTGCTGGCCCGGCTCGGCACGGAGTTCATCCCCACCCTCGACGAGAAGAGCATCGCGCTGAACGCGCTGCGCATCCCATCGACCTCCCTGTCGCAGTCCCAGGCGATGCAGCTCAAGGTGGAGGAGGCCATCGGACGCTTCCCCCAGGTCGCCTACGTCTTCTCGAAGACCGGCACGGCGGAGGTGGCCACCGACCCGATGCCGCAGAACTCCTCGGACACCTTCGTCATCCTCAAGCCCCAGGAGGAGTGGCCCGACCCGGGCCTGTCGAAGGCGGAGCTGCAGGAGGAAATCGAGAAGGCGGTGGGCCGGCTCGCCGGCAACGTCTACGAGTTCTCCCAGCCAATCCAGCTCCGCTTCAACGAACTTCTGGCCGGGGCCCGCGGCGACCTTGCCGTCAAGGTCTTCGGCGACGAGTTCGAGCCGATGACGCGGGCGGCCGACCGCATCGCCGACATCCTGAGGGGCACGCAGGGCGCGGAGGACGTCAAGGTCGAGCAGACGGCCGGCCTTCCGATCCTGGAGATCAAGGTCAACAAGACCGAGGCCGCGCGCCTCGGGCTCAGCACCGGCGCCATCCAGGAGGTGATCGGCGCGGCCATCGGAGGCCGGCAGGCGGGCCTCCTGTTCGAGGGCGACCGGCGCTTCCCCATCGTGGTGCGGCTCACCGACAAGGTGCGCGAGGACCGCGAGGCGCTGGAGAACATCCCGGTGCCGCTGCCGCCGGGGCCCAACGGGCGCTCGACCTCCGTCCTCCTGAAGCAGGTGGCGAGCTTCTCGGTCTCGGAGGGACCGAACCAGATCAGCCGCGAGAACGGCAAGCGGCGCGTCGTCGTCACCGCGAACGTTCGCGGACGCGACATCGGCTCGCTCGTGGCCGAGGTCCAGGGGAAGGTCGCCGAGCAGGTCCGGATGCCGCTCGGGTACTACGTGACCTGGGGCGGTCAGTTCGAGAACCTCGCCTCGGCCAAGCGGCGGCTGACGGTGGTGGTGCCGGCGTGCTTCTTCCTGATCTTCCTCCTGCTCTACTCCGCCCTGGGCTCGGTCCGGGACGCGCTCCTCGTGTTCAGTGCGGTGCCGCTCGCCCTGACCGGAGGCATCGCGGCCCTGTGGCTGCGCGGCATGCCGTTCTCGGTGCCGGCCGCCGTCGGCTTCATCGCCCTGTCCGGTGTGGCAGTCCTCAACGGCCTCGTGATGCTGACGTTCATCAAGCAGCTCGTCGCCGAGGGACGCCCCCGCCGGGAGGCGATCCTGGAGGGCGCCATGACCCGGCTGCGGCCCGTCGCCATGACTGCCCTCGTCGCCTCGCTCGGGTTCGTTCCGATGGCGTTGGCGACTGGGACAGGCGCGGAGGTCCAGAAGCCGCTCGCGACCGTGGTCATCGGCGGCCTGATCAGCGCCACCCTGCTGACCCTGGTCGTCCTGCCGGCCCTCTATGCGCGCTTCGGCGGCGCCCGCGCCACGCCGCCGGTCAGCCATGACGAGGACGCCGATGGCGCCGCGCCGTTCCGGCAGGCAGCTGAATAGCCCGCCTGCCGCAGGCATCGAGGGGCAATCCGAGCCCCTCAATGTCTTCTCCGTTCAGCCGATCCGACCTAGCGCCGGAAAGGTCTCCATGATGAGGGAGGCCACATCGGTCATGCGGTCGGTGACCATCAGCAGCCCCATCGCCACCATCACGCCCCCGCCGACGAGCTGAAGCGCACGGCCGAACCAGCGTAGGGTCCGGAGGCGCGCGACGAAGCTGGACAGGAACAGGGCCGCCGCCACGAACGGCACGCCGAGCCCGAGCGAGTAGACGGTGAGCAGGGCGACGCCCTTGCCCGAGGCCGAGGAGGCCGTGACCGCCAGGATGGCACCGAGGACGGGACCGATGCATGGGGTCCATCCGAAGGCGAAAGCCGTTCCGAGGAGATAGGCGGCGACGGGTCCCCGACCCGGCGGATCGCCGTGCCAGCGCAGCTCGCGCTGCAGCCAAGCGGGCCGCAGCAGACCGGCAGTGAACAGGCCGAACAGGATCACCAGCAAGCCGGAGGCGAGGTTCAGCGTCTCGCGATGAGCGAGGAGGGCGAAGCCGAGCGCGCTCGCCCCCGCGCCGAACGCGACGAAGACGGTCGTGAACCCGAGCACGAAGCAAAGGCTCAGGCCGAGCGTGCGAAGGCTGTCACGCTCGCCGGCGGCCGACTGCCCGGCGACGTAAGACACGTAGCCCGGAACGAGAGGCAGCACGCAGGGCGATAGGAACGATACGGCGCCGGCCGCGAAGGCCGCAAGGAAGCCTACGCTTGAGGCGTCGATGGCCATTGGTTCAGCCCCGGCGGAGTGATGGACGCAGGATCGTCACTCCTGATCGGCCCCGGCCGCAGCGAAGATCTTGAGAAGGCGTTGGCGCTCCGCCTCGGTCCCGCCGGGCCCCGTCGGCTTGAGCGCCGCCGCGCCCCGGACCGGATCGCGCTTGCCGGCGAGAGCAACCGGGCCCGCGGTCGGCACAGCGACCTCACGCGGCCCTGCGGCCAGAGCCTCGGGACGGCTCACCTCGCCGAGACCGCCTCCGGCCGCGACCATGGTCTCTCGGAACGACCGGTGCTGGCCGCCGTCCTCGTACACCAGCCGGACGGCGGGCGTCCCGCTCGCCACGAGAGCGGCGACCTGCCGCTCGTCATCCGCCTGCTTCCGCGCGACCGCGCCAGCCGTGGCCTCGTCGCCGGCATCGAACACGTATCGGCCATCGGCGACGCCGACGCCCGGCTCGGCCCTCGTGACCTCGAACCGGTCGGACCCCTCCTTGAGGTTCCTCCAGAACGCGATGTTCGGGTCCTGCCGGTGCCGGGCCATGTTTTCCGGCGTCATACGGAACGGGTAGGACTGGAACTGGACGGCGCGCTGGCCGCCCGCGAAGGCCTCCCGCACCACGGCATAGAGTTCCGAGATCGCCTCGTCCGTCATCGCGAAGCAGCCCCGCGACGAGCACGAGCCGTGCACCATCAGGTGCGCACCGGTGCGTCCCAGGGAGCGGTCGTACTCGTTCGGGTACCCGAGATTGAACGAGAGGTAGAGGCTCGAATTCGGGTTCATGGACGCGGGCGTCACCGCGTAGAAGCCCTCCGGCGCCTGCCGGTCTCCCTCCCGGGTCTTGGGCCCCAGCTGACCCGACCAGCGGCACATCGGGTAGGTCTTCAGGAGGGCGTAGTTGCCGTCCGCGCCGCGCTTCCAGAGCTCGATCTCGGACTCCTTCTTGTAGGCCCGCATCAGGATCGGGTCCGCCGGCGAGACACCCTTGGCCGACATCAGGGCCAGGGTCGCCGGCGGGATTGGCGCGAGGTGGCGCGTCGAGGCCGCGTACTGGCCGTCCTGGCAGGCGGACAGCGCCAGGAGGAGGGCCAGACCAAGCGTTGTCGTCTTCAGCATGTCGGCCTCGCCGAGGTCGGCCTCCGAGCCTGGGCTCGAAGGGTTGATGACAGGTTGCCGTGGCTGCGGTTCGGCGGAATTGGGCCTCTCACGGGATTGGCTCCCCGGCGCTGCGATGCCTCCGCCGCAGAGGAAGTCCGTCGAGGAGCAGCAGCACCACACCCGCCGAGATCCAGACGTCCGCCAGGTTGAAGGTGAACCAGCGGATGCCGCCGGTGTGCAGGTCGAGGTAGTCCGTGACGACGCCGTCCATGAGCCGGTCGACGAAGTTGCCGGCGGCCCCACCCGCTATCGTGGCGAGCCCGAGGCGTTCGAGCCCGCCGCCCACGGCCAGAGCCCAGCCGGCCACAAGGCATGTGAGCGTGCCCTGGATGGCGAGGAGCAGCGCCAGGGAGGACTGGTCGTGCGCCGGGAACAGGCTGAAGCTGATGCCGTGGTTGAACGACAAGCTTAGGTCGACGAAGGGCAGTGCGCCCTTGACGGCGCCCTCCTCCAGCCACGCCTCGGCTACCGCCTTCGCGACGAGGTCTATGGCCGCGGCGGCCCCCGCCACCCCGGCCACGGTCGCCGCCCGGCCGGCCCACCCTGACAGGGAGAACATCAGGCCCTCAAAAGACGGAGCGCGTTGGCCGTCACCAGGACGGTCGCGCCGGTGTCGGCCAGGATGGCCGGCCAGAGGCCGGTGATGCCTGCGATGGTCGTTACCAGGAACACGGCCTTCAGGCCGAGGGCGATCGCGACGTTCTGGCGGATATTGCCCAGGGTCGCCCGAGAGAGGGAGACCAGCGCGGCCACGTCGCCCACCCGGTCGTTCAGCACCGCCGCGTCCGCCGTTTCCAGGGCCGCGTCGGTGCCGCCGCCCATCGCGATGCCGACGCTGGCGGCGGCGAGCGCCGGCGCGTCGTTGATGCCGTCGCCGACCATCGCCACCGGAGCCGCCGCCTTCAGGGCCGCGATCTCGGCGAGCTTGTCCTGAGGCAGGAGCTCGGCCTTCACGTCGAGCCCGAGTTCAGACGCGACCGCCTCGCCCGTGCGCTGGTTGTCGCCGGTCAGCATCACGCTGCGGACGCCGAGCTTCCGCAGGGCCGAGATGCCGGCCGCCGCGTCGCCGCGGGGCTCGTCCCGGACCGCGATGGCGCCCAAGGCCTCGGCGCCACGCACGACGATGACCACCGTCTTGCCGCCGACTTCCAGGTCCGCGACCGCGCGCTCGGCCTCGGGGCCGAGCCGCGCGCTCTCGGCGGCGTGGCGCGGGGAAGCGACGAGCACCGTCTGACCCATCACCGTAGCCGACACCGCCTTGCCGGGGATGGCGCGGGCGTCCCGCGTCGGGCGCAGCGGCACCCCGTCCGCGCTCGCCCGGTCGAGGATGGCCCGGGCGATGGGGTGGCTGCTTCCGCTCTCGACCGCGGCGGCCAACCCGAGAAGCGAGCGCTCCGACGCGTCCGGTGCGAAGACCAGGATGTCCGAGACCCGCGGCCGTCCGGCGGTCAGCGTCCCGGTCTTGTCGAACGCGACCGTGCGCACCCGCCCGATGACCTCCAGTGCGGCGCCGCCCTTCACGAGCAGCCCGCGTCGCGCACCGGCGGCCAGTCCGGAGGCGATGGCCGCCGGGGTCGAGAGCACCAGCGCGCAGGGGCAGGCGATGAGGAGGAGCGCCAGGCCCCGGTAGATCCAAGTGCCCCAGTCGGCGCCGAGCAGCGGCGGCACGACCGCGACCGCGGCCGCGAACGCGAACGCGATGGGCGTGTAGACAGCGCTGAACCGGTCGATGAAGCGCGCCGTGGGCGACTTCGACGCTTGCGCCTCCTCGACGAGGTGCAGGATGCGGGCGACCGTGTTGTCGGCCGCCGTCTTTGTGACCCGGACCTGGAGCGCACCGTCGGCGTTGACACTGCCGGCGTAGACCGGGTCTCCGACCTCCTTGGGCTTCGGGACCGACTCGCCGGTGATGGGGGACTCGTCGAGGCTCGACGCGCCGTCGGTGATCACCCCGTCGGCGGGCACGCGGTCGCCCGGCCGCACGACCACGACCTGACCAATGGCCAGCGATGCGGCGGCCACCTCGCGGATGGTGCCATCGGCCTCGTCGACGAGGCGGGCGGTCTTCGGCACCAGGGCGGCGAGCGCCTTGATGCCGGCCCGCGCCCGGCCCGCCGCCACGACCTCCAGCATCTCGCCGACCGTGAAGAGCAGCACGACGATGGCGGCCTCTTCGGCGGCGTGGATGGCGAGCGCCCCCGCGGTCGCGACCGACATCAGCATCTCGATGGAGAAGGGCGTGCCGGCGAACGCCGCCACGGCCGCGCGGCGGCCGTAATAGGCGAGACCGACGAGCGCCCCTGGCCAGTAGGCGTACTCGCCCGCCACGCCCGGCGCGATCCGCTCGATCAGGAAGCCGGCGGAGAACAGGGCACCGATCAGGATGCCCAGCAGCGCCTTCCGGGTCCGCCAGAGCGGCGGCTCGGGCTCCTCCGCGGTCTCGGCGGGTGGGGCGCCGCCCGAGGCTTGGGCCATGGCTAGGTCCGAGGCCATGGGGAGCGGCGCGACGCCATAGCCCAGGCGCTCGATCCGCCCCTCCAATTCGGTCCTCGGCGTCGCAGCCTCATCGAGCGCGAGGTCGAGGACTTGGCTGCCGTAGTTCACGCGCACGTCCGCGACGCCCGGCAGTCGGGAGACGGCAGTCTCGATCTTCCCGGCGCAGGTCGGGCAGTCCATGCCCTTGACCCTGTAGCGCAGAGCCTGCGGTCCGTTCGTGGGGAAGGATGTGCGGTCCGCGCCGGCGGCCTGGTTCATGATGCGCTCCGTTCGCCGGGCTCCTGGTCCGGACTGGGAAGGCCCCCTACATGCACCCTGTAGTCACTACAGGGTCAAGGCCGTGCGGACCGCCTCTTCCATGACCATCGGCAGCCTCGCGGAGGCCACGCAGACCCGTGTCGAGACGGTCCGGTGGTACGAGAAGGTCGGGTTGCTGCCCCCGCCGGCGCGGTCGAAGGGGAACTACCGGCTCTACGGGCCCGAGCACCTGCGCCGGCTTAGCTTCATCCGCCGCGGTCGCGCCCTGGGGTTCACCGTGGAGCAAATCCGGGACCTGCTCGCCCTGGCGGACGACCGTGAGCGCTCCTGCGGCGAGGTCGACACCATCGCCCGCGCCCATCTCGCCGACGTGGAGCGCAAGCTGGCCGACCTGACCCGGCTCGCCTCGGAACTCCGCGAAGTCATCGGCCAGTGCGGCTGCGGGTCGGTCGCCGACTGCCGCATCATCGAGGCCCTGTCGCCGTTGGGTGAGCCCGCGTGAGGGACCTGAGCCCAGGTCAGCGAGCGACGTAGGGGGGCATCAGCACACGGCTCTCGAACAGCCCCTTGGCCACGAACCCGCAGCACGCGACGGCGAGGACAGCGACCGTGATCGCGACGAAGGCTCGGCGCGCGGCGGTCCGGACATGCGGCCTGACGCGACGGCGACGTCCCGCATTCCTCTGGCCCCAGGAATGGCGTTCCTTCATCACCAGCTCGGCCTTTCCTAAAGTGGAGGCTTGTCACGATTGCGCCGAAACTACGCCCGCTAGGCACTAGCTCCGCCTCAAAAACCGGGAGGCGGATTTGCGGTGAGATGAAAGCCCGACCTGCCACCGCGAAGTAATTACGAAGGCTGGCAGATGTACACCAAAAAGCCGACGCTTCGTCCAGGCGCGGCTAGAAAAAAGGGGTTCGCGGCGCCCGCATAAGCGTAATCCGAGCGATACCTTCGACCTAATTGGTGTGGAGGCGAAATTCCTCTGCGATTGAACTGCGACGCCGGCGTTTAGGCCAGGAATGCGCGACCAACACTGCGAACCGGGGAAGCCGAGCGCCTTGGTTACCTCCTCGAACCGGGCTCGCGCGTCCGACCAGCCCTGCGCGAAGTCGAACAGCTCCCGCAGGGCCGGCGAAATCTCCTTGTAGGCCGCGAGTGCGGCAACCAGCGCCCCGAGCGAGAGCCGGCCCTGGATGACAAGGTAGCCGCCGACCGAGAAGAAGAAGAACGGCGTCAGGTTGGCCGTGTAGTTGTAGAGACCCTTGAGCCGGCCCTTCAGATCGGCGATCTCGACGCGCACCCGCTCCAGCGCCTCGGCCTGGCGCATCTGCCGGAGCAGGGCCGGAGGATGGCCCGCGTTCCCAGCTTCCGGCGCGGTCAGGAGGCCGCCGAGCGCCCGGGTCGCGTGCACCCGCTCGCGCACCTTGGCGTTCAGGCGCCGCTGCAGCCGCGGCAGGAGGGTGAGTTGCACCGGCAGCATCACCAGCGCGGCGAGCGCCAGGGCGGCGTCCTGGAGGAGCAGGAAGGCCACGCTGGTCAGGAGCGTGCCGCCCTGGACGAAGGGCACGGCCACCAGGCCCGCGCCGGCGTAGCCGATGGGCTCGACCTCCTGCACTGCGACGGCGGCCAGCGCGGCGCGGCGCTCGGGCGAGCGCTCCCCGCGGGCCCGCCGGAAGACGGCGAGGCGCAGCCGGCGCACGAGGCGCTCGTTGAGGCCGCCGCGCGCCCGGTTGACCGCGTACTTGGCGAGGCCGCCCAGCGTCAGCACGGCGAGGTAGCTCGCACACAGCGCGAACAGGAGCTCGACGCGTCCCAGTTCGAGCCCGAGGAAGGCCATGCCGGGACGGACGTCGCCCTCCGCGTCCGAGAGGGCGTGGTTGATGATGTGCTTGGGGATCTCCAGGAGGAGCCACGCGGCCGGCAGCGTCAGGAGCGAGAGCAGCACCAGCCGCAGCTGCGGGCGCAGCGTCGCCCGCAGGACGTAGCGCTCAAGGCGCCACGCTCCCGGGCTCGCCGCGCCGGGCAGGTGCCGGTCGCGCAGCGTGCGCCAGGCGAGGCGCAGCGCCATCCACCCCGTCCACGCCGGCGCCACGACGAGGACGAGGAGCGACACCAGCTCCATCCACCAATGGCCGTGGGGCCCGTCGAGGCCGGCGAAGCGGTGGATCAGGTCGTGGATGACGACAGGCGTGAACAACGCTGGCACCGTGACGGGAATGCGGATGCCGGCGGACAGGACCCGCCGCGCGACCAAGCCGGATGGGAGGCCATGCTGGCCTACATGCGTTCCTTGATGCCGGACCCGACGAGCCACCAGTTGACGGGGTAGCTGGTCAGGAATCCCGCGACCATGGCGAGCTGCATGGCGGCCCAGAACTCGACCGAGTTCACCGGCGCCCGTTTCCCCGCGAGGTGCGGGAACAGGTAGAACTGGGCGAAGGCCATGAAACCGTACATGCCGACCTGCCAGGCGATCAGCGAGGCGGTGTCCGCCTTCACGGCCGCCACGAGGCCCTCGCCGGGGGAGAGCCCCCGCATCGGCACGATGGCGTAATACTGGAACACGATCCCGAGCGCGTAGGCGAAGACGAAGTCCAGCACCCAGACCGCGTACATCTTCTCCTCGAACAGCGAGTGCCAGCCGAACCAGACCGCCACCGCCGGCACCAGGAAGGCGAGCCACTCGGCGGCGACGTCGCCCAGCATGCAGCCGCTGCCGCAGTGGAGTGCGCCCTTTCCGACCATCACCGGGAACGGCGTGCCGGTCATGTTCGGCGGGTCCTCGCCCCGCTCCTTGGCGTGGTGGTGCGCCTCCATCGTGGCGAGGCGCCCGTATCTGAAGTAGGCCCAGACCACGGCCACCGTGCCGAACAGGGCGCTGACCGGCCAGACCACGTTCATCACGGTCATGTGCTGCGGGTGGCGGATGACCTGCACCGACAGCAGCAGGGCGCACGCCGCCCCCAGCAGCAGGGACGCGACGGCGAGGGCGTGGAGCCAGGTCGGGAACATGGAGGCTCCTAGCGGGCGGACGAGGGATCGAGCTTCGTCGCCTGCAGGCGCAGGGCGTTGCCGATCACGCTGACCGAGGACAGCGCCATCGCCGCGGCCGCGATGACCGGCGAGAGCAGGATACCGAGGAACGGATAGAGGATGCCCGCCGCCACCGGCACGCCGGCGGCGTTGTAGACGAAGGCGAAGAACAGGTTCTGGCGGATGTTGCCCATCACCGCCCGCGACAGGCGCCGGGCCCGCACGATGCCGACGAGGTCGCCCTTGAGCAGCGTCAGGCCGGCGCTCTCGATGGCCACGTCCGTGCCCGTGCCCATGGCGATGCCGACGTCCGCGGCGGCGAGCGCGGGAGCGTCGTTCACGCCGTCTCCGGCCATCGCGACGACCTGACCGGCGGCCTTGTGGCGCTCGACCACGGCGGCCTTCTGGTCGGGCAGCACCTCGGCCTCGACCTCCTCGATGCCGAGCCGGCGCGCCACGGCATCGGCGGTCGTGCGGTTGTCCCCGGTCAGCATCACGACCCGGATGCCCTCGGCCCGAAGCGCGGCGAGCGCCTCGGGCGTCGTCGCCTTGACGGGGTCGGCGATGGCGATGACGCCGGCCACGCGCCCGTCGACGCCCGCGAAGATCGCCGTGGCGCCGTCGCGCCGGAGCTCGTCGGCCTCGGCCGCGTGGGCCGAGACATCGACGCCCTGCTCACGCAGGAAGGCGGCGTTGCCGAGGGCCACGCGCCGGCCCTCGACGGTGCCGAGCGCGCCCTTGCCGGTCGGGCTGTCGAAATCCTCGACGGGGGAGGTCGCGATCCCGCGCTTCCCGGCGGCCGCCACGATGGCCAGGGCGAGCGGGTGCTCGCTCGCCCGCTCGACGCTCGCCGAGAGGCGCAGCACGGTAGCCTCGTCGAAGCCTGTCGCCGCCACGACCCGCGTCACCGCCGGCTTGCCCTCCGTCAGCGTCCCCGTCTTGTCGACCACCAGCGTGGTGACCCGCTCCATGCGCTCCAGGGCCTCGGCGCTCTTGACCAGCACCCCGGCCTGGGCGCCGCGGCCGACCCCGACCATGATCGACATCGGCGTGGCGAGGCCGAGCGCGCAGGGGCATGCGATGATGAGCACCGCGACCGCCGCAAGCAGCGCGAACGTGAAGCGCGGCTCCGGCCCGAACGCCATCCAGGCGACGAATGCGAGCACCGCCACGCCGATGACCGCCGGTACGAACCAGCCGGCGACCTGGTCGGCGAGGCGCTGGATGGGCGCGCGCGAGCGCTGCGCCTCGGCCACCATCTGGACGATGCGGGCCAGCATGGTGTCGCGCCCGACCTTGGTCGCCTCGACCACGAGCGAGCCGGACTGGTTGAGGCTGCCGCCGATGACGCTGGCGCCGACCTCCTTGCCGACGGGCATGGATTCCCCCGTCACCAGGCTCTCGTCCACCGAGCTGCGGCCCTCCACGACGGCGCCGTCGACCGGCACCTTCTCGCCGGGGCGCACGCGCAGACGGTCGCCGACGCCGATGGCGTCGAGTTGCACCTCCTCGTCCGTACCGTCGGGGTGGATGCGCCGGGCCGTCTTCGGCGCGAGGTCGAGCAGCGCGCGGAGCGCGCCACCGGTGCTCTCGCGGGCGCGCAGTTCCAGCACCTGCCCGAGCAGCACCAGCACGGTGATGACCGCGGCCGCCTCGAAATAGGCCGGCACCGCCCCGCCGTGCCCGCGCAGCGCCTCCGGGAAGAGCCCGGGCGCGAACGTCGCGACCACGCTGTAGGCCCAGGCCACCCCCGTCCCGATGGCGACCAGGGTGAACATGTTCAGGTTGCGCGAGGCCACGGAGCGGTAACCTCGCACGAAGAATGGCCAGCCGGCCCAGAGCACGACCGGGGTCGCCAGCGCGAACTGTATCCAGTTGGACGTCTGCTGGCCGAGGCGCTCGGTCAGGCCGAACAGGTGGCCGCCCATCTCCAGCACGAACACCGGCAGGGTCAGGACGAGCCCGACCCAGAACCGCCGGGTCATGTCGACGAGCTCCTCGCTCGGTCCTTCGTCGGCGCCGACCATCGCCGGCTCCAGGGCCATGCCGCAGATCGGGCATGCCCCGGGGCCGACCTGCCGAACTTCCGGATGCATCGGGCAGGTGTAGATCGTGCCTTCGGGCACCGGGTCGGCCTTCGTCGCGGCTTGGCCGGGGTCTACGTAGCGGACCGGGTCGGCCTCGAACTTGGTCCGGCAGCCGTTCGAGCAGAAGTAGTAGTGGTGGCCGCCGTGCTCGGCCCGGTGCTTCGTCGTATGCGGGTCGACCAACATCCCGCAGACCGGGTCCTTCACACGGTCGGCACCCGCGTCGTTCGCCGCGATGCCGGCCTGGTCGCCGTGCGCATGGCCATGTGCATGCCCGTGCCCGTGACCGGCATGGCCGTGGCCGCCCGCGCAGGCATGGCCTCCCGGGGCGGGGTGATGTCCCTGTGGCGCGTCGCTCATGACCGCTCCTTCCGCATGGCCGAGGAGGCGCCGCCGGGCCACGAGCGACCCGACAGCAGCCGGCAGCTTACTGGCGGCCTTCCTTCTGGGCGTTCTTGTCGAGCCAGGACGTGAGTTCCTTGATGCTCTTCTCCTGCTCCTGGATGGTCTTCTCGGCGATCTTCTTCGCCTCGGGATTGTCGCCGTTCCTCAGGCCGACCTGGGCCATGGCGATGGCGCCCTGGTGGTGCGGGATCATCGCGCAGATCCAGGCGACGTCGGCGTCCTTGGCCATCATCCCCTGCATCATGGGACCGTTCATCGACATCATGGCCTGCTGCAGGCCCTTCTGGGCCTCGGTCATCTGGCCGCCCATGCCCTGCATGGCCTGGGACATGTGACCCTGCATGTCCTTCATCGAGTCCTCCTTGGCGGTCGACGCCGCCTTGCAGGCCGCGGGAAGCTCGAACGAGGGCCCCGGCATGGAGCCGTGGTCGTGGTCGGCGGCGAAGGCCGCCCCGGTGCCGGCGAGCGCCAGGGTCGCGGCGAGGGTCAGGGTGCGAACGAACAAGATTGCCTCCTCAGGTTGGTTGGCGGGGGCGGCCGGCCAGGCCGCCGCGTCGGGTTCAGGCGGCCATCTTCCGGCAGCTCTCGGCGCAGGCCCGGCACTGCGCGACGCAGTCCTGCATGTCGCCGACCTGCTCGCAGCTCCTGGCGCAAGCCTCGCAGACCTCGGCGCAGGCCAGGCAGGTGTGCTTGTGCTCGGGGGTGCCGATCAGCATGAAGTGCGCCGAGGTCCGGCACATCTCCGCGCAAGCCATCATCAGGCGGAAATGGCCCGGCTCGACGTGCTTGCCGCCGGCCGGCAGGCAGTGGTTCGAGGCCATGCCCAGGCAAGTCTGGTAGCAGCGCAGGCACTCGTCGATGCAGGATTGCATCTCGCTCGACACGTGGCTCATTCTGGTCTCCATCGCGGCTTTATTGGGAGATATGGGTACAACTAGAGATCTGATAAAGTATTAGCTCGACCAGCTAGCTATAACCTGGATATCAAAATCCCCAATCCGCGAAGCGTTCAGAAATAAATACTCTGGACGATCACGGATTTGGGAGCGCCGTCTACCAGCGCGAGGGCGACCTCACTGGGTGCCCTTCTTCTTGAGGAAGGCCTCCATCTGGGCGATCTCGACGTCCTGGGCCTTGATGATCTCCTCGGCCAGCTTCCGGATCTCGGGGTCCTTGGAATACCGGAGGGCGACCTTGGCCATGGCGACGGCGCCCTTGTGGTGGGGGATCATGCCGCGCACGAAGTCGACGTCGACGTCGTTCGAGTAGCGGATGTCCATGTCCCGGTGCATCTCGGCGCCGACGTCCCGGAACGCCTTCGTGGCCGGCGTGTCCGCCTTGTCCGTCGCCGTCATCGCGGCGTGGTCGTGCCCGGCATGCCCGGCATGGTCGTGGGCCTCGCGCGCCAGGGCGATGCCCGAGAGACCGAGGGCCAGGGCCGCGACGGCGAGGGTCGAGGGCAGGATCTTCATCGGAGGATTCTTCCTGGTGCGCGGGGTCAGTTGAACTTGCCGCTGGCGGTGGCGCCGTCGGGGCCGGTGAGCTGCACGGCTCCCTTCGGGCTGTCGCCGAGGGCCGCCGCGGCCTTGCCGGTCAGGCGGTTGCCGTTGGCGGGCTCCAGGGGCACGCGGGTCGGCTTGCCGCCGACGACCAGGATGGCCGTGCCCTTGAAGCCCGTGGCCGGGACTGGCTTCTGGCCCTCGTCGGACACGAACACGTCGACGGTCTCGCCCTTGGCGACGAGCTCGACGTGGAACTTGCCGGCGTCCGCCACCCGGCCGCCGTGCTGGCCGGAGGTCTCGTGGGCACACACGGTCGTGGCGGCGAGCAGGCCGGCGACCAGGGTCACTCGCGGTATGATCATGCTCAGGTCTCCTCTCGGGGTTCAGTAGGCCTCGGCCGGGCGCGGGCGCGCGCCGTCCGGGGATGGGTGGGCCGGCGCCTCGGCGTGGAGGGCGCGCAGCCGCTCAAGCGGCTTGCGTCCGAAGCGCAGGAACAGGACGGGGGTCAGGAAGGTGTCGAGCAGCGTCGCGCTGACGAGGCCGCCGAAGATCGTCACCGCCACCGGGTGCAGGATCTCCTTGCCCGGGCTCGCCGCGTCGTAGAGCAGCGGTACCAGGGCGACACCGGCCGAGAGCGCTGTCATCAGCACGGGGGTCAGCCGCTCCAGGCTGCCGCGGATGACGAGGTCAGGCCCGAACGGCACCCCCTCGTGAAGCGACAGGTTCAGGTAGTGGCTGATCTTGAGGATGCCGTTGCGCGCGGCGATGCCGGTCAGCGTGATGAAGCCGATCATCGACGCCACCGACAGGGGCTGCCCGACCAGCCACAGCGCCGCCACCGAGCCGATGAGCGCGAGCGGCACGTTGCCCATGATGATGAGCGCCAGCGCGGCCGAGCGGTATCGGCTGAACAGGATGGCGAAGACCAGGGCCAAGGACAGCGCCGAGAGCGCCGCGATGGTCCGGCTCGCCTCCTCCTGCGCCTGGAAGGTGCCCTCCAGGCTGGTGAAGAAGCCGGGCGGCAGCGGCTCCTTCGCCACGGCCTCGCGGATGGCCGCCACGATGGTGCCCATGTCGCCCTCGCCGTTGGTGTTGGCCTGGACGACGATGCGGCGGCGGGCGTTCTCGCGCAGGATCTGGTTCGGCCCGTCGGTCTCGCGGATGTCGGCGACCTGCCGCGCCGGCACCCAGCCCGAGGGCGTCTCCAGCAGGAGATCTCCAAGGCCCGTCGTGGTCCGGCGGTTCTCCGAGAGGCGCAGGACCACGTCGAAGCGGCGCACGCCGTCGACCACCGTCGAGACCACGCGGCCGTTCGAGAGGCGGCTGATCTGCTCGACGACCGCCGCCGGCTGCACGCCGTAAAGGGCGGCCCGGGTGTAGTCGACGCGCACCTCCAGCTGCGGGATGCGCACCTGCCGCTCGACCTGCAGGTCGACGAGGCCCGGGATCGCGGCCATCCGGTCGCGCAGGGAGTTGGCGACCCGCCGCAGGGCGTCGAGGTCCTCGCCGAACACCTTGAGGGCGATCTCGGCCCGCACGCCCGAGAGCATGTGGTCGAGCCGGTGCGAGATCGGCTGGCCGACGTTGACGGCCACCGGCAGGGCCGCGAGGCGCCCGCGGATGTCGGCGACGAGCGCCTCCTTCGGACGCTTGGCGCCTTCGTCGAGCGCCACCTCGATCTCGGACGAGTGGACGCCCTCGGCGTGCTCGTCGAGCTCGGCCCGCCCGGTCCGGCGGCCCACCGCCTTCACGCCCGGGATGTCCAAGAGCAGCTTCTCGGCGATCAGCCCGACCCGGTTGCTCTCGGCGAGCGAGATGCCCGGGTTGAAGGTCATGTTGACCGTGAACGAGCCCTCGTTGAACGGCGGCAGGAAGGCCCGCGGCAGGTTCCAGGCGGCCACGCCCGCGGCCACCACCGCCGCCGCGACGGTGCCGACCAGCAGGCCCTTGTGGCGGAAGGCGACCCGCAGAAGGGCGGCGTTGCCGCGCTTGAGCAGCTTCAGGAAGCGGCTGTCGTGCTCCTCCAGGTTCTTCAAGCCCGGCAGCAGCAGGGACGCCAGCACCGGCGTCAGGGTGATCGAGGTGAGCAGGCTCGCCAGGATCGAGATGATGTAGGCCTGCCCCAGCGGCGCGAAGAGCCGGCCCTCGATGCCCGAGAGGGCGAAGAGCGGCACGAACACCAGGATGATGATCAGCGTCGCGTAGACGATGCCGGAGCGCACCTCGTTCGAGGCCTCGACCACCACCTGGAACACGCGCTTCGGGTTGCCGGCCCGCCGGTTCTCGCCGAGCCGCCGGTAGATGTTCTCGACGTCGACCACCGCGTCGTCGACGAGCTCGCCGATGGCGATGGCGAGCCCGCCCAGCGTCATCGTGTTGATGGACAGCCCGAACAGGTGGAACACCACCGCGGTCGTCAGCACCGAGACCGGGATGGCGAGCAGCGAGATGGCCGTGGTGCGCAGGTTCAGCAGGAAGGCGAACAGCACCACCGCCACCACCAGCACGGCCTCGACGAGGACACGCTCGACGTTGCGGATCGAGGTCTCGATGAAGTCGGCCTGGCGGAAGAGGACCTGGTCGGCTCGGATGCCGGCCGGCAGGGTCGGCGACATCTCCTTCAGGGCCGTCTCGATGCTGCGGGTCAGCCGCACCGTGTCGACGTCCGGCTGCTTCTCGACCGAGACGATGACCGAGGGCTTGGCCATGTACCCGGCGTCGCCCCGCTTCACCTTCGCGGCGAAGGAGACCTCGGCCACCTGGCGCAAGTGGACCGGCGTCTCGGCGACCGTCGCGACCACGAGGTTGCGCAGGTCGTCGAGGCTCATGGTCCGGCCGATATTCCGGATGAGGTACTCGCGGGAATGCTGGTCGGTGAAGCCGCCACCGGCATTGGTGCCGAACTGCGCCAGCGCCGTCTCAAGCTGGGCGTTCGTCACCCCGAGCGAGCGCATGGCGGCCGGGTTCGGGCTGACCCGGAACTGGCGCACCTCGCCGCCGATGGGGATGACCTGCGCCACGCCCGGAATGGTGAGGAGCCGGGGCCGGATGGTGAAGTCGGCGACCTCGCGCACCTGCATCGGGGTCGCGGTCTCGCTGGTGACCGCCACCAGCAGGATCTGCCCCATGATGGAGGAGATCGGCCCCATGACCGGGGTCACGCCCCGGGGCAGCTGGTCCTGCACCAGGGACAGCCGCTCGGCGACCTGCTGCCGGTTACGGTAGATGTCGGTGCCCCAGTCGAACTCGACGTAGGTGATGGACAGGCCCACACCGGAGACCGAGCGCACCCGGGTCACGCCCGGCAGACCGTTCATCCGGGTCTCGATGGGATAGGTGACGAGCTGCTCGACCTCCTGGGGCGCATACCCTTCGGCCTCCGTCATGATTGTGACGGTCGGCTTGTTGAGGTCGGGGAAGACGTCGACTGGGAGCTTGGTCGCGGTGAAGGCGCCGTAGAGCACCAATACCGTGGCCATGGCGAGGACGAGTAGGCGGTTGCGGACCGACTGGCTGACGAGGAAGGTGAACATGACCGGTCTCCTCAGCGCACCTGGTCGAGGAGTTCGGCGCCCTGGGTCACCACCCGCTTGCCGGGCCCGATCCCCTCGGCGACCAGCACGCGGCCGCCGTCGAGCGGCTCGACCCGCACGGGCCGGGCCTCGAAGCGCTCGGCGGTGGTGTGCTCGTAGACGACGTCCTGCCCGTTGCCGGTGCGCACGACCGCCGCGCGCGGCAGCGCCAGGCCGGACTGCTCGGTGTCGGTCCCGGCGAGCACGGTGACGAACTGGCCGACGCGCAGGCCGGAGGCGTCGCCCTGCACCGCGAACTGCACCGGGATGGCCTGGTTGCGGTCGGCCAGCCCCGTGCCCTGGTAGGCGAGCTTCAGGGTGCGCCCGTCGGCGAGCCGCGCCGTGGCGTTCTGGGCCGCCGTCAGGGCATCGAAGCTCAGCGCCTCGACCCAGAGGCGGTTCGGGTCGACGATCTGGAAGACCATGGCGCCGGGTGCCGCCATCTGGCCGGCTACCGCGGTCGCCTGCGCCACCACGCCGTCGACGGGGGCGACCAGGGTCTCGGGCTGTTGCCTGATCTTGTCGAGGGCCGCGCGGCGGTCGTGCAGGCCGTTGAGCTCGGCGACGGCGTCGTCGAGCTGGGTCTGGGCAACGGCGCCGGTGGTCGCGAGCTTCCGGAAACGCTCGACCCGACGCTCGACGATGGCGATCTGCTGGTCGAGTTCGCCCTGGCGCTGGCGCATATCGGAGACGTCGACGGCCTGGACCGGCGGGGTCACGGTCGCGAGCACGTCGCCTTTGCGCACCTTCGTGCCGAGGCGGGGGAACAGGCCGGAGGGCGGCGGCGAGAGACGGCCGCCGACCGAGGACTGCACGACGCCGCTGGCGTTGGGGTCGGGGATGATGCGGCCGGGCAGCTCGAACGAGCGGTGGAAGCTGCCCTGCTCGGTCATGGTGGTGCGCAGGACCAGCAGGCGCTGGGTCGGCTTCGGCACGAAGACGGAGCCGTCGGGCAGGCGCTGCGCGAGGTCCGACGAGGCCGGCGTGGTCTGGCGCGGCTCGATCAGGGCCGCGCCCTGCACGGGCGCGCCGTGATCCTCGTCGCCGTGCGCGAAGGCGGCGGTGCCGAGGACGATGGTGATGCCGATGGCGACCAGCGCCACCGCCGGAGCGCCACGGCGCCCGCGTGCGAGCGCCGTCACGAGCACGCCGAGCAGGAAGGCGACGGCGACCGCGGCCACCAGGGCTGGGTCCTTGGCCGTGAGCCGCTCCCGGACGTCGTGGGCGACCTTGGAGACACGTGCCAAGGCAGCCTGAGCCGGGGCCGGCATGGCAGGCGCCGCGGCCGCGGCGACCTTCGGGTCGGGCACGGTGACCGCCACGGTCAGCACATCGACCGCGTCCCCGGCCGTGACGGTCGCCACGAGATCGTGCCGGCCAGGCTTCGATAGCCACGGGGCCGGCAGCGCGTAGCCGCCGTCGGCCATGGCGGTCGCGACCCTGGGACCGTCGGGCGTCTCGACCTCGATGGTCGCGCCGGGCACCGGCTCGTTCGTCCGGAAGTGGTCGAGGAACAGCGTCAGGGTCCCGTCGCGCGGAATGGCGACGAGCTCGAAGGCGTCCGAGAGCGCCTCGCCGCGCGGGGCGATGGTCTTCGAGACAGGGGGCTGGGCGGCGCCGTGGTCGTGCCCCTCGTGGGCGAGCGCCGGCCCCGCCAGGACGGCGGCAAGCAGCGCCACCGCGCGCAGGGCGGCGGCAAAACGGGTCGACATGAACAGGAATCCTCGCGTCGGGAAGTCCGGACGGCGCCGTTCTCGGGCGCACTCCGGGCGTCGCGCGCCTCAGGCGCGCCCTACTTCACGCGAGGGTTCGTGGGGGCTTGGGCAGGGCCTCGGGGCCGGGGCCCGAACGGCCGGCGACGTCGCGCGGGATCAGCGTGACGGTCCGGAACAGGGCCGGCGACAGGGCATAGGGCCCGGACAGGACGCCGGTGGCGCAGCAGGCCATCGTCCCGCAGCAGCGGGTCTTGCAGCCGACCGGGCAGCACTTGTCCTGTTCCGGCTCGATGCGCGCGCCGTCGACCGTGGTCGGGGCGAGCGCGACCCTGGCCCATGCCGACATTACGGCCCGGACGACGACCTTGGGCGCCGCGGAGACCGTGGGCGCGACGGCCTTGGGCGCCGGCGACGGGGCGAACTTCGGCTGCGCCGCGGCGTGGTGGCCGTGGTGCGCGTGCCCCTCGTGGGCCTGGACGGCGGACGGCACGACGTAGGCGATGATCGCGAGGATCATCGCCGCCATCAGGCGCACGATTTGCCGGTCGAGGCTCATGAGTTCTGGCTTACACCGATTCCGGTGGCGGGACTATGTCCGCCGTTGAGACGTGAATGCCTGCAGGCAGGTTTGGTTGCCGTCGCGGCGTTTCAAGCCGCCGCGAGCAGCGGCTCGGCCGGGAAGCCCGCCGCGGCGATGGCTTGGGCGATCCGGTCCGCCGGGCCGGCGGCATCCGACACGGTCACGAGCTTGGCTCCGAGCTCGACCTCGACCCGGGCGTTCGGCTCGATGCCGAGGACTGCGCGGGTCACCGACTTGGCGCAGCCGCCGCAGCCCATCTTCTCGACCTTGAAGCGATGCATGACGCACTCCCTTGGATGGCGTCACACCCAGATGGGGCTTCCCATCATGGGAAGGTCAAGGGACAATCCCATATGGTGGGTCTGATTATCGTCGGCACGTGACATCTCAACTGACGTCGGGGCCTGAAATTTGGTCCGATTTGGCAGGGAATGGCGCATGCCCTTCCGGTTTCGCTCAGCGGATCGGTGAGGGGAAAAACACAGTACCCAGAGAGGCGAACTCAGAATAGAACAGCCTCGGAAACCAAGAAGCCCGCAGGCCTGAGCCTACGGGCTTCACACGGGCCGGAGCCCATGGGTTGCTGACGGCGCACCGTTCAGCGTTGACGGATCGGATATGAGTGCATGGGGCTGGATAGTCAAGTGGGAAAATCCAGAATTCGGGCTGCACTCTATATCGACGGATTCAATTTATACCATTCTGTCAATGACTTAGGAGAGCCGTTCCTGAAATGGTGCAACTTCTGGAAGCTGGGGGAATCCATCATCCCGCGTCAGTCGGAGGAACTCGTCCGCGTCGTGTTCTGCACGGCCTATTATCCGGGCGACCACAGCAAGAAAATCCGCCACGAAAGGCTGGTTCGAGCCCTCAAGCTGGTCGGTGTCGAGACCACCCTTGGGCACTTCAGCAAAGAGGACGCCAAGTGCAGGGACTGCGGTTCCATTTGGCAGAAGCCAACCGAGAAGGCCACAGACATCAATCTCGCACTCAGCGTCTATGACGATGCCGTACAGGACGTCATGGATACTGCATATCTTCTGACGGCAGATACGGACCAAGCGGCCACCGCGGGGCTATTTGCGAGGCGCTTCCCGAAGAAGAAGCTCGTCAGCGTCAGCCCCCCGGGCCGGACTCACTCGCAGCACATCCTGTCGCACACGCCGCACAAGATCGCGCTCAACCGGGAGCATATCGAGAGGGCACTCTTTCCGGGCCTCGTCACCGCGGAAGGGCAAGCTTCCGTCATGCGTCCGCACGAGTACGACCCGCCGGCTGGATACGTGATGTGGGATCAGCGTCAGAAGCCCGCGCCCAAGTCGGGCGCGAAAGCGCCCCCGCCCGCAGCGGCGATACCCGAACGCTGAAGACGCCGCTGACTTAGGCTGGTTCACCGCCTCGGTACCGGGCGAAGGCGCTCCGCCCCTTGGGACCGAAGAGTGTGATCTCGTATGTGTCCGGCTCCATGCCATCGACCTCCATGCCGGGCGAGCCGACCGGCATGCCCGGTACGGCCAGCCCAGTCCCCTGGGGTCTCTCCGCCAGGAGCCGCTTGATCGCTCCGGCCGGAACGTGGCCCTCGACCACGTAGCCGTCGACCTGGGCGGTGTGGCAGGAGGCGAGGTCGCGCGGCACGCCGAGGCGCGCCTTCACCGGGTTCACGGGCCCCTCGGTCACGGTGACGGTGAAGCCGGCCTCGCGCAGGTGGGTGACCCACTTCTCGCAGCAGCCACAGTTCGGGTCCTTGGTCACCGCGACCGTGGGACGTCCCTCTGCCAGGGCGCCCCGGCCTAATGCCAACGCAGCCGCGAACCCCGCGAGCACGGCACGCCTGGACGGCATCGTATCGCTCCTCATCGACATCTCCCCTTCGCTCTCACTCGGCCGCCTCGGGCAGCCGCAGGTTCCCTTCCGCCGCCTCGGGCGCGACGGCATCGGACGGCGGCAGGCCCCACCCCTTCACCAGCGCATAGACCGCCGGGATCACGACCAGGGTGAGGACCGTCGAGGAGACCATGCCGCCGATCATCGGCACCGCGATGCGCTGCATGACCTCCGACCCCGCGCCGGTGCTCCAGAGGATGGGCAGGAGCCCGGCCATGATGGCCACCACCGTCATCATCTTCGGACGCACCCGCTCGACCGCGCCGACCATGATGGCCCGCCGCAGGTCCGCGCGCGTGAGCCGGCGGCCCTCGCGGTCGCACTCGGCCCGAACCTCGTCGAGGGCGTGGTCGAGGTAGACCAGCATGATCACCCCGGTCTCCGCCGCGACGCCGGCGAGCGCGATGAAGCCGACGGCCACCGCGACCGACATGTTGAAGCCCATCCACCAGAGCAGCCACACCCCGCCGACCCCGGCGAAGGGCAGCGAGAGCATCACGATGAGCGTCTCGGTCAGCCGCCGGAAGTTCAGGTAGAGGAGAAGGAACACGACGAGCAGCGTCAGCGGCACCACGATTTGCAGGCGCGCCTCCGCCCGCTCCAGGTACTCGTACTGCCCGCTCCACTGGAGCGTCGTGCCCTGGGGCAGCTTGACCTCGTCTGCCACGGCTTGACGTGCCTCGGCCACGTAGCCGCCGAGGTCTCGGCCGGCGATGTCGACGAAGATGTAGACCGCGAGCTGCCCGTTCTCGGTGCGGATCGAGGTCGGGCCTCGGGTCAGCTCGACCTTGGCCACCTCCCGCAGGGGCACCGTGCCGCCGGCCGGCAACGGCACCTGCACCTCGTCGGCGATGGCCCGCGGGTCCGAGCGGAAGCCGCGAGGGTAGCGCACGTTCACCGTGTAGCGTTCGCGACCCTCAACCGTGTTCGTCACGGCCTGGCCTCCCAGCGCCGTGGCGATGACGTCCTGCACGTCCCCGACCATCAGGCCGTACCGCCCGAGCGCCTCGCGGTCGGGAGTGATGTCGAGGAAGTAGCCGCCGATGACACGCTCGGCGTAGGCGCTCGACGTTCCGGGCACGTTGCGGACCACCGCCTCGACCTGGCGGGCGACACCCTCCATCTGCTTCAGGTCCGTGCCGAGCACCTTGATGCCGACGGGCGTGCGGATGCCGGTCGAGAGCATGTCGATGCGGGCGCGGATCGGCTGCGTCCAGGCATTCGACACGCCCGGGAACTGGAGCGCGGCGTCCATCTCCGCCTTGAGGCTCGCCAGCGTCACGCCCGGCCGCCACTCCGCCTTGGGCTTCAGGGCGATGACCGTCTCGAACATCTCCATCGGCGCCGGGTCGGTCGCCGTGTTGGCGCGGCCGGCCTTGCCGTAGACAGAGGCCACCTCCGGGAAGGACTTGATGATGCGGTCCTGGGTCGCCAGGAGCTCGCCGGCCTTGGTCACCGAGATCCCCGGGAGGGTCGTCGGCATGTAGAGCAGACTGCCCTCGTCGAGGTCGGGCATGAACTCGGAACCGAGCTGCCGGGCCGGCCAGACGGTCGCCGCCAGGACGACCACGGCGAGCAGGATGGTGAGCACCCGCGCCCGCAGAACGCCGGCGATGAGCGGCCGATACAGCCAGATGAGCAGGCGGTTGAGCGGGTTGCGGTGCTCCGGGACGATCCGCCCGCGCACGAACAGCACCATGAGCGCCGGGACCAGGGTCACCGACAGGAGCGCGGCGGCCGCCATGGCGAAGGTCTTGGTGTAGGCGAGCGGCCCGAACAGCCGTCCCTCCTGGCTTTCCAGGGTGAAGATCGGCAGGAAGGAGACCGTTATGACGAGGAGCGAGAAGAACAGGGAGGGGCCGACCTCCGCTGCGGCCTCGACCAGGATCTCGACCCGCGGCTTGCCCGGCGGCGCCCGTTCCAGGTGCTTGTGGGCGTTCTCGATCATCACGATGGCGGCGTCGACCATGGCGCCGACCGCGATGGCGATGCCGCCCAGGCTCATGATGTTGGCGCCGATTCCGAGCGCCTTCATGCCGGCGAAGGCCATCAGGATGCCGACCGGCAGCATCAGGATGGCGACCAGCGCGCTGCGCACGTGCAGCAGGAAGACGACGCAGACCAGGGAGACCACGACGCTCTCCTCGACCAGCGTGTGCCGCAGGGTGTCGATGGCCGCGTCGATGAGCTGGGAGCGGTCGTAGACCGGCAGGATCTCCGTGCCGGCCGGCAGGCTTTTCGCGACCTCGGCCAGCTTCGCCTTGACCCCCTCGATGACGCTGAGTGCGTTGGCGCCGAACCGCTGAAGGACGATGCCGCCCGCGACCTCGCCCTCGCCGTTCATCTCGGTGATGCCGCGCCGCTCGTCCGGCCCGAGCTCGACGCGGGCCACGTCCCGCACCCGCAGCGGCGTGCCGCCGGAGGTCTTCAGGACGATGTTCTCGATGTCGCCGACGCCCTTCAGGTAGCCCCGCCCGCGCACCATGAACTCGAACTCGGAGAGCTCGACCGTGCGCCCGCCGACGTCGGCGTTGCTCGACCGGATGGCGTCGCGGAGCTTGGTCAGGGAGATGCCCTGCGCGCGCAGGCGGTTCGGGTCGACGACGACGTTGTACTGCTTCACGAAGCCGCCGACGCCCGCGACCTCGGCCACGCCCTCGGCGCGCGAGGCCCCGAACCGGACCACCCAGTCCTGCAGCGACCGGAGCTCCGCGAGCGTCCGCTCACGCGCCACCACCACGTACTGGTACACCCAGCCGACGCCGGTTGCGTCTGGGCCCAGCGTCGGCGTCACGCCGGCCGGAAGGCGGCTCGCGGCGCCGTTGAGAAACTCCAGCACGCGCGAGCGCGCCCAGTACGGGTCGGTCCCGTCCTCGAAGATGACGTAGACGAACGAGACCCCGAAGAACGAGAAGCCGCGTACCACCTTCGCCTTCGGAACCGTCAGCATGGCGGTCGTGAGGGGGAAGGTGACGACGTCCTCGACGGTCGTCGGACTTTGCCCGGGGTACTCGGTGTAGACGATGGCCTGCACGTCCGAGAGGTCGGGGATGGCGTCCAGCGGCAGGGTTCGCAGCGCCAGCACGCCGGCGGCGACGGCGAACACCGTTCCGACCAGCACCAGGACGAGGTTTCGGGCCGACCAGCCGATGAGGCGCGCGATCACGGCGTGCCTCCCGCATTGGCGGCCTGCCGGTCGTCCTTCGGGGCGGCCAGGGACTGGAGCGCGGCCTTCAGGTTGCTCTCGGCATCGATCAGGAAGTTCGCCGCCGTGACCACCCGGTCGCCGGCCGCGATGCCGTCGCGGATCTCGGTGTAGCCGCCGCCGCGGACGCCGACCTTCACCGCCCGCGGCTCGAACCGGCCCTCGCCGCGGTCGAGGAGCACGACCTGGCGCGCGCCGGTGTCGATGACCGCGTCGTCCGGGACCGCCACCACCGGCTCGGCGTCGCCGGTCGCGATCTCGACGTCGGCGTACATGTCGGGCAGCAGCGCGCCGTCCGGGTTCGGCAGCTCGATGCGCACCCGCGTCGCCCGGGTCTCCGGGTTCACCTGCGGGTAGACGACCGCCACCTTGCCGGAGAAGGTCCGGCCCGGGGTCGAGCGCAGGCGCACGGTCACGGCCTGTCCCACGCGCACCCCGGCGAGGTCGCGCTCGGGCACGTCGGCCAGCACCCACATCGTCGAGATGTCGCCGATCCGGAACAGGGTGTCGCCGGCCGCTGCCTTCATGCCCTCGATGGCGGTCCGCTGCAGGACGAGGCCGTCCCGGGGCGAGGCCCACGTGATGGCCATCGGCACCTTCCGGGTACGCTCCATCTCGTCGATGACGGCCTCGGAGACGTTCAGGTTCTGGAGCCTGCGGCGCGCCCCGTCGAAGCCCGGGTTCGCGATGAGCTGGGCAGCGGCGGCGTTGATCTCGGGCGAGTAGACGTGGACCAGCGCCTGGCCCTTGCGGACGCGGTCGCCGGTCGTGACGTTCTCGACGTGGTCGACGTAGGCGTCGGACCGGGTCGCGATGACGGTGATGCGCCGCTCGTCGAGGGCGACCGTGCCGGGCACGCGCACCGGCTGCGCCACAACCCGCCGGTCGACGGTCTCGGTCCGCACACCGGTGCGCTGGACCTTGCCGGGCGAGACGGTCACGACGTTCCCGCCCTCGTCCTCGCCCGCGTAGACGGGGATGTAGTCCATCCCCATCGAGTCCTTCTTCGGCACCGGCGAGGTGTCGGGCAGCCCCATCGGGTTGCGGTAGTAGAGGACCTTGAGGGCCCCCCCGGCGGGCTTGGTTATCCCGCCCTGCGACATGCCGAGCCCGGCCAATTCATGCTTGGACATGTCGGCGGGCATGGCCTTGCCCACGTCGGGGCCGTCGAAGCTGACGTCCTCGCTCGCCCGGACGGCCCGGAACACGCGCCCGTCCTCCGTAATCATCAGGGATGCCGAGTAGACCGGCTTCCCGTCCGGGTCCTGGTAGTAGACCACCGGTCCGGACGCGGGCTTGGACGGGGCCGGCGCCTGCGCGGCGGGCAGCAGGCTGGTGACGCCGTGCCGGGCCCGCTCGACCAGCGCCGGCACGTACTCGGACCTCGCCCGTTCGACGAGCGCCGGGACGGAGCCATCCTGCCGTCCGGCCCAATAGCCGAGGCCCCCCGCCGCGAGCGCGGCGAGGGTGCCGGCGAACCATGCCGGGCGGATCATTTCGCGGCCTGAAGGACCAGCTTATCCTCGACCGTGCCGGTCTCGCCCTGGACCTTGGCGGCCAGCGACAGGCGCCAGCGGCCCTGCATCGAGAGCTTGGCCTTGAAGCGGTAGACGCCGGGCTCGGTCGAGGGGACCTGCTCGACCTTGGTTGCCATCTCCTCCATGGCGTCGGGGGCCATGTCGAGGCGCTTAGCGAAGACCACCGCGTCGGTCACCGGCTTGCCGCTCCGCCGGTCGACGAGCCGGACGGCGATGACGGCCTCGCCGACCTTCGCCTCCTGCTGCACGAGTTCGAAGCGGTAGTCCTTGATGTCCGCCAGGGCGGGGACGGTCATCGCCGACACCGACAGGGCGGCGGCGAGCAGCGCGGCCGGCACGGCGCGCGCGAAGGGGTTTTCGGTCACGGGTGTCTGTCTCCTGAACGCAATGGAAGGCGACGTGCAGGCGCGCGTCACCGTGCCGGCGCCAGCGCCGGCGGCATCGGGTTCAGGCTCGGGGAGGCTCGGGTAGCGGGGACCCGTGCAGGCTGGCGAAGGAGGCCGCGTCGGGCCAGGCCCGGCTCATGCGCGTGGCGACCGGGGCCGGGACTGGGACCGAGGTTGGCAGGACGGACGCGACGTGGGCGAGGCAGAGCGCCAGCAACGGGCAGCCGGCCTTGGCGCAATCCGGCTTCTCCGCCTTCTCGGGCGGGCAGCAGGGCATGTCGTCCATGTCCATGCCGGCCATGTCCATGGCGCCGTGGTCCATAGCGGGCGTCGGGCCGTGCGCCTGCGCCGTCATGGACGCGTGCATACCCGCGGCGGCCGCGGAAGCGGTCACCGGCGTCAGGGCGAGGCTGAGAACCGCCAGAAGCGGGAGCAGCCGCCGGAGGGCGAGCCTGAACGTCACGAATCGACGATGCCAGTTTTTCGGGTCGTTCGGAAGGTCGATGGACGTCGGGTTAAGTCTTCCTACCGTGGGGAGGTCAAGGGCAAATCGCCGCCGGGACCGTGTCGGGCGATCCCGGCGGTTCTTAGCGGCGTTCAGTATCCGTGATGGTGATGGTGGTGGCCCCGGTCGAAGTGGACGGGGCGATCGTAGCCGTGATGGTGGTGACGCTCGTAGCCGTGGCGGTAACCGTAGCCATGGTGATGATGGTGATCCCAGTGGTGATGGTGATGATGGCGCGGCCCGCGCTCGTACCACTGCGCGGAGGCGGCGCCGGGGAGCAGCACCAGGGCAGCCGCAACCAGACCTGCGATGCGAAGCTTCATGGGAGGACCCTCCTCGGTTGAGATGTCTCCAGACTGGGCAAGTCGCGTTGAACCGGTTCTGAAGCCTGCGCGCAGCCTCCGTTCAGCGAACGGCGCCGCTTCCCTCGACGACGTCCGGCCGCGCCCCCCACAAGGCTATCGCCAGGCCGAGGTTCGCCAGCGCGAGCGCCACCAGCAGGCCGTAGGCCGCGTCGGCGCCGCCGTAAGTGAGCGCCACCGCGCCGAGGGAGGGTGCCACGGCCTGCGCGATCAAGCCCGGCCGCGCCAAGCGTCCGACGAGCACCGGGTAGCGGACCGGGCCAAACAGGGCGAGCGGCACCGTGCCCCGGGCGATGGAGTAGATCCCGTTGCCGGCCCCGTAGAGCACCAGGGCGACGCCGACCGCCGGCACGCCGGCCGCGAGGACCGCCAGGCCGGCTGCCACCAGCACCATGGCCGCGGTCAGCGTCCAGAGCGGGTGGTGCCGCCCCTTCGCAGCCATCTCGACGATGCGGGCGCCGACCTGGGCCGGCCCGATCAGGGCGCCGTAGGACACCGCGGCGGCGAGTGCCACGCCGCGGGCCTGCAGCAGCGCGATCAGGTGGACGGAGACCAGCGCCATCACGGTGCCGCCTAGGATCAGGACACCAGCCATCAGCAGGAAGGCCCGACGCTCGCGGGAGGTGAGCGGCCCGTCCTCTCGCCGGCCCCCGTCCCGGTCGCACGCCAGGGCCGCCGCCGCCGGGATCATGACGAGCACGAGCGGCAGGGTCACGGCGACGTGCAGCCCGGCATAGGCGAGGCAGGCGAGACGCCAGCCCACCTGCTCGACCAGTAAGGCCGAGAGCGGCCAGCAGACGGTGCTGGCGAAGCCGCCCCACAGCGTCAGCGTGGTGATGGCCGGGCGGGCCTCGGCCCCGTAGAGACGTCCGAGGGTCGCGAAGGCCGGATCGTACAGGCCGCAGCCCATGCCGAGCCCGATGACCAGCCATCCCGCCAGGAACGCCGGAAGGTTCGGCGCCAGCCCGATCACGACGTGGCCGGCCGCCAGCAGCAGGGCGGCCAGCGCCAGGACCGGGCGTCCCCCGTGCCGGTTGATGGCGATTCCCACGCGGGGCGAGGCGATGGCCGCCACCAGGAGCCCGACGGACAGGCCGCCGACCACCCAGGCCAGCGGCCAGCCGGTGTCGGCGGCGATGGGACCGGCGAGCACCGCCGGCAGGTAGAAAGACGAGCCCCAGGCGAGGATCTCCACCACGCCCAGGGCCGAGATGACGGCGAGGCGGCCGCGGGCCTCAGATCTCACGGGAGGCAGGCTTCAGGGCCGCTCCCTTGCCCGCCGCGCCGCGCTCGTACCAGCCTTGGCTGCGGTTCACGATCCACACGACCGAGAGCATCACCGGCACCTCGATGAGCACGCCGACCACGGTGGCGAGCGCCGCGCCCGAGTTGAAGCCGAACAGGCTGATCGCTGCCGCGACCGCCAGCTCGAAGAAGTTCGAGGCGCCAATCAGCGCCGACGGGCCGGCGACGCAGTGCTGCTCGCCCGCGGCGCGGTTCAGGAGGTAGGCCAACCCCGAGTTCAGGTAGACCTGGATGAGGATCGGCACCGCGAGCAGGCCGATGACCGCGGGCTGCGCCAGGATCTGCTCGCCCTGGAAGCCGAACAGCAGCACCAGGGTGGCCAGGAGCGCCGCCAGCGAGACCGGGCCGAGCCGGGCGAGCAGCCGGTCCAGCGCCGCCTGCCCGCCCGAGGCGAGGAGGGCGCGGCGCACGACCTGGGCGATGATCACCGGGATGACGATGTAGAGCACGACCGACAGCACCAGCGTGCCCCAGGGCACCGTGATGGCCGAGAGGCCGAGCAGCAGGCCGACGATGGGCGCGAAGGCGACCACCATGATGGTGTCGTTGAGCGCCACCTGGCTCAGGGTGAAGTGCGGCTCGCCCTTCGTCAGGTTCGACCAAACGAACACCATGGCGGTGCAGGGCGCCGCCGCCAGGATGATGAGCCCGGCGATGTAGCTGTCGGCCTGGTCGGCGGGCAGGTAGGGCCGGAACAGGTAGCCGATGAACAGCCAGCCGAGCGCGGCCATCGAGAAGGGCTTCACCGCCCAGTTGATGAACAGGGTCACGCCGATGCCGCGCCAGTGCCGGCCGACGTGCCGCAGCGAGGCGAAGTCGATCTTGAGCAGCATGGGGATGACCATGAGCCAGATCAGCACCGCCACCGGCAGGTTCACCTTGGCGACCTCGGCTGCGCCGACGGCGTGGAAGAAACCCGGCATGACGTGGCCGAGCGCGATGCCGGCCACGATGCAGAGGGCGACCCAGAGGGTCAGGTAGCGTTCGAAGGTGCTCATGGTGCCTCAGGCGGTGGCGACGCGACGGCCGCGCTCGTCGACGACGCGCTCGCCGTCCTCCTTGACGAACTCGCCCTGCTGGTCGGGCAACAGGTCAAGCACCGCCTCGGACGGCCGGCACAGGCGCACGCCCTTCGGGCTCACGACCAGCGGGCGGTTGAGCAGGACCGGGTGAGCCTCGACGGCGTCGAGGAGTTGCTCGTCGGTCAGCGCCGGGTCGGCGAGGCCGAGCTCGGCGTAGGGCGTGCCCTTCTCGCGCAGCGCGTCCCGAACCGTGAGGCCGGCGCGGGCGAGGAGCTGCACCAACAGCAACCGCGCGGGCGGGGTTTTCAGGTACTCGACCACGTGCGGCTCGACGCCGGCGTTGCGGATCATCGCCAACGTGTTCCGCGAGGTCCCGCAGGCGGGGTTGTGGTAGACGACGACGTCGAACGCCTCAGGCATGGGCGGTGTCTCCCGCGGGGCAATCACAGGCGGACAGGGCCGCAACGACGGAGCCGCAGACCTCGGGTCGGCCCTGGCAGCAGTCGCGCATCAGGAAGGCGAGCAGGTCGGACAGGCCGCCATAGGCGGCGCTGTAGATGACCGACTTGCCCTCGCGCCGGGATGTGATCAGCCCGGCGTGGGAGAGCTCCTTCAGGTGGAAGGACAGGTTGTTGCCGGCGACGTTCACCGTCTCGGCGAGGACGCCGGCGGCGAGCCCGTCCGGGCCGGCGGTGACCAGGGCGCGCACGACCCGGAGCCGGTGCTCCTGGCCGAGGGCGGCGAAGGCGGCGAGGGCTTGCCGTTCGTCCATCGAATGACCTACATATCAACTTTCGTTGAAACGTAGAGGAAAGAACCGCCTTGGACAAGCCCCAGCAGCCGTTCGCCGACGGGATGCCGAACCTCTCCGAGGCGCATTTCGAGGTGCCGTCCGAGGAGCGGATGGCGGCGCCGACGCCGCTCGACCATGCGCCTCGGTTCCTCGTCCTCTACGGGTCGCTCCGGGAGCGGTCGTTCAGCCGCTTCCTGGCCTACGAGGCGGCGCGGTTGCTGGAGGCGATGGGCGGCGAGGTCCGCATCTTCCACGCGGACGGACTGCCGCTACCGGACGACAGCACCGCCGATCATCCGAAGGTGCAGGAACTCCGGCAGCTCTCGATCTGGTCGGAAGGGCAGGTCTGGATCAGCCCCGAGCGGCACGGTAACCTGACCGGCGTGATGAAGGCCCAGGTCGACTGGCTGCCGCTGAGCGAGGGCTCGGTGCGCCCGACGCAGGGACGCACGCTCGCGGTGATGCAGGTCTCCGGCGGATCGCAGAGCTTCAACGCCGTGAACAGCCTGCGCATCCTCGGGCGCTGGATGCGGATGTTCACCATCCCGAACCAGTCCTCAGTGCCGATGGCTTACAAGGAGTTCGACGAGGCAGGCCGCATGAGGCCGGGCCCACTCTACGACCGGGTTGTGGACGTCTGCGAGGAGCTGGTGAAGTTCACCCTGCTGACCCGCGGGCGGGCCGATCACCTCGTCGACCGCTACTCTGAGCGGAAGGAGCGCGAGCCCGATTGGCTCAAGTCGGTCGCTGCCGACATCGGATTGGTGAAGCGGTAGGTCTGCTCTCGCCCAGTAAGCGGACGCTCGATTGACCGAAGATGATTGTCAGCTTGTGGCGCGTAGCCGACCAGTCGGCATGCTAACTCATGGCCGAAAGCGGACCGGCAGCTGTCGGCGTCCAAGCATTGAAAGCGGACGCGTGATAGGCCGGCGTTCGCGCGCCGCGCCCATCCGTGACCGGGTTTGCGTCATGCCCCTTGCGTTGGCCTGGCCCGTGACCAAACCTTTTCCCGGGCGGCGCGGCGTGCTGCCGGGCTCGGGCGGCGGATCACCGTGATCATCTCCTACCAAACGAGGGAACAGCAGGTTCTCTGCTGTAAGATCGATGAGGGCGAGGCGACGTTCGGTGCCCCCGCTGCCCAAGCGCTCGTCGCAACGATAGCCGACCTCGAAGCGTTCGAGACGGCGGAAGAGATGGTAGGTTTCTGGCCGGGCGTTAAAATCTCGGGTGACAAGTCTATCGAGGTGGAGATCGGCTCCTACTTCCGTGCGACACTCGTGCCTGCCGGGGTCAGATTCGAGCGCTCCGCCGACGGCGTGCCGAACTGGTCCACGGTCCGGTATCTTAAGCTGGTCGAGCTTGTCAGTTGTCCATGATCCACGAGCAGTCCCTCCAACGCGACTGGTTCTCCAAGCCGGGCGACTCGGTGCTCTCGCTCATGGAGCGACGCAATCTGAGCGCTGTGGACGTGTCCGCTTCGCTGGACGGCGGCATCGAGACGCTGCGTGGGCTGGTCTCGGGCAGCGTCCGGATCGACGGCAAGCTCGCGGACGAGTTGGCCTCGGTCCTCGGGGGCACCCCGGGCTTCTGGCTCAGGCGTCAATCCGGGTACGAGGAAGCGTTGGAGCGGGTCGTCAGCGCCGTCGTGTCAGGCCACTTTGTCGAGTGGCTGGAGCGCGTGCCGATCCCGGGCTCGACCGGGCGGGCGAGAATGACCGAGGGCGAGAAGCGCTCCGCCGTGCGGCAACGACTGGCGTTCTTCAACGTGAACGGGCCAGACGCTTGGGCACGGCGTTACGCCTCGACCAGCGAGACGCGCTTCAGGACGTCAAACTCCTTCTCGTCCAGCGAAGGCGCCACGACGACATGGCTGCGGCTTGGCGAGCTTGAGGCGTCGTTGATCCAAACGGGGTGCTGGGATCCCGACGCGCTGCGCACGCTCGTTCCCGAGATCCGGACCCTCACGAGCATCAGCCAGCCCGCCCGTTTCCTCCCGAGGCTCAGGGCCATGCTCGGCAGCGTCGGGGTGGCCCTGTCGGTCGTACGCGCGCCCGACGGGTGCAGGGCCAGCGGAGCAGCCCGGATGCTCTCGCCGACGAAGGCCATGGTCCTGATGAGCTTTCGGCATCGCTCGGACGACCATTTCTGGTTCACGCTCTTCCATGAGCTCGGTCACCTGCTCCTTCATGCAGGGGCCACGTTCGTCGATGGCGAGGGCACGACCGCCGACGAGCACGAACGCGAGGCGAACGAGTTCGCGCGTGATTGCATCATTCCCGCGAGCCGCCGTGCCGAGTTCGAGGTCCTGCGCCCGGACCGCACCGCAGTGCTGCGGTTCAGCGTATCGGTCGGGATCGCCGCGGGCATAATCGTCGGCCAGATGCAGCATAGCGGGATGATCCCCTACGACCGCCTGAACACCTTGAAGCGGCGTTGGAACTGGGACGACATCCGCGAGGCGCTGCCCTAGCCCTTGAAGTGGACGAACCTGTCGGGGCTCTTCTGCCAATTGCAGAGAGCGTCCTCCATAACCGCCATGCCCACGCCCAGGTCCCGGTCGAGAATGTCGAGCCGCGCCTGCAGCACGTGGAGCGGCGTCGCGCTCCGCGCCTGTCCGTCGAGGAGCAGGCGGGCTCCCATCGCTGGGCCGGTGGCGCCGTCGAGGTAGGCGGACCCGGCCGCTATGGGCGCGATCCGGTATCGACCGATCAGGGAAAGGTAGTCGAAGCGGGCGAGCCGACCGAAGGTCGGCATCGGGAGCTCGCGGTAGAGGACGTCGAAGATGGCGTGGGGGTCGTTGCCGGCCCGCCTGACGACATCGGCGAAAAAGCGGGCGTGACCCGCAGGTCCGATCCATCTCACGTAGCTGTCAACTACCGCGCTCATGGGACGGGAGGCGTTCGGGCGGAGGCTCTCGTACTTGCGGTGGTTGCCGAACTTGCCGCGGATCCCCTGCCAATTCGCAGCGAGCCACGCGTTGAAGGCCGCGGGGTTGCCGCTGACCGTCGCCCAGTCCCACCTTCCCTGTCCGAGCCGACCGTAGACGTCGCGCAAGCGCAGCCAACCGGTATCCACGGGACGAGCGAAGTGGGTCATCAGGAAGACCAGCCAGGCAGCCTCGTCGACGTCGCCGTTCTGCACGTGGTAGGCGACCGCGCGTTCGGCATCGAACCCGGGATCGTTCGGGTCGGCCCGACGGGGATGGATCGGCCCGCGCTGGACGACCTGGTAGTAGCTCTCGCGCCGCAGGCTGGCGATGAACTGCGTGGCGAGGCAGTCGAGCGCCGCGGGCGCCGCGATGCCCGGGAGAGGATGCTGGTGCCGGCTCAGGGAGTTCGCGATGCGCGTCTTCTCCCCGGCCCAGGACGCCCACGTCACTCCGGCTTCCTCCTCGCGTCGACGGGTTCGCGGGGCGACGGTTCCTTGAGCCTCGCTCCCCGGCGGCCCTCAATATAGGCACGGTAAGCAGGCTCTTGAAGCTCGGCCTTCAACTCGTCGAGGCGAGCCTCGTCACCTGAGGACCAGAACACCTGCATCATCCGCAGGATGTCGGCCCAGTAAGGTTCCGGCAGGAGTTCGCCGGCGACGACCCGTTCTTTCAATCGGACCCGCCCCTCGGCGGCCACGAGAGCGTCGACATGCTCGAAGGGGTCGCCCTTCGGCATCTCAGGCATTTCGAACGTTCGCTGGTACCCTTCGTCCAGATACTCAAGGAGCGTTTCGTGGCGATCGTCGTAGAAATGCATGCTCCCGACATAGTGTAGGTACTCTCCGAGCTCGACTCCCAGGCGCCTCGCCGTCATCTCCTGCAACATCGAGAAGCAGAAGACGTCGTGCGGCAATCCGAGGACGGCGTCGTTAGAGCGCATGTTGACCGACATGTGCAGCGAGCCGTCCCTAAGGTGGAACTGCAGGCTGATCGTGCACGGGGTCTCGGGGTGATGGAACGGAGTGCCGAGATCGGCAGGATAGTCGAGCGCGATGTCCTCGGCGTTGAAGAGCTGGATGACGGCGCGCTTGGACGAGGGCTTGTACCGCAGCAGGCGGATGACGCTATCGACCTGATCGATGCCGTTTCGCATGGCGAAGAGACGGGGGCCGTACCCACCAGGCACAACGCCGTCGACGGCCTCCTTCCTATAGTCGGGGATGTACGGCTCGATGAAATCGAGCCTGTTCGACTGGGTTAGGTACCAGAAGAACTCGCCGAGCGCGCTGAACGGCTTGCCTCGATTCTCGGATCGACTCAGGCGTGCCCTGGGCTTGGCGATGCGGAGCGCGACGCCCAGCATCTCGATCGTTTCGCCACGGGATCCCTTATTACGAGCGCCTTGGTCGAGCAGCCGCCGGTAGAGCTCGATCAGGATGTCGTCGAGGCCTTCGCCGCTAATTTCCACCTTCGGTCACTCCGCTCCGTGCCGGCTTAGACGTACAGGGCCGTCCCCGCTCGCCACCATATACGGGAGCACGTGGAGATGCCGGTAAGCCTCCAGGGCTCCTATCGCGCGCAGATCGTCCCTCGCACTTTCGTCCGGTCTCGTTGCGCACCGGGAAATTGGATCGAGGGCAGTCGCCAAGGACACGGGTTGCGGGAAACGTCCGCTCACGGGCCACCTGCCACTCGGCGCTTGTAACGTCCAGTTTCGGAAACGACGAAATCAGCCTTAATGACCGACATGGAGCGCGAAGCCTAAGCTCCGGTTTTGGGCAGCGCGCTGATGTCGGCTTCTGGCGCATTCAAGTCATGCCCGGGGACGTCCTCGCCGTAATGGGGCCGGCCTCCGCCGACGCGGCCGCCTCCGACCTGACGCTGAGCGTCGCCGGCACCGAGACCTGAGGCGGCCCCGCGGGGTACGTGCTTCCCTGACTTTTCGTTACACAACCCCGCAGCCCCGTTACAGAACACAGGAGTAACGGGGCGCTCCCTAACCGTACGAACCCCGGCCGGAGGGTCGTCCGAAAACCGGGGAATACGAACCAACCGCCCAGGGAAGCATTTACCAAGGGGGCAATCGCGGCTTGCGGGCGATTCGACGAGCTGGGATCGTCGCCTCGAACAGGGAGGCCGCCATGAACGCCACGAACATCGCCGAGGGTTTCGATAGCGGCTTCCAGCGCCTGGCGGTGGCGGCCTTCAACCTGCACATGGACCGCGTCGAGGCCCGCCAGGATGCCGCCTTCGAGCAGCGCGACCGGAACCTGAGCGCCGTAGGGAAGGTCGCCGCCCGGGTGCGTGCGGACGGGGAGCGGATCGACGCCCTGGAGGCCGACAACGCCCGGCTTCGTGCCGAGCTCTCCGCGATGCGGATGCGGGCCCTGCGCGCCGAGGGGCAACTCGACGACGTGAAGGGCGCGCTCCGGACCCTCCGCGGAAACCGCGCGGCATGACGGGATGCCCTCGCGGCACGACGTGCGCACACGAGAGCATGACAATGTGCGCACAAGTGTGCACAGGGTAAGGGACAAGCCATTTCTGCCGCGTCCGGCGTGGCAGGCTGTCGCAGTCCGACGCAGGCAAAAAGAGAGGGCCGCCCCGGCGCCGGGGCGGCCCTCTTTCGTTGCGGGGTGTCCGGCGTGATCAGGCCGCGAGCTTGGCGGGCTCCGGCTGGTCGTCGATCAGATCCTCCAGGATCGCCAGGGCGTGGGCCCGCGGGTCGTCGGACTGAGGCTTGACCGGCTCGTCGGCGGCGCGCTTGCCGACAAGGACGATCTTGTCGCCGACCCGGGCGAAGCCCTTGCCGACACGGGCCTCCCGGCAGAGGGGCAGATCCGCGATGGGGCGCTCGCCGAGGACGTGCTCGCCGACCCGCGCAGCGCCGTGCTGCGTCAGCCGGTGGAGATCGGCCGGGCTCAGCTTCGCGATCCACTTGGCGATGTCCTCCGGCAGGCGGGTCATGTCAGGGGCCGGGTGGCGGCCCCCGGAGAGCGCCGACAGGGCGTAGTCGAAGGTGATGCGCCCGGCGTCGACGTCGAGATCCGGCAAGGCGGCCTTCCCGCCGGATTCGGGGGCGGCGGCGACGCGCTCCAGGGCGTCCTCGACCTCGGCGCCGGGGGGCGGCGCCATGTTCGGGAAGACGCTTCGGACGATCCACCGCCCAGCCTCCCACGCCGTCTTCGTCATCGCCGCCATCATCAGCATCACCATGACGGCCATCCGCCTCAGTGTACGCATGTCGTCGTCCCTTCCCGTTCGTGCGGTCCCGGGACGATTTTTCCCCGCACGTACGCATGCCACCAGACCGCACGTGCGGTTTTTTCACGCGCTCCTGATCCGGGCCGCCGCGGCGCGGGCCTCGGGAGTGTCATTCCGAGTGAGGGGCAGGCCCATCTGGCGCATCTCGGCGAGCGTTGGGGCCCGGAGCCAAGCCTGCCGGGCGGTCGTGCGCACGACGACGGCCCAGTAGCTGCCCCAGGCGGCCATCGTGTCATCCACGAGGCCGTGGTCCTCCCATAGCCGAACCCGTCGCGGCTCGGCCCCGAGGCCTGCCGCCAGCGCGAGGCGGCGGTTCAGGCGCGCCTCGGTGCCCGCGGGATCGAGCTCGTCGGCCGCATCCGCCATTGGAACGTGCGCGAGCGACCCGTGTGCTCCGAGGCGGTGGACGACGTGCCCTCCGCCCCACGGGCCGGTTCCCTGCGAGGACATCCCGGCCCGCGTCGTCACGACGAGCGTCCCCGGCTCGGCATCCAGCTCGTAGACGCCGACCAGGTTGAGGCCCGCCCCCTCCCAGCGCGCGGCCCTGATGGGGCGGTCGTTGCAAACGTGGCCCGTGGCCGGGTCTGCGAGCATCGCGGTCCAAAGCCACGAATCGGCGGTAAGGCGCGAAATAATCATGCCGCAGCGTGCCACCGTGCCCTTCGGCGGGCAAGCGATCCCGTAAGCAGAGGGACAGCCAACTTGTACATTGTACAAGTCGTGTACATTGTACACACCGCCCTAACAGCGGATTGCACCCAAAGCCCCCGGCGCGACAGTGAATTACACCCAGCCAGTCGCTGCGATATGTCTTGCGAATCCTAGAATGCGGTCTACTTTTGCCTCGTCGCGTTCTGACGGGAGCTGTCGTGTGCTGAGGCGCAGGGGACCACAACTATCGGCGACGGACGTTCGCGCCCGCCTGCGGGACGAATGCTGCCGTCGCGGCGGGCAGCGCGCGTGGGCCCGCGTCCACGACGTCGCCGACACGTACGTCTCGGGCGTCATCAGCGGCCGGCTCGAGCCCGGACCGAAGATCCTCCGCGCGCTCGGCCTGGCGCGCGACCCCGCCACGTACAGCGAGATCTGGGAGCCGCCCTATGCAGAAAAGTGAAACCGCCGTCGCCGCCGTCGCGGCGCTCCATCCCGCCGACGAGCTCGCCTACGTCCGCGCCGAGATGGATTGCCTGACCGGTCGCGAGATCGCCCTGACCCGCGCCCTCGTCGCCGACCGCGAGGCCCGCGTGGGCTCGCTCCACCACGCCGTCGTCACGCGCGTCTCCGGGAAGGACGCCATCGACGTCGAGCGCCTGCCCGACCTGCTCACGATCCTGTGGCTACTCACGCAGGGCGACATCGTTGCCCTCGATTGCGAGACGACCGGCCTGCACGCGCTCGACGGCGACCGCGTCGTCAGCGTCGGGCTCTACCCGTGCCACATCACGGGGCGCGGCCCCGTCAAGCCGGGGTTCCGACACCTCGACGACGTGGGAGCCGACAATCCGTTCCGCGCGACGGTCAACCCCGGTCGCCCGAGCTCGCCCCAGGCCGCCGCGGTGCACGGCCTGACGGACGAAGTCCTCGCGACGAGGCAGCCGTTCTCGAAGGGGCTCGCCTACGAGATCTACGATCTCGTCGCCGGCCGAACCGTCGTCGCCCACAACGCGCCTTTCGACGTCGGCTTCCTGGAAATGGAGTGCAACCGCCTCGACCTGGGCTTCCGGGACTGGCCCGGGGCCGTGGTCGACACCCGCATACTCTGCAAGCTGCTCTGGCCGGGTGAGCCCGGCACGCTCGACGCGTTGGCCAACCGGCTCGGCGTCAGCCGCGGCGACCGGGACGCCGGTCACGACGCGCTCCGGGACGCCATCCTCCTGGCGGAATGCCTGCCCGGCCTCGTCGCCGAGATCCGTCGGAGGCTCGCATGACCGCCCGGACCGATTTCGCCGACCGCCTCGTAGAGCTCGACGTCGCCCAGACCCGGACCCGTCTAGCGGCTGCCCTCGCCGCGGTGAAGTCGCACCCCGGCTACGCCGCCGGCCCCCGCGCCGCGACGCTCCAGGGCGCCGTCGGCGCCGTCGAGCGTGCCCTCCTGCTGGCGTCGAGGGAGTGCATCCAGCGCCTCGACGCCGCCCTGACCGAGGCGGACCGCCCGCCCGCGACCCTCGCCGAGGCCCACGCCGACATCGTCGCCGGCCTCGATGCCGACGCGCCGGCCCCGCCCGTCCGCCGGTCGCCGCCCCCGCCCCCGATGCGAGGCCCCGTCCCCCCGCGGCCGCGCCTGCCGGCCCGCCCCTGATCCGTGCGTCGTGCGCCAGGCGGCAGTGGCGTCCCAATCAGAAACGGCAATCCTGCATCCAACGAGGCACACATGATCAAGCGCAGCTTCCCCCTCGTCACCGTCCCGATGTCCGAGCGCCCCTACGGCGAGGACTGCCCGGACGCCCGGCGCCCCGACGGTCGGTTCTGGAGCCGGCGCCGGTACCGCGGCGTCGAGATCCAGCACGGCATGGGGGCCTGGGAGTGGTCCTTCACCGTGGGCGGCCGCTTCCAGACCGCCGCCACGCTCACGGCCGCCTGCGACCGGATCGACACCTACCGCGCCCGCCAAGCCGGGCAGGCCAGCCGCGCCGCGGCCTGAGGCCCCACGTCGCGCGCCAGGCGACAGTGGCGCCCTGACACAGACAGGCATCCCCACCAGAACAGGAGAGCGCCCCGTGCGCCAGGAAAACGAAGCGATCAACCAGGCCCTGCAGCGAGCCTGGGAGCAGGGCAGGAACGGGACGGCCCTCGCGCCCGATGCGGCGTCGGGCGTGGTCGACGCCCTGCGCGACGCCGGATTCGAGATCGTGCCGACGCCCGACGACGACCCGCTCCCCGAGCCGGACGAGATCTGCCTCAGCGTCGGGTACGGGGAGACGCCGCTGCCGTACATGTCCGAGGGGAGCGCCGCCCGCGTCGGCGAGGCCCGCCGGACGGGGGACTGGTCTCAGGTCTCGGATGCCGACTGGAATGCGTGGGTAAACATCCTGCGGACCGACGCGGACCGTAGGATGGAGGTCCGCCCGATCACCGAGGAAGACCGAGCCAGACTGCGTGACGCCCATGGCATCCATGTCCAGGCGGGCGAGGCGCGCTCCTTGGCTCGCGAGCGTCGTCAGGCGGTCCCCATCGAGATCCAGATGGAGGGCCAGAGCATGAGGCTATACGCGAGCCCTTCCACTGTAATGGGTCTCTCGGCCATGCTGAGCGCGGTCTGCGAGGTCTACGAGAATTGGGGGGCTTGCTGATGCGCGCCCTCCTCACCCTCACCTGCGGCGGCCCCGGGCGGGTCGCCATCACGGCGGGGGCCATCGTGGCCATCGTCTTCGTCCTGGCCGGAGCCGGCTGGGATCTCGCCCGGGCGGCGTGGATCACGACGCTGGCCCTGGCGGGGTTCACCTTCGCCTTCGCCGTCCTCGCCATGGTCGGGGCCGCCACCGGCGTCTCCGACGAGGCCCCCGTCACCGTGAAGGAGGGCGACCGTGGGTAAGCCGAAGATCGACCAGCGCGCCCTGAAGGCGGCCGCCACTCGGTTGGGTCGCGTCCGGTTGGAGACGATCTACAACACCATGGGGGCGTCGGGGCGTGCCGCCCGCACCGTCGCCGGTGCTCTCGATTCAGGGTTACCGGCGTGCCCGGAGGGCGCCGGTAATGGGGCTGGCTCTCAGGCCGGGCTGGAGTTCCTGATCCAGAACGCGCTGCGCCTCTACGCCGAGGAGCTCGCCAAGGTCTACGAGGCCGTCCTCGCAGGTGCGGAGGCCACCCGTGGCTGATGCAACCAGTATCTCCACCGTCCCCTTCGACGGCGCCACGGTCTGGGCGACGCTGACGCCCGGCATGCAGGCCCGCATCGGCGCACTCGCCCTGGAGGCCGCCGTCGGGCGCGCCATCGCCGAACACGCCTTCGACCCGGCCTCCCGCGCCGGAACGGAGGCCGAGCGGATCGCGCTCGGCGCCCTGCAGGAGGCCGTGCTCGGGATGGACGGCCTGTCCGACAAGGCATGGGTCGAGCCGGAGAACTGGGGCGCGCGCATCGTCGAGCGGTTCCGGCTCCCGTCCGTGCTCGGCCAGGCCTGTCACGGCTGCGGATGCAGCGAGCGCGATCCGTGTGACGAGGGCTGCGGCTGGCATGACGCCGTGACCTGCACCGCCTGCGCCGTCCCGGTGCAGATCAACCTCTCGGGAGAAGCCCTGTGACCGCCACCCCCCGTCCCGCCGTCCGCCTGCCGCTGCGGCTCCCCCCAACCGTGCGGGGGGCCTGCGCCGCGGTCCAGACCGTCGCGCCGCTGCCCGAGCCGGTCGCCCCGGCGCCGGAGCCCGAAGCCCCGCTGGCGGAGGTCCTCGCCACGGAGGCGGCCGCCCTCGCCGAGGTCGCCGATCCCGCCGCCCTGGAGGCTGCCCGCCGGGAGCGGCGCGCCCGCGACATCGTCGAGGCCCTCGACGGCGTGCTCCGGGACAATCCCCTCGACGAGACGACGCTGATGATCGACCTGCAGCCGGCCAAGGAGCACGAGCGCGGCCGCGCCCTCGGACGGCGCTCGGCCCGATGCGGGGGATCGGCGGCACGGCTGCAGGCCTACCTGCGCGACGATTGGCACCCCCGGCACGCGGAACTCGTGGCCCTGCATGCCCGCCTGATCGAGGCCGAGGATCGCCTCCGGACCGAATCGCGCGCGCTCTCCCGCTAGGGCCATGGTGCCTTGCTTGGTCATACGTACGCTTGTCCCCGGGGCGGGCCGAGGGGCCCGCGGGACAAGGGATCAAGGCCGTGGCATTCAGCAGGACACCGTACGCAGACCGTATCGCGGCGGGCATGTCGGCGGCGGGCGGGGACCGGCATTTCGCGCCGGGGGCCGCCTACCGCCGCGGCGGATTCGACAAGAGGGCGTGGATCAAGGCGGTCAACTCGGTCCTCAAGGAGACGCGCCCGGGCTACGAGGTGCGCGTCGTGGGGTTCGTCGACAGGCCGCCCGTGATGACGCTCGTCAGCCGAGTGGACGGTGTCGTCGTCACGCTTACGAGGTCGATCCAGCCGGAGGAGACGAGCGTCCAAGCCGTCGAGTGCATGATCGACGTCTACGAGCGCGCCAGGAAGGCCTCGGCCAGGGAGGAGGCGTCGCGGTTGTACGCCGCCCAGTACCCGGACCGGGTGCTCCCGAGGAGGAACCTGCCGCGGGGCAGGAGCCGCCCCCGGGTCGAGGAGCCCGAGGAGGCCGCGGCCCCGGGCATGCGTCCCTGACGCCGGCCGTCACCCCGAAAGCGAAAGGGCCCCCGGAGGCGATCCGGGGGCCCCCTTTTTTCATTCGGCGTCGTCGTCCTCGTGGCGCTCCCGCGCCCGCCGGCGCTCCTCCGGCTGCTCGGGCGTCGCCCCCATCCGGGCGATGACCTCGGAGACGCGCGCCGGGGCGTAGCCCCAGACGTCCACGCCGACGTCGCACGACTGGGACGTCCCCGGCAGGGAGCCGTGCGTGTGTCCGTGGACGTGCAGGGCGCCCCGGAACGACCCGGGCCAGGCGCGCATGGGGTAGTGGTCGCACACGATCCTGCGGCCCTCGGCGTGCACGGTCAGCCGCTCCTGCACGCTCTGCCACGGCAGCGACGTCACCCTGGGTCTGTCGTGGTTCCCGACGCAGAGATGCTTGTGCCCCTGCAGGGCGGCGAAGATCTCGGCGGCCCTCGCCGGCGTGTGCCCCCACTCGAAGTCGCCGAGGTGCACGACGGTGTCGCCGGGTCGGACGAGGCTGTTCCATGCCTCGATGAGCAGCCGGTCCATCTCGGCGACGTCGCGGAACGGGCGGTCGGTGTGGGCGATGGCGCCGGCGTGCCCGAAGTGCGTGTCGCCGACGAACCACACGGTGCCACGCGGCGGGGTGAGATTGTTGTGGTGGGTCATGGATGCAGCCTCCGTGGGGGGCTGCGCGCGCGGCGTCACTCCCCTGGATGGGTCTCTCGATGCGGGGCTAAGCGCGCTTTTCGTTTCACCGGGGGCCTCTTGGGGCGCTGGGGAATCGGCAGGATCGCAGCTCGCGATTCGTCCGGTCAAGCCTGCGGCCAGGGTTGCCGTGCGTCACGGTGAAGGAAGGGTGAACCGGGGGCCGGAACGTCCACCGGAGGCGGGGTGTGGTGGACGTTCCGGCCCCGTTGACCCGCGCCGGCTTGTTCCTATTTCGTTCTCATGCGGAGGCGGGACATGCACGGGTACGAGGACGTCGCGATCAGCGCGGCCGGCGAGGAGCGGGACGCCCTGTGGCGCGCCCTGGCCGAGGACCTGGCGGAGGCCTCGGGCCGCGCCCGCGGCCCGTCCGGGTTCGTGCAGGCCGAGCGCCCGGCGGACCTGGCGCGGGCCCTCGGGAGGGGCCGGCGCGCTAAGCGAGGGCGGGCTTCCGCCGCCTTGTCGCGGGCTTCCTGACCGGCCGCGGCGGCGGGGGAGGGAGGGGGACGCGGGCGAGGACCTCGCGCTCCCGCTCGTAGGCCTCCATGATCGCCGCGACCCACAGGGCCATGCCCTCCGCCTTCAGGTCCATGCGCTGGGCCCGGTCGTAGTGCAGCCGGGTCACCGCGGCCGTGCGCTCGCGCTCCTCGGCGCGCCCGTCCACGTGATCCAGGATGGCCGCCGCGGCCCCGCCCAGCCGGCGCTCGCCGAGGAACGTGGCGATGCCCCGCCGGACGTCGTGGGGCGTCCATCGGCGGATGGCATAGATCGCGAACAGGTCCGGCTTCCCGGGGGCGGCCTTGCCCTCCCGCAGGCCCTGCAGGCGGGACAAAAGCTGGTTGATGGCCAGGTAGGACACGTGGCCGTCGCCGCGCCGGGACGGGAACATCCACGGTGCAGGCGCCTCTCGGCCTCGGGCGTCTTCTTGGCGGTAGCGCTCGATCACGGCCCACGCCGCCGGCGGGACCGGCAGGGCGTGCGGAAGCTTCGACTTCATGACCTCGCCCGGCCAGCCGATGGCGGTCCAGCCCGGCAGGACGTTGCTGAACTGCGGCACGCACGAACCCACCTGCGTCGTGACGAGCGCGCCCGTCCGCTGCCCCGTCAGGACGACGGCCCATAGGGCCCCGAGCAACCCGGCGCCGGTGGCGTGCTCCGTCTGCCCGAGGGACCTGTACCGCTCCGCGACGGCGAGCGTGCGGGCGAGTTCCTCGACGGTCGGCACGTGGTCGCGCTTGCCCGCGGCGTAGTCGACCGTCAGACGGTCCCACCAGGGGAAGTTCACGCGGACGAGCCGGCAGCGGATGGGCTGCTCCTTCCAGCCCCAGGTCATCGCATCGCGGAACTGACCGATGACGCGCTTGGCCGCGCTGCGCTTCGTGGCGCCGTCCTCCAGCAGCCGCTGCCGGACGCCGAGAAGGGCTTCCAGGTCCAGGCTGGCGACCGTCGACATGCTGAGGCCGGATAGCTCGGGGTGCCGCAGGTAGCCCTCGTAGCTCGCGCGCCAGCGCCCCGCCTTCAGCTTGGGCAGCTTCCAGGCGAGGTAGGCGTCGATCAGGTCGCCGAGGACCCAGGGGCCGTCGCGCCGGCGCTCCTCGGCGGTCTGGGTCTCGGGATCCTCCTCGGGCCACGCGGCGTCCAGGGCCTCCTCCTCGCTGCCGGTCCGGGCCAAGGCCGCCTCGTAGATGCGGGTCTCCATCCGCGGGTCGTGCGTGCCCGGGACGGCGAGGCGGATGCGCTCGGCCTGGTCGCGGGCCTGTGTGAGCGTGATCACCGCCGCGTCGCCGATCCTCACGGTCCCGGTCTTCGACTTCCGCATCCACGTCGCGCTGTTGCGGGTCACACGCAGGACGAGGCCGGCGCAGTCGGCGTCGACGAGGTCGAGGCCGCGCCCGGGGACCGTCCCCTTCCGGATCATGGCGCGCGCCTTGGTCACGTGCCCCGCGGTCAACGCCACGCGCTCCCGGGCGTACGAGCCCCTGCCACCCTCGACGGCCATTCAGTCCCTCCCGGCGGATACCACCGGGATACCACCTGACCCGAATCGCCTCCGCAACCCCGGCATTAACCGTGGGAGGGCGATTTCCCCTGTATTTTCGGGCGGTTGGTTACCGAAACCCTGGACGGACCGGATACCACGAGCGCTGAGGATTCAGCCTTCCAAGCTGAATACGAGGGTTCGATTCCCTTCACCCGCTCCAACGCTTCCTGCCCCAACAATTGACGATCTGCCGGCGGCCTGCGGATCGTCGCCGCCGCGATGGATGCGGCTGGGTTCGGACCAAGATGGGCCGCAACCCGATCCGAGCCGGCTCGCAAACCCACTGACAAGTCTGGAACGGGAACCCGACATCGGGCATTTCGAGCGGCGATCACGCCGATCGATTGCCGTCGCGGGGACGTTCGAGGGGTGACGAGAAACGTGCGGGGACGATGGCGCCGACGGCGCCCGGGAGTGCATCTTTGCGCAAGTCAGTGTTCCCGAGAGGCCGGGAAGCCGTTCTGCTTCTTGGTCTGACGACGCTGCTCGTCGTGAGCGCCGTCGCAGCGTTTTACCTCACGCGGCCCACGACCCTGACCCTCGCCGTCGCCCCGAACGGAGGCACCGAACCGGCCCTGCTGCGCGCCTATGCCGACGAACTTGCCCGCAGGAAGCTGGGGCTGCGTTTGAAGGTCGTCCCGTTCGACGGCGTGCGCGAGAGCGCGGAGGCGCTCAAGGCCGGCAAGGCCGACCTGGCGGTGGTCCGGCCGGACGTGTCGATGCCGGGTAACGGCCTGACCCTCGCGGTCCTGCGGGAACTGGCCGTCTTCGTCGCGGCGCCGGCCGCCGCCGGCATCGCGAACATCCCGGATCTGGCGGGCAAGCGCCTCGGGCTGCTGGCCGGTCGCACCGCCGACCGGACGCTCGTCGGCAACCTCGTGGCCCATCATGGGCTGGAGGTTTTGACGGACGCTGCCGCCGGTGCCGTGCCGACGACCGCGCTGGCCCTCGTACCAGTGGAGGAGGCGGAGATCGTCGACGCCCTCGGCAGCGGGCGCATCGACGCAATGATGCTGGTGACGACACCGACCTCGCCGGTCTCGCGACGGGTCGTCGGCCTCGTGCGCCGGGCGAGCAAGGACGGGGCGGTCGCGCTCGTCGGGGTGCCGGACGCCGCCGCGATCCTGGCACGCTGGCCGCGCCTGCAGCCGGTCACACTGCCGGCGGCCCTGTTCGGCGGCAATCCGCGCCTGCCCGCCGAGGAGGTTGCGACGGTCGGCTCGTCCTACCGGCTGATGGCGCGCGCCGACCTGCCGCGAAGCGTCGCCGCCGAGGTGACACAGCACCTGTTCGAGATGCGCGCCGCACTGGCGGAGAGCGTGCCAGTGGCGGAAGAGGTCACCCATCCGGCCTACGAGGACACCGCGGACGCCACCAGCGCCCGCCTGCCCATCCATCCCGGCGCCATCGACTATTACGAGCGAGAGCAGGAAACCTTCATCGAGCGCTACGAGAGCTGGATCTACCTCGTCGCCATCCTGGCCGGCGGCGTCGGCTCGACCTTCGCCTGGCTGCGGCAGCGCCTGGGACGCATCCGCCGCGAGCGGATCGAGGTCGCCACCGCGCGTCTGCTCGAACTCCGCTCCGAGGCGCGGCGCGAGGAGGACGGGGAGCGGCTGGAGGCCATGGCGGCCGAGATCGACGATCTCGCGGCCAGCATCGCCCGCCACGCCCTGAACAGGCCGACGGAGCCGCGAACCCTGGGGGCCGCCAACGTCGCCATCGAGGCGGCGCGCTCGACGATCCGGCGTGCCGCAGCCCGTCCGGCCCGCGTCGGCAGCGGTGACACCCTCTGATGTCGCCGGCCTCGGCGGCGCGTTCCGCGCCTACGCTTTGACGAAGGCGAGCAGGTCGGCGTTGAGCACGTCCGCGTTCACCGTCAGCATGCCGTGCGGGAAGCCCGGATAGGTCTTCAGGCTACCGTTCCGGAGGAGCTTGATCGACTTCATCGCCGCGGCGACGATCGGCACGATCTGGTCGTCCTCGCCGTGCAGCACCAGTGTCGGCACGCCGATCGCCTTCCCGCGTCGGCAGCGGTGACACCCTCTGATGTCGCCGGCCTCGGCGGCGCGTTCCGCGCCTACGCTTTGACGAAGGCGAGCAGGTCGGCGTTGAGCACGTCCGCGTTCACCGTCAGCATGCCGTGCGGGAAGCCCGGATAGGTCTTCAGGCTACCGTTCCGGAGGAGCTTGATCGACTTCATCGCCGCGGCGACGATCGGCACGATCTGGTCGTCCTCGCCGTGCAGCACCAGTGTCGGCACGCCGATCGCCTTGAGATCCTCGGTCTGGTCGGTCTCCGAGAACGCCTTGATGCCCTCGTAATGGGCCTTGGCGCTGCCCATCATGCCCTGCCGCCACCAATTCTGGATCACGCCCGGATGCACCGTCGCGCCGTCGCGGTTGAAGCCGTAGAAGGGGCCGGTCGGGACATCGACGAAGAAATGGGCGCGGTTGTCCGCCAGCGCCTTGCGGAAGCCGTCGAAGACCTCGAGCGGCAGACCCTCCGGGTTGGCCTCGGTCTTGAGCATCAGCGGCGGCACGGCGCTCACCAGCACCGCCTTGGCGACCCGGCCCTGCGGCTCGCCGAACCGGGCGACGTAGCGCGCGGCCTCGCCGCCGCCGGTCGAATGGCCGATATGGACGGCGTTGCGCAGATCGAGATGCTCGACCACCGCCGCGGCGTCGGCCGCGTAGTGATCCATGTCGTGGCCTTCCGAGACCTGGGCCGAACGACCGTGGCCGCGGCGGTCATGGGCGACGACGCGGTAGCCGTTCGCGACGAAGAACAGCATCTGCGCGTCCCAATCGTCGGAGGAGAGCGGCCATCCGTGATGGAACATGACCGGCTGGGCGCCCTTGGGGCCCCAATCCTTGTAGAAGATCTCGACGCCGTCTTTGGTGGTGACGTAGGGCATCACGGTCTCCGTTCGATCGGCTATTGAAAGTGATTCTAAGGTAATTCTGCAGCGACGTACCCGTGCCGCGACGAGTTTCTGTCACGAAAATGTCGTGCGCAAAGGCATTCGACCGGAATGCGATCCAAGATCGATGCCAGAGATTTCAAAGTGATCTGTCAGCGCATCGGCAAACGCCTGCGAATCGCTGCGGGGGACGGCGCAGCTAAGCATATCCCGGCTGCATGTGCTTGCGGGATCGTGGGCGTTACCGGATCGATCAGGCGTTTGGCGGATCGCCCTCCGCCGTCCGGAGTAGGGCCGGGCTCGAAAGGCTTAGGCCGTCGCGGCTCTCCGGCAACGCGTTCGTCGTGTTCCGATGAGACATCACGTCCGGGGGGCGCCGGGCGTCACGGGCACGCGGCCTCTGGAAGCCGGTCAGAAGTCGCTGGCGAGACCCTTCACTTCCCAGTCGTCATAGCGCACGGGCTCGAGGCCGCCGCGTCCGAGCGTCTCGGGGCGCCGCGCGATCTCGGCGGCGCGGGCATCGATGGCCGCCCGCCGCTCGGCCGCCTCCGCGAGGGCGCGCTGCGCCGCCGGAGAGAGCGGACGGCCTTCTGCCTCGACCTTGGCCTCGACCTCGTTTGCGTCCGCATCGGTCATGCCGCTCTCCTTCGTTGCTTGCATCGCTCGGCTACAGATGTGACTGCGTCATCTCCGGGGCCAGTCCCCGCCGATCCATCCTGTCGCGAACGGCACGTCAAGCGTGGCACTCAAACCGACCCCCCGCACGCCGCCTTCCTTCGACGCCTCCGTGCCGGGTCTCGCGGCGCGCCACGTCGCGCGGGAAGCCGTGGCAATCCTGCTCGGCGCCGCCCGCGGGCTCGCCCTCGAAGATGCGCTGGCCCAGGCCGGGCGCGGGGTCGGCCTGGAGGCCGGCGAGGCCGCGCTCGCCCGCGCCATCGCCACGGCGAGCTTCCGCCGCCTCGGCTTCATCCGGGCCGCCCTGGCCGAGCGGCTGCGGGACGGCCTGCCCGAGGACAAGCCGCACCTGCTTGCCCTGCTCATCACCGGCACGGCCCAGATCCTCGATCTGGCGGTGGCCGATCATGCCGCCGTCGATCTCTCGGTGCGCCTCGCCAAGGCCGATCCGCAGCTCCAGCACCTCGCCCCCCTGGTGAACGCCGTGCTGCGCCGGGTCGTGCGCGAGCGCGACGCGATCCGGGCGGGGGAGGGCGATCCGCTCGACCGGAACACGCCGGACTGGCTTGCGACGCGCTGGCGCGCCACCTACGGCGAGGCGGAGGCGAGACGCATCGCGACCGCCCATCTGGAGGGCGCGGCGGTCGATCTGACCGTCCGCGGCGAGCCGGAACAATGGGCGGAGCGCCTGGGCGGTACGCTGCTCGACCTCGGCTCCGTGCGGCTCACCAACGTGCGCGAGGCCGTGGCCGAGCTTCCCGGCTATGCGGACGGCGTGTGGTGGGTGCAGGACGCCGCCGCGGCGCTGCCGGTGCGCCTGCTCGCGCCCGCCTCCGGCGAGCGGGTCGCCGATCTCTGCGCGGCACCGGGCGGCAAGACCGCGCAGATCGCCGCCGCGGGCGCCGCCGCGACGGCGGTGGACCGCTCAGGAGCGCGGCTGGAACGCCTCGCGCGCAACCTCGAACGTCTCGGTCTCGCCGCCGAGGTGGTGACCGCCGACGCCCTCGACCTGCCGGAGGAGGCGCCCTTCGATGCGGTGCTCCTCGATGCGCCCTGCTCGGCCACCGGCACGATCCGCCGTCATCCCGACGTCGCCTGGACCAAGACCGAGGGGGACCTCGCCCGTCTCGTCGGTCTCCAGCGGCGGCTCCTCGACAAGGCGGCGCGTCTCGTACGCCCGGGCGGGCGGCTCGTCTACTGCACCTGCTCCCTGGAGCCGGAGGAGGGGAGCACGCAGGTCGCGTCCTTCCTCGCGCGCCATCCCGATTTCGAGCGTGTTGTCCTCACGCCGGATCGCCTCGCGGGCCATGCCGAACTGATCGACGCGGCGGGCGACCTTCGCACCCTTCCAAGCCATTTCGGCGGCGGCTCGGGCCGGGCCGGCGGACTCGACGGTTTCTTCGCCAGCCTTCTTCGGCGGCGCGACTAGGGACGACATCCGTCCCGGGCCGACCCGAGAGTCGGCTGCGGACGTCGTCCGCCGCCTCTCAGCAACAGGCGGCCTTCACGCCGATTCCGACCATGGCGAGGCCCGTGACGAGGGCGAGGCCGCCCGCCGTCTCCATGCGGGCCGTCCAGGCGGGATAGCGCGGTGCGCGGACTGCGAGTGCGATGCCGCCCGAAAGGCTGGCGAGGCTGAGCAGGGCGATCATCTATTTTCCCGTTCCGACTGTTCGGCGGAAGTACCGCCGCGGCGCGGCCGGAACCGGCCTTTCCCGCGATCGGGCGTCCGACACGGGTCGCGCGCAGGCACCGGAATGCCGATCGCGCCCACTGTTCCCCACACCGTCTTCCACCGGGTTAACGCCCCAGCCCCCCGATCGGGCATCCCCGCTGTTCCCGTTCTCCACAGGGGATGACCGGCGCCCTAATCTAGATCAGTTCCAGATGTTGCTGACAAAGCCGGCGGCTCGACGTGTCACATGTTGAAAAACAGCCGTTAACCAATTGGTGAGCTTCGTAAACAATCCGTTAGCGAGCTCTGTCGCTTTCGTCTAAGTTTCTCCTCACACAACGAACATCCCTCCGGCTTCGGCGACCCCATGTCCCACGTGTCCAGTCTCTGGGTGCGCTCTCCCATCGTGCTTGCAGGCGCAGCAAGCTTTCTTCTGCTGGGGACGGGGGCGGCCAGCGCCCACGTCAAATGGTTCTGCGCCTTCGACGTGGCCGGTCAGCCGCGGGGGCTCGAGCAGGTGCTCTGCGCCGACTTCGAAGTGCTGACCGGGCTTGCCCTTCTCTGCCTGATGTTCGGCTGCCTCGCCGAAGGGACGCCGGTGGGCACCGCCATCCTCAACGCCCTCGACCGGGTCACGAGCCGGCTTCGCGAGGACAGCGCCCTGATCGTCCGGGCCGTGGTCGGGTTCTTTCTGGTCTCGCTGTGGAATCTCGGCGGCACCATCCTGACGCCGGAACTGAAGACCGAGGCCGCCTGGATCCCCTGGCTTCAGCTCGCCATGGCCGTCTGCCTGCTCTGGAAGCGCACCCTGCCGCTCACCGCTGCCGGCATCGTCTTCCTCTTCGGCTTCGCGGTCTGGAATTACGGAGCCTTCCACCTCGCGGACTACCCGGTCTTCCTCGGCGTCGCCGCCTTCCTCACCCTGGTCTCCTTCGACCGCACCCTGTTCGGCCAGCGCCCCATCGACGTCGTGCGCATCGCCGCCGCCATCACTCTGATGTGGGCGTCGGTCGAGAAGTGGGCCTACCCGCACTGGACCGACCCGCTGATCGCCGCCAAGCCCGCGATGACGATGGGCGCGACGCCCGAGCTCTTCATGCAGGCCGCCGGCGTCATCGAGTTCACCCTCGCCTTCGCCCTGATCTGGACCCCCCTGGTGCGCCGCGCCTCGGCGATCATCCTCACGGCGGTCTTCGTCTCGGCGATCTTCGAATTCGGCAAGATCGACGCCATCGGCCACTCGGGCATCATCGCGGTGCTGATCGCCATCGCCGCCGACAACGCCAGGGTCGCCGTCACCCGCCGGGACGTGGTGCTCGCCCCGGTCTACTATGCCAGCGCCCTGATGATGTTCCTCGGCATCTATTACCTCGCCCACGCGGCCCTCTACGGCGAACTCTACGGGGTCGGCACGGGCATACCGACGATCTGACGGCCGGGACGCTTCGGCGGGGATAGGGACGGGGGCTTCCGGGGTCGGAGGCCCCCGTCTTCGTTTCGGGCGAAGACTTGCGCCTGTTCTCCACCTCGATCGCGCAACGGAAAGGTGCGTGAAAGTTTTCCTTCGATGTTCGCGCAGTTTCCAAATCGTTGATGCCCGAAGCGGGCCGCCGCCATCCGCGACAGGTTAAGGAACGGACAAGACCATTCCGTTTCGCGGCAATAGCAATTCGTTAAATACGCCCCGATGCATTTCGCCTCGACATGCTCCGTTTAACGCCGTGGCAAGTCGGTGGCGCCGAGACTGTGCTTCGAGAAAGACGCGGCATCGGACGGGATGGCATGAGACATCGTGAACAGACCGACGCGAACGCCCGGGACCGGGTGGAGGGCGTCCGCCTCGTGCCGCAGGGCGCCGGCACCGCTTCGGTGCGCGGCCTCGACTTCGCCTCGCAGGATTGCCTCGACCTTTCCGCCCATCCGGCGATCGTGGAGGCTGCCGCCGAGACGCTGCGCCGCTTCGGCGTCCGCAGCGTCTGCTCCGCCGCGGAGGCCGGCGATGCCGGTCTCTCCCTCTCGCTGGAACGCCGGATCGCCGACTTCCTCCAGATGGAGGAGGCGATGCTGACCCCGACCGGCCGCGCCGCCGGCCAGACCGTGATCCGCGGCCTCGTGCGGCCGGCCGATCACGTCGTGATGGACGCCGCCATCCGCGGCGGCCTGCGCGAGGGTGCCGAGGCCGCGACCCGCCATCTCTCGACCTTCCGTCATCTCGACGCCGATCATTGCCGCGCGCGGCTGCGGGCCATCCGCGCCCGCGACGGGCAGGGCGGCATCCTCGTCGTGACCGAGAGCCTGTCGCCGCTCGATTCGGGCACGCCGGACCTGTCCGCCCTGCGGGCCGCCTGCGACGCCTACGGCGCGACGCTCCTCGTCGACGTCTCTCAGGATCTCGGCTGCCTCGGCGAGGACGGCCGCGGCCATCTCGGCCTGCAGGACATGCTGGGGAAGGTCGATCTGGTCACGGGCAGCTTCTCGAAGAGCTTCGCCTCGAACGGCGGCTTCATCGCGGCCGGGACGCGCTCCGTCACCGCCTGCCTGCGCTCCAGCGGCATGGCGACCGGCACCGCGACCGCGCTCTCGCCGATCCAGACCGCCGTCATCCTCCGCGCCTTCGCGATCATCGACGGTGCCGAGGGCATCGAGCGCCGGGCGCGCCTGATGCGCAACGTGCTCAATCTGCGCACCGCCTTGCGCGGGCAGGGCCTCACGGTCTGCGGCGAACCCTCGGCGTCGGTGTCGGTGAAGGTCGCTTCGGCCGATGTCGCCCGTCTTCAAGGCGGTCGCTTGGCCGAACTCGGCCTGCTGGCCGATCAGGCCGCCGGGTCGGAGACCATTCGTCTCCACGTCACCGCGGGCCATTCCGAGGCTGAGATCGATCAGGCGGCGGCCTGCCTCGCCACGGCGCTGGATCGGACCGCGAGCGAACGGCGCCCCGCGATCCGCGTCGCGGCCTGAGCGCACGAACGCTCCTAAGCACGAACGGCGCCGATCCTCACCGGTCGCCGCTCGCTCGCTTTTCCAAACTGACGGGTAGCGAGAGAACGAGCCCGCGCGCGTCCGCCTCCCGGTCGACGGCGTCGAGCAGGGCGCGCGAGGCGATCAAGCGCCGGTCGGTCATGCGATCGGTCAGGCGGTCGATCCAGAGCGGCCAGGCCTTGCGGGCCTGCACGGCCCGGCCCTCGAGATCGCTACGTACGACGCGCAGGTAGGGCAGGGCGTGCGGCCCGAGCCGATCGAGGGCGGAGCGCAGATCGCAGCGAAATTCATGGGTGATCCGCGAGAGACCGGAATGGGCGGTCTCGTAGGCGCCGATCAGAGCGTGGGCATGCCCGACCGCTTCCTGCGGGAATGAGGTGCGCAGCATGACAGGGCCCTCGCAGCGTCTCCCTCATCAATGCGCCGAATGGTGCCGAGTTCGATTCCCGGTTCCGCCGTCTTTCGTGGGCCCCCAAGATCTTCGCGGGTGATTCCAGCAGCTTGGCCGGGGCGAGCCTCGCATTTCGCTCGCCCGCGACTTGTGCACCGCATTGTTGACACTCGGGGGCCGTGATGCGAGTGCGCCGCACCTTGAGCCGCCGGGGCTTCACCCCGGCGCTGCGGCGGCAGGACCACATGACGCGAGCCTTCATTTTCCCCGGACAGGGCAGCCAAGCGGTCGGCATGGGCAAGGCGCTCAGCGAGGCGTCCCCAGCCGCAAGGGCGGTCTTCGAGGAGGTCGATGAGGCGCTCGGCCAGCGGCTCTCGCAGCTGATGTTCGAGGGGCCGTCCGAGGAACTGACCCTGACCGCTAACGCCCAGCCGGCGCTGATGGCGGCGAGTCTGGCCGTCCTGCGCACGCTGGAAGCCGAGCGCGGCCTCGATCTGGCGCGGGACGCGGCCTGCGTCGCGGGCCACTCGCTCGGCGAATATTCGGCGCTGGCCGCCGCCGGGACCTTCTCGGTCGCCGATGCCGCCCGCCTCCTGCGCATCCGCGGCGAGGCGATGCAGCGGGCGGTGGCGCCGGGCGTCGGCGCGATGGCCGCGCTTCTCGGACCCGACCTCGCCACCGCGAAGGACATCGCCGAGGAGGCCGCGCAGGGCATGGTCTGCGATGTCGCCAACGACAACGGCGCCGGCCAGGTGGTTCTCTCCGGCCACCGGGAGGCGGTCGAGCGGGCCATGGCGCTGGCCCAGTCCCGCGGCGTGCGCCGCGCAGTGCTCCTCAACGTCTCCGCCCCGTTCCACTGCGCGCTGATGGCGCCCGCCGCCGAGGCGATGCGCAAGGCGCTGACAGAGGTCGCGATGAAGGCGCCGGTCGTGCCCGTCTACGCCAACGTCACCGCCGGCCCCCTCACCGATCCCGACGCCATCCGCGACGCATTGGTGACCCAGGTCACCGGCACCGTGCGCTGGAGCGAGAGCGTCGCCGCCATGGCCGAGGCGGGCGTCGACCGGTTCCACGAACTCGGCGCCGGCAAGGTGCTGACCGGGCTCGTCAAGCGGATCGCACCGGGCGCCACGGCGGGCGCCGTCGGCATGCCCGACGACGTGGCCGCCTACGCCTGACCCCTCCTTCAACCGGAAGAGCCGCCAGCATGTTCGATCTTACCGGCCGCAAGGCCCTCGTCACCGGCGCGACCGGCGGGCTCGGCGGGGCGATCGCCCGCGCGCTGCACGCGCAGGGCGCGCATGTCGCGCTCTCGGGCACCCGCCGCGCCGCGCTCGACGAACTGGCGGCCGAACTCGGCGGTGAGCGCGTCGCGGTGGTCGAGGCCAACCTCGCCGACAAGGAGGCGGTGGAGGCCCTGTTGCCGGCCGCCGAATCGGCCCTCGGCGGTCTCGACATCCTCGTCAACAATGCCGGCATCACCCGCGACAATCTCTTCATGCGCATGAAGGACGAGGAGTGGGAGGCGGTGCTCAACGTCAATCTCACCGCCGCCTTCCGGCTCTCGCGGGCCGCGCTGAGGGGCATGATGAAGCGCCGCTACGGCCGCATCATCGGCATCGGTTCGGTGGTCGGCACCACGGGCAATCCGGGCCAGGGCAACTACGCCGCCGCCAAGGCCGGCCTCGTCGGCATGACCAAGGCGCTCGCGGCCGAAGTCGCCACGCGCAACATCACCGTCAACTGCATCGCACCGGGCTTCATTACTTCGGCGATGACGGACGCGCTGAACGAGAAGCAGCGCGAGACGATCCTCACCCGCGTGCCGGCCGGACGGCTCGGCACCGGCGCCGAGATCGGCGCCGCGGCGGTCTACTTGGCCTCGGAAGAAGCGGGTTACGTGACCGGACAGACGCTCCACGTCAACGGCGGCATGGCGATGATCTGACGGCATCCACAAGACAAGGTTTCGACCCGAAAACCACGCCGCTGAACGCATTCTGAACCGCCCCTCGCCAGAGCGGAAACCCTGTGTTAACACCCGGCTCAGCCGTGCAGGGGAGTTGACGGTTCAGCGGGTTGCGGCTTTTTCCAAACCACGCGCGATCGAACACCGGCCGTCTAACAAGCAACCCCGAAGTGGGTCGGCGGCCACGGCGCTTTCGTCAGAAGCACACACCACCACGATCGAAAAGACGAGGACCAACAACGATGAGCGATATCGCCGAGCGCGTGAAGAAGATCGTCGTCGAGCACCTGGGCGTCGAGCCTGAGAAGGTCACGGAGGCCTCCAACTTCATCGACGATCTCGGCGCCGACAGCCTCGACACCGTCGAGCTGGTGATGGCGTTCGAGGAGGAGTTCAACGTCGAGATCCCGGACGACGCGGCCGAGACCATCCAGACGGTCGGCGACGCGATCAAGTTCCTGGAGAAGAACTCCGCCTGAGGCGGTGTCTCGTGCGGGCGGGGTCGACAGACCCCGCGCGCCGCTTACATGACATGGATGGGTCCTGCGGGACCGGACGGATCGGTTGGGATCGGACAATGCGTCGGGTGGTGATCACGGGTCTCGGTATGGTCACGCCGCTGGGTGGCAGCGTGGAGCACACCTGGAGCCGTCTCATCGCCGGTGACAGCGGGGCTGCCGCCGTCACCGGTTTCCAGACCGACGATCTCACCTGCCGCATCGCCTGCACGTTGCCGTTCGGCGACGGCTCCGAGGGCACCTTCAATCCCGACAAGTGGATGGAGGTGAAGGAGCAGCGCAAGGTCGATCCCTTCATCGTCTACGCCATGGCCGCTGCCGGCCAGGCGCTCGACGACGCCGACTGGCACCCGAAATCCGACGCGGATCAGGAGGCCACCGGCGTTCTGATCGGCTCCGGCATCGGCGGCATCGGCACCATCTACGACGCCTCGGTGACCCTCCACGAGAAGGGTCCGCGCCGCATCTCGCCGTTCTTCATTCCCGGCCGCATCATCAACCTCGCCTCGGGTCAGGTCTCGATCCAGCACGGGCTGAAGGGACCGAACCATGCGGTCGTCACCGCCTGCTCGACCGGCGCGCACGCCATCGGCGACGCCTCGCGGCTGATCGCGCTGGGCGACGCCGACGTGATGGTGGCCGGCGGCACCGAGGCCCCGGTCAACCGGCTCTCGCTGGCCGGCTTCGCCGCCTGCCGGGCATTGTCCACCGGATTCAACGACCGGCCCACCAAAGCCTCGCGCCCCTACGATCGCGACCGTGACGGTTTCGTCATGGGCGAGGGTGCCGGCATCGTGGTGCTGGAGGAGTACGAGCACGCCAAGGCGCGCGGCGCCAAGATCTACGCCGAGGTGATCGGCTATGGCCTCTCGGGCGATGCCTACCACATCACCTCGCCGGCTCCCGACGGCGACGGCGGCTACCGCTGCATGAAGGCCGCGGTGAAGCGCGCCGGGATCGATCCGAGCGAGATCGACTACATCAATGCCCACGGCACCTCGACGCCGCTCGGCGACGAGCTGGAGCTGAAGGCGGTCGAGCGGCTGCTCGGCCCGGCCGCTGCCAAGGCCTCCATGTCGTCCACCAAGTCGGCCATCGGCCACCTGCTCGGCGCGGCCGGCGCGGTCGAGGCGATCTTCTCCGTGCTGGCGATTCGCGACGGCGTGATGCCGCCGACGCTCAACCTCGACAATCCGTCCGTCGAGACCGAGATCGACCTGATCCCGCACGAGGCCAAGCGCAAGCGCGTGGACACGGTGCTCTCGAATTCCTTCGGCTTCGGCGGCACCAACGCCTCGCTGCTGATGCGCCGCGTCGACTGAGCGGCAAGGGGCCCGAGGCGGCCTTGCCGCCTCCAACGCCATTTCGCCACAAAACCGCTTAAGGATCAGCCCGTCGCGCCACCGCGTCGAGCGTCTCGCTCGACATCGTGCGGCGTACGGGGCGAAATGCCCCCGGGCGGGGCCTTCCGCGCAGGCCCCGCGAGGCCACAGCAGGATCCCGATGTTCCGCAGACGACAAGAGCCGCCGTCTTCGCCGCCCGCCTCCGAGGAGCCGTCGCTGCCGAACCGGCCGTCGCCGCGCAGCCCGAGCGAGGCCATCAAGCCCACCGTCGCGCCCCCGCCGCCCGAGAAGCCGGAGCGCCGCCGTGGCGGCCTCCTGGCCACCATCAGCGGCTTGCTGACCCTCGGTGTGGTCCTGGCGCTGGGCGCCCTCGTCGCCATCACCCTGTTCAACCGCCAGACCACCGAGCCGGGGCCGCTCTCGGCCGACAAGGTGGTCGTGATCCCGAGCCGCAGCGGTACATCGGAGATCGCCGCGATCCTCGCCCGCGAGGGCGTGGTCGATCATCCGAATCTGTTCGAGATCGCCGCGCGCTTCGGGGGCAAGGGACCGCTCAAGCATGGCGAGTACATGTTCAAGGCCCATGCCAGCGTCAGGGATACGATCGAGACCCTGACCAACGGCCGGCAGGTCCAGCACGCCATCACCTTCCCGGAGGGTCTCACCTCCGAGCAGATCGTGGCCCGGCTCGGCGACAACGACGTGCTGTCCGGCGAGGTCGCCGAGACGCCGCCCGAGGGCTCGCTCCTGCCCGACACCTACAAGTTCGAGCGCGGCGCCACCCGCCAGCAGATCCTCAACCTGATGCGGGCCAAGCAGCGTGAGGTGCTGACCCAGATCTGGCAGCGCCGCAGCGCCGACGTTCCGGTGAAGACGCCCGCCGAAATGGTGACGCTCGCCTCCATCGTCGAGAAGGAGACGGGCCGCGCCGACGAGCGCCCGCGGGTAGCCGGCGTGTTCGTCAACCGCCTGCAGAAGCGGATGAAGCTGCAATCCGACCCGACCATCGTCTACGGTCTCGTCGGCGGCCGCGGCACCCTCGGGCGCGGCATCCTCCGCTCCGAGATCGAGCGCCCGACGCCGTACAACACCTACGTGATCGAGGGCCTGCCCCCGGGCCCGATCGCCAATCCCGGCCGGGCGGCGCTCGAGGCGGTCGCCAACCCCTCGCGCACCAAGGATCTCTTCTTCGTCGCCGACGGCACGGGCGGCCATGCCTTCGCCGATTCGCTGGAGGGTCATCAGCGCAACGTGACGCGTTGGCGGCAGGTCGAGCGCGCGCGCCAGCAGGCGCCGCAGCCGGATGCGGGCGCGGTCGACAAGGTCGATCCCAACACCGCCGAGCCGAACGCGGCGCAGCCGGGCCGCGCCTCGGCCTACGCCCCGGGCTCGAACTCGGCCTACGCCGTCGACGGCGCGGAAGGCGGCGGGCGGCCCAAGGCCTTCGACGCGTCCGAGGGGACCAAGCTCGATCCCCTGCGCAACAAGACCTACGATCTGGGTTCGCCCAAAACAGTGCCGGTTCTGCGCAACCCGTAAGTCGGCATCCGTCCGACGACTTCGCCGTCATCGCGAGGCGAAGCCTTGGCAATCCAGGGCTTCGTATGATCCGGAGAGGCCGCACCCTGGATCACTTCGGCTTCGTCTCGCGATGACGAAGTTTGGCAAGATCCGAACGTGATCAGCCGAAAGCGGTGCGAACGGTCGGTCATCGGCGTGATGCGTCCGGGGCCTGCCGTCCTCGGAAAGGTCCGCGCCGCTAGATCGTGTCGCGGACCCCACGAGAGATAACCGGAGCGGATCAGCCGAACTGCTCGCGCAGGATGCGCTCTTCCAGGCTGTGGCCGGGATCGTGCAGCAGCACGAGGTTGGTGGCGTGGTCGAGCCACGTCTCCACCGTGCAGATCCGGCGGAACTCGGTGTGGTCGGCCACCGCCGCCACGGGCCGGTACTCCGCGTCGATCACGTCGATGCGGATGCGCGCGTAGTTCGGAAGGAGCGCGCCGCGCCAACGCCGGGGCCGGAAGGCCGAGATCGGCGTCAGCGCCAGGAGATGGGCATTGAGCGGCAGGATCGGCCCGCCGACCGAGAGGTTGTAGGCGGTCGAGCCGGCGGGGGTCGCGGCGAGGATGCCGTCGGCGATCAGTTCCGGCAGCCGCACGTGCTCGTCCACCGAGACCCGCAGCTTGGCGGTCTGGTGGGTCTGGCGCAGCATGTAGACTTCGTTGATCGCTCGCGCCGTGTGGCTGCGCCCCTCCGTATCGGTGGCGACCATGGTCATCGGATGGATCGTCGAGCGCTTGGTCGCCTCCAGGCGGTCGAGCAGCCCTTCCTCGCGGAACTCGTTCATCAGGAAACCGACCGTGCCGCGGTTCATGCCGTAGATCGGCTTGGGCGCGTTCATGAAGCGGTGCAGCACCTGCAGCATCAGGCCGTCGCCGCCGAGGGCGACGACGACGTCGGCCTCCTCCGGCGAGACGTGGTCGTAGCGGCGCATCAGGGCGTCCGCCGCCTCCCGCGCTTCCGGCGTGGGGCTCGCCACGAAGGCGATCCGAGAAAAGCGCCGCGGCATCCGTGCTGTCAGCCCTGTTGACGGGAAGAGGCCGAGCCGGTCTCACTCGGGGCGCCGCCGCCCGGGCGGACGCCGGCTTGCCAAGGGAGAGCCATAGCATGGAGCGACCGCTCCTCGTCTACACGACCTTCCCCGATGCCCCGACCGCGCTCGCCATCGGGGAGGCGCTGGTGCGCGCGCGCCTCGCGGCCTGCGTCAACGTTCTGCCCGGGATGCAGTCCGTCTACGCCTGGAAGGGCGTGGTCGAGCGCGGCGAGGAGGTCGTCGCGATCATCAAGAGCCGCGAGGGGCTGGCCGAAGCGCTTGCGGCATCCCTCAAGGAGCGTCACCCCTACGAGACCCCGATCATCCTGCATCTGCCGGTCGCGGATGCGGACCCCGAGACGGCGGCCTGGATCCGGGAGGAGACCGATGGCTGAGCACCCCGGTATCGCTCGCAAGCGAAGGGCGCGGAGCGATGACGGCTCCGCGCCCTCGATCGTGCTTGGGGGATCGTCAGGCGCCCGTGATGGGCGACACCGCGCGCTGCTGACGGGCGACGCTCGCTTCGTAGCGCTCGGCCTGCAGTCTCGTGAGGCCGGAGACGAGGGCGAGCGAGCCGCGGTAGACGGTGTAGGTGCCGTCATGGGTCGGCTTGACGCGCAAGAGTTCAGACATGGGACCGCTCCTTGCTAAAGGGGGCAGACATCGAACGCGACGCAATGATGGCAGGTTAATCTGCCATTCAGCTCTTGCAACCCCACTTGACGACTTGGCCGATCCGATTTTTATGCTGCGACGCAAGATCAGTCGGCGTCTCTTGCAGTGCAGCATCGGCGAAAACGCTTGCACTTTCCTGAGGATCGGCGCGAGGCGCGGCACGGCACGACGGCGGATAAAAATCTCTGTGGGGATGGATCTTCCGCGCCCGCGAACATGATGCGTCAACGCTTTTGGCGTTAGGCTCGCGTCCATCGCTTTTCGCTATGCTTCGATGCCCGATCCGCTCCAACAGGCCCTGGGCCTAACCCACGCCGACCCGAACGAAGCCGAGCTTCAGCTCGAGGACTCCGTCGTCGCGCGGCGGGAGGAACGCAGCGTCACCAACTGGATCGCGATGATCCGCCTATTCGATGGCACCGAGATTCCCTGCACCGTCAAGGACATCTCGAAATCGGGCGCCAAGCTCGGCGTGCCGGAGGCATTCGTGCTTCCCTCCTCGTTCATGCTCAAGGTCGTCGGTCGAGACTTCGTTCTGCGGCTGACGCTGGCATGGCGCAGGGGCAACTATGCCGGGGTGCGCATCGACCAGATCGCCAAACTCCAGGCTTCGGAAGAGCGCAAGTCGGAGACGACGTCGCAGACGCCGGATTACCGTTCCATCGGCCGGCGTCGCGACCGCGCCTAGGAAGCCCGGTCGGTGGCCGTCCGCCGCTCGCGAGACCGTGTCGCCGCTCCCGGTGCAGAGGCGCATGCGGTCGACGCCTCGGCGGCGCTCTTGCAAGCGGTCGCCGCGAACCGCTAACCCACGCTGCAGAGTCGTCCGGCCGCCCTCGGGCCGGAAGGGACGGAGGGGCGACACGCTCCTCCGGATCTGCCTCCGGCTGCGGGCCGGCGCCTCGAAGCTGCGCGAACCCTGGGAGCCGCCCTTGGCCACCATCATCCCCGTCCCGACCTTCGACTACGTCGTGTTCGGCGCTACCGGCGACCTGACCCAGCGCAAGCTCCTGCCGGCCCTCTATCAGCGCTACCGCGACGCGCAGATCCCCGAATCGAGCCGCATCATCGGCGCCTCGCGCACGCACATGTCCTCGGAGGAGTTCCGCGAGCGTGCCCGGGACGCCCTCAAGAGTTTCGTGCCCGCCCGGGACATCGACGAGAGCAAGCTCGACGGCTTCCTCGACCACCTGTTCTACGTGGCGGTCGACGCCCTCGGCGACGAGGGTTGGGAGGATCTCAAGGTCCTCCTCGACGAGCGGCCCGACCGCGTCCGCCCCTTCTACCTCGCCACCTCGCCCGACCTCTACGGCCCGATCTGCCGCAACCTCGACCGACACGTCCTGATCGGCGAGACGAGCCGCGTCGTGCTGGAAAAGCCGATCGGCAAGGATCTGAAATCGGCCCGCGCCATCAATGACGCGGTCGGTGCCGTGTTTCCGGAAAGCCAGATCTTCCGGATCGATCACTATCTCGGCAAGGAGACGGTGCAGAACTTGCTGGCCCTGCGCTTCGCCAACACGATCTTCGAGCGGCTGTGGAATGCCGACGTGATCGACCACGTGCAGATCACCGTCGGCGAGACCGTCGGCGTCGAGGCCCGGGGCGATTATTACGACACCTCGGGGGCGCTGCGAGACATGGTGCAGAACCATATCCTCCAGCTTCTCTGCCTCACGGCAATGGAGAGCCCGATCTCGCTCGATGCCAACTCGGTGCGCGACGAGAAGCTGAAGGTGCTGCGCGCCCTCAAGCCGATCACCGCCGCCGACGTGCAGGTCGTGACCGTGCGCGGGCAGTACGGCGCCGGGGCGGTCAATGGAAAGCCGGTGGAGGGCTACCAAGCCGATCTCGGCGGCGAGATCCCGAGCCGCACCGAGACCTTCGTCGCGCTCAAACTCGAAGTGCGCAGCGGACGCTGGGCCGGCGTGCCGTTCTACGTCCGTACCGGCAAGCGCCTGCCGAAGAAGCTCTCCGAGATCGTGGTGCAGTTTCGCGCCTCGCCCTTCTCGATCTTCCCCTCCGACGCCTTCGGGCGCGAGCCGAACCGCCTCGTCATCCGGCTCCAACCGGAGGAGGGCATGAAGCTCGAGGTGATGACCAAGGACCCGGGACCGGGCGGCATGCGCCTGCGCCCGACCAACCTCGACATCTCCTTCGAGGAAACCTTCAAGCAGCGCTATCCCGACGCCTACGAGCGGCTGCTGATGGACGTGGTGCGCGGCAACGCCACCCTGTTCATGCGCCGCGACGAGGTGGAGGTGGCGTGGTCCTGGGCGGACTCGCTGCTCAAGGCCTGGGCCGACCGCCCCGAGCCGCCGCGCCCCTACTCGGCCGGCAGCTGGGGGCCGACGGCCTCCATCGCCCTGATCGAGCGCGATGGCCGCACGTGGCATGAGGAGATCGGCTAACGCCTTTCGGCATGAGGAGCTCGGCTAGCGCTTGAGGAGCTCGGCTGCGTTCGTCAGGCTTCGAGCGGCGGCATCTCCGACGGCCGGTCGATGATGCGGCGGCCGAACAGGCTGGCCACCAGCTCGACGAGAACCCGGGCGCTGCGCCCGCGCTCGTCGAGGAAGGGGTTCAGCTCCACCACGTCGAGGGAGCCGACCAGCCCGGAATCGCAGAGCATCTCCATGATGAGATGCGCCTCGCGGAAGGTCGCGCCGCCCGGCACCGTGGTGCCGACGCCGGGCGCGACGGTCGGATCGAGGAAGTCGATATCCAAGCTGACATGCAGGTGGCCTTCGGCGGCCTTCACCCGATCGAGGATGCGCCGAAGGGGCGCGACCACGCCGAACTCGTCGATGGTCCGCATGTCGACGACCTTCACCTCGCGCCGCGTCACCAGCGCCCGCTCGCCGGCATCGATGGAGCGCAGGCCGAACAGGTGGATGTGGCGCGGATCGAGCCTCGGGCGCTCCGTGCCCTCGAACAGGGAATCGAAGCCGGGCTCACCGCTCAGCGCGGCCAGCGGCATGCCGTGGACGTTGCCGGAGGGCGAGGTCTCCAGCGTGTTGAAATCGGCATGCGCGTCGAGCCAGAGCACGAAGACCGGGCGCCCGGTCCGCCGGCAATGGCGCAGCACGCCGTCGATCGAGCCGAGCGACAGGCTGTGGTCGCCGCCCGCGACCAGGGGCAGGCTGCCGCGGGTGAAGGCCGCCTCGACCGCCCCCGCGATCAGCGTCATCCAGGCTCGGATCGCGGGCAGATCCCGCTGGCCCGCCGCGCAATCCGGGGCGAGGTCGCCCGCGTCGTTGACCGCATAGCCCAGATCTTGCAGCACCCGCCCCAGACCCGCCGTGCGCAGGGCGGCCGGACCCATCAGGGAGCCGGGCTCGCTGGTGCCGATCTCGATCGGTGCGCCGATGATGTCGATGGAGGACGGCATAGGCATGAGCCGGTTCCTGAATGGGGGGCCTCGGCTCGAGAACATGCCGAGACTAGATGAATGCGCTCCGGACGGCGGGGCGATATCCGACTTAACGCCGTCCGACGGAGGGCGGATGTCGCGCCGTCGTGATGAAGCGTTCAAGGCCGCACGGGAGGCGTCAATGAGCGACGAGCAAACCGATCGAGGGAAAGCCGGATCGCCCGGCATCGCATGGAATGCCGTCACAACGCCGGCATGAGTCAGGGTCGAACCTTCGGGAAGTACGCATCGTGAAAGAACCTCGCGATTGGATCGGCTACGGCCGCACACCGCCCCATCCCCGCTGGCCGAACGAGGCCCGCGTCGCCGTCCAGTTCGTCCTCAACTACGAGGAGGGAGGCGAGAGCTGCATCCTCGACGGCGACGACGCCTCGGAGGGCTACCTCACGGAGGTGGTCCCGACGCAGCCCTGGCCCGGGCGACGCCACATGAGCGTCGAATCCGTCTACGCGTACGGCGCCCGCGCCGGATTCTGGCGGCTCTGGCGGCTCCTCGCGGGGCGCGGCGTGCCGGTCACGGTGTTCGGTGTCACCCGCGCCCTGGAGCGCAACCCGGAGGCCGTCGCCGCCATGCGCGAGGCGGATTGGGAGATCGCCAGTCACGGCCTGCGCTGGATCGACTATTCCGCCTTCACGCCCGAGGCGGAGGCCGCCCACATGGACGAGGCGATCCGGCTGCACGGCGCGGTCACCGGTCGCCGGCCGGAGGGCTGGTACACCGGGCGCTTCTCCGAACACACGCTCGGGCTCGCGAGCGAGCGCGGTTTCACCTACCTCTCGGATTCCTACGCCGACGACCTGCCGTACTGGCTGCGGGGCACGGCGGACCCACAGCTCGTGGTGCCCTACACCCTCGACGCCAACGACATGCGGTTTGCGACCTATCAGGGCTTCAACGCCGCCGACCAGTTCTTCGCCTACCTGCGCGACAGCTTCGATGTGCTCTACGCGGAAGGGGAGACGGCGCCGAAGATGATGTCGGTCGGCCTGCATTGCCGCCTCGTCGGCCGACCGGGCCGAGTCGCCGGGCTGATCCGCTTCCTCGACCACATCGCCGCCCACGACCGGGTCTGGGTGGCACGCCGCATCGATATTGCCCGCCACTGGATCGCGACGCATCCTCCGGGCTGAAACAGCCGGTTTTCCGCGCGCGCGGTTGCGGGTCGAAGGAGAGGGAGCGGCGCGTCAGAAGGCGGTCGCCAGGCTCCGCCGGGTCTCGCCCGGTGCGGTGGTGGAGGCTGTCTCGTCGCGCTCGCTCTCGCGCACGGCCTCGGCGAGCCGTTCGGGCGTCGGCATGGGCAGGCGCACCAGAACCAGCGTGCCGATTCCTTCCTCCGAACGGATGCGGATCGAACCGCCGTGCAGTTCCGCGTTGGAGCGGGCGATGGCGAGGCCGAGGCCCGAGCCCTTGTAGCTGCGGGTGAGGTTGGTCTCGACCTGCTCGAACGGGCGCCCGAGCTTGGACACCGCCGCCTTCGGGATGCCGATGCCGGTATCGCCGATGAACAGGTGGACGAAGCCGTTGCAGCAGCGCCCCCGCAGGCTGACGCGCCCGCCTTCGGGCGTGAACTTCACCGCGTTCTGGACGATGTTGAGCAGGATCTGCTGCAGCGCCCGCGCATCGGCCAGCACGTGCAGGGCGCCCGCCAGCTCGACGTCGATGGCGACGGACTTGCTCGCGGCATCCTTGGCCACCAGCATCACCGCCGAGGCGATGGCCCCGTCGAGGGGAACGTCGCGGCGCACCAGCTTCACCCGCTTCGCCTCGATGCGCGACATGTGCAGGATGTCGTCGATCACCGAGAGCAGGTAGGTGCCGCTCTGCTGGATGTCGCGGCAGTAATCGGCGTAGCGGGGCGAGCCCAGAGCGCCGTAGACCTCGCTCTCCATCAGCTCCGCAAAGCCCATGATGGCGTTGAGCGGCGTGCGCAGCTCGTGGCTCATATTGGCCAGGAATTCGGACTTGGCTTGGTTGGCGATCTCGGCCCGCGCCTTCTGGTCGAGATGACGCTCGGCGAGGTCGGCGAGCTGCTGGGTCTGCATCTCCAGGGTATGGCGGGACCGCTTGAGGTCCTTGACGGTTCCGATCAGCTCGCGCTCCGAGGCGACGAGTTGCTCCTGATGCCGCTTGAGGCTGGTGATGTCGGTGCCGACCGAGACGTAGCCCCCGTCCTTTGTGCGCCGCTCGCTCACTTGGAGCCAGCGGCCGTCGGTCAGCTCGACCTCGAAGGTGCGAGAGGTGCCGCGCTCGGCCCCCGGAATGCCCCGGCGCACCGGGGGGAGGGCGCCGCGGCCCATGATTTCGTCGTAGCGGCGGCCCGGCATCGCGTCGTCGCTGGCGAGAGCGTGCAGGGCGCGGAATTTCGAATTGCACAGCACCAGCCGGTTGCTGGCATCCCAGAGCACGAAGGCCTCCGAGATCGCTTCCACCGCGTCGCGCAGGCGCATGTCGGCGGTGGCGCTCGATTCGGCGAGCCGGCGCTGCTCCGTCACGTCCATGGCGATGCCGACCAGATGCCGGCTGCCGTCCATCGCATCTTCCACGATCTCGGCACGGGTGCGCAGCCAGATCCAGGCGCCGGAGGCGTCGCGGATGCGGAACTCGTGATCGACCGTGGCGTGGCTTGCGGCGAGGTGGCGGGCGAGGCTGTAGAGATCGCCGTCTTCGCTGTGCAGCAAGGCGTTCACGTCGCCGAAGGAGAGGAGATCCTTCTCCGGGGTGTAGCCGAGCAGGGCGTACATCGAGTCGGACCAGAAGATCGTGCCCCGGGCGATGTCCCAGTCCCACAGGCCGCAGCGACCGCGCCCGAGCGCCGTGTCGAGCCGCTGCTTGACGAGGTCGCAGACCTCGTCCGCCGATTGTGCTCGCTGCGTCTGGAGGATGTAGGCGGTGGCCGTGCCGATCAGGACGAGGCCGATGGCCGTGAGCGTGACCGCGTGGTTCCAGAACAGGCGCCACCACTCCGCCGCGATCGGCTCGATGGATTGGGAGACGGCGACCTGCCCGGTTCCATCGGACAGACGCCGGACCGCGACGATGGCCTGCCGGCCCGCCTGCAGGGTCACGAGCATGGCCCCGGCGCTCTCGCCGAGGATTCCCAGGGGCTCACCCTCGGCGAGGTAGCCGGCGAAGGTCTCGGCCGGCGCAGGCCGCGGATAGGCGGCGCGGATGCGATCGTTCGGGCCGATCACCAGCACCTCTCGCCCGGCGGGAAGGAGATGGACCGGCAACACCCGTTCGAGCTTCGTCTCGTCGGCGGCCGCGGCGCCCGTGAGAGCCAGCGACGCCAGCCGCGCGAAGGCTTCGACCTCGCGCGTGGCGCTGCGCATCCCCTCCTCGTGCCGCCCCCGCAGCTGGAGGAACGAGACCACCGCGAGCGTGAGCAGGAAGACGGCCAGCAGGGCGGGCAGTGCGTAGCGCAGCCAGGTCTCGGCCCGCATGAGTCGGGCCTGGGCCGTGCCGGTCGTACGCTGGATCCCGAGGATCGTGTCCGCGCGCGCGCGCGCGGACAGGGACGCGGAAACCGCCCCCGGCATATCGACACCTCTGCACTGGCTGGAAACGGCGCTTCGGCCAGGACGACCCCGGCGGTTTCGAATCGTATTCAGATTGGACATCGGGGGGGTGGGTTTGTCCACGCCGTTTTTGGAATAGGGAGTTGACCGAAGAGGTTCTCGATGAGGCTCGACGTGGGCCGCGAGTCGCCAAAACGCCTTCCTCAAGAAAGTCTTAGCTAGCCGCCCAAACTCCGCGCCCCGATATCGGCCACATCACGAGAAAGGCCGGGCGTGGCAGCGATGCGACGCAGGACCTTCTCGGCGGCCTCCCGCCGACCCGATTCGAGCCGGCGCCAAGAGCCGAAGGCGGTCATCAGGCGCGCCGCGACCTGCGGGTTGGTCCCGTCGAGGGCCAGCACCGTCTCCGCCACGAGATCGTAGCCGGCCCCGTCGGGCCGGTTGAACTGCGTCGGGTTTGCGAGGCTGAAGCTGCCGACCAGGGCGCGCACGCGGTTCGGGTTCGTCATCGCGAAGGCCGGGTGGCCCTGGAGGCGCCGGATGCGCGCGACGGTGTCCGCCTCGGGGATCATCGCCTGGAGCCCGAACCACTTGTCGAGCACCAGGGGCTCGTCCGCGTAGCGTTCGACGAAGGCCGCGAGCGCCGCCTCCCTGGCCTCGCCGGGCAGGAGCGCCAGAGTTGCGAGGCCGGCAAGCCGGTCCGTCATGTTGGTGGCCGCTGCGATCTGCGCCCGGGCCAGATCGATGCCGGCTTGCGCGTCGGCGGCCGCGATCAGGTCGAGGGCGGCGTTGCGTAGCGCCCGGCGGCCGGCGGGGGCCGCGTCCGGCGAGAAGGATGCGCCGGCCGGCTCGGACAGCGCCTCGCGCAGGGCGGTCAGGCGCGCGCGCAGGTCCGCACCGAGGCGGCGGCGCAGGTCGCGCCGGGCCTGGAAGATCGCGTCCGGATCGATGTTCGTGCCGATCTCGTCGGCGATGTCGCCCTCGCTCGGCAGGGCGAGCACTTGGGCCGCGAAGGCCGGATTGCGCAGGGCGTGCGCGTCGAGGAAGGCGCCCAGCGCCCCGACGAAGGCCACCGCGTCGGCATCCTGGCCCCGCACCTGCGCCGTCATGATCCGCATGGCCACACGCTGCGCCGCTTCCCAGCGGTTGAAGTCGTCGGTGTCGTGGCGCAGCAGGGTAAGGCGAGCCGCGTCGTCCAGATCGCTCTCGACCCGCACCGGTGCCGAGAAATCGCGGAACAGCGAGGGGACGGGTTCGGCGGCGACGTCGGCGAAGGTCAGGGAGGCTTCCGCCCCGTCGAGCACGAACACGCCGTTCTCCACCGCGTCGCCGGTCGCCTCCGCAAGGGGACCGTCCGGCCCGATCAGACCGAGGCGGACTGGGATGACGAGGGGCGGCGCGTCCGCTCCGGCGCCGGGACGGGTCTGGCGGAAATCGAGGCGGTAGGTCCTGGCGCCCGCGTCGTAGCGGCCGGAGACGGCGACGCGCGGCGTGCCGGGGCGCTCGTACCATTCGGCGAAGCGGGAGAGGTCGCGGCCTGTCACCGTCTCGAAGGCCTTCAGGAAATCCTCGACGGTGGCGGCGGTCCCGTCGTTGTCGGCGAAGTAGCGGTCCATCCCTTCGCGGAACGACGCCTCGCCGATCAGCGTGCGCAGCATCCGCACGATCTCGGCGCCCTTTTCGTAGACGGTCGCCGTGTAGAAGTTGTTGATCTCCGCGTATTGCCTCGGCCGCACCGGGTGGGCGAGGGGGCCCGCATCCTCCGGGAACTGGCGGGCGCGCAGTGTGCGGACTTCGGCGATCCGGTGGACGGCCCGCGAGCGCATGTCGGAGGAGAATTCCTGGTCGCGGAAGACCGTCAGCCCTTCCTTCAGGCAGAGCTGGAACCAGTCGCGGCAGGTGACGCGGTTGCCCGACCAGTTGTGGAAATACTCGTGCGCGATGATCGCCTCGATCGCGGCGTAATCCGCGTCGGTCGCGGTCTCGGGACTCGCGAGGACGTATTTGTCGTTGAAGATGTTGAGGCCCTTGTTCTCCATCGCGCCCATGTTGAAGTCGGAGACGGCCACGACGTTGAACACATCGAGATCGTAGGCGCGCCCGAAAGCGGTTTCGTCCCAGGCCATGGAGCGCTCGACCGCGTCGAGGGCGTAGGCGGCGCGCTCGGCCTTGCCCGGCTCGACATAGACCGCGATCTCGACCGCTCTGTCCTCCATCGTGGTGAAGCGCTTGGCCACCCGGTCGAGGCGGCCCCCGACCAGGGCGAACAGGTAGGCGGGCTTGGGCAGGGGATCGTGCCAGACCGCGAAGTGCCGGCCGGTGCCTGGTATCTCGCCCGCCTCGACCGGATTGCCGTTCCCGAGGAGGATGGGGGCGGCCTCGCGCTCCGCCTCGATCCGGGTCGTGTAGACCGACAGCACGTCCGGCCGGTCGAGGAAGTAGGTGATGCGCCGGAAGCCGTCCGCTTCGCACTGCGTGCAGTAGACGCCGCCGGAGCGGTAGAGGCCCATCAGCTTTGTGTTGGCGGTGGGATCGAGGCGCGTCTCGATCCGCAGGGTGAAGGGCCGCTGCGGCGGCGCGTGAAGGGTGAGGCCGGAGGCGTCGGCCCGGTAGGCGTCCGGCGGCGGCGCCTGTCCGTCGAGGTCGAGGGCGAGAAGCACGAGGTCGTCGCCGTCGAGGACGAGCGGCGCGCCCGCGCGGCCCACGGGGTTCGGGCGCAGGCTGAGCGTCGCGCTCACGCGGGTGTCGCGCGGGTCGAGACGCACGTCGAGATCCACGCGGTCGATCAGGTGATCGCTGGGGCGGTAATCCTCGAGGCGAACGATCGGGGGCGTCTCGGTGCGCATCGGTTCAAGGCTCGCCTTCGGAATCCGTGACGCCTTCTAGAGGCGTTTGTCGGCGGGCGGAATCCTTCGACGGGCGATCCGGGTCGACAATGGGCCGGCACCCCATCCCGTTGACGGGCGCCGATGCCGGGCCAGATAGGCGGCAACCCCTCACATCATCCGGAACGGCCATGGAATATCTGCACACGATGGTCCGCGTGGCGGATCTCGACCGCGCGCTGCGCTTCTATGTCGACGCGTTCGGCCTCAAGGAGGTCCGACGGGTCGACAATGAGAAGGGTCGATTCACGCTCGTCTTCCTGGCTGCGCCGGGCGACGCGGAGCGGGCCGAATCAGCAAAGTCACCCCTGATCGAGCTGACCTATAACTGGGATCCGGAGGAATATTCGGGCGGGCGCAACTTCGGGCACCTCGCCTATCAGGTCGGCGACATCTACGCCTTCTGCCAGCGGCTGCAGGATGCCGGCGTCACCATCAACCGTCCGCCCCGCGACGGGCACATGGCCTTCGTGCGCTCACCCGACGGCATCTCCATCGAGATCCTGCAGAAGGGCGGATCGAAGCCGCCGCAGGAGCCCTGGGCCTCCATGGAGAACACGGGCTCCTGGTGACGCAGCGGCGGACGGGCCTCGCCGCGTCGGTGGCGGGCGCCCGTCCCACGGGATCAACTCTCGTTCCTAGGGTCAGATATCGGCTTTGGGTGTGATCCCGAGTTCGGCGAGCTTGGCGCTCACGGCATCGACCGGTCGCTTCAGTCTCAGGCTGATGACCGAGACGGGCACGCCCTCGCGGGCCATGCTGCGTAGGCTCTGGACGGCGTCGAGGCTCCAGTTCGTGTCGACCGACATGGCTTCCTCCTTCTGTCGCGGGCCGTGGGACGATCCGCAGGATCAGCCCGCCCCGGCGAGGTGGCCCGCCGACCTCGCCGCGACAACGTTCAAGCCGAAACTCTCTGCATGCCCATCGATTGGGCAGACCGACGGCTGGGCCGGCTCCGGGCCGGCGCGCTGAAGGCCACCCGCAGGCTGGATCGCTCGACCTTGAGCAGGATATTCGAGGCCGCCACAAGGGCGCCGGTCTTGTCTCGCAGAGGCGTGGGATAGGGCATGAACCCCACACGCGTCCCGTCCGGACGCTCCAGGCCGATCTGGATGCCGCGCACGGCGCGGCCCTCGGTCAGGGCCACGGCCAGAGGCGAGCGGTCGTGCGGCAAGGGCGTGCCGTCGGCCTCGAACAGCCGCCACGCCCCGCACCAGCGGGCTTTGCCGAGCACGGGGCGGAAGCCCCACAGATCGGCCGCGGCCTCGTTGTAGTAGGTCAACCAACCTTCGGTATCGGTGGTGTAGAGCGGGGCATCGATCTGCCGGAATAGGTCGGCGCGCGACGGCTCGTGATTCCAGTCCGAATCCGGAGCGTCGAAATCGTAAGCGAAGGCGTTCTCGTCCATCATGCTCCCCACGACGCGCAGGCATTCGAAATGCCCGCTGCCAGCATTTCGCGCCCCCCTCTGTCATGGGTTCCTGGGGGCCCCGGCGGCGATCCGGAGATCGCCGAGGCCCGTCGGTGAGGCGCGTGAGCGCCACCCTCCAGATCGTCCAACCCTTGCGCGATTGTGCCTCGAAGCTCCCGGGGGCGGTCGCTCCTCGACGCCATGAACGGCGATTCGATGCCGAGCTGGGCTCTCCCGCTGGGTCTGATGCGGACGAAAGTACAATGCACGTTCGATGCGGCGAGGCAAGTGCATTGATCGAAATTTGCTCAAGACCCCCTTCCCGAAGCTTCGGCTGGTTTTATTGCAATGCAAAACAGGGCGCATCTCTTGGAGATGGTTGCAAGGCTTCCGGAACGAGACGCTTTCGGCTTATCATTTGTTGCGGCGTGCATCTTCCCGGCCGGAGGGTGGGACTTCCATTTGTGGGCCATCGATCGGCCGGTCCGTTCATCCACCGCGGCGAGAGAAGACGCCGTACGGTCGTATGACTGTGTGACGCCGATCCACGGCAACGCTTTTGCCCTATAGTCCGTCTTCCGCTGGTCCGCGTTCGTAGAGTCGCCTTGTCCTATCCGTGTCCCGACATCGCTGCCGCTTGCCGGAGCCTCCTTCGATGAGCCTCGAGCCGGCCGAGGCGGCGATCCCGGCGCCCTTGCGCTTCCTCCTCGAGAGCGGGCAGACGGGGCGCGAGATCCTGGCGCATCCCTGGGAGGCGACGCCGCTCGGGCCGCTCGAAACCTGGCCGCTCGCGCTGCGCAGCACGCTGGCGACGATGCTGGCCTGCCCGGCCGCGATGTTCCTGTCCTGGGGGTCCGAGGGCATCTCGTTCTTCAACGATGCCTACCGTCCGGTCTTCGGCGACCGCCTGCCCCGGGCGCTCGGGGCTCGGTTCCGCGAGATCTGGGCGGATCTCTGGGACGATATCGGCCCGCTCGTCGACGCGACGCTGAAGGGGCAGAGCGTCTCGCAGAGCGACCTCCCCCTCACCATGCACCGCTACGGCAAGCCGGAGCAGACGTGGTGGAGCTTCACCTACTCCCCCGTCCGCGACGACGAGGGCCGCATCAACGGCATGATCTGCGTCACCGCCGAGACGACCGGCGCGGTTCTGGCCGAGCGGGCGAGGCGGCGCAGCGACGAACGGCTCGAGATGGCGCTCTCGGCCGGCGGCAGCATCGGCGTCTGGGACTGGGACGTGGCGGCCGACCGGGTCACCGCCGATCCGCGCTTCGCCACGCTTTACAGGGTCGATCCCGATCTCGCCGCGGCGGGTGCGCCGATCGATCGCTTCTTCTCCGGCGTCCACCCGGACGACCTATCAGGCCTGACGCAGCGCATCGGACAGGTTCTGCGAGAGGGCGGACGCTTCGATGCGGAGTACCGCCTGCTCCAGCCCGACGGCAGCATCCGCTGGGTCGCCGCGCAGGGGCGCTGCGCCCTCGCCGAGAACGGCACGCCGCTGCACTTTCCCGGTGTCAGCTTCGACATCACCGAGCGCAAGCGCACCGAACAGGCCCTGCGCGAGAGCGAGGACCGCTTCCGCGGCATCACCAATTCGATCGATCAGATGATCTGGTCGACGCGGCCCGACGGCTTCCACGACTACTATAACGAGCGCTGGTACGAATATACGGGCGTCCCCTCCGGCTCGACCGATGGCGCGGCCTGGGCGGGCATGTTCCATCCCGACGACCAGCCGCATGCCTGGGAGGTCTGGCGACGCAGCCTCGCCACGGGCGAAACCTATCAGATCGAGTACCGCCTGCGGCACCGCTCCGGCGCCTATCGCTGGGTGCTCGGCCGGGCCCAGCCAGTGCGCGACGCGGACGGGCGCATCGTGCGCTGGTTCGGCACCTGCACCGACATCCACGACAGGAAGCTCGCCGAGGAGCGGCAGGCCTTCCTGCTGGCCCTGAACGACCGCCTGCGGGAAGCGGACGAACCGCAGGCCGTGACGCTGGCCGCCGCCGCCGCCCTCGGCGCCCATGTCGGCGTCGGCCGCGCCGGCTACGGCGAGATCGACGAGACCGGTGAGATCGTCCGGGTCGAACGGGACTGGACCCGCGACGCGACGGTCGCGAGCCTCGCGGGGGCGTCGCGCATCCTCGACGGCTTCGGCCCGGCGGTCATCGCCGAGCTGCGCGCCGGGCGCACCCTCGTCGTCGAGGATTGCTACCGCGACGTCCGGGCGGGCCCCCGCTACGCGCCGGTGTGGGATTCGATCGGATGCCGGGCGCTCGTCGTCGTGCCTCTGATCTGGGACGGGCGGCTGCGCGCCCTCGTCTACCTGCACGAGGCGCAGCCGCGGCTCTGGAGCCGCGAGGAGGTCGGTCTCGTCGAGGACGTGGCCCAGCGCGTCGGGCACGCCGCCGAGCGCGCCCGCGCGGAGCAGGCCGAGCGGGCCAATGCCCGCGAGCTGCGCCTGATCGCCGATTCACTGCCTGTCCTCGTCGCCCTGTTCGATGCGGGCGGGCTCTGCCGGTTCGCCAATGCGGCGGGGGCCGACTGGTTCGGGGCGCAGCCCCAGCAGGCGCTCGGACGGGATTTCGCCGCCCTGATCGGCGGGGAGGCCTTCGGGCAGGAGCGCACGCTCTTCGAGGGCGCGCTGGCCGGGCGCGAGGCCCGTTCCGAGCGCTCCTGGCCGCACCGGGACGGCGCGCTGCGCATCGCCGATATCCGCTACCTGCCCCGGCCGATGCCGGACGGTTCGACCGACGGCGCCTACCTCTTCGTGACCGACATCACCGATGCCAAGCGCGTCGAGGCGATGCTGGAGCGCGAGGTGGGCGAGCGCACCCGCGAGCGCGACCGGCTCTGGCAGACCACCAACGACCTGATGGGGACGGCCGGCCTCGACGGCTACCTGCGCAGCGTCAACCCGGCCTGGGAGCGCCTGCTCGGCTGGAGCGAGCGCATTCTGCTCGAACGGCCCTTCCTCGATCTGATCGACCCGGAGGACCGGGCCGAGACCGGCGCCGTGCTGGCCCGGCTCGCCGCGCAGGAATCCGTCACCGACTTCGTCGACCGCGTCCTGAGCCGCGACGGACGGCGGCGCACGGTGATGTGGACGGCGGTGCCGGAGGGCGACCGCTTCCATATCGTGGGCCGCGACATCACCGATCAGCGCCTCGTCGAGGAACAGCTGCGGCAGGCGCAGAAGATGGAGGCGGTGGGCCAGCTCACCGGCGGCATCGCCCACGACTTCAATAACCTGCTGACCGGCATCGTCGGCTCGCTCGACCTGATGCAGACCCGGATCGCCCAGGGACGCACCGACGCGCTGGAGCGCTACATCCGGGCCGCCCTTTCCTCGGCCAACCGCGCCGCTGCCCTGACCCACCGCCTGCTCGCCTTCGCCCGGCGCCAGCCGCTGGAACAGAAGCCCGTCAGGGTGAACGCCCTCGTTGCCGGCATGGAGGACATGCTGCGCCGGACGCTGACCGAGCGGGTGCATCTGGAGATCGTCACCGCAGGCGGACTCTGGCCGACGCTCTGCGATCCGCACCAGCTCGAGAACGCGGTGCTCAACCTCGCCATCAACGCCCGCGATGCGATGCCGGAGGGCGGCAGGCTCGTGATCGAGACCTGCAACACGCATCTCGACCGCAGCTATACCCGCCTGCACCCGGAGGTCGGGGTCGGCCAGTACGTCTGCATCTGCGTCACCGATTCCGGCCTGGGCATGCCGCCGGACGTGGTGGCCCGCGCCTTCGAGCCCTTCTTCACCACCAAGCCGCTCGGGATGGGGACCGGGCTCGGGCTCTCGATGATCTACGGTTTCGCCCGCCAGTCGGAGGGGCATGCCAAGATCTATTCCGAGGCGGGCCAGGGTACGACGGTGAAGATCTACCTGCCGCGCTATCGCGGCGAGGTGTCGGACGAGGCCGGTGCGGTCGCCGCCTCCGAGCCGCCGCGCTCCGAGCGGGGCGAGACCGTCCTCGTCGTGGAGGACGAGCCCGTGGTGCGCGATCTCGTGGTGGAGGTGCTGCGCGATCTCGGCTACCGCACCGTCGAGGCGCAGGACGGTCCCTCGGGTTTGAGCGTCGTCCAGTCGCCTGCGCGGATCGATCTGCTCGTGACGGATGTCGGCCTGCCGGGTCTCAACGGGCGCCAGCTCGCCGACCGCGCTCGCGAGGCGAGGCCCGGGCTCAAGGTGCTGTTCATCACGGGCTATGCCGAGAACGCCATGTTCGGCGGAGGCCAGCTCGATCCCGGGATGCAGATGATCACGAAGCCCTTTCCCGTGGAGGTGCTGGCCGCCCGGATCCGGGAAATGATCGAGCATTCGTGAGACCGAGCTTGACCGCAGGCCGCGTTCGGCCCCTCTTCGGGCGAGCACGGCCCGTGCGAGTTGTGGATCGCCCGGAACGGCCCCACACCGCGCACGTTGACCGGCGCGGGACGAGATTTCGCAACGATTTCCTTCGAGCGGCAAGCGAGCGAACAGACGAGCGGAATGGGTGCTGAAACGCCATCAGGCGGGATACCGGGGCCGCGCGAGGCGAACGCCCCCTTCGACCTCGACGACGGCTTTCGACGGTTCGCCGACCATGTGCCGCTGATGATGTGGCGCACGGACGATGCCGGCCGATCCACCTATCACAACGATTGCTGGCTCCAGTTCACGGGCCGGCCGCTGGCCGACGAGATCGGCGACGGCTGGCGCAAGGGGCTGCACCCGGACGATTTCGAACGGCATGCGCGCATCGTGTCGCAAGCCATGGAATCGCGCCTGCCCTTCACCGTGGAATTCCGCTTGCGCCGCCACGACGGCGCCTATCGTTGGCTCTTGGAAACCGGCCGGCCGCTCGAGGAGAACGGCGTCTTCTACGGCTTCCTCGGCTCCTGCTTCGACATCACCGACCGCAAGAATGCCGAGGACCACGCCGAGCACGCCCTGATCGAGAAGGAGACGCTACTCGCCGAGATCTATCACCGAGTGCGCAACAACCTCCAGGTGATGGTCAGCCTGATCGGCCTCTACGGGCGGGCCGCACCCGAGAATTGCCGCGGCAGCTTCGACGCCCTCGGGCAGCGAGTGCGTGCGATCGCGCTGGTGCAGCAGCACTTGCACGAGGCTCCCCACATCGCCTCGATCGATCTGCGCGACTACCTGCACCGGCTCGCCTCCGGGCTCGGCCAGTTGCGCCGGGCGGGGCGGATCGGCGTCGTCGTCGAGGGGGACGGGACCAGCCTGGTCGAGCCGCGCACCGCCAACGCCATGGGCATGATCGTCGCCGAGGTCGTGGCCGAATGCCTCGACGCCACCAACGACACCGTGACCTGCGGCATCACCATCCGCATCGATGCCGGCGTCGGCGCGCCGGTGCGCCTTTCGATCGTCTCGGGCTCCGGCGAGGCGGCGGCCGCGGGCAAGGAGGGCGTGCCGAAGCTCGGGCCACGCCTGATCGCGGCCTACGCCGCACAGGCCGAGATCGCGGTCAGCGGCGCGGCGACGGAGGGCGATCCGCTCCTGCTGCAACTGCCCGAGGCGAGAGCTTACGTCCCGCCTTCGCTGCCGCCCACCCTGCGCTGAGACGCTTCGGTCACGACGGCACTCTCCCGACGCCTCGCAGCGCGAGGGCGCGGACGCTATATCGAAGGGATGGAAGCCCCCATCGTTCCGAACCCGAGTCCCATGCTGCCCGACCTCGACACCATCATCGAGAACTTCGAGATCCTCGACGATCCCATGGATCGCTTCGAGTACGTGATCGAGCTCGGCAAGCTGATGCCGAAAATGCCGGAATCCGCGAAAGTCGAGGACAACCGTGTCTTCGGCTGCGAGAGTCAGGTGTGGATCGACGTGTCCCTGGGCGAGGCGGCGGGTCACTCCGCGCTGAAGCTCAACGGGGACAGCGACTCCCACATCGTGAAGGGGTTCGTGGCCCTGATGATCGCCCTCTACGATGGGAAGTCGCCGGATGAGGCGATCAAGGCCGACGGCTTCGACCTGCTCAGGCGCCTCGATTTCGGATCGCACATCACTTCGAAGCGTTCGAACGGCGTGCGCGCGATGGTGGACCGCATCCACAAGGATGCGGCCCGCCTGAGGACCCTGAACTGAGCCGGCGCGAGACGCTTCAAAAGCGTCGGCGGCCGGATCAGGAACCGGGTTGCCCGCGGTCGTTGATGACCCGCCAGGACCGCGTGCGCGCCCGTTCCGGCCCCGTTGCTTCCCGCTCGATCCCGTAATGTTCGGCCAGCCGACCGAGGGCGATGCGCGCGACGACCTTCGCCGAGCGGGCCGGCCAGCGCCGCTCGGACTCGATCCGCTCCAGCCCCTTGAGAAAACCGCACAGGTCGATCAGCAGGCCCGAGAGATCCGAGCCGACTGCCGCGAGCGCGAGATCCACGCGCTGGCGCGCGGCGATGGTCCGGTCGGTGGCCGCGGCCGGATCACGCGGGCCGCCGCCATCGACCCGCGGGGCGGTCCAGTCGGTCGAGAGCTGGGGCAGCATCCGCGCCGCCGTCAGGTCGTGGCGCAGACGCTCGCCGGCGGCGAAGGCGGCGGCATCGATCATCGGCTCGCCGTCGCGTCCCCGGCGCCGCGCCATCCAGGCGAGCGGACTTTCCGCCGCATCCCGCAGGCGCTCCGCCTCTCCCGTCCCCTCGGGCACCGCGACGAGGTGCTGAAGGCGGAAGCGGTCCGTGCCGCCGGCTTCCGCCCGCCGCAGCCGGGCCCGGCCGGCCGCCCCGATCACCAGCCGATTGCGGCGTCCGTCGTCCCGGGCGGCGAGGTCGGCGGCCAGGAGTGCTTCGCCCGCCCGCGCCGGGAAACGCCCCGCCCCGAGCGAGACGCCGCTGCCACCGCCGCGCACGATCAGGGTTTCGGGTGCCGATGGATCGGGGAAGGCGTAGGCGCCCTCGCTTGCGAGGGCGGCGAGGAGGCGTTCGGCATCCCGACCGATCCCGCCCTCTCTGTTCGTGTTTTGTTCTTTTCGCATCATGCCACCCGCAGCAGGAACCGTGAGGGAGGCTAAGGGAAAATTATCCTAGCGCAAGACTTGACAGAGATCTATACTGCTCTTGGTTGCAGCGTCACGCTCGGATGAAGCCGTCGGCTCAGGCCGTCGCGGGCTCGGTCGGCGGCTTCTTGAGCACTTCGGCGATCTCGTCCTCGGACTTTCCACGGACCGCGTAACCCATCCGCTCGAAGCGCTCGATCAGGATTTCGCTGTCGCTGGCGGAGCGTGCAGCCCACTCCGCAAGCAGCGCATTGATTTTAGGGAGTTGTTCGGAGGGATTGTCTTCGCTCATGGCGGGTGAATGCAGCAGAGGCCGAACCGTTCCCGGACTTTGCTGTTGATAAGTTGATTCGGCTCCGCTTCGGCGACGACAGGTCGGAAGCGGAGCCGAAACGGCGCCTACGCGGCCTCGTCGTAATTGCCCGGGCGCGGCTGGCCGAGACCGATCGCCTTGGCGAGGTCGGAGCGGGCCTTGGCGTAGTTCGGGGCGACCATCGGGTAGTCGGCGGCGAGGCCCCACTTGGCCCGGTACTGCTCGGGGGAGAGGTTGTATTTGGCGCGCAGGTGCCGCTTGAGCGACTTGAAGGTCCGCCCGTCCTCGAGGCAGACGAGGTAGTCCGGCTGGATCGACTTCTTGATCGGCACGGCCGGCTGCAGCGGCTCGGGCGTCGCGGCCTGCGGCGCAATGCGACCGGTGCCGACCTGGATCAGGGCGCCGTGAATGCTGCCGATCAAGTGTCCCAGCTCGGCCGCAGGAACCGGGTTATTGCTCACGTAGGCCGCCACGATGTCGGCCGTCAGAACGACGTAATCGACCGGCGTCTCGGTTTCGTTCATGATTTGACGTTGTCCCTTGGCAGTATGACGTCCGCAATCGGACGCGCCGGCCACCCGATCGGGCGACGACAATGGCTGGGCGCGGACCGGTTTGCGCAATTCACCCGCTTGTTTTCGGTTTGGAGTGACGCCCCCTCAGTCACGGGTTCTACCTAGAACATCGAAATTAGACCTGCAAGACAGGACGGGTATGCACAACTGAGCGGCTTGATCGCTGACTCCGATGGTCCCGTTAGATTGTGAATGCTCGAAGGTCGCCTCGGCCGATGGCGCGCCGCCTCCGCGGCGCGTCCGATCCGCACCCCCGCGGCGCGACGGCTTGCGGCAGGGGACGTGGCGCGGCACACCGCCTCATCACACGCGATCTGACACCGGAGTCCGGGAATGACCTTCGAGCCGCCCCCCTTCGCGTTGCCGCCCGAAGCGCCCGCGGCGCAGGCGCGCCCGCACGCCTTCGAGCTTCACGGCCGGCGCATCGAGGACCCCTTCGCCTGGCTCAAGGCGGAGAACTGGCGCGCGGTGCTGAAGGACCCGGCGGCGCTCGCGCCGGATATCCGCGCCTATCTCGAGGCCGAGAACGCCTATGCCGAGGCGGCGCTCAGCGGGGCCTCGGCCCTGCGCAAGACCCTGGTCGCCGAGATGCGCGGGCGCATCCGTGAGGACGATTCCTCCGTGCCCGATCCGGACGGGCCCTTCGCCTACTACACCCGCCACCGCGAGGGCGGGCAGCACCCGCTGATCTGCCGCCGCCCGCGCACCGTTCACCGAATCGCCGAGGAGGCGGAGGACGGGGAGACCGGCGAGCAGATCCTGCTCGACGGCGACCGTGAGGGGGAGGGGCTCGCCTTCTTCGAGATCGCCGGGGCGGCCCATTCCGACGACCACGGCCTGCTCGCCTGGGGCGTCGACACCAAGGGCTCGGAACTCCACACCATCCGCGTGCGCGATCTGGCGACCGGCGAGGACCGCCCGGAGAAGGTCGAGGAGACGGCGGGCGATGCGGTCTGGAACGCCGCCGGCACCGCCTTCTTCTACGTGGCACTCGACGAGAACCACCGCCCGGCCCGCGTCCTGCGCCACCGCCTCGGCACCGATCAGGCGCTGGACACGGTGGTCTACGAGGAGGCCGATCCGGGCTTCTTCGTGAATATCGGCCGCACCCAGTCGGGCACCTATCTCACCGTCACCGCGAGCGACCACGAGACGGCGGAGGTCCACCTCCTGGACCGCTCGAGCGACGAGGCGCCGCTCACCTGCGTCGCGCCGCGTGAGCCGCAGCTGATCTACTCCGTCGAGCACTGGGGCTCGCACCTCGTCATCCTGACGAATGCCGACGGCGCCGTGGACTTCAAGATCGTCACCTGCCCCCTCGACGCGACGGCGCGCGAGAACTGGCACGATGCGGTGCCCTACCGGCCCGGCGTGATGATCCGGCACCTGCACGTGCTCGGCAACCACCTCGTGCGGCTCGAACTGGAGAACGCCCTGCCGCGCATCGTCGTGCGCGATCTCAAGGGTGAGGAGCACACCGTCTCCTTCGCCGAGGAGGCCTACTCCCTCGGGCTGCTGCCGGGCTACGAGTTCGAGACGGCGCGTATCCGCTTCGCCTACTCGTCGATGACGACGCCGAGCGAGACCTACGACTACGATTGCGTCACCCGCGCCCGCATCCTGCGCAAGCGCCAGAGCGTGCCGAGCGGCCACGAGCCCGCCGACTACGTGACTCGCCGCCTGTTCGCGACCGCGCCGGACGGCGAAACGGTGCCCGTCTCGCTGCTGCACCGGCGCGACACGCCGCTCGACGGCACGGCGCCGCTGCTGCTTTACGGCTACGGCTCCTACGGCACGCTGATGCCGGCAGCCTTCCGCACCAACGGGCTCAGCCTCGTCGATCGCGGCTTCGTCTACGCCATCGCCCATGTCCGCGGCGGCACCGAGAAGGGCTGGAACTGGTATCTCGACGGCAAGCGCGAGCGGAAGCCCAACACCTTCACGGATTTCGTGGCCTGCGGACAGGCGCTGATCGAGGCCGGCTACACGGCCAAGGGCCGCATCGTCGCTCATGGCGGCAGCGCGGGCGGCATGCTGATGGGCGCGGCGGCCAACCTCGCTCCCGACCTGTTCGCCGGCATCGTCGCCGACGTGCCGTTCGTGGACGTGCTCAACACCATGCTCGACGCCGAGCTTCCGCTCACGCCGCCGGAATGGCCCGAATGGGGCAATCCGGCCGAGAGCCTTGAGGCGTTCGAGACGATCCTGTCCTACTCGCCCTACGACAACGTCGCCGCCAAGGCCTATCCTGCGATCCTCGCACTCGGCGGCCTGACCGATCCGCGCGTCACCTACTGGGAGCCCGCCAAGTGGGTCGCCCGGCTGCGCGCCACCATGACCGGCGGCGGTCCGATCCTCTGCAGGATCAACATGGAGGCCGGGCACGGCGGCGCGGCGGGCCGCTTCGACCGGCTGGAAGAGGTCGGCCTGATCTACGCCTTCGCGCTGATGGCGGCAGGGCGCGCCGTGAAGCCGACCTGACAGGGACCGATGCCGGCCGCACGGGATCGCGCGGCCGGCGTCTCCACAAAAATGAAGTGCAGAGGGCAGAAGAGCGATCACGCCTCTGCTAGTCTGTGCCTGAGAAAGATAAGAGCAGAATAATAAAGCGCTCGAAAGTCAGGGAGAAAACGTGTGAAGAACTTCGCCATCGCAGCCGCGATCCTGTTCGCGGTGCCGGTTGCCGCCGCGGCCGAAACGACGCCCGCACCGCAGGCGGCGCAGCCGGCACCCGAGAGCGCGGAGAAGGCGCCGGCCACGCCCCAGGAGCGTCAGCAGGCGAGTGCGGCCAAGCTCGCTGGGCTCGTCCGCTTCGTGGGCGAATCCTGCAAGGAGGCGCAACCCGATTACGAGCGATTCAAGGCCGTCGTGTCCGCCATGGGCGTCGATCTCGACGCGATCTCGAAGGGTGAACTGCTCATGCGCAGCATGAGCTACACGGAAGCCTACCGGAAGAACGTGGAAGAGAGCTGCCGCAAGGCGGTGGAGCTGTTCGGCGAGAAGGGAAGCGTGATTCCCGGTCTCGTCCTGCGCAAGGCCTCTTGAGGCGCGCCGCAGCGCGCCCTGCCTTAAGAGCGCGTTCACCGCGTTGGGCCAGACTGTCCCCACGAGTGGCGTGAGGCGCCCGGTTCCCCTTGGGACCGGCCGCCGCAGGGACGGGCGTTCTGCGCGATGGGGGGACCGCCCGGTCAGGGACGAGGGCTGCGGCCGGGCAGGGCTCTCCTGCGCGCCGGGTTCGCCCTGGGCCTATGCGCGGCGGCCTCCGCCGCGGAGGCCGCGCGACTCGTCTCCGCCAAGGGCGCCCAATCGGACGGCTTCGGTCGCATCGTCCTGACCTTCGACGGGCCGGTCGCGGTCAAGGCCCGCCTGTCGGGCGCCATCCTCGTGCTCGGCTTCGGCGAGGCCGTCTCTCCGGGGCCGGAGCGGATCGCCGCGGGCCTGCCGGACTACGTCTCGGTGGTGCGCCGCGACCCCGACGGCTCGGCCCTGCGGCTCGCCCTCCAGCGGCCCTTCCGCATCAATGTGCAGGAGGCCGGCGAGCAGATCTTCGTGGATCTGCTGCCCGAGACCTGGAGCGGCTTCCCGCCGCCCCTGCCCGCCGAAGTGGTGGCGGAGCTGGCCCGCCGTGCCGCCGCCGCCGAGGCCATCCTCAAGGCCCGCAACCCGGCCCCGCCGCCCCGGCCGCTCGCCCTCGAACTCGCCCGCAACGACGTGCGCACCCGGCTCAGCCTGCGCCTTCCGGAGGGCTCGGAGGCCGCCTTCGCGCCGAACGGGCCGGGCACGCGCCTGACGCTGCCGGGCGCTTGGCGCATCGACGACCACTCTCTACGCGGACGCCTCGATCCGGGGGTGGGACGGGTCGAGATCGAGACGGATGCCGGCGAAGCGCGGATCGTCGCGACGCCGGCCGAAGGCGTGACGCTCTCCACCGCCCGCGACGACGACATCCTGACGATCGATTTCCTGGCCAAGCCTCCCAAATCCGCCGAGGCGTCCGCGCCGCCGGCGAGCGCGGCCCACGAGCCTGCAAAAGAAGCGTCCAAGGAGCCACCGAAAGCAGTCGCACAGCCGCCGGCCGCGGAGGCAGCGGCCCGTCGCGCCGAGATCGCGCCGCGCAAGGCGGGTTCGGGGCTCGTCTTCCCGTTCTCCAAGCGCGTGCCCGCGGCCCTGTTCGAGCGAGGCGGCATCGTCACCCTGGTCTTCGCCACGACCGATCCGGTCGCCGTGCCGTCGCCCGGCGCGACCGGCCTCGTTCCCCTCGGACCCGTGGCCCGCAGCGGCGGCCTGAGCGTCCTGCGCTTCCGGCCGCCCCTGGGCCGCCTCGTCGATCTCGTGCCGGTGACCGAACCCGCCGGCTGGGAGCTGGTGGCGGGTGACGGTCTCGCGCCGAGCGAGAGCCTGATCGCACAGCGCGTGGCGGGAACACCGGGGCGCGTCGGCATCGGTCTGCGTCTGCCCGAGCCCGGCCCGGCGGGCTGGCTCGACCTCGACGGCGAGCGCATCGCCGTCGTCACCAGCGAGGGCCGCCGCCCTGCGGGCGTCGCCAAGGCGCAGCGCTTCGTCGATTTCGAGCTGATCCCGAGCCGGCTCGGCCTCGCGGTGCTCGCTCTCGCCGACGACCTCACCGTCCGGCCCGATCTCGACGGCGTCGCCGTCGGCCGGGAAGGCAACCGGGAGACCGGGCTTGCCGTCTCGGGCGTCTCCCGCCCCGCCGACCCACCCGTCGGAGCCGTCGGCGAACTCGTGATCGACCGCGACGCCTGGGAGAACGCGCAGCGCGGCGACGTGCGCGCGATGCTGCGGGACGGTCTCACGGCCGCCGTCGACGCCCACCGCCGCGACCGGGGCGCCGCCCGCCTCACCCTCGCCCGCGCCCTGATGGCCAACGACCTCGATGTGGAGGCTCTGGGTGCCCTCGGAGCGGCCGCCGCCGAGGACGTCGTGATCGACGGCGACCGCCAGACGGTGCTCCTGCGCGGAATCCTGCTGATCCGGATCGGTCGCGCGGAGGAAGCGCGCAAGCTCCTCGCCGACGAGCGGCTGTCGACCAGTCCGGAAGCCCGGCTCTGGCGCGGCCTCGCGGACGCGGCGACCGGCCGATGGAGTGAGGCGGCGGCGGCTCTGCGGGCCGGCGAATCGGTTCTGGAGCGCTATCCCGAGCCGCTGGCCTCTCTGTTTCACGCCGCCGCCGCCGAGGCCGCGGTCGAGACGGGGGATTGGGAAGCGGTGGGTCGGGCCTCGACCGCGGCCTCGCGGGCGGCGAACGAGTACACCCGGGACCGGCTGACGCTGCTGCGGGCGAAGGTGGACGAGGCGACGGGGCGTGGCGAGGCGGCGCTCTCGGCCTACGAGACCCTGCGCCAGCAGGCGCCATGGCCGCTTGCGGCGGAGGCGACCCTGCGGGCGACGACCCTCGGCCGCACGCTCGGCAAGGTGGCACTGCCCCATGCCATCGACCGGCTCGAGATCCTGGGGCTGACCTGGCATGGCGGCCCGACCGAGATCGGAATGCTGGGGGCGCTCGGCGGGCTCTACGAGGAGGCCGGCCGCTGGCGCAAGGTCTTCCTGACGGCGCGCCGCGCCAACGCGTTCAGCCCCGAGGCGCAGACGACGCGGGCGCTGCACGAGCGGGCGCAGGCCCTGTTCGAAGACCTGTTCCTCGGCGCACGGGGCGAGGCCCTGGGCGGCGTCGAGGCGCTGGCGCTCTACTTCGATTTCAAGGACTTCGCGCCGGCCGGCCGGCGCGCCGACGAGATCGTGCGGCGTCTGGCCGATCGCCTCGTCGCCCTCGACTTGCTCGATTCCGCCGACGAACTGCTGCAATACCAGATCGAGCGGCGCCTGGAAGGTGCGGCGCGCGCCTCGGTCTCGGCGCGGCTGGCAACGATCCGCCTCATGGAAGGCAAGGCGCTTCAGGCCCTTCAGACCCTCGACGCGACCCATCTGCCGGAACTGCCGGAGGACGTGCGCCGCGCCCGCGCCCTGCTGCGTGCCCGGGCCCTGTCGGATCTCTCGCGCACCGATCTCGCCCTGGAGACGGTCGAGGGGGAAACGGGCACGGACGCCGAGCGGCTGCGGGCCGACATCCTCTGGGCGGCCCGGCGCTGGCGCGAGGCGGGAGAGGCCCACGAGACCATCCTCGGTCCCGCTTGGCGCTCCGGAAAGCCGCTCGACGACGCCGCGCGGGCGGACGTGATTCGGGCCGGACTCGCCTACGGATTGGCGGGGGAGACCCTCGGTCTCGAGCGCCTCAAGGCGAAGTTCGCGGGGCTCATGGCCGAGAGCGCGGATGCCCGCACCTTCGCCATGCTGACGCGGCCGGACGCCGCCCGCACCGCCGCTTTCCGCGATGCGGCCCTGCGGGCAACCAAGGCGGAGACGTTGGCAGCCTTCCTCGCGGAGTACCGCAAGCGATACCCCGACACTGCCGTGCCCGAGCGCGGCAGCGAGGCCCCGGGGAACCGGGCGGAGGCGCCGTCGCCGCCCCCGCCGGGCTGAGGCTCAGTAGGCCGTGCCGCGACCGCGCTGCGCGTCGACGCTCCAGGGGCCGGGGCCGGCGCAGGCGATGTAGAGGAAGACGAAGCAGAACAGGATCGCCGCGTCGCCGCCGTTGAGGGCCGGGAAGAAGCTCTTCGGCGCGTGGGCGATGAAGTAAGCGAACGCCATCTGACCCGACAGGACGAAGGCCACCGGGCGGCTGAACAGGCCGACGAGCAGAAGCGCTCCTCCGACGAGTTCGAGCATGCCGGCAATGCCGGAGAGCGAGAGAAGCGGCGGGTTCATCGCGCTGGGGGGAAAGCCCAGGATCTTCTGCGTGCCGTGCGCCATGAAGACCAGCGCGGAGACGATCCGCAGCACGCTCAACATCCTCGGCGCCCACTGGGCGGTCACGGTCGTCAGATTCATGTCTCGACTTTCCTCGGAAGGGTCGGGCCGCAACCACGATTCGTGGCGGCCGGCGATCACCCTCCGTAGCTCTGAATCAGGGAGCCCGCCACGAGGGTCCAGCCGTCCACGAGCACGAAGAAGATCAGCTTGAACGGCAGCGCCACCGTCGCGGGCGGCAGCATCATCATGCCCATCGCCATCAGCACCGACGCGACCACGAGGTCGATGATGAGGAAGGGGATGAAGAGCAGGAAGCCGATCTCGAAGGCGCGGCGCAATTCCGAGATCATGAAGGCGGGCGTGACGATCTCGAGGCCGATGGCTTCGGGGCCGGCGGGGACGGACTGGCGCGACATGTCGAGGAAGAGCTTCAGATCCTTCTCCCGCACGTTGCGCAACATGAAGGTCTTGAAGGGGGCCGACGCCCGCTCGAAGGCCTGGGACTGGGTGATCTGCCCCGCCACCAGCGGCTCGACCCCGGCCTGGTAAGCCTCGCGGGCGGTAGGCGCCATGACGAAGGCGGTGAGGAACAGGGCGAGGCTTACCATCACCGTGTTGGGCGGCGCGGTCTGCGTGCCGAGCGCCGAACGCAGGATCGAGAGCACCACGACGATCCGGGTGAAGGAGGTCGCCATCACCAGCACGGAGGGCGCCAGAGCCAGGACGGTGATCAGCGCGACGAGCTGGAGCGCGCGCTCGGTGGTGCCGCCGGCACCGAGATCGAGGGTGACGCTCTGGGCAAAAGCCGCCCCCGTCCCGCCAACGATCAGCAGAGCAGCCAAAAGGCCGGCCAGGAAACCAGCAGGAAGCGCAGTTCGGAGCGAGCGGCGGGGCGGGGAGGGGGTCATCGCGGGCCGCACCCTGCGGCGCGGGCGCCCGTTCGACAAGCGGCGGGAAGACACGCCGCCCCGGCAACCGCGCGCGGCGATCAATCGTCGCCGACGACGCCGGCCTCGTCCTGGGCCTGAAGCACGGCGGGGCGGGGCATCGAGATGATGTTGTAGCCCGAATCCACGAAGTGGATCTCGCCGGTCACGCCGCTCGACAGGTCGGAGAGCAGGTAGAGAGCCGAGTTGCCGACATCCTCCAGCGTCACCGTGCGGCGCAAGGGGGCGTGGGCCTTCTGGTGATTGTACATCAGCCGTGCGTCGGCGATGCCGGCGCCGGCCAGCGTCCGCATCGGGCCCGCCGAGAGCGCGTTCACGCGGATGCCGTCCGGGCCGAGATCCGTCGCGAGGTACCGGACGGAGGCTTCCAGCGCCGCTTTGGCCACGCCCATCACGTTGTAGTTCGGCATGACCCGGGTCGAGCCCGCATAGGTCAGGGTCAGGAGCGAGCCGCCCCGCGGCATCCGGGCGGCGGCGCGCTGGGCCAGTTCGGTGAAGGAGAAGCAGGAGATCGTCATGGTGCGCGAGAAGTTCGCGCGGGTCGTCACGTCGACGTAACGGCCCTTCAGCTGCGCCTTGTCCGAGAAGCCGATGGCGTGGACGATGAAGTCGATGCCGTCGGGAAAACGCTGGTCGAGTGCATCGAACACGGCATCGACCGTGGCGAGATCTTCCACGTCGCAGGGCAGCACGATGTCGGAACCGACGGAGGCGGCGAGCGGCGTGACACGACGGCCCAGTGCCTCGCCCTGATAGGTGAAGGCGAGTTCGGCCCCGTGCTGGTGCAGGGTCTTGGCGATGCCCCACGCGATCGAATGATCGTTGGCGACCCCCATGATGAGGCCGCGCCTGCCCGCCATCAAACCCGTCATTCGCTCACAATCCGTCCGCGTTCGGCCCGGCGCCGCATTTCCTCTTCCGAGGCTTAGCCCGTCCGGCGCGGGCCTGTCCACGCGTGGGGCAACAATCCGAGTTCGGCGCGAAAGCGCCCCGGCGCCGAAGCAGCGGGGCTGAGGCGGTCATCCTGCGGCGTGCGGTCAGAAGTAGCCGCGGGTGCCGGATTGGGCGTCGTCGATCAGCTTCTGCTTCGCGCGTACGGCCAGACTGGCCGCAAGGGCCAGGCCGCACACGATGAACAAAGCGAGGATGACGATCATGGTTCGACCTGCCTAACGAAGCAGGAACGCCGACGCAACGGTCATGTTCCTGCGATCGGTCAGACTAAGTGTCGCCCTATGCTTTCGCCTCGTCTTCGCAACTGCGAGAACAGCCCATCCGCGCCGCGGAGAAGTGGGTACCGAAGGGGTCGGTCAGGCGTCGGGATGCTTCAACACGAGCGTCGCGTTCGTGCCGCCGAAGCCGAACGAGTTCGACATCACGTGGCCGAGTTGCGCCCCGTCGCGGCGCTGGCGCAGGATCGGCATGTCGGCGAAGGCCGGATCGAGCTCGTCGATATGCGCGCTCTCGCAGATGAAGCCGTTGTTCATCATCAGGAGCGCGTAGATCGCCTCCTGCACGCCCGTGGCGCCCAGCGAATGCCCGGTCAGGGACTTGGTGGCCGAAATCGGCGGACAGGCATCACCGGCGCCGAACACCTCGCGGATCGCCTCGATCTCCTTGTCGTCGCCCACGGGCGTCGAGGTGGCGTGCGGGTTGATGTAGTCAATCTTGACGCCCTTCAGGTCCTCCATGGCCTGGCGCATGCAGCGCACCGCACCCTCGCCGGAGGGGGCGACCATGTCGTGCCCGTCGGAGGTGGCGCCGTAGCCGGCGACCTCGCCGTAGATCCTGGCGCCGCGGGCCTTGGCGTGCTCGTACTCCTCGAGCACCAGGACGCCCGCGCCGCCGGCGATCACGAAGCCGTCGCGGTTCACGTCGTAGGCGCGCGAGGCACGGGAGGGCGTCTCGTTGTAACGCGAGGACATCGCGCCCATGGCGTCGAACAGGACGGAGAGGGTCCAGTCCAGCTCCTCGCATCCACCCGCGAAGATGACGTCCTGACGGCCGCCGCGGATGATCTCGGCGGCGTTGCCGATGCAGTGATTCGAGGTCGCGCAGGCCGAGGAGATCGAATAGTTCACGCCGCGGATCTTGAACCACGTGGCGAGCGTCGCGGAGGCGGTCGAGGACATCGCCTTCGGCACGGCGAAGGGTCCGACCCGCTTCGGCCCCTTCTCGCGGGCGATGGCCGCGGATTCGACGATGGTACGGGTCGAGGGACCGCCCGAACCCATGATGATGCCGGTGCGATCGTTGGAGACGTCCCGCTCCTCCAGCCCCGCATCGCGGATCGCCTGATCCATCGCGATGTGGTTCCAGGCCGTCCCGCCACCGTGGAAGCGCATGGCGCGCCGGTCCACGACCCCATCGGGATCGATCGTCGGTGCGCCCGCGACCTGGCTGCGGAAGCCGTGCGCGGCCTGCGCCTCGGCACGCGTGATGCCCGAACGGGCCTCGCGCAGGGAGGCCAGAACCTCCTGAGTGTTGTTGCCGATGGACGAGACGATGCCCATCCCGGTGATGACGACACGCCGCATGATGGCTCAAGCTGCTTGCGCCGCGGCTTCCGCGGCGTTTCTTCGGGGGTCAGTTAGGATGATGCGCGCCCAATCTCAACCGCGCACGGGCGCTCTTTCGCTCCGGACGGGCTCGATCGCCGCGCGTAATCGGCGCCCGGCCGGGGCTCAGGAGCGGAAGAGGGCCACCCGCAGGTCGCTCGCCTCGTAGATCCGCCGGCCGTCGGCCTCGAGCCAGCCATCGGCGATGCCGAGCACGAGCTTGCCCTGGCGCACGCGCTTGATGTCGATGCCGTAGACCACCTGCTTGACGCTCGGCAGCACCTGATCGGTGAACTTCACCTCGCCGACGCCCAGCGCCCGGCCGCGGCCCTGCGAACCGAGCCAGCCGAGATGGAAGCCGACAAGCTGCCAGAGCGCGTCGAGGCCGAGGCAGCCGGGCATCACCGGATCGCCCTTGAAGTGGCAGGGGAAGAACCAGAGGTCGGGCCGGATATCGAACTCGGCCAGCACGTGACCCTTACCGTGGGCGCCGCCCTCGGTCCCGATCGAGGTGATCCGGTCGAACATCAGCATCGGCGGCAGCGGGAGCTGCGCGTTGCCGGCCCCGAACAGCTCACCGCGCCCGCAGGCCAGGAGATCCTCGTAGGAGAAGCTCGAAGCGCGCTGCGGAGAAGCGCCGTCGGATTGCTGGTCGAGAGAAGCCATGGATGACGTACGGGTCCTCGGTGACGGACGGGTCCGACGGAACAGGGCGGTCGGAGGGTAAAGGAATGGGCGCCTCGTAGCACAGGCTTGCCGCGCCCACAAAGCGGACTCGGAACGATGCGGCCCTCGGCAATCACGGCCGTACGCACGCATTGCGCGTCCAGCCGGCCCGCGAGCCATGCGTCCTCCACGCATCAAACCCGAGCTTGGGCTCGTACGGGTTGCCGCAGGCGCTGCGCGGCCGTATACTTTGCTAGCTTTAGTCATTCTAAATTAGCGGGAATCCTTCCCAGCCATGTCCGATCTGACGCCTCTTCAGGCCGTGCTCAACGCACGCTCGATCTCGCCGGCCGACGCGGTCAGCGGCCGTCGGGGCTGTCCGCTCTCCGACCTGCGCGACCGTCTGCGCCGGGCGGGCCTGCGGCCGACCCGGCAGCGCCTTTCGCTCGGCTGGCTCCTGTTCGGCCGCGGCGACCGCCACCTGACCGCGGAAATGCTCTACGACGAGGCGATGCGGGCCAAGGTCCCTGTATCCCTGGCGACCGTCTACAACACGCTTCACCAGTTCACCGAGGCGGGCCTGCTGCGCCAACTCGCCCTCGATGGATCGAAGGCCTATTTCGACACCAATCCGAGTGAGCACCACCATTTCTTCCTGGAGGAGGAGGGTGAGGTGCTCGACATGCCGGAATGCGGCATCTCGGTCGATTCGCTTCCCGAGGCGCCCGAGGGCATGGAGATCGCCGGCGTCGAGGTGATCGTTCGTCTGCGCCGTCGCGCCACGTCCGGCCGCGCCTGATTCGGCTTCGCGCCGATTCCGAACGAGAAAGGGCCCGGTTTTTCCGGGCCCTTTCTGGTTTCTACTCCACCCGCTCGTTCGGGTAGACGCCCCAGAGCCGGCTCTGGCGGATGTAGCCGTCCACGTCGCCCCTCTTGTCGGGGAGCGGCACGACGAGCCGGCACCACGTGCCGCCGCAACTCTTCACGCTGCCGATGACGCCGGGCTGCAGCCGGGCTTCCTCGGCCGATTGCTCGTCGGCGGCCGCCGTGAGCGGCACCGTGGACTTGGCTGAATCGGCGCGCTCGCCGGAGGGCGGGATCACGACGGCGGTGCGGCGTCCCGACAGCAGGTTGTGAAGAACCCAGCCCTCGGTGCCTTCCGAATCGCGGATGCGCCGCCAGGTTTCGAACTCGGCAACGATCTCGACCGGAAGGCCGGCCCGCTGGAACACCCAGAGGGTACGGTGATCCTTCGAGGGGCCCTCGCGCAGGTTCACGCGGTTGCTCTTCAGGCTGGCGTAGCGCGGCAGCGGCAGCTTGGTGACGGGCCCCTTGCCGACCTCGGATTCGGCGGGCGGAGCCGCCTCTGCGGTCAGCGGCACCAGCAGGGCGAACAACGCTGCGAGCAACGCGAGGCGGGTGGGGTTCACCAGGGGCAGGTTAGGCGGGCGCATGGTCCCTCGTCTCCGATCCGTGGCTTCGGGAAAGTCTTGTCCGCCGTCCGGGACGGCGGAGGAAAAGCGTGTTCAGGCGGCGTCGTCCGGCCGGGACCGGCGACGGCCGTCTTCGGCCGCCCTGGATTTGCCGCCGGGGCGACGGCGTTCCGGGCGGGACGGGCGGGGTGGGCCGCATTGTGTTCCCCGACCTCTCTGGTAGAGAGGCCGGATGTCCTGCGGCGTGGCCGGGAGCCCGGTCCGCCTCCGCCCCTTCTGGCCGCAACGTGGTTAAGGGAGCGTAAGCCGGCGGGCGGGCAACCGCACCGGAGCCCGGGTTCGGGGCAGGAACGAAACGCGGGACGGCCTCGCCGGGAGGAAACATGTCGTCGTTGAAGCGCAAGCCGTTGGTGGTCGTCACCCGGCGTCTGCCGGACGCGGTCGAGACGCGCATGCGCGAGCTGTTCGACACGCGCCTCAACCACGACGATGCACCGCTCTCGCAGGAGGCCCTGGCCGCCGCGTTCCGCGAGGCCGACGTGGTGGTCCCGACCGTGACCGACGAGATCAGCGCCGGTCTCCTCGCGCAGGCGGGTCCGAACCTCCGGCTCATTGCCAATTTCGGCAACGGTGTGGACCATATCGACGTCGCCGCCGCCCTGGAGCGGGGCATCACCGTCACCAACACGCCCGGCGTGCTGACCGAAGACACCGCCGACATGACCATGGCGCTGATCCTGGCCGTCGCCCGCCGGATCGCCGAGGGCGCGCGCATCATCCCCGAGGACGACTGGACGACCGGTTGGTCGCCGACCTGGATGCTGGGCCGCCGCATCACCGGGAAGCGCCTCGGCATCGTCGGCATGGGCCGCATCGGTCAGGCGCTCGCTCGCCGCGCCAAGGCCTTCGGCCTGTCGATCCACTATCACAACCGCCGCCGAGTGCCCTCCTCGATCGAGGAATCGCTCGACGCGACCTACTGGGAATCCCTCGACCAGATGCTGGCGCGGGTCGACATCGTTTCCGTGAACTGCCCGCATACGCCCGCGACCTACCACCTGCTTTCCGCCCGCCGCCTCAAGCTGCTCAAGCCGGAATCGATCGTCGTCAACACCGCTCGCGGCGAGGTCATCGACGAGAACGCCCTGGCGCGGCTCATCGAGGCCGGCGAAATTTCGGCGGCAGGCCTCGACGTCTTCGAGCAGGAGCCGGCGGTGAGCCCGCGTCTCGTGCGGTTGGCACGCACCGGCAAGGTGGTGCTGCTGCCGCATATGGGTTCGGCCACGCACGAGAGCCGCACCGACATGGGCGAGAAGGTCATCATCAACATCAAGACCTTCATGGACGGCCACCGCCCGCCGGATCGAATCCTGCCCAGCATGCTCTGACACGAATCGGCCGCCGAGCGACGGCGGCCATGCCTGCTCATCCGGGAGCGGTGCGCCGCCGGGTTGCCTCGTTGGAGCTCGCTACGGCGCCGCGTTCTCCGTCATCGCGAGCCCTAGCATAGCGATTCAGGCAGCACGGACGCGAGCCTTTCCAGCCTGACGTGACGCAACGTGCGAGGTGTACCTCGTCCGCCTGATCCGTCCTCAGCCCAGCATCGACGGCGCGCGATCCATCCCGATCGCCGCTCGCGCGCGCGCGGAATCCACATCCATCTGCGCGACGAGCGTCTCGGCGCTCGAAAACCTTTCCTCGCCGCGCAGGTAGGCCAGCAATTCGACCGCCACCTCCTGGCCGTAGAGGTCGCTCGAGAAGTCGAACAGGTGCACTTCGAGGAGTGGCGCCCCGTCGTCGAAGGTCGGGCGGCGGCCGTAGCTCGCCACGCCATCGTGCAGGCTGCCGTCGGGCAGGCGCACCCGCACCGCGTAGATGCCGTGCGCCAGCCCGCAGGCGTCGAGGGCGAGGTTGGCGGTCGGGTAGCCGAGGGTGCGTCCGCGCTTGTCCCCGTGGCGCACCTGCGCCAGCACGAACCAGCGGTAACCGAGCAGTGCGTTGGCCCGTGCCACGTCGCCCGCCGCCAGCGCCGCCCGGATCGCGCTCGAGGAGATCGGCGCGTCGCCGGGCTCCGCCGAAACCGCCGGAACGATGCGGCAACCAAGCCCCGCCTGCGCGCAGAGATCGGCCAGCACGCCCGGCGAGCCCTCGCGGCCGCGGCCGAAATGGAAATCGTGGCCGATCACCACGCCGGACAGGCCGAGATCGTCGCGAAGGCAGCCCTCCACGAAGTCCCGGGCGCTGGTGCCGGCAAGCACGCGATCGAACCGGCGCACGATCAGCCCGTCGAGACCGAGCCGCGCGAACACGATTTCCTTGGCCCGCGGGCCGGTGAGGCGGAACATCGGCTGATCGGGTGCGAAAAAGGCGCGCGGATGCGGCTCGAAGGTCAGCACGGCGGCGGGATGCGTGCCCGCCTCCCGGCGCACGGCCTCGATCAGCGCGCGGTGGCCGCGATGCACACCATCAAAATTGCCCAGGGCCGCGACGGCGCCCGCCAGGAGAGCCGGCACCGCGTCGTCCTCGCGGCAGATCGCGAACGGCCTGCGCCCGGCTGCGGCATCGGTCCGCTCGGGCGGCGCGGCGTACTCATCGCCTGACGGCATCGGCTCCTGCGATCGGATCACTGCAAGGCTTGAAGGGGCAGGGTGGGTGCGTCCGCTGCCGGCGCGCGGGCGGAGAGGTGCCGCGCGGGCGGAGACTTGGCGAAATCGGCTTGCCCGGTCAAGCGACGGGCCCGGCCAGCGCGCACGTCACGGTTTTCGCGGCCGGCGCGATTAACCGCTTCGCAAGTCGCTCCGAACTATGGTCCCGGGGACGGAAGGCAGCGCCGTCCTCGCTCGCCCACGCGACCGCGCTCGCGTCAGAGGATGGTGCGCCCCCAGCACCGACCAGGGACAACCGGAGCTCGTTTCACATGGCCCTCGACCTCAGCATGCCTATCCTGGTGGTCGATGACTACCAAACCATGGTGCGCATCATCCGCAACCTCCTCAAGCAGCTCGGCTTCGAGGATGTGGACGATGCCTCCGACGGAACGGCGGCGCTCGCTCGCCTCAAGGGCCGCAAGTACGGCCTCGTCATCTCCGACTGGAACATGGAGCCGATGACGGGCTACGAGTTGCTGCGCCACGTGCGCGCCGACGAGGGCCTGCGCACCACGCCGTTCATCATGGTCACCGCCGAGTCGAAGACCGAGAACGTCATCGCCGCCAAGAAGGCCGGCGTGAACAACTACATCGTCAAGCCGTTCAACGCCGCGACGCTGAAGTCGAAGATCGAGGCCGTCTGCGGAGCCTGACCTCCGCCTCGCCTCCGGTGCGGCCGCCCGAACCGGGCGGCCCTCCGCCGGGGCAAGCGCGGAACGCGGCACCGCAAGCCCGAGACACGAAAGATCCCTCGAGAGATCATCCATGAGATCGACGGCATCGGCACGCGACGCCCGGTCGCAGACCTCCAACCCTTCGGTGATGGTCAAGGAACTCCTCGACATCGCCGACTACATCTCGAACCTGCGGGACGCGATCGCGCTGCTGCGGGCCAACGAGCTGACCCGCGACCGCCTGCCGATGGTCCACGAGGAGCTGAGCGAGGTGGTCGCGGCGACCGCCGGCGCGACCGACTCGATCATGGGTGCGGCCGAGACCATCCTCGGCCTGCCCGACGGCCCGGGGTACCGCGCGGCGGTGGAAGCCAGGATCTACGACATCTTCGAGGCCTGCGCCTTCCAGGACATCACGGGCCAGCGCATCGGCAAGGTCGCGGAAGCGATGAGCCAGCTCGAAGGCCGGCTGGCGCGGTTCAGCTCCGCCGTGAAGGCCCGCGACGCCAGCGGCATCGACGAGTTGGAGGTCGATCGCCGGACGCGCAACGAGTCGCTCCTGCTCAACGGCCCGCAAAAGGGCGGCCCCGCCACGGCGCAGGACGCGATCGACGCCCTCTTCGCCTGAGGCCCCGCTTACGGCCAAGCTGCCGCCTTCCCGCCATCGGGCGTACGAAAAGCCGTCACTCTCCTCCCCGAAGAAGGAGCCGGGATCCCGAGAATGGATCTCGCAGGGGCTGGACCATGGCGAGCATCGATCTGCCGCCGGATCGCACATCCGGCGACGCCCTCGACCGCGCCCATGCGCAGGGGCGGCTTCATCATTCCATCGCGACGACGCTTCTCGTGATCGCCGCCGCCCGCGTCGAGCGCGAGGCGCCGCCGGTCCACGCGGCGCGCCGACGTCTGGCCCAGGTCTACGGCGCAACCCGGTTGCGGCGGCGCTTGGAGCGAGAGGCGGCCAAAGCCTGAAGCGAAGGCCTGAGCGGCCCTCGTCTCAACCCGCCCGGCGCAGGAAATCCCGGAAGGGGCGGCGCTGCGGCGGCGGGCTCGGCGGCGGATCGGGCGAGGGCGGCAGCGGCGGCGCGGTATCGGTCGGGGCGGACAGCACCTCGGACCGCACGGCGCGGGGCGGCGCGAAGATCGCGCCCTGGGCGAGCGGCACGTCGAGATCGATCAGGTCGGGCACCTCCGATTCCGTCTCGACGCCGGTCGCCACGAGCCGGATACCGGCCCGGGCGAGGGAGGAGACCAGATCCTCCAGGGCGATGTCCGGCATCGCCGTGCGGTCGAGCGGTCGCAGCAGCATCGCCGCCGTCACCTTTACCTGGGCGATGCCGCGCTCGGCCAGGGCGGTCGGATCGAAGCGCAGGTCGATCGGCCGATCCATCACGAACCCGATCCGCCCGCGAAGGCCCGCCAGCAGGGAGGCCTGCTCGGCGTCGAGGTTGCGCCAGCTCACCTGCGGCAGGGCGATCACCACCCGGCCGGCGAGTTCCGGTCCTTCGCTGACGAGGCGCCCGAGGGAGCGCAGGAAGCCCGGCTCGTAGAGCGAGTGCGGCGTCAGGCTGTAGCTGACCGCGGCGGGGCTGCCGCGCCCCTGGAGATGACGCGCGATGGTGGCGACGCGCTGGAGCATGCGCCGGTCGAGCGCGGTGGTCCGGCCGTGCCGCTCCAGCACGGGCAGGAAGCTCTCGGGGGCCAGCACCGCCTCGCCGATCTTGAGCCGCGCCAGTGCCTCGTAGGCCACGACCTTGCGCTGCGGCAGGGTCACCACCGGCTGCAGGTAGACTTCGAGGCCTTCGCCATCGAAGGCGTCGATCAGGGAGCGCTCGTCGCCGATGCCGAGAAGCGGGTCGGGCGCGCGGGTGGCGGGCGGGGACGTGCGCGGCACGAGCCGCATGGGCGGTGCCACGGGCTCGGGATTCGGAAGAACGGAGGCGGCCGGCAGCGGCACCGGCTGGATCGTCTCGGTGACGGCCTCTGGCATAGTCTGGGTCTGCCGCACCGGCGCCGGGGCGGGGCGGGGCGCCTTCAGGCCGGCGATGTCCGCATCCTGCGCGGCCACCACGGCTGCCAGTTCCCGCACGATGCCGCTGAGGATGCCGATCTCCGCCGTCACCTCCTCGATGCCCGCGTTCAGCCGCGCGTCGAGCGCTTCGAGAGCTAGAGCAGCGGAAGGGGCGGGCGGCTCGGCCTGACCGCGCCCCTGGACCAGGGCTGCCGCAACGGCTTCGAGCTTCACGAGGCGCTGGGAGATCACGCCGATCTCCCGGGAAGCGACCTCCTGGGCGGCGGCGATGGCCGACAGACGGCGCCAGAGCAGCAAGCCCCCGGTGATCGCGAGGCATGAGACGGCGACCGCCGCTGCGAGCGGCGCGACGAGGGCCAGCGGAACGAGGATCAAGATGCCGATGAGGCCGAGGATCCACGGGGTGCCGCGCGGGCGGATCGTTCGGGCTTTCGGTGTCTTCACCGGCGATCGACGCGTTTCTTTCTGGCGGCCGAGGCCGGGTTTCCGTCGCACGAAGCGGGAGTGCACCCGCGGAGCGTGTGGCGATAACGCGCCGGGCGCCATTCGGTGACGCCTTCGGCTCGTCGTAACCATAATGTCGCCGAGCCGGCTCTCCGCCGCAAGCCGGTGGCCCGCTTTCTCCCCGTGCATTCCGTCTCCGAAAGACTGCGCCCCGAGGCCGCCTTGCCGGCGGCCCGCCCGGAGCCAGATGCCACGCGACCGAAGAGCAGGAGGTGCCGCGATGGACCAGAGTCCGATCGAACTGACGATGCGCGTGGACGGGATGACCTGCCAGGGGTGCGCGGAGGCCGTGCGCCGCACGATCCGCCGTCTTGACCCGGATGCGGAGGTCGCGGTCGATGTCGAGCACGGCCGCGTTACCGCAACCACCCGCGCGCAGAGCCTCGACGTGGCCCAGGCGCTCACCAAGGCGGGCTACACCGCCAGCGCGATGACCGGCTGATCCGCTCCGTCGGAGGATCGAGCGCCCTTCGTCCTCTGAAAAACTTCACGGTGCGGATCAAAAAAATCCGAGAGGCAATTCCCCTGCATTTCGCTCACAATGCGAAGATCGGTGAATCGTGGCCGGACCTATACGCTGAGGCGCCCAACGCCGAAGCGGGAGGCTCGGCTCGCAAGTGAGCCTGCCCGGCGCGACGACGGCCGGGCCCGGTTCGCTGGCCGTGCGACGGGCCCAGAGCCCGTGTGACAAGAAACGACGGTGAGAGAAATGCCCTCAGACATCGAGATTGCCCGCGCGGCGACGCTGAAGCCCATCGCCGAAGTCGCCGAGAAGCTCGGCATCCCCGATGAGGCCCTGCACAATTACGGCAAGCACATCGCCAAGATCGACCACGACTTCATCCGATCGCTGGAGGGCAAGCCGGAGGGCAAGCTGGTGCTCGTCACCGCGATCTCGCCGACGCCCGCGGGCGAGGGCAAGACCACGACGACGGTCGGCCTCGGCGATGCGCTCAACCGCATCGGCCAGCGGGCCGTGATGTGCCTGCGCGAGCCCTCGCTCGGCCCCTGCTTCGGCATGAAGGGCGGCGCGGCCGGCGGCGGCAAGGCGCAGGTCGTGCCGATGGAGCAGATCAACCTGCACTTCACCGGCGACTTCCATGCCATCACCTCGGCGCACTCGCTGGCCGCCGCCCTGATCGACAACCACGTCTACTGGGCCAACGAACTGAACATCGACGTGCGCCGCATCCACTGGCGCCGTGTGGTCGACATGAACGACCGGGCGCTTCGCGCCATCAACCAGTCGCTCGGCGGCGTCGCCAACGGGTTCCCGCGCGAGGACGGGTTCGACATCACCGTCGCCTCCGAAGTGATGGCGGTGTTCTGCCTCGCCAGGGATCTGGCCGACCTCGAAGAGCGCCTCGGCCGCATCGTCATCGCCGAGACCCGCGACCGCAAGCCGGTGACGCTGGCCGACGTGAAGGCCACCGGCGCCATGACCGTCCTGCTCAAGGACGCGCTGCAGCCGAACCTCGTGCAGACGCTGGAGGGCAACCCCGCCCTGATCCATGGCGGTCCCTTCGCCAACATCGCCCACGGCTGCAACTCGGTGATCGCCACCCAGACCGGCCTGCGGCTCGCCGACTACGTGGTGACGGAAGCCGGCTTCGGCGCCGATCTCGGCGCGGAGAAGTTCATCGACATCAAGTGCCGCCAGACCGGCCTCAAGCCTTCGGCGGTGGTGATCGTCGCCACGATCCGCGCCCTCAAGATGCATGGCGGCGTCAACAAGAAGGATCTGGCCGGCGAGAATCTCGGCGCGCTGGAGAAGGGTTTCGCTAATCTCGAGCGCCACGTGAAGAACGTGCGGAGCTTCGGCCTGCCGGTGGTGGTGGGCGTGAACCACTTCTTCCAGGATACGGACGCCGAGCACGCCAAGTTGAAGGAGCTGTGCCGCGACCGTCTTCAGGTCGAGGCCATCACCTGCAAGCACTGGGCCGACGGCGGCGCGGGCGCCGAGGAGCTGGCCCAGGCCGTGGTCAAGCTCGCCGAGGGCGAGCAGAAGCCGCTGACCTTCGCATACGAGACCGAGACGAAGCTCACCGACAAGATCAAGGCGATCGCGACCAAGCTCTACGGCGCGGCCGACATCCAGATCGAGTCGAAGGCGGCCACCAAGCTCGCCGGCTTCGAGAAGGACGGCTACGGCCACCTGCCGATCTGCATGGCCAAGACGCAATACTCGTTCTCGACCGACCCGACCCTGATCGGCGCGCCGTCCGGCCATCTCGTCTCGGTGCGCGACGTGCGCCTTTCGGCGGGCGCCGGCTTCGTCGTGGCGATCTGCGGTGAGATCATGACCATGCCGGGCCTGCCCAAGGTGCCGGCGGCGGACACGATCCGGCTCGACGCGAACGGTCAGATCGACGGACTGTTCTAAGCGGTTTCCCTGAGACGGGGTGGCGCTGGCAGAGGTCTCTTGAGACGTCTCGGCATCATCCCGGCTCGGCTTCGAGGGAGAGGAGCAGCGATAGGGTTTCGTCGCTCTCTTCGTCCTCGTGAGGGGAGCCGGAGCAAACCAGGCTGCGGCCTTTTCAGGAAAAGCGCGACACCCGCCCATGCGGTCGCGATCTAAATGGATGCTGCGGAAACCCGAGTTCCGTCGGTTCCACGTCGCAAGCACGGCGTCGGCATTTCGTGGCATACGCTGTTGTTTAGAGTGCATTTCCACACGGCATTTTCGCCGATGGGCCGTTTGGATGATAAAAATGAAGACGCCCGGGATGATGGCGCGTCGGCAATCGTGCGCAGAGCCTCAACAGCTTAAGCGCTGGTTGTAGTTTGTCGTATTCAGCACAGCTGCGGTCAAGATCGTCGAGTGCACTTGGTTCCCCGCATCGGATGCTGCGTTCGGCCGCGGCTGACGCATCGGTTTCCGCCCTATCTGCGGACCCAGATCCCCCGCATCCACGGTCCCAGATGAGCATCTTTCGCAAGCCGGCCGACATGGCCGCCTCCGGCATGGGCGCAGCCGTCCACGCTCTCACCGCAGGCTTCGACACCCTGACCGGCCTCGTCGCCCGGATGAACGGGCGGGTCGAGGCGCATCTTCGCGACCGGACCACGCTGCTCCGGGCTCATCACGCGCGGCAGTCGAACCGTGAATCCCGCCCGCTGCCGGTCCTCGACGGTCCGATCGACCTGTCGCTGCGCGGCGGCATCAAGAATGCCGCCTGACCCGCTCCAGTGAGGCGCTCTCTACGCCGCCAGTCCCCGCTTCTTCAGCAACGGCTCGATGCTCGGCAGGCGTCCCCGGAAGGCGGTGTAGGCCTCGCGCGCGTCGCGCAGGTTGCCCGCGCCGTAGATCATCCGGCGCAGGCGCTGCGCCGTCTCCGGGTGGAATATGTCGCCCGCCTCGCGGAAGGCGTCGAAGGCGTCGGCGTCGAGCACTTCCGACCAGAGATAGCTGTAATAGCCGGCGGCGTAGCCGTCGCCCGAGAAGATGTGCGCGAAATGCGGCGCGCGGTGACGCGCCGCGATCTCCGCCGGCATGGCGATGCGCCGCAGCGCGTCCGCCTCGAAAGCGACGACGTCGAGCCCGTCCTCGCCGGCCGCCGAAAGGTGCAGCGTCATGTCGACGATGGCGGAGGCCGCGTACTCAACGGTGGCGAAGCCCTGGTTGAAGTTCGCGGCGGCCAGCAGGCGCTCAAGGAGCGCGGCCGGCATCGGCTCGCCGGTCGTCACGTGGCGGGCATGGGCGCGCAGCACCTCCGGCTGCTGCAGCCAGTGCTCGTAGAGCTGGGAGGGCAACTCGACGAAGTCCCGCGAGACCGCGGTGCCCGAGAGCAGCGGGTAGGTCACGTCGGAGAGAAGCCCGTGCAGGGCGTGGCCGAACTCGTGGAACAGGGTGCGTGCGTCGTCGAAGGAGAGAAGCGTCGGCTCGCCCCGCGGGGCGCGGGCGAAGTTCATGACGTTGACGATGATCGGCCGGATCTCGCCGTTCAGCCGCTCCTGCGAGCGGAAGGCACTCATCCAGGCGCCGGAGCGCTTCGAGGGCCGGGCGAAGTAGTCACCGAGGAACAGGCCGATCTCCGAGCCGTCGGCGTCGCGCACGATCCAGCTCCGCACGTCCGGATGATAGCGCGGAACGTCCGCGACCTCCTCGAAGCGCAGCCCGAACAGGCGCGAGGCGGTGTCGAAGGCGGCCTCGATCATGCCTTTGAGCTGCAGATACGGCTTGATCTCGGATTCGTCGAGGTCGTGCTCGGCCCTCCGGAGCTTCTCCGAGTAGTGGCGCCAGTCGTGGGCTTCGAGGGCGAAGTCGTGGCCCTCCGCCCGCACCAGCGTCTGAAGCGCCTCGCGTTCAGCGGCCGCACGCTGGAGCGCCGGCTTCCAGACGTTGCGCAGAAGCTCCATCGCCGCGTCGGGCGAGCCGGCCATGGCATCGTCGAGCTTGAGGTGTGCAAAGCTCTCGAAGCCGAGCAGCCGCGCCCGCTCGGCCCGCAGCCGCACGATCTCGGAGACGATGGCGCGGTTGTCGCTCTCGTCCCCGTTCTCGCCGCGCCGGATCCAGGCCTGATAGGCCCGCTCGCGCAGGTCCCGCCGGGTCGAGAAGACGAGGAACGGCTCGATCAGCGAGCGCGACAGGGTGATGACGTGGCCGTGCCCGTCTCCCCGCTCCGCGGCCGCTCCGGCGGCGGCGTCGCGCAGGAAGGGCGGCAGGCCGGCCAGATCGTCCTCACGCGCCAACGGCAGCACGAAGCCGCGCTCATCGGCGAGCACGTTCTGGCTGAACTGCGTGCCGAGTTCGGCGAGCCGGGTCGCAATCTCGGCAAGGCGGGCTTTCGCCTCCGGCGCGAGGTCGGCGCCGGCCCGGCGGAAGCGGCTGCGGTAACGGTCGAGCACCCGCCGCTCCTCGGCGCCCAGGTCTTCCGCGTCGATGGCCGAGAGCCGGGACCAGAGCTGTGGGTTCAGGGTGATGGCGCTCCCGTGGCGGGCGAGCTGCGGTGCCACCGCCCGCTCGATCGCCTGCAATTCGGGGCTGGTATCGCTGCCGGTCAGGTTGAAGAACACGTTGGCGACCCGGTCGAGCGCCTGCCCCGCGCGCTCCATCGCCGCCACGGTGTTGGCGAAGCTCGGTGCCTCGGCATTTCCGGCGATCGAAGCGATCTCCGCCTCGTGCGTCTTCAGGGCGGAGGCGAAGGCCGGCACGTAGTGCTCGGGCCGGATTGCCTCGAAGGGCGGCAGGCCGAAGGGCGTCGACCACGCGGGCGCGTCGAAGGGGTTCGCCGCCGGGCCGGCGGCGCGGGACGGTTCGTAGAGGTCGCGTGCGGTGTCGGCGGTCATGCGGTGCCTTCGGCCTGCGTCGTGCAATCGAGGCTGAACATAGGTTTGCGGGCCGGGCGGCGCAAAGTGACGGAATGCGCGGTGCGAATGGCGCGCCGGGATTTTGCCCGGCGTTGCCCCCGCGTACTTGCCCGACGGGCCCGCGCGGCGGAAGACGGGGCGGGACTCGGGCCATAGCCGAGCAAGCGAGGATCATCGCGGCATGTCGCCTCTCAGCCTCGCCCGCCTGCTCGGTGTCGGGATCGGCCTCGCGCTCGTCCAGGCCGGAGCGGAGCCGGCCAAGTCGCCGCCGGCCGCGACCGTGCCGTTGCCGCCCCCGGCTCCGCCCGCGCGTCCCAACGACCTCGTTGCTCCCGCTCCGCAAGTGACGCCGCTGCCGCCGGAGCGCCCGCCGGAATTGGCCGGCGGTTCGGACGCGAAGGCCGTGGCGCCGCCCAAAGAGGCGCCCTCGGAAGCGCCGAAGCAGGCGCCCAAGGATGCCTCCGACCAGAATGCGAAGGAGGCGAAGGACGCGCCCGCCGCCCAGCCGGAGACGCCCCTGCCGCCGGCGCGTCCGCCGGAGCTGTCGGGAGAGGCGGCGCTCGCGCTGAAGGTATCCGCCCCGGACGACACCGCCTGCTTGCGGCGCCTGGAGCGGCTCGGGGCGCGCTTCGAGGCGATGGCCGCCCTCGGCAACGGCCAGTGCAGCGCCCCGCGCCCCCTGAGCGTCACGGCCCTCGCGGACGGTGTGGCGCTCGAGCCCGCCGCCACGCTGAGTTGCCGGGCGGCGGAGGCCCTGGCCCGTTGGACGACGGAGGTGCAGGTCGCCGCGCGGGAGACGTTCGACGACGGCCTCAAGAGCCTGAACCTGGGCGGCACCTATGTCTGCCGCGGTCAGAACCACGACACGGACGCGAAGCTCAGCGAGCACAGTTTCGCCAACGCCATCGACGTGATGGGCTACGGCTTTGCCAAGCGCGCCGGCCTCAAGGTCACCGCTTCGCCCGCCGGCAGCCCGGAGGCCGCCTTCCTGGATAGGGTGCGGGCCAGCGCCTGCGGCTTCTTCCGCACCGTGCTGGGACCCGGCAGCGACGCGGCGCACGGCAACCACCTCCATCTCGATCTGCGCGAGCGCAACGCCGGTCACCGACTCTGTCAATGATCGGGCCGGGATCGGGCCGGAAGCCGTTCCCGCGCCTTCGCAAAAAGCGCTCTCATGGAGGAACGGCGGCCTGCGCTTGCGGCTTTTCTTCCCTTCAAGGATCGGGAGCGCGGGCGGGCGATGGGACGGGCGTGGATGCGGGGAGCGCTGACGGCGCTCGGTCTTGTCAGCGCGGTTGCCGCGTCGGCCGCGGAAGGGCCGGCTCCGGCCCTGACCCGCGACGCCATCAATGGCGCGACCTTCCGCGAGCCTGAAGAGGCGCCGAAGCCGGAGAAGAGTGCCGGCAAGAAGGCGAAGAAGGTGTCCGACAAGACGGAGGCGTCGAAGAAGCCCGACCCGCTGCTGGTGAAGGTGCAGGTCCTGCTCGACCGCGCCCGCTTCTCCCCCGGCGCCATCGACGGGCGCGACGGCGAGAATCTGCGCGGCGCGCTCGCGGCCTTTGCCGGCGCGCAAGGTCTGCCGGCCTCGGACCGGCTCACCCGCGAGCTCTTCGACCGGCTTCAGGCGACGAGCCCCGACCCGGTGGTGACGACCTACAGCATCACGGAAGAGGACGTGAAAGGCCCCTTCGTCGAGAAGATGCCGGCCAAGATGCAGGAACAGGCCGATGTCGGGCCGATGCGCTACACGAACCCGCGCGAGATGCTGGCCGAGCGCTTCCACATGCAGCGCGACCTACTGTCCGCCCTCAATCCGGACGTTCCCTTCGACAAGGCGGGCGGCAGCCTGATCGTGGCGGCGGTGCCGCCTCTGGGCGACGGCAAGGTCGAGGGCGCGCCGCTGGCGCCGAAGGTCAGCCGCATCGAGGTCGACAAGCGCACCAAGCGGGTGCGCGCCTTCGACGAGGACGGCAAGCTGACGGCGGATTACCCCGCCTCGATCGGCAGTTCGGAGAAGCCCGCGCCGGACGGGTCGGCCAAGGTCAAGGCGGTCGCCTTCGACCCCTGGTACACCTACAACCCGAAGTACCGCTTTGAGGGCGTGACGGCGAAGAAGAAGTTCTCGATCCATCCGGGACCGAACAACCCCGTCGGCCTCGTCTGGATCGATCTCTCCATCCCCTCCTACGGCATCCACGGCACGCCGGACCCGGAGAAGGTCGGCAAGACGGAATCGCACGGCTGCATCCGTCTGACCAACTGGGACGCGCGGGACCTCGCGAGCCATACGGCGAAGGGCGCCAAGGTCGAGTTCCTCGACAAGTGACGCCGTCTCAGGCCGCTTCGCGCCGCGCGAGGCCGCCGGCCGCCAGCAGGAGCGCGTCGCCGAGGAAGGCGAGCGCCGCCGCCGCCGCGGTGCCTTGGAACATCGCGACGACGTTCTGGTTCTGCAGTCCCGCGACGATGGGCGTTCCGAGCGTCGAGGCGCCCGCGAGCGCGCCCACCGCCGTCACCGCGACCGCGAGCACGAAGGCCGTCCGCAGGGTCTCGATCAGGCCGGAGGCAGCGAGCGGCAGCTCGACTTGACGCAGGACCTGACCCGGCGTGAGCCCGACGGCGCGGGCCGCCTCGCGCGCCTCGGGCGAGACCGATTCGAGGGCGCCGACCGTGCCGCGCAGGGCCGGCATGATGCCGTAGGCGGCGAGCGCCAGCAGGGTCGGCGGCCCGCCGAAGCCGAGGATCGGCAGCGCCAGAGCCACCACGACCACCGGCGGCACGGCCTGGGCGAAGGCGGCCAGCGTATCGATTCCGCCGCGCAGGGCCGCGAAGCGCGAGCGGGTCACGACCAGCCCGAGCCCGAGACCGAGGCAGGCGACGAAAGCAAAGCCGCTTGCCGCCAGCGTCAGATGATTGAGCGCGAGGTCGGACAGCCGGGTGAGCGAGAGCGGCCGGTTCGCGCCCCCGTCGCCCAGGAGGCCGGCCACGGCCGGATGGCAGGCCGCCGCGAGGGCGAGGCCGAGCAGAAGCGGCCCGACGGCCGGCGCGAGCCGCCTCATGACGGCCAGTGGCGGCGGGCCGCCGCCTCCAGGCCGCTCAGGGCGCGCTCGGCGGCGAGCGAGAGGGCGATCACCGGCAGGGCACCGAGCAGGATCAGGTCGGGCGCGAACTGCGCCATGCCGTCGAAGACGAGGGTGCCGAGCCCGCCCGCGCCGACCAGCGCCCCCAACGTCGCGAGGCCAAGCGCCTGCACCGCGGCCACGCGCACGCCCCCGAGGAGGACCGAGGCACCCAGCGGCAGGCGCAGGCCGGTGAGGATCTGGCGCGGCGTGAGGCCGAGCGCTCGGGCGGCGTCGAGGCTGGCGGCGTCCGGTGCGCGCAGCGCGCCCTGGAGCCCGCGCCAGAGCGGCAGCAGCAGGTAGGCGGCGATGCCGACGAGGGCGGGCACCGTGCCGAGCGCCGAGAGACCGTAGGTGCGCAGGGCGGGGGCTGCGGAGAGCAGGGCCGAGGCCGCGGTCACCAGGCCGCCCAGCAATGCGACGGCGGGCACCACCTGCAGCCCGCTGACGGTCAGATCGACAAGGCCGCGCCCGCGTCGCCACAGTGCCAGCGCTCCGGTGACGAGGGCGGCCAGGGCCAGGGCGCCGAGGGCGAGGGCGAGATGGTCGAGGAGCGCCGCGGCGAGTTCGTCGCGCCGGGCCCGGAACTCCACCACGACGGAGAGCGCGTCGAGACGGCCCGCGAGCCAGAGGCCCTGCACCGACGCCGCCAGGGCGAGCGCACCGATCGGGCCGCCCGCCGCCGGATCGACGCGCCGGGCGCCGAGCGGTACGGCGGCAGCAAGGAGGCTCGCGCCGATCCACGCCCCGGCCGCGAGCCGCGCCCGCGCCGCAGGCGGCTGGCCGGCGGTCCAGGCGGCGGCGCCGTGCCCGAGACCCGCGAGCAGTAGCGCGAATGCACCGAGACAGGCCAGAGCGGCGATGGCGGCAGCGAGCCGGCCGCGGCTTCCCGCCAGCAGGCCGGGCCCGATTGCCGCCAGTGCGCCGAGCGGCCAGAGCATGGCACCGAGGATGCTCGGGGCGTCGATGGCCGTGCCGGTCAGCAGCCGGTTCGGCGCAAAATGCATCAGCGGCAAGAGCACGAGGAGCGTCGGAACGACGGCTGCGCCTGCCAGCCCGAGAATGATTCGCCTCCTCACTGGTCATCCGCCTTCCGGTCGAGCCATTCCGCAGCAACGGAGGTGGCGATACGCCCCTCGACGGTGATGGCCGCGTTGAGGCTTCGAAGGGTCGCGGCATCGAGCCTGGCGAAGACGAGATCGAGCGCGGCGCGGATTTGCGGATGGCGCTTGAGCGTCGCGGAGCGGATCACGGGGGCGGGCTCGTAGACGATCTGCGCCCCCTTGGGATCGCTCATCACCACGAGGTCGAGGACGGCGAGCGCCCCGTCGGTGCCGTAGACCATGCCGGCATTGATCCCGCTGATGCCCTCCGCCGCGGCGCGCGCGGTTACGGCGGTGTCGCCGCCGGGCAGGCTGACGATTCGGTTCATCGGCAAAGCGAAGCCGTAGGCGGCCTCGAAGGAGGGCAGGGCGGCGGGGCTCTCCACGAACTCGGTCGAGGCGGCGAGCCGGATGATGCCGTCCCGCACGGCGCCCGCGAAATCCGCCATGGTCGCGAGACGCCGCTCCCGGGCGAGTCGGCCCTGCACCGCGATGAGCCAAGTGTTGTTGGCCGGTGCCCGCCCGAGCCAGACGAGACCCCGCGCGGCGTCGAGCCGCAGGGCCCCCGCATAGGCGCCCTCGCTCGTCTTCCAGGCCGGGTCGGTCTCGGTGCCGGAGAAGAAGGCGACGTTGCCGGTGTATTCGGGATAGAGGTCGATTTCCCCGGCGAGCAGGGCCGAGCGGACGATCAGCGTCGGGCCGAGCCCGAGGCGGCGGGTGACGGGCAGACCGAGCCCTTCCAGCACGAGCGCGATCAGGTTGCCGAGGAGGGCGCCTTCCGTGTCGCTCTTCGAACCGACCACGAGCGAACGACCGCTCTCGGCCCGGCCGAGCGCCGGAGCCATCGCGGCGGCGGCGGCAAGAAGCCCGCGCCGACTCAGGCCGGCGCGGGCACCGGCCGGCCCGCGAAATGCGGCTCGTTCGCGACACTGGAGGGGAAATGTTTTGCGGAATAACATTGGCTCTGCCAGCATAGCACGGGCGAGCCGTCCGGGCGCTTGACACGCTCAGCTTTACGGGCGACGGCTCCGAGACCGGGCAGCGTTTTTCCGGGCGTGCACTTCATTTCTGAAGGTATCGGGCGCTCGCCGTCCGGGGCGCCGAGGATATGATCGGCCCGCCAGAGACAGCGTTCCGGATCGGGAACGGATCGATAGGGAAGACGACCCGGCGTGACTGTGGATTCGAACGAGGATCGTCTGTCCGGCGCCCGCGTGCTGGTCGTCGAGGACGAGGCAGCAATCTCCATGCTGCTCGAAGACATGCTGCTCGATTTCGGCTGCGAGATCGTCGGCCCGGCCGCCCGGCTCGCGACCGCCCTCGAAATGGCGCGCAGCGAGAGCTTCACGGTCGCCATCCTCGACGTGAACGTCGCGGGTGAGCCGATCTATCCGGTGGCCGAGGTCATCGCCGAGCGCCAGCTGCCCATCGTCTTCTCGACGGGCTACGGCGGGGCGGGAATTCGCGAGCCGTTCCGCGACCGGCCGGTGGTGCAGAAGCCCTTCAGCCAAGCGGATCTCAAGCGCACTCTGATCGCCGCCATCGAGCGCGCGCAGGGCTGATCCCGAACCTGCACGGCGTTAGAAGCCTTCGAGCTCGAAGGCGTTCGGCAGGTGGCGCGGCCAGCGCCTGGGCGCCACGAACACCGCATCCGCCCGCAAGGTGACGTCCGCCGCAAGCGGCCGGCGCGCGAGCCACGCGCGCGCGGCCCGGGACATCCGCGCGCGCTTTCGGGCATCGATCGCGACGGCGGCGGCCTCGAGGGTGGAGCGCGCCTTCACTTCCACGAAAGCGACGGTGCGACCGCGCCGGACGATCAGGTCGATCTCGCCGCCGGCCGCCGCGAAGCGCCGCGCCAGCGGGCGATAGCCCTTCAGCATCAGCGCCAGCAGGGCCAGCGTCTCGGCCGAGAGGCCGCGGCCATGGGTGGCCCGGCGCCGCTGCGCCGGATCAGGCGGACGAGTCTTCATCCGCGCGGCGGGCGAGCGCGAGGGCACGGGCGTAGACGACCCGCTTGGGCTGGCCTGTTTCGTCGGCCACGAGCGCGGCGGCATCCTTGATCGAGTGGCGGGCGAGCGCCGCCTCGATGCGCGCGTCGAGCCCGGCATCGGCCTCCCGCGCCACCGCATCCTCGGGCGCGGCCCCGATCACCACCACGACCTCGCCCTTGGGCGGCCCCTCCTGCGCGAAGGCCGCGGCGAGACCGTCGAGGCTGTCGCGGCGGATGGTTTCGTAGAGCTTGGTCAGTTCGCGCGCGACCGCGGCGGGCCGCTCGCCCCCGAGCACCTCGGCGGCATCCGCCAGCATCTCGGGAAGGCGATGGGGGGATTCGAACACCACGAGCGTGCCGGGGATCGCCGCCAGCGCTTCCAGGCGGGTCCGCCGGGCGCCGGATTTCTGCGGCAGGAAGCCCTCGAAGAAGAAGCGGTCGGTCGGCAGGCCGGCGGCGACGATGGCCGTCATCACCGCCGAGGGGCCGGGGATCGGCGTCACGGCGATGCCGGCGGCGATGGCCGCCTGGACGAGCTTGAAGCCGGGATCGGACACCAGCGGCGTGCCGGCATCGGAGACGAGCGCCAGGGTCTCCCCCGCCTTGAGGCGCATCACCATCCGCTCGCGCACGGCCTCGTTCGAGTGCTCGTGGTAGGAGAGCAGCGGCGTCGTGATCCCGTAATGCATCAGCAGCGTGCGGGTGACGCGGGTATCCTCGGCCAGAACCGCGTCGGCGGCGGCGAGGGTCGCCAGGGCGCGGAAAGTGACGTCGCGTAGGTTTCCGATCGGGGTTGCCACCACGTAGAGGCCCGGCGCCAGCCGTTCGGCCTCCGCCGCGAGGCCGAAGGCCGTGAAGGTGGCGGGGCCGCGGGGTGTCCCTTCGGGGCGCTTGTCGAGTCGCTGTGTCATCCCCGCGACAATGCCACGCCCGCGCGTGTTTGCGGACCGGGGAAAGGCTTGGCCTCACATTTACTTTTCGCAGGGCCCTCCGCATCGTCACCCTGGATTGCGCTTTGCGGGAGGGGGTCGCGATGGCGCGACGCGGCGGACGTTCGGCGGGCCTGTTCGGGGCCGCTCTCCTGTGTGCGGGGCTCTCCGGCTGCATCGGCGTTCCGGATGCGCCGCGGCCCCGGGCCGAGGCGGTGCCCGCCGAGGTCGCGGCGGCGCCCGTGGCGGGTGCGGGGCCGACGATCGGCACCGGCTCCGTGAAGGTCGCGCTGGTCGTGCCCCTCAGCGGGCAGGGGGCGGCGGTGGGCGCGGCTGTGCGCAACGCGGCCGAACTCGCCTACGACGACTTCCAGAAGCCGAACCTGCAGATCCTCGTCAAGGACGACCGGGGCAGCCCCGAGGGTGCGCGCGAGGCGGTACAGGCCGCCTTCGCCGAGGGCGCCGAAGTGGTGCTCGGCCCGCTCTTCGCGGCCAACGTCCAGGCGGCCGGCTCCGTCGCCCGGGGCGCGGGCAAGCCGGTCATCGCCTTCTCGACCGATGCGGCGGTGGCGGCGCGCGGCGTCTACCTCATCAGCTTCCTGCCGCAATCGGAGGTCGACCGCATCGTCGACGAGGCGACGGCGGGCGGGCGCCGCTCCTTCGCCGCGCTGATCCCCGAATCGACCTACGGCAACGCCGTCGAGGCGCAATTCCGCGAGGCGGTGGCCCGGCGCGGCGCCCGGCTGGTGGCCATGGAGCGCTACGCCCCCGGCAATCCCGGCCCGGCGGTCGATCGCCTGCGCGGCGTGATCGCGGGGTCGTCCGCGCAGGCGGACGCGCTGTTCATGCCCGACACGCCGGAGGGTCTGGCGGCCGTGGCGCCGGCCCTGGCGCGGGCCGGCTTCTCGCCCGCGCGGGTTCGTCCGCTCGGGCTCGCCCTGTGGAACGACCCACGGGTGCTCTCCCAGCCGGCCTTCCAGGGCGGCTGGTTCGCCGCGCCGGACGCCGCCGGCTTCTCGGGCTTCGCGGCACGCTATCAGGCCCGCTTCGGAACGGCCCCGCCGCGGGCGGCCGCACTCGGCTACGACGCGGTCGCCCTCACCGCCGCGCTTTCGCGCCAGTACGGCACGCAACGCTTCGCCGACACGACCCTGACCAACCCGGCCGGCTTCTCCGGCTTGGAGGGCACCTTCCGCTTCCGGGCCGACGGTCTCGGCGAGCGCACGCTCGCGGTCTACGAGATCCGCAACAATGCGGCGAGCGTGGTGAGCCCGGCCCCGAAGGTGCTGGGGCCGTCGGGCATCTGAGCGCTCAGGCCGCCAGTTCCGCCACCACCGCGTTGAGCACCGGCGCCCCGCGCGCGGTGGCGGCGATGCGCCCATCGGGCAGGCGGGCCACGAGCCCGTCGGTGACCAGCGCGTCGAGCCGCCCGGCATCGAGCGGGCGGCCCTTGAGCGCCGCGTAGCGGGCCGGGTCGATTCCTTCGGACAGGCGCAGGCCCATCATCAGGAATTCGTCGCCCTGATCCTCGGGCGCGAGCGCTTCCGTCTCGACAATGCCGTGGCCGTCGCGCTCGACCCGGGCGAGCCAGTCCTCCGGCGCCTTCTCGGTCCGCGTGCAGAGCCGCCCCTCGGGCCGGACGAGGCGACCGTGGGCCCCGGGGCCGATGCCGGCATATTCGCCGTAGCGCCAGTAGAGCAGGTTGTGGCGCGACTGCGCGCCGGGACGCGCGTGGTTCGAGATTTCGTAGGCCGGCAGACCCGCCGTCCCGCAGATCTCCTGCGTCACGTCGTAGAGCACGCGCGCCGCCTCGTCGTCCGGCGGCACGAGGCGTCCGGCGCGGGCGAGGCCGAAGAAGGGCGTGCCCGGCTCGATGGTGAGCTGGTAGAGGGAGAGGTGCTCGGCCGCGTGGTCGATGGCCTGCCGAAGTTCGGCCGCCCAAGCTGCCGGCGTCTGGTCCGGCCGGGCGTAGATCAGGTCGAAGGAAAAGCGCTCGAAATGCGCCGCCGCCGTGCGGAGGGCCGCGAGCGCTTCCGCCACGCTGTGCAGCCGGCCGAGCCGCTTGAGGTCGCCGTCGTCGAGGGCCTGGACACCCAGGGAGACGCGGTTCACCCCGGCCGCCCGGTAGCCGCGAAAGCGCGTCGCCTCGACGCTGGTCGGGTTCGCCTCCAGCGTCACCTCGGCCTCGGGCGCCACGGCCCAGGCGCCGGCCACCGCATCGAGCAGGCCGGCCACGGTCTCGGGTGCCATCAGCGAGGGCGTACCGCCGCCGAGGAAGATGCTGGTCACCGTCCGGCCCGGCGCGAGCGCGGCGGCGTGTGCGATCTCCCGGCGGAAGGCGGCGAGGAAGCGCGGCTGGTCCACGCCCGCATGGCGGACATGGCTGTTGAAGTCGCAATAGGGGCACTTCGCGGCGCAGAACGGCCAGTGCAGGTAGACCCCGAACCCGGCGTCGCGGGTCGGGTGGTCGAGCGGTGTCGCGGCGGGCATCGGCTTGCTTGGTTTCTCGACCCGTTCGGGCCGATCACGGGTCCATCCCTCGGTTCTCAGAATGAGGGGGCGAGTCGGATGGAGCCGTAGGGCGGTGTGATGGTGCCGATGTAGGCACGCCGAGGGCCGAGCGGAAGCTCAGCCCGGCCGGCGCAGGCAGGCCCTTGCGAGCAGGACGAAGGCACGCGCCCGGTGAGAGAGGGCATTGCCGCTCTGCCAGTCGACCCCGTGCTTCTCCTCGGACGAGATCTCGCCGAAGGTGCGGTCCATTCCCTCGGGTCGGAACATCGGGTCGTAGCCGAAGCCCAGGCTGCCGCGGGGCGCGACGAGGTCGCCGAAGACGCGGCCCTCGAACAATTCGGTATGGCCGTCGGGCCAAGCGAGCACGAGGGCGGAGACGAAATGCGCCCGCCGGTCGGACGCGCCGCGCGTTTCGAGCTCCGTCGCGATCCGGGCCATGGCGCCGGAAAAGTCCTTGTCCGGGCCGGCCCAGCGGGCGGAGAACAGGCCCGGCGCCCCGTCGAGCGCATCGACGCACAGGCCGGAATCGTCGGCGAAGGCCGGGAGGCCCGAGGCTTTCGCGGCGGCGTGCGCCTTGATCGCCGCATTCTCGGCGAACATCGTACCGGTCTCGTCGGGCTCGGGAAGTCCGAGTTCGCCGGCCGAGACCGCCTCGACGCCGAAGGGCGCCAGCAGCTCGCGCATCTCCACGAGCTTGCCGGCATTGTGGGTCGCGATGACGACCTTGCCCGACAGGATGCGATGATCGCTCACGCGATGGCCTTCCGCTGCAAGTCGACGAGAGCGGCGATACCGCCCTTGGCGAGGCCGAGCAGCTCGACGAACTGCGCTTCGGAGAAGGGCTCCATCTCGGCGGTGCCCTGCACCTCGACGATGCCGCCCCTGCCGGTGAGGACGAAGTTCGCGTCCGTTTCGGCGGCCGAATCCTCGGCGTAGTCGAGGTCGAGCACGGGGGTGCCCTTGTAGATGCCGCAGGAGACCGCCGCGACGTGGTCCTTGAGCGGATCGACCGAGATGATCGAGCGCGCGCGCATCCAGGCAAGGCAATCGTGCAGCGCCACCCAGGCGCCGGTGATCGAGGCCGTGCGGGTGCCGCCATCGGCCTGGAGCACGTCGCAATCGACCGTGATCTGGCGCTCGCCGAGGGCGGGCAGGTTGGTGACGGCGCGCAGCGAACGGCCGATCAGCCGCTGAATCTCCTGGGTGCGGCCCGACGGCTTACCGGAATTCACTTCGCGGCGGGTGCGCTCGTGGGTGGCGCGGGGCAGCATGGCGTATTCGGCCGTCACCCAGCCCTTACCGGAGCCGCGCAGCCACGGGGGACCGCGCTCCTCGAGCGAGGCGGTGCAGAGCACGCGGGTGTTGCCGAAGGAGACGAGGCAGGAGCCTTCCGCGTAGCGGGCCACCGCCCGCTCCAGCGTGACGTCGCGCATCGCGTCGGGCGCGCGCTTCGAGGGACGCATCCGTGACAAGCTCCGTGTCGAGATCGAAGCCCGCGCTCTTAGGCGCTGTCGCCGTCCGCGGCAACCGCCGGAGCAGCCCACGAAAAAGGCCGCCGTCTCGCGACGGCGGCCTCTTCGAGGATGGGGGCTCAGCGCCAGCGGCGGTGATGCCCGTAATGGCGGTGGTGGTGATGGCGCGGCCCGCGGAAGTGGTGGTGGCGGTGCATGTGCCGGCGATGGCGATAGTGGCGGCGCATATGGCGGTGAGGCCGGTACTGCGCCTGCTCGACCATATCGCTGGCCGGCGCCGCCGTGACGGCGGCCATCGGGAGCGGGGCAGCCTCGACGGCGCGGGGGGCCGCGACGAGGCCGAGGCCGGTCACGGCGATCGCCAGCGCGGCGACCTTGACCAGAGACTTGCGTACGCCTGTCAGCACTTGGGAGGCTCCTTGTCGTCGGATGCTTTGAAGAGGGCCGGGATCAGGACCTTGGCCCTTGCCTGCTAACGGTCCCGGGCGCCGGATTGATCCCTCCCGCGGGCCACTCACCCGATCCTCCGGGGAAATCGGGCGCCGAAGGTCGCGGGCCGGGAGGATTGATCGGCGGCGCCCGAGACCCCTAAGTGTCTCTCACGAGACGTCCGTCGCATCGATTTGGCCAGAGGGAAGGCCGCCGGTGATCGTTTGTCTTGCGAGGCTCCCCTCTTCGCCCGTCAGGTTCTGTTCCCTTGTCCGAGACCTTCCAGCCCGCCACGCCGCCGCAGGCCCTCTCCGCCCTCAACGAGCGGGCCCGGGAGATTTTTCGGCAGATCGTCGAGAGCTACGTCACGACCGGCGAACCGGTCGGGTCGCGCAACCTCGCCCGCATCCTTCCGATGAGCCTGTCGCCGGCCTCGATCCGAAACGTGATGGCGGATCTGGAGCATTCCGGGCTGATCTTCGCGCCCCATACCTCGGCCGGGCGCCTGCCCACGGAGATGGGCCTGCGTTTCTTCGTCGATGCGATGATGGAGATCGGCGATGTCGATCTCGCCGAAAAGGCGCGGATCGAAGCGCAGATGCAGGCGGCGGCCTCGCGCCACACCTTCGATTCGGCGCTGGCCGAGGCGTCCTCGCTTCTATCGGGCATCTCGCGCGGGGCGGGCGTGGTGCTGACCACCAAGGTCGATGCGGGCCTCAAGCATGTGGAGTTCGTCCGGCTCGATGCCCACCGCGCCCTCGTGGTGCTCGTCTCCGTCGACGGCACGGTGGAGAACCGGCTGGTCGACCTGCCGCCGGGCCTGCCGGCGGGGGCCTTGCAGGAAGCCTCGAATTTCCTCAACGCCCGGCTGCGCGGCCGGACGCTCGATTCCCTGCGCGCCGACATCGAGTCCGGGCGCAAGGCCATGAAGCGGGAACTCGACGCGCTGACCGAGCGCTTGGTCGATGCGGGGCTCGCCACCACCGTCGGCCCTTCGGAGGCGCGCCAGCTCATCGTGCGGGGCCAAGCCAACCTGCTCGACGACCTGCGCGCGGCTGAGGATCTCGAACGCATCCGCCTGCTGTTCAACGATCTGGAGACGCAGAAGGACGTGATCGAGCTGCTGGCGCGGGCCGAGCAGGGCGACGGCGTGCGCATCTTCATCGGCTCGGAGAACAAGCTGTTCTCGCTCTCCGGCTCCTCGATGATCGCCGCGCCGTTCCGCGACGGCGCGCAGAAGATCGTCGGCGTCGTCGGCGTGATCGGCCCGACGCGGCTCAACTACGCCCGCATCGTACCGATGGTCGACTACACCGCCCGTGTGGTCTCGGGCCTGCTCGACCGGCCGCGATAGGGCTCGTTCCGCGCTGACCCTCCGCCGTCATCGCGAGGGAACGAGACCACTTAGCGAAAGCCTCTTCCGGCTGTGTGCGGGAAGGGGCCCTAGCCGTGAGCCGCCGGGGCGGGGGCGGGGCCGTCTTCGGCCTCGTCGCGCGGTCCGACGAAGCGTCCGAGGCCACGCCCGAGCAGGCTGCCGAAGCTGTCCATCAGCAGGAACACCGCCGGCACGAACACCAGCGAGAGCAGGGTCGAGACGATCAGGCCGGCAATCACCGCGACCGCCATGGGCGCGCGGAATTCGCCGCCGATCCCGAGCGCCATCGCGGAGGGGACCATGCCGGCGGCCATGGCGATCGTCGTCATCACGATGGGGCGCGCCCGCTTGCGGCCGGCATCGACGATGGCCGTGACGCGATCGACGCCCGCCCGCATCTCCTCGACGGCGAAGTCCACGAGCATGATCGCGTTCTTCGTCACCAGACCCATCAGCATCAGGATGCCGATGACGACCGGCATCGAGATCGGCATCTTGAAGATGAGAAGGCCGAGGATCGCCCCGCCGATGGAGAGCGGCAGCGAGAACAGGATGGTGAGCGGCTGCAGGAACGAGCCGAACAGCAGCACCAGCACGGCGTAGACCATCATGATGCCGGCGCCCATCGCCATGAGGAAGCCGGAGAAGACCTCCTGCATGATCTCGGCGTCACCCGTCTGGCGGATGGTCACGCCCGGCGGCAGGTTTTTCGCGGTCGGGGTGGCGAGGGCCTGCTCGATCAGCGAGCCGAGCGCGTCCGAACCTTCCATATTGGCCTCCACCGCCACGCGCACCACGCGGTCGTAGCGCTCGATGGCGCCCGGGCCCTGGTCGAGTTCGATGTCGGCCACGGAGGCGAGCGGCACCGCCGTGCCGTTCTTGGCCGGCACCTTCAAATTCTCCAGCCGCGAAATCGCGCCGCGGGCGCTCTCGGGCAGCTGCACGCGGATCGGAACCTGCCGGTCCTTGGCGTTGAACTTGGCGAGGTTGATGCCGATGTCGCCGATGGTGCCGACACGCACCGTTTCCGCGATTACGTCGGTGGAGACGCCGAGATCGGCCGCCGCGCCCTCCTTGGGGCGGATGCGGACCTCGGTGCGGTTGAGGGGTGCGGTGGACATCACCGAGACGAGGTGCGGGATCGCGGCCATGTCGCGCTGGAGCCGGGCGGCGACCTCCGTCACCACCTCGACATCGGGTCCGCCGACCACGAGGGCGAGGTCGCGCTGGCCGTTCTCGCGCAGGTTCCAGGAGCGGATGTCGGGCTCCTGCGCCAGTAGGCCGGCGATCTCGGTCTCGATCGTCCATTGCCGCTTGGCGCGCTGGCTCTTGGGGCTGAGGTTGACGATGAGCGTGGCGAGCCGCGTCTCCTTCTTGCCGCCGGCCTGACGGCCGCCATCCACGAAGACCGAGCTGACTTCGGGCAGGGCGCGGATGCGCTCGACCACGCGGTCGGAGACGGCGACGGTGTCGGCAAGCTTGGCGCCGGGTGCCAGCTCGATCATGAACAACGTGCGCGCATTGTCCTGCTTCGGAATGAAGCCCGAGGGCAGGAGCCGGGTGGAGGCGAGCGAGCCGGCAAACAGCGCGAGGCCGACGAACAGCGTGATCCACTTGTGGCGCACCGACCAGCCCACCAGCCGGCCGTAGGCGCGCATGATCGGGCCCTCCCGCTCCTCCGCGTGCCCGTGGTCGCGCAGGAAGTAGGCGGCGAGTAGCGGCGTGATCAGGCGCGCCACGAGCAACGACATGAACACCGAGACGGCGATGGTGAGCCCGAATTGGATGAAGTAGCGGCCGGCGATGCCGCCCATGAAGGAGACGGGGGCGAAGACGGCGATCAGCGTCGCGGTGATGGCGATGACCGCGAGTCCGATCTCGTCGGCGCCCTCGATCGAGGCGCGGTAGGGCGACTTGCCCATTCGCATGTGGCGCACGACGTTCTCGATCTCGACGATGGCGTCGTCCACGAGGATGCCGGTCACAAGCGTGATCGCCAGCAGGCTGATGCCGTTGAGCGTGAAGCCCAGCGCGTCCATCGCCCAGAAGGTGGGCAGCACCGAGAGCGGCAGTGCTACCGCCGCGATCAGCGTGGCACGCCAGTCGCGCAGGAACAGGAACACCACGAGGACGGCGAGCGCGGCGCCCTCGATCAGCGTGTGCATGGCCGAATCGTAGCTGCCGATCGTCGCCGCGACCGAGGAGTCGATGGTCTCGAAGCGGATCTCGGGATAGCCCTGGCTGAACTCGGCGATCTTCTTCTCGACGCCCGCGGCGACCTCGGCATCGCTGGCGCCCGAGCCGCGCGAGACCGAGAAGGCGACGACCGGCTCGCCGTTGAAGCGGGCGAAGGTGCGCGGTTCCTCGATCGCGTCCTCGACGGTGGCGAGGTCGTCCAGGCGCACCTTGCGCCCGCCGGGCAGGACGATGGAGGTGGCCTTGAGGTCGCGGATGGTGCGCGAAGCCGCCAGCGTGCGGATCGACTGCTCACGGCCGCCGACCTCGCCGCGCCCGCCCGCCATGTCGGCGGAGGTGACGCGCACCTGACGATTCACGTCGGCCGCGGTGATGCCGAGCGCCAGCAGCCGGTCGGGCAGGGGGGTGATGCGGATTTCGCGGGCGACGCCACCCACCCGCTCGACGCCGCCGACGCCCTTCACGCCCTGGAGCGTGCGAGCGACTTTGTCCTCCACGAACCAGGACAGCTCGGCGGGCGTCATCGCGGGCGAGGTGACGCCGTAGATCAGGATCGGCAGGCCGGTGATCTCGACACGCTGGATGACCGGCTCGTCGATCGTGCGCGGCAGGTTGATGCGGATCTTCGAGATCGCATCCTTGACGTCGTTGACGGCGCGGTCGGTGTTCACCTCCAGCCGGAACTCGACGGTGGTGACGGACGAGCCCTCCGTGATCGCCGAGGTGATGTGCTTGACCCCGCGCACGCCCGCGATCGAATCCTCGACCCACTTCGTGACCTGGGTCTGCAATTCGGACGGCGCGGCGCCGCTCTGCGTGATCGAGACCGAGACGATCGGCACGTCCACGTTCGGCATGCGCGTGACGGCCAGCCCCCGGAAGCTGACGAGGCCGAGCACCATCAGCACGAGGAACAGGACGATGGGCGCGATCGGATTGCGGATCGCCCAGGCGGAGATGTTCAGGCGCATTCGCGCAACCCGTCAGTGAGGTTCGAGCGTGGCCCCGCGCGCGGCGGAGAGCGGTCAGCGCAGGCCGGCGTCGGCGGTGGCGTTCGGCGAGGGTGCGGCCGAGACCGCGGCCGGCGAGCGGATCGTGGCGGCGACAGGGCGGACGCGGTCGCCGTCGCGCAGGAAGCTGCCCGCGCGGGCCACCACCCGTTCGCCCTCGGTCAGGCCGGCACGAATCTCGATGTCGTCGTCGTCGGAGAGGCCCGTACGAACCTCGCGGGACTCGACCCGATCCTCGGCCACGACGAGCACGGAGCTGCGCTTGCCGCCGCCGTAGAGGACGGAGGCCTGGGGCACGGTCACGCCGCGGGTGCGGGCGAGTTCGACCGCGCCGCGGGCGAAGGTGCCGATGCGCAGGCGCGGATCGGGATCGAGGCGCACGCGGACCTTGCCCAGGCGGCTCGCCCGGTCGACTTCCGGGTAGACCGCGCGGACGCTGCCGCGGACCCGCTCGCCCTCGCCGATCTCGATAAAGGCCGGCGCGCCCTCGCGCAGCAGCGGCAGCTTCGTCTCGATGACCTCGGCTTCCAGCTCGATCTCGCCCCGGGCGATCAGCCGGAACAGCGGTTCCGCCGAGGACGAGGTCGCCATGCCGACCCGCGCCGTGCGGCGGTTGACGATGCCGGCCTCGGGCGCGCGGATCTCGGTGCGGGCGAGCCGCAGGTCGAGTTCGTCGCGCACCGCCCGGGCCTGGGCCAGCTCCGCCCTGGCCATGGCGAGGCCGTTGCGGGCGAAGGCCAGCTTGCCTTCCGCCTGACGCAAAGCCGCGGTGCGGCTCTCCATGATGACGGCCGTGGTGTTGCCGGTCTGGATCAGCTGCTTGGCGCGATCATAGGCGAGGTGCGCTTCGAGTTCGGCGGCCTCGGCCTGCTCGATGTTGCTCTGCGCCTGCGGAACGGCGGCGGTCGCCTTGTCGATCAGGGCGTTCTGCTGGGCGATCTGCCGCTCGATCAGGTCGCGCGAGAGACGCGCGAGCACCTGCCCCTTCTCGACGCGCATGCCCTCCTCGACCAGCAGCTCGACGAGCCGGTAACCGTCGATCTCGGGCGTGACCAGGATCTCGTCGCGCGGCACCAGCGTTCCGGTGACGACGACGCTCTCCACGATCTCGCGGCGCGCGGCCTCGACCACGCTCACGATCGGGGCGGGCGCGGTCTTCGCCGGGGTCTGCGCCGTTTCGGCCCTTGCGGGACCGAGGCTCAAGGCGGTGAATACCAGGGCCGGAACGGCCAGGGTCCGGGCGCGGATCATCGGCCGGCTTCCTTGTCGGCAGGGGAATGGGCGAGCGCGCCCGAGAGACCCGCCTCGATCAGCGCCTGAAGCTGAGCGACGGAGGGACGGGCATCGTAGCCGGGAATGAGCGCCCGGCTGACGATCATGCCCTTCATCAGTGGCGCGATTGCGTCGAACAGGGCCGCGGGATCGCAGTCCGGCGAGGTCTTGAGCGCGTCGAACATCTCGGTCAGCCAGACCCGGCCCTCCTCGTCGCCCCGTTCGACAAGGTCGGCGATGGCAGGGTTGCGGGTGGCTTCCACCCACAAGTCGAGACGCAGAACCGCGGCCTCGCGGCTGATATCGATGAAGAAGCGGCTGAGAATGCCCATCAGCGCACCGAGCCGGTCGCCGGCCCGCTCCATCGCCTCGACGAGGACAGCGCCGCGCTCACGGTCGCGCTCGGCCAGACCGAGGACGACCGCTTCCTTGGAATCGAAGTAGCGGTAGATGTTGCCCGGGCTCATCGAAGCCTCGCGGGCGAGATCCTGCATGGTCGTGCGGTGAAAGCCGTTGCGGACGAAGCAGGCCTCCGCCGCGTCGAGGATGTGCTCGCGCCGCACAGCCTGTCCGCTGCGGGCATCGATGACGGCGCCGACGGCGGCACTCACGACGCGTTTCTCACGCTGTCCGCCCCGGCGGCGCGGCCCGCGTCGCTCATGGATTGCACCGCGGCGCAGGCGCGGGGCTGAAGGTCGAGATCGGCGCAGAGCCGCGCCTGGAAGCCGTCCGGCCCGGCACCGGTCCAGCCGATCAGGGCGAACCAGCCGAACGCCACGACGGCGCAGAGCAGGAGGTTTGCCGGCGTGCAGACGGCCCGGACCAGGCGCATCGGGCTCAACGCATCACGGCCATCCGACTCCATCGCATGATCGAAGGACGGGGAGAGGAAACCGGCGGATCCTTGGGACAAGTTCATACGCGAACTCCTACGCTCGCGAGCTTGATAGTGAACGTTCATTCTCGTGTCAATGAACGTTCATTCTCGTCGGGCCGCGCGTCTTGTTCCGCTCCACAAGTGCGGCAAGCGTGCCACGCCCGCGCACGCTTCACCCCGCATTAACGTTCCGGTTACCAAGCAGGAATAGCGCAGTCGCCAAGACGGGCGCGGCCGAACGCCCGGAAATCACTGCTTTCGCAAGCTCAGACTAGCCTTGCAAAAGCGTACATCTAGAACAAGCGCTCCGGAACGGCTCCGAGACATAGCATCAGACGCGCCGTTCGAGACACTCACCATGATCGCCGCAGATTACATCGCCCTCGCGTGGCATGCCGCGCGTGAACACCTCGACCTGTACGGAAGCCTGGGGCTCTGCCTCGGCTTTGCCTCCGGCATGATGCCGAGCCGCAGCACGATCCTCCTGACAGCGGCGGCGTGCTCGACCTGCTTCGCGCTGCATTACCTGCAACTCGGCGCGACGACCGGGGCGGCGATGTGCCTGATCTCGGTGATGCAAAGCCTCGTTGCCGCCCGGTGGATCGGCGCCGATGCCCGCGCGGCCTGGGTGGTGCCGCTCTTCACCGGCAGCAGTCTCGTCGCCGCCGGCCTCACCGTCGCGACCTGGAACGGTTGGCCTTCAGCCTGCGCCGGCCTCGGCGCCCTGCTCGCGACCGCCGCACGGCTTCAGGGCGATGCCGAGTGCATGCGCCGTTTCTTCCTGGGCGCATCGTCCTGCTGGATGATCCACAACACGCTGGTCGGTTCGGTCTTCGGCCTGACCTGCGACGTGCTCACGATCTCGGCGCTCCTGGTGGCGCTGCTGCGCGGCGGACCTGCCAGGGTCAGCGAGCCGGCACTCGTCGCGGCGGAGGCCGAAAATCTGCCGGGCGCTGCGGAGAATGTCGGACCGCTCCGGGACGCGGTCTGAGATCATCTCGGTTCGATCGCCTCGGACTTTGCCCCGTTCCGTGATCGCGAGGCGGAGCCGAAGCGACCCGGAGCGCGACCTGTCCGGACAATGCGGAGTCCTTGATTGCCACGGCCTCGCCTCGCAATGACGACGGAAAAGACCGAAGCGATCAAACAGATACTGAGGTGGCGCGTCGCTGCTCCGCCCCGACTCGCTACTGCGCGAAGAATTTGGGATCGAGCGCCGAGAGCGCGAGCAGGGGCGGGGGCAGCGCCACACCGGCGAGCCGCATCGAGCGGGCCGCGGCCCGGCAGGCGGCGAGGTCGTTGGCACCGGCCGCCGCCTCGATCTTCTCCACCACCGCCGGGTCGGGCTTCGGGGCGGGCGCGGGCGCCGCTGGAGGCGGGGGAGACTTGGCGAGGGCATTCGCCTTGGCATTGTGATTGTCCGCCGGGTTGCCCGACGCCGCATTGGTCGCAGGGCCGGGGGCCGGCCCGCTTCCGCCCTCGTTCGTCGGGCCGCTGAGGCCCGAGGTCTTCTGCGGCTCGCTGCTGCCCGACGGCTTGGCGCCCTCGGTCTTGCCCGACGGATTCGAGACGGCGGTCGCCTGCTGCGGCGGCGTCGCAGCGGCCTTGTTGGCCGGTTCCGGCGCCTTCACGAAGGCGACGAGCTCCTGGCACAGATTGGCCGGCTTGCCTGCGGCGACCGGGGCAGGGGCCGGCTGGCCGGCATCCTGCGCCGCGGCGGCGCCGAGGAGGAGCGCGGACGCCGCGAGGCCGCCGACCAGATGCCGGGTGATGGACGCAGGCTTCATCGGGCTCACTCCCTCGTGTCTCGTCGCTTCGTCTTGGCCGGCGCTCAGGAGCGCTTCGGGTGCGAGGCCGTTCCCTCGGCCTTGCCGTGCGGCTCGGCCTCGGAACCCATCTCGTCGGGCGCGGTGTCGCCGTTCCAGCGAGGGCCGACGAGGTTGGTGCCAGGCTCCGAAACCCGCGCGCCGGAGGTGGCGAAGGCCTGGTAGGCGAACTTCTGACTGCTGGTGAGCGCGAACATCGCCAGCACCCCGAGGGCGATCGCGGCGACGATGGCGGCGAGGAAGGCTTTCATGCTCGTGTCGTCCCTGGAGGCCACAGGCCTCGATAAGCGCGGATCGTCTGCCCGTTTGCGAAAGCCGGCCCGCGCGACCGGCCCCGGTTCCGTCACTCGGCCGGAGCCGGGTGGCCCTTGAGCTGCGGACCGCTGCCGGTGCGCGCCTGCTCCTTCTCGACCCAGAGGTCGTGGTGGGCGCGCGCCCAGGCGAGATCCACCTTGCCGCTGCCCATGGCGTCGTAGGCGCCCTCCATGCCGAGCGTGCCGATATAGATGTGGGCCAGGATGCCGGCGATGAAGACGATGCCGATCAGCGAATGGATCACCTGCATGACCTGCATGCCGTTGATGTCGAGGAGCGCGAACGGGAAGAGCATCATCAGCCCGGTCGCGCCCATGGCGGCGCCGAATCCGGCGACCATCCAGAACACGCCCTTCTGGCCGGCATTGAAGCGGCCCGCATGGGGATGCCCCTTGCCAATGAAACCGCCGCCGGCCTTGATCCAGGCCCAATCGACCTTGCTGGGGATGTTGTCGCGCACCCAGACCACGAACATGAAGGCGACGCCGAGCATGAACGGCCACGCGAGGTAGACGTGGCTGTACTTGGCCCATTGCGAAAGGGCACCGAAGGCGTCGGGGCCGATCAGCGGCATCAGCAGTCGCTTGCCGAAGATGTAGTTCAGACCGGACAGCGACAGGATGATGAAGCACACCGCCGTCATCCAGTGCGTGAAGCGTTCGAACGCGTTGAAGCGCAGGATCTTCTTCCCCGATTCCTGGCTGTGCTCCATCATGATCCGGCCGCGGAAAAGGAAGAACGCGCCGAGCGCGGCCACCATGCCGAGGATGGCGAGCGCCCCGATCCAGGGCAGCCAGCGCTCGCGGAAGTTCTGATACTCGCGGCCCTGCGGCTGGATCAGGTTGGCGGCCTTGCCGTCCGGAATCGAGATCCGGCCCCGGATCTTCGACTCCTGCTTGAACAGAAGCTCCTCGTTGACCGAATCCGCCGTCGGGCGCGCACCCATCGGGTTCTGGCCGTCGGCCTGGATCGGGTTCTGGGCCTGCACCGGGGCAAAGGCCGCTGGCGCCGCGACCAGCATCGCCGCGACGAGGAGGGTGCTGAAGAGGGTCGTTACCCGCCGCATCGGCGTTCCTTTCCAGGCGTCTCTTGGTTGGGTCCCGCGGGCGTCCTTCGCGCCCGCGGAGCCGGATCAGATCGCGACGGTCTCGCGGTAGGCCGTCTTCCAGCCCCAGGCGCCGGAGCCGTAGCCGCGCTTGATCACCCGCTGCTTGTAGATCTCGGCGATCATCTCGCCGTCACCCGCCAGCAGCGCCTTGGTCGAGCACATCTCGGCGCAGAGCGGCAGCTTGCCCTCGGCCAGACGGTTCGAGCCGTACTTCTCGTACTCGGCGGTCGAGAAATCGGGCTCGGGACCGCCGGAGCAGTAGGTGCACTTGTCCATCTTGCCGCGCGAACCGAAGTTCCCGACGCGCGGATACTGGGGCGCGCCGAACGGGCAGGCGTAAAAGCAGTAGCCGCAGCCGATGCAGATGTCCTTGGAGTGCAGCACCACCGCGTCGGCGGTCGTGTAGAAGCAATTCACCGGGCACACCGCCGCGCAGGGCGCGTCGGTGCAATGCATGCAGGCCATGGAGACCGAGCGCTCGCCGGGCTTGCCGTCGTTGAGGGTGACGACGCGGCGGCGATTGATGCCCCACGGCACCTCGTGCTCGTTCTTGCAGGCCGTGACGCAGGCGTTGCACTCGATGCAGCGATCCGCGTCGCAGAGGAACTTCATCCGGGCCATGGTTCGGGTCGCTCCTCTCAGGCCGCTTTGATCTGGCACAGGGTGCACTTCGTTTCCTGCATGCCCGTCACAGGATCGAAGCCGTAGGTCGTCACGGTGTTCACGCTCTCGCCGAGCACCACCGGGTCGGTGCCCTTCGGGTAGTAGTCGCGCATGTCCTTGCCCTGGTACCAACCGGAGAAGTGGAAGGGCATGAAAGCCACGCCCTTGCCGACGCGGTCGGTCACCAGCGCCTTCACCTTGGCCTTCGAGGCGTTCTCGGGGCCGGTGACCCAGACGAACTGTCCGTCCTTGATGCCGCGCTCGGCCGCGTCGCCGGTGTTGATCTCGACGAACATGTCCTGCTGCAGCTCGGCCAGCCACGGGTTCGAACGTGTCTCCTCGCCACCGCCCTCGTATTCCACGAGGCGTCCGGAGGTGAGGATGATCGGGAACTCCTTGGCGACCCCGCGATCCACCACCGACTTCTGCACCGAGAAGCCGATATTGGGCATACGCAGCTGCCGCTCGTCGGGCCGGGTCGGGTACTTCGCCACGAGGTCGGGCCGCGGCGAGTAGACCGGCTCGCGGTGGACCGGCACGGGGTCGGGCAGGTTCCAGGCATTCGCCCGGGCCTTGCCGTTGCCGAACGGCGAGACGCCGTGCTCCAGGCAGACGCGTTGGATGCCGCCGGAAAGGTCGGTGGCCCAGCTGACCGTGTCGGGCTTCTCGCCGCCGATCTTGAGGATCGTGGCCAGTTCCTCGGGCGTCAGGTCGCGGTCCCAGCCGAGCTTCTTGAATACGCCGAAGGTGAATTCCGGGTAGCCGTCGGTCAGGTCCGAGCCTCTCGAGAAGGAATCCTCGGCGAGCAAAGTCTGCCCGTTGCGCTCCGTGCCGAAGCGCGCGCGGAAGGTGCCGCCACCCTCCTTCACGTGGAGGTTGGTGTTGTACAGGATGGCCGAGCCCGGGTGCCGGATCTCCGGCTTGCCCCAGCACGGCCAGGGCAGGCCGTAATAGTCGCCGCCGACCTCCGGGTCGTCCTTGGGCGCGCGCAGCGTCACCAGATCAAACTTGTGCTGGTTGCGCATGTGCGCCTTCAGCCGCTCCGGCGACTGGCCGCAATAGCCCGTCGACCAGCCGCCGCGGTTGATCTCGCGGAGGATGTCCTCGGCCTCGGGCACGCCGTCGACGATCTTGATGTTCTTGCACAGCTTGTCGGCGAAGCCGAGCTTCTGCGCGAGCTTGTAGAGCACCTCGTAGTCGTTCTTCGACTCGAAGGCCGGTTTCACGACCTGCTCGCCCCACTGGATCGAGCGGTTCGAGGCGGTGCGCGAGCCGTCCATCTCGAGCGAGGTGCAGATCGGCAGCAGGTAGGTGTTGTCCTGCCGGGCATCGAGCGCGGCGAAGGTGGTCGGGTGCGGGTCGGCGACGACCAGCAGCTCCAGCTTGTTCATGCCCTCGATCGCTTCGGGCATGCGGGTGACGGTGTTGCCGCCGTGGCCGAAGACCATGAAGGCCTTGACCGGGCTCTTCTGGTCGATCTGCTCGGGCGGCAGATTCACGGCATCGAACCAGCGGGTCGAGGTGATACCGGGCGCCTCCATGTTCTCCTTGCGGGTGCGGGCCTTGCGGCCGGCCGCCGCCGGAACCTCATCGAAGCGCGATTGCAGCCACTCGTACTCGACCTCCCAGACGCGGGCCCAGTGGCGCCAGCCGCCCTCGACGAGGCCGTAATAGAGCGGCAGCGAGGTGACATCGAGGCCCAGATCCGTGGCGCCCTGCACGTTGGTGTGGCCGCGGAAGATGTTGGCGCCGGTGCCCGGCTTGCCGACGTTGCCGGTGGCCAGACACAGGATGCACAGCGCCCGGACGTTGGCGGTGCCGACCGTGTGCTGGGTCGCGCCCATGCACCAGATCAGAGTCGCCGGCTTCTCCTTGGCGAACTTCTCAGCGACGCGCTTGAGCTGCTCGCCCGGCACGCCGGAGACGCGCTCGACCTCGTCGGGCGTCCACTTGGCGACTTCCTTGCGCACGTCGTCCATCGCGTAGACGCGCTGAGCGATGAACTCCTTGTCCTCCCAGCCATTCTGGAAGATGTGCCAGAGGATGCCCCAGACCACCGGAATATCGGTGCCGGAGCGGATGCGGACGTATTCGGTGGCGTGCGCAGCGGTGCGGGTGAAGCGCGGATCGATGACGATCATGTTGGCGCGGTTGATCTCCTTGCCCGACAGCACGTGCTGCAGGGAGACCGGGTGCGCTTCGGCGGGGTTACCGCCGAGGATGATCATCGTCTTGGCGTTGCGGATGTCGTTGTAGGAATTGGTCTGGGCGCCATAGCCCCAGGTGTTGGCCACGCCCGCCACCGTCGTCGAGTGGCAGATGCGCGCCTGATGGTCGATCGAATTCGTGCCCCAGAGGGCGGCGAACTTGCGCATCAGGTAGGAGGCCTCGTTGGTGAACTTGGCCGAGCCGAGCCAGTAGACCGAGTCCGCGCCGTTCTTCTCGCGGATCTGGATCAGCTTATCGCCGATCTCTTCGTATGCCTGGTCCCACGAGATCCGCTTCCACTGCCCGCCTTCGAGCTTCATCGGGTATTTGAGGCGGCGGTCGGACGAGACGAGTTCGCGGATGGCCGCGCCCTTGGCGCAGTGGGTGCCGCGGTTGATCGGGCTCGCCCAGGACGGCTCCTGGCCGACCCAGACGCCGTTCACGACCTCGGCCGTGACCGTGCAGCCCACGGAGCAGTGGGTGCAGACGTTCTTCTTGATCACCGTGTCCGGCCCGACCGCGGAGGAGCCGGCGGCCTTGGCCTTGCGCACCGATCCGAGCTGGGTCGTGCCGGCGGCCGCGAGCGCGCCGGCGGTGAGGCCGGACTTCCGCAGGAAGGCGCGGCGGTCGAGCACGCCCGACGCGAGGCCGGCGGCGACGGCCTGGTGCTTGGTGCGAGCAGCCTCGCCGCTCTTGCGCTTGATCAGCATGGCAGCCTCACTTCGGACCGGTCGAAGACTTGGGACCGGTCGACGCCGGATCGGTGTTCTTCTTGAGGGTCTCGTACCCGTTGGTGCGGTAGAACGCCTTCACGTGGTCGCTCTCGCGGTAGCGGGCCCGGGTCTCGTCGGTGCCGGGATCGTAGGCCTGCGCTTCGGTCGCACCCATCGGCGAGGCGACCGCCGCCGCGGCGGCCACGGTGCTGCCCCCGAGCGCCCGAAAGAACTGGCGACGACCGAGCGTCTTCGGATCCTGTCGCATCACCCTCGTCTCCTTCGGCGGCTGCCTGTGATGGCAACGCGCCTCGCTTCCGTTTGTCTCGTCGCGCAAGCGCTTCAGCCTTCCATGGCGAAGGCTTCCACCTCGATCTCGATGAAGGCGCGGCCGAGCCCCCCGACCGCGCGGTAGAACCGGCCCGCTTTCGCGTCCTCCAGGTCCGCGAAGAAGCGCCCTGCCCAGGGCTCGATGTGCCGGGCGAAGAAGCGGCCCTGCATGCCGGGCTCCGCTTCGAACCGCCCCGCCGCGAGCCCGGCCATCACCTCCAAGAGGATCGCGAGGTGATCCTCCGGCTCGCTTATCGATTCGTCCCGCTCGATGCCGAGCGCGAAGAAGTCCTCGCGCACCCGCGCCAGCGGACGCTCGTTGAGGAAGCCGGTGAGGTAATAGGAGGCGTAGGGAAGAAGCTCGCCCCGCCCGACGCCGATGAACAGCGCGAAGAACTCGCGCTCGACATCCGCCGCGCCGATCTCGGCCGCGGCGCGGCGCAGGGCCGAGACCTGACGGCCCAGAACCCCGTCGCCGTCCGGCAACGCGGCGAGCGCCGCGAGCAGGGCCGGCGCCGGCGCCCGTCCGAGGAGGGCGGCCAGCAGGTCGTATTGCTGCGCGCGCAGGAGGTCGACGTCGTCGGGCAAGCCGCCGAACCCGGGCACCTCGCTTTCCGGGAGTGCCATGACCGACGCAACCGAACTCATCGTTTCCCTCAGGTCCTTCGCAGGACCGCCTTGTTTGGATCGATAATAAAAAGCGTTTCGCTTTGCCGCAATCGAAATGCGCGTGAATTACACGGGCATCGCCCCTCCATGGCGCCGCAGGCGGGGCCGTTCCGGGGGCGTCGGCGCCGGTTGAGGTACGGCGGTCGCAGAGGGCTCTACCGGACCTTGCAGGCTCTCGATCGGACGTGATGCGGTTGCGGCGCAGGGCGTCTCGAGCGCGGGAGGGGCCGGCGCGTCGGGCAGGCTTGCGACGGTGGTCTCGCCCGGCTCTTCAGCCGGGGAGGTTTCCTGCCGCATCTCTTCCGCCGGCGCATCGTCCTTGGCGGGGACGCCGCCAACGAGCCGGTCGAGCATCGCCTTCACGTCGTCGGTCGGCAGCAGCGGGCCGAGGCCCGGCACGCCGCCGGGCGTGTTCCAGTCGTAGGCGTATTCCCGCGCCTCGCTCACGAAGTCGCGGATCGACGGGTCCAGAGACCACATCCGGCGCAGGGCCGCGTTGCGCAGCGGGGCCGGCACCCCGGCGCGCAGGAAGGCCGTGAGATCGCTCTGCGCCGTCAGGGTCTCGAGCGAGGGCAACTCGGCGAGCGGCGCGCCCTCGGCCCCCGCTTCCGCCCGTGGCGGGATCGCGCTGGCGGAGCCAGGGTCCAAGCCCGGCGTCGGCGCCCCGTCCGCTTCCGGAGCGGCCGGAGGCGTCTCGGGGCGTTCGGCGCGGACGGCGTCCTTCCGCCGGGCCCAGCGGGAGAGAAAGGTCTCGCTCATTCGGGTTTGCCCTGGGAGCCGGGGGCGCGGCGGGCCAGCGCCTCGGGATCGGCGCGGTCGCGCTTGCGCTTCTCGAACTTGCGTTCGATGTGAAAGGCCTCGAAGAAGGCCAGCAGCTTGGCCTGCAGCTCGGGCGGCATCGGCACGGCCTCGACGATCTCGCCGATCCCCTCGGCCATCGACTCGCCCTCGTAGGGGTCGGCGGTGACGCTCGCGATGTCGTAGGTGTCCTCGGCGGTGGCCCGCAGCGAGACCCAGAGGGAGGGACGCCCGGAGACGAGGTTGTCGCGGTAATGTGCGGTCTCGCCGATGTGCAGCGAGACCTCGTAGGCGCCCGCGTAGAAGGTCGCCTCCTCCTCGGTCTCGGAAAGTTTGGTCCAGGGCTCGGCCTGCGCGGCCGCGGGCAGGGCGGCCACCGGCATCCAGACATGGCTCGCCCACGGCCCCTTGAGGCGGCGGCGCGCCACGATGATGCCGACCTCGAAGCGGTCTTCCGGCGTCATGCTCGTCCTCACGCGGCCGCTCGGTCGGAGGCCAGCGGCAATCCGACAACGAGATTCTGCGGCTTCAGCTGCAACGTCTTATCCGCACTCATGGCGAGCAGCAGGTAGACCGGGCGCTCGCCGACCCGCGGATCGACCTGGGCCGGATCGGCGAAGGTCAGGGAAAAGACGGCGATCACCCGCTCCCGCGTCGCCGCGTCCAGCGCCTCGCCGTTCCAGAGCCGATTGCCGATGCGCGTGCCCTCGGCATCGAGCCCGACGAACCAGCGCCAATCGGGATCCTCTAGCCGGTCGAGGGGTGTCACGGTCACCTCGGCGTTCAGCAGATGGCGCACGAAGACCTCGATCGCCCGGGCCAGCCCCTCGCGGCTGCGGGCACTGGAGCCGAGATTGAGCGCCATGGTGAAGGCGTCCGAGCGGCTCCAGTAGGTCCAGGCATTGTCCTCGACGAGCACGTCGAGTTCGCTGGCCGCCTCCTTGCCCAGCATCGAAACGAGGGGCGAGAGCGGTGCGCCGCCCTCCCGCGCCTCGATCACCTCGGCATCGGCCAGCAGCACCGCGCCCTCGTGCAGGCTGACCCGCTGCGTCCGGAAGAACAGTTCGGCGGCGCGCAGGACGAAGGGGTCCTCGCACCCGTCCAGCGCGTTGCGCAGGATCAAATGGACGAGCTGGTTGAGGAACAGCCCCGGCACGCCTTGCAGGCCGCCGCGTACCAGGGCGAGATAGGCCGCCTCGACCGAGCGCGCCGCGAGCAGCCGCTCGCGGAAGGCCAGCATCACTTCCCAGTTCTCGCGCGCATCCGCGTCCGCGAGCCGGTCGAGTTCCGCCCTCGGCACGGGGCGGCGCGGCGCGGCGAGCAGGCCGGCATGGATCGCGCGCTCGGCCGCGCAGGCGTCCTCCGGCGGCACGAGTTCGGGCCGCGCCAGATAGGCCAGGATCAGCTCGTCGGTGACCGCGAGCCCGCCGCCCTCGGTGCGCTGCGTAAGGTGGTGGCCGCTCGATACCCAGAACTCGGTCATGCTCTCTCAGCCTCGGCGGAGGCGCCCTTCATGAGACCGACGAGATCGGCCTGCTCCTCCGGGCCGTCCTCGTCGGTCTCGACGAAGTGGAAGGCGCGCCCGTGCAGCGGGTCGGACCCGGGCGCGCGCTGGTGCAGGGTGCGGAACTCCTCCGCGATCTCGCCGCCGCGCGCGCTCCGATGCAGGGCGACGACGCTGCCGACGGGCAGGTTGCACAGGGAGGCGGCGACCTCGATCTCTTCCTCGGCCGCCGCACGGGCGGTCTCCGGGCTCGGTGCGCCGAATCGTTCGAGGATGTGGCCGGCCAGCGTCTCCACCGCCTCGGCACGCTCCGCCGCGCTCGCCTCGCTGACGACGACGAGTGTCGAGAAGCCGAGGGAGCGAACCCCGACGAAGCCCGAGCGAAAGGCCGCGCGTTCCTTGCCCGCAAGCCCGCCAAGATCGGCGTCGAAGAATAGGAACGAGCCCGTCACCGCCCACTCGCCGGGTTCGGCCGCACGGGCGAAGACGAAGGTGTCTGAGGGGTCGAGCCGCAGGGTGCGCGGCAGCTTGCCGGCGCTCACAGACGCACGCTCCCGGTGGCCGGGTTGCGCCAAGTCGGCGCCTCCAGAGCCGGCCGTAGCGGCAGGATCTCGGTGATCTCCTCGCCCCGGATCACGCGGGCGTCGCCGTTCTCTTCGATCGCGGCGCGGGCGCCCTCCGGCAGCGCGAGGCGCGCCAGGTAGCGGCTCGCCGAGCGCGCAAATCCGTCCTCGCTCCAGATCTCGAACGCCTTGGTGAGATGGCGCGCAAAGCTCTCGACCAGGGCCTCGCGCAGATCGGCCGGAAACCCTTCCTCCTCGAGCGCCGTCGAGTCCGGCGTCAGGCCCGGATCGCCCGCCGCCCGCTTCGAGACGATCAGCATCGCCGAGAAGACGAGCCAGTCCGGCACCTCCGCCTCGTCGCAGGCCTCCGGCCAGCGAAGCGCGCCGCCGCCGAGCCGGGCGCCGTTGAAGCTCAGCGTGTCGGGCCAGTGAAAGGTCACCGGGATTTCCGGCGGCCCGAAGCTGCCCACCGCATCGGCAAGTGCCTGCATCCCGACGAAGAAGGCGCGGCGCGCCGTCGACAGCGGCTCGGTCGGCGCGAGCACCACGGCGAAGGCGATCAGGTCCTCGCGCTCCTCCAGCAGCAGGGTACCGGCCTCTGCCTCGCCCGCTTCGGCCAGCCGGCAGGCCTGAACCGCGGCGTCGAACGGCGCGGCCGTGACCAGCCCGGTAAAGGCCGGCGGCAGGACGAGCGGTGCGGTGCGGAGAAGGGCGAGGCCGGAGTCGGAATCGGTCATGGAGTGGTTTCAGGTCGGAGCGGAGCACTTGCGAGGCCACCTGCGCCCGCATGTCCGTTCGTAGTTTTGAACGATACGAGTATATGGAAGGCAGGCCCCCGCGCGAAGGGCCTCCGCACGCCTCCATTGTCCCAGGTTTCATCGTGTCCGATCGTCTCGTGTTCGCCTGCTCCTGCGAGAAGACGATGCCGCTCGATGTCGCGGCCCTCGAAAGGGGCTGCGGCGGTCGTGTCGGCACCGCCGACCAGCTCTGCGGCCGGGAGCTGGACCGCTTCCGGGAGGCGCTGACCACGGGCCGGCCCGTCACCGTCTCCTGCACCCTTCAGGCACCGCTCTTCGAGGAAGTCGCCGCCGAACTGGGCGCGGAGGAGCGCGTGACCTTCGCCAAGATCCGCGAGACCGCCGGCTGGTCCTCGGACGCCGCCGCTTCCGGCCCGAAGATGGCCGCTCTGCTCGCCGCGGCGGCCGAGCCGGTGCCGGTCGCCGGGACCGTGCCGCTGGAGAGCCGCGGGGTGGCGCTGATCTACGGGCGTGACGAGGCCGCGATCGAGGCCGGGCGGCGCCTGGCGGAACATCTCGACGTCACCGTGCTCCTGAGCCGGCCGGGCGAGATCGCGCCGCTCCATCGCAACGAGTTCCCGGTGATCCAGGGGACGGTGCGCGGCGCAACCGGTCATCTCGGCGCCTTCGAACTGCGCATCGACGACTACGCCCTGCCGGCCCCGTCCTCGCGCACCCGACTCGTCTTCGGCCAAGCGCGGGACGGGGCGACCTCGACCTGCGACCTCGTCCTCGACCTGACCGGCGGCACCCCGCTTGTTCCCGCGCACGAGCTGCGCAACGGCTATCTGCGCGCCGACCCGCGCGACCCGGCTTCGGTGGAGCGGCTGGTGATGGCCGCCTCCCACCTCGTCGGCGAGTTCGACAAGACCCGCTTCATCGACTTCCGCGGTGAACTCTGCGCCCATTCCCGCTCGCGCATCACCGGCTGCACCCGCTGCCTGGAGGCCTGCCCGACCGGCGCGATCGCCTCGGCCGGCGACACGGTGGCGATCGACCCTTACGTCTGCGCCGGTTGCGGCAGTTGCGCGGCCGTCTGCCCGACGGGGGCGGCCGCCTACGCGCTTCCCCCCGCCGACGCACTGATGCGCCGCCTGCGCACGCTCCTGCGCGCCTACCGCGCCGCCGGGGGCGCGGACGCGGTGGTTTTGTTCCACGACGGCGACCACGGCGAGCCGCTGATCGACGCCCTCGGCCGCTACGGCGAGGGCCTGCCGGCCAACGTCCTGCCGGTGCGGGTCAACGAGGTGACGCAGCTCGGCCCCGAGACCGTGGCCGCGCTCTTTGCCTACGGCGCCGCCGGCGTGCGGATGCTGGTGCGCGGGCGCCCGAAGCACGATCTCGACAGCCTGCACCGCACCGTCGCCCTGAGCCGCACGCTCGCCGAGGCCCTCGGCTACGGCGAGGGAGCCGAGGCGCCTGTGGTCGGCCTCATCGAGACCGACGATCCCGACGCGCTCGGGGCGGCCCTGCGCGCGGGCCGCCTCGGGCGGGCGACGGCGATGCCGGCCGGCTTCGTGCCGGTGGGCGGCAAGCGCGAGATGCTGCGCCTCGCCTTCCGCGAGATGCACGCCGCCGCGCCGAGTCCGGTCGCCGCCGTGCCGCTCGCGGCCGGAGCGCCCTTCGGCGGGCTCGCCTTCCGCACCGAGGATTGCACGCTCTGCCTCTCCTGCGTCGGCGCCTGCCCGACTCACGCGCTGACCGACAGCGCCGACCGGCCGCTGCTCGCCTTCGAGGAGAGCCTGTGCGTGCAGTGCGGCCTGTGCGCCGCGACCTGCCCGGAGGACGTGATCAGCCTCGAGCCGCAGATCGACTTCGAGGCCTGGAGCCTGCCGCGCCGGATCGTGAAGGAGGAGGAACCCTTCTGCTGCGTGACCTGCGCCAAGCCCTTCGGCACCCGTGCGACGATCGAGCGGGTGATCGGCAAGCTGCGCGAGCGGCACTGGATGTTCTCGGGCGAGGCCGGCGAGCAGCGCATCCGCTCGCTGATGATGTGCGACGATTGCCGCGTCGAGGCCGCGCTCAACCAGGGCTTCGATCCGCACGCCATGCCCCCGGCCAAGCCGCGCACGACGGAGGATTACCTGCGCGAGCGCGAGTCCGGCAGGCCGGTGCAGGGCTGACGGCGGTATCAAAAGACGACCCGCCGTCGAAGCGAGGGCGGGTCGGTCAGGGGATCGATCGTCGCAGGAGAACGTGGATTCAAGCCGCGACGCGGGGATTGGGTTCCTGGAGTTGCATCCGAAACGGGAAACGAAACTTCGCAGATTGTAACCGCCGCCGGCCGGGTTCAACGCCGCGCACCGCGTGCTATAGGGCGCGCCCTCTCCTTCAGATTCAGGCCCAGATGCACCCGATCGTCTCGATCGCGAACCTGTCGAAGGTCTACGCCTCGGGCCTGCACGCCCTGCGCGACGTGAACCTCGACATCGCCAAGGGCGAGATCTTCGCCCTGCTGGGGCCCAACGGCGCCGGCAAATCGACCCTCATCAACGTCGTCTGCGGCATCGTCACGCCGAGCACCGGCGTGATCCGCGTCGGCGGGCACGACATCCGCGACGATTACCGCGCCGCGCGCCGCCTGATCGGCCTCGTCCCGCAGGAGCTGACCACCGACGCCTTCGAGAAGGTGTGGGACACGGTGAGCTTCAGCCGCGGGCTGTTCGGGCTGAGCAAGAGCCCGGCGCATATCGAGCGGGTGCTCAAGGATCTGTCCCTCTACGACAAGCGCGAGAGCCGGATCATGCAGCTCTCGGGCGGCATGAAGCGGCGGGTGCTGATCGCCAAGGCGCTGGCCCACGAGCCGCAGGTGCTCTTCCTCGACGAGCCGACCGCGGGCGTCGACGTGGAGCTTCGCCAGGATATGTGGCGCCTCGTGCGGCGCCTGCGCGAGCAGGGCGTCACCGTCATCCTCACCACCCACTACATCGAGGAGGCCGAGGAGATGGCCGACCGGGTGGGCGTGATCCGCAAGGGCGAGATCATCCTCGTCGAGGACAAGGTCGAGCTGATGCGCAAGCTCGGCAAGAAGCAGCTCGTCCTGCACCTGCGCGAGCCGGTCCGGGGCCTGCCCGAGAGCCTCGCGCGCTACCATCTCCAGGTCGCGGCGAATGGGCGCGAACTCGTCTACACCTACGAGACGCGCAAGGAGCGCACGGGCATCACCGGCCTGCTCGGCGATCTCGCCGCCGCGGGTCTCGCCTTCACCGATCTCGACACCAGCCAGAGCTCGCTCGAAGACATCTTCGTCGATCTCGTCCGCGAGCGCGCATGAAGGCCGTGTCCATGCTCAACGTCCCGGCGATCCTCGCCATCTACCGCTTCGAGATGGCCCGCTTCTGGCGCACGGCCCTGCAGAGCATCGTCGCGCCGGTGATCTCGACTTCGCTCTACTTCGTGGTGTTCGGCGCCGCGATCGGCTCGCGGGTGCAGCAGGTCGACGGCGTGCCCTACGGCCTCTTCATCGTCCCGGGGCTGATGATGCTCTCGCTGCTGACGCAGAGCGTCTCCAACGCCTCCTTCGGCATCTACTTCCCGCGCTTTGCCGGCACGATCTACGAACTCCTGTCGGCGCCGATCTCGCCCTTCGAGGTGGTGCTCGGCTATGTCGGCGCCGCAGCCACCAAGGCGATCGTCATCGGGCTGACCATCCTCGCCACCGCCGCCCTGTTCGTGCCGCTGCACATCGAGCACCCGTTCTGGATGGTGTTCTTCCTGCTGCTCACCGCGATCACCTTCAGCCTGTTCGGCTTCGTGATCGGCCTGTGGGCGGACGGGTTCGAGAAGCTTCAGCTCGTGCCGCTGCTCATCGTCACGCCGCTGACCTTCCTCGGCGGCAGCTTCTACTCGATCGACATGCTGCCGCCGTTCTGGCGGGCGGTCAGCCTGTTCAACCCGGTCGTCTACCTCGTGAGCGGCTTCCGCTGGGCCTTCTTCGGCAAGGGCGACGTGGCGGTCGGCATCAGCATCGCCGCGACCCTGGCCTTCCTCGCCCTGTGCCTCGGGCTCGTGACCTACATCTTCCGCACGGGCTATCGTCTCAAGAGCTGACGCGATTCCCGAGGGCCGATGACGTTCGATCCCTACATCGTCCGGCGCGAGAGCCTGCCGCTCGCGTTCCCGCCGGGGATCGAACCGCCGGCCCTGCTTTGCGACTTCGCGGACTGGCTCGACGGCCGGCCCTGGGGCAGCGTCGGCTGCTACCGACTGCAGGGCACGCTCAGCGACGAGGCGCCCATCGTCGACGGCAGCGCCCTGCGCCGGGACTTTTCGCTGTTCCTCTACCTGCCCGACGGTTCCCTTGTCGGCCTCTGGCATCCCGACGGCATGCCGTCTGCGGCAAGCCCGGTCGTCGGCCTCGGCTCCGAGGGCGATGCCGCCGTGCTCGCCGGTTCCCTCGACGGATTTCTGGTCAAGCTCTCCCGCAACGCCTTCACCGACTCGGCCTGGAGCGATCTCGCCCCTTCCGACGAGGATGAGGAATGCGAGGATGAGCCCGACGCCGAGACCGCGATAGCGCACGGCGACGCACCCGGCGATCTCGCCGCTTGGCTCTCGCAGCGGATCGGGCCTGAGCGCCTGAACGCCCTTGCGGACGAAGAGCCGGATCAGAGCGTTTTCCCGGCCCGGATGGAAGCCTGGATGCACCAGCGCGAGGCCTATTGGGCCCAGCATCCGATCCTTCGGGAGATCGGGCAGATTCTTGCCGCCCACCTCCCGCGCGGAAAGGATCCCTGGGACCGGACGCGCTTCAGGGCCGCGATCGTCGGGACGCTCTATGAGGCGCAGGTCTATCGAGCTGGGCGCCAATCCTTCCCGGAGGCTCCTGCCATCGAGCCGCTGCTGCGCGCGCTTCGCGAGGCGCAGCGGGCAGACGACCCCGATCTCGGTCTCTGGTTCGAGGTGGAGTTCGCCCTCGACCGGGAAGGCTGCATCCTGCCGCGCTTCGACTATCACGGCCATCCCGCCATCGGCGGGGTTCCGGCGCCGATCGAGGAGGCCCGTGCCGACCTTCGCCGCGCGCCGCGGCCGGCGCGATGGGTGCCGGACTGGCTCGGCGATCCGGTGCAGGCGGGCTGAGCATCCGCCACGAGGCGTTCGGGGTGGCTTCCGGCCGGAGGATCGGCGTTGCCAACCCTCGAAGAAGCCTACGGACGCTCCGCCAGGAACTCCAGCACACCCTTGCGGTGCAGCCGGTCGCCCACCGCCGTCGAGTGATCACGGCCCGGCAGGTCGAGGGCGCGGGCATTCGGCATCAGCTTGGCGAGTTCGGGGCCCGAGCCCGCCACCGTGTCGAGCGTGCCGACGGACACGAGCGTCGGCGTGTCGATGGCCGAGAGTTCGGCGCGCGACAGCGTCTGGCGCGAGGCGCGGATGCAGGCGGCGAGCGCCCGCAGGTCGCTCTTGGTCTGCTCGGCGAAGGTGCGGAAGCTCGCCGCGGTCGGGTTCGGGGCGGGCGTGCCGGGCGGCGCCTCCAGCGCCTCGGCGATGCCCTGCGGCAGCCCGTGCCCGTCCACGAGGTGGAAGCCCAGGCCGCCGATCAGCAGCGAGCGGACCGCGTCGGAATGGTCGAGCGCCATATGCGCGGCGATGCGGGCGCCCATGGAGTAGCCCATCACGTCCGCCCGGCCGATGCCGAGATGGCGCAAGAGCCGCACCGCGTCGCCGGCCATGTGCTCGGAGGTGTAGGCGGCGGGGTCGTAGAGCTTCTCGCTCTGGCCGTGGCCGCGGTTGTCGAGGGCGATGACGCGGTAGCCCGCCTCGGTCAGGAACTTGACCCAGAGGGTGTTGACCCAGTTCACCGCGTGGTTCGAGGCGAAGCCGTGGATCAGCAGGACGGGATCGCCGCTTCCGGCCTTGGCCGGAACGTCGATATAGGCGATCTGGACGCCGTCGGAATCGAAGCTCTGCATGGGTCCGTGTCATCGGGCGCCCGCGCGCCGATGTCAAAGGCCGGGCCGCGCGATCGCGCGACATTGCCGAATGTTTGGCCCTCGCCGCGCTGTGCTTCGGCCCGGCCCGTCATCCCGGAATGGGGTCGCGACTTGCCGCCGCCCCGCGAGGCTGGCATCACCCGGCGACGATGACGGATTCCTCACCTTACGGCACCTACGCCCCCACCGGCCTCGTCGCGCGGATCGCCGAGCGCACGCAGCGGCTGCCCGACCATTCCTGGCGCGCCCGGCGCATGGCGATGTTCCTGCGGCGCCTCGCCATCTCGATGCTGCGCGGCCGGCCGCTCGACGTGGAGCGCTACGGGGCGCGGATGCGGCTGCACCCCTACAACAACAACTGCGAGAAGAAGGTGCTGTTCACGCCGCAATTCTTCGATCCGCAGGAGCGTGCGCTGCTCAAGCAGCGCCTGTCCGAGGATGCAGTGTTTCTCGACATCGGGGCGAATATCGGCGCCTACGCCCTGTTCGTGGCGGGCTTTACCGGGCCGCGCGCCCGCATCCTCGCGGTCGAGCCGCAGCCGGACGTGTTCGACCGGCTCACCTTCAACATCGGGCAGAATCCGTTCGGCACGGTCAAGGCCATCGCCTGCGCCGTGGCCGACAAGGCGGGCGAGCTGACCCTGTTCATCGATCCGCGCAACCGCGGCGAGTCGAGCGTGAAAATCGTCGGCACCCACAAGAACGCCACGGTCCGCGTGCCCTCGGTGACGTTGCTCGGCCTGTGCCGCTCCGAGGGCATCGAGCGCATCGACGCGATCAAGCTCGACACGGAGGGCGCCGAGGATCTGATCCTCGAGCCGTTCCTGCGCGATGCGCCGCCGAGCCTGCGCCCGGCGCTGATCATCCTCGAGAACGGCACCGATCAGTGGCAGATCGACCTGCCGAGCCTGCTGCACAGCTACGGCTACCGCCAGATCGCCCGCACCCGGCTCAACCTGATGTTCGAGCGGACCCCGTCCCCTCAGGGGTGAGGATCGGGACGGCCTCGGCGATCGTGACGCCGTCGGGGCCGACGGTGCAGCGATAGGCATGGGCCTCGACGCCCGCCGCCCGCGCCGCCCGGAAGCCGCGATCGAAGGCCGGGTCGATGTCGCGGGCCACGTCGAAGCCCTTGGCCGTCATCTGGATCACCACGATCAGCATTGCCCGGCCACCCGCGGCGACGACGTTGGCCAGTTCCTCCATGTGGCGTGCCGAACGCGCGGCCTTGCAGTCGGGGAACTCGGCGAGCCCGGGTGTCCGCATCAAGTGGCAGTTCTTCACCTCGACGTGGCAGGGCGGGAGCCCGCCGCCGCTCGCCAGGAAATCGACGCGGCTCGCCTTGCCGTAGGCGACCTCGGGCCTCAGCGTTTCGTAACCCAGGAGCGGCGCGATCGTCCGCGCGCGAAAAGCTTCCGCCACGAGCGCGTTCGGGCGGGCGGTGTTGATCCCGACCCATTGCGGCCCGCCGGGCAAGTCGGCCTCCACCAGCTCCCAGGAGAAGTGCAGCTTGCGCGTCGGGCTGGTCGAGGGCGAGAGCAGCACCCGAGACCCTTCCGTGTTGAGCCCCAGCATCGCGCCGGGATTGGCGCAGTGGGCCGTCACGAGGCGGCCGTCGGCGAGTTCCACGTCGGCGAGGAAGCGCTTGTAGCGCCGCACGAGGCGCCCTTCGATCAGGGGGAGAGGGAACTGCATCGGGACGGGTCCGGGGCGCGGTCGGCGCAGGTTTCGCTTTCTGGCAGAGGCGCCCTAGCTTTCCTCTCCGCTCATTGCCACCGAGGCCGCATGTCCCAGGGTTCCGACGTCACCGCCGCCATCCTCGTCATCGGCGACGAGATCCTGTCGGGCCGCACCAAGGACAAGAACATCGGCACCATCGCCGAGATGCTGACCGAGATCAGCGTGGATCTGCGCGAGGTGCGCATCGTCCCGGACGAGCGGGCCGAGATCGTCGCCGCGGTGAACGCGCTGCGGGCGCGCTACACCTACGTCTTCACCTCCGGCGGCATTGGCCCGACCCACGACGACATCACCGCCGACAGCATCGCCGAGGCCTTCGGCGTCGGCATCGACGTGGATCCCCGCGCCCGGGCCATGCTGCTGGAGCGTCATCGGCCGGAGGATCTCAACGAGGCGCGGCTGCGCATGGCCCGCATCCCCGACGGGGCCGAGCTGATCGCCAACCCGATCTCGAAGGCGCCGGGCTTCCGGCTCGGCAACGTCCACGTCATGGCGGGTGTGCCCCAGATCCTGCGGGCCATGCTCGACGAGATCCGCCCGACGCTGACGGGCAACGCGCCGGTGATCTCCGAGACGATCGAGGCGGGCGCCATCCCGGAAGGCGACTTCGCCGGCGCCCTCACGGGAATCGCGGCGGCGCATCCCGTGGTGTCCATCGGTTCCTACCCCTCGATGACGCCGGAGGGGTTTCGCAACCGGATCGTCGTGCGCGGACGCGACCGGGAGGCGGTCGCGGCAGCGCGCGCCGCGATCGAGCAATTGCTCGGCGGACTCCGACCGTAGGAACGAGCGCCCCTCAGGATGGGACAGGCATCTTCGTTCCATATCTCCGCGGACGGTCCTGCAATAAATTTCTGCGTGTGAGGAGCGCGCAAGCGGTGCCGTACGTTGGGCTGCGGTGAGACGACCCCCGAGGATCCGATGTCCCAGGACCCCCGCGATCAGCAGCCCCGCACCCACGGCGCTCATACCCGTGACAAGGACGACGCGCAGGTCGAGAAGGCGCACCGGCCGGACGCGCTGATCCTCCACGAGATCATCCGCCGCGAGGGCGAGGAGGAGATGCGCCGGACCTGGGTGGCGCTCTCGCTCTCGGGCTTTGCCGCCGGCCTGACCATGGGCTTCTCGCTGATCGTGCCCGGCGTCCTGAAAGGGCATCTGCCGCACGAGCCCTGGGCCGAACTCGTGATGAGCATGGGCTACTCGATCGGCTTCCTCATCGTCGTCCTGGGACGCCAGCAGCTCTTCACCGAAAACACCGTGACGCCGATCCTGCCGCTCCTGACCGAGCGGACCATGGCCGCCCTGCTGCGGGTCGCCCGGCTGTGGAGCATCATCCTCGTCGCCAACATCCTGGCCACCCTCGCCATCGCCTCGGTGTTGGCCCACACCGACGCCTTCAAGCCGGAGGTGCGGGCGGCCTTCGCCGAGATCAGCCGGCACACCATCGAGGACCCGTTCTGGACGACCGTGATCAAGGCGGTGTTCGCGGGCTGGCTGATCGCGCTCATGGTCTGGATCCTGCCGGCCTCGGGCTCGGCGGCGCCGTTCATCATCCTGCTGATGACCTCGCTCGTCTCGATGTGCGGGCTCGCCCACATCGTCGCCGGTTCGGTCGACGCGTTCTACCTCGTCGCCATCGGCGAGATCGGGGTCGCTACCTACCTCTGGGGCTTCTTCGTGCCAACACTGATCGGCAACGTGGTCGGCGGAGTAACCCTGGTCTCGGTGCTCAATTTCGGACAGGTCGCGCCGGACATCGAGGACGAGGCCCGAACGAGCGAGTGAGGCCGACGCCTCTCAGCGCAGCATGAAGCGCTCGGCCTGGGGCGGCGCGGGCCGGGCCTCGCCGAGGGCGTCGAGAATCGGCGCATCGGCCGCGTGGAGCAGGGCGTCGAGGGGAAGGTCGTTGGCATCGGTACCGAACGGCTCCTCCAACTCGTCGCCGAGCGCATCGAGGCCGAAGAAGGCGTAGGCCACGAGGGCCGCGACCACCGGCGTCGACCAGCCGAGCGAGCCGGCGAGCCCGAAGGGCAGCAGCAGGCAGTAGAGCCAGGCCGTGCGGTAGAGCAGCAGGGTATAGGCGAAGGGCAGCGGCGTGCCGTGGATGCGCTCGCAGGTGGCCTGGATCGCCGAGAGGTTTGCGATCTTGTGCTCCAGGCTCGCGAACAGGATCTCGCTCAGCGCCCCCGCCCGCATCGCCTCGGCAAGATCGTGCGTCAGCCCGGCCAGCGCCGCATCCGCGCCACTCGGCCGCTGCCGCAGGGCGGCGTGCTCCTCGGGCGGCAGCCAGGGTGCGGCGGCCTCGGCCTCGTCGAGGCCGCGCAGGCGGGCGTGCAGCGCGTGGGCGAACGCCGCCGCCCGGCGCAAGGAACGGCGGCGCAGCGCCTCGTGCTCGGAGCCGGGCAGAAGGGCGGGCAGGAGCCGGGCGAGGCCGCGCATCTCGACGATGAGCGAGCCCCAGGCGCGGCGCGCCTCCCACCAGCGGTCGTAGCAGGCACCATTGCGGAAGCTCAGGAAGATCGACAGCGCCAGCCCGACCAGGGTGAACGGCCCGATCCCGGCGGTGACGGGAAACCACGCCGCGTGCCGCTGCTCCAGCGCCACCACGAGACAGGCGAGCGCGCAGATCGCGATCACCTTCGGCGCGACCTTCGGGAGGATCGAGCCGCGCATCGCGAACAGGATGGTGAGCAGGTTGGGCCGTGGGCGGACGATCATGGCTGGGGGCTTAAGGAGCGCGGTACGCCTCGACCAGCCGACGCATGAACGCTTCGCCCCGGGCCAGCTCGTCGAGGGTGATGAACTCGTCGGGCTGGTGCGCCTGATCGATCGAGCCGGGTCCGCACACCACGGTCGGGATGCCGGCTCTTTGGAATCGCCCGGCCTCGGTGGCGTAGGGCACGGTGATCGTGGCGTTGCGCTCCGCCAGCCGCAGGGCCAGCCGCTCGGCATCGGAGCCCGGATCGGGGGAGAGGCCCGGAACCGCGACCTCCTCGATCGTCTCGATGCGCCCGAAGGCGCCGAAGCGGTTGAGCCGGTCGCGCGTCACCCGCTCGCAGGCCGCCGCGAACAGCGCCGGGATTTCGGCCATGTCGAGATCGGGCAGGCCGCGGAACTCCCACTGGAAGGTGCAGCGCTTCGGCAGGATGTTGCGGGCGGTGCCGCCCTGGATCACGCCGACATGGACCGTGGTGTTGGGCGGATCGAAGCGGCCGGAGGCGTCGCCGCGGGCGACCATGGCATCGGCGACGCGATTCAGCTCGGCGATGAGGTCGGCCGCCGCCATCACCGCGTTGGCGCCGAGCATCGGCTTGGCCGAATGCGCCTCGTGGCCGTGCACGGTGGTGTTGAAGGTCACGACGCTCTTATGGGCGTCGGCCACCTGCATCCCGGTGGGCTCGCCGACGATCACCGCGCCCGGCCGCGGCAGGTCGGCGCCGAAGCGGGCGATGGTGTCGGCGACGCCGAGGCAGGTCGTCTCCTCGTCGTAGGAGAGCAGGATGTGGATCGGCCGCCGCAGCTCCGCCCGGAGGGCGTCTGGCACCAGGGCGAGGGCGAGCGCGTCGAAACCCTTCATGTCGACCGCACCGCGGCCGTAGGCCCGGCCCTCGGCGACGCGTAAGGAGAACGGGTCCGTGGTCCAGGCCTGCCCCGTCACCGGCACCACGTCGGTGTGGCCCGACAGCACGACGCCACCGTCGATGGACGGCCCGAGCGTGGCGAAGAGGGCCGCCTTGTCGCCCGCGGCGTTGGGCACGCGGACATAGGGCACCCCCCAGCCGTCGAGATAGTCGGCCACGAAGTCGATCAGCGCGAGGTTCGAGCGCGAACTCTCGGTATCGAAGGCGACGAGCCGCTCCAACAATTCGAGCGGGGTGTAGCGGATGCCGTTCGCGGAGCCCGTCAATGGACGACGCGGCGCACGTGCGGCGAGTCCAGCGAGAAGGCCGGGATCTCGGCCTCGAAGCTCTCGCCGCCGACGGTCGACATCGTGTAGCTGCCGGCCATCAGGCCGTCCGGCGTGGTGAGCGGGCAGCCGCTGGTGTAGCTGAACGACTCGCCCGGCTCGAGGACGGGCTGCTTGCCGACGACGCCCGCGCCGCGCACCTCCTGGCAGGCGCCGCGTCCGTCGATGATGCGCCAGTGGCGCGAACGGAGCTGCACCTGCTCGCGGCCGTTGTTCACGATCTCGACCGTGTAGGCGAAGAAGTAGCGGCTCTCGCCCGGCGAGGATTCCTCCTCGACGAAGCGGGGCTCCACCGTCACCGTGATGCCGCGCGTCTCGGCCTTGTACATCGCGAAAAAGCATCCCCGTGGACGGCGCGCAGGCCGCGACGCGACATCTGCGTCGCGTCGTGGTACGTGGCGCCCGAAACCTCGTCAATCGCGGCTTCCTACGGGTGGAAGAGGGCGGAGAGCACGTGCCGAACGCTTCGCACCGGAGCGCCCTCCAGGGATCGCCGCCCGACCGCCTGCCGCCTTTCCCGGGCCTCGTCCTCGGCATTCTCCTCACCCTCGTGCCCGCGGTTCTGTTCGCGTGGTGGCATCCGGCCCGGAACCTGTGGCCGGCGCTAGCCCTCGTTCTCGCCTTCGGCCTCGACGCCGTCGGGCGGCTGGCAGGCCAAGCGGCGCGGCGGCAGACTGGCGTCGCGGCCGAGTTCCGCGGCCTTCCCTCGCCGATGCTGGCGCTCGGCAACGCCGTCTGGATCGGCGGGGCGGTGATGAGCGCGGTCTCCCTGCTGCGGCCGGAGCTGTTCGCGCTGCTGGCGAGCGCGCTAGCGGGCCTCGTCGCCATGGGGGCGTTCGCCCGGCTGGCGCTGGCGCGGACGGTGGTGGTGATCGACGCGGCGGAGCGCGCGGAGGCCGAGGCGAAGGCCGGGACCGGCACGAAGAGAGGCGAGGGGACGGGACGATGAGCGACGACGGGCCGGCCCGGGCCGGGGGCATTCTGCCGGCGCAGGCCATCGCCGCCTTGACTGAACGGGGCGCGATCCGCCCGGCCACGCCCTATGCGCCGGACCAGATCCAGCCCGCGAGCCTCGACCTTCGCCTGGGCACCCGTGCTTACCGGGTGCGCACCAGCTTCCTGCCCGGCAGCGCCCGTCCGGTCTCGGCCTGCGTCGAGGCCTTCGCACTGCACGAGATCGATCTGAGCCGCGGCGCCGTCCTCGAGACGGGCTGCGTCTACATCGCCGAGTTGCAGGAGGAGCTGGCGCTCCCGCCCGATCTCTGCGCCAGCGCAAACCCGAAAAGTTCGACCGGCCGCATCGACGTGTTCACCCGCGTCATCACCGATCGCGCCAGCGCCTTCGACCAGATCGAGCCGGGCTATGCCGGCCGCCTCTACGCCGAAATCTCTCCGCGCACCTTCCCGGTGCGGGTGCGGACGGGCTCGCGCCTGTCGCAGATCCGCTTCCGCCAGGGCGACCCGCGCTTGCGCGAGCCGGAACTCGCCGCGCTCCACGCCCGCGATCCGCTGATCGATGGGGCACCGTCCTCGCTCCAGGGCGGCGTGCCGGTCTCCGTCGACCTCTCGGGCTTCGACGGGCTCATCGGCTATCGCGGCAAGCGCCATACCGGGCTGATCGACGTGGATCGGCCCCGCGGCCACCGTACCCGCGACTTCTGGGAGCCGATCCCGGCCGACGGCAGCCGCACGCTGATCCTCGATCCCGGCCAATTCTACATCCTCGCCTCCAAGGAAGCGGTGCGGGTGCCCGCCGATTACGCCGCGGAGATGGTGCCGTTCGATCCCCTCGTGGGCGAGTTCCGCGTGCATTACGCAGGCTTCTTCGATCCGGGCTTCGGCCTCAGCGAGGCCGGCGGCGCGGGTGCCCGGGCCGTATTGGAGGTGCGCTCGCGCGACGTGCCGTTCCTGTTGGAGGATGGCCAGATCGTCGGACGTCTCGTCTACGAGCGCATGCTGGAGCCGCCCGCGACCCTGTACGGGGCGGGGGCCGGTTCGAACTATCAGGCGCAAGGGTTGAAGCTGTCCAAGCACTTCGCCGACGCACCCGAATCGTCGGCCTGAGCCTCTCCTCGGGCGAGCGAGTTTCGGCACATGGCGCGGCGGGTGACGGTCGCGGCCCCGCGTCGAGGGCGTTCCGTGGGCCGGTGCCGGCCTCACTGCGAGGGTATCGGCCGGCAACAGCATTCGTTCGCTCGCACCGTCGCGCGGCCAAACAGGTCCGCTAGCTAGAGCGGCATCCGATCAGGTTGGATCGTAGGCGTCGTAGCCTGCGGCCGCGAGATAGTTGCGGCACTCCGCCGTTGAGAAGCGCCTGAACGCG
>NZ_QJJJ01000008.1 GCF_003201865.1 Methylobacterium sp. B4 | reverse complement strand
ACAGGCCAGGAGTTAAACCCGCAGCAAACCATCTGACCGTCGAAATCCCCATGCCAATCTCGACACGCGAACCCGTTACTCGGACGGGCTCCTAGAGGACCTTGTCCGGGAGGCGGCACCTCCCGACGGGAGATCTGATGCCGCGGTTTGGAGATGCGCCGTCCACGAGGCTGGCCATGCGGTTTGCCTGCATCGGGCCGGCGGCCACCGGGTACGCCGGATCTGCATCGTCGCGCAGGGCCAGGCCGGCGGCCACACGGTCTCGACGCCGACGGACGGGAGCACGATGTCCCCGGACGACATCACCGCGGTCGTCGTCGGCCTGCTGGGTGGACGGGCCGCCGAGGAAGTCCTCGGGCTGGGGCCATCGACGGGTGCGCACAGCGACCTCGGGGAAGCCACGGCATTGGTGGCTGCCAAGCACGCGAGCTACGGACTGGGGGCCTCGTTGGCGAGGCTGGCTTCCATCGACCGGGCCAGCGCCCTCCTGGACCGCGACCGGGACCTGCGTGCCGTTGTCGAGGCCGAGCTTCAATCGGCCTACGGGGTCGCCCAGGGGATCGTGCGAAGACACCAGGCGCTCGTTGAGGGTCTTGCACGCCTGCTCGTCGCCCAGCGTGTGGTGGACGAGACGGCGTTTCTCAGGCTCGTCGAGGCCCATGACCGGGCGATTGCCCGCGCCGAGCAGGAGGGCCCTCGTCATGGATGAGGCAGTCCTCGCCCTGCTGGGCACGCTTTCGGAAATCGAACGCGAGCTCGGGTCGAAGGTCTACGAGGCGGCGGTCGAACGTGCCCGGATTGCCGTGGCGGCCGAGGTCATGGTCGAGGCGGAGCGGCGGGCCCTGGCCCGCCGTCGGCAAGCCGGAAACGTCGTGTTCCTTCGTCCTGCAAGCCCTTCGTCACCAGGAACCAAGGATAGGGGGCGGCCTCCTGAAGGATCAGGCGACCAATCCTTGGAAACGTGAGCAATGTCAGTGACTTGCCGGCGGCGCCGATTCGACATCGGCCGCCCATCCTGTATGCTCTGCGAGCCACCGCGCCGCTTGGACCGAGTCCATCGCGCCGAAGTTTGACGGGGGCCATACGGGCCATTCCCGAAACAGAGAAGCCTCGACGGGTGCAACCGCCAAGGCCCCTCATGAGAACAGCGGCCGCCTTTTCGACGAGACCGGCCGCGACGTCCAGCAACCCGAGGGCCTCAGGGCCCGACAGGAATCCGGACGCTAGGCGATCGTTCGGGGCGCGTCAAACGCCTCGCACGCGACAGGCGGGTCGGACGGGGAGATCGCCCGGCCCGCATCCAGCAACCAGATAGGACTGAGCAGATGACCAGGGATACCAAGCGCGCCCGCAGCAGCGGGCGTGATCGGGAAGCCGTGCCCGCGACCGAGTGGGAACGGGACGTCGGTGTCGATGCCGGCCTTTCTCCGGCGCGCCACCGCGAGTTGCTGCGGTCGGGTCAGATCCGGTTCGACCGCACGATCCAAGTGGACGAGTTGATCCGGCCCGGTGCCGGGCAGCGCACCTGGCATCCTGCGTCCAAGCTGCGGCGGCTGCTCCTGTCCGATGTCGCGGCCTTCGTCGCGTCGGTCGAGGGCGACGAGGATGTCAGGCGGTGGTCCCTGCTCACGCTCGCCGGGGCGCTGGGTCCGGACGTCGTCACCTCGTCCGGCCGCTGGCGCCTCGACCTGGGAGCGGGGATCATCGCCCATCCGGCCCGGCCGGATCGCTGCGGCGGCCCGCCTGAAACCGCGACGTATCTCCCCGGTTGCGCGCTGCGCGAGGCGGCGACATGGACCGGCGCATCCTGGCGCGGGCCTTCCCCGGACCGGATCCGGCGGAGCTTCGAGCGCTACCGCCGGACGGAGGGAGCCCCGTGGATCTCGCCTGGGTCGCTCCGGCGCTTCGTCCTCGGCGAACTCTGGCACCGTGCGCCCGAACTCTTCCCGGACGACGTGACGGCCTGGCTCGGGCTGCGTCCCAGGGCGGGCGTCATCCGCCGCAGGAGGTGGTCCCAGCCCGACATCTTCGCGGTCCTCCGGGCCATGACGCCCATCCTGCATGACCTCAACCGGCATTCCCGTGGCGCCCTGCTGCGCGCGGGCGGTCAGGGCGCCACGGGCGACTGAGGCACCATCCAACCCCACGAGAACGAGGATCACGACGATGTTCATGACCATGGGCACGGCCCACCTGACTTTCGCCTTCGAGAAGGTCTTCTCCGTCGCCGAGGCCGCCAGGAAGCTCGGCATCTCGACCAGCGAGACCTACCACCTGATCCAGGACGGCTCGCTGTCCGCCTTCGAGATCGGCCGCGGCTCGGTCCGCCGGCACCTGCGCGTGACGGACGAGGATCTCGACCGGTTCGTGGCGGCGCGCCGGGTCGTGCCTCTCCTGCCCGCGACGGTCACGAGGAGGGCACCTAGCGGCCGGCCTCCGGCCAATTCGGTTCATTCCGACGGCTTCGCCGAGCAGTGGCTGGCCCGGCAACGCGGGGGGAGGCGCTGATCATGGCCAGGATCCGACAAGTGACCCACCTCTCCGTTCCGGGCGACGAAACCGCCACGGGGACGCGAACCGAGCGAAGGGTTCGGCGAAAGGCCACGAGCGGCAAGCTCGTGGACAAGGGCAAGTGGGTGGAGAAGCGGGATAACAGCCCGAACTGGCAGATGGTCTTCTCCCTCTACAAGAAGCGGCACTCCAGGACTTCCGAAACCGGCAACAAGCGGGAGGCGGAGAGGAAGGCGCGCGAGTGGCGCGACGAGCTCATCGACAAGCACGTCCGCGTTCACGGCAAGCGCGGGGTGCCGACCAAGCAGCGCGACGCTCGCCTGCTGGACGCCGCGGACTGGTTCTGGAAGCACAAGGCCAGCAAGGACGTCGGCGCCGGCGATGTCAGGACGGTGCTCAACCGCATCGTCGACATCCTCAAGCCGCACACTCTGCTGAGCGACATCACCGACGAGACGGTCATCGGCTTGATCGCCACCCTGGAGGGCTACGATCACTACGACGATCCCTCCCGGGGAAAGATGACAGACAGCCGCGTCGACCAGCACGTGACGACCCTGCGTCGGCTCATGAGGAATGCTGTCGAGATGAGGAAGTTCTACCTTCCCGACATGCCGGCCTGGCCCCATCACGTCATCGTCCGGCATCCCCGCACCCAGGAATGGAGCGTCGACGAGGTGGACGCGGTCACCGCCTCCTGGAGGGACGACCTCCGGCCGGCGCTGGTGTTCCTGTTTGAGAGCGCGCTGCGGCTCACCAACGCCATCGAGCTCAAGTGGGCCGATGTCGACCTGGATGCCGGCGTGATCCGGGTGCGGGTCAAGACCGTCAGGAAGCATGGACGCAAGCGCCGCATCGAGGTCGAAAACCGAAAGGTCCGGGAGGTGGTCATCTCGAAGATGATGCGAGAGATCCTGGATCACCAGGTCGGAAAGCATCCCGAAAGCGTCTTCACCTTCGTCTCGAAGTCGACGAGGGTAAACCATTACGGTCGCTCATACACGAGGGGCGAGCACTATCCCCTCAACGTCGGCTTCTTCCAGGCCTACTGGGTCGCCGTTCGGGCCAACCATGGCCTCCAGAAGCTCTGCCTCCACGACCTGCGGCGGACCCGGGGAAGCTGGCTGTACAGGGCGACCGGCAACATCAAGCTGGTGAAGGAGTTCCTGCACCATGCGGACATCGGTGTCACCGAGCGGGTCTATGCCCATACCGCCTCCGAGCAGATGATCGAGGGCATGGAGTTGGTGTCGGAGTACGAGGCGAAGCTCCGGGAGCGGCACGCGGCCCGCACCGGACGCCCGCTCCCGGTGCGGCGTGCCTTCGCGGATTCTGCCGAAGTCCCTGCCGAAGTGGGCGGTTCCGAAGGCGGAAAGCATTGCGGGTCAGAGGGTTACCCACGGGCGTTGGACATGTGCTCGACCGTGGAGACGCTGGCGACCAAGCAGCTCACCGACCGTGGAGACGCTGGCGACCAAGCAGCTCACCGACAACGAGAGCGCCATCGTAAACACCTGTCGCCACGAAGAATTTTTCGGCGGCGACATCAGCTCGGAAGCTGATTTTCGGGATGCTGGAATCCAGGGAAACATCTCTAAATCGATGGTTCGGGAGGCAAATTACCGAACTTCTTCCGAACTCCCAGCCCCCCTGGGCGGGGTCGAGGTGGCCGCGCTTGAAGCCGGCGAGGTCATCATCCACCAGGGTATCCGGGGCCGGTTCAAGGAGATCCAGCGCAGGGTCGCCTGCCGGCTCGACGAGGCTTTCGAGCCCACGCCGGCGGAGCGCCTCCGCAAGGCCGGCCACAAGGTCTGGGCGTTCGAGCCCGAGGACGGGAGCGCCTCGGACACGGTGGTCGTGGTTGGCGGCCAAGGCCAGGTTGCGGTGCGCGCTGACTGATCACCACTCGGACAGTCGGAGGCCGTCCTGCATTCATGTCCGCACCCGCCGCCCCAAGCACCCGATACCCTCCCGGTTCACGTGCCGGGGGGGTCGAGCAGTACCCAGAGGCGCGCAATCCTGCCGTCAAAGATCTCGGCGACGTCCGAGCCCGTCACCGTGACCGGGCCACCGTCGGGACCCGCGCTCCAGCGCAGGGAGCCCAGGCCGTGATGGCCGACGGCCGCCCCGGCCGGCGTAAACCGGAAGGTCGGCCCGAACTGGTCCAGCAGTTTGCCGGCGACGTCGGCGATGGCAGCGCGCCCCCGCACGACATTGGCAGGCTCGTACATGACCGGCTCGTCTACGAAGAGCTCGTCCAAGGCCGCGATGCGTTTGCCTGCGTCCCGTTCGTTGAAGACGCGCTCCAAGTTGGCGCGCAGCAGCCGGTCGTAGTGAGGTTCCGCAGCTTCCGGGAATTTCGATGTTGTGTCCGACATAGGACGCCTCCTTGGGATGGCCGGTTCGGATGTTCAGCCGAACTTGACGAGGTCGAGCGCGGGCAAGGGGCCGCCCGGGAACTGGACGAGGCGGCCGCCGACCGCGAGCGTACCCAGGTCGATGCCGAAATAGCCGAGCCGGTCGATCAGCGCCCCGATCTCCGCCTTCGCCTGCGCGTCGTCGCCCGCGTAGAACAGCACGCGGCGGCCCCCGCGGTCGGCGGGATCGCCGGAGACCAGGTCCGGCCTCAGGTGGTTGAACGCCTTTACGACCCGCGCTCCCGGGACCAGGCCCGCGAGGACCTCGCTCGACGAGCAGGCGCCCAGGTCGAACGGCTTGAACAGCGGTGCCTCGATGGGGTTGTTGGCGTCGACGACGATGCGGCCGCCGAAGTCAGGCAGGCCCGCGAGGGCGGCGGGCAGCTTCGACCAGTTCACCGCAACGAAGACGATGTCCTTCGAGGCGGCCTCCTCGCGGGTCCCCGCCGTGATGCTCGGCCCGAGCGCGGCGACGGTCTCAGCGAGGCTGTCAGGCCCGCGGCTGTTCGCGAGCGTGGCGGGAATGGCGTGGCGGGCGAGCGCCGTTGCGATGGCGCGGCCGATCTGTCCGGCGCCGATGATGCCGATGGAGGTCATAACTCTGTCTCCTCCGATGAGGGGTCGAGGGGTCAGGCGGACTGGCCGCCGTCGACGTTCAGGGTGGCGCCGGTGACGTACCCGGCGTCCGGCCCGGCCAGGAACGCGACCGCCGCCGCGATGTCCTCCGGCTGTCCGTAGCGGCCGAGCGCGGCCAAGCCCTTCAGCGTCTCGGCGAAAGGGCCATCCTGCGGGTTCATGTCGGTGTTGATCGCACCGGGCTGGACCAGGTTGACCGTGATGTTGCGGGGTCCGAGGTCGCGGGCCCAGCCGCGGGTGTAGGCCGCCACCGCCGCCTTGGTGGCGACGTAGTCGGCGGCGCCGGCGAACGGGATATGGACCGCGCCGGTGGTGCCGATGGACACGATGCGCCCGCCATCCGTCATCAGCGGTACGGCAGCCCGGACGGCCGCGGCGACGCCCTTGACGTTGACATCGAACTGCTGGTCGAACGCGGCACGGTCGGCCTCGGCGTCGTCGACCATTCCGGTGACGAACACGCCCGCGGAGTTGACCAGGATGTCTAGGCGACCGAGCGCGGCGTGGGCCTTCTGCACCAGGGCCTCGACCTCGCCGGCGTCGGCTTGGTCCGCCCTTATGGCGACCGCCCGCCGGCCTAGCGCCTCGACCTCCCGGACGACGTCCTCGGCCCGCTCGCGCGAGGCGGCGTAGCTGAAGGCCACGTCGGCGCCGTCGCAGGCGAGGCGACGGACGATGGCCGCCCCGATGCCGCGCGATCCGCCGGTGACGAGTGCTACCTTGCCGGCGAGAGGGTGGGATACCTGGGTCATGTCATCGCTCCATCGCGTGTTCGATGGGATCAGGATGGCCCGGGAACTCCTCCTGGTTTAGCTGCGAATGGCTTGTTATGCCTTCAACGGATCGTTGAAGGTGGTGGCATGGAGACCTTGGCCAACCTCGAAGCCTTCGTGCGCAGCGCCGAGTGCGGCAGCTTCTCCGAGGCCGCCCGGCGGCTGTCGCTGACGCCGGCCGCGGTCAGCCGCAATGTGGCCATGCTGGAGCGAAACCTCGGCGTGCGCCTGTTCCACCGCTCGACCCGCAAGCTCACCCTGACCGAGGCCGGCGAGGGCTTCCGTCAGGCGGTCGGAGGGACCCTCGATGGCCTGCAAGCCGCGATTGCTGGCGTCTCAGCAGACGGCGGCGAACCGGTCGGAACGCTCAAGGTCAGCCTGCCTCCGACCTTCGGGATGAGCCACGTCCTGCCGCTTCTGCCGGGCTTCCTGGCCCGTCATCCGCGCGTCCGGCCGGAATGGCACTTCGAGAACCGCCAGGTCGACCTCGTCGCCGAAGGGTACGATGCCGCTATCGGCGGCGGCTTCGCCCTGTCCCCCGGCATCGTGGCCCGCCCCCTGGCCCCCGCCCACATCATCGCCGTGGCCTCGCCGGCTTACATGCGAGGTCGGGTACCGCCCCCCGACCCGGCGGGGCTCCAAGCTTTCGACGGCATCGTCATGCGGTCGCTCCAGACCGGCCGCATCAGGCACTGGACGATGCGAGACGCGACCGGCCGCGAGGAGAGCGCGCTCCTGCGGGAAAGCGTCGTCGTGAACGACCCGAGCGCCATGAGGGAAGCGGCGCTGCTGGGTCTGGGCGTCGCGCTCCTCGCCGTGCCCGACGTGCTTCCCGTGTTGGACAAGGGCGAGCTCGTCCGCCTCGCTCCGCGCTGGTACGCCGATGCCGGCGCGATCTCCCTCTACTTCGCCTCTCGCGTCCATCTGCCGGCGAAGACGCGGGCCTTCGTCGACTGGGTCACGGACGCGTTCAGGGAGCAGCGCTTGGCCCAGCGGTTCGCCGGCAGTCTGGGTTGAGCCGTTCGGCCAGCGAGAGCGACGCTTGTCGAAAGTTGTCGCCGAGCCTCTTGAAGCGGTTCCAGGGACTACCGTCACGTTTGCGCTTGGCTGGCTGCCATCGGTGCAGCGAACATCCTGCCCTGCACCAGTAGCGCCACGGTCATGACCGCAAGGCCGAGCACGAGGCCGTTCGCGGCCAGGAATAGCGCCGGCGCGAGGACGGCGAGCGATCCGGCATCGCCGTGGGCGACCAGGCGAACCGGGGCCGTGGCCATGGCGGTCGCGCCGAAGCTGAAGGCCCACAGGCCCGGCACGGCGCCGGCCTTGGCGATCCAGGGAGCAAGCCGGGCTAGCACCAGCACCTGGAGCAGGCCGTAGCCGATCAAGCCATGCGCGAAGATGTCAGGCGCCCCGCTGCCGACCGAGAGGTAGGCGACCGCTCCGACCGGCGCAGGTGCCAACTGGATGCCCAGGGTCGGCCGCAAGGCAACGGGCTTCTCGGTCCCGGTCAGCAGGCGGTGGAGGATCACCGATTCCATCGCGAGCCAGGAGAACATGCCGGCGCCAAACGCGAGCTGGCCCAAGTCCGGGTAGCCCAGTGTCGCCGCGCCGGTCGCCGAGACGAAGCTGCCGGCGACTGTCGGGAGGTACAGCACCGCGGTCGTGGTGCCGTGCTCCCGCCCGCCCTGCCAGAGGCCGCCCGTCCGCCAGACCGCGAAGCCGAGCGTGAACAGGACACCGAGGCCGAACAGGACGGTGGCCGCCTCGGACGAGTGGGGGAAGAGCCCGCCCGCGACGAGCATGGTCGCCACGCCTGCGAGACCGATAAAGCAGCACTGGACCGGGTGGGCGGCCTCCGCCGCCAGCTTGTCGAAAGCGAGAATGGCCTTCAGGGCGTAGAGGACGACCAGCACGGCCCAGACCGCCCCGGCGAGGGCGTACACAGCCTCCCCGACGACCGCGGGAAGGTGCCACGCGAGTGCGGCCGCGCGCCAGGCGCCGCCGAGGCCGGACAGCCCCAGGACGATGCCGAAGTACGCGGCAGGCGTGTTGGCGGCGGCTTCCCTCACACGGTGAGCGAAAGGATGGCTTGCACCGGCGGCGAGCGAGATCGTGCTCATGATCCATCTCCTGCGAAGTCTGGATGTCGTCGAGCGGATGTGCCGCCGACCATTTTCTGACCAGGATGGTAATCGACAGGAACCCCGACTTTTATTCCGCTCTCGACAATGGAGAGGTTCGCCTCACGATGCTTGAGGTCGGAGGTTCAGACGACGATCTCGGCGTCGTCGAAGCAAGACCGAGCGGTGGTGAAGATGGATAGAACCTGGTTCGTCACGGGCTCGTCGCGTGGCCTCGGCCGGGCATTGGCCCGGGCCGTCGTCGCGGCGGGCGACCGGCTCTGTGCGACGGCGCGCGATCCTGCCGCGCTCGCGGACCTCGTCGAGGCTGGCGGCGAGCGCGTGCTCGCGCTGCCCCTCGATGTCACCGACGAGACAGCCGCGCGGCGCGCGGTCGAGGCCGCCGCGAATCGGTTCGGCGGGCTCGACGTCATCGTCAACAACGCCGGCTACGGCGACGTCGCACCCATCGAGGACACCGACCTCGCCTCGTTCCGGGCCCAGGTCGAGACGAACCTGTTCGGGGTCGTCAACGTGACCAGGGCGGCCATCCCGCTGTTCCGGACGCAGCGCCGCGGCCATTTCCTGCAGGTCTCGTCCATCGGGGGGCGCGTCGGCGCGACCGGTCGCGGCCCGTATTCGGCCGCGAAATTCGGCGTGGAGGGGTTCTCGGAGGTCCTCGCCATCGAGATGAAGCCCTTCGGCGTGCATGTAACCATCGTGGAGCCCGGCGGCTTCCGGACGGACTTCGCGGGCGCGTCGACGCGGATCGCGGAGGGCAACCCGGCCTACGCAGAGACCGTCGGCAAGGTCGCCGCAATGCAGCGGGCCTACGACGGGAAGCAGCCCGGCGACCCTGAGCGGGCCGCCCAGGCGATGATGGCCGTGGCCTCCGCCGAAGCCCCGCCGTTACGTCTCGTGCTCGGGAGCGACGCCTACGCGCGGGCCGAGGCCGGCGACGAGGCGCGGCTCGCGGAGCTGCGCGCATGGCGTCACGTCAGCGTCTCGACCGACTTCGCGGCTTGAGACCGCCTTCCGCGTGGAGGAACCGCATGCGGGACGGCCGACATGCCGCGGACACGCCGCGGACCGCGTCCATGCAATGGGAAGCGGTCCGCTCGGGACGGCCTCGACCTCGGGAGGGCTGGGTCACATCCACCGGGACCGATGGCGCTCTGCGACGACCTTGTTACCGCTCAGTTGAGCAGGCGGTTGGCCCGTAGCCGCGCCACGGCTAGGTCGACGAATGTCCTGACCTTGGCGGGCGCCTGCCGCCCCTCGGGGTAGACCACGTGGATAGGAAGCGGCTCCTCCTCGTAGTCGGCCAACACGACCTGCAGGCGGCCTTCGAGCAAGGCGGAGCCGATCTGGTAGTGCAGCACCCGCGTCAGGCCCCAGCCCGCCAGCGCCGCGGCGATGCCGGCCTCGTTCGTGTTGCTCATCAGGGCCGGATGGACCGTCACGCGCTGGTCCTGCGCGAACCGCCATTCCGTCGATGCCCAGGCACCCGTGGACATGGCGACGCGGTGGTCCCTCAGGTCCTGCGGGGACTGCGGGACGCCGTGCCTCTCGAAGTAGGCCGGAGAGCCGCAGACGACGCGGCGCACGGAGCCGACCCTGGCGGCCGTGAAGCCGGAATCCGACAGGTGGCCGATGCGGACGGCGACGTCGACGCCTTCCTCGACGATGTTCACCTGCCGGTCGACGAACAGCGTCCGCGCCGCCATGGTGGGGTAGGCGTCGAGGTAGTCGGTCACGATGGGCAGCACGTGCATGTGGCCGAACAGGACCGACGCCGTGACCGCGAGCGTGCCGGAGGGCGTCGCGTAGGAGCCTGCGGCGGCGGCCTCGGCCTCGACGATGTCGGCCAGGATGCGCCGGCAATCCTCGTAGTAGCGCCCCCCGGCCTCCGTGAGCTTCACGGAGCGCGTGGTGCGGACGAACAGGCGGGCGCCGATGGTCTCCTCCAGCGCGGCGACGGCTCGCGTCACGGCGGGAGGGCTCATGTGCATGAGGCGCGCGGTCTCCGCGAAGCTCGCCGTCTCCGCGACTTTCGCGAAGATGCGCATGGCCTGCCAGCGGTCCATGGTCCTGCTCCCCCGTTCCTGGCGGCATGCCCATCGTAGCCACGACGAATACAGCTGTTCGTGCCAGCGTGCGGCCAGGCCGTCTTGGGATGGTGAACGACGCGTCGGGCCCGCGCCGGCTAGCTTGCGGCGCCCGCGAGGTCTTCGGCCAGGCTCTCGATCTCGCGGCAAACCTCGGTGGGGATGCCCGACCGCACGGCCTGCCCACGCTCCTGTGACAGGCGTCCGCCGTCACGCGCGACCGCCGCCAGGGCCAGGGACAGCGCCCGCGACGTGCGCAGGTCGAAGCTCCGGCCCCGGCGCGCGGCGTCGATCTCGGCGCCGCACATCCCGAGCGTCCGGGCCTCCGATTCCCACCGCGCCGGAACGGGCGGGCCACGACCGCCGTCGGCCAGGGCGAGCGCGATGGACAGGCGCACACGCCTGTCTACGGTGAAGGAAGACATGGCGGCGCTCCTGGGTTTCGGGGGATCGGTTCAGAAGCCGAAGTGGCTGAGGCCCGGATGGTCGTCCGGCCGGCGCCCGAGCGGCCAGCGGAACTTGCGGTCCTCCTCCCGGATCGGGTGCTCGTTGATGCTGGCGTGGCGGGCCCGCATCAGCCCGTCCTCGGCGAACTCCCAGTTCTCGTTGCCGTAGGCCCGGAACCACTGCCCGCTGTCGTCGCGGTACTCGTAGGCGTAGCGCACCGCGATGCGGTTGCCGGTGAAGGCCCAGAGTTCCTTGATCAGGCGGTAGTCGAGCTCACGGTTCCACTTGCGCGTCAGGAAGGCCTCGGCCTCCTTGCGGCTCCGCACGAACTCGGCCCTGTTCCGCCAGCGGGTGTCGGTCGTGTAGGCCAGGGCAACCTTGGCCGGGTCGCGGCTGTTCCATCCGTCCTCGGCGAGGCGGACCTTCTCGATGGCGCTCTCCTCGGTGAACGGCGGCAGCGGGGGACGGGACATCGGCTTCTCCTCAGGGTTTTCGGGGTGGACGCGTGTCGGGAGGGAGGTCGGCGGGCCGTGCCCTTCGGTCAGAGGGCGAGATGGACGGGGTCGCTCCCCGCGGCCGGGGTGGCCGAGCAGATCAGCACCTCGTCGTCCGCGTGGGGGGCCGTGGGCGACTTCGCGTAGGTGACGGCTCCTTTCAGGAGCTTGGTCCTGCAAGTGCCGCAGGTTCCGGTCCGGCAACTGAACTCCGGGCTGAGGCCGCGCGCCTCGGCGAGTTCGAGCAGCGTTCCGGCTTCGGGCGTCCAGCGCGCTTCCTTCGAAGAATTCAGGAAGGCGACCGGGATCGGCTCCGTCGACGCGGGCGGCAGCGCGGCCGCCCCGGTGCCGGCCGGCACGCTCCGGACCAGGGACGAGGGGCCGAAGGTCTCGGCGTGGATGCGGTCGTCGGCGACGTTCAGGCCGCGCAGGCCGTCGTAGAGCGCCTGCGTGAAGGCGGTCGGACCGCAGAGGTAGAAGTCGTAGTCGCCGAACGGCAGCACGCGGGCGAGCAGCGCCATGTCGATCCGGCCGGCGACGTCGTAGTCCACGCCCTCCACGGCATCCCCGGGCGCGCTCAGCACCCGCACGACCTTCACCGCTCCCTGGGCCGCACCCACGAGCTCCGCCACTTCCCGGTCGAAGGGACGCTCCTCCCTGGACCGGGCCGCCTGGATCAGGGTGGTGGGCCGGATGCCCCGGGTGCGCAGGCCCTCGTAGACGACGTGGCGCAGCATCGCGAGGAGCGGCGTGATGCCGATGCCGCCGGCGAGCAGCACGGCCGGCCGCTTGGCGCGGGCGTCGATGGTGAAGCCGCCGGCCGGCGCGCGTGCCTCGACCACGTCCCCGACCCGCAGCGTGTCGTGGAGGTGCCCGGACACGGCGCCGTCGCGCTTGATGCTGATGCGGTAGACCGCGTCCGAGGGCGCGACGGACAGCGTGTAGGTGCGGATGACCGGCTTGTCCGCGCCTGGGAGCGCCACGCGGATGGGCAGGTGCTGCCCCGCCTGGTGCGGGATGAGCCCGGACCCGTCCGCAGGCTGGAGATGGAAGGAGCGGATCGCGCGGCTCTCGTCGACGATCCTCGTGACCGTGAACGGACGCCATTGCGTCGCCAGATCCGCGGCCCGGAGCCGGTCGGCGGCCTCGCGCCAGTCGCCGGTCATCAGGGAATTCGGCGACCAGCCATCTGCCCGAAAGGACCAGCGCAGGGGCAGCGCGCCCCGCCGCCGCACGACCCGCCGGGGCCGGAACGTCCAGAGCCGCTCGGCGCCCTGGAAGGCGGCGATTTCGGGCGAGGACAGGATGACCTCGGCGTCGCCGGTCATCTGGAGGAGATCGCCAGTCTCGAAGTCGGCGAAGACCAGGCCGGCCTTGCCGTTCAGGAGGATGTTGCCGAGCGTGGCGAAGAAGAGGTTGCCGGCGAAGTCGGGGATCGTGAGCGTGCCGTCCTCGGCGACCCGGACGAAGCCCGCCTTGCCGCCCCGGTGCGAGACGTCGACCTGGCGGCGGTCGTCGCGCTCGGCGTAGGAGGCGACGAAGAAGGTGTCGGCGGCCTCGATCATGGCGCGCGCACCGGCGTCGAGCATGGCGCTCTCCTCGACGGAGCCCGGGAAGGGCAGCTGCGGGTCGCGGACGAAGGCGAGGTCGCGCAGCTGGATGTACTGGGGGCAGTTGCCGAAGCTCTGGTCGACGGCGAAGCTTATGACGCCGTCTGACATCGAACGGATCAGGCCGTTGACGCGGTTGCGGCGGCGGGTGTGCAGCTCGATCCCGAGGAGGCCGAGAGCGTCGCCATCGCGCAGGCCCGCGCTCGCCGGGTCGCTCGTGTCGGGGCGGGCCGCGATTTCCAGGGCCGTCGGGCCGGAGGAGCCGATGAAGCCGGGAGCCCCCGCAATCAGGGTCGCCCAGGCGTCGCCCTGCGGGTCGACGGTGCCGGCCACGATGAAGGGGATTTGCCCGTAGAAGGCGCGGTGCTGGTCGGGCATGAAGTCCCGCACCACGCGGCGACCCACGTCCTCCATGCGCTCGGCGACGCCGACCTGCTGCTGGATGGCCGTCTCGCCCGGGTGCCAGGTCGAGAGCTTCGTCATCGTCGTACCGTCGCTCATGGTGCTCTCCCATCCATTCCGGTCGGGCGCACCCAGCGGTGCGCCCGGACCCGCGCGGTCACGCGGCGGCGGTAAGGCCTGCCGGCGTCTGGACGAACGGGACGAAGCCCGGCAGGGCCTCGATCCGGCGAAGGTACGCGTTGACGGTGGGGTAGCCGGACAGGTCGACGTTGCCTTCCGGCGCGCGCGCCAGGTAGCTGTAGAGCGCGACGTCCGCGATGGTGGGGCGCTCGCCGACCAGCCAATCACGCCCGGTGAGATGGGCCTCCAGGCGACCGAGCAGCGTGTGCGCCCGGCCGATCACCTCCTCCGGGTTGAACTTGGCGCCGAACACGGTGACGAGCCGCGCGGCGGCCGGGCCGTAGGCGAGTTCGCCCGCCGCCACCGAAAGCCAGCGCTGCACGGCGGCCTCGCCCGCCGCATCCTCCGGCAGCCAATCGGTCCGCCCGAGCTTGCGCGCCACGTAGACGAGGATGGCGTTCGAATCAGAGACGACGGTGCCGTCGTCGTCGAGCACCGGGACCTGCCCGAACGGGTTGAGGGCCAGGAACTCGGGCCGCTTGTGCGCGCCCGCCTTCAGGTCGACCTCGACGGCCTCGTGGGGCACGCCGAGCAGCGAGAGGAACAGGCGCGCCCGGTGCGCGTGGCCCGAGAGGGGATGGTGATAGAGCTTCATGACTGCGTTCCCTGTTTGCCGGCCCGGGTGAAGCCCCGAACCGCAGGGACAAGGTGCCCCGGTGGAAGTGCGGCGAGAATGCTCGCCTTTGACAGTTCATTGTTGTCTGGAGTGGAATAACCCAGGTTGGGGGGGAGCCGGTCATCACCGTGCGGTCGGTGTCCGGCCCCTCCAGACCGTTACGCCTGCCCCTTCGCGGCCAGGAAGCCGGCGTAGTTGTTGCCGGCGAAGGGAAGGTGGTCGCCCATCAGCTTGGCGTGCGCCTCGCCGGTGGCGGACTGCCAATGCGCCAGAAGCTCGGCGCCGACCGCGACCCAGTTGATCGGAACGATGCCGGCCTGGACCATCCGGGTTATGGCCGCGTCCTCGACGAGCTTGCTCCAGGTGCCGGAGGCGTCGACGACCGCGTAGACCTCGTAGCCGGCATCCTTCGCCGACAGGGCCGCGAAGGCCACGCAGACGTCCGTCGAAATCCCTGCGACCAGAAGCTTCCTGCGGCCGGTGGCCTTAACGGCGGCGGCGAATTCGGAGTTGTCGAAGGCGTTGATCTCGCCCGGACGGTGCACGACCGCGGCGTTCGGCAGGCCCTGGGCCACGACCGGCATGATCGGGCCGTTCGGGCCGTCCGAGGCGCTGGTCGTGATCACGGCCGGCAGGCCGTAGACCTGCGCGACGGTCACGAGCGCCTTGACGTTGTTCTGGAAGTCCGCGGGCGACTGGGTCTGCACGCCGTTGGCGAGTCCCGTCTGATGGTCGACGAAAAGCACAGCGGCATTCTCGGCGGTCAGTCTCTCGTAGGACATAACACTCTCCGCTAGTATGGCGGGTCCGCTCCGGATCCGCCTGACATCACGAAGATGCCGTCCCACGTGAGGCGCCACTAGCCGTCGCCTTAGGCACTCTGCGTCCCTGAATGCGGGACGCCGAAAATGGGATCGCCTCCTCGGGCGGACATATGCACGCCACGCCGAAGCGGCTCACCGGCCGAGGCGCTCGATCAGCAGCTCGGTCAGGGCCTGCACCTTGCGCGACGGGTGCTGCCCGGGCGGGCGCACGACGAACATGCCGATGGAGGGAAGGGCGTATCCCAGCATGATCGGCACCAGTGAGCCGGCGGCCACGTAGGGCTCCGCGATGACGTCGGGCAGCGCGGTGATGCCCGCGCCGGCGGCCGTCGCCTCCGCGATGGCCACGGCGCTGTCCGCTCGAAAGCGGCCCGTCGGGCGGACCGGGAACGACTTGCCCCCGGCGCTGAACGTCCAGGTCTCCGTGCCGATCATCACGGCCGGGTGTCCGGGCACGTCCTCCGGCTTCTCGGGCACGCCGCGCTTGGCGATGTAGTCGGGGCTCGCGAACAGCCGGACCGAGAAGGACCCGATGCGGCGTGCGACGAGGTTCGAATCCGCCAGGTAGCCGACCCGGATGCCGCAATCGAAGCCTTCGGTGACGAGGTCGACATAGCGGTCGCTGTAGCGGCAGTTGATCTGCAGCTGAGGGTGGCGGCGGGTGAGTTCGGCGATGGCCGGCGCGAAGTGCGTCGGGCCGAAGGTGGAGGGCACGGCGACCCGCAGGAGGCCACGGAGCTCGCCGCCGACCGAGATCGCCTCCATGGCGGCGTCCACCTCCGCGCAGACCCGCGCGGCGTGCTCCCGGAACGTCGTGCCCGCCTCGGTCAGGGCCGCGCCCCGGGTGGTGCGGGCGAGGAGCTGGGTGCCGAGCTCGGCCTCAAGCCTCAGAAGCCGCCGGCTGACAATCGACTTCGCTAGGTTGAGACGGCGGGACGCCGCGGACACCCCGCCGGCGTCGGCCACCTCCACGAAGGTCCTCAGGTCATCGACGTCCATGTGCGTTCCGCTTCCCGGGACGGAGCTTGCCCGAAGCGAACGATACCGTTCCCTCCACGACGACGATACGTTCCGGGGCAAGGATGCTTACCGAGAAGGGAATAGGATCATGGACGCGACCAAGCTCAAGCGCGGCGACCGGAAGGGCGATCCGGCCCGGGGCTTTGCCGTCGAGGTCATCTACCCTGGGCTGAGCCTTGGAGGCGGGGACAGCGGCCTGGGCGCCATCGGGCGGATCGACCGCGCCACCGTGGCACCGGGGCACGTCATCGGGATGCACCCGCACCGCGACGACGAGATCCTGACCTACGTCCGGGCCGGCCGGATGCTGCACCGGGACACGGTCGGAAACACGGAGGAGATCACGGCGACGCGGCTCATGATGATGAACGCCGGCCACACCTTCCAGCACGAGGAGCGCATGCTCGATCATGGGCCGGTCGAGGCGTTGCAGATCTTCCTGCGGCCGCGGGCGGCCGACCTCGAACCCAAGGTCCAGTTTCACGAGTTCGGGGAAGCCGTCAGCCATGGGGCGTGGCGTCTCCTTGCGGCGCCCGAGGGCGCGCCGCTGGAGGTCCGGGCGCAGGCATGGGTCGCGGACGCGCAGGTTCCGGTCGGATCCGCATTGCCGCTACCACCGCTCCCGGCATCCGACGCAGTTCGACTGCTCTACGTCTTCGGCGGCGAGGTCGAGGTCGGCAACCTGACACTTCGGGCCGGCGATACGGCTTTCATGACGGGTGATGGTGGCAGCGTGCAGGCCCGATCCGACGCCGACCTCGTCCTGTTCGCGACGGTGCCGGGCGCGCCGGTCTTCCGAGGCGGCATGTTCAGTGGGAACGTGCTCGCGCGGTGAGCGGCCGGCGCCCGCTGACAGTAGCCACCGAGAAATAGCGGTCCTTGAAGGCCAAAAAGATCGGGAAGCCAATCCTTCGTTCGAGAAAGGATTGGCATGCCACGGGCGCGACAAAAAAGGTGGTCACAACGTTCCGCCCAGGGGTGACGGGCGGGGTGCCTTGTGGGGTACCATCGTGTTTCGCCGGCCCGGCTAAACGCTTGGCCTGTCTCAAGAAACCACCAGGCAGAAAAGCCTGGTGGAGCTGAGGGGAATCGAACCCCTGACCTCCGCAGTGCGATTGCGGCGCTCTCCCATCTGAGCTACAGCCCCGTCCGAGGCGAGGGCCTTGTAGGCTTGTCCGCTTCGGCCTGTCAATTCCGGAAATTTCCCGCCGCGCCCGCGTCCCGACGCTCGGAGCACGTGCGGGGCGACGAGGACCGATACCCCCCGCATGAATGCCCTGCTCTGGCTCTTCAACACCATCATCCAGCTCTACATTTACGTCCTCATCGCGAGTGCCGTGCTGAGCTGGCTCGTGGCCTTCAACGTGGTCAACGTGCGCAACCCGATCGTTTCGCAGATCGGCGAGTTCCTCTATCGCGTCACCGAGCCGGTGCTGCGGCCGATCCGCAACCTGCTGCCCAATCTCGGCGGCGTCGACATCTCCCCGATCATCCTGATCCTGCTGCTGCTCTTCGTGCAGAAGCTCGTCACCGACCTCTATATCCAGATCGCCCTCTGACGCGCGGCGCGCGGCATTGCGCGCGGGCCGGCCCCGTTGCTAAGGCGGACGCGCACCGGCTTTTCGAAAGGTCATCGACCCGTCCGAAAAGCCGGTGACAAATCAGGATGTTAGGGCCTCGACTGAATATCGTATTCAGGATGGGCGCCCCGGCCAGGAAGAGCCGTGACGGGAGCGACGCGCAAGCCATGAAGACCAATCCGGGCCGCTTCTTCGAGGATTTCCGCCTCGGCGAAACCATCCGCCACGCCACGCCCCGCACCGTCACCACGGGCGACGTCGCGCTCTACACCGCCCTCTACGGCCCGCGCTTCGCCGTGCAGTCCTCGGACGCCTTCGCCAAGGCCATCGGCTATCCGGCGAGCCCGCTGGACGACCTGCTCACCTTCCACGTCGTGTTCGGCAAGACCGTGCCGGACGTCTCGCTTAACGCGCTGGCCAATCTGGGCTATGCCGAGGGCGGCTTCCACCGTCCGGTCTATCCCGGCGAGACGCTCTCCACCGTCTCCGAGGTGATCGGCCTGAAAGAAAGCTCCAACCGCCAGACCGGCGTGGTCTACGTGCGCTCCACCGGCTCCGACGCCTCGGGCCGGACCGTGCTGAGCTATTGCCGCTGGGTTCTCGTGCGCAAGCGCGACCCGGAGGCCACGATCGCCGAGGAGCACGTGCCGAGCCTCGCTAAGGTGGTGAACCCGGCCGACCTCGCCCACGCCCTGCCCCCGCTCGATCCGGCGGCCTACGACACCGCGCTCGCGGGCAGCCCGCACCGCTTCTCGGATTACGCGGTGGGCGAGAAGATCGACCACGTCGACGGCATGACCGTCGAGGAGGCCGAGCACCAGATCGCCACCCGCCTGTTCCAGAACACCGCCAAGGTGCATTTCGACGCGGTGGCGACCAAAGAGACCAAGTTCGGCAAGCGTCTGATCTATGGCGGCCACGTGATCTCGCTCGCCCGCGCGCTCAGCTTCAACGGACTCGCCAACGCGTTTGCCATCGGCGGCATCAATGCCGGACGGCACGTCGCCCCGCTCTTTGCCGGCGATACGGTCTATGCCTGGTCCGAGGTGCTGGAGACGGCCGAACTGCCCGGCCGCAGCGATATCGGCGCGCTGCGCCTGCGCACCGTGGCGACCAAGAACCAGTCTTGCGGCGCCTATCCGGACCGGCAGGGCGAGGGCTACGACCCGTCGGTGATCCTCGATCTCGACTACTGGGCCTTCATTCCGCGCTGAAGCGTCCGCCCGTAAGGAGCTGACGAGCCTATGAAAAGAACCCGGCCACGGCCTGACGCAACGGGTTGGCCGGGTTCGACAAGAGGCGCAGCGCCATCGCGCAGGCGATGACGACGAGGAGCGGGCGGATCAGCCGGGCGCCGAGGCGCACGGCCAGTGCCGAGCCGGCCTGCGCGCCGAGGAAGGCGCCCACTGCCATGGCGAGCCCGACGGGCCAGATCACCGCGCCCTGGAGGGTGAACAGGGCGAGGCTGCCCAGGTTGCTCGCCGCGTTGGAGAGCTTGGTGTGGGCGGTGGCGCGCACCACGCCGAGACCCAGCAGCGTCACGAAGCCGATCATGTAGAACGAGCCCGCGCCGGGGCCGAACACCCCGTCGTAGAAGCCGACCGCCGGCGCCAACGTCAGGGCGAACAGGCCGGGGGTGATGCGTGCCGCCGCATCCTCGTTGCTCATCCGCCGCGCGGTCGCGAAGTAGAGCGCGATGCCGACGAGCATGAGCGGCACCAGGGCGTCGAGGACGGAGCGGGGGAGCAGGCTGACGCAGAGCGCGCCGCCCACCGAGGCGAGGCCGGCGCCGAGCGCGACGGGTCCGGCCTCGCGCCAGCGGATCAGCCCGCGCCGGGCGAAGGCGATCGTGGCCGAGACCGAGCCGGCGCTGCCCTGCAGCTTGTTGGTGGCAATGGCGCTCACGGGATCGAGGCCGGCCAGCAGCAGGGCCGGCAGCGTCATCAGCCCGCCCCCGCCCGCGATGGCATCGACGGCACCCGCCACCACGGCCACGCCGAACAGGCCCGCAACCGTCTCGAACTCGATGATCATGGGATTCCAAAAGGGCTTTCAGCCCTTTGGCGGGTTGTCAGGGCAGCGCCCTGACGTCGGCGGAGCCGATTTGCAGGGCCTTGGCCCCGCACCCGCGAAAGGACTCGTCCTTTCGAATCCATGATCATGGTTGCTCCGCCTGGGCAAGTCTCAGGCGGCGGCCCGCTCCGCGCGCGGTGGGGTGACGATGGCGCGGGTGCCCCGGCGCGCCCGCAGCGTTCCGCCCTTGGGCACCACTTTCCAGCCCTCCTTGCAGCCGTCGATCGGCTCGGAGACCACGGTGAGGCCGCGCTCGCTCTCGCGATAGTAAAGGCTCGGCGGGCGCCCGTCGCAGGCCCAGCGGAAGGCGGTGAGGCTCTCGCCGTCGGTCAGCACCGCGGTGAAGCGGAAGGCCTCGCTGATGCGCGCCTCCTGCATCAGGCCGCGCACGGTGGCGCACGTCACCTCCATGGCGCCGACGGGATCGGCGTCGAGGCCGTTGGCCAGCGCCAACAGGAAGATCGCCTCGGAGTCGGTCGAGCCGCGGCGGGTGTCGTACAATTCGTCCGGGATCATCGCCTCCAGGCGCCGCTTGATCCGGTGATAGCCGCCGATCTGGCCGTTATGCATGAACAGGTGCCGACCCTGGGCGAAGGGGTGGCAGTTCGCCCGGGTCGTGGCCGTCCCGGTCGCCGCGCGCACATGGGCGAAGAAGGTCCGCGCCCGCACCTGACGGCAGAGATTCACGAGGTTCTCGTCCGACCAAGCCGGGCAGATGTCGCGGTAGAGGCCGGGCTCGGCGTGCTCGCCGTACCAGCCGATCCCGAAGCCGTCGCCGTTGGTCTCGGTCTTCGCCTCGACCGCGTGCAGCGACTGGTGGACCAGCGAGTGCGTCGGCGCGCAGACCAGCTCGTTCAGGAAAACCGGCTCACCGAGATAGGCGAGGAAGCGGCACATGGCGGGACGAGAGCCTCCTTTGCGGTCCGGGGCGGGAGATGCAAGGCTCGGTCCGTTCAGGCCGCCTCGCGTCGCCGGATCGTAACAATTCGATCGTCAAAGTGAACGATCCGTTAAGGGTGCGGTCCGGAAATCCGGTACGATTGTCCCTGAACCGAACATCCCTCCGCTTGTTGTCGCAGGGAAAGCATCGATCGGCCACCGCCGATTCCGCCGTCGCGCGCCCTTTGCCGGGCGGCTGCTCTCGACCCGTTCGCACAGCATCAGGGAGACATCATGGCTCACGCCCGAACCGCCGACAGCCCGGTCGCGCTCGTCGTGGAGGATGACGAGGCCGCCCGCGACCTCGCGACCGCCCTGATCGAGGAGACCGATCTCGACGTCATCGCCTGTTCGAGCGCCGAGGACGCGCTCGCGATCCTCGAGCGCGACGACGTCACCGTCGCCATGGTGATCGCCGACACGCATCTCTCGGGGGTGATGGACGGCGCGGCGCTGGCGCGGACCGTGGAGGATCGCTGGCCGGACGTCCGGCTCGTCGTGACCTCCGAGGCGCGCGAGGAGCGGAATGGCGAGATCCCGCCGCACGCCGTCTACATGCGCAAGCCCTGGCTTCCGCTGGAATTGCTGCGACAGGCCGAGCGCGCGACGCTCACCGCCCGGGCCGCTTGACGACGCGGCAGCCGAACATCCTGCCCAGCCAACGAAAAGGCCCCGCCCGGTCGAACCGGCGGGGCCTTTCGTATCCGACGCTGCAGGCCGCCGGAAGGGCGGCCGGCGCGGAAATCAGGAGGCGGCGGGCGCCGGAGCGGCGGCCGGGGCGGCCTGCGAGAAGCTCGGGGCGCCGGGGCGGCGCGGGGCGCCGGTACGGGGCTTCGGCTTCGGAGCGGCGATCAGGCCCTCGCGGATCGCGGTCTTGCGGGCCTGCTTGCGGGCGCGGCGGACAGCCTCGGCCTTCTCACGAGCCTTGCGCACGGAGGGCTTCTCGTAGGCCTTGCGCTGCTTCATCTCGCGGAAGATGCCCTCGCGCTGCATCTTCTTCTTGAGGACGCGGAGCGCCTGATCGACGTTGTTGTCGCGAACGAGTACCTGCAACGGAATCAACCCCTGGATCTGTTGTTTCGAACCGCACCGGCCCCGGATCCCCGGCAGAACCGGGAAAAAGCCGTCAGGCGCCCCGATCCCCGGGCTGCATTCCGGGGGAGGCGTCGCGACGGCAGCCGAATCGGTGCGAAAGAATTGCACCTGAGCGCGCGGCATACACGAAGCGCGCCCGGGTTGGAAGTGCGCGAAAGCCTCTCGAAAGCTCCTTGCCGACCTTGGACCGGGCGATGCTCGGCGGGCCGCCGCGGATTCCGCGCCGTCATCGCGAGGCGAGGCCGTGGCGATCCAGGGCGCCGTGATATCCGCAGATGGTGCGCCCTGGAGTGTTCGGCTCCGCCGCGCGAGGGCGGAGAGGGGCCGGTTCAGGCGTGCGAGGCGATGAAGTTGCGCACCAGCGGGTAGGTCTGCGCCTCCCACTTGCGGCCCGAGAACACGCCGTAATGGCCCACCCCCGCCTGGAGGTGGTGGCTCTTCATGTGCGGCGGCAGCCCCGAGCAGAGATCGTGGGCGGCCATGGTCTGGCCGACCGCGCAGATGTCGTCGCGCTCGCCCTCGACCGTCATTAGGGCCGTGCGGCGGATCGCGCCCATGTCGATCCGCTCGCCGCGATAGGTGAGTTCGTTGCGCGCCAGGGTGTAGTCCTGAAACACCGTCTTGACGGTCTCGAGGTAGAACTCGGCGGTGAGATCGAGGACGGCGAAATACTCGTCGTAGAAGCTCTCGACCGCCCGCGCCCGCTCCGTATCGCCCGAGACGTAGTGCCAGAACAGGTCGGAATGGGCGTCCGAATGGCGCTTGGCGTTCATCGAGACGAAGGCGGTCACCTGCATGAAGCCCGGATAGACCCGCCGCCCCGCGCCCTTGTGGCGGCCCGGCACCGTGGCGATCAGGTTCTGCTCGAACCACTCGATCGGCTTGGAATTGGCGAGCGCGTTCACCGAGGTCGGGCTGACGCGGCAATCCACCGGGCCGGCCATCAGCGTCATGCTGCGGGGCTGGGCGGGGTTTTTCGTGTGCGCCATCAGCGCGGTGGCGGCGAGCGCCTGCACGGCGGGCTGGCACACGGCCATGAGGTGGGCGCCCTCGCCGATCGTCTCGAGGAAGCGCACGACGTGATCGACGTAGTCGTCGAAGCCGAAGCGCCCCGCCGAGAGCGGCACGTCCCGGGCGTTGTGCCAGTCGGTGATGTAGACGTCGTGATCGGGCAGGAGCGTGCGCACGGTGCCGCGCAGGAGCGTGGCGAAGTGGCCCGAGAGGGGAGCGAGCACCAGCACCTTGGGCTGGGGGCTGTCGATGTCCTTGCGGAAGCGCAGCAGCGTGCCGAAAGGCGTGGCGAGCACCGGCTCCTCGATCACCGGCACGTCGCGGTTGCCGACCCGCACCGCATGGATGCCGTAGGCGGGACGGGCGAAGGTGAGCCCGGCGCGCATCATCATGCGCGCGCCCGCCGCCCACCACTTGGCGGTGTCGTGCCAGGGCGTGCGCATCCAGGGAGTTGCAGCATCATGCAGGATGCGGCCCCATTGGCGGGTCTGCCGGGCGATGTCCGACTGGACATCGAAGGCTTGATACAGCATCGGGCGCAACTCCCGCGCACAGTCTCCTGCACGCATCATCCTCTCGCGAACGTCCGGGACGGGCCCGGCTTCGTCCGCCTTGCTTCCCCGGACCGCGTCGGCCGCCCTCGCGCCGCGATCCCGGGTTGAGCAGGCTAAGCCGTTCAGGATTGGGCGCAACCTATCAAAAGTACATACGGCGCCCTTGTGATGTGGATGCATCACTTTTCATGGGGGCTTCGGGGAAGAAGAATTCTATCGCCGGCCTGCGGCGCACCCGGCACGAGTCTTGGATCAGGTCTTGGATCGCGTCTTGGATCGCGCTTCCGGCCGCATCGCCGGCGGGCGGATCTCCGGAGGAAGGGCATGGCCGAGGCAACGCTGACGATCTCCAGCCGGAATTATTCTTCCTGGTCTCTGCGCGGCTGGCTGCTCTGCCGGATGGCGGGGCTCGACCTCGCGGTCGAGGTCTTGCCGGGCTCGGACGCCTCGACCCGGGCGGAACTGCTCCACCTCTCGCCCTCCTTCCTGGTGCCGCGGCTGGAGCACGGCGCCATCGTGGTGTGGGACGTGCTCGCCATCGCCGAGTACCTCAACGAGATCCGCCCGGAGGCCGCCCTCCTGCCCGAGTCGCCGGCGGAGCGCGCCCGCTGCCGGGCGGTCTCGGGAGAGATGCATGGCGGCTTCGTCAACCTGCGCTCGGCCCTGCCGATGAACCTGCGCAGCCTTCATCGCGGCTTCCGCATCTTCAACGGCGCCAAGGGCGACATCGAGCGCATCTGCGCGATCTTCGAGGATTGCCTGTCGCGCTCCGGCGGGCCCTACCTGTTCGGCGCGCGGCCGACGCTGGCGGACGCGATGTACGCCCCCGTCTGCACGCGCTTCCGCACCTACGACGTGCCCCTCCCCTTCACCGCCGCGACCTACTGCGACACGATCCTGGCCTGGGACCTGATGAACGAGTGGGCCGCACTGGCCGAGGTGGAGCCGGAGGAGATCGAGGAACTCGACATGGAGTTCTGAGTGCCGCCGAGGCCCATCGTCGCCCCATCGCCTCACGCGTCGAAATCCATGACGAGGCTGGCTGCCGTGCGGTTGGGGCTGGACGTGCCGGCAGCGCCGTAGCCGGTGCTGCCGGACAGGCGCGATTGGAGCTGCGAGAGGAAATCGGAGATCAGGCGGCTGGCGCTCGCGTTCGCGTCCTCGGATAGGGCGCCGCCCGATGGGCCATCGTCTGAGGACGCAGCTTCGGCGGGAGGCGGCCCGCCCGCTCCGCCCGCTCCCTTGGGTCCACCCGCTCCCTTGGGTCCGTCCACGCCCTGCACGTCGTCTCCGCCGCCCGAGAACAGCGATTTGAGGGTATTGGCCTGCGCGCTGGTGAGGCTGCCCGCGCTGACCTGATCGGCGATCAACCCGTCGATCTTCTCCTTCATCGCCACCGGGTCGGGACGCGACGGGCGGGCCGACGTGCTGGAGGACGCTCTCGAAGGGGCCGCCGAGCCCGAGACCTCCGGGGACAGGCCCGCATCGATGGAATCGAGGGCCGAAGTCAGCGCGGTCGCGTCGGTGGCGCTGATCGAGCCGGAGGAGACGCCCTGCTGGATCCGGTCGCCGATCCGCTCGCGGCCCGCGGGCGGTGGCGGCGGACGGTACGCCTGCGCGGCGTTGCTCGACGAGACCGACGTCATGATGGAGGCTCCTGATACGTCTTGCGGGCAATTTTCCCACGCATCGAGGAGACATCTACTTGCTAAACGGAAGCTTTCCGCCGGCCCGCCCGATGGTTTCCGGATATTTCCGGACCCCGCGCCAGCACCATCGAGCCGCCTTGTTTCCAAGCACGACCGACGACATCCGACTGGTTCCGCCGCCATCGTCGTGAGCGAGACCCGGCGGCGGCGCGATCCTCAGCCGGCGGTGGGCGCCTTGGCGACGCGCTCCGAACTGGCCAGCGGCAGCTCGATGCGGGCGCAGAGACCGCCGCCCGGCCGATTCTGGAGGCGTAGGCGTCCGCCATGGCCTTCGACGATGGCGAGTACGATCGACAGGCCGAGGCCGAAGCCGGTCGCCCCGTCGAGGTTGCGGGCGCGGTCGCCGCGCACGAAGGGCTGGAGCATGGCGCTGCGCTCGGCATCGGGGATGCCCGGCCCGTCATCCACCACCTCCACCGCCACGTCCTTCCCCTGCCCGGCCGGCTCCATGGAGAGGCGGGCGCCGCCGCCATACTTCACGGCGTTGTCCACGAGGTTGGTGATCGCCCGTTGCAGGTCGTCGGGCCGCCCGCGCACGAGCACGTGGCGGCTGCGCTCCAGGCTCACCGCCGCCCCGATATCGCTGAATCCGTCGCAGACCGTCTGCACCACCGAGGCGAGGTCGATCAGCGAGGTCTCGGAATCGGGCTTGGCCCCCTGCCCGTCCCGAACATAGGAGAGCGCGGATTCCACGAGTCCGTTCATCTGGTCGAGGTCGCGCAGGGTCATCTCCCGGGCGCGCTCGTCCTCGATGAACTCGGCCCGCAGCCGCAGGCGGGTGATCGGGGTGCGCAGGTCGTGGCTGATCGCGGCGAGCATCTGCGTGCGGTCGTCGAGCAGCCGCAGCACGCGGGCGCGCATCCGGTCGAGGGCGCGGGCCAGCGCCAGCACCTCCTCCGGCCCGCGCTTCGGGAGCGGCGGCGGCTCCTCGGCCGTGCCGAAGGCCTCCGCGGCGGCCGCCAGCCCGGCGAGCGGCGCGGTGAGCGCCCGCGTGGCCCAGAACGAGAGCAGCGTGAGACTGAGCCCCAGGAAGGCGAGGGTGAAGATGATCACCCCTTCCGTCGGCGGGCGCGGGTGATCGTCGGGCAGGATCGCCCTCAGCCGCGCGCCCGCGGGCGTGGTGATCCCGATCTGGAGGCCGGTCTCGCTGCGGTCGCGGCCGGGAGCGAGGTCGGTCACCGGCAGCGCGCGCCCGAAGCCGTCGCGCAGGCGCTCGATCAGGGGGTGGCGCTCGATCGGCTCCTCCGCCGCCTTCGCCCCGGCCGGCGGCGCGCTGCCGTCCCAGGGCGCGAGGCGCAGGGTCGGCAGGCTGCGGGCGGCGGCCCGGAGGAGGCCCTCGCGCTGGTCCGGCTCGGCGGCGTCGAGCAGGCGCGCCACGGTGGAGAGGCGGGTGGCGGCGACGCCCGGCCGCTCGTCCGGCCGCCAGGGCTCGCGCAGGGCCAGCACCGCGACCGCCGCGAGAACCTGCGCGACGAGCAGGGCCGCGACCACGAGGAGGGCGATCTGCCCGGCGGCCTTTTTCGGGCGGGGCCAGGGCGTGCGGAGCCACGGAATGCGGAGCCTGGGCAGGCGCGGCCCGGATCGGCGCCGCGCGGGGGCGTCGCCGGCTGCTGCCTCGGGCGCGGTTCGTGCGGGGCTCATGAGCGGCCGATCTCCGGCGCGAACAGGTATCCGCCCGAGCGGATGGTGCGGATGATCTCGGGATTGCGCGGGTCGCGCTCGATCTTCTGGCGGATGCGGGAGACCAGCACGTCGATGCTGCGCTCGAACGGCCCGGCCGCCCGCCCCTGGGTCAGGTCGAGCAGCTGGTCGCGGGAGAGGACGCGGCCGGGGCGCAGGCACAGCGCGTGCAGCAGGTCGAATTCGGCCCCCGTGACGGCGATGCGCGCGCCTTCGGGGCTCAGCACCTGCCGCAGGCCCACGTCGAGGGTCCAGCCGGCGAAGTGGAAGCGGCGCACGCCGTCCCCGTCCTGCGGCTCGGCGCCCTTGCGACGCAGGATCGCCCGGATGCGGGCCAGGAGTTCGCGCGGGTTGAACGGCTTGCCGAGATAATCGTCGGCGCCGATCTCCAGCCCGACGATCCGGTCGATTTCCTCCGACTTTGCCGTGAGCATCAGGATCGGGACCTGCGAGGAGGCCCGCAGGCGCCGGCACAGGCTCAAGCCGTCCTCGCCGGGCAGCATCAGGTCGAGCACGATGAGATCGACCCGCGCATCGGCCAGCACCCGGTCCATCTCGCGTCCGTCGCCGGCCAGACTCACCCGGCAGTCGTTGGCGCGCAGGTAGCGCGCCACCAGCGCGCTGATCTCGCGGTCGTCCTCGACGACGAGGATGTGGGGGGTCGGCAGGTTCGTGGTCATGATGCCGACAGTCTTACGCCCGCTCGCACCCCGGCCGAAAGCACGGGCGCGGCGCGTGATTGTAAGCGCCCGTTTCCCGTGCGCCCCGGGACATGCTCGGTAACAATCCCGCCCGGCGGGAGGTCGCTCGATTGCCCTGGCAGGCGCCGATTCTTATGTCGGGACGACGTGCTCGACCGGTTCGGGCGCGGGAGGAGACCTGAAGGAGACCCCCATGCAGAGCTCGAACCGCCTTTTCGACGACGTCGCCCGCCTGTTCACCGACGCCGCCGGGGCGGCCCAGGGGGTGCGCCGCGAGGCCGAGACGATGTTCAAGGGACAGGTCGAGCGCCTGATCCGCGACATGGACGTGGCGACCCGCGAGGAGGTCGACGTGCTGCGCGACCTCGTGGCCGCCTTGCGCAGCCAGAACGACGCCTTGGCCGCCCGGGTCAGCGCCCTGGAGGCCCGGCTCGGGGCCGAGGCGGGCAGCGCCGGCAGCACGGAATCGGTCTGAGCGGCGGCGCGAACTCGCCGGGGAGTCATCGAAGACTCACCCTGAGGGAAAACGCGGAATCCGGATTTCTTTGCACAGGAAGCAGCGGTGGATAGTCGCGTTGCCCACCGCTGATGCCGGGACGACGCTTTGAAGCCCGCGGGGGCCGCGGGCTATAAACGGAGCGAAGTTGATTCGCCCCGGTGGACAGGTGGAACCGAACTCCGGGCCCGTGAAATCTGATGGAAGCCCTCCGCAGGACGGAGTTCGACGGGGTTTGCCTCAAACTCCGTCACGGCCCTGCTTTGCCCGCCGGCCCGATCGATGCGCTCGACCGGACCGACAACTTGGATCGCCATGACCCAGCTCAGCCTCATCGAAGACACCGACCGGCCCGAGCACCCCATCGACGTCGTCGAGCGCCTCGCCTCGCTACGCGACTGGATCTTCGACCGGATCGAGACGGACGAGATGTCCGTCTCGGTGGCGGGGCGCTGGGCCGAGTACCACGTCGCCTTCACCTGGATCGAGGAGGTCGAGGCGCTGCACGTGGCCGCCGCCTTCGATTTGAAGGTGCCGGAGCGGCGCCGGGCCGAGATCCTGCGGCTCGTCTCCCTCGTCAACGAGCAGCTCTGGATCGGCCATTTCGACCTGTGGTCGTCCGACAGCGTGGTGATGTTCCGCCACTCGCTCCTGCTCACCGACGGCATCGCTCCGACGCAGGGGCAGTGCGCCATGATGATGAAGACGGCCACCGATGCCTGCGAGCGCTACTTCCAGGCGTTCCAGTTCGTACTTTGGGCCGGCCGGAGCGCCCGCGAGGCCCTGGACGCGGTGCTGTTCGAGACCGAGGGCGAGGCCTGATCCCAGTCCGGGATCGTCGCGGCCCGGGTTTCAAGAGCCCTCGATAAGCTCTTGATCCGGGCCCCCCGCGATGGGATCGAGGGGCCATGATCCAGGATCCCGCCCCGCCCGGCCCCGAGGCCGCCTTCCCCACGCCCCTGGTGCTGGCCGGCGCCGGCAAGATGGGCTCGGCCCTGCTGCGGGGCTGGCTCGCGGGCGGGCTCGATCCCGCCGCGGTGAGCATCGTCGATCCGCACCCCTCCCCCGAGATCGCCGCGCTCTGCGCCGAGCGGGGCCTGCGCCTCAATCCCGGGACGGCGGGCCCGGCCGGAGCGCTGGTGCTCGGCATCAAGCCGCAGGCGCTGGACGAGGCGGCCGCCGCGCTGGGCGCCTGGATCGGCCCGGACACCCTCGTCGTCTCGATACTCGCCGGCAAGACCATCGCCGACCTCAAGCGCCGCCTGCCGGGCGCCCGCGCGGTGGTGCGCGCCATGCCCAACCTGCCCGCCAGCATCGGCCGGGGCGCGACGGGCGCCGTCGGCAGCGCCGAGGTCGGTGCGTCCGCGCGGGCCGGCGCGCAGGCGCTGCTGGCCAGATCCGGCCTCGTCGCCTGGCTCGAGGACGAGGCCTTGATCGATGCGGTGACCGCGGTCTCGGGCTCGGGGCCGGCCTACGTGTTCCTGCTGGCCGAGGCGCTGGCCGAGGCGGGCGTGGCGGCGGGTCTGCCGCCGGCGCTGTCCGCGCAGCTCGCCCGCGCCACCGTGGCGGGGGCCGGCGCCCTGCTCGACGCCGATGCCCGCGAGGCCGGGCAGCTGCGCCGTGACGTCACCTCGCCGGGCGGCACCACGGCGGCGGCGCTCGACGTGCTGATGCGCGAAGGCGCCCTGCCCGGCCTGATGCGCGAGGCCGTCGCGGCGGCCCGGCGCCGGGCGGGCGAACTGTCCGGCTGAGCCCGCGCGGCGCCGCTCCGCGGAGCGATGCGATCGGCCGCGGGTTCAAGCCCGCCGCCCGGCCCCTACATGAGAGGGGAAGCGAACACGGAGCACGGATCATGGAAGCGGCCCCCGAGCCCACATCCGGCGGCAAGTCCGACACCGGCAAGTCCGACGCGGCCAAGAATGAGTCGGTAAAGTCCGGCCCGGTAAAGTCCGACGCGGGCAAGTCTGGTGCGGGCAAGTCCGCCTCTTCGACCGCAGCCAAGGGCAAGCCCAACCCGCGCGAGGCCGCGGTCGAAGCGCTGATGCGGCTGGCCGCCGAGCAGCCCTGGAACGACATCGAGGTCGGCGACATCGCCCGGGAGGCGGGCCTGAGCCTCGCCGAACTGCGCGAGCTGTTTCCGTCCAAGGGCGCCGTGCTCGGCGGCCTGTCGCGGATCATCGACCGCGCCGTGCTGGAGGCCGACAGCAGCGACCTTGCCGACGAGCCGGCCCGGGAGCGCCTGTTCGACGTGCTGATGCGCCGCCTCGACGCGATGACGCCCTACAAGCCGGCCCTGCGGCGCATCGCCTTCGCCCTGCGCGGCGATCCCCTGTCGATGCTGGCGCTCAACGGCGTCGCCCTCAATTCCCACCGCTACATGCTGGCGGCGGCCGGCATCGACACGGAGGGACCGCTCGGCCGGATCAAGATCCAGGGCACGGTGATCGCCTTTGCCCGCACCGTCGAGGTCTGGCTGGAGGACGAGGATCCGGCGCTCGCCCGGACCATGGCCACGCTCGACCGCGAGATCCGCCGCGGCGAGACGTTCATGGAGCGCGCCGACGACGCCCGCCGCCTCACGGCGCCGCTGCGCGCGCTGGGCCGTGCCCTGATGGAGCGACGCCCTCGCCGCGACCGCACGCCCCCGGCCGACGACGCCGAGGACCGCGACCCGGCCGCGGCGATCTGAGCGGCGCCATCAGATCGGCCGGTGCGTCTTGCCCGGTCCGTCTTGCCCGGTCTTGCCCGGCGCCACGGCGCAGACGGATCGTCCGCGCCGCTCCGTCCGCGGTGACGCGTTGCAAAATGTGATCTCGCGCAAGGTCGAAGCAACCAAGCCTTGTACTAGCTGAGTCTCCTGAACCGACGGGAGACGTCCGACATGGCCACGACCATCGCCCCCGGAGCCGCTCCGGCCTCCGCCCTGCCGCGCTACACCCGCACGGCGCAGGCGCTGCACTGGCTGACCTCGGCCCTCGTCCTCGCCGTGCTGCCGCTGGCCTGGGTGGCCACGAGCCTCGCCCGGGACGCGGCGGCCAAGCCGGTCCTGTTCCAGTTCCACAAGTCGGTCGGGATCACGATCTTCGCGCTGGTGGTGGCGCGCCTGCTGTGGCGCGCCTTCAACCCGCCCCCGCCGGAGGCGAACGTGCCGGCGGGGCTCGCCTTGATCGGACGGGTCAATCATTGGCTGCTCTACGCGGTGTTCCTGCTCATGCCGGTGAGCGGCTTCCTGCTCAGCGCCTTCAACGGCAGCACGACGCAGTTCTTCTACCTCTTCCCCATCCCCGGCTTCGAGAAGAACGAGGGGCTGCGCACCCTCTTCCAATCGATGCATCTGGCCGGGCAATGGGCGGTCTACGCCCTGGTGTTGCTGCACATCGCCGGCACGGCGTGGCACGTCGCGATCCGCCGGGACGGCCTGCTCGACCGGATGCTGCCGGAGCAGCATCCGGAGCGTAACGCGCGCCGGGCGACGGGCCTCTGAAGGCCCGCAGCCCGGCCGGTCGCTCCCGCGCGGGCTCAGCCCTCGCGGCCGGCGCCCATCGTCGCCTGCATCCGCGAAAGCTGCGCGATGTGCCGCCGGATCAGTGGGATCGTGCTCGCCGCGATGCGGCGCAGCCCGGGGTCCTCGCCGGCCTGCGCGTAGGAGCCGTGGATGGCGAGCGCCTCCTGGTGTCCCTGGAGCGAGGCGTTGACGAACATGGCGTCGTATTCGGGGCCGCCCGGCATGCCGGAGAGCCGCGAGAGGATCTGCGCCTTCTGCTCGTCCGTGGTCATGCCGCCGGGCGGAGGCGCGCCGAGCACGCCGCCGACCACGCCTCCCACGGCCCCCGCGGTCGCTCCCGCGACGGCGAGCGGCGCGGCCACCAGGCCGCCGACGAGCCCGCCCGGTCCGGGAGGCGCCCCGGCCGCCATCGGTCCGGCCGCGCCGAGATAGGGGTCGAGCTTGCGCGCGACGTCGACCTGCTCCGTGACCTCGGCCCGGCTGAACGCCTTCACCCGCGGATTGCGGGTCTTGGCGTGGGCGTCGCGGGCCGTGTTCTCGAGGAACAGGCCGCCCTTCGTCGCCATGGCGAGGTAGACGGGCGTCGGAACGGTGCCGCCCGGCGCCGGCTGGGCCAGGGCGGTGCGGGTGACGGCCAGCGCCGCCGTCGCGGTCAGCAGGGTCGTCAGAAAGTCACGGCGATGCATGGGTTCGGGTCTCCCGGTCCGGACAACGACTCCCGAGCCCCGGTTTTCATCTGCGGCGCGGGCGTGTGACGCCGAAACCTTGGCGAAATCGGCAATGTTCCGGCCCTCTCTCCCCGGATGAACATCATCGAATACGCTGCACTGACGCTCGATCCGTGGTCGGGAGCAGTGGCCGCGCGCCCTTGATCCAGCTCAACGCTCGGTTGGCGTCCCGGCCCTAAGGATCGTCGGGCGGCTCGGGCTGAGCCGCCTGACGGGAGTCGGTCCATGAATCTCAGATCTCTCCTCACCCTCGGCGACCGTTTCAACGGAACGTCGGCCAACGGCCGGTCCGTGATGCTCCCCCTGCAGCGCGGGGCCGACGCGATCTTCGGCGATCTCCGCTCCGGCCTGCCGCAACTCCTGCAGGACATGGCCGTGCCGCGCATGGACGTGGTCGAGAAGGACGGACATCTCGAGGTGACGGCCGAACTGCCCGGCCTCACCCGCGACGACGTCAAGATCGAGCTGGCCGACGACACGCTCATCATCAGCGGCGAGAAGCGGCAGGAGAACCTGTCCAAGGATTCCCGCAAGATCATCGAGCGCTCCTACGGCGCCTTCGTGCGCAGCCTGGAACTGCCCGCGGGCATCAAGGCGGAAGACATCGAGGCAAGCATCGACAAGGGCGTCCTGACCGTGAAGCTGCCCATGGCCGCGATGAAGCCCACCGAGGCCAAGCGCATCGAGATCAAGGCCTCCTGAGGCGTCTCACGACCGGCCCCGGTCGCCGCCGTGCGGCCGGAGCGCATCGAAACGAGGGCCGGGGGGAAGCCGATCCGAGCGGATCGGGCACGGCGCCGGCCCGCTCCAGGATCGGAGATGTGCCATGACCTTCGCCAGCATCATGGTGGCCGTCGATCTCGGCCCGCAGGTGCGCCACCGCGTGCGGCTGAGCGGCCACCTCGCCGACGCCTTCCAGGCGCGTCTCATCGGCGTGGCCGCCGAGACGCCGGCCTACGCGGTCCCGCCGGTGGGCCCGACGCCCGGCAGCGCCTTCGCCCTGTCGGCCTCGAGCGAGGCCGTGCTGCAGGATCTCAAGCGGGCGCACGCGGCCTTCGAGGAGGCGGCCGGGCCGCGCGCGCGGGTCGAGTGGCGCTCGAACCTCGAATTCCCCCTGCCCTTCCTGATCGCCCAGGCCGCCGCGGCCGACCTCGTCGTGGTCGGGAGCAAGGACGAGGCCGGCGCCGGGCTCTTCGCGGTCGATCCGGGCGACGCCGTGATGCATCTGGGCCGGCCCGTCCTCGTCGTGCCCCCGGAGGTCGATCATTGCGACGCGCGCCACGTCGTGGTGGGTTGGAAGAACACCCGGGAGGCGCGCCGGGCCGTTCGCGACGCCCTGCCCTTCCTCAAGCGGGCGGCGCAGGTCGTCGTCCTCTCCGTCGACGAGGGCGACGGGGCGGCGCAGGTGCGGGACGTCGTGGGCTTCCTGGAGGCCCACGCGGTCCCCGTCACCGCCCTGCAGCGGGAGAGCGGCGGCGCGCGGGTCGGGACGGTGCTGGTCGAGGCGGCCGCCGAGCACGGGGCCGACCTCGTCGTCACGGGCGCCTACGGCCACACCCGCCTGCGCGAATGGGCCTTCGGCGGCGTCACCCGCGACCTGCAGGCCGGGGCGCCGATCTGCTGCCTGATGAGCCACTGAGAGCCCGTTCGACCTGAGCGCTGTCCCTCGACTCGCTTCGTGGCCGCATTCTGAACAACCGCCGCGGACGGGATGTCCGCATGTTTCCCCGCTCCCCCGGCCGGATTGCTCGCGCGCGCAGAGCCGTCCTACGCCCGTACGGCTTCCGGCCGATCCGTTCGGCCTCTGTCCGTCATTGCGTCGCTGACGCGCGCGATGACGAAAGCGGGCCAAATCCGAAGCGAATATCCGGAAACGGTCTCAATGGCTCATCAGGCAGCAGACGGAGGTCGTGCGCAGCATCTCGCTCGTGACGCCGCCGAAGATCCACTCGCGCAGTCGGCCGTGGCCGTAGGCGCCCATCACGATCAGGTCCGCCCCCTCGCGCTCGGCGAAGCGCAACAGGGCGTCGGCGGGGCCGAGGGCCGGGCGCGCCAGCAGGTGCGTGGTGGCCTCGCAGCCATGCCCCACCAGATAGGCGGCCGTGCCCTCGGCGCCCTCGTGGCGCGCGTCCGGCCCGACGGCCACCACGAAGGCCCGCTCGGCCCGGGTCAGGAACGGCAGGGCGTCGTGCACGGCCCGGCGCGCCTCGCGCGTCTCCTTCCAGGCTACGACGATCCGCTTGCCCGAGAGGTGCGCGAGGCCCGGCGGGGCCACGAGCACCGGCCGGCCGACCGCCATCAGAAGGGCGCCCGAGGGCACGGCCAGCAGGCCCGGATCGCCGTCCGCCGGCCCCTGGCGGCCGACGACCACGAGGTCGGCCCCGCGCGCCCGCTCGACGAGGAAGGTCAGCGGCGCGGCCAGCGCCGCTTGCCAGTCCGTCCTCGGCGCCGCGCCCGCCGCCCGTTCGAACAGGGTCCCGGCCTGCGCGATCTGCTCGCGGGCCAGGCCCTCCTCCTCCTCGAAGATCCGCTCGATCGCCAGGCCGTCGTCGGCGAGCACCGGCGCCAGGATCTCGCGCGCGGCCACGCCCGTCAGCGTCGCCCCGAACCGCTCGGCGAGGGCGGCGGCCAGCCGGACACGGTCGGCCGCCGCGTCCCCGAGGTCGAGCGAGACGACGATGTTGGAGAGTGTCATGCCGGCCTCCCGAGCCCGGTCGCGCGCCTCGTTCCGCTGGCGGGATTTCCGACGAGGCCGGACAGCGCGCGTCCGGCCCGCAAGGCCAGCGCCTCGTTGCCGATCTCGGGCGCCTCCGGGTAGCGGACCTCGATCTGCCCGAGCACGGTGCGCACGCCGCGGACCCGGAAGGCGACGCGCTCGGCGATGCATTTCTCGGCGAAGTTCCGGACATCGCCCGTCAGCGTCACGACACCGTCCTCGACGCTCACGCCGATCCGCTCCGCATCGATCAGGGGCGCGTTCCGCAATTCGGCGAGCACGTGCCGGCGCACGGTGATGTCGTCCATCGCCCGTCTCCTCGGTTCGATCGGGGATGCGGGGCGCCGGCACGCGGCGCCGCGCCCGGACCCGCGGGGATGCGCCGCCCCGGGATCGTCCGGCGCGCCCGACCCGGCCGACCCGGCCGACGGGATCCATCCTGCCGCGACGCCCCCGGAGCGCCTTGATCCACCTCAAGGGTCCGCGCCTTGCCCGGAGCCACAGGCTTCCGAGAGCGATGCCGCCCCGGGGTTGCGGTGGATCAACGCCGCCGCCTCCGGGACAGGACAGCATCGCGGGAGACACGCACCCGGAGCCCGTCATGACCCGGCCCGCCTCCACCGCGCTCGCAGGCATCCGCCGCCCCCTCGTCGGCCTCGTCGCGGAGCGCGGTCAGGGGCTCGACCCGATCCGCATGGCCGTGATCCATCCTTGCGACGCCGTCTCCTTCGTCGGGGCGATCAAGGCCTGGGAGGCGGGCCTGATCGAACCGGTGCTGGTGGGGCCCGAGGGCAAGATCCGGGCGGTGGCGGGATCGGTCGGGGTCGGCCTCGACGGGATCGAGATCGTCGATGCGCCCCACAGCCACGCGGCGGCCGAGGCGGCGGTGGCGCTCGCCGCCGCCTGCGAGGTCGCGGCCCTGATGAAGGGCGCGCTCCATACCGGGGAGGTGATGGCTGCTGCCCTGCGCAAGGGGACGGGCCTGAGGACGGAGCGGCGCATGAGCCACGTCTACGCGCTCGACGTGTCGCATCATCCCCGCCCGCTCTTCGTGACGGATACGGGCGTCAACATCGCGCCCTCGCTCGACGACAAGCGCGACATCGTCCAGAACGCGATCGACCTGTGCCACGCCCTCGGCATGGCCGAGCCCAAGGTCGCGGTCCGCTCCGCCATCGAGACCATCACGCCCCGGATCGCCTCGACCCTCGACGCCGCCGCCCTGTGCAAGATGGCCGAGCGCGGCCAGATCACCGGCGGCATCGTCGACGGGCCGCTCGCCCTCGACAACGCCGTGTCCGGGCTGGCGGCGGCGACCAAGCACATCGTCTCGCCCGTGGCCGGCCAGGCGGACGTGCTCGTCGCCCCCGATCTCGTCTCGGGAAACATGCTGGCCAAGCAGCTGATCTACCTCGCCGGAGCCGACGCCGCCGGTCTGATCCTGGGCGCGCGGGTGCCCATCGTCCTGACCAGCCGGTCCGATGGGGAGGAGGCCCGGGTCCTGTCCTGCGCCATCGCCCAACTCCTCGCGCAACATCGCAGCCGGCTCGCCTGAGGGCGCCCGGCGTCCAGAAGGCTTCGAAAGGGCTTCGCGAGGGCGCCGAGGGGCTTTGATCCGGATCATGGCGCGGCGCGGGGGGCGCTCCATCCTCGCGGCATGAGCCCGTCCTCCCCTCTGCCTCAGCCCCAGTCCTCGCCCCAGCTCTTGCCCGACGCCGACGGCGCCCCGCCCGCGGGCTGGCACGCCCTCGACATCGAGGCCGTGCGCCGCCGGCTGGCCTGCGGTGCGGAGGGCCTCACGAGCGCAGAGGCGGCACGACGCCTGCGCCGCCACGGTCCGAACCGCCTGCCGGAGCCGCCGCGGCGCGGGCTCGGGCGCATCGTGCTGGCCCAGATCGCGAGCCCGCTGATCCTGCTCCTGCTGGCCGCGGCCGTCGTCGCCACCGCGCTCGGCGACCTCAAGGACGCGGCCTTCATCGCGCTGGTGCTCGTCATCAATACGGCCATCGGCACGGCCCAGGAGGCCAGGGCCGAGGCCAGCGCCGCCGCCCTGAAGCGCGCCATCCAGGCCTCCGTGCGCGCCCGGCGGGACGGTGCGGTCCGGCGCATCGACAGCGCCGAACTCGTGCCCGGCGACACCGTGCTGGTGGAGGCGGGCGAGCGCGTCCCGGCCGACCTGCGGCTGGTCTCCGGGGTCGAGGTGCAGGCCGACGAGGCCTCGCTGACCGGCGAATCCCTGCCCGTGGACAAGCGGGCCGGGGCCGTCACGCCGGAGGGGACGGCTCTGGGCGACCGGCTCGGCATGCTGCACGCCGGCACGACGCTGCGGCGCGGGCACGGCGAGGGTCTCGTGGTCGCCACGGGGCGCGACACCGAGATCGGGCGGATCGCCGAGGCCCTGGCGGAGCCGGCCACCCGGCCGCCGCTGATGCGTCGCCTCGACCGGTTCAGCCGGGTTCTGGGGCTGATCACGCTCGGGCTCGTCGGCCTGATGATGGCGATCCAGGTCGCGGCGGGCACGCCCCTGCGCGAGACGTTCTTCGTCGCGGTGGCGCTCGCCGTCTCGGTCATCCCCGAGGGCCTGCCGGTCGCCGTCACCGTCGCCCTCTCCATCGCCAGCCGCCGCATGGCCCGGCGGCACGTCATCGTGCGCCAGCTCCCCGCCGTGGAGGGGCTCGGCGCCTGCACCGTCGTCGCGACCGACAAGACCGGGACCCTGACGCTCAATCGCCTCACCGCCCAGCGCGTCTGGCTGCCGGGCCTGGGCGAGGTCGCCCGCGACGGCGCCGCGTCCCCGGGCGAGGGGCTCGCCGCCCTCGAACGCTCCGCCGTGCTGTGCAACGACGCGACCTTCGACCCCGCCCTGGGCGAGGCGGGCAGGAGCGGCGACAGCGTCGACGTCGCCCTGCTCGAACGCGCCCGCGCCGACGGCCTCGACCCGGCGGCCCTGCGGTCGGCCTGTCCGCGGCTGGCCGAAATCCCATTCGCGGCCGAGCGCCGCTACGCCGCGAGCCTCAACCGGGACGGCGACGGCCTGCGCCTGCACGTGAAGGGGGCCGCCGAAGCCCTGGCGCCCCTCTGCCGCGGCTGCGCCGCTGCCGACACCCTCGCCGCCGCCGAGCGGATGGCGGCGCAGGGCTACAAGGTGCTGGCGATCGCGACCCGGCCGGTGAGCGGACAGGCCCACGCGCACGCCGCCGACCTCGAATCCGAGCTGTCAGACCTGACCCTCCTCGGCCTCGTCGGCTTCATCGATCCGCTCCGGCCCGAGGCGAAGGAGGCGGTGGTGGCCTGCCGCCGGGCGGGCGTGGCCGTGAAGATGGTGACCGGAGACCACGCGGCCACGGCGCTCGCCATCGCCCGGGATCTCGGCATCGCCGGGGCGGAGGGCCGCGCGGTCACCGGCGGGGATCTGCGCGCCGCCGCGGGCGATCCGACCGCGCAGGCGCGGCTTGCCGAGGCCGCCGTGTTCGCCCGGGTCGAGCCGGCGCAGAAGGTGGAGATCGTCGAGCTGCTGCAGGCGGCCGGCCACATCGTGGCCATGACCGGCGACGGGGTCAACGACGCCCCCGCCCTGAAGCGGGCCGATCTCGGCGTCGCCATGGGGCGCGGCGGCACCGACGTGGCCCGCGACGCGGCCGACCTCGTGCTGACCGACGACAACTTCGCCTCCGTGGTGGCCGGCATCGAGGAGGGGCGCGCGGCCTACGCCAACATCCGCAAGGTGATCTACCTGCTCATCAGCACGGGCGCGGCCGAGGTCATGCTGTTCCTGCTCGCGGTGGCGACCGGCCTGCCGGTGCCGCTCACCGCCGTGCAGCTGCTCTGGCTGAACCTCGTCACCAACGGGGGCCAGGACGTGGCGCTGGCCTTCGAGCGGCGCGAGGCCGGGATGCTGGAGCGGCCGCCCCGGCGCCCGGACGAGCCCATCTTCGACCGGCTGATGCTGCGCGAGACGTCGGTCTCGGGGCTCTATACGGGCGCGGTCGCCTACGCCGTCTTCGCCCTTGCGCTGGCGCAGGGCTGGAGCGAGGAGGCGGCCCGCACCGGGCTCCTGTTCCTCATGGTGCTGTTCGAGAACGTGCACGTCTTCAACTGCCGCTCCGAGACGCTCTCCGCGTTCCGGGTGCCCCTGCGCCACAATCGCTGGCTGATCGTGGCCGTGGCGGCGGCGCAGGCCCTCCACATCGCCGCCGCCTACATCCCGGGCCTGCGCGAGGTGCTGCAGATCGAGCCGATCTCGCCGGGCCTGTGGCTGCTGCTGGCCGCCCTCGCCCTCTCGATCCTGCCGGTGATGGAACTCGACAAGGCCCTGCGCGCCCGCGCCGAGCGGCGGGAGCGGCAACGGCGGCGCCCAGTAAGGACCTCCGGCCACTGACGGCCCCGCCCGGCCCGGCCCGGCCGCGGCGGGGCTTCTTTCCTGCCGGCCTTGAGCGCGCTGCCGCCGCTTCCACGGGGTGCTCCCGCCTTCAGCGCCCCGGCGGCCATTCGGGATGGTGCGGTATCGCCTCGTCGTCGACGAGCCAGGGCACCGCGTGCGCGGTCCAGATGTGCCGTTCCGGCCGCTGGCCGGGATCGGCGTCGAGGGTCGCGACCCGCACGAGCACGTGCGGCTGCGCCGGGCGGTCCGCGATGAGGTGTGTTCCGCAGGTCCCGCAGAACCAGCGGATCTTTCCCGGGGAACTCTCGAAGGCCCGCAGGCTGTCGGCCCCTTCGAGCCAGCGGAAATGGGAGCGCAGGACGCCCGCCGTGGTGGCGTAGGCACTCGCATGGGCCTTGCGGCAGGTCACGCAATGACAGTGGGTGATCGGCAGATCGAGCCGGTCGATCGCGTAGTGCACCAGCCCGCACAGGCAGCTTCCGCGCATCCGTCCCTCCCGTCCCGCCATCGGCCCTTCGGCCGTTCCTGTGTCCCGTCCCGCGAAAACTCAGCTCGGCCAGAGCACGATCTCGATGACATCGGGTTCGACGGGTACGCTGTCATCCCGGCTGCCCTGGAATTCCATCCAGCTGACGCGGACCGTGACCGTTTCCGTTTCGACGACGAAGTGGGGCCCGCCGGGCAGCGGGTAGGGCGTCGACGGGCTCGAGAGGGTGAAGCGTCGCGAGGGGAAGCGCGCCTGGATCGTTTCGACCTGCGTCCAGGGCTTCCCGCTCATCGGTTCGGCCGGCGGATGATCCGGCTCGGCATCGTAGAGGGCGATGCGGAGGTGCTGTTGCAGGCAGCCTTCCGTGTAGACCACGAGGCCGGCCGCGGGAGCGACGACGCGGCGCGTCTCCATCTCGGGCGTGATCGTCTCGGGCGCCAGAAAGGCCTCATCCTCACCGTCGATCAGGTAGAACTGCCCGTAATCGGCCTGCCATGCGAAGGTCGCCCAGCCGCGTCGCTCCATCCCAAGCTCCTATGTCCTGAAGGGCCGCTCAGGCCCTTCCATTGCCGGATCGCGGCGCCGCACGTCCTCGTCCGGTCCAGGATGGCCGATTGGCGGATGCGGCGTCCATCGCTTCCGCAGGCCCCTCCAGGCCGACGCTTGCCGCGCGGACCTCAGCACCCGGTCACGGCGTGCGTTCCGCGCCGCGGCGTCGGGCCGGGAGACGCAGCGCCGTTGTCCGGCTTGCGCTGGATCAAGGCGTCCGCGGGCCGCTGCGGCACTCTCCCGGCCGTGGACCGGACATGGGGGGAGAGACGGGAATGACGATGCCTGAGGCCGGCCTTGCGGGAATTCGCGACATCCTCGTGAGCGTCACCGAGGAGGGCCACGACGACGAGCCCCGCAACGCCCTCGCCTACGGGCTCTCCCTCGCGGGCGCGGCCGGCGCCCACCTCACCGTGCAATCCGCCGCCCGCCGCCTGACCGCGGTGGGCGGATCGGGGTGGTGGGTCCTCAACGACATCGTCGCTGCGGAGAACCGGCGCCTGGGCGCCGTGGCGCGGGCGGTGGCCGAGCGGGCCGCCGCGGACGCGGCGCAGGCCGGGGTGACCTGCACCACCGAGGCCCCCGCCCTCTCCCATCCGAATCTCGTGGCGCGGCTCACCGCCCGGGCGCGCCTCGCCGACCTGACCGTGCTGGATGCCGAGCCGCGGGAGGTCGATCTCGACCGCGATCTGATCGAGGGGATCCTGTTCCGCAGCGGGCGCCCCCTCCTCGTGGTCCCGCCGGGCTGCGACGGCTTCGCCGCTCGGCGGATCGTGGTGGCCTGGGACGGCAGCGCCCAGGCGGCCCGGGCCGCCAACGACGCGCTGCCGTTCCTCCGGGCGGCCGAGGCGGTCGAGATCGTCTCCGTGGTCGGGGAGAAGGAGCTCTCGGATTCCGCCGCCGGGGCCGAGTTCGCGCCCCACCTGTCCCGCCACGGCGTGAACGTCTCCGTGAACAACCTGCCGGTCGTGGGCGGCGTCGCGCGGACCCTGCGGGGTCAGGCCGGCCTGTTTCGCGCCGACATGCTGGTGATGGGCGCCTACCGGCATTCGCGCCTGCAGGAATGGCTTCTCGGCGGCGTGACGCAATCGCTCCTGGCGAGCAGCCCGGTGCCGCTCTTCCTCGCCCATTGATGCCGGGCCGCCGGCCGACCGGTCGTCGGCTCGCGCCTGGATCACACGGGAATCACGCCTCGACCAACCGTTGCAGGCGCCCGCGCTGGAGCGTGACCGACCGGGTGCCGGAGCGTAGCAGCGCCCGCTCGCTCTCCAGCTGCGAGACCGTCCGCGAGACGGTCTCGAGGGTAAGCCCGAGATAGTCGGCGATGTCCCGTCGGGTCATCGGCAGGTCGAAGTGGCCGGGCCGGCCAAGGCGGCGGTCGATCTCGAGGAGGAAGGCCGCCACGCGTTCCAGCGCCGAGCGCCGGCCGAGCAGCAGCACGAGATCCTCCGCGAGGCGCAGGCTGTCGGTCGCCACGCCCCAGAGCCGGCAGGCCACATCGACCCGTTGGGCCGCGACGCGCTCGATCTGCCGCCGCTTGAAGATCAGGACCCGGACCTCGCACAGGGCCTCGGCGGTGTGCCGGTGCGTCCGGCCCTGCTCGAACCCGAACAGGTCACCCGGCAGGTGGAAGCCCGTGATCTGCCGGCGCCCGTCGCTGAGCACCCGGTGGGTGCGCACCCCTCCGTCGAGGACCCTGTAGACGAACTCGGCCGCCTCGCCCTCGCCGTGCACCTCCTCCTCGCGCAGATAGGCGAAGGGCGTCCCGGGCAGGTCCGGGCAATCCGCGAAGAGGCAGCCGCCGTGGAGCTCCGCGGCCGGTGCGCGGGGGGCGGCCTTCATCGCCGGGAAGGCCGTCGGACCAATCGCGTCGGGCATCCTTGTCTCCACTCCCGCCGATCGGAGACACCGACCGGACAAGGGCGAACCTGTCGCCCGCCGCCGCCGCCGACAGTCCGGGTGGGCGCGTAAGATAAACTACGTAGGGTTGTTTTTTTAGCGCGCGATCCCGCGGCTTCGCCCCGCCCTGGGCGCCGTGCGGAGTTCCGCCGCCTCCGGTTTCAGACGAGGCCGGCCAGCACCGCCCAGCGCACCAGTTCCTGCAGGCAGCCGGCCTGGGTCTTGGCCATGAGCTTGGCCCGGTAGATCTCGACGGTGCGCGGGCTGATGTCGAGCGCCCGGCCGATCTCCTTGCTGGTGCCGCCCGCGACCAGCTGGTCGAGAACCTGCCGCTCGCGCTCGCTCAGGGTCGCCACCCGGCGCAGGAAGGCCCGCAGGACGGGGTCGGTCGCCGCGACCGGGCCGCCGCGCTCCATCGCGGCGCGCAGTGCCTGCAGCAGCGCGTCGCCGTCGAACGGCTTCTCGATGAAGTCGCAGGCGCCGAGCTTCATCGCCTCCACCGCCAGCGGCACGTCGCCGTGCCCCGTCATCATGATCACGGACAGGGTGTGACCGGCCCTGCGCAGGTGGCGCAGCAGCTCCAGCCCGTCGAGGCCGGGCATGCGGATGTCGGTGAGCACGCAGCCCACGGCGGGCGCCGCGAGCCGGTCCAGCAGGTCCGTACCGGCCTCGTAGAGCGCGACCTCGAAGCCGGAGGTGTCGAGCAGGAAGGCGACGGAATCCCGCATCGCCGGATCGTCCTCCACCACGTGCACGAGATTAGCCGGCATGGAGGCTCGCTCCCTCGCGCGCGGTCGGCAGGGTCAGCCGGAAGGTCGCGCCCCCGGCGCGGTTGCGCTCCACCGTCAGGCGGCCGCCATGCGCCTCGACGATGGACCGGCAGATCGAGAGGCCGACGCCCATCCCGCCGGGCTTGGTCGTGACGAAGGGCTGGAACAGCCGGTCCGCGACCTCCTCGGCGATGCCGGGGCCGGTATCCGACACCGCGATCTCCACGCTCCCCGGGCCGAGGGTCCGCGTCTCGACCGTCAGCTCGCGCCGCGCGCTCTGCAGCATGGCCTCGCGGGCGTTGCGGATCAGGTTGACCAGGACCTGCTGCACCTGCACCCGGTCGGCCAGCACGGCGCTGACCTGCGGGTCCAGGGCGAAGTGCGCGGTGATGCCCTGCTCGCCGGCTCCGACCAGGGCCAGGGCGCTGGCTTCCTCGATCAGCCGCGTGACCGGCTCGATCCGCTTCTCCGTCTCGCCGCGGGAGACGAACTCGCGCAGGCGCCGGATGATCTGCCCGGCCCGCAGCGCCTGCTCCGCGGTCTTGTCGAGCCCCTCCCGCGTCCGGGCGATGGCCTCGGGATCGGGGTCCGCCAGCAGCCGGCGGCAGCCATTGGTGTAGTTGGCGATGGCCCCGAGCGGCTGGTTCAGCTCGTGGGCGAGCGCCGAGGCCATTTCGCCCATCGCGCTGAGGCGCGAGATGTGGACGAGTTCGGATTGCAGCTCCCGCAGCCGGGCCTGGGTCCATTGATGCTGGGTCAGGTCGTTGATGAAGCCGGTGACGAAGACCTGCTCGCCCGAGCGCATCTCGCCGAGCGTGATCTCCACGGGGAAGGTCGAGCCGTCCCGCCGCCGGCCCGTGACGACCCGGGTGGTGCCGATGACGCGCCGCTCTCCCGTGCGCCGGTAGCGCTCGATGTGGCCCGCATGCGCGCCGCGCATCGGCTCGGGCATCAGCACGCTCACGTTGCACCCGGCGATCTCCGCCGCCGGATAGCCGAACAGGCGTTCGGCGGCCGTGCTGAACGAGTGGATGAGCCCGTCCGCATCGGTGACGACCATGGCCTCGGGCACGGTGTCGAGGATCGACTGCATGTGCGCCTCGCGGGCGCGCAGGTCGGCCTCGGCCTTCTTCTGCTCGTCGATGCCGAGGATCACGCCGCTGTGGCGCGCGGGCCGTCCGTCGGGCCCGAGCCGGACCTGCCCGCGCGAGCGCAGCCAGCGGATTCCGCCCTCCGGCCGCACGACGCGGAACTCCACCTCGTAGCCGCCGCCCTCCCCCAGCGCGCGCCCGATCGCGTCGGAGCGGGCCTGGCGGTCATCCGGATGCACCAGGGCCTGGAAGGCGGCGAAGGTGGCGAGGCGCTCGGCGGGCACGCCGAGGAGCCGGCCGCAGGTCGGCGAGAGGGTGACCTGCCCGGTCGGAAGATCGAGCGACCAGATGCAATGTCCCACTTCGTCCAGCGTCTGCCGGAGATCGTCGAGCATCATCTGAGCATCTCCGGCCCGTGCGAGGCCGATCACATCGATGGCGTTCGTCACCGTTTCCAACCCGAGTGAGGGACCAGAGCCTCGACAGGGAAACAATACCACGGGTGGTGCTGTGGGATACGATTACCGCGCGCAAGATGTTCCCTGCCTCTACACGAGGATCGGTCGCGCTTCGCGTGAATCGACGGCCCGCACGGGCGTGGTTTCGCGCGCCGGGCCGCTTCCTGCCTTGCGCCGGAGCCGTCCCTTGCCCTGGAGCCGTCCCTTGCGCTGGATCAAGGCCGGCCGCATGCGTTCGGCCGATCCTCGCATCCGATCAGACCGGAGACGGCCCATGTCCGAGACTGCCCCTTCCCCGCTCGCCACCCTGCGCGACATCCTCGTCGGCAGCACCGTCGAGAGCGGCTACGAGAAGGCTTCGGCGGCCATCGGCTACGGCCTGGGACTGGCCCGGGCGGCCGGCGCCCACCTGACGGTCCAGTCGGCCTCCTGGCGCCTGTCGGGCGACGACGGCTGGCTCGCCGATTTCGACAGCAAGGAGACGACGATCGTCGACCGCCGCCTCGACGCGCTGGCGCGTGCCCTCGCGCAGGATGCGGCCGGGGCGGCGGGGCTGGCGGGAATCGTCTGCACCACGGAGACGCCGAGCCTGTCCTACCCGGAGATCGTGAACCGTCTTGCAGAGCGGGCGCGCCTCTACGACCTCACGATCCTGGATGCGGGGCAGAGCAGCTACGACCTCGACCGCGAGACGATCGAGACGGCCCTGCTGCGCAGCGGGCGCCCGGTCATCGCCGTGCCGCCGCAGCACGCGACCTTCTCGGCGCGGCGGATCGTGCTCGCCTGGGACGGCAGCGCACAGGCGGTGCGGGCGGCCAACGACGCGCTGCCGCTCCTGCGCGCGGCCGAGGCGGTGGAGATCGTGGCGGTCCTCGGCGAGGCGGAGACCGAGGGCGCGATGCCGGGCACCGAATTCGCGCCCCACCTCGCCCGGCACGGCGTCACGGTCAGCGTCGACACGCTGGCGCTCGCGGACAGCGTCGCCGACACCCTGCGCGCCGGGGCCGTCCGGTTCGGGGCCGAACTGATCGTGATGGGCGCCTACCGGCATTCCCGCGTGCGGGAATTCTTCTTCGGCGGCGTCACGCGCTCGCTCCTCAAGAGCAGCCCGGCCCCGCTCTTCCTCTCCCACTGACCGGTCCGACGGCCCGGTCGCGGGGGCAGAGCTACCAGCAGGCCCGCGGCAGGCGCCGCTTCCAGCGCTCGGCCCGGCCCAGCCGCTCGCTGCCCTCGCGATCCATGCGCCGCCGGACGATAGCGGGCGGGGACGTCGGCTCGGGCTCGGGCGCGCGGGGCTCGACGAGCGGCCGTGCGGCGAGCGCCAGTTCGGCGACCTGACGCTTGGCGACGGGCGGCTCGGTGAGCGCCGGCTCGGCGACGGGGGCAATCGGCACCTTGCGGGGTCTGCCGCGGCGGCGCGGGGCCTCTCCGGTCGGGACGGGAGCCGGGACGCGGCGGACGCGCGGCAGAACCTCCGCGTCGACGACGGGCTCCGGCTCCGGTTCCGGCGGGGGCGGAACGAGGAGGTTGGGGAGAACCCGACGCTGCTCCGCGGCGACCTCGGCCCCGGAGGCGGCTCCGGTTTCGGCCGGTTCGAAGGGCGGCCAGGGCATCGCCGCGGCTTGGCCCGCGCGCTTCGAGGAGGCCGACGGCACCTTGGAGGGGATCGAGACGAAGCGGTTCTGTCCCGTCGACTTGGCCTCGACGGTGAACGGCCGCCGAACGCGGTTGCGCAACATACGTGTCCTGATGTTCGAGAGCTTGTGTCGTGCTCCGTGAGCACTCCCAATCTGCACATGCATAATCGCGAACAATTGTCGAGCGGTAAAGCTCGAAGAAGAGACGCGGGAAAAATCTCGCCCCAGGTCGTGGGGCCGTCGATCGAACCTTCGGCGGGCCGGCGGCAGAGCGTTTGCGCAAGCACCTGCAACGTTTCGGTCTCCGATGTCTCGGCCTCGTGTCGCCGCGCCTCAAGCGAGCGGCTCGCCCCCGGTCTCCAGGGCCCGCCGGACGAGGGCGTAGGTCAGGTCGCCCTGAACGAGGCTGTCGGCGATGAAGCGGTCGAAGGCCGCCATCCAGCGCGGCGTCAAGTCGATGAAGGCGTTGCGCGGCCCGGAGCGCACCAGGAAGGCGATCAACGATCCGTCGTTCACCAGCGGCGTCACCGCCTCGAGTTCGGCGGACGGCAACATCGTGCTCAAGGGGGCGAGAACTTGGGTGCGGTCTTCACGGCGATCAACGACGCCAATACCGGCCCTGCGGCCACCGGTGTCAGCGCCGGTGTCGATCCCGACAACGCGGGCAAGATCGAGCTCGCCGGCAAGGTCGACGGCTCCGCCTTCACCGTGCAGTCGAGCAACGCCGTCTCCAGCGGCTTCTCGGGCATCACCCAGCAGATCAACGACAACCAGGGCGCGGCGCAGACCGTGACGGTGAACGGCACCGCGATCGAGATCGCGGCCTCGGCCACGCTCGATCAGGCGATCGCGACCATCAACGCCAAGAGCGCGGCGACCGGCGTGAGCGCGGGCAAGGACACGGCCGGCACCGAGCCGACCTTCACGGGGAGTGCCCACGGCTCCGCCTTCACGATCAAGGGCTCGGAGCACAACACGCTGGGGCTCGCCAGCGCTGAGGCCTCGGTCGCCGGAACCTTCGATCCGGGCCAGACCCCGTTGATCTCGACCCTCGGCTTCCGGGGCGGCGACAGCTTCTCGGTCAACGGCCAGATCGTGAACCTCACGGCGACCGATACGATCGGCTCGCTGGTCCAGAAGGTCGGTGCGGCCGCCAACGGCGCGGTGACGGCGGGCTACGACGCGGCGACCAACAAGTTCAGCTTCACGGCGGCCGATTCGCGGACCGCGGTGCAGCTCGGGGACGGCTCGACCGCCACCGCGAAGGTCGCCAATCTCGGCTTCACCGCGACCGACTTCGCGGCGGGGTCCGGCGCGCCGTCCTCGCAGAGCGCGCTGGCCGGCAAGTCGATCACCGTCCAGGTCGGCAGCGGGGCGGGCATGAACACGGCCACCATCACCTTCGGGACCGCCCCGGGCCAGGTCTCGACGCTGGCCCAGCTCAACGAGGCGCTCGCCCCGGCCAACGCCCAGGCGCTCTCGACCCGCAACTCGCTGGCGATCTCGGCGCTGTCGCTGGCCAACCAGTCGCAGCAGGGCATCCTGCAGCTCCTGCGCTGATCCGCCTCCCTCCCCGGCGGCCGCGACGGGCCGGCTCCTTCCCGGAGCCGGCTCGTTTCCGTTGGATCGCCGCCGCCATGCGCTCCGAACGGGGATGTCGGGGAAACTTCGGGCGGGCCGGCGCCTTACTCCAGAGGACGCCAAGGAGGTTTACGATGGCAGGCACGGAAACGGACAGAGAGGCGATCGGCTCGCAGCCGCCCGGCCGCCCGCTCAGCGAGGGCCGCAAGGAGGGACCCGAGTCCGACGAGCTGCCGGATCTCGGGCCGACCGGACCGGCCTCGGCGGAAGCCGACAAGCCCGGCCCCCATACGGGCGGATATGATCGGCAATCGCCGGACCGGTCGAGCGACAACGCGAAGGGCGGCTACGGCGCGGGCTGAAACGAGGCCCGCGGACGTGCGCCGCCAGGCTGCTGCGGGAACCGGCCGGCGCGTCCCGGAAAAGGCTCCCGCGCCGACGGGGAGCGGGTGCTTCGTACGAGACGCTTGTCCCCAGGCAGGGCCGTCGTGGAAACGGGGGGTAAGTCCCTGCGATGCCGTGCGTCGCATTGCCCTTGTCCACTGCCTGTCCCCATATGGGAACGAAAGGCGAACGAGCGCCTTTACCGATTCGGTCAGGAGGGATGGGCGCAGATGGCACGCTACCGCTTCCACGCGACGAACGGGTACGAGTGCGTGTTCGACGCCCGGGGCAAGGACATCCGGGTTCCCGAGCGCCTGCCGCGGCGGGCGGACGAGGTGGCCCGGGCCGTGATGGACAGCCTCGCCGACCGGGAGGACTGGTCGGACTGGCATGTCAGCGTGCACGACCTCCGGGGACGGCGCGTGCTGGTGCAGCCCTTCATGGCCGAGGCGACCGGCCTCGCCCGGACGGGCTGACCCGCACCGAACCGCCCTCCTCCCGGAGGGAACAGCCCCGGGCTGGATCGGGCGCTGTGGCCCGGCCCCGACCCGGTCGCCCATGCAGCGGGGGCCATTGTCTCCGGCGGCCCCCGGTCCTTCAGCTCAGCGGCTTCCGCTCGATCCGGAGGACCCGCCCGCACCGTCGCCCACCCAGGCAGCGGTGCCCGCCGCCCGCAGGCCGGCGGCAAAGACCAGGGCAAGGTTTCTCGTGACCATCTCCTATCCCGCTTCCTCGCCGCCCCGGTGTCCGGGCGGCTTTGCGTAACGTCGGGCGCGGGGATGGCGTTCAGGGCCGCGCCGGCCTCTCCCTGCCCCACGGGCAAGTTTCGGCCTTCGGCGCAAAGGAAAGGGCCGGGAGCGGCACCACGCTCCCGGCCCTCGCCCGTCCGGTCCGGCCCTCTTGCCGGGCTCAGCGGGCGCCCGCGCCTCCGGCTCCCGCGGCGGGGGCCCCCGGCGCCATGGAGTTGCCGGGCGCCATCGCTCCGCCGGCGCCGGGGCTCGAGGGCTGGGTCGTGACGGTCGAACCGGTGGTCGCCCCGCGCTTCTGCGTGTCGGCGGCCGAGGAGCTGGTGGTCGATCCACCCGTCACGTTCCCGCCCGAGCCGTTGCCCCCTGGTGCACCCTGCGCCCAGGCCGGGCCGGATACCGAAAGGGCGAGGGCCGCGGTCGCGATGATCGTCGTGATACGCATGGCGTCTTCCTTCTTTGCGTTTCCTGTGCGGGTTCAACCCGCTTGATCGGTCAATTGTTCGTTCGGGCCTCGGGAATCGACCGGATCGGCCCCGGCGCGGCTCGATCGGCCAAACGTCGCGTCACGAAACGCTCGCGGCCCCGGTCTCGGCAGGGTAGGAGACCTCCGTGGCCGGGCGTTGCGCCCAGCCCGTGAAGGGCAAGGTCGATCGGTCATCGGCGTCGATGCGCCAAGGCTCCGACAGTCTAAATTCCTATCTTTCTGTTGCGGAGGGCTCGGCGGGCCATGCTCAGCATTCCCTCAGGCCATGCACAATATTGACTCTTTTTGAGCAAATCGTCAGCATTGCTGCGACGCAACATCAATTTCTGATCTTAAAATTCCACCTATGTCGGCTTCCGGGCAGAAAACGTCGCCGCGGGGCAAGCCGCAGGGGCCGCCGCGACTAGCTTTTGATCATCCTGGATAAAGGCATGCAGAGCCGCGGGCGCCGAGCAGCGATTGGCGGAATGCGCTACTCCGAAGAGGTTGGACGCAGATGGGCCGCATTACCTTAGAGGGTGTCAGCAAGATCTTCGGCGCCAACCATGTCGAGGCCGTCGATCTGATTTCTCAAGGAAAGCGCAAGGCCGAGGTGGCCGAGGCCTGCGGTGCCGTCGTCGGATTGTGCAACATCTCCTTCGAAGTCCACGAGGGCGAGATCCTCATCCTCATGGGGCTCTCCGGGTCGGGCAAGTCGACGCTGCTGCGGTGCATGAACCGCCTGGTCGAGCCGACCTGCGGCCGCATCCTCGTCGACGACGTGGACGTGACGCGGCTCGGCCGAAAGGATCTGCTGGCGTTCCGCCAGAAGACCTTCGGCATGGTGTTCCAGCACTTCGCGCTTCTGCCCAACCGCACCATCCTGGCGAATGTGGGCTTCGGCCTGGAGATCAGGAACGTTCCCGCCCGGCAGCGCACCGACTGCGCGATGCAGGCGATCGAGCTCGTCGGGCTGAAAGGCTGGGAGAGCAAGTATCCGCATGAATTGTCCGGCGGCATGCAGCAGCGGGCGGGCCTCGCGCGAGCGCTGGCGGCGGATGCCGACATCCTCCTGATGGACGAGGCCTTCAGCGCCCTCGACCCGCTCATCCGCCGCGACATGCAGGCGGAGCTGCGCGAATTGCAGCGCAAGCTCAAGAAGACCATCGTCTTCGTCTCGCACGACCTCGACGAGGCCGTGGCGCTCGGCGGCCGCATCGTCCTCATGAAGGACGGCGAGGTGGTGCAGATCGGCCAGCCCGAGGAGGTCGTGGCCCGCCCGGCGACCGAGTATGTCCGCCGCTTCGTGGAGCATATCGACCTTGCCGCGGTGATCCGGGCCGAACACGTCGCGGATCGGGCCGCCATCGTCCTGGCGCCGACCCAGACCGTGGCCGAGGCACGGGTCCGGACCGCGCAGGGCGGCGCCGGGGCCTGGCTCGTGGCCGACGGCGACGGCCGCTTCGTCGGCCGCGTCCGCGCCGACAGGCTCGCCGCCGTCCGCCCGGGTGACGCGCTCACCGGCCTGCTCGATCTCGATCCCTGCACCGTGGAGGCGGGAGCCCGTCTCGATGCGGTGCTCGGCCGGATCGCCGCCGAGGACATCGTCGCGGTCGTCGCCCCGGACGGGCGCTTGATCGGCCCGATCACGAGCCGGGACGTCGTGCGTGCCCTGGCCGCGCGTCCGGGCGCGCAGGGGCCGCAGGACGGCCTCCCCTCGTCACAATCCAACCCGGCAGGAGCGGATCGATGGACTGGAACGTCCCCAAATTTCCCCTCGACATGCTCAGTGACGACGCCCTCGACTGGCTCACCGAACATGGCTCTTGGCTGACCCGCGCCGTCAGCCGCACCGTCTCCGACTGGATCGAGACGCTGACCAACGGTCTCGTGGCGGTGCCGCCCTGGCTGGCGATCGCGGTGGCCGCGCTCGTCACCTACAAGATCGGCGGACGCAAGGTCGGGCTCCTGACCCTCGCGGGGCTGCTGTTCCTCTGGAACCTCCGGCTCTGGCAGGCGACGGTCGAGACCCTGGTGCTCGTCATCCTGGCGACGCTGGCGGCGCTGGTGATCGGCATCCCGGTGGGGATCTGGTTCGCCCTGAGCCGGCGGGCCTGGCGGACGTTCTCGCCGGTGCTCGACATGATGCAGACGCTGCCGAGTTTCGTCTACCTGATCCCGGCCCTCCCCTTCTTCGGGCTCGGCGCGGTCTCGGCCTGCTTTGCCACCATCGTCTTCTCCGTGCCGCCTGTGATCCGGCTCACGGCGCTCGGCATCCGCAACGTGCCCTCCGAACTCGTCGAGGCCTCGGACGCCTTCGGCGGCTCGGCGAGCCAGAAGCTGTTCAAGGTCCAGCTGCCGCTGGCGCTGCCGACCATCATGGCGGGCGTGAACCAGACCATGATGCTCGCCCTCTCCATGGTGGTCATCGCCGCGATGATCGGGGCCGGCGGCCTCGGCCGGGCGGTCTGGCAGTCGATCCAGCGCCTGGAGGCCGGCGCCGGGTTCGAGGCGGGCATCGGCATCGTGATCGTGGCGGTCATCCTCGACCGTTCCACGCAGGCGCTCGCCGCCCGCGCCCGCCCGCACGGTGCTTCCTAGATGAACATCCCGGAACGAATGCCTGATTACGATTGCGTACTCTTGATAAAATAATTAACATATGTTGATATATAGGGGTGATTGGCGCTCACATGCGAGCTCGACGCCTCAAGATCGGCCCTCATTGTTGACCGGCCACACCGTGGTCGGGTCGAAGGGCCGAAAGCGCGTCACGGGTCTCATCGTGGCGCCTGTCGGGAGCGACGGCCGGTGCGGCGGCCGTCGCATTCTCCCCTGCGACTGCGTCGGCATGTCCGGCGGCTGGACGCCCGCCGTCCACCTATTCTCGCAGTCCCGCGGCAAGCTCCGCTACGACGACGCCATCGATGCCTTCGTGCCGAACATCTCGGCCCAGGCCGAGCGCTCGGCCGGTGCGGCCCGCGGCGCCTACGACCTCGCGGCCTGCGTCAACGACGGCTTTGCCGCCGGTGCCGCCGCCGCGGGCTCGGACGAACGGCAGGAGGTCAGGGCGACGCCGACGCTGACCGGCTTCCAGCCGGTGCGGATCATGCCGACGGACGCGAACCCGACCAAAGTCCGCGCCTTCGTCGATTACCAGAACGACGTCACCGCCAAGGACATCAAGCTCGCGGTGCGCGAGGGTTTCCAGTCGATCGAGCACGTCAAGCGCTACACCACGACCGGCATGGCGACCGACCAGGGCAAGACCTCGAACATGAACGCGCTCGGCATCGTCGCCGGGCAGCTCGACAAGGCGCTGCCGGCGGTCGGCACCACGACCTTCCGTCCGCCCTACACCCCGGTGACCTTCGGCGCGCTCGTGGGCCCCGCCCGCCACGCCCTGTTCGATCCGATCCGCACCACGCCGATCCACGAATGGGCGCAGGCCCACGGCGCCCTGTTCGAGAACGTCGCCCTGTGGCGGCGCGCCTGGTACTTCCCGAAGGCTGGCGAGGACCTGCACGAAGCGGTCGCCCGCGAGTGCAAGGCGGTGCGCGAGGGCGTCGGCATCTTCGACGCCTCGACGCTGGGCAAGATCGAGATCGTCGGCCGGGATGCGGCCGAGTTCATGAACCGCCTCTACATCAACCCCTGGACCAAGCTCGCCCCCGGGCGCTGCCGCTACGGGCTGATGCTGAAGGAGGACGGCTACATCCTCGATGACGGCGTCGTCGCCCGCGTCTCGGACGAATGCTTCCACGTCACCACGACGACCGGCGGCGCGGCGCGCGTGCTGGCGCATATGGAGGACTACCTCCAGACCGAGTGGCCGGAGCTCGAAGTCTTCCTGACCTCGACCACCGAGCAATGGGCCGTGATCGCGCTCCAGGGCCCGAAGGCCCGCGCCGTGATCGCCCCGCTCGTCGATGGCATCGACCTCTCGCCGGAGGCTTTTCCGCACATGGCGATGCGGACGGGCACGATCTGCGGCGTGCCGACCCGGCTGTTCCGGGTGTCGTTCACCGGTGAGCTCGGCTTCGAGATCAACGTGCCCGCCGACCACGCCCGCGCGGTCTGGGAAGCGGTGTTCGAGGCGGGCCGGGCCCACGGCATCACGCCCTACGGCACCGAGACGATGCACGTGCTACGCGCCGAGAAGGGCTACATCATCGTCGGCCAGGAGACCGACGGCACGGTGACCCCGGACGATGTCGGCATGGCCGGCATGATCCCGAAGGCCAAGGGGGACTTCGTCGGCAAGCGCTCGCTGGCGCGCCCCGACGTGGTGGCCTCGGGCCGCAAGCAGCTCGTCGGCCTCATGACCGATGATCCGGGGCTGGTGCTCGACGAGGGCGCGCAGATCGTCGCCGACACGGCTCAGCCGATCCCGATGCGCATGCTCGGCCACGTCACGTCGAGCTACTGGAGCGCCAATTGCGGCCGCTCCATCGCGCTGGCCCTGGTCGAGGGCGGGCGCGAGCGGATGAACGGCCATCTCCACGTCACCACGCCGGACGGCTTCACCCGCGTCACCGTCTGCGAACCGGTCTTCTTCGACGTCCAGGGGGAGCGCATCAATGCTTGAGACCCGCTACCGCGCCGCCCGTGCCCTGCCGCTCGGCCCCCTGCCCCGCCCCGCCTCCACCGGCTCGGGCGTGTCGGTCCGGCCCGCAGGCGCCGAGGCGCGCTTCTCCCTGCGGGCGCGGCTCGGCACTCGAGCGCTTTCCGACGAAGTGGATACCGGTTCGTCGAAAGAAAGCGCGGCACAACAAAGGCTTAGAGACGCGTCCCGACCCAACGTGGTCGGGCGCAGCTCTAGCGCCGTGCCGAAGCTCGCCGGGCTCGCGCTCGACGCGCCGATCAACACGGTCGGCACAGCCGGCGAGGTCTGGCTCGCCCGGCTCGGGCCCGACGAGTGGCTCGTCGGCGGTTCCGAGGCCGATGCCGACCTGCTCCAGGGCCGCATCCACGAGGCGCTCGCCGGGCTGCCGCACTCCCTGGTCGACGTCTCGCACCGCAATGTCGGCATCGACGTCGCGGGGGCGCAGGCGGCAGCCGTCCTCAATGCCGGCTGCCCGCTCGACCTGTCCGAGGCCGCCTTCCCGCCGGGCCGCGCCACCCGCACCCTGCTCGGCAAGGCCGAGATCGTGCTGATCCGCGCCACCGACGCACCGCTCTACCGCGTCGAGTGCTGGCGCTCCTTCTCGACCTACGTCCACGGCTTCCTCAACGAGGCCGTCTTCGGGGTCGAAGGATCCGCCGCGCATTGATGCGGGCCGGGGGCGAGCCCATCTCGTCGCTGATGGCCCCCGCGCGGCCCCGGCACCCTGTCGTGACGCGCGCCTCCCCCGAACTTGCATTGGCGTGAGGGCGAGGCGCCTTCTTTGAGAGAGCAACGGACCCGATGATCAGCACCTTCGATCTGTTCAAGATCGGGATCGGTCCGTCGAGCTCCCACACCGTCGGGCCGATGGTCGCCGCGCGCCGGTTCCGCGAGACTCTGCTCGCCCGCGGCGGCGTCGCCCGGATCAGCGCCGAGATCTACGGCTCGCTCGCCTGGACCGGGCGCGGCCACGGCACGGATGTGGCGATCCTGCTCGGGCTCATGGGCCACGCGCCCGCCACCATCGATCCCGACCGGACCGCGCCGCTCGCCGACGAACTGCGCCGCACCGGCGATCTCGGCATTCCGGGCGTCCAGTTCGAGCCCGAGCGCGACCTCGTCTTCAACTTCAAGGACATCCTGCCGCTGCACACCAACGGCTTGCGCTTTCGCGCCTACGATGCCGGGGATGCGCTTCTCGAAGATCAGATCTTCTACTCGGTCGGCGGCGGCTTCGTCGTCACCGCGGCGGAGGCCGAGGCGGCGTCCACCGGGGATGCGGGGCAGGAGCCGCCCCCGCTCGCCTTCGGCAGCGGGCGCGAACTCCTCGACCTGACGCTGCGCACCGGGCTGACCATCCCGCAGATCCAGCTCGCCAACGAGTTGACCCTGCGCACGCACGAAGGGATCGACGCCGGCCTCGACGCGATCCGCGACGCGATGTTCGCCTGCATCGAGCGCGGCCTGCGCATGGACGGCGAGTTGCCCGGCGGCCTGCGGGTGCGGCGCCGCGCCAAGCGGCTCTACGAGTCGCTGGAGGCGACCAAGCTCGCCAACAGCCGCCCAGCCCACGAGATCATGGACTGGATCAGCCTCTACGCGCTGGCCGTCAACGAGGAGAACGCCTCGGGCGGCCGTGTGGTGACGGCGCCGACCAACGGCGCGGCCGGCATCGTGCCGGCGGTGCTGCGCTACACCCGCGACTTCTGCCCCGACTGGAGCGACGAGCGCGGGCGCGAGTTCCTGCTCACCGCCGCGGCCATCGGCGGGCTGATCAAGGCGCGCGCCTCGATCTCGGGTGCGGAGGTCGGCTGCCAGGGCGAGGTCGGCTCGGCCGCGGCGATGGCGGCGGCGGGGCTGACCGCCGCGCTCGGCGGCTCGGCCTTCCAGATCGAGAACGCCGCCGAGATCGCGATGGAGCACCATCTCGGCATGACCTGCGACCCGATCGCGGGCCTCGTCCAGGTGCCCTGCATCGAGCGCAACGCCTTCGGCGCCAACAAGGCGGTGGTGGCGGCCTCGCTGTCGCTCCGCGGCGACGGGCAGCACCGGGTGAGCCTCGACGAGGTGATCGAGACCATGCGCCAGACCGGCCACGACATGCAGGCCAAGTACAAGGAAACCTCGCTCGGGGGGCTCGCCGTCAACGTCGCCGCCTGCTGAGGCCCCGCGCCCGGCTGGGAGGACGGCGCGCGGCGTGCCCTGCGGCACCCGTCAACGAGGCTCGCGCGGCCTCCGCTGCACGAAGCGCCGATCGGACCCGTGTCGGCCCTTTCCCGATGACGCCGGCACTCGACCGATCCCGCAACCCCTCTTCCGGTCTCCGGAAGAGGGGTTTTCGCACGAGTTCCGGTCTCCAGCCGGTGCGGCTCGCCGCCGGCAACATGCATTTGAACAAGCAGCCTCATGCAAAATAAGTGAGCAATTCTCTAATTTCCGGGCTTTCCTGCTCAATGCATGCGCAAGGAGCAAGTCTGCTCCCAAGCTTCCGCGCTCCTCGGAGGACAGAAGAAGGATCATATGAGTTCCGACGCGGGCCGTCCTCGTCTTGATCAACGACGGCGCGATCGAGGCTCATCTCATGTTCGGCAAGGTTTTCGAAAGTGTTCGCGCCCAGCTCCGCGCTCGGGCGAACGAAGAGGCCCTGATGGACCTCAGCGATGCGGCTCTGGCCGATATCGGGCTGAGCCGGGCCGCGCTGCCGGGTCTGCGCTCCCGCATCGAGCCGGCTCCGGTCGAGGCGAAGGCCAGCGAGCCGCTGTTCATGGCCTTCGCCTTCCCGATGGCCCTTCAGCGCGCCTGAGGACCTTCAGGCCGCCGCGCTCTCCGGCAGGGCGACGGTGGCGGGCTCGTGCCCCTCGGCCCGCAGAACCTCCACAAGGTCGGCCGGAACGAGCGAGAGGGTGCGCGTGCTGACGAGCGGGTGAATGTTGACCCGCGTCTCCTCCAGCAGGCTGTCCTGAAGGAACACCCGCACGCTGCCCGGCGCGGCGTTGAGCGCCGCGAGCGGCGACACGGCCCCGCTCTCGACCCCGAGTTGCTCGCGCAGGGCCTCCGGGCTCGCGAAGGACAGCCCGCCGCGCGCACCGAGCACGGCGCGGAACGCCTTCAGGTCGACCCTGGCGTCGTGCCGGAGCGTGAGAAGGAAGTAGGTCTTCTTCCCGTCGCGCAGGAACAGGTTCTTGGTGTGGGCGCCGGCGATGTCGCCGCAGATCGCCATCATCGCCTCGACGGTGAGGACAGCTTCGTGCTCGTAGAGCTTGTAGGCGATGCCGCGCTCGCGCAGCCGCGTCAGCAGGTCGTCCGGGCTCAGGGGCATGGGAGGGTGTTCCGTCCTTCTCAGGTCTTCGATTTTGCGGCTCCGGCCGCAGCGAGCACGCCGATCTGCCGGAGATAGGCCAGGATCTCCCGGGCGGCCTCCTCGGGATCGGGCTGGATCAGGAGCCGACCGCTCGCGGCCGAGCCGCCCTCGCCGGTGGCCGCCTTCAGCCGCTCCGCCGCCGAGCCCCCCGCGGGCGCGCCCTTCACGATCTTCGGCCGGCGGCGATAGGGCCGCTCCTCGACCGCCACGGTGGGAGCCGCGATCGCGGCCGGCGTTGCGGCGAGCGTCGCTACGCTGCCGCGGCGAGCCCGGCCGAAGGCGTAGGCCAGCGGGGCGGGCGCATCGGGGTGGCAGGTGACGACGACCGGCCCCCGCACCGAGACCCGGCGCAGGGCGCCGCGCCCGAGGCTCTGATCGAGGCGCAGGCTCCCCTCGGCCTCGCGCGCCGCCGCGACCACGTCGGGCACCAGGGGTATGGAGAGGGCGCGGGCCAGCGCGTAGGGCACGAGCCCGCTCTCGTCGCCGCCCTGGCTGCGCCGCCCGGCCAGGATCAGGTCGGGGCCGGTCTCGGCGAGCCGCGCGGCGAGGGCCGGCACCGGGTCGTCGCCGGCCGCGATCCCGACATGCTCGATGCGGGCCAGCCCCTGGCCCAAAGCCTCGGCGAGGGCGGCGGCCTCCGGTCCGGCATGCAGGCCGACGGCCTCGCCGAGCCCGGCGGCCATCCGGATCGCCTGCGCCTCGACCCGCGGCAGAACGGACGCCCCGGAGACGGGATGCAGCCCGGCGGAGAGAAGGACCGCGATTCTCATGGCGCCGTCCCCTCCCCGGCAGGCTCTCTTGCCGTCGCTTCCGCCGCCTCTTCCGCGAGCAGCCGCAACAGGGCCGGCATCACGGTCTGGGCGTCCTGCACCACGGCGAGGCCGGCCCGCTCGATCATCGCCGCGTGCAGATCGGTGTTGACCGCGACCACGTGCTCGCAGCCGGCGACACCCTGGAGATGCTGCGGTGCCCCGGAGATGCCGAGCGCGAAGTAGCAGGTCGCCGCGAGCACCGTGCCCGAGGCGCCGACTTGGGCATGGCGCGGCATCAGCCCGGCATCGCACAGCACGCGGCTGGCGCCCGGCGTCGCGTGAAGCGCGCTCACCACGTGGCGGAAAGTGTCGAGATCGCTGAGGCCGTTGCCGGCCGACACGACGAATTCGGCGAGCGAGAGCGGCACGGTCGCGGGGTCGGCCGGGATGCGCGTCGCCGAGAGGATGCTTTTCGCAGGCGGCGGCGGGGCGGAGCCCTCGAAGGGCAGCGCGCGCGCCTCCCGCGGCGGGCCGGCATAGTCGGCCACCGCATCCGGCGCCACGGTGGCGAGGCGGGGCGGGGTGAGGCTCTGCTCGACCCGGCGCCCCCGGGCCGGGCGGACGAGACCCTTGGCGGCCACGGCCTCGGCATTGGTGAACAGCGCCTCTCCCAGGCCCACCGCGACGCGGCGGGCGAGATCGCCGCCGTCGAGCGATTCCGGGAACAGGACGTGGCGCGCCCCGAGATCCGCGAGCGCGGCCTCGATGCGGGCGGCGCGGGCCGCCGGGTCGTAGCCCTCTGCGGGCTCGAGCCGGAGCATCCGGTCGGCGCCCGCCGCACCGAGACCCTCGCACGCCCCTTCGACGATGACCGCGACGGCGCCCTCGCGTCCGGCGAGCGCGCGCGCCGCACCGATCACCTGCCGGTCGTGGCCCGAGAGGCGGCCGCCGGGGGCGTCCGGCACCACCGCGACGAGGAAGGCGGGCGCCTCGACGACGAGCGTCTTCGGCGCCTCGGCCGCGGGCGCGGCTCGGGGCGGAGTGGTGACGGCCTCGCCGACAGAACGGCCGCGCTGGCTGAGATCGTAGCGCGCCCGCGCAAGGCCCCCGATGCGCTGCGCCTCGCGCTCGGCCCGCGGGTCGCGGCGGGGCCGGCCGGAGCCGGTCGCGCGGCGGGTGCGGTCGTAGCGCGGGCGGGAGCCCTCGCCGGCGACGAGGGAGACCGCCCGCTCGGCCCGCGGATCGCGGCGCGGGCGGCTCATCGTCCCGCCTCCACCGCCTGGAGCAGGAGTTCGGCCACGTCGCGGATCTCCGCCCTGCGGTCGGTCACGCCCTCCAGCATCGCCGTGCAGGAGGGGCAGGCGACCGCGACGATGCCCGCACCGGTCTCGGCCGCCTGGGCCATGCGGATGTCGGGGATGCGCCGCTCACCCGGCACGTCGCTCACCGGCGCGCCGCCACCGCCGCCGCAGCACATCGCCCGGCGCCCGGACCGGGTCATCTCGCGGCGGGTGACGCCGATCGCGTCGAGCACCGCGCGCGGCGCCTCGGTCTCCCCATTGTAGCGGGCGAGGTAGCAGGGGTCGTGATAGGTCACCGAGAGGTCCGGCAGCCGGCCGGGATTGAGCTTGCCCGCCCGGATCAGCTCCAGCAGCAAGGCGGTGTGGTGCACGACCGTGTAGCGCCCGCCAAAGGCCGGGTACTCGTTGCGCAGGGCATGCAGCGCGTGCGGGTCGGCGGTGACGATCCGCTCGAAGCGATACTTGGCCAGCGTCGCGATGTTCTCCCGCGCCAGCGCCTGGAAGGTCGCCTCGTCGCCGAGCCGGCGGGCGAGATCGCCGGTGTCGCGCTCCTCCGCCCCCAGCACCGCGAAATCGACCCCGGCCTCGCGCAGGAGCCGGACGAATGCCCGCAGAGAGCGGCCGTAGCGCAGGTCGTAGGCGCCCTCGCCGAGCCAGAGCAGGACATCGACCCCCTCACGGTCCGCGATCCGCGGCAGGTCGAGGCCGGCGGCGAAGTCGGTGCGCGAGGCCAGCGGGCGCCCGCCAGGATCGCCGGATTGACGCAGCTCCGTCACCGGGACGACGGCCTTCTCGAGCAGCGCCCCGCGCTCCAGCGTCTCGTGCCGGCGCAGGGAGACCACGGCATCGACGTGCTCGATCATCATCGGGCATTCCTCGACGCAGGCGCGGCAGGTGGTGCAGGACCACAAAGTGTCGGGATGGATGCGCGCATCCGGCCCGATCAGCCGGGCCAAAGCTCCGCGCTCGCCGTGCCCCGCCCGGTCGCCGGGATAGGGATTGCCGGCATAGGCGGGCTCGGCCGGGGAGAGGCCGGCGACGAGATCCTGAATGAGTTTTTTGGGGTTCAGCGGCTGGCCGGCGGCGAAGGCCGGGCAGGCGGTCTCGCAGCGCCCGCAACTCACGCACGCGTCGTAGGACAGGAGCCGGTTCCAGGTGAAGTCGGCGGGCATCTCCGAGCCGAGCCGGGGCGCGTCGAGGTCGAGGGGCTGGAGCGCGGTGTCGGGGCGGCCCTCGAACCGGCCGGGCCGGGGATGGGCGACGAGGTGGAGCGCACCGGCCGCCGCGTGGCGCATCGGACCGTGGCGCACCTCGAAGGCGAGGCCGAGGCCGCCCGCCGCCGCGAGGGCGAGCGCGACGGAGCCGAAGACGCCGCCGCCACCCAGCGCGAGGATGAGGGCGGTGATCGTGCCGCCGACGGCGTAGGCGACGAGCAGGAAGGGCAGGACCTGGAAGCGGCCGGCGGAGAGGCGCTTCTGCTTCTGCGGATAGCGCCGGGCGCCCACCAGCAGCGAGCCGATTGCCGTCACGCCGAAGGCCAGCGCCACGAGGAACCAGTAGGGCCGGAAACCGGCCAGCGGCGGCAGGATCGCCAGGGCGGTCAGGATAGAGGACGCGAGCAGGCCGCCGGCCACGACCGCATGCATGCGCGAGGCGTAAGGATCGCGGGCCACGACGTGGTGGACGTCGACGAGGTAGCGCCGGGGCAGCTTGGCGAGCCCTTCGAGCCATGCCACGGGCGCGGCGGCGCCGACGCGCCAGAGGGCGGCGCGGCGCAAGCCCTGAACGAGGGCAAGCGCCGCCATCAGCCAGACGAGGCCGGGAAACACCGTGGTCAGGGGCACGAAGCTGGTCATGACGGTGGGCCTACGGGCTTGGCGACGGCGTGAAACTCATCGGTTTTGGATGAAGCATCCCCTCTCCCCGCTTGCGGGGAGAGGGCTTCGGCGACCTTGTCGTCGCTGAAGCGAGGCGGCAGCCGGGGGTGAGGGGGCTGGAACGGAAGAGACTCCTCCGTCGAAGCCCCCTCACCGCCACTTCGGCTTTGCCTCCGCTTCCTGTCCGCACGACAAGGTGCGGACAGGCCTCTCCCCGCGTGCGGGGAGAGGGGGGCGCCGACCCGCGCCCTCGCGTCCCATGAGGATCAAAGATCCTTGCACAACCTCAGGGCGTCGTAGATCGCCGCGTGAATGTTGCGGCCGGCCACCGCGTCGCCGATGCGGTAGAGGGCGCAGCCCTTCGACAGATCGTAGGGCTGCGGCTCGCCGCGGATCAGCGCGTCCTGGTCGGTTTGGCCCCGGTTGACGGAAGCCTCCTTCAAGCCGTGGTAGAGCGCATCGACGGGCAGCGTTCCGTGATCGACGACGATGCGGTCGACCAGGCGCTCCTCCTCGGCATCGGTCATGGTGTTGCGAAGCGCCGCGACGAAGCGGTTGCCCTCGGGGTAGATCTCGATCAGCTCCATGTTCGGCGTCATCACCACGCCGAGCTTGTAGAGTTCGCGCAGGTGGATCGGCTGGTTGGTGGTGCCGACCTCCTCCGCGACCATGCGGTCGTGGGTGGCGATCTCCACGAGGCAGCCGAGCTTGGCCAGCTGCTCGGCCACCGACGCGGCGTTGTGCCCGCCCATCTCGTCGTAGAGCAGGACCGAGCCGGTGGGCTCGACCGCGCCGGCCAACACCTCGGCGGTCGTCACCGCGTGCTGCGCGGCGCCCTTGGCGTGGCCGCGGAAGGGCGTGCCGCCGGTGGCGACGATGACGACATCGGGCTTTTCCGCCAACACGGCCTCTTCCGTCGCCTCGGTGTCGAGGCGCAGATCGACGCCGAGCTTCGTCACCTGGGACACCAGCCAGCGGGTGATGCCCGACATCGCCTCGCGCCAGCCGGCCTTGGCCGCAAGCCCGATCTGGCCGCTGGCAACCGTACTCTTCTCGAACAGCACGACCGCGTGGCCCCGCTCGGCGCAGACGCGGGCCGCCTCGAGCCCAGCGGGGCCGGCGCCGATCACCACCACGCGGCGGCGCACATCCGCCTTACGGATCTCGTGCGGCATGGTCGCCTCGCGGCCGGTGGCGGCGTTCTGGATGCAGAGCGCGTCGCCGCCGACATAGATGCGATCGATGCAGTAGCCCGCGCCGACACATTGCCGGATGTCGTCGGCCCGGCCCTCGGAGAGCTTCTTCACCAGATGCGGGTCGGCGATGTGGGCGCGGGTCATCGCCACCATGTCGACGTGCCCCTCGGCGACGGCCCTCGCGGCGGTGGCGAGATCGGTGACGCGCTGGGCGTGGAAGACCGGCACGTCGACCTCGCGCTTGATCGCGCTCGGCAGGAACAGGAACGGCGCCACCGGGAACGACATGTTCGGCAGCGAGATCGCGTGGGCGATGTGGTCGCGCGCCTGGCCCCCGAGGATGTTGAGGAAGTCCACGAGGCCGCGCCGGGCGTACTCGCTGGCGATCGCCACGCAGTCGTCCTGGCTGAGGCCGTCGGCGATCATCTCGTCGCCGGACATGCGGATGCCGATGACGTAGTCGTCGCCCGCTTCCGCGCGCATCGCTTCCAGCACCTCGATGCCGAAGCGCATCCGGTTCTCCAGGCTGCCGCCGTATCGGTCGGTGCGCTGGTTGACGGAGGGCGACCAGAACTGGTCGATCAGGTGGCCGTGGGCGGCCGAGACCTCGCAGCCGTCGAGCCCGCCCTCGCGGCAGCGGCGCGCGGCCTGGGCGAAGCTCTTGACGATGCGGGCGATGTCCTCGGCCTCCATCTCCTTCGGGATGGTGCGGGAGGCGGGCTCGCGCCGGGGCGAGGGCGAGACCGTGGGGAGCCAGTGCTCGGTGTCCCACTTGGTGCGCCGGCCCATATGAGTGAGCTGGATCATCAGCTTGCCGCCGTGCGCGTGCACCCGGTCGGAGAACTGGCGGAAGTACGGGATCACCGAATCGTCGGCGACCGAGATCTGGTTCCAGGGCGCGGCGGGGCTGTCGACGGCGACCGAGGAGGAGCCGCCGAACATGGTGAGCCCGATGCCGCCCTTGGCCTTCTCGGCGTGGTAGAGCTGGTAGCGCTCCTGGGGCTTGCCGTCCTTCCCGTAGCCGGGGGCGTGGCTCGTGGACATCACCCGGTTGCGGATGGTGAGGCCCTTGATGGTAAGCGGCTTCAGAAGCGCGTCGGCATTGGCGATCACGGGACGACTCCCGAAGGCGATTTTTTGGGGGTTTAGGAGAGGCGGCGGCGCTCAGCGCTCGACGACGAGGTCGCTGGTCGGCTTCGAGCAGCAGAGCAGCGCCATGCCGGCATCGATCTCGCGCTGGCGGATGCCGCCGGCATGGGTCATGGCGACGGTGCCGGAGGTGAGCTTCGACTTGCAGGTGCCGCACAGGCCCTTGGCGCAGGACGAGGGCAGGCGGATGCCGGCCTTGCGGGCGGCGTCGAGCACCGTCTCGTTCTCGGGGCATTCGAGCACGCGCCGGGTCTTGGCGAATTCCACCCGGAAGGTGCGCACGCCGCCCGCGGGCGCGGCCTCGGCGTCGAGGTCCTTGGCCGCCTCCGCTGCAGCCTCATGCTCGGCCTCCGGCAACTCGCCGAAATCGAAGCTCTCCTGATGGTGCCGGGCCATGTCGAAGCCGGCTTGCCGCAGCATGGCCCGCACCGCGTCCATGTAGGGCTTCGGGCCGCAGACGAAGATTTCCCGGTCGAGGAAATCGGGCACGGCCTCGCGCAAGGTTTCGAGCGAGAGCCGCCCCTTCGGACCCGCCCAGATTTCATTCGGTGAGTCGGTCTCGCAGACCGCGTGGAAGCGGAAGGCGGGATCGAGCCGGGCCATCGTTTCCAGCTCACGCCGGAAGACGATGTCGGCGGGCGAGCGGGCGGAGTGGACGAAGGCCACGTCGCGGGGCTCGGCCAGATCGTGGAAGCTGCGCGCCATCGACATCATCGGCGTGACGCCGCTGCCGCCCGAGAGCAGCAGGTACTGTTCCGCCGGATGGCTGAAGCAGGAGAACTCGCCCATCGGGCCCAGCGCGCGGACGGTGTCGCCGGGCTTCAGATTGTCGTGCAGCCAGTTCGAGACCGGGCCGCCGGGCACGCGCTTGACCGTGAACGAGACCGCATGCGGCCGGGTCGGGGCCGAGGAAACGGTGTAGCAGCGGTGGATGGTCTCGCCGCCGATCTCGAACGAGAAGGTCAGGAACTGGCCCGGCGCGTAGGCGAAGAGCCGCGGCTCACGCGGCGCCAGCACGAAGGTCTTCACGTCGTGCGTCTCGTCGCGCACGGCGAGGCAGACCAGCCTGTCGTCGGCCTCCGCATCCCAGGGCGCGGAGGCCGCCAGCCGGCGGGCGGCCGGTTCGGAGGAGGCCGGCGCCATGGCTCAGCGCCCCAGATGCGCGGCCATGCGGCCGACATACCAGTTGCAGAACTTCTCCACGAGCATCTCGGTGTGCGGCGAGTAGGGGCCGGGCTCGTAGGCCGGGCTCGAAACGCCCTGCTGGCAGATGCCGACGAGCTCGCTGTCCTGATCGTTCGTGGCCTCCCAGACGCCGGTGAGGTTGGCCAGATCGTAATCGACGCCCTCGACTGCGTCCTTGTGCACGAGCCACTTGGTGCGCAGGAGCGAGCGCTCGGCGTCGAGCGGCAGCACCGAGAAGGTGACGATGTGGTCGCCCAGGAAATGGTGCCAGGAATTCGGCTGGGTCCAGACCGAGAGGCCGCCGGCCTTGGCGCTGGTGAGGTTGCCGAGCAACCGCTTGCAGGCGGCCTTGGTGTCGAGGGTATGGGACTCGCCCTCCCCGTCCAGCGGCAGCCGCTCGGTGCGGAAGCCCGTGATCATGGTGTCGAGCTCGTCGATCTCCTTCGACGGTAGGCCTTCGGCCTCCCACTCGCCGTGGCGGGTCTTGAGCAGGCAGCCGTAGCGCTCCGCGTTGGCGCGGTCGTGCTCGTCCATCTCCTCCGGCGCGAAGCCGAAACCGTAGGCGAAGAGCGGCACGGTCAGCTCGGGATGGTTGGCCCCGCAATGGTAGCACTCGCGGTTGTTCTCCATCGTGAGCTTCCAGTTGCCGGGTTCGATGATGTCCTTCTGGAAGGCGACCTTGGTGTCGCGCACGTTGTGCGGCTCGATATAGGGCCCGAGCTTTGCGGCCATCTCGTCGAAATCGGCCGGCGGCTGGTCGGCGAGGCAGATGAAGAGCAGGCCGGCCAGCGAGCGGACGTGCACGGGCTTCAGGCCGTGGCAGCTCTTCTTGAAGTCCGGGCCCATATGCTCGGCGTGGATCAGGTTGCCGGTGAGGTCGTAGGTCCAGGAATGGTAGCGGCAGACGAGGTTGCCGACCGTGGATTTCTCGTCGTGGACGAGCCGGGCGCCGCGGTGGCGGCAGACGTTGTGGAAGGCACGGATCGCGTCGTCGTCGTCGCGCACGATCGCGACCGAGGTCTTGCCGATGTCGACGACCATCACGTCGCCGGCCTCCGGCACGTCGGGCTCGACGCCGACATAGATCCAGTGACGGCCGAAGATGATCTCCATGTCGGCCTCGAACACTTCGGGGCTGAGGTAGAAGGGGGCCGCGAGGGTGTAGCCGGGGCGGCGCTCGCGCAGCAGCCGCTGCAGCGGGGTCGGCGTCACATCGAGCATGGGGACCTCCCGAGCCGTATCTGGCCCCAGGACTATCGCGGCTCGAACCTTTTCCCGCTGCCACGGCAGCGACACTTCCTTGGCTCGCCGCGACGTGCCTCGCGCGTTCCGCGCCACCCACCGGAGCGGCGGCTTTCGGGGCCGGGAGAGGCCGCGCAAGGAGGGCCGAGCTTGGCCCCGCCCGAGGCGGGTAGCGCGAATCGCAGCTTGGCAGTACGCTCAGTGGGTGCGGCCCGGCGCGTCGGGCCGCAGAAGAGGGGAAGTCCGGGATCATGACGATGGACGGTCGGGGCGCCGATGCCGGCGGGAGGCATGAATCCGCGAGGCATGAATCCGCCCTGCTCAGCCGCCGCTCGTTCCTGATCGGATCGGCCGCCGGGGCCGGTACGCTGGGACTGGGGCTGGGCGGTTGCGCCACCTCCGACGGCCTGCTGCTCGCCGAGGCCGCGACGATCTACGGGCCGATGCCGGAGGAGAAATTCCCGATCCCGGCGGTCGATGTCCGCAAGGTCAATCCGAAATACTATCGCCGCACGGTCCGTTACGAGACCAAGGAAGCGCCCGGCACGATCGTCGTCGATCCCCGCAACTTCTACGTCTACCGCATCGAGGAAGGCGGGGCCGCGACCCGTTACGGCGCCAATGTCGGCCGCGACGGGTTCCTGTGGAGTGGCGACGCCTATGTCGGGCGCAAGTCCGAATGGGCGACCTGGACCCCGCCCAAGGAGATGATCCGGCGCCAGCCCGAGGCGGCCAAATACGCCCGCGGAATGCCGGGCGGCCTCGACAACCCCCTCGGCGCCCGCACGCTCCATCTCTACCAGAACGGCGCCTATACGCTCTACACGATCTACGCCAGCAGCGATCCCGAATCGATCGGCTCGGGCATCACGAGCGGCTGCGTCGGCCTGCTCAGCCAGGACATGATCCACCTCTACGCCCGCACGCCGGTCAAGACGAAGGTGGTGGTTCTGCCGGCCTAGGGAAAAGCGTCGGCTTTCCGTCGCCCCCCGAAGCAAAAGCCCCGAGTCCGCGTGGGAAAGACAGGGCGATCGCGTCGAGCGATTTCCCTCCGTGTGGGACCGTGCGGTTCGGGCCGCAGAGGGCGCCGGTCGGCTTGTTTCGTCCCGAGGGAAAGGGGGCGAGCTGACGCGAGAACACTCCAAGGGCTGCCTAATGATGCCGGGCCAAGTCAGTGGCCGAATGAATCGATGCCGTTCGGGCATCTATCGCCGGGAATGGGATATCCCATGCTCAAACCCGCTCGGCCGGTGCAGCGGCCGGGCGAACGATCGTGCCGGTCGCCGAGGGGGCGCTCGCCTGGGTGGCCGAGATGCGCTCGGCGCAGTCCGTTCGGCCTTTCGAAGCGCCCCGGCTACGTCGCCCCGCCCGGCTCCGACATCGTCCTGTGCCGCTCCGCCTTCGCGGCGTCGGGCAGGACGCGGTTCAGCACCGCGGCCTCGAAGCGTGTCGCGGCGCTGCCGGCGACGACCTTCTCCCGGCCCGCCATCATCGCCTCGTAGCCGGCCCTGGCCACCTCGGCCGGATCGCTCTTCGGGCCGGCGCCGATGCGGGTGTCGTCCATGCCCGCACGGTGGAAGAAGTCGGTCTCGGTCTGCCCCGGCAGGAGCGCCGTGACCGTGACGCCGGTGTCGCGCAATTCGTTGCGCAGCGCCTGGGCAAAGGAGAGGACGAAGGCCTTGGAGGCGCCGTAGACGGCTTCGAACGGCACCGGCGTGGTGCCCGAGATCGAGGCGGTGAACAGGACGCGTCCGCTTCCTCTGGCGACCATGCCGGGCACGACGCACTTGGCCAGATGAACGGTCTCGACGACGTTGATCCGCATGAGGTCGCGTTCGTCCTCCCAGCGGTTTTCCGTGAAGGGACCGCCGAGCCCGATGCCGGCATTGATGGCGATCGCTTCCAGCGGTCGCCCGGCGGCCAGGATCGCGGCCTGCAGCGCCTGGACCCCCTCCGGCGTCGACAGATCGGCGCGGCAGGCTTGGACGGACGACCCGGCCGCGCGCATCCCGTCGGCCACCGCCTCGATGCGCTCGCTGCGGGCGGCGATCAGAAGATCGTAGCCGTCGGCCGAAAACAGCTTCGCCAGCTCAAGTCCGATGCCGCTGGAGCCGCCCGTGACCACGGCCAGCCCCCGGCCCTCCTGCGCTCCCATCGTCGGTCCATCTCCGAAGGCTGCCATGGTTCTGTGCAGGCGCAACCGTCCGTCCGATCGAGAGGATCCCGCGCCGACGGCCGGACCTTGCGGGCACGGCGTGCAGGGCAGGCCGCGTGTCCGCCGGAGCCTCATCGGGCTCGGCTCGGAAACTTTGGCCCAGAAAACCTCAGCCCAATAAACCTCAGCCCAATAAACCTCAGCCCAGGAATTCCTGCAGGGCGGCGAGCACGAGGTCCGGCCGCTCCTCCTGCAGGGTGTGGCCGCAATCGAGCGCGTGGCCGGAGACGTCGGTCGCCTTCTCGCGCCAGGTCTCCAGCACGTCGTAGCTCCGCCCCACCGTGCCCTTCGCGCCCCAGAGCGCCAGGAGAGGCAGCGTGATGCGCCGGTCGGCATCGGCCGCATCGTGCTCCAGGTCGATGGTCGCGGCCGCCCGGTAATCCTCGCAGATGGCGTGGCGGGTCGCGGGATCCCGGTAGACCCGCAGGTACTCGGCGAAGAGCTCGGGGCTCGGGCTGCCCGGCGTCTTCGACTGCCCGTCGACATGTGTGCGCAGGAAGAATTCCGGATCGGCGCCGATCAGGCGCTCCGGCAAGGGCGCAGGCTGGATCAGGAAGAACCACCAGAAATAGGCCGTGGCGAAGGCCTTGTCGGTGCGCGCGTACATCGTGGCGGTCGGCGCGATGTCGAACAGGGCGAGCCGGGTGAGCGCGCCGGGATGGTCCAGCGCCATGCGATGCGCCACGCGCCCGCCCCGGTCGTGCCCGACCACGGCGAAGCGCGCGTGGCCGAGGCGCCGCATCACCGCGACCGCGTCGGCGGCCATGGCGCGCTTGGAATAGTTGGCGTGGCGCGCACCGCCCTCCGGCTTCTCGGAATCGCCGTAGCCGCGCAGGTCCATCGCCACCACGCTGAACCGCTCGGCCAGGGCCGGGGCGACCGCGTGCCAGGTCGCGTGCGTCTGCGGATGACCGTGCAGCAGGAGGAGCGGCGGCCCCGAGCCAGCGACGGCGGCGCGGATCCGCATGCCGTCGGCCTCGATGTCGCAAAGGTCGAAGCCGGTGAGGAACGGGTCGGTCGTCATGCCCGCATCTTAGCGCATCGCCGGAGATGGCGGATCCAGGACGACGCCCGCGCTACGGCCGGGCCACATGGTTCGAGCCGGATCGGTCGTCGATGCCGCAACCATTGAGTCGTCCTGCGGACTTGGATGCCGGAGCCGGCGGAAGTGGGCATTCCGACCCGCCAGAATAAAGTCATATGAATCAATTTCTTTAATGTATCGGCGGCTCGATCTGTCGCGTTTCACCGCAGCGCGCGGCGTTCAGAGCAAAAGGGCATTCGGTGCCCTCCCCTCCATCGGATGCACCGCGTCACATCCGGTGACGCATCCCCCGGTGATGGTGCCGGTGCATCGTCCGCCACCCGTTGTGGGACATGCGGGCCTGCGTGACGTTGCTTTCGGCCTGGATGCCAACGGGTGCCATCGGGGCTGCCGAAGCGGTGCCGGCCGCGAAGCCTCCGAGCAGGATTGCCAGCGCGAGCGCGGTCTTCTTCATTACCGTCTCCTTGGGAGCGCATGGCCGTCCCAGGCAGGCTGGATAGGTGATTGTCCTGGGCCAAGATCCCCGCCCGAGAGCATTTTCCTCCGACGATAGGAGCCAAGGCGTGCCCCACCAAGAGCCGTATCCGACCCGATCGCATCAGGCCTCCGTCTCCAGGTCCTTGTTTCAACACGCTTTCTTTCGCCGAGCCGGCGTCAACGTCGTCGGAAAGCGCTTTAGATCATGCTCGCTTGCTTCCTAGCGCTTTTTGCCCAGCTCGGCCGCGATGTCCTTGGTCATGCGGCCGACCTTTCGATGCGCTGCGATGAGTTGATCCTGCGTGACGCCCCAGCGCTTCATCCAGAACTCGACCGCTTTGCGCTCGCTGAGATCGAGGCGGTCCTTGTCGATGAAGCCGCGCTTGTCCTTGAGGCCGGCCATGAATGATCCAGTGAAGTAGTCGGAGGATGTCGATCGGATGAGGTGGGGGAAGCCGCCCGTAACGCAAGACGCGCTGTTGAAACCCGTCGTCGCGGACCTCGCTGAGCCCGCCTCCGGCACCCCTGTCCGCCAGATCGAGGCGAGCCGCTCGGCTTTTGCTACGGACAGCTCATGCGATGAGCCGTCCCTAAGGCGGCGCGCGGCGTCGAACGGCCGGTCAAGCCTCACGGACGTGAGGCGCACGGCACGCTGCTTCAGCCCGGCTGGCGCGAATGCCGTCGTAAATATCCGAAATCATTGGCGGAAGGGGTGGGATTCGAACCCACGGTGGGGTTGCCCCCACGGCGGTTTTCAAGACCGCTGCCTTAAACCACTCGGCCACCCTTCCCCGGCCGCGCCAGCCCGGAGATCGGGGTCGGTGCGGCTCGCTTCTGTCTATGGCCCCGCGGGGATGGGCGTCAACGCTCGCGGCACTTCCCGCCGGACACACCCGCGGATGGTGCCGGGGTTCGTAGGGCTCAGGCCGCGCGCAGGCGGGTGAGCTGGTCGAGAAGGGCGCGGTCGTGGAGGAGCGCGAAGCGCTCCTTGGGGCCGAGCCAGGCCTGCGCCTCCGGAAGGGTCTCGGCCTCCACGATCTTGGCACGCGCCAGCGCGTGGTCGGGGTCGATCTGTCCGCGGGGATGGGGCGTGTGCGGGGGCAGCATCGCCGCGTGGGCCTGGGCCAGCGCGGCATCGGCCTGGAGGGCCTGGAGCGCGTCCGCGTCGTCGAAGCCGCGGGCGGCGTTGCGGCGGGCGAGTTCGCCCGCGCGCAGGGCGATGGCCGGCGGAGCCTGCTCCTCGGGGGTCACCAGCAGGCCGCGCGCCTTCAGGGCGAGGCCCAGCGCGAGCTGGCCGCTCGCCCAGGAGAGCGGGATCGCCAGCACGAGGCCGAGGATCGTCGGCGACATCCAGAGGAACAGGGAGGTGGCGATGGCGAACGCCGCGATGCCCGTGACGATCCCGAGTCCCGTGTGCCAGCGGTGGCGGCGCACGATGTCGGAGAAGGGAATCGAGCCGTCGTCGCGCCGCTGCGGGTTCCAGCCGGTGTCGCGCCCGGCCAGGATCTGGAAGACCGAGCCCGATTGCACCACCATCGCGATCGGCGCGATCAGCGCCGAGAGCAGGATCTCGATGAGGAAGGACAGCGTCAGCCGCCCGGCCCCACCGCAGGCCCGGCGCGTCCCGGAATCGAGAAGCGCGAGGACGAGTCCCAGAAACTTCGGGGCGAGCAGGATGCCCATGGTGAGCGCGAAGAGCTGGAGCGCGCGCACGGGATCGAAGCGCGGCCAGACCGGGTAGAGGCCGAACTCGGCGGAAAAGTATTCCGGGCGCACCCAGGCGGTCTGGAGCACGATGATGATGCCGATCACGAGCTGGGCGAGCCAGAGCGGCGAGGCGACGTAGCCGGCGATGCCCGTGGCGAAGTGCTGGCGCGAGGCCGCCGCCAGACCCGCCGCGCCGATGACGCGGGCGTGCTGGAGGTTGCCCTGCGCCCAGCGCCGGTCGCGCACGGCCAGATCGATCAGCGAGGGCGGGCTCTCCTCGTAGGAGCCCTCCAAGTGCGGCAGCATGGTCACGCCCCAGCCGGCGCGCCGGATCAGCGCCGCCTCGACGAAGTCGTGGCTGAGGATGTGGCCGCCGAAGGGCGGGCGGCCCTTGAGATCCGGCAGGCCGGCGGCCTCGGCGAAGGCCTGCATCCGGATGATGGCGTTGTGGCCCCAGTAATTGCCGTCGCGGCCCGACCAGACCGAGAGGCCGGTGGCGATCACCGGCCCGTAGATGCGCGCGGCGAATTGCTGGAGTCGGGCGAACAGGGTGTTGCGGTTGATGATGAGCGGCAGGCTCTGGACGATGCCGGCGCTCGGATCGGCCTCCATGGCGGCGGCGAGGCGCACGATGCAGGTGCCGGTGAGCAGGCTGTCGGCGTCGAGCACCAGCATGTGGTCGTAAGCTGCGCCCCAGCCGGTGACGAAGTCGGCGATGTTGCCGGCCTTGCGGTGGTGGTTCTTTGCGCGGTGCCGGTAGTGGAGGCGGGCATGCGGCCCGAGCTCCTCGCGCAGGCGGAGGAAGGCGCGCTCCTCGGCGATCCAGGCGTCGGCCTGCGTGGAATCGGAGAGCACGAACCAGTCGAAGTGGCGCCCGAGGCCCGTCGCCTCGACGGCCTCGTGCATCGCCTGGAGCCCGGCGAAGACCCGGGCGCTGCCCTCGTTGTAGACCGGCATGACGATGGCGGTGCGCCCGGTCAGCGTGGCCGGGAGCGGCGTTTCGCGCCCGCCCCGGACCAGGGCGGCAAAGCCCAGGAGCGCGGCGGTGAAGGCGAGCGCGATCCAGGAGAAGTTCAGCACGAACAGCACGAGCAGCACGTACTGGAGCCAGGTGGCGCCGCCGGAGACCGAGATCACTTCGTACATCTGCCACGCGCCGTAGGCGGTGAGCGCGGCCGCCCCCCCGAACACGAACAGGCGCGCGGCGAGCGGCCCCCCGCCCCCGCGGCGGGTCGCGGGCATGGCCCGGCGCAGGTCCTGCACCGGCATGGCGAGCGGCGCCCGCGGCGGCATGGCAGGGGAGACCGGTCCGGGGCGCTCCGGGGCACCCGGTTCCGCCGCCGGGGCGGGGCGCGGATCGATCTCGGCGGTGTCGGTCATCGGCGCTCCGGAGGGCGAAGGAGTCACGGCGTCCAGCGGTACAGCCACGTTTCCGTGATCTGCCGCCCCCCGGTCTTAAGGGCAAGGCGCAGCTCGGAGGCCTTCTCGCTGCCCGGATCGAGCTCGAAGGCGACGCGCACGGTGCGGGCCTGGGGCTTGGCGATCCAGCGGGTCGCGCCCTCCACGATCCGGCCCGGGCTCGCGATCAGCACGGTGTCGAGGGGCACCAGCGCGCCCTCAGGCGTGAACAGGGCGTCGCCCGTGAAATCGACGAGGAACAGGCGGCGGGGATTGGCCGTGCCGCGCCCGCTGCGGGTGGAGGAGACCCGGGCGTAGGGCCCGGGCGCGGGCTCCCGGCCCCAGTTCTGGCGGTAGTCGAGGCGGATCTCCTGGCCCGCGGGCAGGCTCGCCTTGGGGCGCCAGTAGGCGATGACGTTCTCGTTGACCTCGGCGTCGCTCGGGATTTCCAGGAGGGTGACGGCGCCCTCCCCCCACAGGCCCTCGGCGCCCGCGGATGCGCCCGGCTCGATCCAGAGCGAGGGGCAGCGCTCCCAGCGCCGGAGGTCGTCCTCGAAGGTCGCGGGCGAGAGGTCGCGCTGGATCAGGCCGAAGCCCTGGGGATGGTTGTCGATGAAGCTCGAGATCTGGAGCGTCTCGGGGTTGCGCACCGGGCGCCAGATCGTCTCGCCGCCGCCGTTGCGGATCTGCAGCCCGCCCGCGGCGTAGGCCGCGGCGCGGGCGTCGTCGGCGCCGCGCCGGTCGTGCGGGCCGAACAGGAACGGCGCCTGCATGCCGCTCAGGCCCAGGTGATCGATTGCCTTGCGGGTGACCAGGGTCGCGGTGATCGCCGCCGTCGAGGTCTCGCCGGGGCGCAGTTCCATGCGCAGGCTCGCGGCGAGCGAGTCGGAATCGATCAGGGCGTGGACCACGAGGGGACCGCCGGGCTCGCGCGGGCGCTCCACGAACAGGGCGCGCCAGCGGGGGAATTCCTCGCCGCGCGGATCGGCCGGGCGCAGCATCAGCGCGCGGCCGTCGACGCCGAATTCCTGGCCCTGCCCGACCAGCCGGAAGAAGCAGGCACCCTGGATGATCGCGAAATCCTGGTGGTTTTCGCCGAAGCGGGCGCGGATGCGGATGCCGGAGAAGCCCGGCTCGCGGGCGGTCTCGGGCAGCGCCGCCTCGGCCGCCTCGGAGCCGCCCTCGTAGCTCGCCCGGTCGTAGGCGACGGGGCGCACCACCCCGTCCTCGACGAGGAACAGCGCCACCCGGTCGGTGTAGTAGAAGCCGCGCAGCAGAGGCTCGACGGCGAAGCCGTGCGGCTCGCCGCCCCAGATCAGGCTGCCCGGGCGGATGCGGATCGCCTCGTACTGCTCCCGCGACAGGTTCTTCAGCGCGTCCGGCACGTCGTTGGTGGGCAGCGCCGCGAACGGGCGGTTGCCGAGCGCCCGGGCGAGGTCGGGCACGGTGGCGTCGGAGAAGGGCGAGCCGGCCGCGGGCAGGGCCGGCGCGGGCTGCTGGGCGAGCGCGCCTCCCGGCAGCACGGACAGGGCGGCCCCGGCCGCGGCGCCCCGGATCAGGGCGCGCCGGTTGAGGCTCCCCTCACCCGCATCGCGGTTCGAAAGATCGGTCGGATGCGTCATGCCCTCGCCGGTACTCGTCCCTGGAACGGTTTCAGATACGATCTCAACGCCTGAACCGGGCGTTAAGGTTGCCGGTTTGCCCGGCCTTCACGGTCGTTCCACCCGCGTCTCCGGGTCGGTGCGGGGGGCGCGCTCCCTCACGCCTCCCCTGACGGCCCCGGCGGCGCCGAACGCCCGTGGACGTTCCGCACCCGGCCGGCGTAAGAGGGGCGCGCAGATCGTTCGAGCGCCCACGTGCCTTTTTTGGCCCCGATGGCGCCGCGGGCATTTTGCGAGGAACCTCCCGCCGGGTCTTCGATCCGAACGGCCGCCGTCTCGCGACCCGTCGCGGGCGGGCATGCCCTCCCATCGCCGCGCGAGCGGCGACCCGCCGTCTCGCGTCCCGCGCGTCTCCTGTCCAGCCCCGAGCCGACATTCCTGCCGATGATTCTCACGCAGATCACCCATCACGACCTCGACGGCTACGGCGCCTCGACCGTGGCCGCCGCCTTCGCGCCCGTGTCGCGGGTCGTGCACGTCGCCCGCTATTCCGATGTCGGCCCGGTGGTGGAGGACGAGCTGAAGCGCCTGCGCGCGGTCGCCGCGCCCGAGACGCTGCTGATGACCGATCTCGGGCTGGAGGAGCCGACCATCGCCTTCCTGCGCCGCTTCGCCACGATGAATCGCGGCCGGGCCGAGGATGCGCGCCACCGCCTGGTCGTGCTCGACCACCATGCCTCCTCGATCGACCAGCTGCGGCGCCAGAACCTGGAGGTCGCCGCCGACCCGGAGCGCGAGGGGCTGCTGCGGGCGGATCTGGCGGACCCGGAGGTGTTCGTGCTCATCGACGAGGCGCATTGCGCCACGCGGATGACGCACGACCAGCGCGCCCTCTACGCGCCCGAGGCCGCCTCCCCCGGCGAGAGCGCGGCGGCCGACCTCGCCACCCTGATCGAGGCGATCGAGGCGCTCGACCTCTGGAAGAAGGGCGAGCCGGCCTTCGCGGGCGGCCTCGCCCTGGACGAGATGTTCTGGGACAGCGTGAGTACGCTGGTGCCGGCGAGCCACCCCTGGCACGACCGCTTCGTCTCCGACCTGCTCCTGGCCGCCGCCGGCCGCTTGCGGACGGGCGCCACGCCGGCCGAGCTGGAGCGCCGCTCGGGCGAACTCCGCGCCGGCCTCGTCGATGCCCTGCTCGCGGACGAGCCCGGCGACGACAGGACCCTCACCGCGCGCCAGCGCCTCGCCCGGGCGCTCGCCCGCTCCGACGCGCTGTTCCACCGCCTCTCGGACGGCACGCTGCTCTCCTTCGGCCTCGATTCCGGCACCTTCCAGCGGGTCTCCGATCAGGTGATGGAGGCGGGCCGGGCCAAGCGGGTGGTCAACGTGCAGCGGGCGGGCACGCTCTCCTTCCGCTCCATCGACGGCACGGCGCTCGACGGCGCCCGCGCCTTTCGCGGCGGCGGCCACCGGGACGCGGCCGGCGGCAAGCTGCCCCAGGGCAGCGCCCATTCCCGCGAGGACGCGGTGGCCCAGGTCGAGCCGGTGCTCAACCCCCCGCCCCCCGACCCCTCCGCCAGTCCCTTCGCCGCGCTGAAGAACTGGAAGGGCTGAGGCGTCGCCGTCCGCGCGGCGCCCGTCAGATCCCTAAATCGAAGGGCAGGTCGAACAGCGTCGAGTGATCGACGTAGCTGACCCTGAGGGTGTGGTGGCGGGCGCCCTCGGGGAGGGTGTCGGTTTCGCGCAAGCTGCGGATCATCTCGCGGGCCGCGCGGAAGGCCATGCCGCAATCAGGGCAGTCGCGCGTTTCCGCCGGGCCGATGCTTCGGCCGTTCCGGCACAGCTCGAAATGGAAGAGAGGCATCCAGCGCCGGTCTCCGAGGAGAGGTCGGCCCCGCTCGTGCAAGCCTTGCGCCGCGACGGCCAGAGCAACGCCCGCGTGCGGGTGCGTATCCGATTCCGGCGCGAGGCGACGGTCGCGGTCCCGGCAGATAGAAGACGAAAGGACGGATGGCAGGACGATCCTGTGCCTGAGCGCGGGATAGATGAGCAACGCGACAAGACGAGCTGGTATTCTGGCATCAATCTAAGAATTCGTGGTCGAAAACTTCAGCTTACAGACTGAACATCTCTCTCACGCGACGGTTTTGCTTCCATCCTCACGATGGAGAAGCGGATGCGAATCTCGATGATCGTTGCGGCCGTTCTGGCGGCTTCGCTGGCAGGCCCGGCCCTGGCGCAGGGCGGCTCCACGGGCACCTCCGCGACACCGGAGAACAGCGCCTCGCCCGCCCGGGAAGCCGACAAGATGAAATCCGGCGACAAGGCCGGCTCGGCGCCCAACTCCTCCAATCCCGGCGCCAGCGCCGGCTCGGACGGCAACCAGACGCAGGACTCGCGCACCACGAAGACCAAGGAGCGCTGAGCGCCCCGCGACGCGAAAAAGGCCCGTCGGCTCTCGCCGACGGGCCTTTTCTGCAGGGGCCACACTCTCGCGCGCGATCTGGGAGCTTCTGCCCCGCCCTCGGAGCGGCGGGGGAACTCGACCGGACGCAGCGTCTCTAGAGAGCCACTATCCCTGCCGGTTCTAGTTGGGTGGCGTGTCCTGGTCCGCTTCGGCGGTACGCGTGGGGGAGACGGAAATGCCGTGATGTCTCATGGCCGACCTCCTTTCTCAGGACGGCGCCGTGAAGCGCCATGAGCACAGGCTAGGACGGCTTCCCCCCGCCGCGCAAGCCCCTTCTTTCTCCGGCTCAGAAATCTTCGGTGCCCGCGCCTTCGGCCCCGCCCGGCCTTCGTCCGGGGCGCCTGCGCGTCTCGTGCCGGCCCCTTGCCGGCTCCCCTGCTGACCCTTGCGGGACGGCGCCCCGCACACGATCTCGCGGCTGGGAGGGGGAGTTCAGACCGGGCGCCGGCGACGGCGCGAGAGAAGGTGCGCCTCCACGGCGCAGCGCGACCATGTCCTCCTCCCTGCCTCCCCTCTCCGTCCTCGATCTCGCCCCCGTTCCCGAGGGCGCCACACCGGGTCAGGCGCTCGCCAACAGCCTCGATCTCGCCCGGCACGCGGAAGGCCTCGGCTACCGGCGGTTCTGGCTCGCCGAGCACCACAACATGACCGGCATCGCCAGCGCCGCCACCGCGGTGGTGATCGCCCACATCGCCGCGGGCACGCGGCGCATCCGGCTCGGCGCGGGCGGCATCATGCTGCCCAACCACGCGCCGCTGGTGATCGCCGAGCAGTTCGGCACGCTGGACGCCCTTCATCCCGGCCGGATCGATCTCGGCCTCGGCCGGGCGCCGGGGACGGACGGGCCGACCTTGCGGGCACTGCGCCGCGACTACGAATCGGCCGAGCGCTTCCCCCAGGACGTGCTGGAGCTTCAGGCCCTGCTCGGGCCGGTGCAGGCGGGCCAAAGGGTGCAGGCGGTGCCCGGCGCGGGCTCGCGGGTTCCGCTCTGGATCCTGGGTTCGAGCTTGTTCGGGGCGGAACTCGCCGGCATGCTCGGCCTGCCCTACACCTTCGCCTCCCACTTCGCCCCCGACGCGCTGCTGCCGGCGCTGGCGGCCTACCGCGCCCGCTTCCGCCCTTCCGAGCAGCTTCAGAAGCCCTACGCCATGGTCGGCATCAACGTCGTGGCGGCGGAGACGGATGCGCAGGCGCGCCGGCTGTTCACCACGCCGCAGCAGCAATTCGCCCGGCTGGTGCGCGGCACCCGCGGCCTCCTGCCCCCACCCATCGACGACATCGAGAGTGCGTGGAGCCCGGCGGAGAAGGCCCAGGCCTCGCGGATGCTGGCGCGCTCGCTCGTAGGTTCGCGGGAGACGATCCGCGCCGGTCTCGAGGCGCTGGCGGCGGAGACCGGCGCCGACGAGGTGATGGTGGCGAGCGCACTGCACGACCACGGGGCGCGGCGCGCCTCCTACGCGATCCTCGCCGAGGCGCATGGCGGCCTCGGGGACGCGGCGGCGGAGGGGTCAGCGGCGGAGCTCTCGGCGGCGGCGGAGCTCTCAGCGGCTTGAGCGCGGTGCCTCCGCCTTGCGCGGGGCGGGTGGAGATTCCGGGGGCGGGCGCAGCTGGCTGGAATGACGCAAGGCCGGCGCCGGGGCCTCGGCTGCGGCGACAGGGCTCTCGTCGTCCGTCACGCGGGCCAGGGCGATACCGAGCGCGAAGCCGCACAGGCCGAGGAGGATCGCGATGGCGGTGCGCTTGAACATGGCCCGACCCGTCCGGACGCGGGGCTCGTCGAAGCGGATAGCCTGCGGCGGATTCGTTGACGGATCCTACTGCGGTGGGCGCAAATCTTCTTTTCGTCCCCTGCCGAGTCTGGCTTCGATCAGTGCGCCCCGCCGGTCTCGACGAACTTGAACAGGAACACGGCGGCGATCACCCACACCACCGGCTTCACCTCGCGGCCGCGGCCGGTCAGGGCTTTGAGCACCGCGTAGGTGATGAAGCCGAAGGCGACGCCGTTGGCGATGGAGTAGGTGAAGGGCATCAGGAGCGCGGTGACGCAGGCCGGGATCACCTCGGTGACGTCGTCCCAGTCCAGCGCGGTCAGCTCCCGCAGCATCAGGCAAGCGACGTAGAACAGGGCCGGCGCCGTGGCGTAGGCCGGCACCGAGCCGGCCAGCGGCGCGAAGAACAGGCAGCCCAGGAACAGCACGGCGACGGTGGCGGCGGTGAGTCCGGTGCGCCCGCCCTCCTCCACCCCGGCGGCGCTCTCGAGATAGGCGGTGGCGCTCGAAGTGCCCAGCAGCGAGCCGGTGAAGATCGCCACGGAATCGGCCATCAGCGCCCGGTCGAGCCGGGGCGCGCGGCCCGTCTCCGGCAGGAGCCCGGCGCGGTTGGCCACCGCCATCAGCGTGCCGGTGGCGTCGAACAACTCGACCAGGAACAGCACGAGGATGACGTTGAGGAGCCCCCCGGTGAGCGCGCCGGGGATGTCGAGGGCGAACAAGGTCGGCAGGATCGAGGGCGGGGCCGAGACGATCCCCTGGAAGGCGTTGCCGGCGAAGGCGAAGCTCAGGCCCGTGACCGTCAGGATGGTGAGGAGCAGCGCCGCCCGCACCCGCCGCGCCGAGAGCACCGCCACCATCAGGAAGCCGAGAGCGGCCAGCACCGTGCCGGGCTGGCGCAGGTCGCCGAGCGTCACGAAGGTGGCGGGGCTGGCCGCCACCACGCCGGCGTTCTTGAGGGCGATGATCGCCAGGAACAGACCGATGCCGACGGTGAGCGCGATGCGCATGGAGCGGGGGATGCCCGCCACGATGATCGCGCGCAGGCCGGTCAGGGTCACGACGAGAAAGCAGAGGCCGGAGATGAACACCGCCCCGAGCGCCGCCTGCCAGGTGTAGCCCATGCCCTGGACGACGACGTAGGCGAAGTAGGCGTTGAGCCCCATCCCCGGGGCGAGCGCCACCGGCCAGTTCGCGGCGAGCGCCATCACCCCCGAGCCGAGCGCCGCGATGAGGCAGGTCGCCACGAAGACCGAGCCCTTCGGCATGCCGGCATCGGCCAGGATGCTCGGATTGACGAAGACGATGTAGGCCATGGTGAGGAAGGTGGTCAGCCCGGCGAGCAGCTCCGTGCGGACGGTGGTGCCGTGCGCCTCCAGCGCGAAGAGGCGCTCCAGCAGGGGTTTCCGGGACGGCTCCGCGGGGGCCGGGTCGCGCTTCATGTCCATCGCCTCACCGACCTCTTCGGATGTCCGAAAGGGTTCCGCCCGCGTGATGGGGCGCTAGCAGCTTCTTCCGGGGGAGGTCGCGCTCCCGGATCGCTTCGGCTTCGCCTCGCGACGACGGACCGAACCGGAGACCGTCCCATCCTACACGCATGATCCGTTCCGCTGCGCCATAGGGGCGCGGGGGCCATCCGGATCAACCTCAACGCCTCTCGCGTTCGCCTGACAGTTTTCGATCCATTCCAGACTGGCCGCGCCCCGCGCGGCCGGTCCGGATGCGCGGGACGGCAGGCTTGATGAGCGACCATTCGACGAGAGACCGACGCTTCGACCCGACGCGCCGCACGGTGATGGGCACTTGCGCCGCCCTGGCGACGCTCGGCTCCTCCCTTCAGGGCCGGGCGCAGGCCGCCCCGGCGGCGGTCGATCCGCAGCCGCAGACCATGCCGGTTTCGCTCGAGATCAACGGGCAGCGGCACGCCCTCACCCTCGACACCCGCACGACGCTGCTCGACGCCCTGCGCGAGCATCTCGACCTCACCGGCTCGAAGAAGGGCTGCGATCACGGCCAGTGCGGCGCCTGCACGGTGCTGGTCAACGGCCGGCGGATCAATTCCTGCCTCAGCCTCGCCGTGATGCACGAGGGCGACAGCGTCACCACCATCGAGGGGCTGGCCCAGGGTGAGACCCTGCACCCGCTCCAGGCCGCCTTCCTGCACCATGACGGCTACCAGTGCGGCTACTGCACGCCGGGCCAGATCTGCTCGGCGGCCGGCATGCTTTCGGAGGTCGAGGCAGGCTGGCCGAGCCACGTCACCGACGACCTGACGCAGAAGGCCTCGCTCACGGACATAGAGATCCGTGAGCGGATGAGCGGCAACATCTGCCGCTGCTCGGCCTATCCCAACATCGTCGCGGCGATCCGCGACGCCAGCTCCAAGATCTGAGGAGGCGAACCCCATGAAGGCTTTCGCCTATGAGCGTCCCGCCACGGTTCAGGACGCGGCGCGCCTTGCCGCCGAGCGGCCCGGCGCCCGCTTCATCGCCGGTGGCACCAACCTGCTCGACCTGATGAAGCTTCAGATCGAGACGCCCGCCACCCTGATCGACGTCAACCGCCTGCCGCTGGCCGAGGTCACCGACACGAAGGATGGCGGCCTGCGCATCGGCGCGCTGGTGCGCAATTCCGACCTCGCTGCGCATCCGCGGGTACGGAAGGACTACGCGGTGCTGGGCAAGGCCCTGCTCGCGGGCGCCTCGGGTCAGCTGCGCAACAAGGCGACGACCGCCGGCAACCTGCTGCAGCGGACCCGCTGCTACTACTTCTACGACACGACCAAACCCTGCAACAAACGCGAGCCGGGCTCGGGCTGCGCGGCCATCGGCGGGTTCAACCGGATCATGGCGGTGCTGGGCGCGAGCGAGTCCTGCATCGCCACCAACCCCTCCGACATGAACGTGGCGATGCGCGTCCTCGACGCGACGGTGGAGACCGTGGATCCGAAGGGCGCCACGCGAACGATCCCGATCGCCGAGTTCCATCGCCTGCCCGGCGACACGCCGCAGATCGAGACCAACCTCGAGCCCGGCGAACTCATCACCGCCGTGACGCTGCCGAAGCCCATCGAGGGCGTGCATCTCTACCGCAAGGTCCGCGACCGGGCCTCCTACGCCTTCGCCACGGTGTCGGTGGCCGCCATCATCGCCAAGGGCGAGGGCAACCGGCCGAGACTGGCCAAGCTCGCCTTCGGTGGGCTGGCGCACAAGCCCTGGCGGGTCGAGGCGGCCGAGGCCGCGCTGGTCGAGACCGGCTCGGCCGATGCCGCGTCCGATCGGGTGCTGGAGGGTGCCCGCGGCCAGGGCTCGAACGACTTCAAGATCCCGCTCACCCGCCGGACGCTGCGCGCCACCGTCACCGACGCCCTGCGAGCCTGAGGACAATCCCGCTATGGACATGAACCAGCCGATCGGCGCGACGCCCCTCGACGGCAAGGCGGAGGGGCTCGTCGGCCGCCCCATCGACCGCATCGACGGGCGCCTCAAGGTCACGGGCCGTGCGCCCTACGCCTACGAAACCCGCGACCTCAAGAACCCTGCCTACGGCTTCCTCGTCGAGGCCGGCATCGCGAAGGGCCGCATCCGCAGCCTCGACGTCTCCGCGGCCAAGCGCGCGCCGGGCGTCCTTCTCGTCATGACCCACGAGAACGTGCCGGAGCAGGGCGAGAAGAAGGAGCAGGTCTACCCCCAATTGCAGGGCACCGAGATCCGCTTCCACGGCCAGCCCATCGCCTTCGTGGTGGCGCAAAGCTTCGAGCAGGCCCGCGCGGCGGCAGCCCTCGTGAAGGCCGAGTACCACGTCGAGAAACCCGAGGCCTCGCTGAAGGCGGCCCGGCCCACGGCCGTCGAGCCGAAACCGGCGCAGACGCCGCCTGATTCCAAGCTCGGCGACTTCGACGGCGCCTTCGCCGGCGCTCCGGTCAAGCTCGACGTGGAATACACCACGCCGGTGCAGATCCACGCGCAGATGGAGCCGCACGCCACCATCGCCTCCTGGGAGGCGGGACCGGACGGTGAGCGCGTCACGCTGTTCACCGCCAACCAGATGCTCAACCGCGGCCAGACCTCGCTCGCCTCAGTCTTGAAGCTCAAGCCCGAGAACGTCCGGCTCGTCTCGCACTATATCGGCGGCGGCTTCGGCTCGAAGCTCCAGCCGCAGCCCGAGGCGATTCTCTCCGCGCTCGCCTCGAAGAGCCTCAAGCGCCCGGTCAAGGTCGCGTTGACCCGCCAGCAGGAATTCCACGTCGCGACCCACCGCACGGACACGATCCAGCGCATTCGCCTGGGCGCCGACGAGAACGGCCGGCTGACCGCGATCGCCCATGAATCCTGGTCGGCGACCGCGCCGGGCGACGTGTTCTACGAGACCTCGGCCGTCGTCACCCGCTCGCTCTACGCGGCGCAGAACCGCCTGACCCGGCACCGGCTCGCCAACCTCAACGTGCCGATCGCCTCCGCCATGCGGGCGCCGGGCGAGGCGGTCGGCCAGCTCGCCTTCGAATGCGCCATGGACGAGTTGGCCGAGCAGCTGAAGATCGACCCGATCGAGCTGCGCATCCGCAACGAGCCGGAGCAGGACCCGGAGAAGAAGGTGCCCTTCTCCACCCGCCAGCTCGTCGCCTGCATGCGGGAGGGCGCCCGGCGCTTCGGCTGGGACAAGCGCGGGGCGACCGGCGCGACGCGGGACGGGCAATGGCTCGTCGGCATGGGCATGGCGGCGGCCTCGCGGCTCAACCCGCTGATGCCCTCGCAGGCCGGCGTGCGGCTCAACCCCGACGGTACGCTGACCGTGCGGATGGCGATGACCGATATCGGCACCGGCACCTACACCATCCTGGCCCAGATCGCGGGCGAGATGATGGGCTTGCCGATCGAGCGCATCCGCGTCGAGATCGGCGACACCGCCTATCCGAAGGCCGCCGGCTCCGGCGGTTCGTTCGGCGCGGGCTCGGCCGGCTCGGCGCTGTACGTCGCCTGCGACAACCTCCGCCAGTCGCTGCTGCAATCGGCCGGCATGACGCCCGAGGGCGCCGTGTTCTCGGAAGGGCGCGTCACTTCCGGCAACCGCTCGGAGGCGCTGACGGATCTGGCCGGAGCGCAGGGCGTCGAGGCCAAGGGCGAGATCAAGCCCGGCGCGATGAAGGAGCAGTACTCGCAGCACTCCTTCGGCGCGCATTTCGCCGAGGTCGGCGTGGATATCGACACCGGCGAGATCCGGTTGCGGCGGATGCTCGGCGTGTTCACCGGCGGGCGCATCCTCAATCAGAAGACCGCCCGCTCGCAAGCACTCGGCGGCATGATCTTCGGCATCGGCGCGGCGCTGATGGAGGCCGCCGAGACCGATACCCGCTACGGCTACTTCGTGAACCACGATCTGGCCGAGTACCATGTGCCGGCCCATGCCGACGTGCCGGCCATCGACGCGGTGTTCCTGCCCGAACTCGACGACAAGGCGAACCCGCTCAAGAGCAAGGGCTTGGGCGAGGTCAGCATCTGCGGCGCCGGGGCGGCTCTGGCGAACGCCGTCTACAACGCCACGGGCCTGCGCATCCGCGACTACCCGCTCACCCTCGACAAGGTGCTCGACGGCTGGACCGAGCGGGAGGGCGCGGCCCAGCGCCGGACCTGAGGTCTTCCCGAATGGAGGCACCCGGATTGCGGATCGCGGTCCGGGTGTCCACCGCGGAGCGATCGGTTTCGCCGAACCTTCCCTTGCCCGGTCCCGGCCGGAACGAAGTCCTCGTCCATGTCCCGTTTTCCGGCCCAGACCTGACCGGAATTCGCCGCTCTGGTCGCTCCGTCACGGGGACGACTGTTCGTCGGCCCCCTCCTCCCACGTCGCCGGATCGAACGGATCGACCAACGCAACCCCGGAAGCCCTGAAGTCCCCGAGGTTGCGCGTCGCCACCCCGAACCCATGGACGAGGGCGGTCGCCAGGATCGCCTTGTCGCCGTCCCGCAGCGAGGGAAAGTCGACCGAGACGTCCGCCCACTTTTCCGCGACATCCGCGTCGATGGCCACGATGCGGTCGGCGTACCGTCCGCGGAGCGTCTCGTACCAAGCCATCTTGGCGGCGAGAATCGGCTCGTCTCGCCTTCTGACCCGTATGTCTCGCGTGGCCTCGAGCTTCCGCTTTTTCAGGATCAGCCCACGCCGCATCTCCGCGATGGTCACTGCACTGATACGAATGAGCGCGGCATTCTCCATCAGCCAGCGGACCTCGGGCGCCTTCTCGTCCGAAGACTTCCTGGAGAGGACGTTCGTGTCGATGAGATAGCCCCTCGGCGGCTCAGCCACCGGACGACAGGCTCATACCCAGGCCGGAATCGAAATCGTCCTCGCTCAGAGGCGATGACAGCAGGAAACGCGCGAATTGCGCGTCGGCCTGCGCCTTCAACGCCCGATAATGCTCCGGCGAGAGCACGATGCCGACGCATTCCGAGTGACGCATGACGGCCTGCGGCTCGGACGAGGCCGCCTCGACGAGCTTGGCGAAATTCTGCTTTGCCTCGGCGGCCTGCCACGTCTTCATCGTAAGCTCCCACCTTCGACATGATAGATCTTGGACATAATGTCCAGAATTGTCGGCAGCAAGGCATGGGCGGCGTGGCGGTATTCGGCGCCTGTCACACGGATTGTGTCGGCGATGATCGGGTTGGTGGCGATTGCATCAAAGGGGATCAGTGCCACCCTTGCCCACCCCCGGCCCCGCTGGCAGGCTCCTTGCTGAGACCTCGGGACGAGGGGCGCCGGCGGAAGGGCGATGGATCTCAACACGGTCGATGCGGTCCTCCGGCCCGGCGCGCGCGCCGAACTGCCCTCCTGGCGGCCGGGCGATGCGTGGCTCGGCGGCGGCACCTGGCTGTTCTCCGAGCCGCAACCCGCCCTGAATCGGCTGATCGACCTCGCCGGCCTCGGCTGGCCGCCGCTGACGGCGACGGAGGACGGCCTCACGATCGCCGCCACCTGCACCCTCGCCGGGCTCGATCGCTTCGAGCCGCCCGCCGCCTGGAGCGCGACGGGACTGATCGGCCCGTGCTGCCGGGCCCTGCTCGGCTCGTTCAAGATCGGCAACGTCGCCACCGTCGGCGGCAACCTCTGCCTCGCGCTGCCCGCCGGGCCGATGATCGCGCTCACCGCCGCCCTGGATGGGGTCTGCACCCTCTGGACGCCCGAGGGCGGCGAGCGGCGCCTCGGCGTCCTCGACTTCGTGGAGGGACCGCAGGAGACGGCCCTGCGCCCGGGCGAGGTTCTTCGAAGTATCACTCTCCCCGTACAGGCCCTGACCCGCCGCGCGGCATTCCGGCGGGTGTCGCTCACGCCGGGCGGGCGCTCGGGCGCGCTCGTCATCGGCACGCTCGACGCGGGCGGCGCCTTCGCGCTGACCGTCACGGCCTCCGTCCGCCGACCGCTGCGGATCGCCTTTCCGGCCCTGCCGGACGACGGCGCGCTGCGCGCCGCCCTCGACGACCACATCCCCGAGGACGCGATCTACGACGACGTGCACGGCGCGCCGGCCTGGCGCCGCCACATGACGCGGGAGCTCTCCCGCGCGATCCGCGGCGAACTCGCCGGGGAGAGCACTCCGTGAGGCTCACCGTCAACGGCCTGACCCAGGAGGCGGCGGCCCGGCCGGGCCAGTGCCTGCGCACGCTGTTGCGCGATCTCGGCTGGTTCGGGGTCAAGAAGGGCTGCGATGCGGGCGATTGCGGCGCCTGCACCGTCTATCTCGACGGCGAACCGATCCATTCCTGCCTCATGCCCGCCTTCCGGGCGGAGGGGCGCAGCGTCACCACCATCGAGGGTCTGTCCGGCCCCTGCGCGCCCGGAGAGGGCGTGCCGGCGCAATTCCATCCGATGCAGGCGGCGTTCCTTGCCGCGCAGGGCTTCCAGTGCGGCTTCTGCACACCCGGCATGATCATGACCGCGGCCGCCCTCGACCCGAGCCGGCGGCGGGATCTCGGGACGGCGCTGAAAGGCAATCTCTGCCGCTGCACCGGCTACCGGGCGATCCGCGACGCGGTGGCCGGGGTCACCCATGTCGATGCGGGGGCCGAGGGCGATCCGGTCGGCCGCAACCTGCCGGCACCGGCCGCCGCCGAGACCGTGAGCGGGCGCGCCCGCTTCACCTTCGACACGGCGGTGGAGGGCCTGCTCCACCTCAAGGTGCTGCGCTCGCCCCACCCGCATGCGCGCATCGTCGCCATCGACCGGGCGGCGGCGCTCGCCCTGCCCGGCGTGGTGGCGGTGTTCACCCATGCCGACGTGCCGGGCCGCCGCTTCTCCACCGGCCGCCACGAGGACCCGCGGGACGACGCCGCCGACACGCTGATCCTCGATTCCGTCGTCCGTTTCGTCGGCCAGCGGGTGGCGGCGGTGGTGGCCGAGAGCGAGGCGGCGGCGGAAGCCGGCTGCGCCGCGCTCGCCGTCACCTACGCGGTTCGGCCCGCCGTCACCGACCCGGATCTGGCGCTCGGCCCGGGCGCGCCCCTCGTCCATGACAGCGCCGACCGGCCCGGCGCGGACGCACCCCCGCTCCACGTCCATCCGAACCTCGCCGCGGAGGTCCACGGCGAGGTCGGCGACGTGGCCGCAGGCCTCGCGCAGGCCGACCACGTCTACGAGGGCGTGTACCATTCGCAACGGGTGCAGCACGTCCATCTGGAGACCCATGGCTGCCTCGGCCAGATCGACGCGGACGGGCGCCTGAGCGTACGCAGCTCCACGCAGGTACCCTTCCTGACCCGCGACGCGCTCTGCACCCTGTTCGATCTGCCCCGCGACTGGGTGCGGGTCTCCTGCGGCCGGGTCGGCGGCGGCTTCGGCGGTAAGCAGGAGATGCTGACCGAGGATCTCGTGGCGCTGGCCGTGCTGCGGCTCGGCCGCCCGGTGAAGTGGGAGCTGACCCGCCAGGAGCAGTTCATCGGCACCACCACCCGCCATCCCATGCGGGTCCGGGTGCGGCTCGGCGCCACCCGCGACGGGCGGCTGACGGCGATGGCGCTGGACGTGCTCTCGAACACCGGCGCCTACGGCAACCATGCCGGCGGGGTGATCCATCACGGCTGCAACGAGGTGCTGGCCGCCTATACCTGCCCGAACAAGCGGGTCGACGGCTACGCCGTCTACACCCACACCCTGCCGGCCGGGGCGTTTCGCGGCTACGGCCTGAGCCAGACCGTTTTCGCCATGGAATCCGCCCTCGACGAACTGGGGCGGATGGTAGGCCTCGACCCGTACGAACTGCGCCGCCGCAACGCGATCCGGCCGGGCGAGCCGATGGTCTCCAACAGCCTGGAGCCGCACGACGTCGCGATCGGTTCCTACGGCCTCGACCAGTGCCTCGATGGCGTGGAGGCGGCGATGAAGGCCGATGCGGGGCAAGCCCCGCCGGGGCCGGACTGGCGGGTCGGCACCGGCATGGCCATGGCGATGATCGACACGATCCCGCCCCGTGGCCACGTCTCCGACGCCCGCCTTCTCCTGGAGCCCGACGGCACCTACACCGGGCGCGTCGGCACCGCGGAGTTCGGCAACGGCACCGCGACGGTCCACCGCCAGATCGCCGCGAGCGCGCTCGGCGCCGCGCCGGAGCGGGTGCGGATCGTCGGTGCCGACACGGATCACGTCGCGCACGATACCGGCGCCTACGGCAGCACCGGCACGGTGGTCGGCGGTCAGGCCGTGTTGAGGGCGGCGCAGGCCCTCGCGCAGGCGATCCTCTCCGCGGCCGCCGCGCGGATGGGCGCCGACCCGGCCGCCTGCCGGCTCGCGGCGGATCGGGTCGAGACCCCCGCCGGGCCGGTGCCGCTCGCGGATCTCGGGCCGATCGCCGCGGAGGGCCGGGCCGAGGGCAGCCCGCGCTCGGTCTCCTTCAACGTCCAGGCGTTTCGCGTGGCCGTCCATCCACGCAGCGGCGCGATCCGCATCCTCAGAAGCGTCCACGCGGCGGATGCGGGCACCGTGATCAACCCGATGCAGTGCCGCGGCCAGATCGAGGGCGGCGTCGCCCAGGCGCTCGGCGCCGCGCTCCACGAGGAGGTGATCGTGGATGGCGACGGCCGCGTGGTCACGCAATCCTTGCGCGGCTACCCCATCCCGGCCTGCGCCGACGTGCCGGAGACCGAGGTGCTGTTCGCCGACACCCACGATCAGGTCGGGCCGCTCGGCGCCAAGTCGATGAGCGAGGCCCCCTTCAACCCGGTCGCCGCCGCGTTGGCCAACGCCATCCGCGACGCCACCGGCGCCCGGCTCACCGCCACGCCCTTCCGGCCGGACCGGATCTTTGGAGCGGTGATGGCAGCTTTGGGGGAAGATGCTTGCGCGTGAGGCGCCGAGCCTTCCCCACCGTCCGGGCAAGGTTGCCGGCGCGTGCGGGCCGCGCCGCACTGCCGCTTTCCGTCCTGCCGCTGGATTGCTTCGGCTTCGCCTCGCAAGGACGGAGAGGATGTCTCAGCTCCAGGCGTGGAGCGGCGGGTTCACCCCGTTGAGGGCGTGGTTGCCGATGATCGCGTATTTCCAGCGCACGGGGTCGTGAAGGGTGTGGGTCCGGGCGTTGCGCCAGTGGCGGTCGAGGTTGTGCTCGGCCAGCGTCGAGCGGGTGCCGGAGAGTTCGAACAGGGTGTTGGCGGCCGCCAGCGCGGTCTCGGTGGTCAGCACCTTGGCCTCGGCGACCGCGATCTGGGCCGCGGCCACGCTCTCGGCCGTCGGGTTCGCCACCGCCGCGTCGATGGCCAGCCCCGCCCGGTCGAGCAGCGCTTCCGCCGCGTGCTGGCGGATCGTCAGGTCGCCGATGGCGCGGATGGTGTAGGGGTCGTCGGAGGCGCGCGCCTGCCCGCTGTCGATCCAGGGGCGGGCCTTCTCGCGCACGAAGTCGATGGTGTCGGCCAGCGCCTCGCGGCCGATCCCGGCATCGACGGCGGCCTGGATGATCTGGAAGATGGCGGCGTCCGCCCGCGGCGCCTCGTAGGCGCGGTAGCCCGGCACGAGATGGCTCTTTTCGACCCGCACGTCCTCGATGAGGACGGTGCCGCTCGCCGTGCCCCGCTGCCCGAAGGCCGACCAGTCGTCGATCACGGTGAGCCCGGCCGCGTCGCGCCCGGCGATGGCGTACCAGGCGCGGCCCTGCTCATCGAGGGCGACGACCGGCACGAGATGGGCGAGGAGCGCGCCCGAGGAATAGAACTTCTGCCCCCGCACGATGACGTGGTCGCCGTGATCGGTGAAGCGGGTCTCGAACTCGGCGGCGCGCCGGGTGCCGCGCTCCGAGAAGGCGTTGCCGAAGCGGGTGCCCTTCAGGACTTGCCCGAACAGAAGCGCCTGCTGCTCGGGGTCCGAGACGGTGCGGATCGCCGCGACGATGCCGAGATGGTTCTGCGCGATCTGCGCGATGGAGGGATCGGCCGCGGCGATGATCGCGATCACCTGCGCCAGCGTCCTGTAGGAGACCTCCGGCCCGCCATGGGCCCGCGGCACGTTGATCGACCAGAGGCCGCTCTGGGAGAAGGCGTCGAGTTCGGCGAGCGGGCGGGCGTTGGTGCGGTCGCGCTCGGACGCGCCCTGGCGGAATTCCTCTGCCAGTTCGTGGGCGATGCGGATCGCCTCGGCGTCGTCGCGGACGACGTGGGCCGGGGTCGCGGGGCGCGCAGGCCCCGGCACGCCCTGCGGCCGGCTGCCAGCCTCGGCCGTGGTGGGAATGACGGCGATGGTCATGGGCGGTCTCCGAAGGAAGGGGATCGGAAGGAATCGATCCCACCCTTCCCCCTCATCCCGAGGCGGCGGCGCGAAGCGGCGCCCTCGAAGGATCCTCCAGGGATCGCGCGGGATCCGGAGGATCCTTCGAGGCTGCTGCGCCGCACCTCAGGATGAGGATGCGGGTGGGGCGGGCGTGAAGGTCAGGCCGCCTCGGCCCGGCGCTCGCGGGCAGCCTCCAGCGCGCGCACCCGCGGGATCACCTGCTCGCCGAAAGACTGCACCTCCTCCTGGAAGTGCAGGAAGGCGAGCAGCGCGAGATCCGCGCCGGCATCCTTGAGGGCGAGGATGCGCTCGGCGATCTGGTCCGGCGTGCCGATCAGCCCCGTCTTGAAGCCGTCATTGTACTGCACGAGATCCTCGAAGCTGGACTTTGCCCAGTTGCCCTCGCCTTCGGGCGAAGCCTTGCCGGCGTTCTTCACCTCGTGGCCGAAGGCCTTCACCGCGTCCGGATCGGCGTTCTCGATGATCTCCTGAAGGACGGCGCGGGCCTCCTCCTCCGTCTCGCGGGCGATGACGAAGGCGTTGACGCCGACCTTCACGGAATGGCCGTTCGCCTGCGCCTTGGCGCGCAGATCCTCGACCTGCGTCCGCACGCCGTCGGGCGTGTTGCCGTTGGTGAAGTACCAATCGGAGACGCGGGCGGCCATGTCGCGGGCGGCGCGCGAGGAGCCGCCCTGGAAGATCTCCGGCAGGTTGGGCCCCGGCTTCGGCTTCAGGGTGTAGTTCGTGTAGCGGTAGAAATCGCCGCGGAAGCTGAAGGCGTCCTGCGTCCAGATTCCGCGCAAGGACCGGATGAACTCCTCCGAGCGGCGGTAGCGCTCGTCGTGGTCGAGCCAGGGCTCGCCGATCGCCCTGAACTCGCCGGAGAACCAGCCCGAGACGATGTTGACCGCGATCCGCCCCTCCGTGAGCCCGGAGATCGTGGCGATCTGCTTGGCCGCGAGCGTCGGGTTCCAGGGGCCGGGCAGGATCGCGGCGATCACCGTCAGCCGGGTCGTGGCGGCGGCCAGCGCGTGGCTGAAGGCGACCGATTCATGCTGGTACTCGGCGCCGTAGCCGGCGGTGAAGCGGATCTGGGTCAGCGCGTAGTCGAAGCCCGCCGCCTCGGCGATCTGTGCGAGCTTGCGGTTATAATCCGCGTCCCAGCTCGTGCGCTGCTCGATCTTGCTGATGACGAGGCCGCCCGAGACGTTGGGCACCCAGTAGGCGAAGCGGATCGGCTCGGGCGAGGCAGGTTCGGTCCGGACAGGCATGGCGGCGCGTCGCTCGTCTTCGAGGAAGGTGATCTGAAGCAATCGGCGATCATTCTCAGTCTTGCTGCGATGTCGCCTTGGCGTTTCAAATCATCGCCGCGAAAAGATCCTTCGTCAAAGGAATGATCGGGCGTTTTTTCAGTCTGAAAGAAAACGCCCTTCTTCAGGGTGCGGCCGCCGCCGAAGATCGGTGTCGTTGGATACGATCCACCAAGCCAGGGCCTCGAAACGAAAAGAGCCGCCCGGGTGGGGGCGGCTCCGTTTCGATGGGTCGGGTCGGTTCCGTCAGTAGACCCCGCCGGCCTGGGCGGCGGCGCCGGCATCCGGCGGCACAGCCGCGGGGGCGGCCGGGGCGACGTAGGCGTCCGGCGGGGCGGTGCCGGGCTTGAACGCCTCCAGGATGGTGCCGCCGCCCTCGCCCGAGCCGGCGCGGGTGCCGGACGCGACGTTGACGCGGATCAGCTTGATCCCCGGCGGCACGCGGAAGGGCGTCGGCGGCTTGTCCTTGAGTGCGACCTTCAGGAAGTCGAGGGCGATGGGCGCGGCCAGCCCGCCGCCGGTCGCCCGGTCGCCCAGCGAGCGCGGCTTGTCGAAGCCGAGATAGACGCCGACCGCGAGATCGGGGGAGAAGCCCACGAACCACGCATCCTTGGCGTCGTTGGTGGTGCCGGTCTTGCCGGCCAGCGGCTTGCCGACCTGCTTGAGGATCGTCGCGGTGCCGCGCTGGACCACGCCCTCCATGATCGAGACCATCTGGTAGGCGGTCAGCGGGTCGAGCACCTGCTCGGATTCGTCCACGAGCTTGGGCTCGTCCTGGCCCGACCACTTCTCCGCGTCGCAGCCGACGCATTTGCGGTTGTCGTGCCGGTAGATCGTCTCGCCGACCCGGTCCTGGATGCGGTCGATCAGGGTCGGGCGGATGCGCCTGCCCCCGTTGGCGAGCATCGAGTAGGCGGTGACCATGCGCATCACCGTGGTCTCGCCGGCACCGAGCGACATCGGCAGCACGGGGAGCAGGTCGTCGTAGACGCCGAAGCGGCGGGAATACTCGGCGATCAGCGGCATGCCGATGTCCTTGGCGAGCCGCACCGTCATCAGGTTCTTCGAGTGCTCGATGCCGTAGCGCAGGGTGTGCGGGCCGCCGGCCTTGCCGTCGTAGTTCGAGGGCGACCACGCCTCCTGGCCGGGGCCGGCCTCGATGGTGATCGGCGAATCCTGCACCACCGAGGAGGGGGTGTAGCCGTTGTCGAGCGCCGCCGAGTAGACGATCGGCTTGAACGACGAGCCGGGCTGGCGCATCGCCTGCGTGGCGCGGTTGAACTCGGATTCCTCGTAGGAGAAGCCGCCGACCATGGCGTGGACGCGGCCCGTATAGGGGTCCATCGCGACGATGGCGCCCGACACCTCGGGCTTCTGGCGCAGGCGGTAGGTGCCCTTACCGGCGTCGATCGCCTCGACATAGACCACGTCGCCGGGCTTGACCGCGGTGGCGACGGCGCGGCCGGTCCACTTCACGCCCTCGGCGGTGATCGAGCCGGTCTCGCGGTCCTTCGAGACGGTGCCGGAGGCCTCGCGCCGGGGCTGGAGGCCGATCTGCGCCACGCCGCCATTGGTGTTCAGCACCACCGCGAGCCGCCAGGGGGCGATATCGCCCAGCGCCGGCATCTCGGAGACGGCGAGGCCCCAGTCGCGGCCGGTGAGATCGACCTTGTGCTCGGCCCCGCGCCAGCCGCGGGCCTGATCGTAGCGCACGAGCCCGTCGATGAGGGACTTGCGGGCCCAGGCCTGCATCTTCGGATCGAGGGTGGCGCGCACGGAGAGGCCGCCCTCGTAGAGCTTGGTCTGGCCGTAGCGCTCGGAGATCTCGCGGCGGACCTCTTCCGTGAAGTAGTTGGCGTTGGCCGCGTTCGGGAAGGCGACGCGCGGGTTGACGCCGAGCGGCAGCTTCTTGGCCTCCGTGCCCTCCTCGGCGGTGATGTAGCCGTTCTGGGCCATCAGGCCGATGATCTCGTTGCGCCGCGAGAGCGCCGCCTGGGTCTTGCGGTAGGGGTGGTAGTTGTTCGGGCCCTTCGGCAGGGCGGCGAGATAGGCCGCCTCGTTGATGGTCAACTCGTGGACCGATTTGCCGAAGTAATCCAACGCCGCCGCGGCGACCCCGTGCAGGTTGCGCCCCGGGACGATGGTGCCCAGAAAAATCTCGTTGAGGTAGAGTTCGAGGATCTTGTCCTTCGAATAGGCCGCCTCGATCCGCAGGGCGATCAGCGCCTCCTTGATCTTGCGGTCGTAGGTCTGCTCGTTGGAGAGCAGGAAGTTCTTGGCGACCTGCTGCGTGATCGTCGAGGCGCCCTGCTTCTTGCCGGACTGGGCGTTGGTGAGGATCGCGCGCACGATGCCTTCGGGATCGATGCCGCCGTGCTTGTAGAAGTTCTTGTCCTCCGCCGAGAGGAAGGCGGCGACCACGATCTTGGGCATCGCCTGGATCGGCAGGTAGAGGCGCCGCTCGTGGGCGTACTCGGCCAGCAGCGAGCCGTCGGAGGCGTGGACGCGGGTCATCACCGGCGGCTCGTAATTGGCGAGCGCGGCGTGGTCCGGCAGGTCCTGGCTGTACTTCCAGTAGAAGAACGCGCCGACCGCGGCGGCGATGCAGAACACCACCGCACCGGCCGAGAACAGGAAGGCGAAGAATCGCAGGATGAAACGCATCCGGGGTCCGTTCCGTCGCTCGTCCGCTGCGCACCGATGGGCTCGGCAGGGAGCCTTATCGGCAAGAAGCCACCGCGGCGAGGGCTTGCCGAGGGCTCCGGTGAGGCCCCGCGCGGCCGCGCTTTTCGTTCAAGCGGACGGGGGGCTCGTCGAGCCCCGTATCGACACCGGCTCTATGGTGAAACTGGGGCGATGGCCGCGGCCTTGCGCGGCGGGACCGGCGCGGGGCGGGAGAGGGTGGCGCGGCCGGAGAAGAACAGGTCCACGGCCTTGGCCATCGATCCGGTCACCCGCATGCGCCATTCCTCCGATTGCAGCTTCTCCAGATCGCTCTTGCTCGACAGGTAGCCGAGTTCGATCAGCACGGAGGGCACGTCGGGGGAGCGCAGCACCTTGAAGCCCGCCTCGCGGTGAGGCTTGGCACTCATCTCCATCACCGGCGAGAGCTGGCCCATCAGGCGGCCCGCGAAGCCCGTCGAGAAGCCGCGGGTCTCGCGCAAGGTAAGTTCCTGGAGGATGTCGGCCACATCCGCCGGGGCCTCGCCCGAATCCGTGCCGGCGGCGGCGTCGGCCCGGTTCTCGCGCTCGGCCAGCCGGGCCGATTCGCCGTCGGTCGCCTTCTCGGAGCCCGTGTAGATCGTGGCGCCCTTCACCTGCGGCGCGGCGGAGATCGAGTCGGCGTGGATCGAGACGAACAGGTCGGCCTTGGCGTCGCGGGCGATGCGCACGCGCTCGGCCAGCGGCACGAACACGTCCCGGTCGCGGGTCAGCAGCAGGCGGTAGCGGCCGGTCTGCTCCAGGCGCTCGGCGAAGGACTGGGCGAAGCCGAACACGATGTCCTTCTCGAACACCCCCGTGGCGGCGATCGCCCCCGGATCGGTGCCCCCGTGCCCGGCATCGATGACGATGAGCGGGCGCGTGTCGGCGCTCTCGCGGGCGGGCGCCGCCTTGGCCGTCGAAGGGCTCGGATCACCCGCCACCGCCGCCTTGCGGAAGGTGTCGCGATCGACCTTGCGGAAGGGGATGGAGAGCAGCACCGCGCCCTCGCGGGTCGTCGTCGTCTCGATGGCGCCGACCACGGCGGGGCCGGCGAGATCGACCACGATGCGCGAGCGGCCCGGCGCGAACAGCCCGTAGCGGAACGAGGCGATCAACTCCCCCCGCGCCGTCTCGCGCTTGCGCCCGGACTCGCGGCCCATCTCCTGAGGGATCTGGAAATTGACCTCGGGCAGGTCGATCACCGCCCGGTCGGGCCGCTCCATCAGGAAGGCGCGGGCTTCGACCGCCTTGGACAGGGTGAGAGTGAGCCGCGTCGTGCCGTCCCGCGCCGCGACCTCGGCGGCGATCGCCACCGCGGCCCCGTCCTGGGCCGGCGCGGGGGCCGCGGGCAGCATCGCGCCACCCGCGAGAACGAGGGCGACGTATCCGGTACGGAGCAGGCGGGCGCGTGGCTGCATCGGTCGGCCGAGTTTCCGGGAGCCTCCGATACGGGATACGAGCGGGATGGTTAACCGTTCCTCACCGCGCGCCCGCCGGTCCTGGTCCCGCTGTTGTGCGGGGGTGACACCGTCCGCGGCCGCTTCTGGGATGTCCGCTCGGCCGGCGCGTCAGACGCGGCCGTCGGGCGCCTCGCGTTCGGGCGTCTCCCAGGCCCGCTTCCAGACGGCATGGTCCTCGGAGCCTTCGGGGTAAGGGTTGGCGGTCGCCGGATCGCCGCGGTAGCGGGCTTGGCGCCCTTCCGTCGCGACCGATGCGAGCGATGTTTCGGGAAACGACATCGCGAAGCCCTCCCCTGCCGACCGGGCCGTTCCGGCGGTTTCCTCTCCTTCAAGCTCGCGGCACGCCCTCCGGTTCAGCCGCCCGATGCGGAGCGTGCGGGCCCGGCGGACGTGACGAAGTGTCGAGGGCTTTCACAGGGAACCCTTGCAATTCTCCCGCGACACTCTGTAATGATATCGACCCCATTCCCGAGTTGGCGCTTCGGCGGCCCTCGGGCGCGCCCGGGGCATGTCGGCGCCCACCTCGCTCGAATTGGCAGCGTCAGTCGGCGCCTCCCGGCATCCGGGCGGGTGTCACGGCATTCGCGGCCTTCCGATCGTACGGGGGCGCCGCGCCCATGAAATCTGCACGGGCCGCTTTCACCGGCCCACCATCTTCGCGAGGCCGGATCAGGATGGGAGGACGCACAGCATCGGTTGCCGCTGCTCGTGCCGAAGGCGCGCGGTTTTCGCGTCGCCCCGCCCCTCTCGTCGCCCCGGCCCTGTTCAACCCCCAAAGCGCCGAATCCCGGCGCGTCAAGGCGGTTGACGGCAATCCCCTCCCCGCACCATCCGCACCCTCGGCAACGAGGCCGGCGCGCGTCCTCTTTCCTCCGGCCTCGGGGCCGGGTGAGGCCCCGCCGGGACGACGCGGCGCATGCGTGAGGAGAACGACGTCGGCCGCCATGAACGAAAGTTCGTCATGGCCAACAACAAGATGCTCATCGACGCGATGCACCCGGAGGAGACCCGGGTCGTCACGGTCCAGGGTTCCCGGGTCGAGGAATTCGATTTCGAGGCGGCCAACCGCCGGCCTCTGAGGGGCAACATCTATCTCGCCAAGGTCACCCGCGTGGAGCCCTCGCTCCAGGCGGCCTTCGTCGAGTACGGCGGCAACCGCCACGGCTTCCTCGCCTTCAACGAGATCCACCCGGACTACTACCAGATCCCGATGGCCGACCGCCTCGCGCTCATCGAGGCCGAGGCGCGCGAGGAGGAGGAGCACCGCGAGCGCGAGGAGCGCCGTCCGCCGCGGGGCCGCCGCTCGCGCGGGCGCCGGGCCGAGGCCCGCGGCGCCCGGGGCGACGACACCGTCAAGTCGCAGGAAACGGCCGACGAGGTCGTCGAGGGATCGGTCTCCGCCGAGAACGTCATCCCGGGCGAGGGCCCGGCCGCGGACGCGCCCGCGCCGGAGGCCATCGAGGCCGTGCGCGCCGCGCTGATCGAGGGCCGGAGCGAGGGCGAGGCCGGCGACACCGAAGGCGCAACCGTCGAGACCGGCGGCGACGCCTCCGCGAGCCTGCCCGAGACGGCCCTGGAGCCCGGCGCATCCGCCGAGGCTCCCGCGCCGGACGCCGCCACGGCCGAGTCCTCCGACATCGCGGCGATCTCCGAGGCTCCCAATCCGCCCGTCGAGGCCGCGGAGGCTGCCGAGCCCGCTTCCGCCGAGTCTTCGCCCGCAGGGGCGGAGACGGTCGAGCCGCAGCCCGTCGCCGCCAGCGCCCCGCTCTCCGAGGCCGAGGCGACGGACGAGGATTCCGACGAGGACGAGTCCGAGGACGACGATTCGGAGGATGACGAGTCCGACGACGAGGACGAGGACGAGGATTCCGACGACGACGAGTCCGAGGATGACGACGAGGAAGAGGACGAGGAATCCGAGGACGGCGAGCCGCGCGTCGCGCAGGTCGGCGGCTCGGGCGACGCGCTCGCCGAGATCCCCGAGCGCCCGCGCGCCTATCGCCGCCACTACAAGATCCAGGAGGTGATCAAGCGCCGCCAGATCATCCTCGTCCAGGTCGTCAAGGAAGAGCGCGGCACCAAGGGCGCGGCGCTCACCACCTACCTGTCGCTCGCCGGCCGCTACTCGGTGCTGATGCCCAATACCGGCCGGGGCGGCGGCATCTCGCGCAAGATCACCTCGGCGGCCGACCGCAAGCGCCTCAAGGAAGTGGTGGCCGACCTCGACGTGCCGGACGGGATGGGCATCATCCTGCGCACGGCCGGCGCCTCGCGCACCAAGCCCGAGATCAAGCGCGACTTCGAGTATCTGATGCGCCTGTGGGAGAGCGTGCGCGAGCTGACGCTGTCCTCGACCGCCCCGGCGCTGGTCTACGAGGAAGGCTCGCTGATCAAGCGGGCGATCCGCGACCTCTACAACAAGGATCTCGACGAGGTTCTGGTCTCCGGCGAGGACGCCTACCGCGAGGCCAAGGACTTCATGCGGATGCTGATGCCCGGCCAGTCCAAGGTCGTGAAGCCCTACCGCGACCCGACGCCGATCTTCGCCCGCTACGGCGTCGAGCAGCAGCTCGACGCGATGTTCTCGACCCACGTCGCGCTGCGCTCGGGCGGCTACCTCGTCATCAACCCGACCGAGGCGCTGGTCTCGATCGACGTGAACTCGGGCCGCGCCACCCGCGAGCACGACATCGAGGACACCGCGCTCAAGACGAACCTCGAGGCGGCCGAAGAGGTCGCCCGGCAGGTGCGCCTGCGCGATCTGGCCGGCCTCGTCGTGATCGACTTCATCGACATGGAGGAGAAGCGCAACAACCGGGCGGTGGAGAAGCGCCTGAACGAGGCGCTCAAGAACGACCGGGCGCGCATCCAGGTCGGGCGGATCTCGCCCTTCGGCCTGCTTGAGATGAGCCGCCAGCGCATCCGCACCGGCGTGCTCGAATCCTCCTCGATCCCTTGCGCCCATTGCGGCGGCTCGGGCTTCGTGCGGGCGACCTCCTCGGTGGCGCTGCACATCCTGCGCTCGATCGAGGAGGTGCTGCTCAAGTCGGCGAGCCACAACGTCGTGCTGCGCACCCGCACCGAGACGGCGCTCTACATCCTCAATCAGAAGCGGGCGCACCTCTTCGACCTCGAGCAGCGCTTCTCGGTCACGGTCACCATCTCCGCCGACGACCGGCTCGTCGCGACTTCCGCCTTCCAGCTCGAGCGCGGCGAGCCCGCGGTGAAGCACGAGGGCCCGGTGACGGGCGTGCGCGCGGTGGCGATCTCGCCGGTCTACGAGGCCGAGGAGTTCGAGGACGACGTCATCGAGGCCGAGGAGGCCGAGAGCGAGGTCGAGACCGGGCCCGAGGCCGAGAGCGCGGCCGAGGAGCGTCCGGCCTCCGAGGGCACCGACGAATCCGGCGGCCGCCGTCGCCGCCGTCGCCGCCGCCGCGGCGGGCGTTCCTCCGGTGAGGGCGAGGCCCGCGCGGGCGGCGAGGACGGGGCCGAGGACGGCTCCGATGCCGAGGACGGGGACGAAGCCGAGACCGCCGATGAGGCCGTCGGGGCGGGCGCCGCGCGCGACGAGACCGCCACCGAGGCGGGCGAGGCTCAGGACGCGGGTGCCGACGCGAACGGGGATGCCAACGGGGACGATGCGGAGGGCAATCGCCGCCGCCGCCGCGGGCGCCGGGGCGGGCGCGGTCGCGGCCGGCCCGAGCGCAACGGCCGCCACGAGGCCGACGGCGAGGGGAACGAGGCGGACGAGGCCGGTGCGGAGGCGCATCCGGAGGAGACCGCCTCCGACACCCTCCCGGTCGGGCCCGAGGAGCCGGTGAGCAACGACGACGTGACCACGGTCTCCGTGGCGGCCGGCAACGGCGCCGCCGCCGAGCCGCCGCCGGTCGTGCCCGCGCCGGAGGCCGAGCCGATCCAGGCCGAGACCACGTCAGAGGTGACCTCCGAGCCCGCGCCGGAACCCGTCGCCGTGGTCCTGACGCCCCCCGATCCGAACCGCCCGAAGCGGGCCGGCTGGTGGTCGCGCACCAAGGCGGCCCTGGCCGGGGATTGAGGCGGCCGCGGGTCTCGCCGGCCCGCGCGTCGAACCCGGGTGCCGCCACGGCACCCACCTCATGAAATCGAAGCGGGGTCCGGCTCAGCCGGGCCCCGCTTTGCATGTTCGCCGGCTCTCAGCCCTCGTCCTGAGGTGACGCGTCGGACCGTTTCCACGCGATCGCCATCGTCATCGCGAGGCGGAGCCGAAGTCCTCCAGCGCTCCGAACGATCCGGAGAGGTCGCGCCCCTGGATCGCTCCGCTCACGCTCGCGATGACGGTTCGCGGTGAGTGCCGAGGCGGTCAAACGGAAACCGCGTCAGCCCGCGGCGTGCTCCGGTGGCCCGCGATGGACGCCGCGATCGGGTCCGCCGTCAGCGCAGCCAGCCCTTCAGCCGTGCCACCGCCTCGGTGCACTCCGCGTTCGAGCCGGCGAAGGAGAAGCGGATGTGGTGGCCGCCCTCCACCGGGTCGAAATCGAGGCCGGGGGTGGCCGCCACGCCCGCCTCGTCGAGCATGCGCCGGCAGAAGGCGCCGGCGTCGTCCGTGTGCCGGGCGATGTCGGCGTAGAGATAGAAGGCGCCGTCCACGGGGTGGATGTCGGTGAAACCCAGCCCTGGCAGCGCGTCGAGGAGCAGGGCGCGGTTCTGCGCGTAGCCGTCGCGGATCGTGGCGATCTCGGCGAGCGTGTCGAAGGCGGCCAGCGCGGCAACCTGCGAGAGGTAGGGCGCCGAGATGTAGAGGTTCTGCGCCAGCCGCTCGATTCCGCGCACGAGCCTGTCCGGCACCACCATCCAGCCGACTCGCCAGCCGGTCATGCAGTAGAACTTCGAGAAGGAGTTGATGACGACGGCGTCGGCATCGAATTGCAGGGCGGTCGCCGTCGGCACGCCGTAGCTGAGGCCGTGATAGATCTCGTCGGAGATGAACGGCAGCGCGAGTGCCCGGGCCGTGTCGCAGAGTTCGGCGAGGCGGGCGGGCTCGATCACCGTGCCCGAGGGGTTGGCCGGGCTCATCACCAGCAGGCCCGAGAGCTGTTCCGCGGCGTGGACCGCGCGCACCAGCGCGGGGGTCGGGGCGTAGCGGTCCTCGGCACGCAGGGTCAGCGGCTGCGGGATCAGGTCGAGGGCGCGCAGGATGCCGTCATAGGCCGGATAGCCCGGGCGCGGCACGCCGACCCGCGCGCCCGCATCGAACAGGGCGAGGAAGGCCAGCACGAAGCCCGCCGAGGAGCCCGTCGTCACCACGACCCGCTCGGGAGAGAGGCGCACGCCGTAGGTCTCGGCGTAGTGCCGGGCGATGCGCTCGCGCAGACGCGGAAGCCCGAGCGCCTCCGTGTAGGGAATGCGCCCGTCGGCGAGCGCGGCCTGCGCCGCCGCGATCACCGCCCGGGGCGCGGGCGCCGAGGGCTGGCCGACCTCCATGTGGACGACGCCCTCCCCGCGCCGCTCGCGGGCGCCGGCCGCGGCCATCACGTCCATCGCCAGGAAGGGCGCCACGCCTTGCGCGCGGCGCGAGAGGGCGGGGTCGGTGCTCAAGCGGGACTCCTGCGGCAGAGGCGGAATCCGGCTGCTGGTAGACCTTGCCGGCCTTCCGCTCAATCGCCGCGTCCCGCCCGCGCCCTCCCGAGAATACCCACCGCGCGGCTTGTGCCTCAGGGCGTGCCCTGAACCACCCGGCCGAAGGCCTGCACGAGGCCGCCCTCGAGCTTGCCGTCCATGCCCGACAGGATCGAGAGCGCGTCGCGGGTCGTCATCGGCGCCTTGTAGGGCCGCCGCTCGATCAGGGCGGCGTAGATGTCGCAGATCGTCAGCAGCCGCACGGGATCGCCGATCGCATCGGCGCAGAGCTTGTCCGGATAGCCCGAACCGTCGAGCATCTCGTGGTGGTGCCGCGCCACGGCCAGGGTGATCGGATCGCAGCCGCCCGACGCGCTCAAGATCTCGTGACCCAGCGGCGCATGGGTCTGCATCACCGCCCGCTCGTCGTCGTCGAGCCGGCCGGGCTTGTTCAGGATGGCGTGGGGAATGCGCGACTTGCCCACGTCGTGGACCAGGGCGGCGCGGGTCAGGAGCTGCTTGTCGGCGGTGGAGAGGCCGAGGCCCTGGGTGAAGGCGGCGGCCGTGCCGGAGACCAGCAGGCAGTGCTGGAAGGTCACGTCGTCATGGGTCCAGACCTCGTCGAGCCAGCGGGTCAGGCCGCCCTCGTGGATCGCGTCGAGCACCGGGGCGATGCCCTGCTCCACGCTCGGCATGTCGATCGTGCCGGTCTGGGCCGATTCGAACAGGCGCGTCATCAGGGTGCCCGCCCGCTCGGCCTCGCGGGTCACCACGAGGTCGGCCACCGACTTGTCGGGCCAGACCTCGCGCACGAGCGAGCCCACCACCATGCGCGGCTCGGCCAGGGCCGACAGGCACAGGGTGGCGCCGAGATTGCGGGCCTCGGTGAAGGCGGTTTGTCCGCTGCCGCGGGTCAGGCAGATCAGCGGCGTGCGGGCGCGTGCCGGCCGGGTCGCGAGCAGGCGCAGGCATCGCTTCGCCTCTGGCCGGCCCAGCGTGACGTCGGCGATCACACCGCGGAAATCGCCGATCCGGTCCCAGGTCTCGCCGGTGCCCACGACGCGGCACTCGGCGACCGAGAGCACGGCGTCGACGAGGGCCTTGCTCCGATCCGGACGGTCGCTCACCACGACGATCACGTTGCGCCCCTCCTTCCGGATGATCGCCCGAAAGCGATCGTCCCGCGTTCCCCCGGTGCACGGGCGATGGCGGCCGTCGTCGCGGCCGGCCTTCCGCTGGAGCCGGGATCACTCGTAATCCCGGCTCTTTCGCGTGGATGCAGAATTTGGGGCCAAGCATTTAGCAAATCTATAATTCCGCGCCGCCAACGCCCGCGTTTGATGACGATTGGTTGCATCGGTTCCAGCACGCCGTGAAAACGCCGCAGCCCCCCGGCACAAGGCCGGTCGAACCCGCGGCGCGCCGTCGGCATGAGTCGCATCGGCGCGCCGGGCGCCCCGTGCCATACTCCCGGCCCCGGGGCCGGCCTCAGGATCCGTTCCCGTCCTTCACGTTCGAGGTATCGATGCAACTCCTCCGCTCCGTTTCCGCCCTCGCCCTCGCCGGCTCTCTCGCACTCGGCGCGGCCGCGGGCGCCCGTGCGGAAGAGGCCGCCCCCTTCACCGACGCCCAGCGCAAGGCCATCGAGGGGATCGTCAAGGACTACCTCGTGAAGAACCCGGACGTGCTCCAGGAGGCGATCGCCGAGGGCGAGCGCCGGGCCCAGGAGACGCAGAAGCTGGCCCAGGCCGCCGCCCTCAAGGACTCCCGCGAGGCGCTGGTGAACTCGCCGCACGGCATCGTCGCCGGCAATCCGAACGGCGACGTCACCGTGGTCGAGTTCTTCGATTACAATTGCGGTTACTGCCGCAAGGCGTTCACGGACGTGCAGACCCTGATCAAGTCCGATCCGAAGCTGCGCGTCGTGCTCAAGGACTTCCCCGTGCTCGGCGCCGAGTCGCTGGAGGCGAGCCGGATCGCGCTGGCGGCGAAGTTGCAGCTCAAGCCCGAGAAGATGTTCGACTACCACGCCAAGCTTCTGGAGACGAAGGGCCGCATCAACGGCGAGCGGGCGATCGCGGTGGCCAAGGAATTCGGCGCCGATGTCGAGCGCCTGAAGAAGGACGCCCAGGGGCCGGAGGTGAAGGCCGCGCTCAGCGAGAACGTGGGGCTGGGCGACAAGCTCAGCCTGTCGGGCACGCCCGCCTTCGTGATCGGCGACGAGATCCTGCCCGGTGCCGTCGGCGTCGAGCCGATGCGCAAGACCATCTCCGACATCCGCCAGTGCGGCCACGCGAGCTGCTGAGCGGACTTCCCCGCAAGGCGCCCGCAAGGCGGAAGAGAGGGGTCCGGTGCGGCATCGACCGCACCGGACCCCTTGTTCGTTCAGGCCGCCGCGGCGCGGGGATCGCCCCGGGCCGGGCGCTCGCCGCGCAGGCCAGGCTCGTGGCCGGCCCTGGGCGTGATCTGGCAGTCGGGATAGGACGGGTCGGGGGTGACCCATTCCGCCCGTTGCCGCGGCAGGGCGGAGGGGTGCTCCTTCTGCAGGAAGCCGATCATCTTCTCGCGCACCTCGCAGCGCAGGTCCCAGGTCTGGGGCGCGTTGCGGGCGCTCGCCAGCATCCGCAGCTCGATCACGCCCTCCCGCGCATCCGAGACCTGCAGGTTGACCACGTTGCCGTCCCAGAGCCGGGACGCTCCCGCGATCCGCCGCAATTCCTGCCGCATCGCCTCGATCGGGGCCCTGTGATCGACGTAGAGGAAGACGGACCCGATCAGCGAGGCGCCCTCCCGGGTCCAGTTCTGGAACGGCTTCTGGATGAAGTAGGTCAGCGGCAGCACGAGGCGGCGCCAATCCCACAGGCGCACGACCACGTAGGTCGCCGTGATCTCCTCGACCCAGCCCCACTCGTTCTCGACGATGACCGCATCCTCGATCCGGATCGGCTGGGTGATGGCGATCTGGATGCCCGCCACGAGGTTGGAGAGCACCGGCTGCATCGCTAGACCCAGGATCAGGCCGGCGGCGCCCGCCGAGGCGAGCAGGCTCACCCCGTATTGCCGCACGGGCTCGAAGGTCATCAGCGCGATGGCCGCGGTGACGAGGGCCACCAGCGTCAGCGCCGCCCGCTCCAGGATGCGCATCTGCGCGAAGTGCTTGCGGGCGAGCAGGTTGTCTTCCGCGTCCAGCTTGAACCGGCGCAGGTAGATCACGGTGGCGATGTGGATCGCCGTGGCGCAGGTCCAGCCCGCCAGCGTCACGAAGGCGACGAGCAGGACCTGATTGAGGACGAGCCGGATCTGCCAGGTGAGGGGTGCGGTCGAGACCGCGAGCGCCAGGGTCACCACCAGCAGCGCGAGCCGGCTCGGCCCCCGGGTGCGGGCGACCAACGAGCGCCAGAACAGGCTCTTCCCGCTCACCGCCCTCTGCGCGAAGCGGTAGGCCACCCCGTGCAGGGGCAGCACCAGCGCGCAGCAGCCGGCGATCAGGATCGGGCTCGCCACCCACCAGGGCCACTGCACGATCCAGCCGATCAGCTCGTCGAAGAATGCGTGGGCTTGCGCCATCGATATCCTTTTCGCGGCCGATCCTGCCGGCGAAGGACGCGAGCCGGACGAGGCCCCCGCGTCGCCCGAGATCCCTTCGCCGGTAGGACCACATCGGGGGCAATGATCGCTGGCGGGCGCGGTTCCGCACTGCACAATAGCCCGGATATCCGCTTCGGCGGGACGCAGTTTTCTGCCTGACGCAGCCCCTGCGCGGCCTTCGAGCGTCCTCACTGCGAAACTGCTCGTGCAAATTTTCGCAAGATTCCACAGAATGTTAAGCGACGTTTCCGATGTCTTGCGCGAGGCCGCGCCGGCATGGACCGCGCCCGGATTGTCCATCCGGGCGGCGCGCGGTTAGGCTGGAGGGCACGGAGATTCGGGAAGGGAGTGCGGATGCCGGTCCATCTGCCCCGGCGAGGCGTCGGAGCGTCGCTGGCCGCCATGGCGATGCTGATGCTCGGCGCGACGGCGTTCGCCTCCCCGTCCGGGACGGCCGCGCCGCCGCCCGACGAGAGCCTCGCGCGGGCCGAGACGCTTCACCCGGCCGAACTCTATCGCGTCGCGGCGCAGTTGCTCGGCCGGCCGGACCGGGCGGACGAGGCGGTGATGTGGTTCTATGTCGGCCAACTGCGCTACCGCTTCCATCTGGCCGCGACCAAGCCGCCGGCGGGCGCCAACGACCGGGTGCTGTTCTCCGCGCTCTCGGAGAGCGTCGGACGCCCGGTCAACACCTACGCTTTCGGCGATGTCGATGCGGCGGTGGCCCGGATCGATGCGGCGCTCGCCTGGGACGCGGCGCACGACAACCCTCTCACCTCCAAGACGGCCTTCTCCAAGGAATGGGAGGAGGTCCGCCAGGGGCTGCGATCACTGCGCGACAAGATGCTCGCGAGCAAGGACGAGATCCGGGAGACCCGGCGGCGCAATGGCTTGGCGAATCGTTGAAGGCCTTCCCGCGGCGGGGCTCCTCACGGTCGGCCTGATGGCCGGCCTCGCCCGGGCGCAGGAGGCGCCGCCGCCGCTCGTCGCCAACGGCCCCCGCGCCGAGGCCGGGCTGCTGCATGTCGGCGAGACCGGCATCCGCTGCCTTCGCCTGCCCTGCCCCGGCCGGGGCCTGTACGTGCCCGGGGCGCGGGGGCAGGCCGAGCGGCAGAACCTGCTCTACGCCGACCGCGACGGCCGCGATCCGCCGCCGCCGATGATCGGCGACCCGGACGCCCGCGCTGCGATCGCGAAGGCCTGGGACGAGCGGCGCTGCCTCGCCGTCATGGGACGGCTGATCCCCGGCGAGGACGACCGCCCGGTGCTGCGGGTCGACCGGATCGTCGGCGCATGCGGCCGGGGCTGAGCGCTCAGCCGGCCCCCACCCCGGTCTCCCGCAGCGCCCGGCGCAGCACCTTGCCGACATTGGTCTTGGGCAGGCTGTCCTGCAAGGACATGGCGCGTTGCGGGCTCGCCCAATGAACCGGTCCGACGGACAGTGATGACGCGGGGGACGGATTCGTTTGCAGGCTTGCAGGATGGCCTGCACGATGCGAACCAATCTCTATATCTATGCTATCCGTGTGCAGGTCGTTGCTCGTTCGATCAAAGCGGTCGGCGGCTCGGACCTCGGTAGGGCGTGCTGCTGTTCCTGGCCTGCCTTTGCTTGATGTGAGCAAAATATCTATGGTGTTGGGTGTAGTAAAACAACAAAAGAAGCACCGTCCTGCGAGTTATTCGCTCGCAGGCCTGAGGCTGTTGTGCCGGACCACTGAGCAGACGTTGCAATTGGGTGGCCGCGCCGACGGCAGGACGCCTCGCTGTCTCGCGCCGAACCCATCCGTTCCATCTTCTCAGATTGGATGGGCGACTCCGATGACCCTCGCAAAGGGTCAATCCTGAGGAATTTAACTGATGACCGCAGAAAAATTCGACGTTGATCGAGATCTTGCATTTTCAGACATCCAATTTGCAGACGTCGCGAGATTTTTTACGGCAAAAAATATTCCTCCACATTGTGAAATGTGCCGTTCTGAAGACTGGAATACGCATGATTCGGAAGATGGGACGATTCCTGTGATTGCATATGTGCGAAAGGACGGGCAGTTCGACGTTATTGGAGCATCTTCAATCTATATGATGAGTTGTGATAATTGCGGAAATACTAGAATATTCAATCGGCATAAAATCTCTGAATGGCTGAACTTCAATAAGGAAGTAATTTCAGAAAATGGCTGATCATATTCGCTTAGCCTCAAATAATCCCTCGGTCCAGATGCGCTCTGCTAGGCAGAGTAAAGGTAATCATGCAGGGTCTGGTAATGGAGGAGGCTCGGACGATATGGATCAGCGCGTCGCCGCCCTGGAAAAGGGCCAGGAACTCATCATCAGCAAGCTCGATGGCATTGCGAAGGGTATCGCCGACAGCCGGCTCGAGAGCGAGAGGCGCTTCGGATCCATCGAGAGCCGCCTGACCGGACTTGAGGCGAAGCTGGACACCAAGGCCAGCGGTGAGGCTCTGGCGAAGGTCGGCGGAGAACTCGGGGGCCGCCTTCAGGGCGTCGAGGGCAAGATCTCGAACATTCCCGACGTTCGGGCAACGATCACACTCACGCTGACGACCATCGCGCTTTGCTTGGGCGGCGTCTCCGTGCTGGCCTTCACCCTGTTCAAGCTGTTTGGGCACACGCCGTAGGAACGTCGCTTGCGCGGGGCGCCGGTAGCGGCGGCTCAAGCCGCCGCGGCGGGCGCAACTCGTCCCCGCGGATGATTGCCGACCAGGCCGTGTGGGCCGAGTCGACGATTTCAGCCGGCCCCCACCCCGGTCTCCCGCAGCGCCCGGCGCAGCACCTTGCCGACATTGGTCTTGGGCAGGCTGTCCTGGATCACGATCCGCCGGGGCACCTTGTAGCCGGTCAGGCTCGCGCGGGCATGCGCCCGCAGCGCATCCGGCTCCACCGAGGCGTCGCGCAGCACCACGTGGGCGACCACCATCTCGCCGCTCTCGCCGCAGGGCGCGCCGACCACGGCGCATTCGAGCACCGCCGGATGGGCGGCGAGCACGTCCTCGACCTCGTTCGGGTAGACGTTGAAGCCGGAGACGAGGATCATGTCCTTCATCCGGTCGACGATGCGGATCTGCCCGTCCGGCGTCATCACGGCGACGTCGCCGGTGCGGAAGAAGCCGTCGGCGGTTGTGGCTGCCCGCGTCTCCTCGGGGCGGTTCCAGTAGCCGGCCATGACCTGGGGGCCACGCACGCAGAGTTCGCCCGGCACGCCGAAGGGCAGCACCGTGCCGTCCTCGGCCCGGATCGTCACCTCGGTCGAAGGCAGGGGAAAGCCGATCGTTCCGGTCCAGTCCTTGAGGCCGAGCGGGTTCACGCTCACCACGGGCGAGGTTTCCGAGAGGCCGTAGCCTTCGAGGATGGTCTGGCCGGTGATCGCCTTCCAGCGGGCGGCCACCGCCGACTGCACCGCCATGCCGCCGCCCACCACGTACTCGACCTTCGAGAAATCGACCGTGCCGATCTTCGGGTGGTTGTTGAGCGCGTTGAACAGCGTGTTCACCCCGGCGAAGTTCGTGAAGCGGGTGCGGGCGAGCGTCTTCACGAAGCCGTCGATGTCGCGCGGGTTCGGGATCAGCAGGCAGCAGCCGCCCATCCGGAAGAAGAACAGGAAGCAGGCCGTCAACGCGAAGATGTGGTAGAGCGGCAGCGCCGTCACCGCCACCTGCTGGCCGCCCCCGTCGTCATCGCCGCGGAACCAGAGCCGGCTCTGCTCGATATTGGCCATGATGTTGCGGTGGGTCAGCATCGCCGCCTTGGCGATGCCCGTGGTGCCGCCGGTATATTGCAGGAAGGCGATGTCGCCGGGTTCGACCGCGACGGCGGGGCGCTTCAGGCCGCGCCCGGCCCGCAGCACCGCCTCGAACCGCAGGGTGCTCGTCGCCGGCAGGGCGTAGGGCGGCACCGCCCGCTTCACCCGGCGCGAGACGAGATCCACGACCCGCCCCTTCAGCCCGAGCAAGTCGCCGGGTCCGGCCAAGACGATCCGCTCCAGGCTCGGCATGTCCGGCAGGGCCCGCTCGACCGTGTGGGCGAAGTTCTCGAGCACGAACAGGACGCGGGCGCCGGAATCGTTGATCTGCGCGGCCAGTTCGCGCGGGGTGTAGAGCGGGTTGACGTTGACGACCGTGCAGCCGGCCACCAGCACGCCCAGCAGCGCGACGGGGCAGGCCGGGACGTTGGGCATCATCACCGCCACGCGGTCGCCGAGGCCGTCGGCGCGTTTGCCGAAGCCGTTGGCGGCGAGCCAGGCCGCCACCGCCTGGGCCGCGGCGCCGACCTCCCGGTAGCGCAGGGTGGCGCCGAAGCAGGTGACCGCCGGGCGCTCGGCGAAGCGCAGCACGCTGCGGTCGAACAGGTCGATCACGGTGCCGAGCGCGTCCGCGTCGATCTCGGGCGGTATTCCGGGCGGATAGGCGGCCAGCCAAGGGCGCTCCGCGCTCCGGTCCTGCACCATCCTGGATCCTCCCTGCCCGTCGCGGCGGGCGCTTGGCGACCGGCTTCGGGCCGGCTCCGCCGAGGCTTAAGCGGTTACGACCGGTTCGATCAAGCCGCGCCCCCGGCCGGTCCCGGGCGGGCGTGACGTTGGCCGCGCAGCGTCAGCGCTGGCCGGCGCGCGGCCACGAGGACCATGTGCGGCAGGGCGGCGACCGTCAGCAGGGCCGCGGCGACGACGAGGTCGCGGGCATCGAGCAACCGCCGCGGCCAGGGGCCGAACCCGGCATCGCGGGCCAGCCCGATCACCGCCGCGGCGAACCACAGGGCGAGGAAGGCGGTGAGACCGTTCAGGAGCGCGCGCCCCGCGCCGCGCAGCCGGCTGCGTGCCGGCGGCGCGGGCGCCCGGCCGGTCAGCAGCACGCCGAGCCCGAGGGCGAGCCCGAACACGCCCGCGGCGGCGGCGGCGCCCATCGCGTAGGCCAGCGTCATCGGCGTGCCGTTGAGGAAGGCACCGCTGCCCGTGCCGAAGCCGGCGCGCAGCACCATCCCGCCGAAGGTCGGGTGCAGGCTCACCCCCAGCAGCAGCGCGAGGCCGATCGCGGCCCCGATCAGCCGCCGCGGCACCGAGGCGGGGCTCGGCGCGAGCGCCGCGGCGAGGACGCGGGCGAGCCCGTAGACGAGGGCGAAGGCGAAGAGCGGGTAGCGGTCGAGGAAGAAGCCGTAGAACCGCGCGGCCACGTCCGGCGGCATCGCGCTGCGTTGATCGAAGCCGGTGAGGAAGACGGCGAACAGGGCGGTCAGCGCCGCGAGGAGCGGCGCCGCGGCAACGGTCCAGCCGGCCCGCACCGAGGTCCCCTCTCCCGCCGGGCCGGCTCCCGCCCCCGCGGAGAGCGCGCCGGTGCGGCTCACCGCTCGTAATGTTCGCGCACGAGCCGGTCGAGCAGGCGCACGCCCCAGCCCGCGCCCCAGCTCCGGTTGATCTCGGAGGGGGTGGAGGCCATGGCCACGCCGGCGATGTCGAGATGGGCCCAGGGCACGTCGTTGACGTAGCGCTTGAGGAAGGCCGCCGCCGTGGCCGCGCCGCCGTGGCGCCCGCCGGTGTTCTTCATGTCGGCGAACTTCGACTCGATCGCCTTGTCGAAGGCCGGGATCAGCGGCATCCGCCACACCCGCTCGCCCGCGGCCTCGCCCGCCGCGGTGATCTTGGCGGACAGGTCGTCGTCGTTGGAGAACAGGCCGGCGATGTCCTGGCCCAGCGCCACGATGATTGCGCCGGTGAGCGTGGCCAGATCGATCATGGCCTTGGGCTTGTAGGTCGCCTGCACGTGCCAGAGCACGTCGGCCAGCACGAGCCGGCCTTCCGCGTCGGTGTTGATGACCTCGATGGTTTGCCCCGAGAGCGAGGTGACGATGTCGGAGGGGCGGTAGGCGTTGCCGTCGGGCATGTTCTCGACGATGCCGATGGCGCCGACGACGTTCGCCTTGGCCTTGCGGGAGGCGAGCGCGTGCAGGGCGCCGACGACCGCGGCCGAGCCGCCCATGTCGCCCTTCATGTCCTCCATGCCGCCGGCCGACTTGATCGAGACGCCGCCGGAATCGAACACCACGCCCTTGCCGATCAGGGCGAGCGGCGGCTCGGAGGCGTCGTCCGCCCCGTTCCAGCGCATGATCGCCACCCGCGGCTCGCGGGCCGAGCCTTGGGCCACCGCGAGCAGGGCGCCCATGCCGATCTCGCGCATGCGCGCCACGTCGAGGATCTCGACCTCGATGCCGAGGCTCGTGAGTTCGGAGACCCGGCGGGCATATTCCTCCGGGTAGAGCACGTTCGGCGGCTCGTTGACGAGGTTGCGGGCGAGGGTCACGCCCTCGGCCACCGCGGCGGCGTCCCGCGCCGCGGCCTGCGCCGCGGCAGGGTCGGCGACCCGCAGGGTCAGGGCGGCGCCGGCCTCGTCCTCGTCCTTCTTCTTGGTCTTGTAGCGGTCGAAGCGGTAGCTGCGCAGGCGCGCGCCCAGCGTGAAGTCGGCCACGTCCCGGGCGCTGCCGGAAAACCCCGGCCAGTCGAGCAGGACCCGGGCGGAGCGCCCGCCGACCTTGCCCGCGGTGAAGCCGCCGAGCAGCGTCCAGTCGAGCTTGGCCCGGTCCTTCTCGGAGCCGAGCCCGATCACCACCAGCCGCTCGGCCTCGACACCCTCCGGGGCCGGCAGGCTCAGCGCCGACTGCGCCTTGCCCTTGAAGCGCTCGCTCGCCGCGGCCCGGGCCACCAGCTCGGCACCCGCCCGTCCCAGGGCTTCGGAGGCCGCGCCCGAGAGCGCGAGATCGTCGCCCGCAAACACGACGAGGTCGCCCCCGCCACCGCGCGACGTCAGCGGTTCAAAGGCGATTTCGATCCCACCGGCCATGATGCTCTTCGCTCTCAACCCGTCTGCCGCCGACCCTCCGCGTGCCTCGCGAAAACCGGCGAACCTGTGTAGCCGCTGAGGCGCAGAACGCAACGCGGGGCGAGGCCGCGGGACCGGGCCGGCCGTCGGAGCGGCCGACCGATGGCCCGGTGTCCTTAGCTCGCGGGCAAGCTTCCGCTCCGTCGGATCCCAAGAGAGACAACGCGCGTGCCGCGGACCGCGACGAGACCGAATCCCGCCGGGCGTCCGGAGCCGTCGCCCGGTCGCAAGGCTGGCCGAGATCGCCGAGCGGGCGGCGCGGGGCCGGGAGAGCCGGTGCAAGTCCTTGTCCGGGGCTGGCAATCCGGGGCTGTCCACGCTGCCCGGTGTGCTGACGCGCGCTCGACCGGCGGATGGCGGTCGCCGTCGCCTGCCCGGAGCCGGAGGCGGCTTGACGCCCTCTCCACGGGTTCTCGCCGGCTCCTCCCCGGTCACTCCCGGCACCCAAAGGCCCGCGCCGCGAAACGGCCTCATTCCGGGCGCCCCGAGACTTGGCAGTCCGGCCGCGATCCGGGCCGCTTGGCCCGGTCGCCGCGACCGGCGACAAGGGGACGCCGCCTCGGCGGCCAGCAGGGGTGGTTCGGAGCCGGACGGCGCGGATGACGCAGATCGAGCGCTACATATTCAGGATCGCGCTCGGGGCCTTCCTCACCTGCCTGATCGGGCTCACGGGCACGATCTGGGTGACGCAGGCCCTGCGCGAGCTCGACCTCGTCACGGCCAAGGGCCAGACGCTCCTCGTCTTCCTGTTCATCACCGGCCTGTCGCTGCCGACCCTGATCACGGTGATCGCCCCGGTCGCGCTGTTCATCGCCTGCGTCTACGCGCTGAACAAGCTCAACGGCGATTCCGAACTGATCGTGATGTCGGCCGCGGGCATGCCGCCGCGGCAGCTGCTGCGGCCCTTCGTGACGCTGGCCTTCGCCATCAGCGTGGTGGTCGCCTTCCTGACGATCCAGGTCATGCCCTCCTCCTTCCAAGAGCTGCGCGACGTGCTGACGCGGGTGCGCGGCGACTTCGTCGCCAACGTCGTCAAGGAGGGGCAGTTCACCTCGCTGGACAGCGGCATCACCTTCCATTTCCGCGAGCGCGGACCCGACGGTTCGCTCCAGGGGCTGTTCATCCAGGACAAGCGCGAGCCCGGCAAGGCCGTGGTCTACCTGGCCGAGCGCGGCCGCGTCAGCGAGGTCGATGGGCAGACCTACCTCGTGCTGGAGAAGGGCAGCATCCACCGCCAGCAGAAGGACAGCCGCGATTCCTCGATCGTGAGCTACGAGCGCTACGCCGTCGATCTGGCCGCCTTCACGCCCCCGGATTCCGAGACGATCTACAAGCCGCGCGAGCGTTCGACGGCGGCTTTGCTCTTCCCCGACACGAGCGAGGGCTATTACCGCCTGCAGAAGGGCCGCTTCCGGGCCGAACTCCACGACCGGCTCTCGGCCTGGCTCTACCCGCTGGCGCTCGCCTTCATCGCCTTCGCCGCGCTGGGCGATCCGCGCACCACCCGCCAGGGCCGGGGTCTCGCCGTGGCCGGCGCCGTGATCGGCGTCATCGCCCTGCGCATCGCCGGCTTTGCCGCCAGCAGCGCCGCCGTGCGCAGCCCCGGCGCCGTGGCGGCGATCTACGGCGCGCCCCTCGGCGCCATCGCGCTCTGCTGCCTCATGATCTTCGGCGGTGCCCGCACCCGCGCGCTCGGCGAGCGCCTCGGCCGGCCCTGGCGGGCGCTGGCCGCCGCCCTGCGGCGCCGGCCGCAGGCCGGGCGGGCCTGAGGGAGCGATCATGCTCATCGGCGCCACCCTCGGCCGCTACTTCGCGTGGCGCTTCGTGCGCACGATCCTGGGCGTGTTCCTCACGGTCTTCGCGCTGGTCTACACCCTCGACTTCGTCGAGCTCTTGCGCCGCGCGGGCGAGTCGGAGGGGGCCTCGACGGGGCTGATGGCCCAGCTCGCGCTCTATCGCACGCCCGCGGTGGCCGAGAGCGTGCTGCCCTTCGCGGTGCTGTTCGGCTCCATGGCCGCCCTGCTCCAGCTCTCGCGCAAGCTCGAACTCGTGGTGGCGCGGGCCGCCGGCATCTCGGCCTGGCAGTTCCTCCAGCCCGGCGCCTTCGTGGCACTCGCCATCGGTGCGCTCACCATCGGTGCCTACAATCCCCTCTCGGCGGCGCTCAAGCAGCGCTCCAGCGAGATCGAGGCGAAGATCTTCGCCAAATCCACCAAGGCCGGCACCGGCAAGGACCTCTGGCTGCGCCAGCGCAGCGTCGACGGTCAGGCGATCATCCGCGCCGAGACGGCGATCGAGGGCACCACCACGCTGGCCGGCGTCACCGCCTTCCTGTTCGACGAGGCGGGCGTCTTCTCCGCCCAGGTCGAGGCGGCGCGGGGAATCCTGCACGACGGCTGGTGGGAGTTCCAGGATGTGCGGGTTCTCACACGGGATCAGCCGCCCGAGAGCCACGAGATCTACCTCGTGGCCTCCACTCTCGACCCGAGCCAGATCCGCCAGCGCTTCACGCCCCCGGAATCTGTGCCCTTCTGGCAACTTCCACAGACGATCGCGCGCCACGAGCGGGCCGGGCTGGATGCCACGCGCTACCGGCTCCAGTACGATGTACTGCTGGCAACGCCCCTGCTCTACCTCGCGATGGTCCTCGTGGCGGCAACGGTTTCCTTAAGATTCTTCCGGTTTGGTGGGGTCGGCAAGCTGGTGCTCGGCGGGGTGGCGGCAGGCTTCGTGCTCTACGTCGCGCGGCAGGTCATGGAGGGCCTGGGCGCGTCCGGCATGGTCGCGCCGACAGTGGCGGCGTGGTTCCCCGCCGTGGTAGGGAGTCTGCTCGGTACGCTCACGCTTCTCTACCAGGAGGACGGCTGATGCAGGGTCTTCCGGGGAAGCGCGGTGCCGGGCCGTGTCGTCGTGCAGGGGGCTGCACAGGGTTCGAGGGACGCGTTGCGTAAGGTCGCCGACATCGCGATCACGGTCTCGATGGCCGCTCTGCTCACGGCAGCCTTCGGGCTGACCGCGCAGCGCGCCCATGCCCAGGCCGGACTCGAGAAGCTCGCCGGAGGCGGCAAGGGCGAGAAGCCCGGCCAGCGCCTGCTCGTGGAAGCCGACGAGCTGATCTACGACAACGACCGCAACACCGTGACCGCGCGGGGCAATGCCGAGCTGCATTACGGCGCCCGCACGCTCCAGGCTGACCGGGTCCGCTACGACCGGGGCACCAGCCGCGTCTTCGCGGAGGGCAACGTCCGCCTGACCGACGAGACCGGGGCGCTGGTCACCGGCGAGCGGATGGAGCTGACCGACGACTTCAAGAACGGCTTCGTCGATGCCCTGCGCATCCAGCAGACCGTCCAGATGAAGGGCGAGACCGTGCGCACGCGCATCTCCGCCCCGCGGGCGGAGCGGATCGCGGGCGAGCAGTCGAGCTTCGACTACGCCACCTACACCGCCTGCGAGCCCTGCAAGGACAACCCGACGACGCCGCCGCTCTGGCAGATCAAGGCGTCCAAGATCGTCCACAACAACCAGACCCACACGATCACCTACGAGGATTCGACCCTCGAACTCGGCGGCATTCCGGTCGCCTACCTGCCCTATTTCGAATCCGCCGACCCGACGGTGAAGCGCAAGACCGGCTTCCTGACGCCGCGCTTCATCACCTCGACGGCGATCGGCACCGGCGTGGCGACGCCGTACTTCATCAACCTTGATCCGAGCTACGACCTGACGATCTCGCCCGCCTTCGTCTCGCGCCAGGGCGTGCTGGGACAGGCCGAGTTCCGCCAGCGGATCGACAACGGGTCGTACAACCTGCGCCTGTCGGGCATCTTCCAGTCGACGCCCTCGGCCTTCCTGCCGGGGCCGCTGGGCGCAGCCGACCGCGACTTCCGCGGCTCGATCGAATCGCGCGGGCGCTTCTACATCAACGAGAACTGGCGCACCGGCTGGGACCTCGTCGGCGTCACCGACAAGTGGTTCCTCGACAATTACCGCATCCGCAACCAGAACATCACCACGGATTACTTCCGCGAGGCGGTGTCGAGCGCCTACCTCGTCGGCCAGGGCGACCGCTCCTGGTTCGAGATGCGCGGCTACTACTTCAAGGCCCTGTCGAGCTTCGATTGGCAGAAGGAGCAGCCCGTCGTCCTGCCGGTGATCGACTACGACAAGCGCATCGATGGGCCCAAGCCGCTCGGCGGCGAGGTGCGCTTCGAGGCCAACGTCACCAGCCTCACCCGCGAGGCCACCGACTTCCAGGGCATCCCGCGCACGGGCAGCTACCTGTTCGCCCCGAGCGTCAACGGGATCAGCTACCCGCTCTATGAGACCTGCACCACCTTCGTGCGGGAGCGCTGCATCGTGCGGGGCCTCGGCGGCACCAACACCCGCCTCTCGGCCCAGGTCTCCTGGCGGCGCAGCTTCATCGACGATTTCGGCCAGGTCTTCACGCCCTTCACCTACCTGCGCACCGACGCCTTCTTCGTGAACCCGAGCCTGTCCGGCTTCCAGAACGCGCTGGTGAACAACATCACCACGGTCGATGACGGCTTCTCCGGCCGGGTCATGCCGGCCATCGGCATCGATTACCGCTACCCCTTCGTCGCCGATTTCGGCGCGCTCGGCGTCCACACCCTGGAGCCCATCGCCCAGGTGATCGCCCGGCCCTCCGAGACCCGGATCGGCCGCCTGCCCAACGAGGACGCGCAGAGCCTCGTCTTCGACGACACCTCGCTCTTCGAGTGGGACAAGTTCTCCGGCTACGATCGGGTCGAGGGCGGCGTGCGGGCCAATCTCGGCGCGCAATACTCGGTCGTGACCCCGACGGGCTGGTACGCCAACGTGATGTTCGGCGAGTCGATCCAGATCGCGGGCGTGAACTCGTTCCGCCGCGGGGATCTGGCCAATGTCGGCCTCGATTCCGGCCTGGAGAACCGCCGCTCGGACTTCGTGAGCCGCTTCCAGCTCTCGCCCAACCAGAACATCAGCTTCATCGCCCGCGCCCGCTTCGACCAGCGCGATCTGGCGGTGAACCGGTTCGAGGCCGGCGTGACCGCGCGCTTCGCGCCGTTCCTGCCGCTCGAGACCTCGCTGTTCTACTCCTTCTACGAGGCGCAGCCGGCGCTGGGCTTCTCCCACCGCCGCGAGGGCGTGACGGCCTCGGCCACCTACCGCATCACCCCGAACTGGTTCGTCACCGGCTCGGCGCTCGTCGACCTCACCCACTACCTGGACACCCGCGACACCTTCGCGGACTACTACACCGCCTACCTCGCCAACCCGGTCGGCCTCGCGCCGGTCTACAGCAATCCGGGCCGGGCCTATCTCTCGGGCATGAGCCTCGGCGGCGGCTATCAGGACGAGTGCACCACGGTCTCGCTCAACTACATCGTCTCGCCCATCGCCACCGCGATCGGCGTGCGCGAGCGCAACCAGACCGTCCTGCTCCGGCTGGAGCTGAAGACGCTGGGCGAGGCGGACCTGCGCCAGAACGTCAGCACCTCGACCACCGCCGACGGCATCGCCACGGTGCGCTGACGATGCTGCCACGCGCCGCGGCGAGGAAGCGATGCTGAAGACGCACGGCCGGCGCGCTCACCCGCGCCTACGGCGCCCTGGCGACGCTGCCCTTCGCCTTCCGCCGGGACCGGATCGCCCCGCCGCGGGATCTGGCCCACGGCGCCTGGATCGACAGCCTGTCCGAGCGCTTCGACCGGCCGGGCCTGCGCGTGCTGGAGGTCGGCTCGCGCAACGTCACCGGCGCCAATTTCCGCCATCGCTTTTCCCGGGCCGAGTATGTCGGCTTCGACTTCTACGCCGGCGAGAACGTCGACGTGGTCGGCGACGCCCACCGGCTCTCCAGCTATTTTGCGCAAGACGAGCGCTTCGACCTGATCTTCTCCTCGGCGGTGTTCGAGCACCTCGCCATGCCCTGGCTGGCGGCGGTCGAGATCGGTCGGCTCCTGAAGGTCGGCGGCCACGTCTTCGTCGAGACGCACTTCTCCTTCCGCTCCCACGAGCGGCCGTGGAATTTCTTCCAATTCTCCGACATGGGCCTGCGCGCCCTATTCAACGACGCGCTCGGCTTCGAGCTGATCGAGAAGGGCATGAGCAGCCCGATCGCCGGCTACTTCACCGCCGCCGCCCGGCCGGGCCTGCGCTTCTCGCCCATCACCGAGATGTACGGACACAGCGAGATCCTGTGCCGCAAGCGCGCGGAGCCGCCGGCCGGCTTCGACTGGAGCCGGGTTCCCCTCGACGCCGTCGTGGACGGCACGCGCTACCCGGAGCCGACGCGGTAGGCGGCCGCGCCCGCGCCCGCTCGCGCGCGGCCTCGGACATCGCCGCAAAGGCTGTATAAGTCCCGGCCATGGCTTCGGACGACAAACCCCTCGCGCTCACCCTCGGCGACCCCTCCGGGATCGGGCCGGAGATCGCGCTCGCCGCGTGGCGCCTGCGCACCGAGCGGGGCGTGCCGCCATTCCAGCTCGTCGGCGACCCCGATTTCCTGGAGCGGACCGCCCACCGGCTCGGCCTGTCAGTGCCCGTGGCCGAGGTCGAGACCGAGGATGCCTGCGCGGTGTTTCCCCGGGCGCTGCCCGTCCTGCCGCTGCCGAGCGGGGCCGGGGTGACCGCCACGCCCGGCGCGCCGGATTCGGCGAATGCGGGCGCGATCGTGGAATCGATCACCGCCGCCGTCGATCTGGTGCGCTCCGGCGCGGCCTCGGCCGTGGTGACCAACCCCATCGCCAAGTTCGTGCTGACCCGGGTCGGCTTCGCCCATCCCGGCCATACCGAGTTCCTGGCCGCGCTCGCGGCCAAGGAGGGCCGCGAGCCGCCGCTGCCGGTGATGATGCTGTGGAGCGACACGCTCGCCGTGGTTCCGGTGACGATCCATGTCGCCCTGCGCCGCGTGCCGGACCTGCTGACGCAAGGTTTGGTCGAGCGTACCGCCCGCATCGTCCACGCCGACCTGCGCGCCCGCTTCGGCCTCGACAACCCCCGCCTCGTCCTGTCGGGCCTGAACCCCCATGCGGGCGAGTCCGGCACCATGGGCACCGAGGATCGCGACGTGCTGGCCCCCGCCGTCGCGGCCCTGCGCAGCGAGGGCATCGACATCCGCGGGCCGCTGCCCGCCGACACCCTGTTCCACGAGCGGGCGCGGGCGACCTACGACGTGGCGCTGACCCCCACCCACGATCAGGCGCTGATCCCGATCAAGACGCTCGCCTTCGACGAGGGCGTGAACGTCACCCTGGGATTGCCCTTCGTGCGCACCTCGCCGGATCACGGCACCGCCTTCGACATCGCCGGCAAGGGCGTGGCCAAGCCCGACAGCCTGATCGCGGCCCTGCGGCTGGCGCACCGCCTCGCGCAGCGCCCGGCCGCCACCGTTACGCCCTTCCCCGTCCGCGCCTGAGCCTCTTCGCCGATGAACACCGAAGCGTTGAGCGCCGACGGCCTGCCGCCCTTGCGCGAGGTGGTGCGGCGCCACGGGCTGGAGCCGAAGAAGGCGCTCGGCCAGAATTTCCTGTTCGATCTCAATCTTACCGGCCGCATCGCCCGCTCGGCGGGCGCGCTCGACGGCGTCACCGTGGTGGAGGTCGGCCCCGGCCCCGGCGGGCTGACCCGGGCGCTGCTGGCGGCGGGTGCCAAGCGCGTCGTCGCCATCGAGCGCGATCCCCGGGCCCTGCCGGCGCTCGCCGAGATCGCCGCGCACTACCCCGGCCGGCTCGACGTGATCGACGCGGACGCGGTCGGCTTCGATCCGCGTCCCCTCGTCGGCGACGGGCCGGTGCGGATCGTGGCCAACCTGCCCTACAACGTCGCCACCGTGCTGCTCACCGGCTGGCTCGGCGCCGAGACGCGGGACGACAGCTGGCCGCCCTGGTGGGACTCGGCGACCCTGATGTTCCAGCGCGAGGTGGCCGAGCGCATCGTCGCCGACGAGTCGGACCGGGCCAATTACGGCCGGCTCGGCGTCCTGTGCGGCTGGCGCACGCAGGCGACCATCCTGTTCGACGTGGGCGCTAGCGCCTTCGTGCCGCCGCCGAAGGTCACCTCCAGCATCGTCCACCTGCGCCCGCGCCCCGAGCCCCTGCCCTGCCGCATCGCGGATCTGGAGCGGGTGACCCGCGCCGCCTTCGGCCAGCGCCGCAAGATGCTGCGCCAGAGCCTGAAGGCCGCGACCCCCGACCCCGCCCGCCTGCTCGCCGCCGCCGGGCTGCCGGAGACGGCGCGGGCGGAGGAGATTCCGGTGGCGGGGTTCGTGGCGCTGGCGCGGGCGCTGGAGACGGGGGGATAGGCGGGAGCCCAGCCTGACCGCTTGCGATCGAGCCCGGCGGGTGCAGACCCGGAAGCCCGGAGGCCTTGGCTCAGCGCAGCGTCATGACATCGTCGATCGCGCGCTCGACCTTCAGCCGCGCGGCGTAGTGCGTCATGTGGCCGATGCCGGGCAGGAGCCGGAGGGTGCTTCCGGAGATCGTCGTGTGCAGCCGCACCGAATGGTCGCTCGACTTGACGATGGCGTCCGCATCGCCGGCCACGATGGAGACCGGCAGCGTCAGGCCCGCGTAACCACGCTCGAGCGCGGTGACGGCGGCGTTCATCGAGGCGGCGTCTTCCGCGACGGCGCGGGCTTGCGTCGCGGCCGCGGCGATCTCGATCGGGAAGCGCGCCCTGAAGCGGGCCGGCACGGGTTGGGGCCAGAACACCTGCCGGAACGACTGTTCGGTGAGCGCCGCACTGAGCTTCGCCGGCACCATCGCCCGCGCCGCGTCGCCGATCCCCGGCATCGCCAGCGGTGCGAGCATGGCCGCGTCGCCGCGGCGTCCCGGGAAGTAGGAGCCCGACAGCAGCACGAGGCCGCGCAAGGCGCGCCGCCCCTCGGCCGCGAGCGCCAGGGCGACGATCGTGCCCCAGGAATGCCCCACCACGAGGGGGCGCTCGACGGAAAGCTGGTCCAGCACCCGGTGCAGGAGCACGGCCTGGGCTTGCGCCGTCCAGATGCGGTGGCGGGGGCGGGCCGTGTAGCCGAAGCCGGGCCGGTCGATCGCGATGACCCGGTAGCGCGTCGCCAGCCGGTCGATCAGTCCGCAGATCGCGAAATCCTCGGCCATGGTGCCGTTGCCGTGGACGAGGACCACCGGCCGCCCCCGGCCGCGCACAATGACGTGCACGGGCAGGGAATCGACCGTCACGAACTGGCCGGGCGGCTTGCGGACGATCCCTCTCCCCTGCGGGGCGAAGGCGGCCGCGACCACTTTCTCGGTGTGGCGGACCGACCGCTTCACGGTCCGGACCGTCGCCTTCTTCGTCTCCCGGATCGCCTTCTCGGTCGACCGGGTCACGGCCTTGCCGGCGGCGTCGACGGAGCGCGTGACCTGCCGCGTGGTGCGGGCGAGGCTTTTGCGCACGAGGCGCCGGGCCTGACGGGAGGGGTCGAAGGGAAACACGGCGCCTCGCGGAGCAACGGGCCATCGTCGGGGTCCCGCCGCGATGCGCCGGCCTGTCCCCGGACGATACTACCGAGTTTCCGCTGCACTGCACAACCAGGGCGGGCGCGGAAGGTGCCGGCCGGTCCTCTCCGTCACCGTGCCCGTCAATGCACGGGCAGCGAGGCGCCCGCCTTGTCGTGTTGCCCGAAGCGCTCGACCAGGGTGGCGCTGGCCTCGTTGAGGCCGATCACCTCCACGATCCGGCCGGCGGCGCGGGCCTTCATCACCACGCGGTCGAGGGCGCCCACCGCCGAGATGTCCCAGAAATGGGCCGCGTGCACGTCGATGACGAGGCGCTCGACCGGCTCGCGCCCGTCGAAGCTCTCCGCGAAGGTGCCAGCGGAGGCGAAGAACACCTGGCCCGAGACCCGGTAGGTGCGGGTGCGCCCGTCCGCCGACAGCTCCGAGACGACCCGGCTCATCCGGGAGACCTTGCCGGCGAAGAACACGCCCGACAGCAGCACGCCCACCAGCACGCCGATGGCGAGGTCGCGGGTGGCGACGACGACCGCCACGGTGGCGAGCATCACCACCGAGGAGGGCAGCGGGTTGCTGCGCAGGTCCAGGAGCGAGCGCCAGGAGAAGGTGTTGAGCGAGACCATGATCATCACCGCCGTCAGCGCCGCCACGGGCACGATGGCGAGGAGATCCTGCAGCAGCACCAGCAGCAACAGCAGGAAGGCGCCCGCCACCAGGGTCGAGAGCCGGCCGCGGGCGCCGGACGAGACGTTGATGACCGACTGGCCGATCATGGCGCAGCCGCCCATGCCGCCGAACACGGCCGAGCTCATGTTGGCGAGCCCCTGGCCCATGCATTCGCGGTTCTTGGAACTGCCGGTATCCGTCATGTCGTCGACGATCTGCGCGGTGAGCAGGCTCTCCAGGAGGCCGACCGCGGCGAGGGTCGCCGAATAGGGCAGGATGATGCGCAGGGTTTCGAAGGTCAGCGGCACGTCGGGCAGGGCAAAGCTCGGCAGGGCGCTGGGCAGGGCGCCCAGATGCGCGACCGTGCGCACGTCGAGACCGAGGAAGGCTGTGAGCGCGGTCAGCACCGCGATGGCCACCAGCGGGGACGGCACGGCGCGGGTGATTCTAGGGAAGCCGTAGATGATGGCGAGTCCGAGCGCGATCAGGGCGTAGGTGGCCGGGGTCACACCGGTGAGTTCGGGCCACTGCGCCAGAAAGATCAGGATCGCCAGCGCATTGACGAAGCCCGTCATCACCGAGCGCGAGACGAAGCGCATCAGCCGCCCGAGCCGGGCGAGCCCGGCCAGGATCTGCAGCACGCCCATCAGGATGGTGGCGGCGAAGAGATACTGGACGCCGTGGTCGCGCACGAGATCGACCATCACCACCGCCGTGGCGGCGGTGGCGGCCGAGATCATGGCCGGGCGCCCGCCCGCGAAGGCGATGGTGCAGGCGATGACCACGGAGGCGTAGAGGCCGACCTTCGGATCGACCCCGGCGATCACCGAGAAGCCGATGGCCTCCGGGATCAGGGCGAGCGCGACCACGAGGCCGGAGAGGATGTCGGCCCGCGGTTGGGCGAGCCAGGGTGAGAGCCAGGGCGGGAGCCGGGACGGGGCGGACCGCCGGCGGGCGGTTGTCGGCAGCGATGACATCGAAAATGAATCCGCAGAGGGACGCAGGCCCCGCGACGAAGGCGCGGAGGACAGAAGGCGTCACGAATGCGTGGTCCGGCGGATCGGCGGCCGGAAGAGCCACCCGGGCTTGCACCGGGTCCAGGCGAATGTCCGGCTTGTAGAGTGTCGGGTATTGCGGCGCAACACGGTGGCCGAAGGCCGGGCGCCGCTCAGGCCGAGGCTGCTGATTCTCGCGGCACACCCAATTCGGCCTCCTGCCGCCTGGGCTGAGGCACGTAGTCCGGCGCTGCCGGCTTGCGCTCGGCTCCGGCACCCGCACGATGGCTCGACGCGCCGGCGGTGACCGGCGCGCGCATCTCCGTCAGCGCATGTACGGCCATCGTCTCGCGACGGCCCCGCAGACGGTACCCCCCGAGCGCCTCGGCGGCGATGCCGTCGGGAAGGGCGGGCAGCCTGGTCAGGACGGCGTCCGAGATCAGCACGCTCCGCCCGGTCTCCCGGCACAGACCCTCCAACCGTGCGGTCGCATTCATGACGTCGCCGAAATAGGCGATCTTGTGCCGGTCGACGCCGACTTCCGCCGTCACGACGCCGCCGCCATGCAGGGCCGCGCGCAGCTCGGGAACGAAGCCGAAGCGCGCGAGCCAGCCGTTCCGGTCGCGTTCGAGGGTTTGACGGATCGCGAAGACGCAGGCGACGCAGCGCGCCCGCTCGATGCCCCGGGCGAGGGGCCATGAGACGATGACCTGATCGCCGACATAGTCGTCGACCTGCCCGCGATGGCGCCGCACCGGCTCGGCGATCGCGGCGAAGACGGCCTTCAAGAGTTCCTGCGCGGCGAGGTCGCCCTGCTTCTCCGCGTAGGCCGTCGATCCGACGAGATCGAGGAACAGGAACACGCGCTCCTCGCTGATCGGGCGGTGGTAGCGCCCCAGGATCAGGCTCGTGAACGTCTCGCTGCCGATCAGGTCGCGAACGCGCAGGACGGCGACGATCAGCGCCGAGACCACCAACGCGAACGGGATCGTGGAGAGCTTGGGCGTGACGGCCTCGGCGAAGGTCTTGTCCGCGATGCCGAGCGCCCAGAGGATCGAGCCCGTCAGCGACATCCCGGTCACGATCACGAGAACCAAGCTGCTCTCGGCGGCCGCGAAATAGGCGAGCGTCGGCAATCGTCGCAGGCGCCGGCTGTAGCCGGCGAGGAAGAGGCCGCGCTCGTAGGCGATCACCAGGAGTCCGACACCCGTGCCGTAGAGGACACCGGCGAGCGTCGGCCCGTCGCCGAACAGAAGGCCGTGCAGCGCGCCGAAAGAGGCGCTGACGACGGCCATCGTCATCCAGAACGTCAAGGTGCCGTTCGACATTGTCTTCGTCGGCTCCGGGCGCTGCCGAAAGGATGGACGGGCCATCGCAGCGACGGCGTGAGCTTAGAAGACTTTCCGAAGTCCTCCACCGCATCGTCGTGCGGCACCGCACAGACCCCGAAGACGCAGCGCCGGATCGGGCTCGCGGCGCGGGCATTCTTCTCGATGTTCGTCCGCGACGTATCGGCCGGCAGGGCCTCACCGCAAAAACCTACCGCAGAAAACTCACCGCCACCGGCACCAGTATCGCGGTCAGGAACGCATTCAGCCCCATGGCGATGCCGGCGAAGGTGCCGGCGACCTCGCTGACCTGGAAGGCGCGGGCGGTGCCGAGCCCGTGGGCGGCCAGCCCCGCCGCGAAGCCGCGGGCGCGCATGTCCTCGACGCGCAGCAGTCGCATCAGCGGCGTGACGATGACCGCGCCGGCCATGCCGGTGAGCATCACCAGCACGGCGGCCAGCGTGGGATCGCCGCCGAGCGCCTCGACGATGCCCATGGCCACGCCCGTGGTCACCGATTTCGGGGCCATGGCCAGCATCACCTCGTAGGGGATGCCGGCGAGCGTGGCGAAGGCCAGCGCCGAGGCCATCGCGGTGACGCAGCCGACGAGGAGGGCGGCGAGCATGGGCAGGAGCGCGCGCGTCACCGTCGCGCGCCGCTCGTAGAGGGGCACCGCCAGCGCCACCGTGGCCGGCCCGAGCAGGAAGTGCACGAACTGCGCGCCCTGGAAATAGGCCGGATAGGGCGTGCCCGTGAGCGTCAGCAGCAGGCCGATCATCCAGATCGAGTGGATCACCGGGTTGGCGGCCGGGTGGCGGCCCGCCGCCTGGAACAGCCGGTCGGCCACGGCGTAGGCGAGCAGCGTCACCGTCAGCCACAGCAGCGGCGTGTGGGTCAGGTAGACCCAGAGGGCGAAGTCGCCGTTCACCGCCGGTCCATGAGCCGCGAGACCGCGACGAAGGTCAGCACGGTTGCCGTCAGCGTCAGGGTGACCGAGAGGACGAGCACGAGCGCGAGCGCCAGCCCGTGGCTCGCCAGCACGTCGAGCTTGCCGACGATGCCGACGCCAGCCGGCACGAACATGATTGAGAGATGCGCCAGCAGCCCCTTGGAGGCGTCCTCCAAGCCGCCGTCGACCAGCGGCGGCGGCAGCCAGCGGTTCGAGACCGGCCGGGCGCGGTCGCGCAGCACGAGGAAGACGAGCAGCAGCGCCATGCCGATCACCGGGCCCGGGACGGGCAGGCCGGCGGCGCGCGCGGCGACTTCGCCCGCGAGCTGCGCGAGCAGGATCACGGTGAGGCTGACGATCATGAGAGCACGCGGGATTCCGAAGGGATCATCCCTTCGGCGGGGCGCCGGGGCGGATCCTCGGTCTTCCTCCAGGGCTGCGCCCCGAACCCGCGAAAGGGCGCGCCCTCCCGAAACCCCGGCCTTTCCGCGCAGCGGAGCGTCATGTGCCGGCGGGGCTCGCCGCCTCGCGGGCGCCCCGGAGCCGGGCGGCGTCGATCGCCGCCTCGTCGAAGCCGAGCAGCTTGCCCAGGCGCCAGACCAGCGCCTCCTCGAACTCGTGCACCGCGCCGTCCGCGCCCGCCACGGCCCAGGCCATGGCCAGCAGCCGCTCCCGCTCGCCGGGCGCGCCGTCGCCGCCGATCTGCTCGACGAGGCTCGTCATGTCGCGGGTCTGTGCGTCGAAGGCGGCGGCCCGCTCGATCAATCCTTCCGCCTCCGCGTCGCTGGCGGCGTAGCGGCCGCGCACGAGGCGCACCAGCCGCGCGGTCTCGGCCGCGTCGAGCAGGCCGTCGGCGCGGGCGACGTGGACGAGGAGCGCCGTCGCCGCGAGATGCTCCTCGCTGCCGTCGGGCATGGGCTCAGCCGGGGCCGGCAGGCCGAAGGCCGAGGAGGCGTAGGAGAGGAGACGCTGCAGAAGGGCCATGTCCGGGTTCCGTCCGGTTTCGGCGCCACCGTCGGGGCCGCGCGGGACAAAGGTCAAGCGAGGAGCGGAGCGGGCCGGACCCGGCCGCGTCGTTTCGGGCGCGGGCGTGGCGCGGCTGCACCGGAGGACGCCGGCCGGCCGTCCTCAGATCTCGATCCGCCCCTCCCCGGCCGCGGTGCCCGCATCCAGCGCGACGCTCTTGACGATGGCGTAGACCGGCCGGCCGACCGCGAGCCCGAGATCGCGTGCGGAGGCGCGGGTGAGGCGGGCGGCGAGGATCGCCTCGCCGCAGGCCACCTCGACGAGGCAGGCCGGCCCCTCCTCCGCGAGGCGCGCGACCCGGCCGGCCAGGACGTTGCGCGCGCTCAAGGCCCGCGGCGGCTCGGTGGCCAGCAGCACGTCGCGGGCGGGAATGCGCAGGTTCAGCCGGCGGCCCGGCGGCAGGGCCAGGAGCGGCACGTCGAGCCTCAGAGCGCCGCCCTCGCCGCCGGCGAGCCGGGTCAGGCCGGCCGACGGGTCGTGGCCCTCCACGCGCAGCGCCAGCACGCTGCCGGCTTCCGCCCCGTCGGGGATCAGCTCGGGCCGGCGCAGCACGGCGTCGACCGGGCCGCTCGCCGCGACGCGCCCGCCCTCCAGCACCACCACGGTGGAGGCGAGACGGGCCACCTCCGCCACGGAATGGCTGACATAGACGATGGGCAGTCCCGCCTCGTCGCGCAGCCGCTCGATATAGGGAAGGATCTCGCGCTTGCGGGCCTCGTCCAGCGCCGAGAGCGGCTCGTCCATGAGAAGCAGGCGCGGGCGCGCCAGCAGAGCCCGGCCGATCGCCACCCGCTGCCGCTCGCCCCCCGAGAGGCCGGCCGGGCGCCGCTCCATGAGCGGGGCGATGCCGAGGAGATCGGCCACCGCGTCGAGGTCCGGCCCTCCCGTTCCGCGCGTGAAGAAGCGGCCGAAGCGCAGGTTCTGGCGCACGCTGAGATGGGGCATCAGCCGCGCCTCCTGGAAGACGCAGCCGATCCGGCGCCGATGCACCGGCACGCGGATGCCGCGCTCCGTGTCGAGCAGCACCGCGCCCGCGATCGCGATGCGCCCGCGTTCGGGTAGCGCGAGCCCGGCGATCAGGTCGATCACCGTGGTCTTGCCCGAGCCGGAGCGCCCGAACAGGGCCGTGAGCCCGGCCCCGGCCGTGAAGGCGACCTCCAGGGCGAAGGCGCCGCGGCGGAGCGAAACGTCGATCTCGATCGTCATGGCGCGTCGGTCCGGGAGGCTCGTCCGTTCGAGGGGCGAGGCGGCTTGCGGGGGCCGGCTTGGCAGAAAAGCCGAGGCGGACACAAGTCGCGGGCCCGATGCGCCGCCCGCCGCGTTGTCGGCGCGAGGCCGCAAGGGAGTCCCGATGATCACCGTCCACCATCTGGAGAACAGCCGCTCGCAGCGGGTGCTGTGGCTCCTCGAAGAGCTGGGGCTCGCCTATACGGTGAAGCGCTACGACCGCGACCCCGACACGATGCTGGCGCCGCGCGAACTCAGGGCCGTGCATCCGCTGGGCAAGTCGCCGGTCGTCGAGGCGGACGGGCAGGTGATCGCCGAGACCGGCGCCATCGTGGAATTCCTCACGGCGCGGGTGGGCGGCGCCCTGGTGCCGCCGCCGGACACGCCGGAGGCCCTGCGCTACACCTACTTCCTGCACTACGCCGAGGGCTCGGCCATGCCGCCGCTGCTGCTGAAGCTGGTGTTCTCGCGGCTCGCGCCCGGCAGCCCCGCCCTGCTGCGCCCCCTGGTGCGCGCCATCGCCGCCCGGGTCACGGCCGGCTTCGTCGATCCGGAATTGCGCCGCCACGCCGCGTATTGGGAGGCGGAGCTGGCCGGGCGCCCGTATTTCTGCGGAGCGGACTTCACCGCCGCCGACATCATGATGAGCTTTCCTCTCGAAGCCTTTTCCGCCCGCGGCACCGGCGCCGGTCCCCACCTCAAGGACTGGCTCGCCCGCATCCACGCCCGACCCGCCTACGGGCGGGCGCTGGAGCGGGGCGGGCCTTACGCCTACGCGTGAGAAGGCCTGCGCCCGAGACGGGGAGGCAGGAGCGCCCCGGCTCCCCTCACCTCTCCGCCCCGATCCGCCGGCTCATGCGCCGGGCCAGCGCTTCGGAGGCGAGGAGCGCCAGCATCGAGACCGCGACCGAGATGAGGGTGAGGCGCAGGGCCCCCGCCTCCCCGCCCGGCACCTGGGTCAGCGTGTAGATCGCCGAGGGCAGGGTCTGGGTCTCGCCGGGGATGTTGGAGACGAAGGTGATCGTCGCGCCGAACTCGCCCATCGCCTTGGCGAAGGCGAGCACCGCGCCCGCGAGAATCCCGGGCAGGCTCAGCGGCAGGGTGACGGCGAGGAAGACCAGCGGCGGGGGCGCGCCCAGGGTTTCCGCTGCCTGCTCCAGCCGGCGGTCGACCGCTTCGATCGACAGGCGCATCGCCCGCACCATCAGCGGGAAGCCCATCACCGCGCAGGCGAGCGCCGCGCCGGTCCAGCGGAACGAGAACACGATGCCGATCTCGGCGAGCCACGCCCCGAACAGGCCGCGCCGGCCGAAGGCGAGGAGCAGCAGGTAGCCCGTCACCACCGGCGGCAGGATCAGCGGCAGGTGCACGAGCCCGTCGATCAGGGCGTGTCCGGGAAAGCGCCGCCGCGCCAGCAGCCAGGCCACGAGGAGGCCGGGCGGCAGGCTCGCCAGCGTCGCCACGGCGGCGATCCGCAGGGAAAGGAGAAGGGCCGTGGTCTCGTCGGGGCTGAGGCCGAGGGCGCCGGCGAGCAGGTCGGCGGTTCCGCTCACGGCACCCCTTCCCGCCGAGCAGGGACGAGACATGGCGGAGGCGAAGGCCCTCTCATCGCGCGCGCATCTCGGGTCCGGCCCGGGTCGGCGTCTTCGATCGGCGGCTCAGAGCCCCGCCGCGGCCTTGAGCGCGGCGTTGATCCGGTCCTGCCAGCCGGGGCCGTCCTTCTGGAAATGCTCCAGCACGGCCCGGTCGATGCGCAGCGAGACGGTCTCGCGGGCGCCGGGAACGAGCGGGGCCCGCGGCGCGACCGGCGCGGCCTCGGGGGCCTTCTTCGTGGTCACCGCCCGGAAGGCGGCTTCGGCCGCCTGACGCGGGTCGCTCGGACGGCGGGTGCGGTCGATGGCCATCGCGGTCAGACCGTCGCCTTCTTGCGGCTGCGCTTGGGCGCGGGCGGGTTGGCGGCCTTCTCGGCGGCCTCCTCGGCCTCCTTGGCGAGGCGCAGGGCCCGCAGGCGCACGGTGCGCTCGTCCACGGCTTTGACGGCGGCCAGATGCTCGGCCATCGCCTGCTGACCCTCACGAGCCATGCGTTCGGCCCGCTCCGCGCGCTCCGCGGCCCGGGTCTTGGCGTCGATGTCGTCGCTCATGGAAAAATCTTTCGATGAGGATCGCGCCGCACGAGGTCCCGCGGCGGCGCGCGGCGTCCCGACGCGGCAGTCAAGCGAGTGCGGAACGGCAGAAAACCCCGAGCAGGACCGTCAGGGATTTCCGAAGGCTTTAGCACGAAAGCGCGCGCAAAGACCAACCCGGTGGGGGCATGGGAGGTTTTCCCCCGCTCTTCGTCGGCCCTGCGCAAGGCAGGCGCACCGCCGGCCCGAACGGCGCCCCGCGCCGGGATCGCGGATAGGCAGATGTCCTGCCCGCGCCCGCGTCGGGACGACTTGAGATCGTCCGGTTCGGATCGAACGACAGCGCAAACCTCCGCATCGCGATCGGTGACGTGTCAGGAACGTCGCCGATGGATGCAAGACAGCCCGGCCGCCTCGAGGTCTGCCGCGCGTCTTCGCGCACGAGTTTTCGCGAATACGCAGCATCGGACCGCGCGATTAGGCTTTTCGCGCACGGTCCGCGGGCGGATTAAGTTTCGAAAAACGATCATCTGTTAGTCCATCCGACAGTCCGCCGGCTCAAGGCGGCTCGGGGTTGTTCCATGCGCGCGTCCATCAAAGTCGCCCTCACCGGCCTGTTCGGAGTAATGGCCATCCTGTCGGTCGGGCAGGGCGTTTCCGGCCTCACGAGTAATGCGGCCGTCGAGACGAAGGTCTCCGACATCACGACGAACTGGATGCCCTCGCTCGATCTCGTCCGGCAGATGCAGGCCACCTTCTCGGACGTGCGGACCGCCCGCCTCGGCTTCCTCCTGAGCGAGAGCGACGCGGAGCGGGTCGCGGCGCGCCGGCAGATCGATGCGGTGATCGCCCGGATGCAGGACCAGATGCGGCGCTACGAGCCCCTGGTCAGCTCCGCCGAGGAGCGCGCGCTCCTCACGGCCTTCCGGGAGAAGTGGACGGCGAATACCGGCCTGTTCGACCGGGTGGCGAACCTCGTCGAGCAGGGCCGCGCCCCGGAGGCCCGCCAGTTGTTCCAGACGGAGGTGCGCGACAACTTCACGAGCGCCGGCGCCATCCTGAACCAGGATGCCGAGCTGAACCGAAAGGGCGCGCTCGAGGCCGCCGCCGCGGCCGAGGCGGCCAGCGCCTGGGCGCGCGGCGTCACCTGGCTCGCCCTCGTGCTCGTGGGTCTGGCCGCCATCGGCGCCCTGGCCTTCAGCTTCTTCCGGATCGCGCGCCCGCTGCAGGCGATGACGGCTGCGATGAACACGCTCGCGACCGGCCAGACCGGCATCGTCGTTCCCGGCACCGGGCGGCGCGACGAGCTCGGCGCGATGGCGGCGGCCGTGCAGGTCTTCAAGGACAATCTGATCCGCACCCGCGCCCTGGAGGATGAGACCGCGCAGGCTCGCGCCTCGGCCGAGGAGCAGCGCAAGGCCGGCATGCGCCAGATGGCCGACCGCTTCGAGGCGGCCGTGGGCGGCATCGTCGGCAGCGTCTCCGCCTCGGCCACGCAATTGCAGGCGACTGCCCAGCAGATGACCTCCACCGCGGGCGAGACGGCCTCGCAATCCACCGCCGTGGCCGCCGCCGCCGAGGAGGCCGCCTCCAACGTCAACACCGTGGCCGCGGCGGCCGAGGAACTCGGCGTCTCCGTCTCGGAGATCAGCCGTCAGGTCGCCGGCTCGGCCGGGCTGGCCCAGGCGGCCGTGGGCGAGGCGGACCAGACGGCGCATCTGGTCGAGGAGCTGTCGCAGGCGGTGGTGACGATCGGCGACGTCGTCGGCCTGATCTCGACCATCGCGGGCCAGACCAACCTCCTGGCGCTCAACGCCACCATCGAGGCGGCCCGCGCGGGCGAGGCGGGGCGCGGCTTCGCGGTGGTCGCCTCGGAGGTCAAGGAACTCGCCTCCCAGACCGCCCGGGCCACCGAGGAGATCGGCCGGCATATCGGCCGCATCCAGGGGGTGACGGGGCAGGCGGTGAGCGCCATCGGCTCGATCACCCTGCGCATCCGCGAGATCAACGCCGTGGCCGCCTCCATCGCCGCGGCGGTGGAGGAGCAGGGCGCGGCCACCCAGGAGATCGTGCGCAACGTCTCCCAGGCCGCCACCGGCACGGGCGAGGTCACGCAGAACATGACCGGGCTGGCCCAGGCCTCGGAGGATACCGGCGCGGCGGCCACGCAGGTGCTGGCTTCCGCCTCCGAGCTGTCGCGCCAGTCCGAGCACCTCTCCGCCGAGGTGCAGCGCTTCCTCGACACCGTGCGCGCGGCGTGAGGCGCGGCGGCGCCCCTTGAGGGGGGCGCCGCTCCGCTCAGGCGTTCAGGCCGCCATCGACCGTGACGACGGAGCCGGAGATCTGCCGCGCCGCGGGGCTGATGAGGAAGGCGACCGCCGCGGCCACGTCGTCGGGCGTGCCGTAGCGGCCGAGCGCCGTCAGGCTGCGGATGCCGTCGGCCTGCGCGCCCTCGGCCGGGTTCATGTCGGTGTCGGTCCCGCCCGGCTGGACGAGATTCACGGTGATGTCGCGGGGGCCGAGTTCGCGGGCAAGCCCCCGGGTGAAGGCGAGCAGCGCGGATTTCGTCATCGAATAGACCGTCACGCCCGGAAAGGGCACGCGCTCGGCGAGGCACGAGCCGATCGAGACGATGCGGCCGCCCGCCCCGAGATGCGGGATGGCCGCCTGCGAGGCCAGCACGACCGAGCGCACGTTGACGTTCAGCAGCGCGTCGATGTCGGACAGGCTCATGCTCTCGACGGTGCCGCCCCGGGCGATGCCGGCATTGTTGACGAGGATGTCGAGGCCGCCGAGCCCGTCGACCGCCTCCGCCACGGAGCGCGACACCGCCGCCGCGTCGGCGCTGTCGGCCTGGATCGCGAGCCCGCGCCGGCCCCTCCCCTCGATGCTCCGCACGACCTCGGCCGCGCGGTCGGCCGACCGCTCGTAGGTGATCGCCACATCCGCCCCCCGCTCCGCCAGCCCCAGCGCGATGGCGGCGCCGATGCCGCGCGAGGCACCCGTGACCAGGGCGCGCTTGCCAGCCAGATCCTGCATGGTCCGTCCTTTTTGTAACGATCGACACAGAAATGGCTAGGCGTGTTGGTGGGAGCGGTCAAGGAGATTATATATCGATCGATGCAGAAATCGGGACGCAGACCGGAGGCCGAGAGCGACCCCGGGGAAGCAGCGCGCAGCCGCGGGCGGCCGCGCGCCTTCGACCGCGAGGCAGCCCTGGCGCATGCGACGCGGCTGTTCTGGCTGAAGGGCTACGAGGCGACCTCGATCGCCGACCTCACGCAGGCCATGGGGATCGGCTCGCCGAGCCTCTACGCGGCCTTCGGCTCGAAGGAGGCGCTCTATCTGGAGGCCCTGCGCCACTACTCCGAGCGCTACGAGGCCTCGGTCTGGGGGGGATTCGGGGCCGCGGGGACCGCGCGCGAGGCGGTCTCGACCTACCTCCTCGACTCGGCCGCCGCCCTCACGGGATCGCTCGGCGACCAGCCCCTCGGCTGCATGGTGACGCTCTTCTCCGTCGGCGGCGCGGGCCACGCGGATCTCGGCGAGCGGATGCGCGCGGCGCGCGCCGTGACCTTGGAGCGCCTCGAAGCGCGCCTCGCCCGCGCCGTGGCGGAGGGGGAGATTCCGGCCTCGACCGATCTGCGGGCGCTGGCCCGCTTCGCCCAGACCGTTCAGAGCGGCATGTCGATCCTGGCCCGCGACGGCGTCGGGCGCGCCGAGCTGGAGGCGGTGGCCGCCCTCGCGATGCTGGGGTGGGACGCCCGCCTCAGGCCTCACGCGGACGGGCCGGCCTGAGGGCCGCGGTCGCGCGCGATCACCTGGAAATCCCGTCGACGATCGACGTCGTGGGATCTCGCACGGCGAAAGAGGCGCCCATCCGAAGCGTGTCGCGGCGAGCGCGGTGTTACAGCGCGCGGCATTCGCTCGATCGGACTACGAAAGATTAACCTAGGATTCTAAAATTACAGTTATATTGCATAGTCAGCGCGCGCATTTTCAGTCGTGCTCTGAGGGTATCACTATAATGCTGGGTTCGTTCTCTCTCAAAGCAAAGCTCATTGCTTGCTTCTCGATCATGCTCGCGCTCGTCTGCGGTCTCGCCGCGCTGGCCTATGTCCAGATGGAGACGATCAACCGGACGATCACCGAACTGCGCACGCAGCGGTTCCCCGCGACGCAGGCGCTCGGAAACATCCAGACCGCGACGCTGCGCATCCGGATCAACGGCGGCCGGATCCTGTCGGCCAAGACGCCCCAGCAGAAGGCCGATGCCCTCGGCTCCATCCAGCAGCGGCAGGCCGAGCTGCGGGCCGCGCAGGCGCGCTATGTCGGCCTCGTCGAGTCGCCCGCCGCACGCGACCTCTTCCAGACCTTCGAGCGCCAGTGGGCCGCCTATCTCGAGCAGCAGGCCGAGGGCTTCGTCCAGGCCGAGCGCGGCGATGCCGCCGCCGCACAGGAGCACTTCAACACGGTGATGTCGGACGCGATCCGGGGCATCACGGCGACGCTGAGCAAGCTGGCGGAGGTCGAGGTCGCCGCCGCGAGCGCGAGCGGCGCCGAGGCGCAGGCCGCCCACGAGCGGGCCCGCCAGCAGATCGTGGGCTTTCTCGCCTTCGCCGCGATCCTGGCCGCCGCCGCGGTGGCGATGCTGGTCCTGACGATCAGCCGCCCGCTCGAGCGCATGACGGCGGCCATGCGCCGGCTCGCGGCCGGCGACACCGGGACCGCCTCCGCCATCGGCCGGCGCGACGAGGTCGGCGCGATGGCGGAGGCGGTCCAGGTCTTCAAGGAGAACATGATCCAGGCCCGGCGGCTGGAGGAGGAGACCGTGCAGGCGCGGGCCTCGGCCGAGGAGCAGCGCAAGGCCGGCATGCGCCAGATGGCCGACGCCTTCGAGCAGGCGGTCGGCGGCATCGTCGGCACGGTGTCGGCCTCCGCCACGCAATTGCAGGCGACCGCGCAGACCATGACGGCGACGGCCTCGCAGACGGCCTCGCAATCGACCGCCGTGGCCGCCGCGGCCGAGGAGGCCGCCACCAACGTCAACACCGTGGCCGCGGCGGCCGAGGAACTCGGGGTCTCCGTGCAGGAGATCGGACGGCAGGTCCTGGGCTCGTCGGACCTGGCGCAGCGGGCCGTCGGCGAGGCGGACCAGACCGCTCGGCTGGTGCAGGACCTCAACGGCGCGGTGAGCCGGATCGGCGACGTGGTCGGCCTGATCTCGAACATCGCGAACCAGACCAACCTGCTGGCGCTCAACGCCACCATCGAGGCCGCGCGGGCGGGCGAGGCCGGACGGGGCTTTGCCGTCGTCGCCGCCGAGGTGAAGGAACTGGCGAGCCAGACGGCGCGTGCCACCGGTGAAATCTCCGACCAGATCGCCCAGATCCAGGGCGCGACCGGCGAGGCGGTGGGCGCGATCGGCTCGATCATGGCCCGGGTCCGCGAGATCAACGGGGTGGCGGCCACGATCGCGGCCGCCGTGGAGGAGCAGGGTGCGGCCACCCAGGAGATCGTGCGCAACGTGGCCCAGGCCTCGACGGGCACCTCCGAGGTGACGGGCAACATCGCGGGCGTGGCGCGGGCCTCCGAGGAGACCGGCGCGGCCGCCTCCCAGGTGCTCGCCTCGGCCTCCGAGCTGTCGCGCCAGTCCGAGCATCTCGGCGCCGAGGTGCAGCGCTTCCTGGCGGGCGTGCGCGCCGCCTGAGCGCGGGGCGGGCGACGACGAGGAGGGCCGCCGCCGAGGCGGCCTTTTCGCGTGACGGAGGCGGCATCCCGCGCTCGCGATCGGGCCGTCTCGTCACGCCTCCCGGGCAAGCCGATCCCAGAGCGCGTCGGCGGCCTGGTTGCGGCATGCGAGGGATCGGAACAGCCTGATCTCGATCGGGATGTCGAACGCGTCCGGACCCGCCCGCACGAGGCTGCCGCGGGCCCGGTCCTCGGCCGCCATGGTCTGCGGCAGCCAAGCGATGCCGTGCCCGTCGCGCGCCATCGTCATCAGCGTCGCCGCCAGATGCGAGGTCAGCCCCGTCGCCATGTGGGTGCGCGCTCCGTCCCGGCAGGCCGCGAGGATGCGCCCGAGCCCGGAGGCCTGGCTGTAGGCGAGATGGGGGACCGGCGCCGTCGGCGTCCCCGGCAGCGACCATATCGGCCGGCCGGCCGCGTCGGGCGCGCAGAGCGGCACGAGCACGTCGTCCCCCACGCAGAGGCTCGGGAAGCGGTCCGGCTCGAAGCGCGTCGGCGCCTCCGGATGGACGTGGCAGAGCAGGAAATGCACCTCGTCGGCCAGCAGGATGGCCTCGCAGGCCTCCATGCTGTCCGAGACGAGGTTGAGCGCGCCGAGCGCCTGAAGCTGCAACAGGCCGCGGATCCAGTGCGGGAAGAAGGTGAAGGAGAGGGCGTGCGTCGCCGCCAGCGACAAGGTCACCGTCTCCCGGTCGCCGACCGCCCGGGTCGCGCGGCGGGCGCGCTCCAGGCCGCGCGCCAACGCGTCGGCGGCCGGCCGGAAATGGGCGCCGGCCGCCGTCAGCGCGGCCCCTTGCGCCCCGCGCAGGAACAGGGGCGTGCCGACCCAGTCCTCCAGGGCGCGGATGCGGCGGCTGAACGCCGGCTGGGATACGTTCCGGGCCTCGGCCGCCCGGGAGAACGTCTTCAGCTCCGCCAGGGCGAGGAAGTCCTTGAGCCAGTCGAGATCCATGCCGATGCCGTTTGCGCATAGCCCGAACCGAACATGGCATTGGCCGGACCGGCCGGTCCAGACCTATGGTGTCGGCAAGATCCCGCGAGAGGAGCCGTGCGCCTCGACTGTCGGGCGAGACCACTGGGAGAGACGAAGCCGTGAAAGACTGGTCGGGCCGGCTCTCTATTCCAAGTCTTCGTCGCCGTCATTCCCGGCGGTCCGATCGGGGATGTCCTTCCCCATCTCGGCCTCACGCTGCAGCCCCTGGCCGACGGCTCTAGAATTCGCGCCCGCCCGATCCCGTCCCATCGAACCCACCCGACACTCTTGAGGAGAACCACGATGCGCATCGTCGACGTCTGCGAGGTTACCAAGCCGATCGCGTCCCCCATCCGCAACGCCTATATCGACTTCTCGAAGATGACCGCGAGCCTCGTCGCCGTCGTCACCGATGTGGAGCGCGACGGCCGCCGCGTGGTCGGCTACGGCTTCAACTCGAACGGTCGCTACGGCCAGGGCGGCTTGATCCGCGAGCGCTTCCGGAACCGCATCCTGGAGGCCGATCCCCGGCGCGTCCTCGACGAGGCCGGCGACAACCTCGACCCGCACAAGCTGTGGGACGTGATGATGGCCAACGAGAAGCCCGGCGGCCACGGCGAGCGCTCGGTAGCCGTCGGCACCCTCGACATGGCGATCTGGGACGCGACCGCCAAGATCGCCGGCAAGCCGCTGTTCCGGATGCTCGCCGAGCGCAACGGCCGCGAGGCCGACCCGCGCGTCTTCGTCTACGCGGCCGGCGGCTACTACTATCCGGGCAAGGACGACACGCAGCTGCGCGCCGAGATGCGCGGCTATCTCGATCGCGGCTACAACGTCGTGAAGATGAAGATCGGCGGCGCGCCGATCGAGGAGGACCAGCGCCGCATCGAGGCGGTGCTGACGGAGATCGGCTCCCAGGCGCAGCTCGCGGTGGACGCGAACGGCCGCTTCAGCCTGGAACAGGGCATCGCCTACGCCAAGATGCTGCGCCAGTATCCGCTGTTCTGGTACGAGGAGGTCGGCGACCCGCTCGACTACGCGCTGCAGGCGGCCCTGTCCGAGTTCTATCCCGGCCCGATGGCGACCGGCGAGAACCTGTTCTCGCACCAGGATGCCCGCAACCTGCTGCGCTACGGCGGTATGCGCGCGGACCGGGACTGGCTGCAATTCGACTGCGCCCTGTCCTACGGACTGGTCGAGTACCTGCGCACCCTCGACGTGCTGCACCAGTTCGGCTGGTCGCCCAAGCGCTGCATCCCGCATGGCGGCCACCAGATGTCGCTCAACATCGCGGCCGGCCTCGGCCTCGGCGGCAACGAGAGCTACCCGGACCTGTTCCAGCCCTATGGCGGCTTCCCGGACGGGGTGCGGGTCGAGAGCGGCCACATCGTCATGCCCGAGCTGCCCGGCATCGGCTTCGAGGGTAAGTCGGACCTGATCAAGGTCATGCGCGAACTGGCCGAGTGAACCGGCCGAGCGAGGCGCCGGAATGATCGCGGTCGGGCGGAACACGGGGGTTGCGGCGCGGGCTCAACCCTGCGCTGAAGACGGGCAGGCCAACGGCACGAAAGGACACCCTCGCCCATGAAGGTCCGCTGCGATCACGTCCACCTGCGCAGCCGCGATGCCGTCGCCGCGGCGCAGTTCTACGTCGCTCTCTTCGAGGCCCGCGAGATCCGCCGTGACGGCGATCCCGTTGTCAGCCGCGTGACGATCGATCTCGGCGGCCTCACCGTCTTCATCGAGCAGGCGCCCGAGGGCACGACGCCCGCCTCGGCTCAGCCCCATCTGGGCATCGAGCATATCGGTCTGGCCGTCGAGGATATCGAGCAGGCCTACGCCCACGTCCAGCGACACGGGGTCGAGATCATCTCCGGCATCAACGAGGTGAATCCCAGCCTGCGCACGATCTTCATCAAGGGGCCGGACGGCGCCATCATCGAGTTGCTGCAGCGGTCGGCGCGATCTCCGGGCTGAAACCCGGCCGGTCGGGCATCATGGCGGGCTACGGAGCGTGGAAGGCGGAGATCGGCCTGAACCGGGCACTGCCTGCCGCATTGACATCGATACGCGGTCCTGACCGGCTGCCCCTCGCTTCCCGACAGGCCATGCCCAGCATCATGCCCACCCGCTTCAACACCTCCGCCGCCCTGCATCCTCGCGCGTTCGGCTCGGCCTACGACCCCGTCTTGCAGGGAGTCGCGGATGGTTTGGCCGCGCTGTTTCCGCCGGTCCACACGCCTCGGCGATCCGAGACCGAGACGCGAAGCGAGGTGAGGACCGAGACCGTCACCGGGGCGGCGGCCTGAAGCGTTCGGGATGGCGCAGACCCTTGTCCCGGATCGCACCTGCGGCTCTTGCACCGTCTGCTGCCAGGCTCTGGAGGTGCAGGCCCTCGCCAAGCCGGCCGGCGTCCTGTGCGAGCACAGCACGGGCGCGTCCTGCGGCATTTACCGCGATCGCCCGCGGGCCTGCGCCCAATGGTACTGCCTGTGGCGCAAGATCGGGGCGCTTCCGGACGAACTGAGGCCCGACCGATCGGGCGTGATGCTCTCCCTCGAGACCGACCCGGCAGCCGACGATCCCTTTCTTCGCGCCCGTATCGTGTGCCGGGCGGTGTACGGCCCTGATGATCTCGATCGGTGGGAGGCCGTCGAAGCCGTCGCCATGTTCACGCGCGAAGGCTCGCTGCCGGTGTGGACCGCCATCGACCGGACGGCCTGCCTGATCTATCCGCAGGAGGTGCATGCGGACCATCTCCGGAGCGCCATCATGGGCGCGGCAACGCAGGCGCTGCGAGACCCATCCCACGAGCGGGAGGCTGCAGCCTGGAGGCGCAGGCTCGGCTACGAGCACGATCGTGCAAATTGTTCAGGAGACGGCGAGCCCCCGGATCGGTTAAAGCGCATCACCATCAACGGAGGTACATCCATGGCAACAGGTACGGTGAAGTGGTTCAACGGAACCAAGGGCTTCGGCTTCATCCAGCCCGACGACGGCGGTCAGGACGTGTTCGTGCATATCTCGGCGGTCGAGAAGGCCGGCCTTCGCGACCTCGCGGAAGGGCAGAAAATCTCCTACGAGGTGGTGGTCGACCAGCGCCGCGGCAAAGCCTCCGCCGAGAATCTGAAGGCCAGCTAAAGCGCGTTCCGACGAACGGGAAACCGGTTCGTCGAAACAGGCGCGTCGCACCCGGGATCTAGAGACGCCGACCTGATGCGATCAGGTCGACGGCTCCGGGAGAGCGCTCGGTCCGGCGGCTGACGAAGCCGCCGGGGTCCGCACACGACGAACGATCCCACTGCATCATCCTGTGCCTTGGGCAGCGGAACAGAGGCCCACCATGGCAGGATCGAATCCGACCGGTCGCGCAACGACCATGTCGATGGCCGACTTCAACGAGCGTGCGAAGCGCGCGGCGGCCAACATGCCGACGATCGAGAAGCCGCCCACGAAGCGACGCAATGCACCGCGGCCGAGCAAGCCGCCGCTCGCGGCCAAGCCGGACGGCGCAGGCGAGGACGCATAGGCCTCCGCTCGCTCCCGGCGCGGGGGACGGCGGAACTGCGCCGAGGTGAGGCTGGGCCCGATCACGAACAGGGATCGGCGCAGCCTCGGCAGCCTTCATAGCCATCGGTCGGCACCGCGCACGGACAGCGCTTCTGATGGGGCGCAGCCCCGTGCGGGCCGCGTCTCTGCCACTGTCTTGGCCACTGTCTCGGCCACTGTCTCGGCCAGTCTCGCTGTTTCCCTCGATACCACCCTTTGTCGTCGAGCGAGGCGCGGGCCTTGACGTCATGATGCCGGCCGGAGAACTCGCCATGAAGCGTCCCCGCACCACCGGCCACCTTGCCGCCCCGTCGCCTGCGCGCGTCGCCCCTCCTCCGCAACCCGTGCAGGGCGCGGCGGTCGATGCGGCCGTGACGGCTCTCCTCTCGCTGGTCGCGGCCGTCGAGACACAGCCCGCGGGCCCGGCCACCAAGGCCTACCGGGCCGCGATCCGTCGGAAGGGCGAGGAAGCGGCCGCCGCAGGCGGAAGCGAGGTTCTGGAGGCAGTGCTGCGCCAGGTCTGCGACGCGACGCCCGACCGCGCCGAGCGCCGCGGGCGGATCCTCACCGAGGCATGGGCGGGTCTGATCGAGGAGAAGCCGTGACCGGACGCGAACGCGTTGGTTCTTCTACCGCGGCCGTGACGCTCGGAGTCGGCGCCACCGCACGCATGTCTTGCCTCAAGACGCTCATCAGACAGGAATGCCGACCATCGTGACCCAAGCACCCCCGAACGCGCCCGCGACGGATCGGCTCGCGGACGAGGCCTCTCGACACGACGCGACGCAGCTCGCGCGGGAGGTGGCCCGGCACTGCGCCGCGTTCCGCGAGCCGATCCTCCGGCTGGCTCTTCGGCAAGTCGCCGACACGCTGCTGCCGTATCTGATCCTCTGCGCCCTGATGCTCGGCTTGGCGGCGAACGGCCACGCGCTTCTCGCCCTGCCGCTCGCCGTGCCGGCGGGCGGGCTTCTGGTCAGGCTCTTCATCATCCAGCACGATTGCGGGCACGGCTCGTTCCTGCCCTCACGCCGCGGCAACGACTGGCTCGGCCACGCCCTGAGCCTTCTGACGGTGACGCCTTACGACAGCTGGAAGCGGGCGCACGCCCTGCATCACGCCTCCACCGGGGATCTCAGCCGCCGCGGCACCGGGGATATCCATACCTTGACCGTGCGCGAGTATCTCACCCTGTCGCGCTGGGGGCGGCTCCGGTACCGCCTCTACCGCAACCCGCTCATCCTGATCCTGCTCGGTTCGCCGATCAATTTCCTCGTCCTGCAGCGCTTTCCCAACGGCGTGGGACTGCCTTGGCGAACGGCCTGGCGCAGCGTGCTCGCGCTCGATGCCGTCCTTCTCGTCGTCCTGGCGGCCCTCGCGTTCGCGACCGGAGGCCTCGGGCCGGTGCTCTGGGTGTTCCTGCCGGTGATCAGCGTCGCCGCCTGGATCGGGGGTTGGCTGTTCTACGTCCAGCACCAGTACGAGGAGACGATCTGGGAGGAGGCCGACGCCTGGGACTTCCACCGCGCCGCGCTCGGCGGCAGCTCGTACTACGTCCTGCCGCGCGTGCTGCAATGGTTCACCGGCAATGTCGGCCTGCACCACGTCCACCATCTGAACAGCCGCATCCCGAACTACCGCCTGCAGGAATGCCTGGACGGTCACGCGATCCTCGGCCGAGTGGGCCGCTTGACGCTGCGCGAGAGCCTGGGCTGCCTGAAGCTGGCGCTCTGGGATGAAGAGGCGCGCAAGATGGTCGGATTCGCGCGTCTGCGGAGGCTTCAGGCGGCGTGACGCGGCTGCCGCCGGTCGTTCGACGACGGGCGCGCCGCCGAGCTACTTCGAAGCGCCCGCCGTGCAGGTCTCGGGCCTCGGCGGGAAGGCGAAGGCCACCGCCTCGTTGAGCGCCTCCGGCAGCACGCTCATATGGGTGCGGCCGGGGATCAGCGCGAAGCGGCTCGTCACGCCGGGGTGACGGCCGAGCCGTTCCGCCATGGCATGCGCCCGCTCGACCGTGCCCGCCTCCCGCAGGCGGGCGAGGCGCTGCTCGCGGTCGGGCAGCGCCAGCTGGAACGGCGCCAACTCCGCCTCGTAGGCGCCGGCCAGGAGCAGCACCCGGGCGCAGACCGGCGATCCTTTCTCGAAGGCGTCGATGCTGGGCAGCAGCGACCCGTCCTCCCAGAAGATGCTCGGGCTGGCGGCGATCCAGTGCGAGAACGCCTCCGGCGCGCGGGCGAGCGCGTAGAGGACGAACAGGCCGCCGAAGGAATGCCCGAACAGGGCCTGCCGCGAGCGGTCGAGCGGGCAGCGCCGCGCGACCTCATTGCGCAGGTCGCCCGTCACGAAGTCGAGGAAGGCCGCCGCCCCGCCGGTCCGCAATTCCGGGCCGCCCGGCTTGGTGGCCGGGTAGGTCCGGCCCGGCGGCGGGGTGTAGTCCCAGGAGCGGGCCACGCCGTCATAGGCCTCCGGCGACGGGGAACCGACCGCGACGATGACGAAGCGTGAGCCGACGCCGCTGCCGGCCGGATAGGAGGCCTGCACCCGCTCGATGTCGATGGCCGTCCCGGCCAGGGCGTTGCCGTCGAGCAGCGTGAGGCAGGGCCACCCGGCCGCGGGCGCCTCGCCGGGCGGGACGTAGAGCGTGATGCGCCGGGGTGCGCGGCCCTCGCCGGCGCCGAGGTCGAACCGGACCGCCCCGGGGAGCGCGGCGGGCCCGTCCGCCTCCGCCGCCGCCCGGGCCGAGGCACGAAGCGGGAGCCCGATCCCGGCCGACAACCCCAGGGAGAACCCCATCGAGAGCCGGAGCATCGCGCGGCGCGAGGGACGCGTCATCGGTCGGCGTTCCTTGCGGCCGGCGGCCGGTTGCGGCGGTGGCGCATGGGGCGGCGTTCTCCTGGCGATCCGGCAGGCCGCCGGCGTGCGATCGACGGTTGCATGAAATTTTGAAGTATAGTCATCATCTCAGGCGCGGCGAAGTTCTTGTGGCAAGAAATATGCAGAAAATATCTATGCACATCGATTTATAGTAATTCAAAACTGGGAGGCTTTTCGAGCAGATTGGCTTGTCTTTTACGTCAATAGCCTTCAAAGCCGTTCAAGGCCAAGCTTGAAACCCCCGTCCGCACCATGCTCCTGCCCCGCCGCCGTCTCGCCGGCCTTCTCGCCTCCACGGCGCTGTCGTCGGCCCTGCCCCTCGCCTCCCCTGCCCTGGCGCAGCAGGCCAGCGTCGCGCTGAGCGAGCTGTCGGTCGAGGGCAGCCGGAGCGGGACCGGCCTCGGCGGGGCGGGCGGCAACGTCGCGGTCTCCCAGGACAGCGCGGCCACGAGCGGCGGGGGCGGCGGACCGAGCGGGGTGACGGGCTACACCGCCCGCGTCAGCCCGACCGCGACCAAGACCAACACGCCGCTGCTCGAGACGCCGCAATCGGTCACGGTGCTCACCCGCGAGGCGCTCAACGACCGCAACGTCCAGACCCTCAACGAGGCCATCGGCTACGTGGCCGGCGTCTCCTCGAACGTCTTCGGCTTTGATCCGCGCTTCGATTCCTTCTACGTGCGCGGCTTCAGCCTGACCTATGACGGCATCTTCCGCGACGGCCTGCGCCAGATCGCGTCGGGCCTGACCGTGCCGCGCATCGAGCCCTACGGCATCGAGTCGGCCACGATCCTGCGCGGTCCGGCCTCCGGGCTCTACGGCCTCGGCTCGCCCGGCGGCATCCTCGACGTCACCACCAAGCGGCCGGTCTTCACGCGCTTCGGCGAGGTGCAGCTGCAGGTCGGCAACTTCGACCGCTACCAGGGCAATTTCGACATCGGTGGCCCGGTCGAGGGCACGGATGGGACGCTCGCCTACCGCATCACCGGCATCAAGCGGCAATCCGACACCTTCCTGCCGGGCGGCGCCGACGATCGCAGCTACATCGCGCCGGCCTTCACCTGGAAGCCGTCCGCCGACACGACCTTCACGTTCCTGAGCGAGTACCAGGAGAACAAGCTTCCGGGCAGCACGACGTTCTTCAACCAGAACTTCCGGCCGACCCGGCTCTATGCGAGCGATCCCGCCTTCAACGACTTCAAGCAGCAGCAGGGCCGCGTCGGCTACGCCTTCGAGCACCGCTTCGACGGGGATCTGTTCTTCCGCCAGAACTTCCGCTTCTACGATGTCTCGACCGACTACCGCTACACCTCGATCACCGGCCTCAACCCCGACGGCGTGACCGCGAGCCGCTCGACCGGCTTCTCCCGCCAGCACCTGACTCAGTTCACCCTCGACAACCAGATCGAGGCGCATTTCGCGACGGGGCCGGTCCAGCACACGGTGCTGGCCGGGCTCGACTACGCGCATTACGACTTCAACTACCGCTTCGGCTTCGGCACGGCGCCCGATCTCAACCTCGTCACCCGCAATTACGGCCTTCAGCCGATCTTCGCCGCGCCGCTCGGGCCGCGCACCGCGCAGAGCCAGGATCAGGTCGGGCTCTACCTGCAGGAGCAGGCCAAGTTCGACCGCTTCGTGCTGACCTTGAGCGGCCGCACCGACTGGGTGTTCCAGAACACGGTCGACACGACGGGCGCCGCGACGCAGCAGAACGACCAGGCCTTCACCGGCCGCGTCGGCCTCAACTACCTGCTGGCGCCGGGTCTCGTCCCCTATGCCAGCTACGCCACCACCTTCGCGCCGCAGCCGGGCACCGACGCCTCGGGCCGTGCCTTCCGGCCGGCAACGGGCGATCAGATCGAGGCGGGCGTCAAGGTCCTGATCCCGGGCACCAACATCCAGGCGGGATTTGCCGGCTTCGACATCGTGCAGAGCAGCGTTCTGCGCACGGACCCGAACAACATCGCCTTCCAGATCGCGACCGGCTCCGTCCAATCGCGCGGCTTCGAGATGGAGGCGATCGCCAACCTCGCCCCCGGCACCAACCTGACGCTGGCCTATACGCATCTCGACCTGCGCTACCTCAGCCAGACCTCGTTCGCGGGGCAGGTGCTGGACGGCAACTCTCTCTCCGGCATCCCGGGGGACACCTTCACCGGCTTCCTGACCTACCTGTTCCCGCCGAGTTCGGCCTTGAGCGGCCTGACGCTCGGCGGCGGCCTCCGCTTCAGCGCCAACAGCTACGCCAACGACGAGAACACGGTCCGCAACCCGACCGTGACCCTGTTCGATGCGCTGGTGGCCTACGATTTCGCGGCGATCGATCCGAAGTACAAAGGCTTTCGCGCCCAGGTGAACGCCAACAACATCTTCGACCGCGACTACTTCACCTGTCAGGCGGGCTTCTGCTACCGCGGCGCCCCCGCGACGGTGATCGGCAGCCTGATCTACCGCTGGTGACGGGGACGGGCGGCGCGCCTTCGGCGTGAGCGGACGGCACCGCGCGCCCGAACCGTGGGGACGGTGCGCGGTTACCCCGTGAGCCGGCGCCCTGTTTTTCCTAGGGACGGTGGCTCGTCCCGGGGATCGCGCGATCCTCTCCCTCTCTCCTCTCGCCCGGAGAAAGCCACCCGATGGCGCGTCGTCCCTGGACCGTCGCCGACATCCCCTCGCAGGCAAACCGCCGCGCCCTCGTCACGGGGGCGAGCGCCGGGCTCGGGCTGGAGACGGCCCGGGCGCTCGCCGGGGCCGGCGCGGCGGTGGTGCTGGCGGTGCGCAATGCCGAGAAGGGCGCGCGCGCGGTCGAGGCCATCCGGCGCGCGCATCCCGGCGCCGACCTCTCGGTGCGCCTGATCGACACCGCCTCGCTCGCCTCCGTGCGCGCCTTCGCCGAGGGCTGGGACGCGGGGGCGCCGATCGACCGGCTGGTCCTCAACGCCGGCATCGCCGCGGTGCCGGGCCGCGAGGAGAGCGTGGACGGCTTCGAGCGCCAACTCGCCACGAACTATCTCGGCCATTTCGCCCTCACCGGGCTGCTGCTGCCGGTCCTGAGCCCCTCGGCGCGGGTCGTCGCGGTGGCGAGCCTCGCCCATCGCAGCGGCGCGATCCGCTTCGACGACCCGCATTGGCGCGACGGCTACGCGGCGCAGCCCGCCTACCGGCAGAGCAAGCTCGCGCTCTTGATGTTCGCCCTCGAACTCGACCGGCGCCTGAAGGCGGCGGGATCGGGCATCGCCGCGCTGGCCGCCCATCCGGGGCTCGCCATCACCGAGGTGTTTCGCCGGGGCGACCGGGCCGGGGCGTTCCAGCAGGGCGCGGGCCGGGTCATCTTTTCGCTCATCGGCCAGTCCGCGGCGCAAGGCGCCCTGCCGATCCTCTATGCCGCCACCGCCCCGGACGCCTCGGGCGGCGGCTATTACGGGCCCGACGGCTTCCGGGAAGTCCGCGGATATCCCAAGCCCGCCGCGATCGCCGCCCACGCTCTCGACCGGGCGGCGACCGGGCGCCTCTGGACGCTCTCGGAAACGCTCACGGGCGTGCGCATCCCGTTGTGAGAGGGCCGGGCCCGCCGGGTGGCCCGCGTCTGGAGCGATGCTGGCCCGTCTGGTCGAAACGCCATCGGTTCGGCCGCGCCGGGGGCGGCTACCGGTTCGATCCGGACCTTCGGCGAGGGCCGCTCGAATGAATGCTTGGGGTGGGAAGCGAACGCCTTTCGGTGCAGGTTCATCCAATGAAGGGCCGCACACTCGTTCTCGCGCTCGGCGCAGGTATCCTGCTCTTGTTGGCCACGCTGATCGGCGGGCCGCTCCTGGCAATCTACCTGTCGACGCGTCCCCTCGTTCCTGGGACGCCGCCCCTCTTGCAGGACGTTCGGGCCGGGGGCGGATGGGCCAGCATGGGTTGCCCGCGGGCGACTTCGCCTTCCTTCGCCTCCATGAGCGAGGCTCTGTCACCAGACCTCACGCCGCGCCTTGCTGCCCTGTTCCCCCCAGGGAGCGACGCAGACGCACTTCGAACGGCGTTGGTCGCTCAGGGCTTCGGAGTCATCGCACCGTGTGAAGGCGATCCTTCGGTCCACCGCGCCGCCTTCCACCAGTCGGGCGGCGGCTTTACCGGACCATACCCGATCTCCGCCGTTGTTGCCTGGAGACGAACCGAGGATGGACGGGTCGTGTGGACGAAGGGTTTCGTTTCGTACCTCGCCCCTTGAATAGCATTTAATGTCTGCAAAGGGCAGAAGACGGACAATCGATTAAATCGGTAAATGTTAGGTGCAAAAGGATCTATATCGGCGTCATTTATTAGGTCAAAATACCTTTCGACCCACTCAGCCACACCTGTTCGGGGGACAAGATGAGTGATGTAACTACTGATACTGTGCATAGACAAGTGCAAGCTAATATGTTGGTTAAACGCACAGACAATTTCGGCACGGCTGGCAAGATAATCCTGACCGGACCGTTTTTTGGTCACGCTGTTTTCATCGTATGGATGATCGTGGTGAGCTTTCAAACGCTCAGGATCGAAGGATTGTTGAATGCCTTCTTCTGTAAACAAATATTTATTGCAAACACTATTTTCATAGTGACTTACTACATCGTTTCACTTTATACTGCCTACTTATTTGGATTCATACCTGCTATAATTGGGGTTTTACTTTATATGCATTACACGGTGGTTGCGCATCCGAGCTTTTATTGTCCGAGTAGTGCTCGCTATGATCATTGGACTTGCTTCTACCACTGCACTTGCGACGTTCTACCTCGTGTATGTGATGGACACAGCAATATGGGACTTTCCCGCGCTAGGCGTTATGAGTTGCGGGGTGTTTGCTGCTTCCGCGACTGTGCTGTTGTTCGATCGTCACTACGCCGGCTGAACTGTGGAGAAGTATGCTGTCTTAGACCGCTGGGTCCTTCTGCGGATGTCCGCAAAGGGTCGGGAGCGGCGGTTCAGCGCCTCTTGGCTCGAGGCCGGCTCTTGTCGCGATGGGGAGCGACGATCCAGCCTGAATCGATGTCCTCTTCGGCGATCCGGCAAACGGCGCCTCACGGCCGAGATGGGCGCACGGCGCAAGGTCGGCTTCTCGGCCCACGCCCACGTTCCGCGTCGGACGAGCGTTGCAGGAAGGGGTCGGCCGCTTCGTTACCGTCGCAGCCCCTTGCCATCCGTTGAGCTCGCGCGCTGGGCGGCCTATGCACTGATCCCATGGAACTCCGAGCTTCCGCCGAACGCCCCCTGGCTCCCTTGATCAGCGCACCTCTGGCCTGCAAGCCGCCTCCCGGAACGGCAGCGCCGTTCCTGCCGATGAGCCGCGCCGAGATGAATGCCCTCGGCTGGGACGCCTGCGACATCGTGCTGGTGACGGGCGACGCCTACGTGGATCATCCGAGCTTCGGCATGGCGATCATCGGCCGGCTGCTCGAAGCGCAGGGGTTCCGGGTCGGCATTATCGCGCAGCCCGATTGGCAGTCGGCGGAGCCGTTCAAGGTCCTGGGCAAGCCGACCCTGTTCTTCGGCGTGACCGGCGGCAACCTCGATTCGATGGTGAACCGCTACACGGCGGACCGTCGCTTACGCCACGACGACGCCTACACGGCCGGCGGAGAAGGCGGAAAGCGGCCTGACCGCTGCACCATCGTCTACACGCAGCGCTGCCGCGAAGCCTACAAGGACGTGCCGATCGTGCTCGGCGGCATCGAGGCGTCGCTGCGCCGCATCGCGCACTACGATTACTGGTCCGACAAGGTGCGCCGCTCGATCCTGGCGGACGCCAAGGCCGATCTGCTCCTCTACGGCAATGCCGAGCGCGCCGTGGTCGAGGTGGCCAACCGCCTTGCCGCCGGCGCCGCGCCGCACGATCTCGACGCGGTCCGGGGCGTCGCCCTGTTCCGCCGCGTGCCCGGCCACTACACCGAACTGCCCGCCGACGATCTCGACTCGACGGACGAGGCCGCCGCCCGCCGGCCCGGCGAGACCGTGATCCGGCTCCCCGCCTACGACGAGGTCAAGGACGACAAGGAGGCCTATGCCCGCGCCTCGCGGGTGCTGCACCGGGAGGCCAATCCCGGCAACGCGCGCCCGCTCGTCCAGCGCCACGGCGACCGCGACCTGTGGCTGAACCCGCCGCCGATCCCGCTGACCAGCGACGAGATGGATGCGGTCTACGACCTGCCCTACGCCCGCGCGCCGCATCCCTCCTACGGCGACGCGAAGATCCCCGCCTGGGACATGATCAAGTTCTCGGTGACGATCATGCGCGGCTGCTTCGGCGGCTGCACCTTCTGCTCGATCACCGAGCACGAGGGCCGCGTCATCCAGAACCGCTCGGAGGGCTCGATCCTGCGCGAGATCGAGCGGATCCGCGACAAGACGCCGGGCTTCACCGGCGTGATCTCGGATGTCGGCGGGCCGACCGCGAACATGTACCGGATGGCCTGCAAGGACCCGAAGATCGAGGCGGCGTGCCGGCTGCCGTCCTGCGTCTTCCCGGACATCTGCCCGAACCTGAACACCTCGCACGACGACCTGATCCGGCTCTACCGCAAGGTCCGCGAGGTGAAGGGCGTCAAGAAGGTGATGGTGGCGTCGGGCGTGCGCTACGACCTCGCGGTCCGAAGCCCCGAATACGTCGAGGAGCTCGTGACCCATCACGTCGGCGGCCGTCTCAAGATCGCACCCGAACACACCGAGCGCGGCCCTCTCGACCTGATGATGAAGCCGGGCATCGGCACCTACGACCGCTTCAAGGAGATGTTCGACGCCGCCGCCAAGAAGGCCGGCAAGAAATACTACCTGATCCCGTATTTCATCGCGGCGCATCCGGGCACGACCGACGAGGACATGCTGAACCTCGCCCTCTGGCTCAAGAAGAACGATTATCGCGCCGATCAGGTGCAGACCTTCCTGCCCTCGCCCATGGCGACCGCCACGGCGATGTATCATACCGAGGTCAATACGCTGAAAGGTGTGCGGCGCGGCGGCAGCGAGTCGGTCGAGGCGATCAAGGGGCTGCGCCAGCGCAGGCTGCACAAGGCGTTCTTGCGCTACCACGACCCCGAGAACTGGCCCCTGTTGCGCGAGGCGCTGCGGGAGATGGGCCGGGCCGATCTCATCGGCCCGAGGCCGGACCAGCTCGTGCCGTTCTCGCAGCCGCCGGGAACGGGCGCGGGCCAGGGGCGAGGCCAGCCGCGCTCCGTGCACCGCACGGTCGGCGGACCGCGTTTCACGACGAAGGGCGTGCCGCTGAAAAGGTGACGGTCTCACAAACCGACCGGCGCATGCTTCGAGAGCGGCTTCCGATCACCGTGCCTCGTCAAATGCCGGTCGGCGATGTCGGCTCCGGAGCAGGTGGTCGAGGGCGCGGTGCAACGTCGCCAGCGCCGACCCGAACAGCGCCGCGTCCTCAGGGTCTTTGGTGATCGGCCGGCGCTCGAGGGCCTCGAACAGGCCGGCCGTGCGACCCACACCGCCGAACGGCACCTGCAGGCGATCCGCCCCGTCGACGGTGCGGATCGGTCGCGCCGCGTCGATGCCTGGAATTGGCCGGGCCTCGCGCAGCAGGCGCAACACGAACGCCATCTCGGCGGGGGATCGACCGACGGGCCGATAGAGACGCAAGTCGTAGACCTCGCCGCCTGCAGCCAGACGGTCGGTCCGGTTGACGCCGGGGACGACCAACTCGCAGCCGGCGAACGCGCGCCCGGAGCACCGGGAGAGATCGTGCCGGTCGATGTCGCTCGCCCGCGCGGCTCATCGCGCTCGGCTCGGTTCGAGCAGCATCGCCTGCTTCCGCCATGGGTCGTGTCCCGGGTCGGAATGGCGATCTGAGAGGTCGAGGCTTCGGCCATCTGCTCGACGGCGACCGGGCTGGATCGCGTGAAGTCCGGCGCAAGCCCAGCACCGCGCCGCGGACTTCGCAGGGGCCGCCCCGCGCATCGTCGGGGGCCAAGCCTGCTCCTGCGGCGCGGTGCGCCGGCCGCGCCTGCCCTCGTGGCGCAAATTCCTCAAATCTCCGCACGAATTTTAATCCCGGATGCGGGGTGCGTCTCGGCACGGCGCTCCGGAAAGACAGGGACTATATTGAAATCACCGAAGACAAACCGGCTCCGCCGAGCCCCATAGAGAGACTTATGGAGATGACCCGCATGACGAAGACCCGTATCGCCGCCGCCCTCGCCGCCCTGATGATGGGTGTGGCTGCGCCCGCCACGTCGGCTCTGGCTTTCCCCTACGATGGACCCCGCGGCCACTACACCGGCTTTGCTCCCTACGAAGTCGAGTCCACCGGTTCGATCGGCTTCTACGGCAGCCGTAACCCGGGCTCCTGCCCGATGAGCTCGGCCGCCGAGGGCAATGCCAACCAGCAGAACTTCCCGGTCAAGCAGTACGGCCAGACCGCTGGCGGCAACCGCTGCTGAGCCGGAGCGGAGCAGAGACCATGGTGTTGAAACTCTTCTCCTACGGCATGATCGGCGTGTTCGCGGCGGGCCTCGGCCTGACCGCCTGGAGTTCGGCGGGCCTGCTGATGGGCCTCTGATCCGGCCCGGAGCGCGAGACGGGGACGATGCGGGACCGCCTTCGGGCGGTCCTTTTTCGTAAGGCCCGTGCAGTGCGCAAACCCGTCGCGCAAAAGGTAGCTCCTGAGCCTGACCACCATGGAGCGAGCAATGCGCTCGGGGCCAGGTTCTTCACGCCAGCGCCCGGCCGGGGGCTCGGGCTCGTCGCGCGATCAGTCCCCCTCAGCCCCGCCCCAGCTTCCGTTCCAGGAAGTCGCGCAACAGCCGGGCGATCGCGGTCGCGTGCGTCTCCAGCGCGAAATGCCCGGTATCGAGGAAGTGGATTTCAGCCTCGGGCAGATCGCGCCGGTAGGCCTCGGCGCCGGGCGGAATGAAGAAGGGATCGTTCCGCCCCCAGACCGCGAGAAGCGGCGGCTGGTGCTTGCGGAAATAGGCCTGGAATTCCGGATAGAGCGCGACGTTCGTGCGGTAGCTCAGGATCAGGTCGAGCTGGATCTCCTCGGCCTCGGGCCGGCGCATGAAGTGCATGTCCAGCGTCAGACCGTCGGGCGACACGCGGCCCGCCGGTGCGCCGTGCTCGTACTGGACATGGATGGCGGCATCGGTCAGCGCGGCGCGGCAAGCCTCACGGTTGGCCGGACTCGGATCCCGCCAATAGGCCTGCCACGGCTCCCATTCCTTGCTGAAGCCCTCGACGTAGGCGTTGCCGTTCTGCGAGATGATGGCGCTGACCCGCTCGGGATGGCGCATCGCGAGCCGAAGGCCGGTCGGCGCCCCGTAATCGAAGATGTAGAGGGCGTAGCGCGCCAGCCCCATCGCATCGACGAAGCCCTCGATCACCTCCGCGAGACGGTCGAAGCTGTACGCGAACGTGCCCCGCCCGGGTGCCACGGTGTTGCCGAAGCCCGGAAGGTCGGGAGCGATCACGCGGTAGCGGTCCGCCAGGAGCGGGATCAGATCGCGGAACATGTGCGATGAGGTCGGGAAGCCGTGCAGAAGGAGCAGCACCGGCGCATCGGGCGAACCCGCCTCCCGGTAGAACACACCGACGTCGCCGACCTGCTTGGTGCCGTAACGGACGGTCATGGAACCGTTTTCCTGCGAGGGATGAGGGTGCGGAGCGCGTTCAGGCGAGGCGGCCTGCACGGGCCATGGCGTGAGCGGCATCGCGGCCGTTCCCAGTCCGAGCGCTGCGAGGAGAGTTCGTCGCGTCGCGTCGTGCCGGGTTGCCGTCATGGTCACGCTCCTGCGCTTTGTGGCCGAGGCCGAAGCTAGCGCCTTGCGCGTTCCGCAATAAGATCGAATAGCCGCAAGCTGAAATTTCAGGATCCGAAACGATGGATCGGCTCGATGCCATGGCTGTGTTCGTGGCCGTCGTTGAGACAGGCTCGCTCGCCGCAGCCGGGCGCAAGCTCGGCCACTCACCGGCCACGGTCACCCGAGCGGTGGCGATGCTGGAGGAGCGCTTGGGCGAACGTCTGCTGCATCGCTCGACCCGTGCCTTGCGGCTGACGGAGCGTGGCGAGCATCAGGTGTCCGTCTACCGCAGCGTTCTGGCCGAACTCGCCGAGGCGGAGGGAGGCGATGCGGCCGACGCCCGGATCACGGGCCGGATCACCCTGACCGCGCCGGAGCTGTTCGGTCGAGCCATCCTGATGCCGGTCGTCGAGACGTTCCTCGATGAGCACCCCGGCGTCAGCGTGCGCGTGCTCCTGCTGAACCGTGTGGTGAGCCTCGTCGAGGAGGGCGTGGACGTCGCGGTGCGGCTCGCGCCGCTGCCCGCATCGGGTCTGATCGCCGCCAAGCTCGGAGAGATGCGCCGGCTGCTCTGCGCCGCACCGAGCTATCTCGCGCGTTCGAACATGCCGAGCACGCCCGACGCCCTTCACCACCATTGCTGCATCGGCACCGAAGAGGGCACCGAGCGCGAGCTGTGGCATTTCATCGACCGTGCGGCGGGTCGCGACCGGCCGCTCTCGACGGGCATACGGCCTCGAATCGCCCTCAACAGTGCGGGCGCGGCGATCGACGCGGCGCTGCGCGGCAACGGTATCTGCCGCGTCATGGCCTATCAGGTCATCGCGCACATGAAGGCCGGTCGCCTCGTGCCGCTCCTTCGCGACTTCGAACCGGCGCCGGTTCCGATTCACCTGATTTTCCATTCGATCCCGCGGCGGAACGCGGCCCTGCGCGCGTTCGTGGATCACGCGACGCCAAAGCTGAGAGCGGCCGTCGCGCAGGTCTCCGCGAGCGCTGCACGCTCTGTCGGTGCCTGATTCAACCGCCGCTTCGGACCAGCATGTCAGTGCCCGGTTGCCACACGCTGCGGGCTCCTCAGGTTTCCGGGTTTTTGCAGCCGGATGGGGATCAGTAGGCTCCCTCATCGGGAATGTTCAGCAGGTTGCCGCAGGCCTTGCAGTGCACCGCATCCGGCTCGTGCCGCTGCAATCCGCAGGCATCGCAGGGAAAGCGGACCTTGTAGGGGCGGAACACCACCTGGGCGAGGCGGAAGAACAGCGTCACGCCGCAGATCATGACGAAGACCGAGATCAGTCGACCCATCGTCCCCGGCAGAGTGATGTCGCCGTAGCCGGTGGTCGTCAGTGAGGTGACGGTAAAGTAGAGCGCGTCGACCGGCGTCTGGATCGCCGGGTTGCTGCCGTGCTGGCTCGCGAAGACGATGCCGGTCATCGTGAACACGAACACGACGAGGTTGGTGGCGGCGAGGATCGCCTCCTCGTTGCGGCGAAACAGGGCGCTGTCAGCCCGCAGCCGCTCCAGCAGGTGGTAGGTGCGCAGGAGGCGCAGCGTCCGCAGGATGCGCAGGAAGCCGATGCCCTCGACGAGCACCGGGGCCAGGAAGGAGGCGATCGCTACCACGTCGGTCCACGTGCTCAGGCGCAGGAACTCGCGGCCGCGACTTCGACTGATGTGCAGGCGGGCGGCGAAGTCGGCGAGCACGCACAGGCCCAGCACCACGTCGCAGGCGATGATCCAGGACACGAGCGGCAGGAACGAGGTCACGATCACGAAGGCGATCGTGGCGATGTCGAACACCAGCAGCGCGTAGCGGAAGCGCCGCGCCCGGTCGGTGTCCCCCTCGTAGAGTTCGCGCAGGGTGGCGGTCAGGTCGCGCATCGGGCCGTGTGGTCAGGAATTGCGCATCGGCAAGGTCACCGCCGCGATACCATCGGCGTCGCCGGCGAGCCAGGACAGGACCGGCAGGGCGAGCGCGCCGAGGCGTATCCGCCTCGACACCCCGAGCAGCAGGTCGGACAGGCGGGCCTGAAGGGCGTGCGCTCGACGCGTCGGGACGGGACGGCGCATGGCGATCTCGACTGAGCTAGGGACAGGATCGGCGGGCCAGGTTCATGGTCCGCCCGCGCGGCGGCGATCGGCGGCGGATCAGGTCTGCGCGGCGGGGCGCGGGGTGAACCGCAGTACCAACGCCCCGGCGGCCATGCAGGCCAGCGAGCCGACCAGCACCCCGACCTTGGTCTCGGCCTCCAGCTCGGGACGCTGCGCGAAGGCCAGGAGCCCGATGAACAGGCTCATCGTGAAGCCGACGCCGCAGAGCAGGGCGATCCCATAAACCTGCATCCAGCCGGCACCCGCGGGACGCTGCGCCCAGCCGAGTCGCACCGCGGCGAGCACGAAGCCGAACACGCCGAGCTGCTTGCCGAGGAACAGGCCGAGCGCCACGCCCAGCGTCACCGGGTCGAGCAGCATGTGCGGGCTGAATCCCGCCAGAGAAACGCCCGCGTTGGCGAAGCCGAAGATCGGCAGGATGAGAAAGGCCGACCACGGGTGGAGGGCGTGTTCGAGGATGTGCAACGGCGAGGTGGGATCGTCCGGCTTGCCGACGCTCAGACGCAGTGGGATTGTCAGTGCCAGCAGGACACCTGCAATCGTCGCGTGGACGCCGGACAGGAGCACGAAGCCCCACAGCACCAGCCCGAGGGCAAGATAGGGCCACAGACGACTGACACCCGCCTTGTTCAGCGCGTACAGCACGGCCAGCGTCGTGGCCGCGCCGCCGAGCATCGGAAGCGAGAGGTCGGCCGTGTAGAACAGCGCGATGATGAGCACGGCCCCCAGATCGTCGATGATGGCCAGCGCGGTCAGGAACACTTTGAGCGAGACCGGCACGCGCGAGCCGAGCAGCGCCAGCACGCCGAGGGCGAAGGCGATGTCGGTCGCGGCCGGGATGGCCCAGCCGCGCAGTGTGTCCGGTGAATGCCAGTTGACGGCAGCATAGACCAGCGCCGGGGCGAGCATGCCGCCGAGCGCAGCAAAACCCGGCAGGATCCGGTCGGGCCAGGTGCGCAGCCTTCCGTCGAGCAACTCGCGTTTGATCTCCAGGCCGACGAGCAGGAAAAACACGGCCATCAGGCCGTCGTTGATCCAGTGCAGCACCGACAGCGGGCCGAGATAGGCCTTGAGCGCGCCGAAATAGGCGCTGGCCAACGGCGAATTGGCGACGATCATGGCCAGCGCGGCGCTGGCCATGAGCACGAGGCCGCCCCCGGCTGCACTCGTTAGCAGGGCGCGTAAGGATGACAGGGGACGACGAGCGGGTGCCACAGGCGCAGGTTCCCTGCTGCTGGCGGCCCGACCAGCGCAGAAACCTGCCGGTCCAATCATCGGACCGCGCACCCAGGCGGCGCTATCGCATCGATCGGTGTGCCCTGCAACCGGCGTCCGCGATTTTACGGCCGTCGTAATTCAGGTCCGCTTGCCCCCCATCCGGACCTCGCGAGCCTAGCGAAAGCGCCGGGTTCAGCCGGTTACGACGATCTCGCTCGTTGGCGGGGAACGCGCAAAGAAAAAGGGCCGCCCGCAGGCGACCCCTTCGTTGGTTTTCATGCCGTCGCTTACCAGCCGTAGCCGTAGCCGCCGTAGACAGGCGCATAGCCATAGGCGGGCGCGTAACCGTAACCGCCGTAGTAGCCCACCGGACGGCCGTAGCCGTACCCGCCGTAGCCGTAGGAGTTGGCTGCGATCGCACCCGCCGCGAGACCAGCGATGCCGAGACCGATCGCTGCGCCCGGGCCGATGCCCCGGCGGTAGCCATAGCCACGATATCCGTAGCCGCCGTAGCCGCGACGGAAGCCGACGCCGCGATACCCGCCGTAGCCGCCACGGTAACCGTAGCCGCCATGATAGCCGCCGTAGCCACCGCGCCATCCAGCCTCCGCCGGAGTCACGGAAGCAGCCATGGTGCCGAGGCCGAGCATCGTCGCGGCGGTGAGAACGAGATGACCCTTACGCATGAGGTTTCCTTCGCAAATGCGATACCTCCTCCCAACAAGAGGCGGACGCAGACAGTTCCGGCAACCGGCCCTCGCCCGGTTGTCGCACCGCGTCTCGACAGAGCCCCTGGAAGCCGTAGCCTTCGGGCCGGAGGGTGATCGGCGTCCCGCGCGACGACATGGATGTGCCGTGACGTTCCGAGTGAGACCCGTCGCGGGGCTGTTGTGCGGCCGGACCAGCTGGGAAGCGGAAATCCTGCGAGACGGATCGTGCCGACTGCCGAGGACGGCTTCGTGGGATCTGGAACACCCGCTTTCCACCCCATAACGCGGCGCTCGTGCGCGTTCCGACGAAGGGATGCCGGGTTCGTCGAGAGAAAGCGCGGCGCAGCTCCGGGGCCAAGGTTCACCCGTCCCGTGCCGCCCGCCGTCGCGAAGCGCGGGAGGCGCTACAGCCACTTCTTCCAGCGGAAGAACACGTAGGGCAGCACCGCGGCCACCACCATCATGCAGACCGCGACCGGGTAGCCGAAATGCCAGTCGAGTTCGGGCATGACCTTGAAGTTCATGCCGTAGATCGAGGCGATCAGGGTCGGCGGCATGAACACCACCGCCATGACCGAGAACAGCTTGATGATGTTGTTCTGCTCCAGGTTCACCAGCCCGAGGGTGGCGTCGAGCAGGAACTGGATCTTGGCCGAGATGAAGGTCGCGTGCTCTTCGAGCGATTGCAGGTCGCGCAAGGTCGAGCGCACGTCCTCGCGCAGCTCGCGGGGCGCCTTGGCCGTGCGGTAGGTGGCCGAGAGCGAGAGCAGGATGCGCTCCATCGAGACGAGGCTCTCGCGCTGCTTCGAGATCAGGTCGCCGTGCCGCCCCAGCGCCCGCAGCGTGTCCTGCAGGGCGGTGTTGCGGGCCGAGGGATCGCCCCGGTCCTCGAAGATCTTTCGCGAGAGGCGGTCGATGCGCTCGCCCTGCAGCTGGAGCACGTCGGCGGCGCGGTCGATCACCGCCTCGATCAGCCCGGCCAGGATCGACTCGCCCGAGACCGAGCGCGAGGGGCCGTTGCCCGTCGCGCGGCCGGCGCGCTGGGTGTACATCCGGAAGGCCTGCGGCTCCTCGTAGCGCACGGTGATGAGCCGGTTGTCGCGCAGGATGAAGGTGATGCCGGCCAGCCCCGGCTCCTCCGAATCGCTGACGCGGGAGAGCACGCGGCCCGTCATGTAGCGGGCGCCGGCCTCGACGTAGAGGAGTTCGGAGGGCTCGATGTCCTTCATCTCCTCCCGGGTCGGCACGGTGATGCCGAGGAAGGATTCGACCTTCACCTCCTCCTCCCGGGTCGGGCGCACGAGGTCGAGCCAGACCGTGTCCTCGGAGATCGGGTCCTGGAGTTCGAGGTAGCGGCGCTCCAGCACCGTCTGCGTGCTGCCGTCGACGGGCTTGTGGGTGAAGATCACGGGGGTCCTGCCGGGCGAGGTCTCTAGTCCAGCGCCCCGGGCGGGGCGACGCTTGTCTCCGGCACGAAGAAGTCCGGCGCAAGCGGGATCCCCGCTGTGACGCGGTATTTTGAAAAGTCCGTGACGCCCTCCCCCGCCAGGAAGGTGTCGTCGATCAGGAAGCGCCCGGAGAAGCTCGTGGCGTCCTTCAGGAACACGGCGTGCGCCGCGTCCGCCATGATCTCGGGCGTGCGGCTCGCCTGCATCAGCGCCTCGCCGCCGAGCAGGTTCTTCACGGCGGCCGTGGCGATGGTGGTGCGCGGCCACAGCGCGTTGACGGCGATGCCCCGGCCCCGCAGCTCGCCCGCCAGCCCCAGCACGCAGAGCGACATGCCGAACTTGGCCATCGTGTAGGCCAGATGCGGCGAGAACCAGCGCTCCGCCATGTCGAGGGGCGGCGAGAGCATCAGGATGTGGGGGTTCTTGGCGCGCTCCAGATGCGGGATCGCGTGCTTGCTCACCATGTAGGTGCCGCGCGCGTTGATGCCGTGCATCAGGTCGAAGCGCTTCATCTCGGTCTGGGGCGTGTTCGTCAGCGAGATCGCGCTGGCGTTGTTCACGACGATGTCGATCCCGCCGAATTGTTTTGCCGTCCGGTCGAGCGCGTCCTTCACCGCCTCCTCGTCGCGCACGTCCATCACGAGCGGCAGCGCCCGGCCGCCCGCCCGCTCGATCGCCTCGGCCGCGGTGAAAATCGTGCCCTCCAGCTTGGGGTGGGGCGTCTCGGTCTTGGCGGCGATGGCGACGTTGGCGCCGTCGCGGGCCGCGCGCAGGCCGATGGCGAGCCCGATGCCCCGCGAGGCGCCGGTGATGAACAGGGTCTTTCCGGCCAGGCTCATGTGTCGTGCTCTCCGATCCGGAAGCGCTCCGGCTGGCGTCCGTCGATGTCGGTGAAGCCGTAGGCCCGCGCGAGGTCCCCGACATGGACCGTCCGCCCCGCCCGGTCCAGCACGGCGGCGTCGGCGGCGAGCGCGGCCAGCGCCCGGCCGGCATAGAGTGGGCTCTCGGTGGCGAGGCTTTCCTGGCCGAGATCGCGCACCCGCTCGGTGGCGACGAAGCCCGGCGAGAGCGCCAGCGCGCAGACGCCGTGGGGGGCCAGTTCCGCCGCGCAGGCGAAGGCGAGCCGGTTGGTCGCCGCCTTGGCGAGGTCGTAGTAGAAATCCCCCAGGAACTCCTCGGTGCCGAAGGAAGCGAAGGCGATCAGCCCGCCCTTGGCCGCCACCATGGCCGGGGCCACGGCCCGGGCCAGCAGCAGGGCCGGATAGGGCCCCGTCCCGAGGAACTGCGAGAACGGCTCGGCCGAGCGGCGCCAGAACGGCGTGCCCCAGGCCGCCCCGTCGGGGTAGCGCTCGCCGTCATAGCCCTCGTTGCCGCCCCAGACGCTCGACACCGCGACATCGATCCGCCCGAAGCGGCGAAGCGCCCAGTGCACGAGTTCGTCCACCGCGCGCTCGCTGGTGTGGTCGCACAGGTAGTGGTGCCCCTCCCCGCCTGCCGCGTCGACTTCCCGCGCGGTGTCCTCCACCGTCTCGGGTCGGGTCTCCGTGCGCCGGCCGGTCTCCGAGGAGCGCGCGGTCACGATCACCGTGGCGCCGGCTTCCCCTAAGCCCCGGGCAAGCCCCCGCCCGACCCCGCGCGAGGCCCCGGCCACGAGGCAGATTTTTCCACGCAACGTGGGCGCCACGGGCGCTCAGGCCTTGCCGGCTAGGAAGCGGGCGAGCCGCGCTTGCGTCTCCGGATCGCGCAGGCCCGCCTCGAAGGCGGCCGCCTCCGCCTCGATCGCCGCCTCGACCTCCCGGGCATCGCCGCGGATCAGGGCGCGACTCGCGGCCAGCGCCCGGCGCGGCAGGGCGGCGAGGCGGGCGGCCTGTGCCAGCGCGTGCGCCTCGATCTCCTCCGACGGGACCAGCGCGTTGGCGAGCCCCATCGCCACGGCCGCCGCGCCGTCGAAGCCGTCGGCGAGCAGCAGCAGCGCCGAGGCGCGGGCGAGCCCGACCCGGCGCGGCAGCAGGAGGCTGGCGCCCGCCTCCGGCACCAGCCCGAGTTCCACGAACGGCATGCGGAAGCGCGCCTGCGGCCCGGCATAGACGAGGTCGCAATGCAGCGTCAGCGTCGTGCCGATGCCGATGGCGAGCCCGTCCACCGCCGCGACCATCGGCGTGGCGGTGCGGGCGAGGTGCCGGATGAAGTGCAGGGCCGGCATGTCCGAGAACGCCATTCCCGGCGCCTGCGCGGCCCGGTGGAAATCGGCGAGGTCGTTGCCGGCGGTGAAGGCGCCGGGGAGCCCGGCGAACACCACCGCGCCGACCGCCTCCGACGCGTCCGCCTCTTCGAGGCCCCGGCGGGTGGCGTCGTACATGGCGCCGGTCAGCGCGTTCTTCTTCTCCGGCCGGTTCCAGCGGATCAGCCGGACGCCGCCGGGCCGATCCTCGATGATGATGGCTTCGCTCATCCGCTCCCGCCCGGCCCCACGCCCTCAAAAAATCCCCCAAAAACCTTCGGCCGACGGCGACGCTTTGTCGAGGGCCCCCCGCCCCGCTCACGGGCGCGTGAGAGCGCCTCCGCCGGGGGACGTCACCGCCCCCCGCGCGGCGCGGCGCAGGCCATCCGGGGCGCCGCCCGCTCCGAAAAAGGGCGCGTCCCGGATCGCGTCGCTCCGGCGCGAGAGGGGCGGCATTCGGCCCGTCCGACCACGATCGACCGGACGCGGGACTTCGGGCGCCGCGATTGTCGCAGCTGCGAAACTTGGCGGCGGGCCGGCGGGCTGTCCCGGCTATGTGGACCCTCTACGCCCTGACGATCCTCGCCGGTCTCGCCAACGCGATCCAGCCGGGACAGAACGCGACCCTGTCGAAGTCGCTCGGCCTGCCCGTCACGGCGGCTCTGCTGACGCTGCTCGTCAGCACCGCCGCCCTGCTCGCGGGCGGGCTCGCGCTGGGAAAGCTCGAAATCCCCTCGGGACAGCAGCTCGGGCAGGTGCCCTGGTGGGCCTGGCTCGGCGGCTTCTTGAGTGTTCTGCTGATCCTGGCCCAACTCTACGCCTCCCCCGCCATCGGCGCGGCGACCTTTTTGGGGATCATCGTCACCGTCGGCGTGCTCGCCTCGCTCGTGCTCGACCATTTCGGCTGGATCGGGTTTCAGGTACACCCGGCCAGTGTGTGGCGCGTGGCCGGGGCGGTGTTGATGGTGATTGGCGTAGGGTTGGTGGCTATTTTTTGAGATAGCTGAATAAAACAGACTTATGAGAATGGTAAGTCTTGCTCCCTTCGGCCATAAGGCGATTAAATACATTTAAGGGTAATATGGGTACTTGCTAGATATATTCATTGATTTTCAAAAAGAGACATAACAGCCTGTTCGCCAAGATCAGAAACTTCTGCTTTCTTGAAAGTCAATCCTTTAATTGATCCTATATCATTGACAGTCCGTGTTATGTGGTGATTTGTGTTGACGCCACGCCATTCTTTGGCACTACCAGGGCCGCCTCCATGATATGCAGTGCGGTAGATAATCTCATCTCCATTGGAAAATGAACGGCCTGCAAAATTGGAATCTTGAGTAAGAATTTTACAAACAGCTTTCATGATAGAAGCGTGAGTCCCTTGGTCAGCGCACCGCTGCACAATCCAAGCATCTGGAGTCGAGTATCTATAGTGCGGAATTGGGATGCCACCCCCTCCCTTAAAGTTCATTCTCGCGCAGTCTGCAGCATAATCGCCAAATGTCAGATAATCCGCGGTGGTCGGGTCGAAATGTACGGCCATCTTCCAGGCTATCCACTCGTTTCGAGGAATAGTTGCGCGGCTACCGGGAGTCGCAGGATTCTTTTCGGGAAAGCTTGTTCCCTGAAAAATGATCTGGCGCCAATTTGCTGCGCTCTGTAGGCCATCAAGCACGCCTGAAATAATCGGAGCAACGATTTTTGGATCTGAAAACTCTGCGTCGTGAAAGTCTGCAATTGCGATGCATTCCTGCGGCTGGATCTGCAGTTTATCAATAAATTTAAGACTAACATTTATTTTATCATTGTCAGCGAGGTCCGAAGATGAAAAAACCACGCCAAATTTGATCGGATAATTTGTGTCTATTGATGCGCGATAAGCGACAATGTCATCTTCAGACAAATTGGCGGCTTGTACGAGCGGAATAGGTCTCACGTTCGCAGTGCGAGCGCTATCAAACATTTTTGGGAGCCATAGACCTAAGCGGCTCCGCCCGAACTCGCTTAAAATATGAGTAGTTTCTAGGAGGAGAGGGCGAAAGAGCCATGCGGAAGACAATGCTTTATTGACATTGGGAATTTTTTGCCCGTCGAAAAGCTGAAGGGGCATCTCATTCTTGCGATCGGCGGAAGATGGTATAATCAATCGAGGTATTATGCTGTCAGCAATATCCTCAGCAAGGTCTCTCAATCCTAATAGTTCACCTGCCTTCATCCGAAGAGCCGGTGAGTACAGAAAAGATCCAGTCAATTCGTTCATATTACCTCCGAACTATCGTCTAGAAGCAGCTTTCGCACCGTGCCTCTGCCGATCTTGTTGGAAAAAATGCTGTAGTCTTCTCGCTCCATTCGAATCCGGCCAAAGATTATGGCTGGATTTATTCTCAGTTGAGTCGCTAATTTTTCAACTGGCTCCGCATTTTTGGCTATGCGCGCCGGCGTCCGCGACCATATCTCATCTGGTATGAGCAGATTTCCCGCAAATTGATTAGCCTCATTTTCGAATTCATCCACCTCTTGCGATTCAAAATTGTCGAAAAATCCTGAGGACAGGCCCGTTCGGTAGTGAAGGATGACATGCCCAACTTCATGCAGAAGGGTGAACCAGAAATTATCGATTGAGTCCCGCAGGAGGGTCAGCCCGATAACCGGTGTGCTATCGACTAGGAACGCGGCCCCATCGACATTCATGCCTGGGATTTGTGGTTCTGCAATGAGCACAATGCCATTGTCGTGTAATAGCTGGCGTGCACGTAGTGGTCCATCAGCAAGTACACTTAGTCGTACCAGCTCCATAAGCCAAGAGACGTTTAATGGATAATATCGAGGCTTAGAACTTGCTATGAGCGCTTCTGCGCGACGTGTTACCTGCGCTTTCCAAGAAAGCAGCGACCAATCTTGAGAACAATCGCCAACGTTAAGACCGGTGCGGAGCAGAGAAGGTGTGCCATATCGGTTTACGTGGTCGCCAACGTATCGAACTAAGGTCGATATCGCATTTTCGTCGGATGTGTCGCTGATATCGATCCAAGCATGCCTTCTGGCGTGCCGAACGACTTTGCTTAAATCACTGCGGTTAATATCGTAAGCAGGGTGCCAAACTGCATCGGCGGCAGCGGAATCATTCACCTGCCAGTGAACGCCGAGCGTTCGAGCAACTTTTTGATAGTTGAAGAGGCTTATCGAACGGTATCGCTCAGATTCCCATCTTTGGATTGCCTGTTCTCGAAGACCGAGTTTACGAGCTAGTTCTTTCTGGGATAAGCCTTTGATTATCCTTGCAGCAATCAGGTATGTGCCGAGATCATTTCCTGCCTGCTTTCTAAGTAAAGTAAAGTCTCCAGTGCGCGCCTGAATATACGATTTTAGACTCAGCTGGAGTTCGCTGAGTTCTGTCGTAAGTGAACGGCGTACACCTTGGAGGACGCCCTGTGGAAGCCCTTCCATGAGTGATTTAAAAATCTGCTCTGATGTCAGAGCGCGCTCAAGCTCGGCGATTGCATCTTCCGCATCGCGTGCTTGCCGGTCAGTTGAGATAAACGCACCACGAACCATTCAGCCAAGATGCCACAACAAATATGATGTGTCCACTCATCCCTATTCCCATTCCTTCGCGCTCAGCATCTCCACCCTCCTGGAATAAGAAAAAAATCCTTGACAACTTTTGCATGTATATTTACAACGATGCCACTCACCTCCCGGACCAACCGGGGGAGCGTCCCCGGTGACCGGCCGGGGAGGCTCGTTGGGAGGTGGGGCGATCCCGCGTCGGTGGCCCGGTCGCCATCGCCTCGGGCGCTGCGCGCGACACAACGCCGTCTCGGGATGGGGCCGTAGGCCGTCTCGGTTCGGCGCCCAGGACCAACCGGAGCCGGGCTCACTACGAGGTCCGGTGCGGACAAGTCCGCTCATGTTCGCCTGCCGCGGCGCCCTCTCCCTCGCGGGAGGCGGTGCCGGGGGTCCCACAGGCCCGCATGTCCGGGGTCGATGCCGGCGAGAAGAACCGTGACGCCAAAACGGATGGCGGGCGCCCCCTGACAAGGAGGCCCGCCCTCCGCGGGACGCCGGGAGACCGGCAAAAGTTTGAAAAAATATTCCGGAGGTCTCGCGGCGTCCCGCGTCCCCCCTCTCGGTTTCGTCTTGGTTCGCGTACCCCGCCGGCCGATCGGCCCGCCAGCCTCCGGGCGCCCTCGTGCGCTGCGGGGGCGAACCCGCGTGGGCGGCGGTTCGAACGGCCGGGGCGCCGCGCGGCGGCGCGGGAGTCCGGGCCTCGGCCTCATCCCGCGGGGCCGGCGCGAAGGGGGCCGCGAAGGGGCTTTGGACGGGGCTTGGGACGGCGCGCGATCCCGGGCGCCGCCTTCGCGGCGCCTCGGGATGCGGATCGTGCCGGGGCGGACGGGCTCTTACGCCACGCCGGTGCGCAGCAGGTCGTGGTAGTGCACGAGGCCGACGGGGCGGCCGGCCTCCACCACCACCAGGGCGGTGATCTTCATCGCCTCCTGGATCTGCAGCGCCTTGGCGAGCAGGGTCTCGGGGGTGATCGTGCGGGGGTTGCGGGTCATCACCGCCTCGACCGGCAGGCCCTCCAGGCCGGCCCGCGAGAACACGGCCCGGCGCACGTCGCCGTCGGTGAGGATGCCGGTGAGCACGCCCTGCCCATCGACCACGAGGACGGAGCCGAACCCCTTGGCGTCGATCTCGGCCACCGCCGCCCGCATCGGCGTGCCGAGCGCCACCACGGGCAGGCGCTCGCCCCCGTGCATGACCTCGCGCACCTGCCGCAGGGAGGCGCCGAGCCGGCCGCCGGGATGGAAGACGGAGAAGTCGCGGGCGGAAAACCCGCGGGCTTCGAGCAACGCGACGGCGAGCGCGTCGCCGAGCGCCAGCTGCATCGCCGTCGAGGTGGTGGGGGCGAGCCCGTTCGGGCAGGCCTCCTTGGCCTTCGGCAGGGCGAGGCAGGTATCGGCCTCGCGGCCGAGCGTCGAGACGGGGTTGGAGGTGATCGCCACGAGGCCGACCCGGTAGCGGCGGGTGTAGCCGATGATGTCGGCCAGTTCCGTGGTCTCGCCCGACCACGACAGCGCCACCACCACGTCGTCGGCCTGGATCATGCCGAGATCGCCGTGGCTCGCCTCGGCCGGGTGGACGTAGAGGGCCGGGGTGCCGGTGGAGGCCATCGTCGCCGCGATCTTGCGTGCGACGTGGCCGGACTTGCCCATGCCGGTGCAGATCACCCGGCCGCGCGCCGCGCCGATCCGCGCCACGGCCTCGGCGAACGGCGTGCCGAGCCCGTTGCCGATCGCCGCCATCAGGCAGGCCAGCCCCTCGCGCTCGGTCTCGATGGTGCGCAGCGCCGAGGCGACGGCCGCCGCCGCCCCGTCGAAGGGCGCCGCCTGCGCCGTCTCGTCCCGCGGCTCGATCCGCTGTGCGGTCCGTTGTGCTTGGCCCATGAAGCGCGTTCCCGCGTCCCGTCTCGTCGAGGTCGGCCGCTTCTTCGCCTCCGAATGTGGTCGCAAGGCGGCTTTTCGGGATGGGACAGGCGCCGGGCCGGCCCCCGCAACCGGGCGTTAACCACGTCTCCTGTAGCCCTGTTAACCATGCCGGCGCCCTCGAACACGGGAGCCGCCCCGCTCCGGGGCCGCCGGCCGGATCGAGGAACACGCTGCCGGTGTCACGCGAGCGGCCCATGGGAGACAGGCGCAGGGGGCGCCGCGGCGCGGGCACGCTGCTGCTCGCCTCCGCGCTGCTGGCAGGACCCGCCCTCGCCCAGGAGCCCCCGGCCGCGGACAGCCCTCCCCCGGCCGAGGCCGAGCCGGCGCCGGCGGGCGCCGCGCGCAACCGCCCGCGCTCGACTTTCGACACCACGCCGGGCCTGCGCGGCAGCGCCGCCGGCTTCGGCAGCAGCGGCAGCACCGCCCCGCCCGCCGCGCTGCCGACGAGCCAGCATCCGGCGCCCGCCTCCGACGGCGGCGGCGACGAGGTCTCGCGCCTGCCGCGCTTCCGCGCCGCCGCCGGCCTGCCGGGCACCTCCGCCCTCGGCACGCCGGCCCGGCCCTCGCTCCTGCGCCTGCGGGCCGCCCCGCCGCGCCGCCTCGGCTCGGCCACCCGGCGCATCACCCAGACGCGCACGCAGACCATCACCACGGATCTGCGCCTCACCCCCGTCATCCAGACGCCGGTCTCCGGCGTGCCGCTGCCGACGCCGATCCTCGGGCTCGGCCTGCCGAACGCCGCCGGGCTCCTGCTCGGCACGGCCCTGCGCCGGCCGATCCCCGCCGACACCGCCTACGCGCCGCTCGGCCTCCAGCTCGGCACCTTCACGGTGCTGCCCGCCTTCACGCAGAGCGTCGGCTACGACACCAACCCTGACCAGATCGGCGCCACCCGCCTGCGGCCCTCGCTGGCGCTCCGCAGCGAGGCGGAACTGGCCCTGCGCAGCGAGTGGTCGGCCAGCGAGTTCACCGCCGAGATGCGCGGCAGCTACCTCGATTATCCGCAGAACCCGGAGGCCAGCCGCCCGAGCGCGGTCGGCGTCTCGCGGCTGCGCATCGACGCCACCCGCGACACCCGCTTCGAGCTGGAGACCCGCTTCCTGCTCGACAGCCAGCGCCTCGGCAGCCCCGATCTCGGCGCGGCGGCGACGACCCGGCCGCTCTTCGCCTCCTACGGGGCGACCGCGGGCGTGCAGCAGAACTTCAACCGCGTGCAACTCTCCCTGCGCGGCTCGATCGACCGCTCGATCTTCGAGGATGCGCAACTCGGCAACGGCACCCTGATCCGCCAGAGCGACCGCAACGCCAACCAGTACGGCCTGCGCCTGCGGGCGGGCTACGAGATCTCGCCCGCGATCACGCCCTTCGTCGAGACCTTCCTCGACACCCGCATCTACGACACGCCCGTCGATCAGTTCGGCCTGCGCCGCGACTCCGACGGCATCGCCTTCAGCGCGGGCGCGACCGTGCAGCTCAACAGCGCGCTGACGGCCGAAATCTCGGCGGGCCTGCAGCACCGCTCCTACGTCGATCGCTCGCTGCAGGACATCAACGCCCCGGTGGTCAACGCGGCCCTGATCTGGTCGGTCTCGCCGCTCACCACGGTGCGCTTCAACCAGCAGACCGGCGTGATCGAGACGGCGGTGCCCGGCTCCAGCGGCGCCTTCACCGATGCCGCGACACTGGAGGTGCAGCACGACCTGTTGCGCAACCTCTCGATCACGGTGGGCGGCGCCTACCTGTCCAACACCTATGACGGCGTGCCGATCCGCGAGCGGGGCTACTCCGCCACCGCCCGGTTCGATTACCGCTTCAACCGCTGGCTCGCGCTGCGCGGCAGCTACATCTATTCCACCCTGACCAGCACCGTCGCGCTGTCGAGCTACGACGCGCACACGGTGCTGCTCGGGGTGCGGGTGAACCCCTGACGGCGCGTCAGCGGGCCAGGGAGAGCGGCGCGCCGGATTTCGAGAGCGCACCGTCGAGGCTGCCGCCGGCCTGGCGCAGGCGTGCGGCGACGGTGCCGCCCGGCTGGTAGAGGTAGACCTCCCCGTCTCGGAAATCCCACGCCGAGACCTTGGCGAGGTCCTTGTTGCCGCAGCCCGCGGCCGAGGCTTTGTAGAGGTCGAGCGAGGGCGCGCTCGACAGGGAGACCTTGCAGCTTCCCGCCGCATCGGTGGCGTTCCACGAGCCCACCACCGAGGAGCGGCCGGTCGCCACCACCGGCGGCGGGGCGGGCGGGGGCGGCGGCTCGACGATGGCCGGCGCGGCGGCGACGCTGGGCAGCGGCTCGGAGGGGGCTGCGGCCGCACCCGGCGGCGGGGCGAGCGGCTCGCTCGTCACCCTACCCGAGGGCAGCGCCGGGGTGGCGGGTTCGAGCGCCGCCTGGGGCCGCGGGCGCTCGCGGGGGCCCTCGAAGCGGTTCGAGGCGCAGGCGCCGACACTCGCGGCCAGGGCGAGACAGGCGGCTTTCGACAGGAACCCACGCGGCATCAACGAACCTCCCCCGACACGGCGCATAACAGTCGCGCTTGCCCTCACGACCAAATGCGCTTGCGGCAAGGCAAGCGTCACGGTGGGCCCGGGAAAAGCCGTGCATCTGCAGGTTTTCGAAGTGGTGTGGCGGCTCGGCCTCACCGGAGGCGGCATCGCCGCGCCGGGCTCTCCGGCGGGTTGTCGACACGAGAGGAGCCGCGCCTCGTTCGGGCGCGGCTCTCGAAAGCAAGTCCTGCGAAAGAGATCAGACCTCGCGCTCGACCATCATCTTCTTGATCTCGGCGATGGCCTTGGCCGGATTGAGGTTCTTCGGGCAGGTGTTGGCGCAGTTCATGATCGTGTGGCAGCGGTAGAGCCGGAACGGGTCGTGCAGCCCGTCGAGGCGCTCGCCGGTGTTCTCGTCGCGGCTGTCGATCAGCCAGCGATAGGCCTGGAGCAGGGCCGCCGGCCCGAGGAACTTGTCGCCGTTCCACCAGTAGCTCGGGCAGCTCGTGGTGCAGCAGGCGCACAGGATGCACTCGTAGAGGCCGTCGAGGCGGGCGCGGTCCTCGGGTGTCTGCTTCCACTCCTTCTCGGGCGCGGGCGTCTCGGTCTGGAGCCAGGGCTCGATCGCCGCGTGCTGAGCGTAGAAGTTGGTCAGGTCCGGCACGAGGTCCTTCAGGACCGGCATGTGCGGCAGCGGGTAGATCCGCACCGCACCGTCCTTGTCCCTGCGGGTGAGGAACGGCAGGGCGTTGTCGGGGCTCTTGCACTCGTCGATGCCCATGGTGCAGGCGAGCGCGTTCTGCCCCTCGATGTTCATGGCGCAGGAGCCGCAGATGCCCTCGCGGCAGGACCGGCGGAAGACGAGCGTCGGATCGACCTTGTTCTTGATCCACAGCAGGGCGTCGAGGACCATCGGCCCGCAATCGTCGCGATCGACCCGGTAGGTGTCGATGCGCGGGTTCTTCCCGTCATCCGGGTTCCAGCGATAGATCCGGAACACCTGGACGTTCCTGGCACCGTCCGGCGCCGGCCAGGATTTACCCTCGGTGACCTGGGAATTCTTGGGAAGATTGAACTGGGCCATGGTGAGTGCCTCTCTGGTGCGGCGGCCTGCGGCGCGCTCCGATGGTGAGAAAGTGCTACTGGCGGCTGAGCCAGCCGGTCATGAAGCGCTCGGCCTCCTCCTGCGGGGGCCGTTTCGCGGACGGGCCGGACAGGCGGAACTTCACGAATTGGCCGCGCAGGCCGGTGATGCAGAGAAGGCTCTCGGTCGGGCCGAGGGCCGCGTGGTCGATGGCGAAGGCGCGGCAGGTGAGCTTGGCGCCCGCTTCCCCCGGCACGCGCACCGCGCCGCGATCCTCGCTGCCGCGGTAGATGCCCTGCGCCACCGCCGTCCTGACGTCGCCGGCGGCCTGCGCGAGCTGGCCGGTGACCACGGGCGAGGACGGTCCGTCGGGGATGTTCGCCACACCGGCATCGTAGACGTAGACATCCGCCTTCCAGCGGCCGTTGGTGTAGACCACCGAGTAGCCGAGCCCCGGCGCGCGGGCCTCGTAATCGGTCCGCGGGCCGCGGGCGAAACCGGCGACCTCCGCGGGGAAGTCGAAATCCGGGCCACGCGCCGTTGCCGGGAGCGTCAGCAGCCCGATCGCGGCGGCGAGAATTGCACGGGCGAGACGGCGCGAGGGCGCTCTCATCGCAGCGACTCTCCGCACTTCGACGGCGTGGTCCGTTGCCGCCGCATCAGACCTGCCCGCCGTCGCGACGGGCCGAGCCGCATTCGAGATCGTGCCGGCTCCGATCGGGCATCGGTCGATCCTTGTCGTCGGCGAGCAGAGCAGTCGCTGGAGGGGTGAGCGGGGCCATGGCTGGCTCATGCGGGACATGTCAGGACAGGGTGCGGTGACCGACGCGCACACTTCGCGGCAGCGCCTTCCGGCGCTTTTCGAAGACCACCATGCTGTCGTGGAAGGCGATGCCGTGCGTCACGTCGGCGAAGCCCGGATCGCGGGAGAAGGGATCGGGATCGAGCACGTAGCGGGCGTGCAGGCGATCGAGGAGCAGCTTCGCGTATTCCATGAAAGCGCCGTGCGCCCTCAGGCCGCCGCCGTGATCCGGCCAGTAGGAGGCGTGCACGTCCTCGACGATGTAGACGCCGTCCGGCGCGAGCAGGGGATAGAGGATTTCGAAACTGGCGATCTGCTCGGCGCTGATGTGGCCCGCGTCGTCGATCACGACATCGATGCCGCCCATCTCCTCGGCGATGCGCCGCAGCAGCCCCGGATCGGCCTGACTGCCGAGATGCACGGTGAGGCCGTCCTCGGTGATCTCGCGGCAGCCCGGGTTGATGTCGAGGCCGTGGATCACGGCGTCCGGCCCGAGATAGCGCCGCCAGACCTGCAACGAGCCGCCCTGGAAGACACCGAGTTCGAGGAGCCGCACGGGTTTTCCGCGGTAGCGCGAGAGGTAGCGGTCGTAGATTTCCAGGTAATGGTGCCACTTGGTCGCGAGGCGATCCTCCTGTGCGAAGAACGCCTCCTCGGCCGGATTGGTCGCTTGCGCGCGTGCCTCCGCCGGATCGACCGAGGCCCCGAAGCCGCAGACGATCTCTTCCCAGGACGCCGGCGGCTGGGCCGGCGCTCCGGTGCAGAGGAGGCCGGATCCGGCCGGCGGTCCCCTTCTGCGCTTCTTCAGCTTGAACACGCGCGCGAGCCCTTCTTCAGTACACCCGCGCCTTGGGCTCGATGTACTGGATCTCGTTCGACATGGTGTAGGTGTGGACCGGCCGGTAATCGATCTCGACGCCGTGCTTGGACTGGTCGAGCCACGCCAGGGTGTGCTTCATCCACTCCTTGTCGTCGCGATCGGGGAAGTCCTCGCGGGCATGCGCCCCGCGGCTCTCCTTGCGGTTGACCGCCGATTCCATCGTCACGACCGCCTGACCGATCAGGTTGTCGAACTCCAGGGTCTCGAGCAGGTCGGTGTTCCACACGAGCGAGCGGTCGGTGATGGCGATGTCGGCGACGCCGCGCCAGACGTCGTGGATCAGGCCCTTGCCCTCCTCCAGCACCTCGCCGGTGCGGAAGACCGCGCAGTTGTTCTGCATGGTCCGCTGCATCCGGTCTCGCAGCTGCGCGGTCGGGGTGCCGCCGTCGGCGTAGCGGAAGCGGTCGAGGCGCGCGAGCGCCTTGTCGGCCGAGTCCTTCGGCAGTTCCGGCTGGCGGGCATCGGCCTCGACGATGTCGGCGCAGCGCAGACCCGCCGCGCGGCCGAACACCACGAGGTCGATCAGCGAGTTGGAGCCGAGGCGGTTGGCGCCGTGAACGGAGACGCAGGCCGCCTCGCCGAGCGCCATCAAACCCGGCACCACCGTGTCCGGATTGCCGTTCTTCAAGGTCAGCACCTCGCCGTGATAGTTCGTCGGGATGCCGCCCATGTTGTAGTGGACGGTCGGCAGGACCGGGATCGGCTCCTTGGTCACGTCCACGCCCGCGAAGATCTTCGCGCTCTCCGAGATGCCGGGCAGACGCTCGTGCAGGATCTTCGGGTCGAGGTGGTCGAGGTGCAGGAAGATGTGGTCCCCTTCCTTGCCCACGCCGCGGCCGTCGCGGATCTCCATGGTCATCGAGCGCGAGACCACGTCGCGGGAGGCGAGGTCCTTGGCGGAGGGGGCGTAGCGCTCCATGAAGCGCTCGCCCTCGGAATTGGTGAGGTAGCCGCCCTCGCCGCGCGCGCCCTCCGTGATGAGGCAGCCGGCGCCGTAGATGCCGGTGGGATGGAACTGCACGAACTCCATGTCCTGCAGCGGCAGGCCGGCGCGCAGCACCATGGCGTTGCCGTCTCCGGTGCAGGTATGGGCCGAGGTCGCCGAGAAGTAGGCGCGGCCGTAGCCGCCGGTGGCGAGGATGGTCTGCTGGGCGCGGAAGCGGTGGATCTCGCCGGTGGCCTGATCGATGGCGACGACGCCGCGGCAGCGGCCGTCCTCGTCCATGATCAGGTCGAGGGCGAAATACTCGATAAAGAACTGGGTCTTGTTCTTCACCGCCTGCCCGTAGAGCGTATGGAGCATGGCGTGGCCGGTGCGGTCGGCCGCAGCGCAGGTGCGCTGCGCGGTGCCCTTGCCGTAATCGGTGGTCATGCCGCCGAACGGGCGCTGGTAGATCTTGCCCTCTTCCGTGCGGGAGAAGGGCACGCCCCAGTGCTCCAGCTCGTACACGGCCGCCGGGGCGTTGCGCACGAGGTACTCGATCGCGTCCTGGTCGCCGAGCCAGTCCGAGCCCTTCACGGTGTCGTACATGTGCCAGCGCCAGTCGTCCGGCCCCATATTGCCGAGCGAGGCGGAGATGCCGCCCTGCGCGGCAACCGTGTGCGAGCGGGTCGGGAAGACCTTAGTGATGCAGGCGGTGCGAAGCCCGGCCTGAGAGCAGCCGACCGTGGCGCGAAGCCCGGCGCCGCCGGCGCCGACGATCACCACGTCGAAGGTGTGGTCGGTGATGGCGTAGGCGGGGGCGCCGCCGTTCGATCCGTTGGAGGCCATGGGCGATGAATCCTCGGTTTCGATGACGGCGGTCAGGCGAGGCCGCCCAGGCTCACGCGGATGATCGCGTAGAGGCAGGCGGCGGCCACCGCGACCGCGTAGAAGGTGTTGGCGATGAGCGCCGCGAACTTGAGGCCGTGGCTGTGGACGTAGTCCTCGATCACCGTCTGCATGCCGAGACGCATGTGGATCGTCACCGACACCACGGCGAGGATCAGGATGATCGAAACGAGCGGGTGCGACACCAGCGCGACCGCCTGCGGATAGGTCCGGCCGGCCATCAGCGCGATGATCACGACGAAGGCGAGCATCAGGAGCGCGTTCGAGGCGCCGGTCAGGCGCTGCAGCCAGAAATGGCCGGCGCCGTGGCCCGAGGCGCCGAGGCCCTTCACCCGGGCGCGCGGCGTGCGCATCGAGAGCGCGGTGTTCTGGCGGTTGTCGACCTGGGACATGGCGAGCCTCAGCGCACGAGCAGGGCGACCGCCCAGATCACGATGGTCAGGGTGATGGAGCCGATCAGCGTGGCCCGGGCGAGGCCCAGGCGCCGGTCGCGGTCGAAGCCGTAGCCCGCGTCCCAGATGAAGTGGCGGATGCCGCCCAGCATGTGGTGCAGCAGCACCCAGGTATAGGCGAACAGCACGGCGCGCCCGATCCACGAGCCGAAGAACCACGCCACCGTATCGTAGGCCCGCGGGCCGGAGGCGAGCGCCACCAGCCAGACCGCGACGAGGAAGGTGCCGCCGTAGAGCGCCGTGCCGGTGACGCGGTGGAACACCGACATCGCCATGGTCCAGGTCCAGCGGTAGATCTGGAGATGGGGCGAGAGCGGCTGGGCGACCGTAGGTCTGACGGTAGGGTTCATCGCGGCTCACGATCCTCGCGTCGAAGACTGGATAAATTCCAGGGAAGGGTTAGGGCGGCGGGCTCTGGCCGGCAATGCCGGTGCTGCGGTGCAGCATTGGTCAAGCTGACGATCGCGCGGATCTGTCTCACGCCAATCTCCCGGTCAGTCTGAACCAGAAATAGGCAAGTGGGGTCGCGACCAGCAGCGACGCGACGCCCGTGGCGAGGGTGAGTTTGGTCGCGTCGGCCAGCGAGAGGCGGCCGAGATCCATCGTCATGATGATGGGGGGCGCCTGATAGGGCAGGAACAGGGTCGAGTAGCCGACCACCTGCACCATCAGCACGCTCATCAGGTCGAACCCGCTGGCGCGCGAAAACTCCTCCGCGAGCGCCGTGTAGAGGGCGGGCGCGCCGTTGGCGGTGGCGGCGAAGAGGAAGCCGATCGACAGACCGGTCAGCGTGGCGAAGTTCTTGGCGGGCGCGCCCGGCTCCAGCGGCGCGACCGAGAGCAGCGCGTGGCCGAGACGGGCGCCGAGCCCGGTCTCGTTGACGATCGCCGTCAGCCCGAACAGGGCGGCGACGTAGAAGCAGGTCCGCAAGGGGATCTCGCCGAAGCTCTGGGACGGCAGCACGCCGACGCCCGGCAGCAGGCAGATCACCGCCGCCGCGAGCCCGATCCAGGCGGGCGGGATGCCGTGCCAGCCGTCGGTGAGCCAGAGGGCCAGCATCACCGCGAGGATCACCGAGAGGCGCCGCTCCTCGCCCGAGAGCGGCGGCAACGGGGGCAGATCCGGCCGCTTGCCGTCGAGGCAATCGCGGAAGATCAGCACCGTGCAGGCGACGAGGAGCGCGCCCTTCGCGAACCCGAGAACCGGTGCGTGCAGAAAGAGATAGGGCAGATAGCCGAGGTGGATGCCGAACAGGGTCTCGGCGGTGCCGGCCATGACGAGGTTCGGCACGTTGGCGGGCAGGATCGCCGCCGAGAGCATCGGCGTGGCGATGCCGAAGGCGAGCAGCGCCCCCGTCCGGCCCGGGCGCCCGGCCTCCAGCCCGAAGGCGTCGCAGAGGGCGATCACCACCGGCACCATCAGGGCGATGCGCCCGAGATTGGACGGCATCACGAGGGCGAGCGCGAAGGAGAAGGCGACGAGGCCCGCGACGAAGCCGGGATAGGAGGCGGGCAGCCGCGCCGCCAGCATCCGCGCGAGACGGTCGCCCAAGCCGGTGCGGTTCATGGCGAGCCCGACCACCATGCCGCCGGTCACCAGCCAGAAGGCGGAGGAGGCGAACCCCGAAAAGACCGTCTGCGCCGGTGCGAGCTTGAGCAGCATGGCGAGCGCGAAGAACATCAGCGCCGTGACGATCTCGGCCACGAGACCGGTCGCCCACAGGCCCATGCACAGCACGAGCAGGCCCCCGGCCGCGACGACCGTACCCTGTTCTCCGAACATGCTGGCCGCTGCGGCACTCATGGGCGCGCTTCAAACGCGATTTGGAAGCGTTCGCAATTCGGCTTTCGTAGTGGGTGCCTTCGCCAACCGCGAAGGCTCATGGCCGGATCACGCTGCTGTGATAGGCTGACCGGCGGCACCTGACTTCACATTGCGCGAATGCCGGGTGCGGATGATCCGGACGGAAGCCGAGCGATGATGCGCTTCGATCTCGTCGATCTGAACCTGTTCCGCCACGTCGTGGAGGCGGGCTCGATCACCCATGGGGCCGAGCGGGCCAACCTCGCGCTCGCCGCCGCCTCGGCCCGGGTGCGGGCGATGGAGGATTCGCTCGGCGCCGCGCTCCTGCTGCGCGGGCGCCAGGGCGTGACGCCGACGCCCGCCGGGCGCGCCCTGCTCGCCCATGCCCGCGAGATTCTGGGACAGGTCGAGCGGCTGCAGGGCGACCTCTCCGTCTTCGCGGGCGGGGCCGTCGGCCAGATCCGGGTCCTGTCGAACACCAACGCGCTGACCGAATTCCTGCCCGAGGCGCTCTCCGCCTACCTCGCCCTGCACACGGGCATCAGCGTCGATATCGAGGAGCGCACCTCCGACGAGATCGTCGGACTGGTGGCCGACGGAGCGGCGGATCTCGGCATCGTGGCGGGCACCGTCGATACCGGCACGCTCCAGACCTTCCCCTTCCGCCACGACCGCTTCGTCGTGGTGGTCGCGACCGGCCACGCGCTGGCCCGCCGCAAGAGCGTCGGCTTCGCGGAGGTGCTGGAGCACGATCTCGTCGGGCTCGACCGGCCGAGCGCGCTGACCCGCTTCCTCGCGGCCAAGGCCTCCCGCATCGGCCGGCCGATGCGGCTGCGGGTGCAGCTGCGCAGCTTCGATGCGGTCTGCCGCCTCGTCGAGTGCGGCGTCGGCCTCGGCATCGTGCCTGAGACCACGGCGCGGCGGGCGTGGCGCACGATGGAAATCGCCCTCGTGCCCTTGGAGGACCCCTGGGCGGCCCGCGACCTCAAGCTCTGCCTGCGCGACTTCGAGGCCCTGCCCGTCTTCGCCCAGGACTTCGTCGCGCATCTGCGCGCGGCCGAGGCCTGATCAGCCGCCGAGGAAGGTGTCGAGCAGGAGCTTCAGGTTCAGTGCCACGATGATTGCGGCGATGATCCAGGCGAGTCCCTTCAGCCGGCCGGGAATCACGAGTCCGCCCATGATCCGCCGGTCCGAGACGAAATGCACCAGCGGGATCACCGCGAAGGGCAGCTGCATCGAGAGCACGACCTGGCTCAGCACGAGGAGCCGGGCGGTGCCCTGCTCGCCGTAGAGGGCGGTGACGATCACCACCGGCACGATGGCGATGCCCCGCGTCACCAGCCGCCGCGCCCAGGTGGGCAGGCGCAGCCGCAGGAAGCCTTCCATCACGATCTGGCCGGCCAACGTCGCGGTCACCGTCGAGTTGAGGCCCGAGGCCAGCAGCGCCACCGCGAACAGCGTCGAGGCGACCCCGACGCCGAGAAGCGGCGAGAGCAGCTCGTGGGCCTGCTCGATCTCCTCCACGTCCGTGCGCCCGGCCGCGTGGAACACCGCCGCCGCCATGATCAGGATCGCGGCGTTGACGAACAGGGCCAGCATCAGCGCCACCGTCGAGTCGGTGACGGCGAAGCGCAGGGCCTCGCGCCGGCCCGCTTCCGTGCGGGGATAGGCGCGCGTCTGCACGATCGAGGAGTGGAGGTAGAGGTTGTGCGGCATCACGGTGGCCCCGATGATGCCGATGGCGATGTAGAGCGCGGCCGGGTTGGTCACGATCTCCCGCGAGGGCACGAAGCCGCCGAGCACCGCCTGGACCGGGGGCGCGGCCATCACGATCTGCACCCCGAAGCAGACGAAGATGATCGTCAGGAGGCCGATCACGAAGGCCTCCAGCGCCCGGAAGCCCCGGCGCAGGAGCAGCAGCACCACGAACACGTCGAGCGCCGTGATGATCGCGCCCAGCGTCAGCGGGATGCCGAACAGCAGCTTGAGGGCGATGGCCGTGCCGATGACCTCGGCGAGGTCGCAGGCGATGATCGCCGCCTCGCAGATCAGCCACAGGGCGAAGCTGACCGGCCGCGAGGTGCGCTCGCGGCAGGCCTGGGCGAGATCGAGGCCGGTGGCGATGCCGAGCCGCGCCGCCAGCGCCTGCAGCACGATCGCCATCAGGTTCGAGAGCAGGATGACGGAGAGCAGCGTGTAGCCGAACTGGGCGCCGCCCGCGATGTCGGTGGCCCAGTTGCCCGGGTCCATGTAGCCGACCGAGACCATGTAGCCCGGCCCGATGAAGGCCACGAGCCGCCGCAGCCAGGTGCCGTCCGCCCGCACGGGGACGCTGCCGTTCAGAGCGCCGAGGCTGGCCTCTCCGGCGGCTTGTGCGGGAGCCTGCGCGGGCGGCGCCGGCCGAACCTGATCCATCGCGGCTATTCCATTCGCATCGGGGGCGCATCGGCCCGGGAGGTGGTCACCGGCCCTCGAGGAGGCGCCGATGTCGGACGGGTCGTCGGGAGGACGCGGCCTTCCACCCGTCCCTAAAGGGAGGACGGATCACCGCGATGTGTCGGAACGGCGGGCGATCGCCGCTCCGGCCGGCAGCTTCGTTTATAGCATCAGCTATAAAGCTGCGCTGAAGCTGAGATCAAGGGCCGGTCGGAGGGTAGGGCCGTCGAAGCACGGGGTGGTCGAAGCTTGGGAAAGTCGAAGGTTCGGGCGAGGGCCTGCCTTGCGGGTTCCCGCCCGTGGCCCGCATGGGTTAGACACGGGAGCGGGAACGGTCCGCGCGATGTGCCCCTCGGGGCACGGCCGCAGGAGCGATGCGGGCGTTCATGAGAAACGTTGGACGGAAGCGTGCGGCGCGAGCGGACGATTCGCGCCCGAAACCGGAGGAGTCCGCCGCCGCCATGCAGGACGCGACGCGAGAGTCGAGGCAGGAGCCGGCGCGGCCGGGTGCGGATGCGCCGCTCGTGGATGCGGAGGTGCATGTCGAGAGCTTTCGTCAGGCCCGCGAGGCGCGCCGCCTGGAACTCGTGGAGGATTACGTCGAGCTGATCGCCGACCTGATCGGCGATGGCGGCGAGGCGCGGCAGGTCGACATCGCCGCCCGCCTCGGCGTCGCCCAGCCGACGGTCGCCAAGATGCTCAAGCGGCTCGCCGAGGACGGACTGGTGCAGCAGCGGCCCTATCGCGGGGTCTTCCTCACCGCCGCCGGGCAGGCCCTGGCCGAGCAGTCGCGGGAGCGCCACCGCATCGTCGAGCGCTTTCTGTGCGCCCTGGGCGTCAGCCTGGAGACGGCACGCCGCGACGCCGAGGGCATCGAGCACCATGTCAGCGCCGAGACGCTGGAGGCGTTCCGCCGCTTCGCCGATGCGCGCCTCGAATCCTGACCGTCTCGCAGCCCGATCGTCCGGATGAGTTCCGAGGACCCGACCCGATGGACCTGAACCAGCAACTCGCCGCGCTCGCGGCCGTCAGCGCCCGGCACGACGCGGCGGTGACGAACCTCGCCGAGGGCCTCGCCGACCTCGGCGCCAAGCAGGTGGCCCACCAGATGGCGGTGGGCTTCCTGGCCAGCGTGCTGCGCTCGATCGATTCAGATCATTACGACGAGCGCCTCGAAGGTTATCTCGCCATGCTGCGCGACGTGCTGTTCCGCGACGATCCGGACGCGGCGCTCGCGGGCACGGTGCTGGAGACCCTGGAGCGTTCGCTGCGGCCGTCGCAGGATCAGGACGAGGCCTGAGGGCCGCCCGCCGCTCCGCGAGGAGGCCTGCGCCGCTGGGACATGCGGTCGGGGACAGGCGCCACAAGGAAATGTGAGACCGGCGCGCGCCGGCTGTCTTGGTCGGCGGGCAGGGCCGTGGCACGGTGCCGCCATGGCGGACCGCAGCGACCATCCCTACTCCATCGACGTGAGGCCCTGCTGGCGGATGCCGGGGCGCTTCGTCTGCTCGGTGCTCGAGAAGGGAGCGCCGCGGCGCTACGGACCGACCAGCTACGCCACTTTCGAAGAGGCCCGCCGGGCCGCCCAGGAGCGGTTGCGCCAGCTCGTGTTCGAGTGGCAACTCGTCGGCTCGTGATCCGGTCGGCCCGAACCGCGGGCTCTCAGCCCCGGGCGGCGTCCGCCGTCTGCGCGTGCTCGATCAGGGCAGCCATCTGCGCGGGCGCCCGGAACACGCGGCCGTCAGGCGTCTCGACGTAGACGTCCGACGCGCCCATGCTCGCGAAGGTCATGGCTCGCTCGGCCGCCCTCACGCCCAGGGCGTGCGGCTCCGCGGAGGCGCCCGACGGCGCGGTCCAATGAACGGTATAACGCATGTCGTTCTCCTGTTCCGGCTCTCCAGCATAGGCGAAGCGGCAGGATATCGCGAGGGTACGGCGCGCGATTGCACGTTTCGCGGGCAGAAATCATGAGATTGCACAGAGGGTTGCGCCGAGATAAAGGGCGAATCCGCTTCTCTGCATCATAATGCCCCATACTGCGCCACTGGCTTCTCTGGCATGAATTTTGTTGCAGGTTGGTGAGGCCCGCGTCACTCGCTCGGGAGAGTACCATGAGGAAGCCTGAGAAGCCGGGTACGGAAGCCGCCCGGACGCGTGAGGGCGGTGGGCTCGGCAACATCGACGAGGCAACGGGCCATCCTGGCAAGGGAACGCCCGGGGCTACGGTCCGGCAGGAGGAGAATCCCGCTCCCTCGAAAAACCCCCCGGCCGGGAAACCGGAGGACGGGAATTCGAAGCCCTGAGGCGCGGATGACGTGTTGCGGCCGAACCGACGGCCCGTTTCGGCACGTGAAAAGGGCCGGGTCAGCCCCGGCCCCGCTCGATCGCTTCCGCAAATTTCTCTTGCTTGAACGGCTCGCAAGCCTGCCGCGCGGTCTTCGGCAGGCGCCGTCGTGAGATGAGGAGGCAGACGCTCTGCGCGGGACGGCTTTCGGCTCAGCTGGAGAAGCTGCCGAAACCCTCGAAATCGCTCGACGGCGACACGCGCTTGCCGGAGACCGGCTGTTGATCCGTCAAGGTTCGGCCGTCCATCGGCATCGGGGAAAGTTTCGTCAGTCCGGCATGGCCGATCGTGGAGGCGGTGCGACCGCTTCGCTTCCAGCTGGACGGGAAGGCACGGCCGTTCGACTTGCTGAGGTCGCGCATTGAGTTGCCCTATTGGCAGACGAATATTCGGAAAGTGCCCAGAGAACGCACTTTCTCTGCCCATGTTCCGAGCAGGATCGCCTCAGCCCTGCTGCTTTCCGAACGGGCGCTCCCGCGCCGGCCCGCGACGGAGGCTCGTCCCGGACCCGGTGCCGTCCTCCAGCGCTACCAGGCGACGGCCGTATCGGTGCGGGGACTCGGCCGACCCATCGGAGCGATCCGCCCTTCGGTCGCCGGCATCCGCAAGGCCGGGCCGGCATGCAGCGCCTGGTTCGGCGCCTCTCGATCGAGCGCCTGCGTCGAGCCGATCAGGGTTGCGACGAGTAGGCTCACCAGCAGAAAACCCGAGCTGACGATCCGCGGCAGATCCCAGGCGTGCAGCAATGCCGCGCCTGCTGCACCCACGGCCAGGAACCCGACAACCTGATGCACGGTCCTTTCTCCCGCTTTACGCCCGTCGATGGACGCGCCCGTCTTTGATCGACCCTCTTCTTGACTGGCGTGCGGTAGCACACGGAATGCTGGCTCTGTACCAATCGAGAAGTACGTAGCGCGAGCGATTTCGAATCTAAGCTCGTCGAGGTACAACCTGAAATTGTTCATTGAGGTGGCGTCATCCGATCTCGCGCGCCCCGCGTCGGGTCGCGGTGGCGTAACCGCACGTTCTCCGCGGATGGGGCACGTCGCAGCAGGAGCGGGTGGTGCTCGGAGCCGCACCGCTCAGGACGCCGGCTTCTGCAGTTGCCCGGTCGACAAATGTTCGCCCGCAAGCCAAATGTCCGCCACCGAGTTTGTGGAGGTTGAAGGTGGCTGCTGTCCTGCGATCGGGTCTGCCAATGGTCCTACCGGAGGCCGAGAGCGAGGTGGAGACGCTCAAGGCACGTCTCGCTGTCGCCGAGCAGCGTGAGGAGGCCGTGCGCATGGTGCTGCGCGCGTTGATCACGAGTCTTCGCCCCTTCGGTTTCAACCGGCAGCGGTTTCTCCGCTGTGTGCGCGAGGAGGGGCAGGACACGCCGAGTGAGGGGCCGGTCTCCGTTCGTCACACGGTGCTGCACCAGGAGGCGCGCCGCGTTCTGAGAGAGTCGCGCTGAAGGCGCTTGCCGGGCCCGGTTTCGAGGCTTACTCTGCGGCTTCCGGTTGGCGTCAGAGGCCGAGGGCCAGGCCGTCGCTGCGGGGGTCGTGAGCCCCGACGAAGCTGCCGTCATCCTCGATGCGGATCGCGCCCGGATGGCCGGCCAGCGGGCTTTGTGCGGGGATGGGGCTGATCTCGTGCCCCCGCGCCTTGAGTTCCGCGAACACGTCCTGGCCCGCATCGAGTTCGAGCTTCAGGCTGTCGCGGCTGTCCGAGAAGGTCCTGCCCAGCAGAAACCGCGGCCGTGCGAGAGCCGTGAGCGGGTCCATCCGGTAATCGATCAGCCGCGTCAGCACGGCCGACAGGGTCTGCTGTTGCCCGTCCGCGCCCTGCGTGCCGTACAACAATCTCGGACGGCCGTCCCTGAGGTACATTCCGGGATTGAGCGTGTGGAACGGGCGCTTGCCGGGGCGTAGCAGGTTGATGCTCCCCGCATCGACGCTGAAGGCCGCACCGCGATTATGCCAGAGGATGCCCGTATCCCCGGCGACGACGCCGCTTCCCCAGTCGAAGTAGATCGTCTGCAAAAGGCTGACGCAGTTGCCCCAGCGGTCGACCGCCCCGATGAAGACGGTGTCGCCGGTCTTGAAGACCTGCGGCCAGGGCGCTGCCCTCCGGCGATCGATGGCGCGCGCCTGCGCTTCGAGGTGCGATTCCGATAACAGCCTGTTCACGGGAACGTCGACGAAATCGGGATCGGCGATGTAGCGGTTGCGGTCGACGAAGGCTCGCTTCACCGCCTCGACGAGGAGGTGGTAGTAGTCGGCGCTGCCTTCGGGGACGCTTCCGAGGTCGAAGCGGTCGAGGATACCCATGATCTCGAGGGTGGTGATGCCCTGCGTCGGGGGGCGCAGGCTGATCAACTCGCCTCCGCGGTAGGGCACGCGGAGCGCGGTTTCATTTCGCGCGCGCGTGCGGGCCAGATCCTCCGCGGTCAGGGGCGAACCCGCCCGCTGCAGCCCGCGCGCGATCCGCTGGGCGAGGTCACCCTCGTAGAAATCGCGAGCGCCGTTCTCCGCGAGAAGGCTGAGCGTGCGGGCGAGATCGGGCTGACGAAAGGTCTCGCCCACGTCCGGGATGCGGCCATCCGCGGTGAACACGCGCACGATATCGGGCCATTGGCCGATCTCGTTGGCGCGGAAGTTCGCCCAGAACCGCTGCGACGGCGTCAGGGGAAAGCCGTCCGCGGCATGCGCGACGGCGTGCTTGAACAGATCCTTCCAGGATTGACGCCCGCCCCAGCGCCGTCGACTGAATTCGAAGGCCTGATCCCAGGTATCGACGGCCGCCGCCGCGGTGATCGCCGATCCGGGCCCGCGAACCGGGATCGCCCGACCGTCCTGCGGCAGCTTCGCGCCCGCCTGACCGATGCCGGACAGCGTGACGCCGTTGCCCTTGGCATCGCTGATGATCATGAACGCGTCGCCGCCCAGGCCGCAGAAATGCGGATAGGTCACGCAGAGGGTGGCGTTGACGGCGATCGCCGCTTCGATGGCGTTGCCCCCCGCCCGAAGCACCTCCCGGCCCGCCTCGCTGGCGAGCTCGTGCGGGCTCGTCACCATGCCCTGGCTGGATCGGGCGAGGGCGCCGCGGGCGGCGCTCGCTTCGGCGAAGAGATGGTTCGGCACGGTCGTCGCACCCAAGGCAGCCGCGGAGGTCAGGAGAAGCGCGCGCCGCGAAGCGGTCGACGCGGGCCGTCGATGGTCTTCGCCGCGCTTCATGACGGCGTCACCGTAGCTTCGGCGCGGGCTACGTGAAGCATCGTGGCCCGCAGAGGCGTGAGGACGACCGCACGGGGCCGCTACTCCGTCAGGTCGGCGGCATGGGCCGCGATCGCGCCCGCCGTGGTGATCCAGATCGCGTCGCGGTGCCGGGCGATGTGTTCGAGCGCCTGCCGCAGGGGTCGCAGCCGGTGCGGCTGGCCGACGATGTAGGGGTGGAGCGCGATCCCCATCACCAGAGGCGCGCTGCGCGACTGCTCCAGCATCTCGTCGAAGGCGTCGACGATCGCCTCGGCGAATTGCCGCCCGGTCTCCTTGCGGGCGACGATGGCCGGGATGTCGTTCAGCTCCTGCGGATAGGGCACCGAGAGGATGCGCCCGCCGTCGCGCGTCGCGAACCAGGTCGGCTGGTCGTCGTGGCACCAGTCGAGCAGGTAGCGGTAGCCCGCCTCGGCCAGCAGATCCGGCGTCGCCCGCGACTGCGAGATCCAGGGGCCGAGCCAGCCGGCGGGCGCCCGGCCCTCCTCCCGGGTCAGGATCGCGGTCGCCTCGTCGATGAGGGCGCGCTCTTCCGCCTCCGGGAGCGTGCCCTGCCGCTCGGCATTGCTGCGCCCGTGCCCGACGATCTCGTCGCCCCGCGCGCGGAAGGCTTCGACCAGCCCCGGGCAATCCCGGTAGATCCGGCTGTTGACGAGGATGCTGGCCGGCAGGCCGAGGCCGTCGAGCAGGTCGCGGATGCGCCAGGCGCCGACGCGGTTGCCCCAATCGCGCCAGGCGTAGTTCAGCACGTCCGGCTGCGGCCCGCCCGGCGCCAGCTCGGCGCCCAAGCCGCCCCCGAACGCGAAGGTCTCGAGATTGAGCGCGAGGTAGACCGCGAGGCGCTTTCCTCCCGGCCAGTCGTAGACCGGGCGTTCGGGCAGGGCGGAATAGGCGTAGCGGCCATGGCCGGCGGGTTTCGGCTCCGATGTCGTCACGGGAATGGTCTCGATCCTGTCGTTGGAGGGAAACGCGGCGCCTCACGCCGCCCCGAGATAGGCCGCTTCGAGCGCCGCGTCCGCCTTCAGCTCCGCCGCGGTGCCGGACGCGGCGACGCGCCCCTGCTCCAGCACGTAGCCCCGATCCGCCACGGTCAGCGCCAGCGCGGCCATCTGATCGACGATCAGGATGGTGATGCCCTGATCGCGCAACTCGGCGACGGTGGCGTAGAGGCTGTTGATGATGGCGGGCGCGAGCCCGAGGGAAGGTTCGTCGAGCAGGAGGATGCGCGGCCGCGCCATCATCCCCCGGGCGATGGCCAGCATCTGCTGCTCCCCGCCCGAGAGCAGGCCGGCGCGGCTGCCCGCCCGCTCCCGCAGCCGCGGGAAGCGGTCGAGCAGCGCCTCGACCTCGGCCGGATCGACCCGTCCCCCGCGGCTCCCAGAACGACTCCACGCGCCGAGGCGGATGTTCTCGACGACGGTCAGTTCAGGAAAGACCTGCCGGCCTTCCGGCACCAGGGCGAGGCCGCGCCGCGCGATCCTGTGCGCCGGCAGGGCGGCGATCGGGGTATCGGCCAGCACCACCGAGCCCTCGACCGGGCGCAGGAGGCCGGAGAGCGCCCGCATCACCGTCGATTTGCCGGCCCCGTTGGCGCCGAGCAGCGCCACCGTCTCGCCCGGCCGCACCGCGAGAGAGACGCCGTCGAGGACGGGCGCGGCGCCGTAGCCCGCATTCAGGCCGTGGGCGGCCAGCACCGCGTCGGCCGGACCGCTCCAGGGCGCGGCCCGCGGACGGGCCGGCGTATCGGCAGCCCCGAGATAGGCCCGCAGCACGGCGGGGTCGCGGCGCACCTCGGCCGGCGTGCCGCGGGCGATCGGCCGGACCGCATCCATGACGAGGATGTGGTCGGACACGCCCATGACCAGCGGCATGTCGTGCTCGACGAGGATCACCGCGATGCCGCAGGCCGCGATCCGGCGCAGCAGCGCGCCGAGGCGGTCGGTCTCGGCCCGGGCGAGGCCGGCGGCCGGCTCGTCGAGGAGCAGCACAAGCGGGGATCCGGCGAGTGCGCGGGCGATCTCCACGAGGCGCCTATCGACATGGGGCAGTTCGGAGGCCGGCCGGTCGAGGGCGCCGGCATAGCCGACGAAAGCCAGCAGGGCCGTTGCGTCTTGGCGGTCCCGCGCCTGCGCCCGGCGCAGCAGACGCCCGGGTGCACGGGCGAGGATGACGTTCTCGATGACGCTGAGCGAGCCGAACAGCCGCGTCGTCTGGTAGGTGCGCGCAATGCCGGCGCGAGCGATCGCGTGGGCCGGCTTCCCCGCGAGGTCGCGCTCTCCGAGGCGGATCGTGCCGGCGCTCGGCCGGTAGAAGCCCGAGATCATGTTGAGGACGGTGGTCTTTCCGGCCCCGTTCGGGCCGATGACGCTGGTGATCGCGCCGGGCCGCGCCGCGAAGGCGACGCCGTCGGCCGCCCGGATGCCGCCGAAGGCGATGCCGAGACCCTCGACGGCGAGCGGCTCGCCGCCGGTCCGGTGCAGGAAGTCCGGCGCGTCGGCTCCCGGCTCCGGGCGCGCCCCGCCGCTCCGCGGCAGCAGCCGGGCGAGGCTGCCGACGATGCCCGCCGGCACCAGCCAGAGCACCACGAGCGTGGTGAGGCCGAAGAACAGCAGCCGGTACTCGGCCAGCCCCGCCAGCGCCTCGGGAAGCAGCACCGTCACCAGAGCGCCGAACAGGGGCCCGAGCACGGTGCCCGCTCCGCCGACCACCACCGCGAGCACGAACAGGATCGACTGCGTGAACGGGAAGGAACTCGGTGCGATGAACAGCATCAGCGGCGGCAGCACCGCGCCCGCGAGCCCGGTCAGCGCCGCCGAGATCGCGAAGGCGGCGGTCTTCGCCCGGACCGGATCGAAGCCGAGCGAGGCGGCGGCCACGTCCGCGTCGCGCACCGCGCGCAAAGCTTGGCCCAGGCGGGCATGGCGGAGCCGGTGGAAGCCGTAGAGGCTGAGGCCCGCCCCGATCACGGCGAGGATCGCAAGGTCGCGTTCCCCGAGGGGCAGGCCGAACAGGCTCGGGCCGGTCGCGACCACGAGGCCGTTCTGCCCGCCGGTCAGCTCCCCGCCCTCGATCAGCGCGTGCTCGACGAGGAAGCCGAAGGCGATCGTCACCATGGCGAGGTAGGGCCCGCGCACCCGCATCGCCGGCACGGCGAGCGCCGCGCCGACGAGGGCGGAGAGTCCGGCGGCGGCGGGAAGCGCCAGCCAGAAGCTCACCCCCTTCAGTGTCAGGATCGCGCTCGCATAGGCGCCGAGCGCGTAGAACCCGGCATGGCCGAAGGAGATCAGGCCCGCGAGCCCGAGCAGGACGTTGAGCCCGGTCCCGGCCAGCACCGTCAGGGCCACGAGGGCGATGACGAAGTGGCTGTAGCCGCTCGTCGCCGCGACGAGGCCGAGACCCGCGAGCGTCAGGGCCAGGATGGCGAGCGGCATCGCGGCCGGCGCCCGGAGAGGCGAGCGCATGGTCAGACCTTGTTGACGGCGGCGCGGCCGAGCAGTCCGTTCGGACGCAGGGCCAGCGCGAGGATGATGACCGAGAAGACGACGATCTGGGTCGCGCCGGAGCCCAGCGTCGCGGTGACGCCCGCCTCCACGAGGCCGTAGAGGAGCCCCGCCAGCACCACGCCCGTGGCCGAGCCGATCCCGCCGAGGATCGCCACCGCGAAGGCCTTGATGCCGAACAGGGCGCCCATCTCGGCCGAGACGGAGAAGAGCGGCGCGATCAGCAGCCCCGCCGCGCCCGCGAGCACGGCCGAGAGCGCGAAGGCGCAGGCTACGGTGCGGGCGACGTCGATGCCCATCAGCCGCGCGGCCTCGGCGTTCTGCGCCACCGCCAGCAGCACCCGGCCGAGCTCCGTCCCGCGGAACACGGCGCGGATCGCGACGGCCGCCGCGATGCCGATCACGGGGATCACGAGCTGGAGCGGGTAGACGCCCGCGCCCAGAACCTGGACGGGTTCCGCGACCAGCGCGGAGGGCAGGCTGCGCGGCTCCTTGCCGAAGGTGAACAGCAGGACGTTGTCGAGGATGATGCCGCCGGCCACCGTCGCCAGGAGCCAGGCATCGGAGCCGCGCACCACGAAGGGGCGCACCAGCAGGCGCTCGACGGCGAGCCCGAGCAGCGCGCAGCCGGCCAGAGCCGCGGCGGCGGCCAGCGGCATCGGCCAGCCGAGCTGAACCCCGAAGGCGTAGCCCAGCACCGCCCCGAGCGTGACGGCGCTGCCCTGCGCGAAGTTCACGGTGCCGGAGACCGCGAAGGTGATGTGGAAGCCGAGCGCCACCAGCCCGTACATGCTGCCCAGGCCGAGCCCGCTGACGAGGGTGCTGGTCAGCATGGATGCCTCCCGGTGCGCGGGCTCCTGAAGCGGATCACTTTGCCACCGCGACGATCTCGCCGTTCCGGAAGCTGGCGAAGATGTAGTCGTCCGGCTTCAAGGCGTCGTGCTGGCCCGGTGCGAAGGGCGCCTCGTAGGTCTTGATCAGGCCTGCATAGGCCGGAACCTTGTAGAAGGCGTCGCGAACCTTCGGCCCCTCGGTGGCGCCGGCCGCCTGAATCGCGAGCGCGATCAGGTGCGTGGCGTCGTAGGCGTTGGCGATGCCGACGGCGGGCGTGACGTCGGCCATGGACTTGATCGCCGGGTACTTCGCCTTGAGGGCATCGAGCACCGTCTTCGCCTTCGGGCTGTCGTTGCCGGCGAAGGTGAAGGTCTGGACGAAATGCACCCGCGCCGCGCCGGGGCCCGCGAGTTCGTCGAAGCGCCCGCCCGCCGGTCCCCAGTGGGAGATGACCGGCACGTCCCAGCCCATCCGGGCGAGGGACTTCACCACCTGGGCCGAGGGGCCGACATTGCCGACGAGGAACAGCGCGTCGGCCCCCGCCTCGCGCAGCCGGGAGAGCTGCGGGACCATGTCGATGTCGTTGGCCTCGTATTTCTCGATGCCGGCGCTGGGCAGGCCCGCAGCCTTCAGCGCCGCGACCAGCCCCTGCTGGTTCGATTCGCCCCAGGCGTTGTTGACGAGGATCGCGCCGGGCTTCTTGGCGCCGTAGGTCTTCACCGCGTAGGTCACGAGCGCCTCGTCCACGAGCGCGTCGACCGCCGAGACCCGGAACACGTAGTTGTCGGCCGCGCCGTTGCGGGTGATGCCGGTGCCTGCCGCCCAGGGGCCGACGAAGGGCACCTTCATCTGGTTGGCGATGGGCACGATCGCCATCGAGACCGGCGTGTCGAGCCCGCCGATCAGCGCGACCACGCCGGCCCGCTGGATCAGCTCGCGGGCGGCCAGCACCCCCTTGGACGGGTTGGCCTCGTCGTCGCGCACGACCAGTTCGAGCGAACGCCCGAGCACGCCACCCGCTTTGTTGATCTCGTCGATCGCCAGCCCGATCCCGCGGGAGATCGCCTCGCCCGACTTGGCCGACTGGCCACTGAGGGCCGTGACGAGGCCGATCCGCACCGGCTCGGCGGCTTGAACCGGGTTGAGGCTTGCGAAGCCGGCCAGCAACAGGCCGAGGGCAATGCGCCGTGTGAACGAGCGGGCGGCGGTGAGGCGGCGGGGCATGGCGATCCGGTCTCGGCTGTGGTCGACCAACTACCGCAACGCCTATGCCAACTGGCAAAGCCCTGACTGAACACACGTTTTCCGCTGCGGTCGCGGCTCCTCCATAGAGTGTGCACAATATCGCGCCAAAGTGCATACACTTTCTGCATGCAGGGCTGCGTCGCCTCCGCCATGCTGGCCCGCAGGACGTGGAGATTGGTGGAACGATGAGCGTGAGCCCGAACGCAGCCGAGGCCGCCGCGCGCGATGCGGCGGCGGTGACCGCCTATCTCGAAGCCTCCATGGTGCCCGATCCGGAGACGGCGGCGCGCTACATGGCGCCCGGCATCGCGATCGTCTTCACCGGTGCCCGGGTGTTCCACCATCCGCGCGAGGTCACGGCCTTCAATGCCGGGCGCTACGCCTGGGTGAAGAAGCGGATGGAGCGGCTCGACGTGGTGCCGGGCGACGGCCTCACCACGGTCTACAGCCTCGGCACGCTCTACGGCGCCTGGCCGGACGGGACGCCGTTCGAGGGCAACCGCTACGTCGACCGCTTCACCGTGCGGGACGGCCTGATCGTCTCGATGGAGGTGTGGAACGACAGCGCCGAGCGCCTCCTCGAACGGCAGGGCGCGGCCTCCTGACCCCTCAGCCCTCGACGTAGGGGGCGAGCAGGCGGAGCAGGTCGCGCTCGCGCCGGGGCTCGTCGACGATGCGGGCCCGCTCGGCCACGGCATCGAGGTGGTGATCCATCAGGGCGACCGCCCGCGCGGCATCGCCCGAGACCAGGGCCGCCACGATCTCGCTATGCTCGCTCACCGCGCAATCGGCCGAGTGCGGCCGGCTGTAGAGCGAGAGGATCAGGGCGCAGCGGTAGCCGAGCTCCGCCACGTACCGGCCGAGCACGGGACTGCCGGTCATCTCGGCCAGCAACAGGTGGAATTCGGTGGCGAGCCGGATCGAGGCGGCCTCGGACCCGCCGCTCGCCCGCTCCTCGCCCGCGATATGCGCCTCGAGCGCGGCCCGCTGCTCGGCACTCAGCCGCCCGGCGAGGCGCTGGACGACGAGGCGTTCGAGCCCGATGCGCACGTCGAAGGTATCGCGCGCCTCCTCCCAGCTCGGGCTCGCCACGACGGCGATGCGGTTGCGGCGCAGCTCGACCAGCCCCTCGCCCGCGAGCTGGCCGAGCGCCTGACGCGCGATCGTGCGGCTGACGCCGAAGCGTTCGCCGAGCGCATCCTCCGGCAACCGGTCGCCCGGGGTCAGCGCCCGCTCGACGATGGCCCGCCGCAGGGATCGGCAGATCGCGCCGACGCGGTCCGTCGGGAGGCTCGTCTCACCCTGTCTCATCGCTGACGCGCATCATCCTGTTGCAGAGCAAGACCGCTCGCCGCCGAGCCGGCAGGCCGGTTCGTGCCAGATGCACGAATGGCGCCGATATGCCTCGCCCGCCCCGATCGCGTGAAGCCGGGAAGGATCGTGCTTCGGTGGTCGGCAGGGGCCGGCGCGTCGGACTGCAAGCCGCCCCGCCGTCGCAGGGACCAGCGCGACGAGGCAGGATCGCCGCCGATGGGGATCGGAGGACGCGGCGTGTGGCCTGCCTCGCGGGACGGCCGGCTGTTCTACATCGACTGTCTGCGCTGGCCGCCGCGGCCGGCACCGAAGACGTTTCGGAGCACGGACCAGGTCGAGGGGCTGAGCCCCTGATCGCCCCGCAGCCGGCGGCCGTCGGCCCGATCGAGCCGTTCGACCTCGTCGGCACAGCGCCGCAGGGCGTAGGCGGCCCCGCCCCCCGCCGGCCGCTGCGCCCTACTCCCTTCCATCTCGAAGCGGAGGCAGGATGCGAGATCGGCCTTCAGGTTGTCGAAGGGGGCCGCCTGGGCGGTCGTGGAGAGAGCCAGCAGAAGCAGGGCGGCACGGACAGGCACGGGGATGGCTCCAGACGAGATCGGCAGCCCGATAACGCATCGGCCCGCCGATGGTGGCCTCGATGTCGTCCACACCGCCAGCCTGCGTCGCGGCTCTTGCCGGACGCCCCCTTTCCGGCGACTCGCAGGCGAGGCTTCTGTCGCCAAATCCGTTGCCGAACCTCGGCTTTGGACGCACGTCGTCGACGGTCAACCGAAGGGCCTGTCGCGAACCCGACCTACACGCGCGCGACCGGCTGACCGATCGCGCGGCGGTGACGATGCGGTCCTCGGCGTTGCGGCGGGCAGCGACGAGGTCGAGGCGGGGCCTTTGGCTGCGCGCGGCATCGCTTCCTGACGCGGTCGATCGCATTGAGCGTGGCGTGTTCCTTTCCCGTGACAAACTCGGTGACACGCCGCCCACGGTCGTGCGCGCGCCGAAGGCTGGAGGCCATCATCCCGCCGTCCGGGAAGGCGAGCGCCCCAGCCTTCGCAAGGCGCAGCGGGGTCGTGCGGGTGATTTCGGGCGCGCCGGTCATGCTGGCACCGCGCATCTCGACCTCGTGCGGTGGTGCTGGCGGCTGGGATCGAGGCGGGCGACGACCAAGGTAGGAACGGCCGGTCGTAGCTCGGCATCTCAGGCGTGCCATTGGACTGGGATATGCGCAAATTGAGCGATTGTCTTGGGGCGTTGTTGCGAAGTCCAAGCGATTGGTAGCCAATTCGAAGGACGCAGCGATGAGCTATATTGAGAACCGCCGGTCTGAGCCGCGCACCCGAGTCAACGAAGGAGGTTTGATCACTCTGGACGAGCACACCTCGATAGGTTGTTTCGTTCATGATATTTCGGCTGGAGGTATCAAAATAACCCTTCTTGATGCAATTTCCGTCCCAAACACCTTTGTGTTAATCGCTCCTTGCGTGGGAGATAAAGTTTGTCAGGTCGTTTGGCGTACGGACGAAATGATCGGTGCAAAGTTCGAATAGCTTGCAAAGCTGTGTGTGTCCCAGGCGTCTGAAGCCGAACAGAGTGTGCGTCATGCCGAGGCCCTGCTGATGAAGGATGTGAAAAGCAAGGGATGAGGGTCTGGGGCCAAGCCGTTTCTCAAGCAGGCAGCGGTCCCGCTTCAGCTTCGGGCCCGAGGGCCGCATCAGGCGCAAAGGGGAGCATGCATTGGCCCGACCGAAGCCGAGCGAAGACGCCAAGAAGCACATGCTGCAGACAGCTTTGGCTCGCTTCCGAAACGACGACCTGCTCGTCCGTTTTGGACTTCTTCCCGCGGGCGAAAAGGACGCCGCGAAAGCGGTACGGGAGCGGAAGTCTCGTATCGCCGAACAGGCCGCGGCTCTGGCCCGGCGAGAAACGGGTGGCCGCTGAACAACCCCGGCCGGGTCGGCGTAGGCGATCATGTCCATAAACACTATGGCGGTCACTGCGCCTCGATGAGAAGGGGCTGCACCAGCCAGCCGGAGAGGATGGCGCCGCGAGGTCTGTCAGCGCTGGGATTGGCGCCGTCCCACCGCCGCTGCCATGTGCGTGAGCGGCCGTTTGCAGGCTTTCCAGCTGCGGTCGAGGCGATCCTGCCAAACGACCGCACGAGGGTGGGAGTGAGCCGATTCGGGCGCATGGCGACGATCGTGCTCGACCCCGGTCACATCCAGAAGATCTAAAGAGGTTGCGAGCTCATTGCATCAAGTCAATGCGGATCGATGATTTGGACGCATCAATCGCGATCACGAAAATTACGTCTTGCACCAATGCGATTATAGTCAGCGGCGGGTGTACTGGACTTCGCTTCGAGAGTGCTCGTCTTTTTCGGTGGAGGGATCTTGCCGATTTTTTGTATCGTAAGTCCGATGAAATGTCCGCGTCGCCAAGCCTGCCGCACATTGAAAACTAGGTCGCGACCAACAACTTTGATATTAAATGTCTCTGGTAAATCTACTTCGGCAGACAAGGCGACTTTCATGCCAGATGCGGAGACATCCTTGATTGCGCACGGGATCTCAGTACCACCTACTAAGCGGATGATCGAAATCCAATCTACGTCGGTTCGGTCAGTCGCGCGATTTTTGAAATCGGACATGGCTTGCACGCAGTAAGATCATGCGGGTTTAGGGTATCCAGTCATAATTTTTCGTGAATATTGTTATCACGAAATCGCCATCGAAGTTCTCGAGCGATGGATTGGCGGACAACTTTTGGGTGTTGCGAGCCTGCAAATGGGTAGGGCCTATTATTTGAGTCGTGCATCGTAGGACCAAGGCAATAATAAATAGCATACTGATAATGATTTCTGTTAGATTTAAATTATAATTATGCTCTTTCTAAAGTAAAAGAAAAACTGACTCGATCGAGTCCTAGCTTGCCGGATCTGATGCTCTAGATTTTCCGGGATGGAGAAGCTGAGCCCCCTCAATTTGTACGCGCTCCGCCTGATCAGCGCACGTAATCGCTATTATAAGCTACGGCAGACTGCGGTTTACTTGGAGAAGCGCGGCTACATTGAGCGAACCGGTTGCCTATCACCGGATGGCGAACAGTATGAATTCACCATCACAGAAAAGGGGCGTCTCGCGCTGGAGCGATTTGGTGGTGGTCTGACCAAAACTGCTCGCGATTAGCCCGGCACATCCAGGTTTTTACGTTGCGAGGACCGTGAGAGGCTAGCATATCAGAACGATCGCCGCTTAACTCTCTCTGATGGAATCGACGTAGAGCCGCGATGGAGACGGATTGCACCGCTTCTCCACCTTGTGGTCTGATGCTCCTGACCGTGCCCTCCGACGTCACGACTGACCCTCACCTTTCACGTTGACGTAGAGCGGCCCGATAGTTCGTCAGTTTTATCGCTCGGTTCTCCGGTTCGTATCCGACTGCCGCAACTTCTTCACCGCGAGTTCTGCCAATGGGCCTGTTCGACATCTTCAGCCGCAAGCGTCGTGAGGAAGAGCGTCAGCGCCGCGAAGCGGAGGCCAGCAGGGCTGGGACGATCCCGGGCGGCGACGGCGGCTACAATCCCATCGTCTACGGACCCTCGGCCATCAGCGCCAACAGCCCGACCCACTCGCCTTCCTGCGGCTCGGCATCGTCGTCTCAGTCGGATAGCGGGTCGTCTTGCTCTGGCGGTGACGGCGGCGGTGGCGGTGGTGGGGATTGATCGCCAGCATGGCTCACCTCACCGCTCTCTCGGCACACTCGACACTCGCACTGCCCGTCCGGCGAAGGTCGCGGATCGCGAACTGCTGACGCCGGAGCACAGGGCCTGGCGCCGAGAGGTGCTGAAGCGCGCTGGCCGGACGTGCCAAGCCCCAAGCTGCACGGCACACGGCAGGCGCGGCGGTGTCAGGCTTTACGCCGACCACATCATCGAGCGCAGGGACGGCGGCGACCCACTGGACCCGAAGAGCCGGCAGGCTCTCTGCCCTTTTCATCACCAGAAGAAGACGGCGGCCGAGCGGGCTCGCCGCATGGGCGCGTCGGGAGCCTGACCCATACAGATCGGACGCGTCGAAGGCTGTAGCCGGGTGCTCGGCAAGAGCCAGGGCTATCTCGGCCTCCCCATCCGCGAAGAGAGCATCACCTGCACGGTAAGCGGACCGGAGACCCCCGCCATGACGACTGCCTGGTTGCCGGCACCTGAGGAGCTTGCCGCTCTCGTCGCTGGCGCTCCGATCCATGTGCGGATCCTCGGTAGGGCTCACCCGCCCATCATGGTCGAAGTGGGCGCTCCGCCCGAGGCTTGACCCGCCGGTCGGCGGAACGGCCCTAGAGTCCGGACTCTAGATCTATGGCACGTTACACTCGGCCGCTTGCCGAGCAGCGTTCGTCAGCCTCAGCGAAAGCGTCCGCCGCCTCACGGCTAAGGCCGACCACGACCAGCCCCGGCGTGGAGACCATTCGAAAGCCATCCTTGGTCTGCGACACGTTGAGTTTCGTCATCGGGCACTCTGGTACCTGATCAGCATCAGGCGTCCGTTGGACAGTGCGGTTCCAGGCCCGAGGCTCAGCCTTACGGCGAAGTTCCACCTCCGCATCTCGTCCGTTTGAGAGACATCATTCCCGATCCAGCCGCGCCATTCGGCCCGAGTACGACACCTTCACGAAGGTTGCTCGCACGACGTGCAGAGAAGAGTTTGATCAGATCACCGCAGCAATGGTCGCCAGCGCATCCGGCATGACAATCGAGTTTCCAAGCCACATAGCCACTTTTGAGCGTGCCTGATCTGACCGGGTTCTTACCGCCGCCCAACAACGCTCATAGGCTTGGGCGAAGCTGTGAGCTGCCTCGCGAGTAAGGCCGGTTACGACAAGGCCCTGGCAGAAGACGGTCCAAAGTCCGTCTCTTTCGTTCTGCGAGATCTCGAGCTTTGGCATCATCGACCCCGGTGCAATCGGTGGTGAGCTTAGTATCTTCACGGATTTTCTCAGTCACAGCACCTCATCCTTTCGGGTGTTGTTGCTCTTGACCGCGCATCAGTAGGCGTAGGCGACTCACCTCTTCCATCGACATGGAGCGGCGTCAGCGGTGGTCTGGAGGGCTGGGCTCGGATTTGCCCCGAGCTTGCGAAGCGCTTGCGGCGCGACCGGGTGAGCCGTTCCCCCACCAGCCCATGACGGCCGATTGGGGCACCGCTTCGATCTCGGCGAGTGCCGAAAAACCACGGAGATCCTGAGATGATGACCGTCGCTGACATTCGCCGGGGCGCGCTCGGGCGTCAGCGAGGCATAGGGCAGCGGGCCGGCTGTGAGGGGCAATAGGCCGACCCGCTGGCCGCCGAGATAAGATCGGGACAGTTCAGCGGCATCGCCTCATGCGCTGGAGCGTGCGACTGCTCAAGTTGCTGTTACGCTACCTAACCAACATTTGATCCAGAGTCGACCGGGCCTTCCGCTCGTATGCAGGGATTGGAAACAGCGGGTCGGTCTTGGGGGGCAACACCGACCCGCCGGCCGTCTGCCGGGAAGCTGAAGGGGCCTTCGGCGCAACGACAGCATGTCGTGCTCGACCCACCTGAAACGCTCAAGCACCGCTTTCGACTTATCGTGGTCGAGGCTTCGGAGGAGCCGGATCCGCGTGGTGCCCTAAAGCAGCGGGCCGGCGCCAGAGCCCCCCTCAAGCACCGACCCGCCGTCCGCGGGCTCAGCAAAGAGATTAGGCCCAGCAGACGCAGCTGATCGTGATCCTCGCGCCGAGGATGCTCAAGTACCTCCTTGGGCTTACCCCTCCGGGAGAACTACCGAGCCAGCCGGACGCCGCGTATCCCCCCATCAGGACCACCCCCATGACCCGCATGCCGCTCGCGGCACTGGCGCTCGCCTGTGCCGCGTCTTCGGCCTTCGCCATGGCCTATCGGCCCGGTCCAAGATCGCCCGCAGCGGCCAGCGGCACGGGCGACCGATCCGAGATGGTTCAGGCGGGAGCGGCGCAAGGAGCACCCACTCCGCATCGGTCAAGCTGCTTGCATAGGGCGGGCTCTCGCGCGCAAGCTCGGCACGGGCGGCGGGTGTCCACATCGGCGTTCCAGGGTGAGCGTCAGACACTCTCCCGACGCCGACGATGCCCGCCGCTCACGTCAGACGGCACTCCGACACACCGTTATGAAACGGGGTCTTAGACTAACGTGCTTGGGCCAGCAAAAAGGTTGTCATTGCTGGTGTTAGTCGCCTGAACTCAGTGCCGTTGAGACGATTGATTCTGAACCGTTATCTGCTCAAGTCGCGCATCATTCTGTGCGTCTGCCTGCCGAGAGGCAGCGAAAAATGGAATGCTGTCGACAAGCAGATAAATAACGGCGCGCCATGTTCTATCGTTCCGGGCCGAACCAAATGCTGCATCGTAAAACCAAAGGGACGCGGTGATAACCGCAGGCCGTGAAAACAGTTGATAGGATGGTATATTTTGAATCCTGCAAATCACTGCTGCGCCCGAACAACAAATCGCTCCATCAGCAGGCCAATGGTGACGCTACCGAAGATCCATCCAAAAACGTACAAGTAATCGACTTGCACGGGGAGCGTTGGTTCATAGCCCAGTCTAACCCAATCGATTAACTGTGTAACTGGGTTCCATTTCATATAGTAATAAATTTCATCTGGCATAAAGCATGAAAGAAAATACACTCCACTAGACATGTACAAAATTATTTTTATCAATATGTATCCAAGGACCCACCCTGGAAATACTGAGCATATTCCGACGTTGATGAAACCTACGCCAATTCCAAGTCCAAGCGCCGCCAAGTATCCGGTAGTCGCCGTAAACATATCTGCCGGCCTAGGATCTACTCCAAAACATAATAGAACCACACAGATTAGCGTAAGTCCTAGGAAGCTGCTGACGATCTCAACCAAACAACGCGCAACGACCGTATCAAATTTCTTTACCTGGGGAAAGTATGTCAATGGTTTATGGATCAAATAGCCCTTCATCACCTCGCGAGAAACGTACTGAAATGCAAGGGCTGGCAACGCGCCAGTAGCAATGAAAAGCATTGAGCTGTCGGTGATTGCCGCTTTTACGCCCCGAAACGCCATAACCCCAACGAGGATGCCGAGGTGAGCGCAGGGCCAAAGCACCTGCACCAAGTATCCCCAGTAGTTCCCTCCGAAACGGCTACGCATATCCCGCAGCATTAACGCGGAGAGGACGCGCAGGTAGACGTCGATGTGTCTCGGACCGTCATGGAGGCTCGCGGGAGGTTGTGCACTGGCGGGCATGGGAATCCGTCGAACTAGAGCGCGATCCGAGCGGGTTGAATCGTCTGGGGTTTTGGTGCGGGCGGGGATGTGATTCAATGTGCGGCCTTCCGAAGAGGAGAGCCGAATG